>NZ_STGE01000081.1 GCF_005222675.1 Mycolicibacterium sp. CR10 | reverse complement strand
CCGCGGCACTGACCGCCTGAACCATCACCTCGAAGAATCACACGACGACGTCGTACACCACGTCCCTGGACTTGACCCGCGGACGCGCTGGTCAGTGGTTCTTCAGCACAGTCGGCGACGCAGTCGGATGCCATCGTGCGAGCCATATCAGCCGCCCTCCGGGTAGTGATCGATCGCTGCCTTAGGTCCATCTTCCAGAGCGCACCGACAATGTCTCGCGATTAACGAGTGACACAAGGGTTACGTGTACCCGAATTCATCGGTCGTTACGGCAGCGCGCTACTGGCCGAGGGTGTTCTGCATTGCCCCTGCCAGAACGTTCACCGCGGGGCCACCATTTCCGGACTGGCACACCTTTGCCTGCAGCAGCACGTTCTCCCGCTTGCGGGTGGTGACGAAGCACCGCCGATCGGTGCGCGCTTCCTGCTTGACCCAGTCCGCATCGGTCGCGCTCGCCGGTCCGCCGGTGAAGGTCCACACCTGGGTGGTGAAGTTGTCCAGATGCATGGCGGTGGTCTGACCGTTGCAGCCGACGGTGCGGTCGACGACCCGGGCGAAGGCCCGGTCCGCCGCCTCGTTGGTGGCGAACACCCCCACTGCCTGCTTGACGAAGTGCGTCATGTCGGTCGCGGACTCCTGCGTCACCGCGCCGTTGAACGCCGCCAGGTCGGGGTCGTTGTACACATCCGGCAATCCGACATCGGCCCAGTTGTTGCACACCGGATTGTCGACATAGAAAGACTGCAGCGGGTTGGTGAACGTCCACTCGAATGTCATACGGGCACCCACGATGTTGCCCACCGACCCCTTGCCCATCACGGCGTAGTTCACCACGCCCGGAGCGGACGGTCCGGCCGACGCGGGCGCGGCGACTGCAAGGGCCAGCGCCATACCCACCGCCACACCGACGGCGACGCCCTTCACCTCAGACCACCTTGGCCGCGAGCGTGACCTCGATATTGCCGCGGGTGGCCTTGGAGTATGGGCAGACGCCGTGGGCCTTCTCCATCAGGTCGTCGGCAACGCCCTGTTCCAAGCCGGGCAGGTAACCGATCAGCTTGACGGTCAGGCCGAAGCCCCCGTCGGAATCCTTACCGAACCCGACCTGGGCGGTGATGCCGCTCGCATCGTCGACCGCGATCTTCTCGTTCTTGGCGACCAATCGCAGCGCCCCCAGAAAACAGGCCGCATAGCCGGCCGAGAACAGCAGTTCGGGGTTCACTCCCTCGCCGCTGCCGCCCATCTCCTTGGGCGGCCGGGTGTCGAGGTCGATCTTGCCGTCGGTGGACTTCACGTGGCCGTCGCGGCCACCTCCGCTGGCGGTGGATTCTGCGGTGTAGACGACGTCGATACTCATGGGTCCGATCATGCCAGCCGCGGGCGAGGGGCAGGTCAGTCCTCGTGGGTGCGACCTTCGAGGCCGCCGTGCTGCTGCCGTATCCGGGTCAGGGGCCGCGTTAGGAGTTCGGCAGAAGCGCATCCACCGATTCGGCAAGGCCCGACTCCGACCCCACCGCCGCGTCCCACAGTGCGACGGTCAGCCAGGCGACAGCCACCGCACCGGGGTCGGGGGACCCGAGGGCGCGTTCACCGACGTACGCTGCCCGGCCCCGGCGCGCGACCATATCCCGCGTGCTGTCTGCCGCGGCTATCGCCGACCTGACCGCTCCTTCGTCGAGCGCGTCCTGGCCACGCGAGGCAGTGTCGTCGACGATGCCCGCCAGGGTGTCGACGAGCGTGCGATCGCCGCGCTGCGCACCGCCGGCTCGTTGCACTGCGGTCAGGGCGTCCGAGAGTCCGGCCAGTAACGCCGCCGGCAGCTGGGCCGCGGTCACGCCGTCGATGCGCGTCGCGACAGCGCCGAGGATCAGACCGAGCAGGGGTCCGCTGGAGCCTCCCACGTCATCCAGATACGCCGAGGCCAGGAGCCGCACGTCGACGCCGAGGCCGCCATCGGGCGCGCTGCGGAGCACAGCCTTGGAAGCACCGGACAGCAGGTTGTCCCCGAAATCGCCGTCGCCGGCAGTCTGATCGAGTGCGTTGAACTGCGCGCGACGCCGCTCGATGCCGCCTGCCAAGCCGGCCAACCACTGCGACGGTTGCGGATTCGGCTCGGGATCCCTTGCAGGCGACGCTTTTTCGGTGCTCGCGGAGAAGGCTCGCGGAGTGGGCAGTGCGGCGGTGTCGTGGTCGGCGAGCCAGTAGCCCAGCCACCGGGGGCTCGACGCCACCAAGGTGAGGCTCAGCCCACGCATGTCCAGCGCGGTGCAGTACGCACCGGCGACCATGCTCCGAATCTGAATTCCCCTGCCGGCCAGGGACCGTCCCACCTCATCGGCGACGTGCAGAAGTTCCAGCTGCCCGGTTCCGCCGAGTCCGTTCACCAGGACCACGACACCGTCGGGCACCGACATGTCCGCGGTGAGCTCGTCGACCATCCGGGCCACCAGCGTGGGGAGATCGGTCGCCGGTATCCGCTCGCGCGCCGGCTCCCCGTGAATGCCCACGCCGTACTCCAGCTCGCCGTCCGGTACGTCGAAGGCACGATCACCGGAAGCGCTGGGGTTGCGATGAGCTTCGGCGGCAACCGCGATGGTCCGGGACTGAGCGACCAGAGTCCTTCCGAGAGTGGCGAGTTCCTGCAGGCCTAGGCCGGCGTCGGCGGCCGCGCCGAGTACCTTCTCAACCACCACGGTTGCCGCTGTTCCCCGCCTGCCCACCTCCCCGACATCGCGTGAACCCCAGTCCTCGTCGACCAGCACCTGCTCGACGGGAACGCCGTCGGCCCGCAGCCGCTCCGCGGCGATCGAGAAGTTCAGCACGTCTCCCGTGTAGTTCTTCACAATCTGTAGGACCCCTTCGCGGAGGGCGACTTTCGCACAGGCGACATAGATCTGCCGATTGTGCGGCGACGTGAAGATCTCGCCGGGGCAGGCCGCGTCCAGACCCCCGGTTCCGACGAAGCCGGCGTGCATCGGTTCGTGGCCCGCCCCACCTCCGCTGACCAGCGCGACCCGCCGGTTCCGCGAGGGTCGACCGTTCCACACGTAGGCCGGATCGGCGGAGTACTCGATTCCCGCCCCGGCGACCATCGCGGCGCCCGCAAGTCCGGAGCTCACCCGTGCCGATCGGTCGGCGATGAATAGCTTGGTCATGACGGCCTCCCTGCCCGCCCGGCGGGCCGCTCGATACCGGCCAGGCTAACCGGCGCCCAGCGCCGAAACTGCAAGGAGATCGCGAAAACGGTTGGCATCGCGATCTCCCCGCAGTGTCGACGGGGCGGTTAGCCGACGGATCGAGGGGCCTGGGGCACCTGGGGAACCTTCACGACGGGCTTCTTGGGCAGCGGGCTCGAGATGACGTGCTCGTTGCCGTCTGGGTCCTGCCAGTGGCATTCCTCGATGCCCGCGGCCACGACCGTCGCGACCCAACCCTGCGTGATGACGCAGCCCTGGCCGAACGGGGTGCCGGAGACCGACTGGGCCGGGGCGCCGATCGGGCTCTTCCGAATCCACTCGTTGCCGGTGTTGGGATCCTGCCAGTGGCATTCCTCGATGCCCGCGCCGACGACCGTCGCAACCCAACCGTGGGTAGTGGTGCAGGCCTGGGCGAACGTCATGGGGACGGCTTGTGCCGCGGGGGCGGCGAGCATGCCCAGCGCGGCGGCGCCTGCGCCGAGTGCCAGGGTGGCGGCGGCGGTGATGCGCCTGGTGATGTTCGTGTTCATGGCTATCTCCTTGCTATGTCGTCGCGACGCTCTGCCGCGTTCATCAGCTAGGAGTGGCCAGCCACCCGGATTCCCTCACTTTTCTGCGGGATACTTTTGAACCGCGGCCAGCAAGCCCGTGGCCACCGCGTTGAAGACCATCGATCACAAGGCCTTCCATCCGTCGCCGATGCCGCCGCAGACCTTCGGGTGCCCGGCGAACGGCATCATCGTGCAATTCGTCCAGTGGATGTCCTAGCCGCCGGCGCGGACGCCCTCCTCGACCTTCTTGCCGAGGTCCGGGTCGACGTTGCGCCAGTACTCGAACACCCTGGACAGAACCGGCTCCTTCACCCCGTCGGAGACATGGCCGACGATGTTGCCCACCAAGCGCTCCCGAGCGTCGTCGTCGAGAACCTCCCGGACCAGGGTGCCCGCCTGACTCCAGTCATCATCTTCGGGTCGCAGCGTGTAGGCGGTGCGGACCATGTCACCGTCCGAGGCCCAGTGCGCCTCGGCGACCCGCTTGGGATCGTCGGCCACCGGTCCGCCCATGGAGTTGGGTGCGTAGACGGGATCGGTGGCGAGCTTGATCCGCATCGCGCCGTCCTTGGAATAAGCGTTGACCTCGACCTTGGGCTCGTTGACCGGAATCTGCTTGTAGTTCACGCCAAGCCGGGCGCGATGCGCGTCGGCGTAGGAGAAGCCCCGGGCCAGCAGCATCTTGTCCGGGCTCAGCCCGGTGCCGGGCACGATGTTGTTCGGCTCGAACGCCGCCTGCTCGATCTGGGCGTGATAGTCGACGACGTTGCGGTTCAACGTCATCGTGCCGACGTCGATCAGCGGATAGTCGGCGTGCGGCCACACCTTGGTCAGATCGAACGGGTTGTATCGGTAGGTCTTCGCGTCCTCGAACGGCATGATCTGCATTTTCAGCGACCACGTCGGGAAGTCGCCCGCCTCGATCGTGTCGTAGAGATCCCGCTGGTGGTAGTCGGCGTCCTCACCGGCGATCCGGTCGGCGTCCTCCTGGGTTAGGAAGTCGACGCCCTGGTCGGTCTTGAAGTGGTACTTCACCCAGAACATCTCGCCGCCGGCGTTGACCCAGCTGTACGTGTGGCTGGAGTAGCCGTTCATGTGCCGCCACGACTTCGGGATGCCGCGGTCGCCCATCAACCACGTCACCTGGTGGGCCGACTCGGGCACCAGCGTCCAGAAGTCCCACTGCATGTTGTGGTCACGCAGGTTATTAGCCGCCATCCGCTTCTGGCTGCGGATGAAGTTCTGGAACTTCATCGGGTCGCGCACGAAGAACACCGGGGTGTTGTTGCCGACCATGTCAAAGTTGCCCTCTGACGTGTAGAACTTCAGCGAGAAGCCCCGGGGATCACGCCAGGTGTCTGGGCTGCCGCGCTCACCCGCCACGGTGGAGAACCGGGCGACCATCTCGGTCTTGGTCCCGGGCTGAAAAACCGCCGCCTTGGTGTACTGGCTGACGTCGTTGGTCACCTCGAAGGTTCCGAACGCGCCGCCGCCCTTGGCGTGGGGCTGCCGCTCCGGGATCCGCTCGCGGTTGAAGTTGGCCATCTGCTCGATCAGGTAGTGGTCCTGGAGCAGAATCGGGCCGTCCGGGCCGACGCTCAGTGAATGCTCGACGCTGGGTACCGGAGCGCCGCCATCGGTCGTCGCGATCTTCTCAGTCATGTTTCTCTCCTCGGGCTGGGCGGCTCCAGGGCTGTGCCGCCGTCACGTCCTCGATGCGGGGTACCCGAAAAGCCGGTCGATCCACCCCGAGGAGAAGGGCAATCAGGGGCGCGGAGGTGTGGGGGTGGTGGTGTCCGCGTTGCCGGGTCCAGCTGACCCGCCCGGCCCGCGTGGCATCTCGATCATCGGACCGCCGGGTCCGAACGGTCCGGCGAAGCCGGGACCCCGCTCGAAGTCGCCGCGCGGGCCCATCGGGAACATCGCCGGGCCGGGTCGCTGCATCATCTCGTGCCCGCGGTCGTGTCCGCGCCAGCCGTTGTTGCCCGAGTGCTTGCCGACGATGAAACCGGAGCCGAAGATCACCGCCACGATGAACACCACTCCGGCGACGATGCCGACCCAGGCTGCCGCCTTGTTCAGTCGGCTGGACTCCTGGATGTACACCGGCCGCGGCGGCTCGGCGACCGCCGCGGCCGGTCCGGTCACCGGGGCGGGCGGCGGGGTCAGCACGGGGCCCGTCTCAGGTTCGGAGTTCTCAGGCGTCGTCGTGGGTTCGCTCATGCGTCGATCGTCCGGCCCGAACCGATGGGTCCGTTCTGAATCCGCTATGAATCCGCTGTGAAAGCTCCTGGCCTCTGCCAGTGTGGCCTCAGCATCTCAATCACCCGGGGGTCCCATGGCAGGCAACGAACGCGTCGACGGGCTGACAATCGCGGTGACCGGGGGTGCCCGGGGCATCGGGCTGGCCACCGCCACCCTGCTGCACCGGCGGGGCGCCACGGTGGTGATCGGCGACCTCGACGAGGCCGAGGCCACCGCTGCGGCCCTGCAGGTGGGACTGGCTGCGGCCCATCACCTCGACGTCACCGACGAACACTCGTTCGCCGCGTTCCTCGACAGCGTCGAGAACGATCTGGGACCCGTCGATGTCCTGGTCAACAACGCAGGCATCATCGCGGTCGGCCCGGCTGTCGACGAGGCGGACGCGGTGACCAAGCAACTCCTCGCGGTCAACGCCTACGGCGTGATGCTGGGTACGAAACTCGCTGCGGAGCGGATGCTTCTTCGCCGGCGCGGGCACATCATCAACATCGCGTCGACCAGCGCAGTGATGCCCGTACCCGGGATCGCCACGTATTCGGCGACCAAACACGCGGTGCTCGGCTTCACCGACGCCATCCGGCTGGAGAACCGCCGCAGCGGCGTGCACTTCTCGGCCGTGATGCCCAACCTGACGAACACGGAGATGGTCGACGGTGTCGGGCATGCCCGCGGATTCAAGAACATCGAACCCGGCGACGTCGCGCAAGCGGTCCTGGGCTTGATCAAGAAGCCCAAGCCGCGGGTGGTCGTCCCGCGATCCCTCGGGGCTGTGGTGTTGACCGGGCGCAGATTCCTACCCCAAATCGCCTATGAGATGCTCGAGCGCAGCCTCGGCGCAGAGCGGGTCTTCCAGGACGACGTCGACCCCGACGGGCGCCGCGGCTACACCGCGCGAACCGGAACGCGCTGACGACCGACGCGCGATAACGCGAAGCGCGGGATCACTCAGTTAACTTGCCGTTCCCCGCGATTCAGTAGCGCGTTTTGATCACCGGAAAGTTTGCAGTAGCGCGCTACGTACGCCGCCGGTCTCGGCCCGGATGACACTGCGCGTGTGGGTCAGCTCATTGTCCGCGAATGACGCAGACTTTCCGACCCACCGAAAAGGGGGCTGAACATGTCCAAACGCCGGAATACCGCATCGTGTACGCCGCGAACAACAGCTCGCCAGTGTGTGGCCACCGGAGTGGGTGCAGTCGTAATGGTCGGTATCGGACTGATGTTGGCCACTCCACCAACGCCGGGACCGGTGACCGCTGCCGTCACGCTGGCGTCGGTAGATAAGACTCTGCCACTCGGCCCGCCAGGAGATCCCTGCGACATGATCCTCAGCTGCGACGCCGATTCATTGAATGGATCCAACACACCGCCGAGCACCAACGCGATGATCCGTGCGGCTGCGGTGACGCGGCCCGCTTCCTGCGGGTTGATCTGCAACGGTGCCGACGGCACCGCCGCGAACCCCGACGGGCAAAACGGCGGTCTGTGGTGGGGCAACGGAGGCAACGGCATCAACGGCGGCAATGGCGGCAACGGCGGGTCGCTGTTCGGCAACGGCGGCAACGGCGGCAACGGGCTGGACGCTGTATACGACCAGGCCGGGAATCGGATCTCTGTAGCCACCGACGGCGGTGACGGCGGCAGAGCTGGCTTATGGTCCGGCCGCGGCGGCAACGGCGGCATCGGCGGCGGCGACCTCGACGATCCGGGATTGTTGATCAATGACGCCGTCGCTGGCCGCGGCGGCAACGGCGGCAACGCTGCCCCCGGCCTGTTCGGCATCTTCGGCGGCGGCCCGGCAGGCAACGGCGGCGATGGGGGCAACGCCGCGTTCAATTTTGGGAACGCCATCGCCGGTAGCGGCGGCCGGGGCGGCAGCACACCTCGCGGCGACGGCGGAGACGGCGGCGACGGCGGCTACGCGATGTCAAATAATGCAGACGCCGCCAGCGGTAGCGGGGGCAACGGCGGTGACACCGGCTCCGGCAACGCGGGCAACGGCGGCAACGCCGGGCGTCTGGAGAACGGCACGCAGACCACCCTCGGCGCACTGGCTCGAGCATCGGACGGCGACGGTAACGCTATCTCCGGCAACGCAGGCAACGGCGGCAACAGCAGCGGCGGCGGCGACGGCGGCAACGGCGGAGCCAACGTTGGAGCCTTCACCCAAGGCAACGGAAACGCCACCTCCGGTACCGCGGGCAACGGCGGCAACACTGCGGGGGGCGGTGACGGCGGCGACGGCGGCGGCCAGTTCGGCGCGGGCGTGGGTGGCAACGGAAACGCCACCGCCGGTAACGCAGGCAACGGCGGCAACAGCGGCGGTGGCGGCAATGGCGGCGACGGCGGTTTTCAAGCCGGTTTTTCCCCTACCCGCAGCGGCACCTATGTCGAAGGCAATGGAAACGCCACCGCCGGTAACGCAGGCGACGGCGGCGACGCCGCTGGCGGAGTTGGCGGCGACGGCGCCAACCACGGTGGCGCACAGGTCTTCGGCGACGGTGACGCCACCGCCGGTGAAGGCGGCGATGGGGGCGACAGCGGCGCGGGCGCCGGCGGCGGTGCGGGCTTTGGCGGCAACGCTACGGTCTCAGGGGAGGGGGTGGCCATCGCCGGTAACGGGGGCAGGGGCGGCGACGCCCTCTCCGGTAACGCGGACGGCGGGCCCGGCGGAAACGGCGGGGATGCAAACACCCACGCCTCTACAGCCGAGCATGATGCCACCGGCGGAAGGGGCGGTAACGGTGGCAACGGTGTCGGTACCGGCAGCGGCGGAGACGGTGGATCCGGCGGCGACGGCAATACCACGAACCCCGGCACCGGCACGGCCGGTCAAGGCGGCACCGGCGGAACACCGGGCGGCAGCGACGGTGCCGCAGGAAGCAAGTCGCCCTGAGTATCAGGTGACGTGCGACGCGGATAATCGCAGGAATCTGGCGTCACTGCGGACCGAGCATCCAGATCAGGACGTTCACCAGGGCTTGAACGGGTTCACGGCGAACTGGATGACCCGATACGGAGTTCCGTCACCGGCCGCGGTATTCCACTGGCTGACGAACACCCGCACCGCGTCGAGCGTGGAACCCGGTGAGATGTAGCCGCCGTACGGCTGCGCAAGGCGATTGACCTCCGGCGGCGGAAGGTACTCGACGGGTTCGGGCCACACGGTGGCGAAGACGACCGTCGTGGCCGGCGCGGTGCCCAGCAGCGTCGGGTCGTCGGCGACGCGCATCTCCATGTTCCCGGTGCTGGCGTTGAAGTACGACAGCACCGTTTCGCCGTCAATCTGGCGCACGCTCATCTCCCCCACCCGGTCCGACCACAACGGCGTCGGCTCATGCCCCCAGCCCCGGCCGTCGGCCCAGCCCTGCCACATGGCCCGGTCGGTGAACGACTGCGGTGTGGCCCGGTAGAGCACCACCGGCCCACTGCGGTCGAAGTTATTCGCCACGATGTAGATCCAGCCGCTCTCGGAGTCGGGCCTGGGGATCGGGTCGTAGTAGCCGCTGATCTGCGATTGCCGCCCTCCCGCATAGCCCGCGTCGCGTTCCGACCCCGGAACAGTCGCCCAGTTGCCCTGCCCAGCAGAGGCTTTCACCAATCGCGAGGTTTGCGGTCGCAGATCTTTCGTGGTCGTCACCATCAGGTAGTTCTCGCGGTTGACCTCGATCACGCCCGCGGGCAACTGCGATGCCCCCGGCGGCGTCGGGTCTGCAAGCAGTGGGGTGTCGACGCCGGTCACACCGTCGTAGCGCACGCCGGCCGGGTCCTCGAGCGAATCGCCCTCGACGTGCAGGGCGATCGGCGAGAACCAGCCCCCGAAGCCCACGCCCTGGCCCCGGAAGCTGTCCCCACATACCTGCAGGACCTGCTCCGGGAACTCCATGAACTCGCACAGGTCCGTCGCGCCGATGCCGTAATCCCCTGTCGGCGTGCCGGTTCCGGCCGCGGGTCCGATCCTGATCGCCTGGCCGGGCTGCAGCGGCGGCAGGCCCACCGGCGTCGCAAGCGCCGCCGAAATGGCATTCCAGCAGAGAAAGATCGAGAAGAGGCCTGCCGGAATGCCATTTCGGCAGGAGCGGAGACGCAAGGTCAGAGCTCGGCGGCCAGCAGCTCTGCAATCTGAATGGTGTTCAGTGCCGCGCCTTTTCGCAGGTTGTCGCCGGACACGAACAGCGCCAGCCCGCGGCCGTCCGGCACTCCGGGGTCCTGGCGGATCCGGCCGACGAGAGACTCGTCCACACCGGCGGCGGCCAGCGGCGTCGGCACGTCCACCAAGGTCACGCCCGGCGCCGCCGCCAGGATCTCGGTGGCCCGTGCGACCGACAACGGCTGGGAGAACTCGACATTCAGCGACAGGGAATGCCCCGTGTACACCGGCACCCGCACGCACGTGCCTGACACGGCGAGGTCCGGGATGCCGAGGATCTTGCGGCTTTCGTTGCGCAGCTTCTGATCTTCGTCCGTCTCACCGGACCCGTCGTCGACCAGCGAACCCGCCAGGGGCACGACGTTGAACGCGATGGGGGCGACGTACTTGTTGGGCGCCGGGAACCTCAGCGCGCTCCCGTCGTGCACCAACTCCTGGCTGCCTTCGACGACAGCGCTGGCCTGTCCGAACAGCTCCTCGACGCCGGCCAGCCCGCTACCCGACACCGCTTGGTAAGTCGAGGCGATCATCCGCACCAGACCGGCCTCGTCGTGCAGCGGCTTGAGCACCGGCATCGCGGCCATGGTGGTGCAGTTGGGGTTGGCGATGATGCCCTTGGGGCGCTGTCCCGCGTCGCGAGCGAAGTTCACCTCGGAGACCACCAGCGGGACGTCGGGGTCCTTGCGCCACGCCGACGAGTTGTCGACCACCACCGCGCCTGCGGACGCGAACCGCGGCGCTTGCACCCGGGACATCGTGGCGCCTGCAGAGAACAGCGCGATGTCGAGGCCCGACGGGTCCGCGATCTCGGAGTCCTCGACCTCGATCTCCTGCCCGCGGAACTCCAGCTTCTTGCCTGCCGATCGGGCGGAGGCGAAGAACCTCACCTCGGTGGCGGGAAAGTCCCGCTCCGCCAACAGCTTCCGCATGACCTGGCCGACCTGGCCGGTCGCACCGATGACACCTATGCGAACCATCTACATCTCCCGTCGCTTCGCTCGCCCCATCGACATCTCCCGGCGCTTCGCTTGCCCCATCTATATCTCCCGTCGCTAGCGCCCGGTTCCCGCGTACACGACCGCTTCCTCGTCACCGCCGAGCCCGAATGCCTCATGCAGCGCAGCAACGGCCGAGTCCAACTCGGTGTCCTTGATCAGCACCGAGATCCGGATCTCGGAGGTGGAGATCAGGTCGATGTTGATGCCCGCCTCGGCCAGAGCCTCGCAGAACGTCGCCGTCACGCCGGGGTGAGACCGCATGCCGGCCCCGATCAGCGACACCTTGCCGATGTGGTCGTCGTAGAGCACCCGGGTGAAGCCGATCTCGTCCTGCAGTGAGGTCAGCTTCTCCACCGCACCCGGCCCGCTGTCGCGCGAGCAGGTGAACGTGATGTCGGTCTTGCCGTCCTCGACCTTCGAGATGTTCTGCAGCACCATGTCGATGTTCACGTCGGCGTCGGCGACCGCGCGGAACACCTGCGCGGCGTAGCCGGGGACGTCAGGCAGCCCGACGACGGTCACCTTGGCCTCGCCGCGGTCGTGCGCAACTCCGGTGAGGATGGCGTCTTCCATCGGGATGTCCTCCATCGATCCTGTGACGAGAGTGCCCGGCTTGTCGGTGTACGACGAACGGACGTGAATGGGTAAATCGAAACGGCGGGCGTACTCCACGCAGCGCAGCATCAGCACCTTCGCGCCGGCGGCCGCCATCTCGAGCATTTCCTCGAATGAGACGGTGTCGAGCCTGCGGGCGTTCGGGACGATGCGCGGGTCGGCGGTGAAGATGCCGTCGACGTCGGTGTAGATCTCGCAGACGTCGGCCTTCAGCGCGGCCGCCACCGCGACCGCCGTGGTGTCGGACCCACCGCGGCCCAGCGTGGTGACGTCCTTGGTGTCCTGGCTGACGCCCTGAAACCCGGCGACCAGCACGATCTGGCCGTCGTCGAGCGCCTGCCGCAACCGGCCCGGGGTGACGTCGATGATCTTGGCGTTGCCGTGGGTCCCGGTGGTGATCACGCCGGCCTGCGACCCGGTGAAAGAGCGGGCTTGCGCGCCCAGCGACTCGATCGCCATCGCGACCAGTGCGTTGGAGATGCGCTCCCCGGCGGTCAACAGCATGTCGAGCTCGCGGACCGGCGGCGCGGGGCTGACCTGCTTGGCCAGGTCCAGCAGCTCGTCGGTGGTGTCTCCCATCGCCGAGACCACCACGACGACGTCGTTGCCCGCCTTCTTGGTCTCCACGATGCGCTCGGCTACCCGACGAATCCGCTCGGCGTCAGACACCGAGGATCCGCCGTACTTCTGTACGACGAGCGCCACAACCCAACCTTTCAGCACCATTTCCGAACGCGGGAGATCCCACCAAGGATAAGGGCTGGACGCATCTGATTTATCCCGCCGGTACCGTCGTGACGTGCCCGCTGTGCCCTCTGGCGACTCCGCGAGCTCCGTCGCTGTGCCCTCTGGCGACTCCGCGAGCTCCGTCGCCGTGCCCTCTGGACGGTTGGCCGACACCTCTGTCCCGATCCATCCCCACATCGCAGCCCGCTGGAGCCCGCGGGCGTTCGACCCCGACGCCGAGCTTTCCGGCGATGATCTGACCGCCTTGCTCGAGGCCGCGCGGTGGGCCCCGACGTGGGGGCGGCGCCAGCCGGTGCGCTTCGTCATCGGTCTGCGCGGAGACGACGCCTTCGCCACGATCGCGGACCTGCTCAGGCGCGGCAACAGCTACGCCAAGGCCGCGAGCGCGCTGATCCTGCTGTGTTCCGACGAGGGCGAGGACGACCGCACGCGGCTGTACTCCGGCGTCGACGCCGGCGCCGCCATGGCCAACCTGTCCATCGAGGCGGTATCGCGCGGGCTGATCGTTCACCCGATGGCCGGATTCGACGCCCCGAGGGCCGCCGAGGCGTTCAGCCTGCCGGACGGGCTGCGGCCCCTCGTGGTGATCGCCGTCGGGCGCCCGGCCGACTACGCCACCGTGGCCGCCGAGATCGCCGACCGCGACCGGCAACCGCGGGAACGGCTGCCGCTGAGTGACATCGTGCTGAACCGCACCTGAGCCTCGGCCCGGCGCTCACTCCGGGATCAGGGCACCGCGAGGAACGTGAACGGGGTGGACTTCTCGAAGTGCGCGCTGGCGTCCCCGGCGTAGATCGCTTTCTCTCCTTCACCGAGGTGCAGCGTCAGCACCGGAGCGCCCGCGGTGAAGTCGAGGTTCTCCAGATCCACCCAGAAGGTGTTGGGCGACAGCGCCGATTCGAAGAAGTACCGCAGCGCCTTGTGGTCGACGGCCGTACGCCAGCGCGTCGAGGAGATGTTGGGTTCGTCCGACGTCGCGATGCCGTACGGGGCGGAGACATTGCGCATCACGCTCAGCACCGAGGCGGCCGCGACCAACGGGTCGTCGGTCTTGGGGATGGCGTCGATGTAGAACGACGCGCGCACGAACCGGTCGGCGGCCCGGCTGGTGCCGGGCAGCATCACCGTTCCGCCGATCTCCTCCCAGTACTCGGTGATCGCAAGTTGTTTGGAGAAGATCGGCGAGTTCGTCATCACCTGGTACTGCCTGCCGTGGTGAATCACCTGCTGTCCGTCGACATACTCGACGATGGCGCTGTCGCCGCTGGGATCCGACATCGCCAGGTGCACCGTCGCCGACAGATCCTGTCCCGGGATGTCGGTGGTGGCCACCCGCAGGGGCGTCGCCGTCAGCGCCGCCACCGCGTCGGCGACCGTCCTGAAGTTGTCGAGCACGTACTGACCCCACACCGACACCGAGACCGCGGGACCCGGCGCCGTACCCGCGGGGTACTGCGACTCGGCCAACCACAGCAGGTTGACCGCGAGTCCGGCTTCGTTGACGCCGTCGGTCGTGGAGATGTCGAATCCCGACGCCACCACGCTGCCGTACGTCGACGTCCATTCCGGAGAGCCGGGCCCGGCCGCCCCACTGCGCGTCATCCCGCGGGGGAACGCCCACAGGCTGGTCCCTATCTCGGTTTTCCAGTCCATCGAGCGACCGGTGACGACGCGATCATTGGTTCCGAGGTAGACCACCCGTGTGCACACCACCCGACTTTAGAACGAGCCCACTGCCGAGTGTCAGAAACATCCTTAACCTCGCCGCAACACCAGGATCCCGTCCACGTAACAGAACCGTCGGTTACTGCCATGGATCGGCCCACCACCATTTCGAGGCCGCGGTCACCAGGAGAAGCGAACCAATGGACGGTAAGACATGGATGTAGTGGACACAGGCACCACAGCCTTCATGCTGTGTTGCATCATCGGGCTCACGCTGATGATTCCGGGACTCGCGCTGTTCTACGGCGGGATGGTCTCGGTCAAGAGTTCGACCAACATGATGATGATGACCTTCGGCGCGGTCGCCATCGTCGGAGTGCTCTGGGTGCTCTTCGGTTTCTCGATGGTCTTCGGCACGTCCTACGACGGCTTCGTCGGCAGCTTCACCGAATTCCTCGGGATGAAGGACCTTCTCGAGTCACAAACCACCATCTCGGGTCTGCCGATCAGTTTGTTCTCACTGTTCCAGGCACTTTTCGCCGCGATCACCGTCGCGCTGATCTCGGGTGCGGTGGCCGACCGGATGAAGTTCGGCGCCTGGATGCTGTTCGCAACCGCGTGGGCCGTGCTGGTGTACTTCCCCGTCGCGCACTGGGTGTTCGCGTTCGACGGCGTGGTGACCGAGAACTCGATCGGCGGCTGGATCGCCAACAGCCTCAAGGCAATTGACTTCGCTGGTGGCACCGCAGTGCACATCAACGCAGGCGCGGCGGCGCTCGCGGTGGCGATCGTGCTCGGCAAGTCCGCGATGTTCGGGCAGCTGCGCAAGCCCCACAACGTGCCGCTGACGCTGCTCGGTGCCGGTCTGCTCTGGGCCGGCTGGTACGCGTTCAACGGCGGCTCGGCGCTGGCGGCCGGCAACTCCGCCGCCATCGTCATGGTCACCACCTTCGTGGCCACCTGTGCGGCCACCCTGGCCTGGCTGGCCGTCGAGAAGTTCAAGGACGGCCACGTGACGGGCGTCGGTGCGGCCTCCGGTGCGATCACCGGCCTGGTCGCCATCACCCCCGCTTGCGGCGCCGTCACCCCCGTCGGAGCCATCGCGGTCGGTGCCATCGCCGGCGCGATCTGCGTGTACGCGGTCGGTCTGAAGTCGAAGTTCGGCTACGACGACTCGCTCGACGTGGTCGGCGTGCACCTCGTCGGCGGCGTCATCGGCACCCTGCTGATCGGCTTCTTCGCCAGCGAGAGCATGCCCAATGCGACCAACGGGCTGTTCTACGGCGGCGGCGTCGACCAGCTGTGGCGGCAGGCGGTCGCGGCGTTCGCCGTGATGGCCTACTCCTTCGTGGTCGCCTTCGCGATCGCCTTCGCGCTCAAGAAGACGATGGGCATCCGCATCTCGCCCGAGGAAGAGGAGAAGGGCATCGACTCGGCGTTCCACCGCGAATCGTCGTACGAGCTCGCCAGCACCTGACCCTGACATCCGGCCGCCGCGGGAGCATGCGCCGCGGCGGCCGGTTCGTCTTCATCGTGTTTCATATCGTGATACTTTGATTCTCAACAAGAGACAAGGATCGAGATGTCCGCCACCGAACTCCAGGACCTCGCGGCAGCAGCCGGCACCACGTTCATCCTCGCGTTGTTCGTCGACCTGCGCGGCAAGCCGTGCGCCAAGCTGGTCCCGGTCGAGGCCGTCGAGCTGCTCGCCACCGAAGGGGTCGGGTTCGCCGGCTATGCCGTGGGCGCCATGGGCCAGGAGCCCAAGGACCCCGACCTGATGGCCATCCCGGACCCGACGTCGTTCACGCCGATCCCGTTCATCAAGGACGGTCTGGCGATCGTGCACTGCGACCCGCACGTCAACGGCGAGCCGTGGCCGTACGCACCCCGGGTGATCCTCAAGGCCCTCGTCGCGCAGTGCGCCGACGCCGGCTTCGAGCCGTGGGTAGGCGCCGAGGTCGAGTACTTTCTGTTGCGCCGCCACGCCGATGGCAGCGTCGCGGTCGCCGACAGCGCCGACACCGCCGCCCAGCCGTGCTACGACGCCCGTGGCGTCACCCGGATGTACGACCACCTCACCGCCGTCTCGACGGCGATGAATCAGCTGGGTTGGTCCAACTACGCCAACGACCACGAGGACGGAAACGGCCAGTTCGAGCAGAACTTCCAGTTCGCCGAGGCACTGATCACCGCGGACCGGGTGGTCACGCTGCGCTACCTGCTGTCGATGATCGCGGCCGAGCGCGGCATGATCGCCACCTTCATGCCGAAACCCTTCGCCGACAAGACCGGCAGCGGACTGCATCTTCACCTGTCGTTGACCAGCGGCGGTGCGGCGGTCTTCCCGGTTGACGACGACGAGCGAGGCCTCGGGCTATCGGAGACCGCGTACGGCTTTCTCGGCGGAATCCTCGACCATGCCTGCGCGCTGCAGGCCGTGATGGCCCCAACGGTCAACTCCTACAAGCGGACCGGCGCCGTATCGACGGCCTCGGGAGCATCCTGGGCTCCGAGGCTACCCACCTACGGCGGCAACGACCGCACCCACTACATCCGGGTTCCCGACTCCGACCGGATCGAGCTGCGCGGCGGGGACGGCTCCGCCAACCCGTACCTCGCGATCGCCGCGGCCCTCGGTGCCGGTCTCGACGGCATCAAGCGCAGCACCGACCCCGGAGCCGTCGGCGGCGGCGTCAGCACCCGGGCGCTGCCGCCCACGCTGCTGCACGCCGTCGACGAGTTCGAGGGCGACGCGGTGGTCACCGGTGTACTGGACGCCGCGGGCCCGGGCGTCGCGGGCTACTTCGCGACCCTCAAGCGTGAGGAGTTCTTCGCCTACCACAGCGACGTCAGCCCGTGGGAGATCGATCACTACCTGACGGCGTTCTGAGCGACCCGGATACGAAGGGAGTCAACACATGTGCGGGATCGTCGGGCTGCATTTGCGCACCCCCGAGCTCTACCCCCGACTCGGCGAGTTGCTCACCGGGATGCTGTGCGAGATGGGCGACCGCGGCAGCGACTCCGCCGGCGTCGCCGTCTACGGCGACCCGGCCTGGTCGCCTCCCGGACAGGGCTGTGCGTCGGTGGTCGACCTCGGCGCGGCCGACATCGCCGAGGTGACCGCTGCCGTCGCGGACGCCCTCGGAAGTGACGTCGACGGCGTCACGGTGCAGAGCAGCTACCTGTTGTCGGCCGGTGTGGATTCCGAGGCCCTGTTGGCGGCCGTGCGGACGGTGTATCCGCAGGCGCTGGTCGCCGGTTTCGGTTCCGACATAGCAGTTCTCAAGGGAGTCGGGCATCCACGCGTCCTGACCGACGGCTGGGGGTTGGCGAAGGCCCGGGGCTGGCAGGGCGTCGGGCACACCCGCATGGCCACCGAGTCGGCGGTCACCCCGGCCGGCTGCCATCCCTATGCGGTGGGTCCGGGACAGTGCATGGTGCACAACGGCTCCTTCGCCAACCACGCCACGATCCGCCGCGAACTCCGCTCCGCCGGAGTGCCTTTCGACAGCGAGAATGACACCGAGGTGGGCGCCCGGTTCATCGCGAAGCTGCTGGCCGAGGGTCGTGACGTCGAGACGGCGCTCAAGACCCTGTGCGGCGTCTTCGACGGCTTCTACACGCTGCTGGTCTCCAACCGCGATTCCTTCGCCGTGGTCCGCGACGCCATCGCCTGCAAACCCGCGGTGATCGCCGAAACCGACGACTGGGTGGCGATGGGCAGCGAATACCGCGCCCTGGCAGCACTTCCCGGAGTCGAGAAGGCCAGGATCTGGGAACCCGAGCCGGAGGTCGTGTACGCATGGCAGCGTTGAATTTCTCCTCGCGCGAGCGCTCGTCGGCGCTGAATTTCTCCTCGCGCGAGCGCTCGTCGGCGCTGAATTTCTCCTCGCGCGAGCGCTCGTCGGCGGCGATCACGGCATTCGACCTGCGCACCACCCCGCTGCGGGAGGTCAACGCCGCACTGCACGCCCCGGATCTGCACGGCAAGTTCGTCATCGAGAATCCCGCTGGCGCGCACAACGTCGCGGTCGGCCTGGACGCACCGGTCACAGTGACGATCGAGGGGCACGTCGGGTACTACGCCGCGGGCATGAACCAGCACGCCGACGTGATCGTCAACGGCAACGCCGGTACCGGCGTCGCCGAGAACATGATGAGTGGATCGGTATGGGTGAAGGGCAATGCGTCGCAGTCCGCGGGTGCCACCGCACACGGCGGACTGCTCGTCATCGACGGCAATGCCGCTGCGCGGTGCGGCATCTCGATGAAGGGCATCGACATCGTCGTCGGTGGGAACGTGGGCCACATGAGCGCGTTCATGGCGCAGGCCGGGCGGCTGGTCATCCGTGGCGATGCGGGTGAGGCGCTGGGCGATTCGATCTACGAGGCCCGCCTCTACGTGCGCGGGGATGTCGCCTCGCTGGGCGCCGACTGCGTGGCCAAACCCATGGAGCACGAACACCACAGCGAGCTCGCCGACCTGCTGAAGGCGGCGGGATTCGAGGACGACGACACCCACGCGTACACCCGCTACGGATCGGGACGTTCGCTGTATCACTTCCACGTCGACAACGCGAGTGCCTACTGATGAGCTACACACAAGACGATCGCGCGCGTCTCGGATTGCGCGAATCGGCCACCTTCGACCGCGCCACCATCGCGGCCATCCAGCGCGCGGCCGACACCGGCATTTACGACATCCGCGGCTGGGGCGCCAAGCGGCCGCTGCCGCACTTCGACGACCTGCTGTTCCTGGGCGCATCGATGTCGCGCTACCCGCTGGAGGGATACCGCGAGCGGTGCGCGACCGACGTGGTGCTCGGCGACAGGTTCGCCAAACACCCTCTGCACCTGGATATTCCGGTCACTATCGCCGGGATGAGCTTCGGCGCACTGTCCGGACCCGCCAAGGAGGCGCTCGGGCGCGGGGCCAGCGAGGCCGGGACGTCGACGACCACCGGTGACGGCGGCATGACGCCCGAGGAGCGGGGGCAGAGCAAGTCGCTGGTCTACCAGTACCTGCCGTCGCGGTACGGGATGAACCCCGACGACCTGCGCAAGGCCGACGCCATCGAGGTCGTCCTCGGCCAGGGCGCCAAGCCGGGCGGCGGCGGAATGCTGCTGGGCCAGAAGATCTCGGAACGGGTCGCGGGGATGCGCACCCTGCCTGAGGGCATCGACCAGCGTTCGGCATGCCGGCATCCGGACTGGACCGGACCCGATGACCTGACCATCAAGGTCAACGAGTTGCGTGAGATCACCGACTGGGAGAAGCCGATCTACGTCAAGGTCGGCGCCACCCGGACCTATTACGACGTCAAGCTCGCGGTGCACGCCGGAGCGGACGTGGTGGTGGTTGACGGGATGCAGGGCGGCACGGCGGCCACCCAGGAGGTCTTCATCGAGCATGTCGGGATCCCGACGCTCGCGGCGATCCCGCAGGCCGTGCAGGCGTTGCAGGAACTGGGGGTCCATCGGACCGGGGTGAGCGGAGCGACGGGAAGAAGGGGAGTACAGCTGATCGTCTCCGGTGGGATCCGCAGCGGCGCGGACGTCGCCAAGGCGTTGGCGCTCGGAGCCGACGCCGTCGCCATCGGCACCGCAGCACTGATCGCGTTGGGCGACAACCACCCTCGCTTCGCCGCCGAATACGAGAAGATCGGCAGCGCAGCGGGTTTCTACGACGACTTCCAGGACGGCGACGACCCCGCCGGGATCACCACGCAAAATCCGGACCTGGCTTCGCGGTTCGACGCGGTGGCGGGGGGCCATCGATTGGCCAACTACCTGCGGGTGCTGACGATGGAGGCTCAGACGATCGCCAGGGCGTGCGGTAAGTCGCACGTGTGCCACCTCGAACCCGACGATCTGGTGGCGGTGAGCATCGAGGCCGCCGCGATGGCGCGGGTTCCGCTGGCAGGCACGAACTGGATACCCGGGCAGACCGGGACAGGCTGGTGAGCGAAACGGCCGACGTGGTCATCGTCGGTGGCGGCATCGAGGGCTCCGCGGCGGCCTGGGCGCTGAGTCGGCGCGGTGTCACGGATGTTGTTGTCGTCGAACGCAACACAGTCGGTTCCGGAATGACCGGTAAATCCAGCGGCATCGTGCGGTGCCACTACGGCGTCAGCTCGCTGGCCGCCATGGCGGCCGACGGGCTCGAGGTCTTCGAGCACGCTGTCGACATCTTCAGCTCCGACATCGGGTTCCGGCAGACCGGGTACGTCGTCGGGGTCGGCGACCCCAACGTGGACTCGCTGCGCAAAAGCCTTGCTGCACAACGTGCCGTCGGGGTCGAGACCGAGGAGATCGACCGTGCCGAGGTCGCTCGGCTGTGGCCGTTCGCCGACCTGACCCCGTTCGCCGCGTTCGGCTGGGAGGCGCGCGGCGGATACGGCGACGCGTATCAGACCGCGCAGGCATTCGCGGCGTCCGCACGGAGCGCAGGGGTTCGCGTTCGTCAGGGGACCCCGGCCGCCGGGCTGCTCGTCGACGGCGACCGGGTCACCGGCGTGCGATTGGCCGACGGATCCGAGATCTCGGCGGGCACTGTCGTCGTCGCCGCGGGCGTGTGGACTCGGCCGTTCCTCGAGCCTTACGGCGTCGACGTGCCCATCCGGGTGATCCGCGAACAGATCGTGATGATCGACCCCGGTGTCCAGATCGGCCCGGTCCCGGTGTTCTCCGACCTGGTGTCGCTGCAGTACGTGCGTCCCGAACTCGGCGGCCACATCCTGTTCGGCAACAGCGACCTGCCCGGGTATGACGACATCGAGGCCGCCGATCCCGACGGCTACCTCAACCGCGCCACCGACGCCTCCGTCGACGTCACTGTCGACAAGGTCGGCACCCGCTTCCCCGGCTTCCCCGATGCGGCGATCTCCAGCAGCTACGCGGGGTGCTACGACGTCACCCCGGACTGGAACCCGGTGATCTCGACGGCGCCGCTGGACGGACTGGTGGTGGCGGCGGGTTTCAGCGGTCACGGCTTCAAGATCGCGCCCGCGGTCGGACGGCTCGTCGCCGACATCGTCATCGACGGCCGGAGCAGCGATCCGCGCATCCCGGCGTCGGACTTCCGGCTGTCGCGATTCGCCGAGAACGAGCCGCTCAAAACCCCCTACCCCTACGTCGGTGCCGGACAGATGCGCTAGACAGGAGCACTGTGGCCCCCTCCCCCGACGATCACGCGCCGCTGCTCCGCCCGTCGCCCGACTCCTTGCTGCGCAACCGGTCCGGAACGGCCCGCGACCGGGATCCGGCCGCGCCGGTCGAGGAGCTCGAGATCGAGGCGGCGATCGGCCGCAACGTGCGTCAACTGCGGCTGCAGCAGGGGCTGACCGTGGCTGAGACCGCCGCCCGCGTCGGCATCTCCAAGGCCATGATGAGCAAGATCGAGAACGCGCAGACGTCGTGCAGCCTGTCGACCCTCGCGCTGCTGGCCAAGGGCTTCGACGTGCCGGTGACCAGCCTTTTCCGTGGAGCGGACGTCGAGCGGCCCGCAGCGTTCGTCAAGGCGGGGACCGGCGCGCAGATCGTGCGGGAGGGCACCCGGGAGGGCCACGACTACCAGCTGCTCGGCTCGCTGCGCGGCGAACACAAGCGCCTCGAGTGCCTGCAGGTCACGCTGTCGGAGAAGAGCCAGACCTACCCGCTGTTCCAGCACCCCGGGACCGAGTTCATCTACATGCTCGAGGGCGTCATGGACTACAGCCACAGTCGGTCGGTGTACCGACTGAACCCCGGCGATTCGCTGCAGCTCGACGGCGAGGGCGCCCACGGCCCGGTGGACCTGGTGTCGCTGCCCATTCGGTTCCTGTCGGTCATCGCGTTCCCCGACTCCCAGGTGTGATCCCCGTTGAGACCGCACTCAGGGCGAGGAAGTGCGATTAGCCCTCGCCCTGAGCGCAGTGTCAACGGGGGTTTTGGCATCGGTGGACACCGGAGTAGAGTCACCCCTGTGCAGCGGTCGCTCCTCCTCGGACGCCGCGACGGGGTCTGATCCAGACTGGCCTCCCGTCGCGGGTGTTTGGCGATGCGCCGGTCTGAAGTCCACCTAGACCTTCCGGAGCACCCATGACCGAGAACTTCAACCCCGCAGACGCCTACTCGTCCGTACGCACGATTCGCACCCCCGACGGTGCACCCCACTCGACGCAGCCGTCCTGGAACACCCAGCGCACCACGTCGATGCCCGTCAGCCGCTACCGCAGCTTCGACGACGAGGTGGAGCCCATTCGGCTGCCGGACCGCACCTGGCCCGACAAAATGATCGACTCTGCGCCGATGTGGTGCGCCGTGGATCTGCGTGACGGCAACCAGGCGCTGATCGACCCGATGAGCCCCGCCCGCAAGCGCCGCATGTTCGACCTGCTGGTGCGGATGGGCTATAAGGAGATCGAGGTCGGGTTTCCGTCGGCCAGCCAGACCGACTTCGACTTCGTCCGCGAGATCATCACCGAGGGCGCGATCCCCGATGACGTCACCATCCAGGTGCTGACCCAGTGCCGCCCGGAGCTGATCGAGCGCACCTTCGTCGCCTGTGAAGGCGCGCCCCGGGCCATCGTGCACTTCTACAATTCGACGTCGATCCTGCAGCGGCGCGTGGTGTTTCGGGCGGACCGCGACACCGTGAAGAAGATCGCCACCGAGGGCGCCCGGATGTGCGTCGAGGAGGCCAAGAAGTACCCGGGCACCCAGTGGCGGTTCGAGTACTCCCCGGAGTCCTACACCGGCACCGAGCTGGAGTACGCGGTCGAGGTGTGCGACGCCGTGTCCGACATCGTCGGCCCCACCCCCGAGGTGCCGCTGATCGTCAACCTGCCGGCCACGGTCGAGATGGCGACCCCCAACGTCTACGCCGACTCCATCGAGTGGATGAGCCGCAACCTGGCCCGCCGGGACTCCATCATCCTGAGTCTGCACCCGCACAATGACCGCGGAACCGCAGTTGCCGCAGCCGAATTGGGCTACGCGGCCGGTGCCGACCGGATCGAGGGCTGCCTGTTCGGCAACGGTGAGCGCACCGGCAATGTGTGTCTGGTGACGCTGGGCTTGAATCTGTTCTCCCGCGGAGTGGATCCGCAGATCGACTTCTCCAACATCGACGAGATCCGCCGCACCGTGGAGTACTGCAATCAACTGCCGGTACCCGAGCGTCATCCCTACGGCGGAGACCTGGTGTACACCGCGTTCTCCGGCAGCCACCAGGACGCCATCAACAAGGGTCTGGACGCGATGAAAGTCGCTGCGGATGAATCGGATTCGGACGTCGACGATATTCTGTGGCAGGTCCCGTACCTGCCCATCGACCCGAAGGACGTCGGCCGCACCTACGAGGCCGTCAT
This sequence comes from Mycolicibacterium sp. CR10, assembly GCF_005222675.1. GTDB lineage: Bacteria > Actinomycetota > Actinomycetes > Mycobacteriales > Mycobacteriaceae > Mycobacterium. The sequence continues at coordinate 50,675 of NZ_STGE01000081.1, read as the reverse complement.
CCGGGTGAACTCCCAGTCCGGCAAGGGCGGCGTCGCCTACATCATGAAGGCTGACCACGGACTGGCCCTGCCGCGGCGTCTGCAGATCGAGTTCTCCAAGGCGATTCAGCAGATCACCGATGGTGAGGGCGGCGAGGTGTCACCCAAGGAGATGTGGGGCGCGTTCGCCGACGAGTACCTGGCCCCGCTGACGCCGCTGGAGCGGATCCGCCAGAAGGTGGACGCCTCGGAGGTCGACGGCGGCACCGACACGATCACGGCCACGGTCAAGATCGACGGCGTGGAGCGCGAGATCGTCGGCGCCGGAAACGGTCCGCTGGCGGCATTCGTCGACGCATTAGGGGCCGTCGGCTATGACGTCAACGTGCTGGACTACTCCGAGCACGCGATGTCGGCGGGCGAGGAAGCCAAGGCCGCGGCCTACGTCGAGGCCTCGATCGGCGGCAAGACCGTGTGGGGCGTCGGGATTGCGACGTCGATCACAACGGCCTCGCTGCGAGCGGTCGTCTCTGCGGTGAACCGTGCCGCTCGTGCTTAACTGACGTCCGCGCAAATTGCGCGACTCGGTTAAGGAGCAGCCGTACATGTGGGATTCGTTCTGGGACTATCTCTGGTCAGCGGTCGTCATCTTCGCGTTCATCGCGTACTTGATGATCCTGTTCAACATCTTGGCCGATCTGTTCGGGCGTGATCACAAGACCTCGGGCTGGGTCAAGGCGATCTGGGTCGTCTTCCTGATCGCCGTGCCCTACTTGACGGCACTCGTCTACCTGATCGTGCGCGGCCAGGGTATGGCCGAGCGGGCGCGTGATCAGGCGCTGCAGGCCAAGCAGCAGGCCGACGAATACATCCGGGACGCGGCCGGTCGATCACCGGCGCAGGAGATCGCCGACGCCAAGGCGCTACTGGAAGCGGGCACGATCACCGGGGCGGAGTTCGACTCTTTGAAAGCCAAGGCGCTGAGCTAGTTTCGAGCGCACCGATGTTCAGAACAGCGTGAACTGGTCATCGGCGGCCGACGCATCGACGAACTCCTCGACTGCGGGGCCGCCGATCACCGAGTCCAGGCAACGCATGAACTCGGCACTGGGCACCAACGGCACCCCGAGCTCCGCGGCCTGGTAACCCCTTCCCTGCTCGGGTGTGGCGTCGTCGCAGACCACCAGCGACGTGTGCAGATCCACAGCATCGGTGTAGGCCAGTCCGGCGTGCAGAATGCGCTCGATGAGCTCTTCATAGGTGTGGCTCACCTCGGCCGCGATCGCGACGCGCATGCCCTGCACCAACGGCCGGCCCGCCACGAACCGTCCGGGATTCGCGAACGGACAGGGCATTCTGGCTGCCAGCACCTTCAGGGGGCGCAGCTCGTCGTGGGTGACCCGGCCGTTGGGCCAGGTGCGGCGGGTCACCTGATGCACCGGCAGCCACACCCTGCGCTCCTGGGCGCGCACCAGCACGGGCTTGAGGATCTGGGCGAGCACCATGGCGTCGTCCAGAGCGTCGTGCGGCTTCATCTGGGTGATGCCCCAGTGCGCGGCGAGCGTCTCTAGCCTCAGGTTCTCGGTCCCGAGGTCGAGGCGACGGGCCAGCTCGACGGTGCACATCACGCTCTCCACCGGCAGCTCGGCCTCGACGAGCTCGGCCTCAGCGGACAGGAACCCGTAGTCGAAGCCGACGTTGTGGGCGACCAGGGTGCGCCCGCGCAGCAGGTCGATCAGGTCCCCGACGATGTCACCGAAGGTCGGCTGGCCCTGCAGCATCTCGTTAGTGAGTCCGTGGACGTGGGTGGGACCGGGGTCGACGCCGGGATTGAGCAGGCTGTAGAGGCTCTTCTCGACGTTTCCGTCGTCACTGAGGGCCAGCGCCGCGATGCTCAGGACGCGCGCCTGCCCCGGCTGAAAACCCGAGGTCTCGACGTCGACGACGGCCCAGCCGGCACCGGTCTGGTCGGCTGACCTGCCCCAGTGGTGTCCGGCGGTTGAGCTCACATATCGAGGATGGCACGCAGGCCCGACAAGCCCCGCTCGATACGCCGCGTGTCGGCCACCCTTCTAGACTGCCGGGAATGGTCACCCGCGGAGGGCAGGAGCGAAGCGCCCGGGGAATCTCGGTACGCGGACGAGTCGCGCTCGCGGCCGGCGCAGGCGCACGGTGGGCGTCTCGCGTCACAGGCCGGGGGGCCGGCGCCATGATCGGCGGGTTGGTGTCGATGACGCTGGACCGCTCGATCCTGGGCCAGCTGGGTCGCGACCGCCGTTCCGTCGTCGTGACGGGCACCAACGGCAAGTCGACGACCACCCGGATGACGGCCGCGGCGCTGGCCACGCTGGGTCCGGTGGCGACCAACGCCGAGGGCGCCAACATGGACGCCGGGCTGGTGGCTGCGCTGGCCGCCGCACCGGGCGCGTCCCTGGCCGCTCTCGAGGTCGACGAGATGCATGTCCCCCACGTCTTGGACGCAGTTGATGCCGCGGTGATCGTTTTGTTGAACCTCTCACGTGACCAACTCGACCGTGTCGGTGAGATCAACCACATCGAGCGCACCCTGCGCGCCGGGCTCGCCCGCCACCCGTCCGCGGTGGTCGTCGCCAACTGTGACGACGTCCTGATGACATCGGCCGCCTACGACAGCCCCCACGTGGTGTGGGTGGCCGCGGGGGGCGGCTGGGCGGGTGACTCGGTGAGTTGTCCACGCTCCGGGGAGATCATCGTGCGCGACGGGACACACTGGTACTCGACCGGCACCGGGCCCGATGTCGGGCCCGGAGGCCCTCCGGCCTTCAAGCGGCCCGACCCCGACTGGTGGTTCGACGACACCCACATCCACGGGCCCGACGGCCTGTCGCTGCCGATGACCTTGGCGCTGCCCGGCGCAGTGAACCGGGGTAACGCCACGCAGGCGGTCGCCGCCGCCGTGACGCTGGGTGCCGACCCCGCCGCCGCCGTGGCCGCGGTGTCGCTGGTGGACGAGGTGGCCGGGCGGTACCGGACTGTTCAGATCGGTGCGCACACCGCCCGGGTGCTGCTCGCGAAGAACCCGGCCGGCTGGCAGGAGGCGCTGTCGATGGTGGACCGTGATGCCGCGGGCGTCGTGATCGCCGTCAACGGCCAGGTCCCCGACGGCGAAGACCTGTCATGGCTGTGGGACGTGCGCTTCGAACACTTCGAGACCGTGCACGTGGTGGCCGCCGGCGAGCGCGGCACCGACCTCGCGGTGCGTCTGGGCTATGCGGGAGTCGACCACACCCTGGTGCACGACACCGTCCGCGCCATCGACTCTTGTCCGCCCGGCCATGTGGAGGTCATCGCGAACTACACCGCCTTCCTGCAGCTCAACCGCATCCTGGAGCGTCTCGCGTGAGCCAGTCGACGGTGCGGATCGGGCTGGTGCTGCCCGACGTGATGGGCACCTATGGCGACGGCGGCAACTCGGTGGTTCTGCGACAGCGGTTGCGGCTCCGGGGAATCGACGCGGACATCGTGCCGATTACCCTCGACGACCCGGTGCCCTCGGAGCTCGATCTGTACACGCTGGGCGGCGCGGAGGATTACGCGCAACGCTTGGCCACCAAGCACTTGATCCGCTATCCCGGTCTGCAGCAAGCCATTTCACGGGGTGCGCCCGTGCTGGCGATCTGCGCCGCCATCCAGGTCCTCGGGCACTGGTATGAGACCTCGGCCGGGGAGCGCGTCGACGGAGTCGGCGTGCTCGACCTGACGACGTCGCCACAACCGGAGCGCACCATCGGCGAGGTCTGTGCGAACCCGCTCGTCGACGGGTTGACCCAACCGTTGACCGGATTCGAGAATCACCGTGGCGGAACAGTTCTGGGCGCCCAGGCCCGTCCACTGGCGGCCGTGACGAAGGGGGCCGGGAACCGCGCGGGCGACGGTATCGACGGCGCGGTGCAGGGCAGCATCGTCGCCACCTATCTGCACGGCTGCTGCCTGGCCCGCAATCCGGAACTCGCCGACCACCTGCTCGCCAAGGTCGTCGGCCCGTTGGCGCCGCTGGAACTTCCGGAGGTCACGCTGCTGCGCCGGGAACGCCTGGCGGCACCGCGTCGCGTCTGATCGTCAGCGCCCAGCCGGCAGAGCGTCTCGTCTGAGCGTCAGCGCCCAGCGGCAGCGCGCCGCGTCGCGTCAGCGCGTCGCGTCTAAGCGGTAGCACGCGAATGTACGGTTTCTGACGAAAATCGGCCTGGAACCGTCATAGAGCGTACGTTCGGCGCGCGAACCCGAGTCAGACCATCGCGCGACGTACGTTCGGCGCACGAACCCGAGTCAGACCATCGCGCGACGGCCGGCCAGCGCGCGCCCCAACGTCAGCTCGTCGGCGAACTCCAGGTCACCGCCCATCGGCAGGCCGGAGGCGATGCGGGTCACCGAGAGCCCGGGGATGTCACGCAGCATCCGCACCAGGTAGGTGGCGGTGGCCTCACCCTCGGTGTTCGGGTCGGTGGCGATGATCACCTCGGCGACGTCGACACCGTCGACACGCTCTCCGATCCTGTTGAGCAGCTCGCGGATTCGCAGCTGGTCGGGTCCGATGCCCGACAGCGGATCGAGCGCGCCGCCGAGCACGTGGTAGCGCCCGCGGAACTCCCGGGTGCGTTCGACGGCCTGTACATCCTTGGGTTCTTCGACCACACAGACCAGCGAGGCGTCGCGACGGGAATCGCTGCAGATTCGGCAGCGGTCCTCGTCGCTGACGTTTCCGCATACGCCGCAGAAGTTCACGCCGTCGCGCACCTTGTTCAGTACCGCGGTCAGTCTGTCGATATCAGGAGGCTCGACCGACAACAGATGAAAAGCGATGCGCTGCGCGCTCTTCGGGCCGATACCGGGCAGCTTGCCGAGTTCGTCGATGAGATCCTGGACCGGGCCTTCAAACAAAGAGTCACATCCCCGGCAAGCCGAGGCCGCCCATGCCGCCAGCCAGCGGGCCGAGCCGGTCATGGGCCAGGATGGTGACCTGCTTGGCGGCGTCGGCAACCGCACCGACGACGAGGTCTTGCAACGTCTCCACGTCGGAGGGATCGACAACCTTCGGGTCGATGGACACCGCAACCACTTCACCGCTGCCCCGCATGGTGACCTGAACGAGTCCGCCGCCGGCCTGACCGTGCACCTCGGCGTTGGCGAGGGCCTCCTGCGCCTCCATCAACTGCTGCTGCACCTGCTGGGCCTGCGCGAGCAGTGCGGACATATCGGGTTGGCCACCGGGCTGCATGCTGGTCCTCTGTACGTGTTGGTCTGCAAAAAGGTGTCATATCGGTCTCGACTTGGTTGCGCTCGCCGAGATTCGAGGCTTTGGGGTTTAAGCGTAGTCCGCATGCGGGCTACCGTGGCGCCGTGCACGTGCCAGCCTGCCTGCGTGTCGGCGCCCCGATCGCCGCCGCGATGCTCATCGCCGCGTCGACCGTCGTCAGCCCCGCTCACGCGGCCCCGACCAGCGTCGCGGGCAAGATCGTCTTCCTCGACCCCGGCCATCAGGCGTCCATGGACGGGTTGAGCCGTCAGGTCCCCACCGGACGTGGCGGCACCAAGGACTGCCAGGCCAGCGGCACCACCACCGACGACGGATTCCCCGAACACACCTTCGCCTGGGACACCACCCTGCGAATCCGACAGGCTCTGACCGCGCTGGGGGTGCGAACCGCGATGTCCCGGGGCGACGACACCGGAGCGGGTCCCTGCGTCGACGAACGGGCGGCGATGGCCAACCAGATCCGGCCCAACGCCGTGGTCTCGATCCACGGCGACGGCGGTCCGGCCAACGGACGCGGCTTCCACGTGCTGTACTCCTCGCCACCGCTCAACGCCGCGCAGGCGGGCCCATCGGTGCAGTTCGCCAGGGTGATGCGCGATCAGCTCGCCGGATCGGGCATTCCGCCCTCGACGTACATCGGATCGTCGGGTCTCAACCCGCGCTCCGACATCGCCGGGCTCAACCTGGCCCAGTACCCGTCGATCCTCGTTGAACTCGGGAACATGAAGAATCCGGCCGACTCGGCGCTGATGACGACGGAGCAGGGACGCCAGAAGTACGCCGACGCCGTCGTCCGCGGGATCGTCGCCTTCCTCAGCACCCAGGGCTAAGTCTGGACGCCGAGCGTCCCCTCGACCTCACGCTTGAGGTTGCCCAGCACCTCGGCCTGGATCTTGCGCAGCCCGAGCGGCGCGAACGTCTTCTCGAAGAAGCCGCCGACCCCACCGGCGCCCGTCCAGGACGTCTTGACGGTCACCGACGCGCCCGGGCCCGCAGGTGCGACGGTCCAGTTGGTCACCATCGACGAGTTCGCGTCCTTCTCGATCACGGTGTGACCTGCGACGTCGACGTTCGCCTTGACGTCGCGGGAGCGCGACTTGGTGGCCTGGAGCTTCCACGAGGCCACGGTTCCGGCACCCTGACCACCCTCGAGCACCTGGTAGCCGCTGTATTGCGGGGAGAGAATCTTCGGGCGCATGGCCTGGTAGTCGGCGACTGCCGCGAGGACGGTGTCGGGCTCGGCATTGATCAAGACAGTGCTGGAGGCGCTGACCTGTCCCATCGGTGAAGACTCCTATATCGGGGGGTGAACGGGAGTGATCCCGGGTCGGTGCGGTCGCATCGGGTGCCACCGGGGTCTAGCGTATATGTGTGACTGTTGCATCGATCGAAGCGCAGTCGGCCCACGCGGCAGGCGTGGAGAGACTGCTGGCGAGCTTCCACGCCATCCCCCCGAACTCCTCCGTCCGCTTGGCGAAGCGCACGTCCAACCTGTTTCGCGCCCGGGCGAAGCACAGCGGCCCGGGCCTGGACACGTCGGGGCTGACGGGTGTCATCGCCGTCGACCCGGACGCCCGCACCGCCGACGTGGCCGGCATGTGCACCTACGAGGACCTCGTCGCGGCCACGCTGCCCCACGGCCTGTCGCCGCTGGTGGTGCCGCAGCTCAAGACCATCACGCTGGGCGGTGCGGTCACCGGACTCGGAATCGAGTCGGCGTCGTTCCGCAACGGACTGCCCCACGAATCCGTCCTGGAGATGGACATCCTCACCGGCACCGGCGATATCGTCACTGCCAGTCGTGAGCAGCGCTCGGATCTTTTCTATGCCTTCCCGAATTCCTATGGCACACTTGGCTACTCGGTTCGCCTGAAGATCGAGCTGGAGCCGGTCAAGCCGTTTGTCGCACTCCGGCATCTCAGATTCCACACGGTGACCGACCTGGTTGACACCATGGACCGCATCATCGAGACCGGCGGCCTCGACGGCGACCCGGTCGACTACCTCGACGGTGTGGTCTTCAGCGCCGACGAAGGCTACCTCTGCCTCGGTGTCCGGACGGCGACTCCCGGACCCGTCAGCGACTACACCGGCCAGGACATCTACTACCAGTCCATTCAGCATCCCGCCGGTGAAAAGCACGACCGCCTCACCATCCTCGACTACCTGTGGCGTTGGGACACCGACTGGTTCTGGTGCTCGAGGGCGTTCGGAGCACAGAACCCGCGCATCCGCCGGTGGTGGCCACGCAAGCTCCGGCGCAGCAGCTTCTACTGGAAGCTCATCGGCTACGACCAGCGATTCGACATCGCCGACCGCATCGAGATCCGCAACGGCCGGCCGCCTCGTGAGCGAGTGGTCCAGGACGTCGAGGTGCCGATCGAGCGGACCACCGAGTTCGTACAGTGGTTCCTGGAGAACGTACCTATCGAGCCGATCTGGTTGTGCCCGTTGCGGCTTCGTGATGGCGGCGACTGGCCTCTGTACCCGCTGCGACACAACCACACCTACGTCAACATCGGCTTCTGGTCATCGGTGCCCGTCGGCCCTGAGGAGGGGTACACCAACAAGATGATCGAGCGCAGGATCAGCGAGCTCAATGGGCACAAGTCGCTGTACTCCGACGCGTACTACACACCCGAGGAGTTCGACGAACTCTATGGTGGCGAGATCTACAAGACAGTGAAGAAGACGTACGACCCGGACACACGTTTTCTCGACCTGTATGCGAAAGCGGTGGGGCGGCGATGAGCGCCTGCGCGAAGAGCAGACAACGGCGATGAGCGCCTGCGCGAAGAGCAGACAACGGCGATGAGCGCCTGCGCGATGAACAAAGGACATCAATGACGACTTTTCGAGAACACTCCGCAGACGCGGCGGACAATTACGAGGGCAGACTCAGCCTGGCCGAGATCCTGGAGATCTTCGCCGCCGGACGGCTGCCGCTGAAGTTCACGGCCTACGACGGCAGCAGCGCCGGGCCCGACGACGCGACGATCGGGCTCGATCTGCTGACCCCGCGCGGAACGACATACCTCGCGACGGCTCCGGGAGACCTGGGATTGGCCCGGGCGTACGTCTCCGGCGACCTGGAGCCGCACGGAGTTCACCCCGGTGACCCCTACGATCTGCTCACCGCGCTCGCCGAGAAGATGGACTTCAAGCGTCCGTCGGCGAGGGTGTTGGCCAACATCATCCGGTCAATCGGCATCGAGCATCTCATGCCGATCGCACCCCCTCCGCAGGAGGCGCTGCCGCGCTGGCGGCGATTCGCGGAAGGGTGGCGGCACAGCAAGACTCGCGACGCGGAAGCGATCCACCACCACTACGACGTCTCGAACACCTTCTACGAGTGGGTGCTCGGCCCCTCGATGACCTACACCTGCGCGACCTACCCGCATCCCGATGCGACGCTGGAAGAAGCCCAGGAGAACAAGTACCGGTTGGTGTTCGAGAAGCTGCAACTCAAGCCCGGCGACCGCCTCCTCGACGTCGGCTGCGGCTGGGGCGGCATGGTGCGCTACGCCGCGAAGCACGGCGTCAACGTGATCGGGGTGACGCTGTCGAGGCAGCAGGCCGAATGGGCCCAGAAGGCCATCGTCAACGAAGGCCTCAGCGATCTCGCCGAGGTACGCCACAGCGATTACCGCGACGTACGCGAGTCTGCGTTCGACGCGGTGTCCTCGATCGGGCTCACCGAGCACATCGGGGTGGCGAACTACCCGACCTACTTCCGCTTCCTGAAGTCGAAACTGCGCACGGGCGGACTGCTTCTCAACCACTGCATCACCCGCCACAACAACCGGCACGGTGCGGCCGCCGGAGGTTTCATCGATCGCTACGTGTTCCCGGACGGGGAGCTCACCGGCTCCGGGCGGATCATCACCGAGGTGCAGGACGTCGGCCTGGAGGTCGTGCACGAGGAGAACCTGCGCCACCATTACGCGCTGACGCTGCGCGACTGGTGCCGCAATCTCGTCGAGCACTGGGACGAGGCGGTCGCCGAGGTGGGTCTGCCCACCGCCAAGGTCTGGGGCCTGTACATGGCGGGATCGCGGGTCGGCTTCGAGCAGAACGCGATTCAGCTGCACCAGGTGCTCGCCGTGAAGCTCGACGAGCGCGGCGGCGACGGCGGGCTGCCATTGCGGCCCTGGTGGACGGCCTAGCCGACTAGGCTCACGCGAGTGATCCGCTTCCTACTGCGTGTCGCCGTGTTCCTCGGGTCCGCGGCGATCGGGTTGCTCGTTGCTGCCTGGCTGGTGCCCGGTGTCTCGCTGTCGGCACTGGGATTCATCACGGCGGTGGTGATTTTCACTGTGACCCAAGCAATCCTGTCGCCGTTCTTCCTCAAGATGGCGAGCCGGTATGCGTCGGCCTTCCTGGGCGGCATCGGGTTGGTGTCGACCTTCGTCGCGCTGCTGCTGGCGTCGCTGCTGTCCAACGGGCTGAGCATCCGCGGCACCGGGTCCTGGATCGCGGCCACGGTCCTGGTCTGGTTGGTCACTGCGCTGGCGACGGTGGTGCTGCCGGTGCTGGTGCTGCGGGAGAAAAAGAAGAACAAGGCCTAGCCGCACGACTCAGCCGTCGATGCGACGCGCCCCGAGTTCGGTCTGCAGCAACTCGAGCGCGGCTTCCTCCGGGTCCCGGCGCGGCGCAGCGGGATCGACGTTGCCGGCTTCGACCAGCATGCTCTCTTCGTCGTCGTAGCGACTCGGCTCGGGCTCGGGCTCGGCGGGAGCGGCCTGCGGCTTCGGGGCCGCCGGCACGGCGGCGGTCGCGGCACCGACTTCACAGCGAATCTTCCAGTTCACGCCGAGCGCGTCCTTGAGGGCTTCCCGGATCACGTCGGCGTTGCGCTGCTCGGTCAATCTCTTGGCCAGCGGCGCGGATTCGTGACTGAGCACCAGGGTGTCGCCGTCGACGGCGCGCACGATCGCGCCCGCCAGCATCACCTCGGTGGTGCGGCTGCGTTCACGGACCTTCTCCCGCACGGTGGTCCACATGCTGCGGACCGCAGCGGCGTTGGGTTCGCCGGCGGCCACCGCGGCTGCCGGCGACGCAGGCGGCGCCTCCACCACGGGTGCCGCGGGCTGCTGCACCGGCGGTGGCGAGACGGATTCAGGCTCAACGGCTTTGGCGGAAGGTGGCGGCGGGGCGGGCTTGGGCGCGGGCTCAGCTTCGGACACCGGCTCGGGTTCGGGTACGGGCTCGGGCACCGGCGCGGGAGTGGGCGCGGATACCGACTCCGGCTTGGGCGCCGGCTCGGGCGCGGGAGCGGGCACCGGAGCGGGCGCGGGCACCGGCTTGGGAGCGGGAGCGGGCACCGGCGCGGGCGCGGGCGGCGTCGCGGCGGGCTCCGGGGCGGCCTTCGTCTTGCGGACGAACTGCTTGGGCGGCGCCGCGGAGGTCGCGGCTGCGGTGGCGGCTGCGGCGCCTTCGACGGCTGGGATCGAGATGTCGAGCCGCGTTTCGATGCGCTCCACCCGTTGCAGCAGGGCCGCCTCGGTGTCACTCGCCGAGGGCAGCAGCAGCCTGGCGCACACCACCTCGAGCAGCAGGCGCGGCGCCGTCGCCCCGCGCATCTCGCCCAGACCTGCGTGCACCACCTCGGCGTAGCGGGTCAGCGTGGCCGTGCCGACCCGGGCCGCCTGATCGCGCATCCGCTCCAGCACGTCCTCGGGTCCGTCGACGACTCCCCGCGCGACGGCGTCGGGCACCGCCTGGAGCACGATCAGGTCGCGGAACCGCTCGAGCAGGTCGGTGGCGAACCGCCGCGGGTCGTGTCCGGCGTCGATGACGCCCTCCACGGCGCCGAACAGCGCGGCGGCGTCACCGGCGGCCAGCGCGTCGATCGCGTCGTCGATCAGGGCGACGTCGGTGGCGCCCAGCAGGGCCAGCGCCCGCTGGTAGGCGACGTGGTTGTCGGTCGCGCCCGCGAGGAGCTGATCCAGCACGCTCAACGTGTCGCGGGGTGACCCGCCGCCCGCGCGGATCACCAGGGGGAACACCGCGTCGTCGACGTCGACGTTCTCCGAGGAGATGATCTTCTCGATCAGGGTTCGCATCGTCCGCGGCGCCAACAGCCGGAACGGGTAGTGGTGGGTCCGGGACCGAATGGTGGGCAGCACCTTCTCCGGCTCCGTGGTCGCGAACACGAAGATCAGATGGTCGGGCGGCTCCTCGACGATCTTGAGCAGCGCGTTGAAGCCCGCGTTGGAGACCATATGCGCTTCGTCGATGATGAAGATCCGGTAGCGCGACTGCGCGGGTGCGTAGAACGCCCGGTCGCGGAGTTCACGGGTGTCGTCGACACCACCGTGGCTGGCGGCGTCGAGTTCGACGACGTCGACGTTGCCGGGTCCGTTCGGTGCCAGCGCCACGCAGGAGTCGCACACGCCACACGGTGTGGCGGTGGGGCCCTGCTCACAGTTCAGCGAGCGCGCCAGGATGCGCGCCGACGACGTCTTCCCGCAACCGCGCGGCCCGGAGAACAAGTAGGCGTGATTGATCCGGTTCGAGTTGAGCGCCGTGGACAGCGGCTCGGTGACGTGTTCCTGACCGACGACTTCAGCGAAGGTTGCCGGTCGGTACTTGCGGTAGAGAGCCACGGATGAAGGCTACCCACCGACTCCGACTACTTCTCGGGCGGAAGGGACAGCAGCGACTCGCTGGCCGAGAGCAGTGCGCACGTCGCCAGTCCGTCGATGGCCTCGCGTAGGTCGCTGGTGCCGGGGAACGTCGGCGCGATCCGGATGTTCTTGTCCTCCGGGTCTTTTCGGTACGGGAACGACGCGCCCGCCTCGGTCACCGCGATTCCCGCGTCCTTGGCCAGCGCCACCGTCCGCTTGGCGGTCCCGGGCAGCACGTCCAGGCTGATGAAGTAGCCGCCCTTGGGATCGGTCCAGGACGCGATCTTGGAGTCGCCCAGCCGGTCCTCGAGGATCTCCAGCACCAATGCGAACTTCGGAGCCAGCAGCTCCTGGTGGCGCTGCATGTGCAGACGAACCCCGTCCGCGTCGCCGAAGAACCGCAGGTGTCGTAGCTGATTCACCTTGTCGGGACCGATCGACTTCTTGCCCGCGTGCTGCAGGTACCAGGCGATGTTGCCCAGGGACCCTCCGAAGAAGCTGACCCCCGCCCCGGCGAAGGTGATCTTCGACGTGGAGGCGAAAACCAGCGGCCGGTTCGCATGATTGGCGGCCGCGGCCAGGCCAAGGATGTCGACCTGCCGGACGAAGTCGTGAGTGAGCGTATGGACGGCGTAGGCGTTGTCCCACATCAGCCGGAAATCGCTTGCCGCCGTTTCCATCTGCACGAGCCGGCGGACCGTCTCCCAGGAGTAGGTGGTGCCCGTCGGGTTCGAGTACACCGGTACGCACCACATGCCCTTGATCGCCGGGTCCACCGCGACGAGTTCCTCGATCAGGTCGACGTCCGGGCCGTCCTCACGCATCGGAACCATGATCATCTCGATGCCCAGGCTCTCGGTGATCGCGAAGTGCCGGTCGTACCCGGGTGACGGGCACAGGAACTTGACACCCGCGCCGTCCTGGATGTCCTGGATCCAGGGCCGCGGCGAGTCCACGCCGCCGTGCAGCAGCGAGTACACGACGACGTCGTGCATGAACTCGAGGCTCGCGTTGTTGCCCGCGATCAGGTTGGGCACCGGGATGCCGAGGATCTCTCCGAAGATCGACCGCAGTTCGGGCAGGCCGTGCAGGCCGCCGTAGTTACGGGTGTCGGTCCCGTCCCCGTCCCGGAACGCATCCTTGCCGGACCCGGGAAGATCGAGCAGTCCGTTGGACAGGTCGAGTTGCGCCGGTGACGGCTTGCCTCGGGTCAGGTCCAGGTGCAGCCCCTTGGCCTGCAGGTCGGCGTAGTTGCGCTGCTGAAGTTGGTGCTGCGCAAGTAGTTCGTCACGGCCCAGCGACTGAAACGACACCGCGCGCCTTTCACCGTCGTGCATGGATCTGTGAACGTAAGGGGACCCCGCGCACCCGCCAGAGCCCATTGACCCTTGCTGCCTTCCGGCCCTGGGGGAGTTCACAGGATAGACGCCGCGCGGGGTCCACGAAGAGTGTAGTACCCGCGGCGGGGTCGGCTACGGCCGAGCGACCGTCGAGCGGATTTAGGGAGCCAAGGAGAGGGTCGGCTACCATGGCCGACGGAGGATTCGCCTAGTGGCCTATGGCGCTCGCCTGGAACGCGGGTTGGGTTAATAGCCCTCAGGGGTTCAAATCCCCTATCCTCCGCGCTCAGCCCGGGATGCGACCGCTTGCCCGACAACGCGGTCGCGTCCCGGGCCACCAAGATCGAGGAGGGGTATGGGCCGCACCGCCGCGGTGATCTGGCACGCGTCGTTCTCCATCGCCGCCGGTGTCCTCTATTTCTTCTTCGTGCTTCCCCGCACGCTCGAACTCCTGGGACACACCTCGCACACGATGGGCACGTCGCTGCGCATCGTCACCGGCGCGCTGATCGGTCTGGCGGCACTGCCCGTGGTGTTCACGCTGCTGCGCACCCGCAGGCCCGAGTTCGGCACCCCGCAGTTGGCGTTGACGCTGCGGACGACATCGATCGCGCTGCACGTGCTGGCAGGTGCGCTCATCATCGGCGCCGCGATCAGCGAGATCTGGCTGTCGCTGGACTCCGCCGGGCAGTGGCTGTTCGGGATCTACGGCGCTGCCGCCGCTGTCGCACTGCTCGGCATCCTGGCCTTCTATCTGGCGTTCGTCGCCGAGCTCCCGCCCCCGCCGCCCAAGCCACTGAAGCTCAAGGAACGCAAGAGCCGGCGCGGTCGCAAGGACAAGGTCGCCGCCGAGGCCGAACAGACCGATGAGACTGACGAGACTGGCGAGACTGACGAGACTGACGAGGTCATCGAATCGTCAGATGCGGTAGAGGTCACAGAAGACGTCCCCGAAGACCCTGACGCGACCAAAGTCGCAGAAGTCACAGCAAACACAGAGGCCACAGACGACGAGCCGGTTCCGGCGGCCGAGACGACCGTCGAGCCCGCAGCCGCTGCCGAAACCGACCCGGAAACTACAGAAAAGGCTGAGGCCGACGACCCCGTGGAATCCACCAGCGGCAAGCTGCAGAATAAGCGTCCGACCGGCAAGGGAACCGTCCTGGGCAAGCGCAGACGGACCCGCGGCGGCGTTGCTGTCGAGGACTGATCACCTGCCGCTACGTCGACAGCAGCCGTCGGCCCCGCCACTATTGGTAGGTATGGGCCAGTTTTCCGCGCTTCGGCGCCTACTGATCGCGCTGGCGGCGCTTGTCGCCCTCGCGACCCCCGCCATGGCGCCTGCCGCCGCCGCCCCCGGCGATCCGATCGCCGCAGCGGCTCAAGCCGAACCCACGGTGGTGCGCATCGACACCGCGGTCGACTACCAGGGCCTCATCGGAACCGGAACCGGGATCGTGCTCGACCCCGGCGGCCAGGTCCTGACGAATTTCCACGTCGTGCAGGGCGCCGACCGGATCACCGGAACGGTCGGTGGCCGGTCCTATCCCGCCACCCTGGTCGGCTACGACCGGGGACGCGACATCGCGGTTCTTCAGCTGAACGGTGCCGGCGGTCTCCCCGCGGCGGTCATCGGGGACTCGAACGCACTGGTTCCCGGCGAACCGGTGGTGGCGCTGGGCAACGCCATGGGCACCGACGCCCCGTTGACGCGAGAGGTCGGCACGGTGACCGGTTTCGGACGCACGGTCCAGGCCGAGGACGCCCTGACGGGCACCTCAGACGAATTGACCGGGCTCATCGAGTTCGCCGCGCCGGTGCGCGCCGGCGACTCCGGTGGACCCGTGGTCAACGGAGCCGGCCAGGTTGTCGGCGTCACGACGGCCGCGTCCGTGAACTTCCGGATGGGCCCCGGCGGCAAGGGCTTCGCAATCCCGATCAACGACGCGATGGGGGTGGCCGGCCAGATCCGCGCAGGGATCCCGTCGGACACGGTCCACATCGGCCCGCCGGTGCTGCTCGGCGTCGGTGTGCGGACCGCCCCGCGCGACGAGGTCGGCGTCCTGATTCAGGACGTCATGCGTGGCGGACCCGCAGACCTGGCGGGGTTGCTCCCCGGCGATGTCATCACAAGCCTTGACGGCGTGGCGCTGAACTCGTCGAACACCCTGACGTCGGTGCTGGACCGGCACTACCCGGGCGACGTGCTCGACATGACGTGGATCGACGGCAGCGGGGCGCCCCGTACGGGCAAAGCGGTGCTGACGCCCGGCGGCATTTGACCCGAATCCGTAGGCCATGCCTACCGGGAACCCTATGCTGAGCGAGTGCCCAACAATGCCTCATATCGGGTCGTCCAATGGACGACGGGAAACGTCGGAAAGAGCTCGGTCTCCGCGATAGCGAAGAATCCGACCCTCGAACTCGTCGGCTGCTATGCCTGGTCCGACGACAAGGTCGGCCGTGACGTCGGCGAGCTGGTCGGGATCGAACCCCTCGGTGTTGCCGCCACCAACGACATCGACGCGCTGCTGGCGCTCAAGCCCGACGCCGTCGTGTACAACCCGATGTGGATCGATGTCGACGAGCTGGTGCGCATCCTGGAGGCGGGCGTGAACGTCGTCGCGTCCGCCTCGTTCATCACCGGGGCGAACCTGGGTGACGGCCGGGACAGGCTCGCCGACGCATGCCAGCGCGGCGGATCGACGTTGTTCGGCTCCGGCGTCAGCCCCGGTTTCGCCGAGATGCTCGCCATCGTGGCCGGCACGGCGTGCGACCGCATCGACAAGGTGACGATCGCCGAATCTGCCGACACCACGCTCTACGACTCCCCCGAGACCGAGCGCCCTGTCGGCTTCGACATGGCCATCGACGATCCGGCGTTGCAGCCGATGGCCGCCAACGGCACCGCCGTGTTCGCCGAGGCGGTCCAGCTGGTCGCCGACTCGCTCGGTATCGAGCTCGACGAGATCACGTGCGTGTCCGAGTATGCCCAGACCACTGAGGATCTGCCGATGGCGTCCTGGACCATCAAGGCCGGACATGTGGCGGGCGTGTTCGCCAGCTGGCAGGGAATCGTCAACGGCAAGACCGTCATCGACATCAACGTGCGGTGGAAGAAGGGCCAGACCCTGGAGCCGGACTGGCAGCTCGACGGCGACGGCTGGAAGATCACCATCGACGGCCGGCCGACGGTCAACATGTCTGTCGGCTTCCTGCCACCGCAGGACATGATCGAGAGCGCGAAGACGCTCGAGGATTTCTTCGTGCTCGGGCACATCATGACCGCGATGCCGCCGATCCATGCGATCCCGGCCGTCGTCGCGGCGGCGCCGGGCATCGCGACGTACAACGATCTGCCCCTGCCTCAGCCGCGAGGTGTCGTGCCGACTGGCTAGCCGTGTCACGTGAGCGTTCACGGGTGTGCTGGCCACCGCGCGCTGAAATCCGGTTGCGGTCGACACCACCCGTGCGATGCCATGGATGGCATGACTGGCATGACCGCCGCGATCTGGCCGCTGTTCGACCTCCGGGTGTCGACGCCGCGGTTGTCGCTGCGCTATGTCACCGACGACGTCGGGGCTCAACTCGCCGAGCTCGCCGCCCAAGGAATCCACGACCCCGAAACCATGCCCTTCTCGGAGCCCTGGTCGGACGTCTCACCACCAGAACTGCAGCGCAACTCGCTGCGCTACTACTGGCACTGCAGAGCCGAAACCACCAGCGAGAGTTGGCGGCTCAACATGGCGGTACACGACAGCGACGGGCAACTCATCGGGATGTGTGGGCTGAGCGCCGATGGGTTCCCGACGACCCGCACGGCCACCACTGGATCCTGGCTCGGCGTCCGGTACCAGCGCCGCGGTTTCGGCCGGGAGATGCGCCAGGCCGCGCTGCACCTGATCTTCGCCGGCCTGCACGGCGAACGCGCGGCCACCCGTGCCTGGCACGACAACGCCGCATCGTTGCGCGTGACGCGATCGCTGCCCTACACCGAGGAGGGCTCCGGTCAGGAGATGCGCAGAGATCGCGAGGACACGATGCTGTCCTTCACGATGACCCGCGCGCAGTGGGAGACGATGCGCCGCAACGACATCGAGATCAGCGGGCTAGACCCGGTCCGGGAGTTCCTCGGACTCCACCGAGGCTAGTTGTTGGTTCGTACCCGAACTTCGGCCCGTATGACGGGCCTTGACACAGAGCTAGTCCTGGGCCGCGCGCAGCGCTGTCGTGATGACCTCGATCACCCGTTGCGGCTGCTTCTCCAGATAGAAGTGGTCCCCCTCGAAGGTGTGCATGTCACCTCCGCCGGAGGTGTGTTCGTGCCAGGCGCGCGCGTCGTCGAGGCTGGTCTTCGCGTCATCGGTCGCGGTCATCACGACGACGGGTGCGCTGATCCCGACCTCAGCGCCGCGGTGGTATTTCTGCAACGCCCGGTAGTCGTTGCGGAAGGCGGGCAGGAAGGTTGACAGCATGTCGCGGTCGTTGAGCACCCGAGGGTCGGTACCGCCGAGTTCACGCATCACCTCGATCAGGCCCTGATCGTCCTTCTCCTCGCGCTCGTCGCCGTACCGGCTCGGCGCGCGCGAGCCGGACGCGAACACCAGGACGGGTGGGCGTCCCGTCAGCCTCTCCATTCGGCGTGCGACCTCGAAGGCCAGCACCGCACCCATGCTGTGACCGAACAGCGCCACTGGCGCCTCGGTCAGAGGTTCAAGAGCCGAGAACACCGCGTCAGCCAGATCGTCGATGTCCTCGACGAACGGCTCCTTGTAGCGATCCTGACGCCCCGGATACTGCACGACGTGCACGTCGAACTCGGGTGCCAGCGCGGCCGAGAGCGGGAAGAAGTAGCTGGCCGATCCCCCCGCGTGCGGGAAGCACACCAGCCGCGTCCGGGCGGTGGGCGCGGGATGGAAGTTGCGGATCCAGCGGCCGCGGTCGGGCGCGGTCATGGCGCCGGCGCGGGTGCGTCGACGGGCGGCGGCGGTCCCGGGGGCGGCGAAAGTCCGGGTGGCGGTGGCCCTCCGGGTGGCGGCGGCGGTCCGGGTGGCGGGGCCGGCTCTTCGAAGATCCGCAGGACCCTGGCCTGCAGGCTGGCCTCGGGCGGCCCCTCCACGATGACGTCCTTGAGGATCTCGGCGCTCTGACCCGTCACCGTGAACTTGCCCGGCTGAGGCTGGTTGCCCCCGGTCACCTCATATTCCACAGTGAAGGGGTTCTCCGGAAAGGGATGCAGTCCAACATATTTCGGTTCGATGGTGTAGGTGTAGGCACAAAGTCCGGCAGGGTCGCAGTTCGTCGCGGTGACGATCACGCCGATCAGGAACTCCTTGACGGTCGGCACCGACGGCGGCGGCGGCTTGGGCGGGGTCCGTCGCGGGGCCTCGGCTTGCTGCTCGCCCGGCTTGCTGAAGATCACGAACGACGCGAGGCCGATGCCGCTGGCGAGCATGCCGACGATCGCCAGGGCAGCGAGCAGCTTGCGGATGGGGGTCCCCAGCTTCGCGATCGACATGCAGAGCAGGGTAGCGGGCGACGCCGCGGGGACTACTCGGCGACGCGGTTGCCGTGTTCATCCCAGTGCGCGGCGACCTTCTTGCTCGGTTGCACGCGCGGCGGTTCGCCGGGCATCTTGGGATAGCTCGGCGGGTAGGGCAGGTCCCCGAGGTCACGGTCCTCGTCGGCGGCCATCATCTCCAGCAGCGGTTCGATCGACTGCGCGAGGTCGTCGATCCCGGCCCACGGATCATCACGGCCCGCGACGAAATCGGGCACCGTGATGATCGTGTAGTCGTCAGGGTCGGCACCGCGCAGTTCGTCCCAGATCAGCGGTGTCGAGACAGTCGCGATGGGTGTCTTGCGCGCCGAATACGCCGACGCGAACGTGCGGTCGCGGGCGTTCTGGTTGTAGTCGATGAAGATCCGCTTGCCGCGTTCCTCCTTCCACCACGACGTCGTCACCGCGTCCGGCGCCCGCCGTTCGACCTCGCGGGCCAGCGCGATGCCCGCGCGCCGCACCGCGACGAAATCCCAGTCGGTCTTGATGCGGAGGAAGACGTGAACTCCCCGGCCACCGGAGGTCTTCGGGTAGCCGACCAGGCCGAGTTCGTCGAGGAGTGGCTTGAGGATGTCGACAGCGACGCTCGCGGCCTCCGTGAAACCGGTGCCGGGCTGCGGGTCGAGGTCGATGCGCAGCTCGTCGGGATGCTCGGTGTCCGGGCATCGCACCTGCCACGGGTGCAGGGTCACCGATCCCATCTGGGCGGCCCAGATGATCGCCGACGGGTGGGTGATCTTCAGTGCGTCGGCGGTGCGACCGGACGGGAACGTCACGGTGCAGGTCTCGAGGTAGTCGGGGTGCTTCTGCGGGACGCGCTTCTGGTAGATCTCCTCGCCGTCGATGCCGTCCGGAAAGCGCTGCAGGTGCACGGGCCGGTCCCGCAGAAGATCCACCATGCGGTCGGCGACGGAAAGGTAGTAGTCCACGAGCTTGCCTTTGGTGCCGTCCTTGCCGAGCTTCGGGAAGTACGGCTTGTCCGGGTTGGTCAGCCGGACCTTGACGCCGTCGACGTCGAGTTCGGTTGCGGGAGTGGCCATCAGGACCGCTCCAGCACGTCGTAGAGGTCGTAGTTGAGCGGTACGTCGAGCTGGTCGAAGGTGCAGCTGGCGGGGTCGCGATCCGGTCGCCACCGGACGAACTTGACTGCGTGCCGGAACCGCTTGCCGTGCATGCTGTTTCCCTCCATCTGGTCATAGGCGACCTCGCAGACCTTCTCCGGACGCACCGGGATCCAGCGCTTGTCGGCCGCAGAGTTCCACCGGCTCGGCTCGCCGTCGCGGACGTCATCACCGAGGCGCAGCGGCTCCAGGTCGGCCAGTAACGTCAGCCGTGCCTTGGCGGTGAATGATGCCGCGCCACCGACCATCTGGAGTTCCCCGTCGTCGCGGTGCAGGCCGAGCAGGATCGAGCCGACGCCTTCGCCGCTCTTGTGGATGCGGTAGCCGATGGCGACACAGTCGGCGTCGCGGGCATGCTTGACCTTGACCATGTCGCGCTTGCCCGGCAGGTACTGACCGTCAAGTCGCTTGGCGATCACCCCGTCGAGGCCCGCGCCTTCGAACTCCTCGAGCCATCGCGCGCCGAGTTCCGGGTCCTCCGTGGTGCGGGTGACATGGCACCACTGCTTTTCGTGGACTGCGCCGAGCAGCGCCTCCCGCCGGACCTGGAACGGCTCTTTCATCAGCGATGTGTCGCCGGTGGCGAGCGCGTCGAAACCGATGAAGTGCGCCGGCGTCTCCTGCGAGAGCTTGCACACCCGCGACTCGGCAGGATGGATGCGTTGACTCAGCGACTCCCAGTCCAGCCGGGTGCGCCCGGCGATGTCGCGGGGGACGACGATCTCACCGTCGAGCACGCAGCGCGCCGCCAACTCGTCGCGCACGGAGTCGAGGACCTCGGGGAAGTAGCGACCCAGGTCCTTACCGCTGCGCGACAGCAGCACCACGTCGTCGCCGTCACGGAAGACCAGGGCCCGTCTAGTTGACTGAACTTCGGCGAGCCTTCCGATGGAGTGGCTGCGGCGGGCGGAGGATCCGGCTATGGGCGAGGTGGGTCGGGTGGAGTCGGCGCCGAGCGGGTTGCCGTGGCGGGTGATCTTCCCCGATGCCGAGCATCCCGGGGCGACGTCATACCTTCGCGAACTGGCGGCGTCTGATTGCAGTCCACTCACAGTTCGAAGTTACGCGTTCGACCTTCTGCGGTGGTTCCGTTTCCTGCATGACCGCCTGATCAGTTGGGAGCGAGCCGAGCGCGTAGATGTCCGCGCGTTCGTCGAGCACTTGCGGGCGGCGCCCAATCCGCAACGTCTTCGCCGACGACCGGATGGGCCGCCACCGGGGTCGGTGAACGCAGTGACCGGCAAGGCGGAGTTGTCCGGCAAGTACGCCCCCCGCACCATCAACCATCAGCTGTCAGTCTTATTCGGGTTTTATGACCACGCCTGTGCCGTCGATCTGGGTCCGCTGGTGAATCCCGTTCCTGCACAACGTGCTAGGCAAGGTGGCCGACCGCATGCGCACCACAACCCGATGGAAGACTTCGCTATCTTTCGGCGCGCCAACTACCGGCAGAAGACCCCACGGCCGGTGTGGCGGGCGATCCCCGATGACGCCGCCGCAGCGCTGTTTAACGCGTTGCGCAGCCACCGCGATCGAGCGTTAGTGAGTTTCTATCTGTCCTCGGGTGTGCGGGCATCGGAGCTGCTCGGTTTGCGTCACGGTGATCTGGATGCCGGCCGCTACACAATCACGGTCACCAGCAAGGGCAGCCGCATGCGGGAGACCGTTCCGGCCTCAGTGGACTCATTCGTATGGCTGGCGCTGTATTTGGCTGGACGCCCGCCGATCGAGCCGGGTGGTCCGGTGTGGTGGACCCGACGCTCTCAGCCTGCACCGCTGAACTACCACGCAATGCGCGCGGTGCTGCGCCGCGCCAACGCCAGCTTGGGCGCGAACTGGTCGTTGCACGACTTCCGCCACACCGCCGCCGCGCGGATGCTGGCCGACCCCGCGTTCACGCTGGTCGACGTGCAAACCGTCCTGCGGCATGCCAGCGTGACGACCACTCAGATCTACACCCAGCCTCGCCTGGAAGATTTGATCGGCAAGGTCCTTGAGCATCACGCCCGACCGAAGATCGAAGCATCGACGATCGAACCTGCCTACGACCCCGCAGCGGTCCGAGAACTGTTGGGGCTGCCGAATTGAGCGCTGAGGACATCCGATCACCGCAACGCCGGCAGGCCGCCGCGACGCGGCGGGCGATGAGCCCACAGGTCCAGCTGCTGTCACGGCCTGATTCACCGCATCTGCAAGCGATCCCAGCAGACAGCCGGTTCGGCCCCGCCGGCCTGGCCCGGCCCCTGTGGGGCTACGACGCCAACCACGCGCCCCCATCACCGCCAGAGGGCGCCCGCGGTGTGACGATGCAGCATCTCACCATCACTGAGTTGTGCGACGTCGTAACCGAGCGCCACCGGACGCTGCCACCCCAGCAGCTTCAGCCGATGGTTCGGGGAACGCAGGCCCTGCTGGGTGTCCTGGCTCAATATTCAGGGCAGACGTGGGAGGAGCGGTGGCTGGCCAGCGGTTACGACGCCGCTCCGCGCACCTGGATCGAGCATGATGCGTTGCCGCACTACGACCATTGGTCACCCACGCTCAAGGCCCTCAATGCGCTACTGCGCGTACGCGCACTGCGGCCGTCCTACAGTTGGCTGTTGGATTCCAAGCAGCGGGTAGCCCTCGGCAGGTTCCTCGACAGCAATGGCGGGCCGGACTTGGAACGGTTGCGTACGCTGCCCGCCTACCGGGACGCGGTGCCCAAATACCAGGACGACGCCGAAAAGGCATTGGCGCGGGTGATGATCCGCACCGGGAAGAACATCGGACAACTGTGCGGCGACGATCTGCTGTTCTACGCCGACGTGGTGCGCACCTCGGGGCGACAGCGCCGCGAACACCTCATCTGGGAGCTGTTGGTCGCCCTGGGCCCCTTGGCCGAGGAGGCGCCTACGCTGCGGGCGACGTGGTCGGCGCGAGGCAACACACGCCAACACAGCGCTGCGACGCTAGTCGATCGATACGGCATCCCCGCCTCAGGAGTGCGCGACCTCCTCGTGGGCTACCTCGAGGAGCTACAGCCCAACATGGACTACAGCTCGCTGGAGGGACTTGCCTACCGCCTGGCCCGATTGTTCTGGTGGGAGATCCTGCAGATCAATCCGGACCAAAAGGACCTGGCGATCTCGGCCGAGGTGGTGACGGCGTGGCGGGAACGGTTGGCGATGACCCTCGACGGCCGCCCGCGACGCGAAGTGCACTCGATCCTGTTCGCCATCCGCGGCATGTACCGCGACCTGGCCGAGTGGTCGCACGACGACCCCGTCCGCTGGGGTGTCTGGGTCGCGCCGTGCCCAGTACCGCGGGCGCTCAGTCGCGCGGCGGCCAAGCAGAAACGCCGCCAGAAGGCCTCCATGCAGGATCGCACCCGCATGCTTACCCCGCTGCTGCCGGCACTCCTGGCTGCGGCTACAGCGCATAAGGACCGCACCGCAACGCTTCTGCAGCGTGCCTTGACCTGCACGCACGACCAGGAATTCGTCATCGACGGCTTCACCTTCCTTCGGCACTGCCCACCCTTGCGGCGCGACGGCGACGCCCGCGCCCGGATTTGGGCGCACCTGGCACCCGGACAGCAGCGGCCGGGATGGATCCGAGGCAGTGCCGAGCGCATCGACGTAACCGCGCTCGAAGAGGAGGGCTTCTGGGGTTGGGCGCTCGTGGAGACACTGCGTCACACCGGCATTCGCATCGAGGAACTTCTTGAACTGACCCAATTATCGCTGCGGCACTACACCGCCTCCACAACGGCCACGCTGGTGCCCTTGCTCCACATCGTGCCGTCCAAGACCGATTGCGAGCGGCTGATCCCGATGACTCCGGAACTGGTCGGAGTGCTGTTGGAGGTTTTGCGCCGCGCCAAGGCCGGCAAGGATCACGTGCCGCTGTCGATCGCCTACGACACCAACGACAAGGTCCACAGCGAACCGTTCCCGCACCTGTTCGCACGCCCTCTGGGTACCCGTCACGAAGTGCTGGGACGGCACTACGTGCGCCAGATTCTGGTCCACCTCGCCACGATCGCCGGGCTCACCGATGCCGGTCGACCGGTGCACTTCACCCCGCACGACTTCCGCCGACTGTTCGCCACCGATGCCGTCAACAACGGTCTGCCGCTGCACATCGCCGCAGCGCTACTCGGACATCTCAACCTCGACACCACCCGCGGCTACACCGCCGTGTTCCCCGAGCAGATCGTCACCGCCCATCAGGCGTTCATCGAACGTCGCCGCCAACTGCGCCCATTCGAGGAGGCGACAGTCGCCGACGACGACGAATGGGCCGATTTCGAAGAGCACTTCCTACTGCGCCGCGTTGCCCTCGGCGAGTGCCACCGCCCCTACGGCACACCCTGCGTCCACGAACACGCGTGTACCCGATGCCGGTTCCTGCGCGTCGACCCCGCCCAGTTGGGCCGCATCAACGAGATGACCGAGAACGCCGAGCAGCGCCTCGTCGAAGCAAAGGACCGAGCATGGCTCGGCGAGGTCGCCGCCCTCGAAGAAAGCATCAAGCATCTGCGCGTCCGCCAATCCGAGGCCCAGCAACGACTTTCACACGGCGGCAACCCGTTCGCCGAGCAGAGACCACAATGAGACGATGAAGCTTCCCGTCATGCCGCCGGTCTCGCCAATGCTGGCCAAGTCGGTGCCGACAATCCCCTCTGGTGCCTCCTATGAACCGAAGTGGGACGGCTTCCGATCGATCTGCTTCCGCGACGGCGACGAAGTCGAACTGGGTAGCCGCAACGAGCGGCCCCTGACACGGTACTTCCCCGAACTGGTCGCCGCCGTCACCGCCGAACTGCCCGAGCGTTGCGTGATCGACGGCGAGATCATCATCGCCACCAACCACGAGCTGGATTTCGAAGCACTGCAACAACGCATCCACCCCGCCGATTCGCGAGTACGGATGCTCGCCAAGCAGACCCCTGCGTCCTTCGTAGCGTTCGATCTACTCGCCTTGGGCGACGATGACTACACCGGGAAACCGTTCACCGAGCGGCGCGCCGCACTCGTCACGGCCTTGGCCGACTCCGGGCCCTCGGTTCACCTAACTCCTGCGACGACGGATCTCACGACGGCGCATCGGTGGTTCGAAGAGTTCGAGGGGGCGGGTCTCGATGGCGTCGTCGCCAAGCCCCTGACGGCCACCTATCAACCCGACAAGCGGGTCATGTTCAAGATCAAGCACCAGCGGACCGCCGACTGCGTCATCGCCGGTTACCGGGTGCACAAGGCCAGCCAGGACGCGATCGGCTCCCTGCTGCTCGGGCTCTACACCGACGACGGCACCCTCGCCTCCGTCGGCGTGATCGGCGCGTTCCCGATGACCAAGCGCCGCCAGCTGTTCACCGAAATGCAGCCGCTGATAACCGCATTCGATGACCATCCGTGGAACTGGGCCGCCCACGAAGCCGGTGACCGCACACCCCGCAAGAACGAAAGCTCCCGCTGGAACGCCGGCAAGGATCTCTCGTTCGTCCCGCTGCGACCCGAGAGGGTCGTCGAGGTCCGCTACGACCACACGGAAGGCGACCGGTTCCGCCACACTGCGCAATTCAACCGCTGGCGGCCCGACCGCGACCCACGCTCGTGCACCTACGCCCAACTCGAACAACCAGTTGTCTTCCGGCTCGACGACATCATCCCCGGCCTCGGCTCAAGGGCCTAAGACGCCGTCGCGCCGTCGGCATGGGACTCTGCAGCGACTTTGTTTTGACATCGGACGAGTGAGCCCAGCGACCCCTGGCGATTGATAGGCGTTTGCGGCTATCATCGTTGAATGGCGATGACAAAAGGACGGGCTACTTCCCCATCGGCCGCGGATCTGGCGCCGGCGGCAGCGCTGTTTCGCGGCCTATCGGATCCCACCCGGTTGGCGATCCTGCAGCGCCTCACCGAAGGGGAGGCCCGGGTGGTGGATCTGACCAGGGTGTTGGGCACTGCGCAGTCGACTGTGTCGGCGCATCTGGCCTGCCTACGCGAGTGCGGCCTGGTCACCGGGCGCCCGGAAGGCCGGCAGATGTTCTACTCCCTGACTCGCCCCGAGCTGATGGATCTGCTCGCGTCGGCGGAATCGCTGCTGGCCGCGACCGGCAACCAGGTGGTGCTGTGCTCTATCTACGGAGCCGATGCGACGAAGAAAGCGACGGTGACCAAGAAATGAGTAACACCTGCGGTTGCGGCGGAGACGAGGCCGACGTCAGCGAGCAGTCCGAGGAGCAGGCCGAATCCCTGTGGCAGGTTCGGGAACTGCAGTTCGCGGCCGTCGCGGGCGTGTTCCTGCTGGCCGAGTTGATCGCCGGCGGGGCAGGTGCGCCGCCGACGGTCGTGCTCACGTTGGAAGCGCTCGCCTTGGTTGTCGGCGCCTATACCTTTGTGCCGTCCACGCTCAAGCGTCTGGCCAAAGGCAGAATCGGGGTGGGCACGTTGATGACCATCGCCGCTGTGGGCGCGGTGCTCCTCGGCGAAGTCGGCGAAGCCGCGATGCTGGCGTTCCTGTTCTCGATCAGCGAGGGTTTGGAAGAGTATTCGCTGGCCCGCACCCGTCGCGGACTGCGCGCCCTGCTGTCGCTGGTGCCTGACCAGGCCACCGTTCTGCGAGACGACACCGAGATGGTCGTGTCCTCAAGTGAATTGCGTGTCGGCGACCGAATGCTAGTCAAGCCCGGCGAGCGGATCGCCACCGACGGCATCATCCGGAACGGCCGCACCGCGCTGGATGTCTCGGCCATCACTGGTGAGTCGGTGCCCGTGGAAGCCGAACCGGGCCACGAGGTGTTCGCCGGCTCGATCAACGGCACCGGCGTGCTGGAGGTCGAGGTCACCACCACCTCCGAGGACAACTCGCTGGCCCGCATCGTGAAGATTGTGGAGGCCGAACAGTCTCGCAAGGGCGCCTCTCAGCGATTGGCCGACCGCATCGCCAAACCGCTGGTGCCCGGGGTGATGATCGCCGCGGCCCTGATTGCAGTGATCGGCAGCCTGCTCGGCGATCCGGCCGTGTGGATCGAACGTGCTCTGGTGGTACTGGTCGCGGCCTCGCCGTGCGCGTTGGCGATCTCGGTGCCCGTGACCGTGGTCGCCGCGATCGGTGCGGCCAGCAAGCTCGGTGCGCTGGTCAAGGGTGGGGCCGCGCTGGAGGCGCTCGGCGCGGTGCGCGGCGTCGCCCTGGACAAGACCGGCACCCTGACCGCCAATCGGCCCGCTGTCATCGAGGTGGCCACCACCCACGGCGCCACTCGCGAGCAGGTGCTCGATCTGGCCGCAGCGCTGGAAGCGCGCAGTGAACACCCGCTGGCCGCGGCGATCCTGGCCGCCGTCAACGAGGTCACCCCGGCTACTGACGTGCAGGCGGTGACCGGCGCCGGGCTCACCGGCCGCCGCGACGGCAACACGATTCGCCTGGGCCGCCCCGGGTGGCTCGATGCGGGCGCGTTGGCGGATGCCGTGGTACGGATGCAGCAGGCCGGCGCCACCGCCGTGCTCGTCGAAGACAACGGCCAAACAGTCGGCGCGATCGCCGTGCGCGACGAACTCCGTCCCGAGGCGGCCGAGGTCGTCGCCCAGCTGCGCCGCGACGGCTACCACATCGCGATGCTCACCGGCGACAATCACACCACCGCCGCCGCGCTCGCCAAAGATGTCGGTATCGACGATGTGCACGCCGAGCTACGTCCCGAGGACAAGGCGCGGCTCATCGAAGAGCTGCGTGCCCAGCGCAACACAGCCATGGTCGGCGACGGGATCAACGACGCCCCCGCCCTGGCCACCGCCGACCTCGGTATCGCGATGGGGGCGATGGGCACCGACGTAGCCATCGAGACCGCCGACGTGGCATTGATGGGTGAAGACCTGCGCCACCTGCCGCAGGCATTCAGCCACGCCCGCCGCGCCCGACGGATCATGCTGCAAAACGTCGGCCTGTCACTTGCGCTGATCATCGTGTTGATACCGCTGGCGCTGCTCGGTGTGCTCGGTCTGGCCGCCGTCGTGCTGGTCCACGAGCTGGCCGAGGTCGTCGTCATCGCCAACGGTGTGCGCGCCGGCCGCGCCAAGCCCCTGCCCCTTGCACCGGCCGACCAACCAGCAACAGCCCACACAGCAGCGGCGCCTTCATGATCGGCGGGAGTTGTCCGACAATCTCCATCAGCGCACACGCCCCGTGGCAGGGAAAGCGAACCGGGCTGAGGCCGCATGCCAACCCACACACCACCACACCGCGCACACAGGGCCGGTCAAGGGCATATCCGCGGGCGGTCGGGTCGCCGGAGCGGCACGGATCGCCACGCCGTGTTGGATCCGCCCCGAAAACCGCCCTTGCTATACCCGCAGGGGTATTGGAGAATAGGGTTCACGCTGAGAGGTAGCAGGAAAATGATCCTCGAGCCAATGCCGCCGAACTACGGAGACAGGCACTTTCTGGTTTCGGCACGGCTTGCGGGCATGTTGAGGCACATCGGCCCTACCGCCCGAGCGCCCTGCCAGTCCATCGTGGTGTCAGGTGAGACATTTCCCGGCCAGTCAGATGAAAGGGGTTCACCACCATGATGTACGGCACAGACGACTGCATGTGGGGCGGTTGGGGATGGGGCGGCTGGATCCTCATGGGCGTGGTGATGGTGCTGTTGTCGGCCGCCCTGATCACCGCGGTCGTGCTGGCCGTTCGGCATCTCGCCGGTAGCGATGCACAGCGCAACCGCACGGATTCAGGGACCTGGTCGCGGCCGGAAAATGCTCTAGCCCAACGGTTTGCGCGCGGCGACATCGATGAGGATGAGTATCTGCGGCGGATGACGCTGCTGCGCGAACACCAGGAACCGCGATGACTCACGTGCCGACAGCTCAGCGTCGGCCGATAGCGCGGTGCCAGTCGACCGAGGACCTCAAAAATGGATGCAGCGAAGGAGATTGAAAGAATGACCGATACACCTGAATCAACGAGCGAACGAATCGCCGCGGCCGGACAGCGCAGAGGGGTGAACCACGCCTTGGCGTGGAGTGGTATTGCCGCCGCTGCGGTGTTCATCGTTGCGGTGGTGTTCTTTTCCGGGTTCTTCATCGGCAGGGCCACCGACGGTTTCGGCGGCAATCGGGGGCACTGTCAAGGAACGCCCGGCATGATGGGACCCGGCATGATGGGACCCGGCATGATGGGACCCGGCATGATGGGACCGCAGGGCTCGTGGCCACCGGGGAACATGGGGCCCTCTGGCCCCTTGGGGCCCGGCCAGTCGCAGCCGCCGACAACCACTCCAACCACACCTCGGCCGTAGCGCACAAGCACAGGTTCACGCTGCGACGGCAGCAATTTCACGTTGTCTCGTCGAGTCGGCCATCGTCGGCCACGAAGCCGCCATAGCCCCAAGACGGACGCAACTCGCACCGCGCGTTCGCCCACAACGCGATTGTCACGGCACACGTCGAGCACGCGAAGGGATCATCGGAAATGACCGGAATGAGCAGGCGAGCGGCGCTGAGAATGCTCGCCACCGGTGGGGCCCTCTTCGGCCTGGGGTATGTCTTGCGCAACATTATCGACATACCAATCAGCCGTGCCCAACCCGGGATGGGTGGCGCGACCGGCATGGACATGCGCGCCTACATGAACATGTTCATGCGGCATCAGGAGCTTCGACGCAGCGTGGAAGAGATTCCCGGAGGCGTGCGCACCACCACCGAATCCGACTCCGCCGACCTCGTCACCGAACTGCAGGCCCACGTCTCATCGATGTACACCCACCTCGATCAGGGCAGTGAAGTCACCTGCATGAGCTCAAGCCTGCCCACCCTGTTCCGCCGCGCTGCCGATTATCAACGTCAGATCACGCTCACACCCAGCGGCGTGGTGGTGGTCGAAACCTCCAGCGACCCAGAACTGACCAACGCCATTCGCGAACACGCCCGCGAAGTCACCGGATTCGTCGTCGAAGGGATGCCGGCGATGATGAGCGGAATGATGGGCGGCGGGATGATGGGACCTGGCATGGGTCACGGAATGATGGGTCCCGGTATGGGTCACGGAGTGATGGGGCCAAGCCGCTGACGGAAGCAAACCACCCGCCAGATGGACTGCGGCTCCCCTTAACAACCTTTGACAAGTCCAGTGAAGGAACCCGTCCCATTTCGGCTCGTAGGACCAGACGCCGGCATCGTCGGGAACCTTGGCCTGCGCCTTGGCCAGCATTGGCTCCAGCGGCGGCCGCACAGGGAGATCCACCTTTCCCATTATGGCGTTCATACCCTATGAGACCGCCAATGACCGCCAATGTCATCGCGCGACGATCGCTCCTTGGCAAGCGCGATTCCCATGTGCGATTCGTCGTGGTCGACGTGCTCGCCTTTGATGTCGACGGTCGCCCGGGCTGATCCGTCCGCTGTAGCGAACTGGGTTGGCTATCCCGCTTGGCCAAGGAGGGCTGTCAGCGCCCAACGTCCAACTGTCGCGAAATGACAAAAACCTGTCGGAAACTGTCAATACCTGGCAGGGCCTTTGCGCTCATGCTGGCTTCAACGTCCGCTATGGCAGCGGGTGAGAGCGCGAGGAAGCCATGAACGCACAACACTTCGACGTCCTGATCATCGGAGCCGGCCTGTCTGGTATCGGCACAGCGTGTCACCTGCAGGCCGAGATACCCCACATGACCGTCGGGGTGCTGGAGCGGCGCGAGCGCGTGGGTGGCACCTGGGACCTGTTCCGCTACCCCGGTATCCGCTCCGACTCCGACATGTACACCTTCGGCTACAAGTTCCGCCCCTGGATGGACGTGAAGGTGCTCGCCGACGGACCATCGATCCAGCAGTACATCGCCGACACCGCTGCGGAGTACGGGATCGACGACAAGATCCACTACGGACTCAAGGTGCTCACCGCCGAGTGGTCCAGCCCCGAAGGTCGCTGGACGGTGACTGCGCAACACGAGGCGACCCGTGAAACACGCACTTACACCTGCCGTTACCTCATCAGCTGTACCGGCTACTACAACCACGACGCGGGCTACCTGCCGAAATTCCCCGGTGCCGACCGGTTCAAGGGCACCAGCGTGCACCCCCAGTTCTGGCCGGAGGCCTTGGACTACACCGGAAAAAAGGTCGTCGTAATCGGCAGTGGCGCAACCGCGGTCACCCTTATCCCGGCGATGGCCGACGACGTCGAACACATCACGATGCTGCAGCGCTCGCCGTCCTACATCTTCACGTTGCCCGCGGTGGACAAGATCTCCGGGTTCCTCGATCGATTCCTTCCCACGAAGTGGGTGTACGGGTTGGCGCGCAAGCGGAACATCGCCGTCCAACGCCGGCTCTACCAAGCTTGCCGTCGTTGGCCCGCTCAGATGCGCCGGATCCTGCTCTGGCTGGTCCGGCAACAGGTCGGGCCAACGGTGGACATGAGCCACTTCACTCCGACGTACATGCCCTGGGACGAGCGATTGTGTGCGGTACCGAACGGCGATCTGTTCAAAGTTCTCAAGTCGGGTCGAGCGTCGGTGGTCACCGACCAGATAGACACCTTCACCGAGAACGGCATCCTGCTCAAATCCGGGCGAGAACTCGAAGCCGACATTATCGTCACCGCCACAGGCCTGAACGTGCAGATGCTCGGAGGTGTGAAACTCTCCGTCGACGGCCAAGCGCGGGAACTGCACGACCAGATGACCTACAAAGCCGTGCTGGTCGAGGACATTCCCAACCTCGCCTGGATCGTCGGATACACCAACGCATCGTGGACCTTGAAGTCCGACATCGCCGCCCGCTACCTGTGCCGGCTCTTCGAACACATGGCGGCCAACGGCCATACGGTCGCCACGCCCCATGACATCGAGGACTCGCGACTGGACATCGGGATGTTCGACCAGCTCAACTCCGGCTATGTGCAGCGCGCGAAGCACACCCTGCCGCGCCAGGGCAAGACGCATCCGTGGAAGGTGCTCATGGATTACGAGCAGGACACCAGGATGCTGCTCGACGATCCTGTCGACGATGGCCTGCTCGAGTTCGACCGGGCAGCCGTCGGCGCAGACACCACCTGAGTGTGTCTCTCCCTCAACCATTCTCAATACACCTTTCGAGAGGCATATATGAGACTCCGCAAGTCCATCGTCCGGGGTATCCTTCGCTGCGCGCGGCCACCGTTCGGATCCCCGCGAACGGGTGTCGTCGGGCGACGCATGATGCTCGCGCTGCTCACCGCAGCCGCCCGGGCTCCCAGAGGAACCCGCTTCCAGCGAGTGACCATCGCCGGCGTCCAGGTCGAGCAGGTGCGCCCTCCGCACGCTGCGGCCTCCGGGACGTTGATCTACCTCCACGGTGGCGCATACGCACTGGGTAGCGCCAAGGGCTACCGCGGCCTGGCGGCGCAACTCGCCGCTGCGGCCGGAATGACGGCCCTAGTCCCGGATTACTCGCGGGCACCAGAAGCCCGTTATCCGGTCGCCCTCGAGCAGATGGTCGCGGTCTACTCCCGACTGCTCGAGGACGGACACGACCCGAACACCATCGTCATCGCCGGCGATTCGGCCGGCGGTGGATTGACCCTGGCGCTCGCTATGGCCCTGCGAGACCGCGGCATCGCTCTGCCGGCAGCGCTCGGCTTGATCTGCCCCTGGGCCGACCTCGCCGTCGATGTGGCCGAAGAGCGCCCGGCACTTCGCGACCCGCTGATTCTTCCATTCATGTGCGCCGAATGGGCGCCGCGCTACGTCGGGTCATCGGATCCGCGGGCGCCCGGGATCTCGCCTGCCTACGGCGACATGACCGACCTGCCGCCGATAGTCATGCAGACCGCTGGCGACGATCCGATCTCCGCCGATGCAGAAAAGATCGAAATCGCCTGCACAGCTTCGAACACTGCCCTCGACCATCGCCGGTTCGACGGCATGTGGCACGACTTCCACCTGCAGGTCTGCCTGCTTCCCGAAGCGCGCGACGCTGTCACCGACCTCGGGTTGAACCTGCGCAGCCACCTCCCCGCCGAAAGCCGCGATCTTCTCAACCACCGGAAGGCCGTATCCAGATGAACTCATTCGAAGGCAAAGTTGCCGTCATCACCGGCGCCGGTTCCGGCATCGGCAGAGCGCTGGCGCTCAACCTCGCCGAGAGGGGCGCACATCTCGCGCTTTCCGACATCGACCCGGACGGACTCGACGAAACCGTGCGCCAGGCCAAAGCTTTCGGCGCAAACGTCAAGTCCGACCGGCTCGACGTCGTCGAACGGGAGGCCGTGCTGGCCTACGCCGACGCCGTCGCCGCACACTTCGGTCAAGTCGATCAGGTCTACAACAACGCGGGCATCGCCTACAACGGCAACGTCTCGGACTCCGAGTTCAAGGACATCGAGCGCGTCATCGACGTCGACTTCTGGGGCGTCGTCAACGGCACCAAGGCCTTCCTGCCGCACCTGATCGCCTCCGGGGACGGACATCTCATCAACATATCGAGTGTCTTCGGGCTGATTGCCGTGCCCGGTCAGAGCGCCTACAACGCAGCCAAATTCGCCGTGCGCGGCTTCACCGAGTCGCTGCGCCAAGAGATGCTCGTCGGCAAGCAGCCGGTCAAGGTCACCTGCGTTCATCCCGGCGGTGTCAAGACCAACGTCGCCCGCAACGCCACCGTCGCCGCCGGCGAGGACGCTCAGGTTCTTGCCGATTTCTACGAGAAGTACCTCCTTGGCCATTCCCCGGAGATGGCCGCACGAACCATTGTCGACGGGGTGGTCAAGGGGCGCGCTCGGATTGTCATCGGCGCCGAGGCAAAGGCGGCCGATCTGCTCGCCCGGCTCACCGGCTCCGGGTATCAGCGGATTGTTGCTTCCGCCGCGTCGAGATTCTTCCCGTGGGCGAAATAGCCCTCGCATCTAGAAGGAGACATGAGCTGCGCGATCACCTCGCGCAGGAGTTCGCACCCTGGCAGCTGCCGGATCGCTTCGAGTTCGTGGCGGCGATCCCGTGCACTGCAACAGGAAAGTTCAAGAAGACAGCGCTGCGTGAGGAGTACGCCTCAGCCTGACGAGGCCAGGCACCGCTACTGCGAGGATGGTCGTGGATTTGTGACCGGTCTTGACTTACTCCGACATACTCTTGTCAGTTCCCGACACCAGGGAGTGGGCTGTGGGCAGTCTGATCCGGGCGACCACGTTGTGGGGATACCGCGAGCTCGTGCATGAACTGGGTGGGGACCCGCAGCAGTTCTTGACGCGCTTCGGCATCCCGCCGGGCGTCGAAGACCAGGACGACGCGTTTATCTCGATCGACGCGTATGTGCGCGTGTTGCAAGCCAGCGCCGAGGACCTACGCTGTCCGGACTTCGGACTCCGCCTCTCGCGGTGGCAAGGCCTGGACATCCTCGGGCCCGTCGCCGTGATCGCCCGGAACGCGCAGACCGTGCTCGGTGGGATGCAGATGATCGCGCGCTACCTCTACGTCCATTCACCGGCGTTGAAACTCACCCTCGCGCCCCCCTCTGCCAACAGCGATCTCACCTTCACCTACGAGGTGACCGAACCCGGCCTCGGCTCAGTCATTCAGGGACATGAGATCAGCATGGCCATCGTGGTTCGAGTCCTTCGCCTGCTCGGTGGTCCGGAAGCGTCTCCGAGCTCGATCTCCTTCATCCACGACCAGCAGGGCTCCGATACGGCGTACCGCGAAGCGCTGGGGTGCCCGGTGCGATTCCGGCAGACGTGGTGCGGACTCGAGCTATCTCAACGCTTGGCAGACCAGCCGATCGAGAGTGCGGACCCGGAGACCAGACGCATCGCAGAGAAATACCTCGAGTCCAACTACGTTCCGCGCACCGCCTCGCTATCCGACCGGGTAGCCGAATTGGCACGCCGACTCCTGCCAACGGGCCAGTGCAGCGTCGATGCGATCGCCCAACAACTCGCCATGCATCCACGGTCGCTGCAACGACGTTTAACCACCGAGGATGTCCGATGCCAGGACCTGATCGAGCGCGAACGCCGCGCCCTCGCGGCAAGATACCTTGCCGAACCGGGCTTGCACCTCGGCCAGATCGCGGCCTTGCTCGGCTACGCCGAACAAAGCACTCTCAACCGCTCCTGTCGGCGCTGGTTCGGGATGACACCTCGGCAGTACCGGGCGGAACTTCAAGGATATGAATAGTCCGTTGGGCTGGCGGATAGTTGACCATTCACCCTCCGGAAATGACCGCGGCGACAATACTCGAGTGAGTCCGCGGGCCGTCGCGCTGGGACTGCACTCTCTTCCCGCGGGCAACAGTGCGGAAGGGGTTCCGGACGTCGTGAGAAGACTCAACGGCATCGACGCGCTGATGCTGTACCTCGATGGGGGAAGCGCCTACAACCACACGCTGAAAATCTCCCTGCTCGATCCGTCGACGGATCCTGACGGCTGGTCGTGGCCCAAGGCCCGACGGATGTTCGAGGACCGCACCCACCTACTGCCGGCTTTCCGGTTGCGGTACCTGCCGACGCCGTTGGGACTGCATCACCCGATCTGGGTCGAGGACCCCGATTTCGATCTCGACGCGCACGTGCGACGGGTCGTTTGTCCCGCTCCCGGGGGGATGGAGGAGTTCTGCGAGCTCGTCGAGCAGGTCTACGCCCACCCGCTGGATCGCGACCGCCCGCTGTGGCAGGTCTGGGTAGTCGAGGGTCTCGAAGGCGGCCACGTCGCACTCGTGACGCTGCTGCACCATGCCTACACCGACGGTGCCGGCGTTCAGGAGATGCTCGGTGCGTTCTACAACGACACACCCGACGACGCCGCAGTGGTTCCGGACCCGTGGGCACCACCGCCACTGCCATCCGGACGGCAGCGCCTCGGTTGGGCACTTCAAGACCTGCCCTCCAGACTGCGCCGGGCCGCGCCGACTGCACGGGCGCTGCGAGACCGGGTGCGCATCGAGCGCGAATTCGCAAAGGGCGGCGAGCGGCGGGTCCCGACCGCGTTCGACCGCTCCACACCGCCGGGTCCTTTCCAGCGCGGGCTGTCGCGTAGCCGTCGATTCTCCTGTGAGACGTTCCCACTCAACGACGTTCGTCAAGTGAGCAAGGCACTCGGTGTGACGATCAACGACGTCTTCATGGCGTGCGTGGCCGGGAGCGTGCGCCGACATTTGGCGGGGACCGGTTCACCTCCCGACGAGGCGATGGTGGCGACGATGCCGCTCGCGGTCGTTCCTCCAGCCGAGCGTCCCCGGCCGGGCAACTACTCATCGGTGGATTACGTGTGGCTGCACGCCGAGCTCGCCGACCCGCTTGAACGGCTACGCGCCACCCACACCGCGGCCGAGGCGACCAAGCAGCACTTCGCCCAGACCAAGGACGCCGACATCGGCGCAATTGTCGAACTCCTGCCCGAGCGTCTCATCTCAGGGCTTGCGCGGGGCAACGCGCGGACCAAGGGTCGCTACGACACGTTCAAGAACATCGTCGTGTCCAATGTGCCGGGCCCGCGGGAGCGCCGCTACCTCGGGCGCTGGCGCGTGGACAGCTGGTTTTCCACTGGGCAGATCTCCCACGGCGCCACTCTGAACATGACCGTCTGGAGCTACTGCGACCAGTTCAATCTGTGCGTCCTCGCCGACGCCGTCGTCGTCCCCGATACCTGGGAGCTGGTCCGCGGCTTCCGGGCATCGCTCGATGAGCTGCTTGCGGTGGCCCGAGCGGAGGCCACTCCCGAAGTTTCACCGGCCTGAAAGCTGTTGTGGAACTGGTCATAACAAGGAGATGGTTACATGGCCCGCATCAGTCCTACCGACCTGTCATTCCTGTTGCTCGAGCGGGCCAACCGGCCAAATCATATGGCCGCCTACACCATCTTCCAGAAGCCCGATGGACAGGAATCGTCATTCGGGCCACGCCTGTTCGACGCATATCGGCACAGCCAGGCGGCCAAGCCTTTCAATCACAAGCTGAAATGGCTCGGCAAAGATGTGGGGGCGTGGGAAACCGTTGTGCCGGACATGCAGTATCACGTTCGCCACATCGCGGTTCCAGCACCGGGTTCCATGCAGCAGTTTCAGGATACCGTTTCGTTTCTGAACACCAGCCTGCTCGACCGAGGACACCCGCTCTGGGAGTGCTACGTCATCGACGGTATCGAGAACAACAGGATCGCAGTCATGATCAAGGTGCACCATTCGCTCATCGACGGTGAAGGGGGGCTGCGCGCGATGCGCAACTTCCTCAGCGATTCACCAGACGACAAGACCCTCGCCGGTCCTTGGATGTCGTTTGACGGAGCCGAGAAACCGCGTCGGACCGACACCCCCGTGTCGCGCAGCGAGCGGTTGCACGGGATGCTCACCGGACTCGGCAATCTGCCGGGCGATGTCATCGGCGTGGGCGTCGACGTGGTAGACCTCGGCGCGCAGACACTGAACCTCAAGGCGCGCAAAGCGTCTTTGCCCTTCACCGCCCGCCACACGCTCTTCAACAACACGGCGAAATCAGCGGCGCGCGCCTACGCTAACGTAGAGTTGCCCTTCGACGACGTCAAGGCTGTTGCCAACGCGACCGACACATCGGTAAACGACGTGGTCATGACCATCATCGACGACGCACTGCATCACTACCTCGTCGAGCATCAGGCTCCCACCGACGTGCCCCTGGTGGCTTTCATGCCCATGTCGTTGCGTGACAAATCGGGCGGGGGTGGGGGAAATCAGGTGAGTGCCGAACTGATCCCGATGGGTGCGCCCGGTGCGAATCCGCTTGAGCGGCTCAAGGAAATAAGCGCAGCGACGACGAGCGCGAAGGACAAGGCTCGTGGGATGCGAACGACGTCACGCCAGGCCTATGCGCTCTTGCTGCTTGGCAGCCTGACGATGGCCGATGCCGTGCCCGGGCTCGGAAAGGTGCCGAGCGCCAACCTGGTGATCTCGAATATGAAGGGGCCACGCGAGCAGCTCTACCTCGCCGGTGCGCCGATGGTCGCATTTCAGGGCCTGCCGATCGTGCCCCCAGGCGCCGGGCTCAACGTCACGTTTGCCAGCATCGGCAGTGAGCTGTGCATCGCCATCGGCGCGGCACCGGAAGCCGTGCACGAGCCCTTCCGGCTTGCCGAAATGATGGAGCAGGCCTTCACGGCGCTCCAACTCGCCACCGGTACAACGAATCCCCCAGCAGATGACGATCCGAGGAAGTCGAGAACCCCATGAAGAACATTGG
This sequence comes from Mycolicibacterium sp. CR10, assembly GCF_005222675.1. Classification (GTDB taxonomy): domain Bacteria; phylum Actinomycetota; class Actinomycetes; order Mycobacteriales; family Mycobacteriaceae; genus Mycobacterium. The sequence continues at coordinate 12,597 of NZ_STGE01000081.1, read as the reverse complement.
CTCAATGCTCAGACAACGGGCAACGGTTTCTCCGCATCTCGAGGCGTACGTCGAGCCCTCGACCGATGTGCGCATGACATACGCCGAGATGAACGCGCTGGCGAACCGATGCGCCAACGTACTCACCTCGCTCGGGATCGGTGAAGGGGACCGAGTCGGGTTACTGCTGCCCAACAGCGTCGAGTTCTGCTGTCTGTTCTACGGCGCAGCCAAGATCGGGGCTGTGGCGGTCCCCCTGAACACCCGGCTCGCGGCACCTGAGGTGGCTTTCATTCTGTCCGACAGTGGCACCAAGGTCGTGATCTACGGTGCGGAGTTGGCAACGGTGGTCGATGCGATCAGAGCGGACCCCGACTTCTGCACCGTCAGTCATTGGGTACCGGCAGTAGACAGCGCTGGCTCGCTCGCCGAACATCTGAAGGCCGCGCCCGTCGACGAACCGGCAGGCGAATTCGGCGGCAGCGACAACCTGTTCATCATGTACACATCCGGCACCACCGGACATCCAAAGGGAGTCGTACACACCCACGACTCGGTGCACTCGGCGGCGAGTTCATGGTGCACGACGATCGATGTGCGCTACCAGGACCGCCTACTGCTACCCCTACCCATGTTCCATGTGGCGGCGTTGACGACGGTCGTCTTCAGCGCAATGCGCGGAGTCAGCCTGATCTCGATGCCGCAGTTCGACCCGACCAAAGTTTGGTCACTGATCGTCGATGAACGGGTTTCCATCGCCGGCGCCGTGCCGGCGATCCTCAACTTCATGCGCCAGGTGCCCGAGTTCGCCGAACTCAACGCGCCGGACTTCCGCTACTTCATCACCGGCGGTGCGCCCATGCCGGAAGCCCTGATCAAGCTGTATGCCGCCAAGGGCATGGAGGTCGTCCAGGGCTATGCACTCACCGAGTCGTGCGGCGGCGGCACCCTGCTGCTCAGCGACGACGCGCTGCGCAAGGCCGGCTCGGCCGGCCGCGCCACCATGTTCACCGACGTTCGCGTACGCAGTGACGACGGCGTGATCAGTGAAAACGGGGAAGGCGAAGTGGTGGTCAAGTCCGACATCCTGCTCAAGGAATATTGGAATCGCCCTGACGCCACCCGTGCCGCCTTCGACAACGGCTGGTTCCGTACCGGCGACATCGGCGAAATCGACGATGAGGGCTACCTGTACATCAAGGATCGGCTGAAGGACATGATCATTTCCGGCGGCGAGAACATCTACCCGGCCGAGATCGAGAGCGTCATCATCGGCATTCCAGGAGTCAACGAGGTGGCGGTCATCGGCTTGGCCGACGAGAAATGGGGCGAGATCGCCTGCGCCATCGTCGTTGCCGACCAAAGCGCGGTCAGCGAACAACACATCGTCGAGTTCTGCGGAACACGACTCGCCCGCTACAAGATGCCAAAAAAGGTGATCTTCGCCGAGGTCATTCCACGCAATCCCACCGGGAAAATACTCAAACGCGTTCTCCGAGAACAGTACTCAGCGGCCGCTACGATTTAGTTCGACACCCGAGGTGATGCCTCGGGTGTGGCGGGCGGGACTCGGGGCACCTGAACCGGGTTCCCCGAAGTATGTCATCACAGCAGCCGTCTGGGTCAGCTGAACAGACCTGCGTCGCGGAGGACCGTTCCGTACGCGTTGAGATCGGCGGCGAAAAGTTGGGGTTGCTCGAACGCAGCGAAATGGCCGCCGCGGTCCTGGTGCGTGTAGTGCACCAGGTTGTAGTGCTTCTGCGCCCAGGCCCGCGGGGTCTGCAGGATCTCGCACGGGTACACGGCGTAACCGGTCGGCACGTCAACCCGGCCCTTCCACGGGCTCAGCGCGCCGGTGCCGGCCCGTTCAGATTCGTAGTAGAGCCGCGCGGCCGACGTCGCGGTGCACGTCAGCCAGTACATCATCAGGTTGTCGATCAGTCGGTCGGTGCTCACCGGCATCCCGTCGCGGGTATCGCACCATGCGGCGAACTTCTCCAGGATCCACCCCGCCAGTCCGATCGGTGAGTCGTCCAGCCCGAAGCCGACCGAGTGCGGCCGTGTCGACTGCACGTCCATATATGCGGTGCCGTTGGCCACTTGCGCCGACGTCCGGACGATGGCGGCGATCTCGTCCTCGGTGACGCCCGCCATCGCATCCGGCGCACCGTCGGGCGGCAGCGCGAACAGCATGTTGGTATGAATGGCAACGACATTGGGGGTGAAATGCTCGCCGAGGTATCGGGTGACGAGCGCGCCCCAGTCGCCGCCCTGGGCCACGAAGCGGTCATAACCGAGCTGGTCCATGACGTCGGCGACCGCGGCGGCCACCTTGGCGACGTCGATCCCCCGTTCCCGGGTGGGGCCGGAGAACCCGTAGCCGGGCATCGACACGACGACGACGTGGAAGCGGCCCACCAGCAGCGGCAATGCGTCCAGAAACTCGACGATGGAGCCGGGCCAGCCGTGGGTGAGCACCAACGGGATGGCGTCGGGGTCCGCTGATCGAGCGTGCAGCAGATGCACCTGCTGCCCGGCGGCGGTGGTGATGAACGACCCCCATCGGTTCAGCTCGGCCTCCGTCGCCCGCCAGTCGTAGCCAGTCGCCCACCGCTGGATCACCGAGCGCAGGAAAGCCTGATCGGTCCCGTAGTCCGAGCCCGCCCCGTCGATCTCCGCCGGCCAGCGGGCGGATTCGACGCGGCGCTGCAGATCGTCGAGCTGCGCTTGTGCCACCGCGATGGGGAACGATTTCACGGATGCGGGTCCTTCCCGGCGACACCGCCGAAGACAGCGGGCAGCAACTCGTCGAAAATGTCCGCGCGTTCCCACTGCAGAAAGTGCCCCGCACCCGGAACCACCAGTGGCCCAATACGATTGCGAAACGCCCGCTCACATCGAGGCACGAAGTCTTCACCGATGGCGTGGTCGTCCGGGCCGTAGAGGACCAGGGTTCGGACATCGACCGCGTCCATCAGCGGCAATTCGGGCATCGCGCGGCCGTAGGCCAGTTGGTAGGTGGCCCAACCGGCACGCAGCCGGGCTTCGTCGGCGAACGGCTCGGTCATGAAATCGACGTGCGTCTGCTCGAACGCATACTTCGACCCCCACAGCCGGTTGGTGTACATCGAGGCGACCCACTGCCTGCGCGCCTGGTCGGAGCTCAGCATCGCCGCCAGTTCATCGGGAAACGCACCCTGCATCCACCGGTAGTCTCCGGTCGGATCGGTGACGGCCGTCCCATCGGCGATGTCGTCGAACGCAATTCCGCTGTAGTCCACGCCCATCGGAGGCACGGTGTTGAACACACAGAACCCGTCCACGAACCCGGGGAACCGGTGGATCATGTCGGTCGCCACGACCCCGCCGACGTCACTGGCCGCGATCACACACGAGGCGTGGCCGAGGTGGTCGCGCACCAGCGCATACAGGTCACGTGAATAGGTCACGAGGTCGTGCTGACCATCGGGCGGGAGGTCGCTGTCCCCGAAGCCCCGCAGGTCGGGTGCGATGACCTCGAAACCCGATGCCGCCAGCTCCTCGATGTTGCGCCACCAGATCCGCTTGGTCTCCGGGTAGCCGTGGATCAGTAGCAGCGGCACCCCACCGATGCCCTCCCGGACGAAGGACAGCGAAACACCTTCGGCGACAACGGCCTTCTCGACCGTGAACGCGTCCGGCGGTGGTAGAGCGGGCTGAGCAGGCCGGTGCCGTGGGTCGTACCGGAACGCCACTCAGCGCGCCCCGCGCACCAGCCGGCCTGGACGCGCACCCGTGTCGGCGCCGTGGCGGCGCGTCACGACGCCGCTGACGATGGTGGCGTCGTAACCGGACGCTCCCTGCACCAACCGGTGCCCGCCCGCAGGCAGATCGAAAGCCATCCGCGGGGCGTGCAGCGTGAGCTCGTCCATGTCGATCACGTTGAGGTCGGCCTTCTTTCCGACACCCACGACGCCCCGGTCGGTAAGTCCGAACAACTGCGCGGTGTCGTGAGACTGCTTGCGCACGACATACTCCAGCGGCAGCTTGTCGCCGCGGTGACGGTCCCGCGCCCAATGCGTCAGAAGAAAGGTCGGATAGGACGCGTCGCAGATCATGCTGCAGTGCGCGCCACCATCGGAGAGGCCCAGGACGCCGGCCGGGTGGGTCATCATCTCGCGGATCGCGTCGTGGTTTCCGTTGGAGTAGTTGAACATCGGGAACATCAGCATGTTGCCGGCATCAGCTTCGAGCATCAGGTCGTACATCGCCGCCAGCGGGTCCAGCCCGCGTTCACGGGCGATCGCGGCCACGGTGTCCTCATCGGTGGGTTCATAGTTGGGCGGCTCACCGAGGTAGTACAGCCGCTCCGTCACGTTCTGCGCGAGGGCGAACATGCCGTCGAACAGCTTGTTCGGGTCGATCGGCAGATCCTCTTCAGACAGGATCGCTTGCCGCACAGCAGGTTCGGCCAGCCGGGCGGCGAGTTCCTCCCGCGTGCACTCGGCCTTCAACCTTCGATAAGTGGGGCGGTGGGTGAAAGCGTGGTGGCCGGGAAAGCCGAGCAGCATGCCGAACGGGCGAGCGGCGATCTGCGGGTGCAGCCGGCTGCCCGCCTCGTGCGCGGCCGCCGAGATGTCGAGTTGTTCGCGCCACAGATTCGGGTCCGCGTCGACCTGGATCAGCGCAAAGCTCAACGCGCAGTCGATCTCGGCGCCGAGCCGCTGCATCCACTCCAGTTCCTTCTTCGGGGCGACGATGTCCTCCCCCGCTGCGCCCTGCGGGGCCAGTTCGAACACCCCGGCGCCACCGGCCGCCATGGCGCGACCGAGGGCGAACAGTTCATCCTCGGCGGCATACGTCCCCGGTACCGGTTCGCCGTCCATCGCGCGGTGCGCAATCGTGCGGGACGACGAAAAGCCCAGTGCGCCTGCCTCGGCGGCGTCGCGGACCAATCGGCTCATCGCCGCGATGTCCTCCGGGGTCGCCGCTTCGTTGCGGGCCCCACGCTCCCCCATCGCGTACGCACGAACGGTGCCGTGCGCGATCTGGCTGCCGAAGTCGACGGCCAGTTCCCGCCTGCCGATCACGTCGAGGTACTCCGCGTAGCTCTCCCAGCCCCACGTGATGCCCTCGGTCAGCGCCGTCCCCGGAATGTCCTCGACGCCCTCCATCAGGGCGATCAGCCACTCCTCACTGCCCGGCCGCACCGGTGCGAATCCGACGCCGCAATTGCCGGCAACGACGGTCGTCACCCCGTGATTGCTGGACGGTTCCAGCACGCTGTCCCAGCTGACCTGCCCGTCGTAGTGGGTGTGGATGTCGACGAAGCCCGGTGCGACGATCTTTCCGGTGGCGTCGATCGTCTCGGTGGCGTTGCCCTCCAGCGGTGCGTCGCCCGGCGCGCGGCGGCGGACCTCCACGATCTTGCCGTCCTTGACGGCCACGTCGGCGGTGAATCGGTCCGCGCCCGTGCCGTCCACCACGGTCCCGCCGGTGATCTTCAGGTCGAACACGTTGCCTCCTCGAGCGCGGCGTCAGCCGATATCTTCGTGAATGTAACACCGTTACAGAGTCGAATGATAGCGTTGCCAAGCGCACGAGCCGTTTCGACCCAAGGGCGGATAGCGACCTTTTTCGAAGGACGAGTCATGACGCGGACGGCGCAGGCCGGCTCCCCACCTCGCTCTCAGCGGGAGGATGCCATCGGCACGCCACCACAGCAGCCCACCCTGGTTCCGGCGCAGCGCTACTACTCAGCGGAGTTCGCAGCGCTCGAGGTCGAGCGGATGTGGCCCAGGGTCTGGCAGTTCGCCTGCACCGTCGACCACGTGGCCGAACCCGGTGACTACTTCGAATACCGTTGCGGGCCATACTCGGTGATCGTCGTACGAGGCGACGACGGAGAGCTGCGGGCGTTTCAGAACGTCTGCCGGCACCGCGGTAACGCCCTGTGCACCGGGGCCGGCTCGCAGTTGCGCGAACTCCGATGCGGGTATCACGGCTGGACCTGGGATCTGCAGGGCGCGTTGCGACGGGTACCCCACCGCAAGGGTTTCGGCACGCTCCCCATGGATCAGTTCCCCCTCATCGCGGCGCAGGTCGACACCTGGGAGCGACTGGTGTTCGTCAATCTCGACGTATCCGCGATGCCACTGCGGGAGTACCTGGAGGCGATCCCGGAAGACATCGCGTGGAACCGGCTGAGCGAGTTCCGCTGCTACGCCACCATGACGCTCGACGTCGACGCGAACTGGAAGACGATCGCCGACGGGTTCAGCGAGACCTACCACATCCAGACGTTGCATCCGGAGCTGCACCGGTGCATGGACGATGTCTATGCACCGCAGACCATCTGGGGACACACGGGGAAGTCCGAACAGCTCTATGGCGTGCCCAGTCCACACCTCAAGGAGAGCGTGGACGACGCCGCGGTCTGGGACGCCTATGTGAGCACCCAGGGCGCGCTGATGGGCGTCGCCGAGGACACCCCGTTCCCGGCCGATCAGCAACCCGCGGTGCCCGTTGGCGAGCTCATCGCCGGCCGAACCAGGGCTTTCGCCGAGGGCCGGGGCGTCGACTTGGCCTGGGCCACCGACGATCAGATCCTGCGACTCCACCAGTACAACGTGTTCCCCAACATGTCGCTGCTGACCAATGCCGACCACCTGACAGTGCTGACCTCTCGCCCCGGCGCCGATCCCGATCGAGGCGAACTGATCATGACCCTGTGGATGAGGATGCCGCCCGGATCCCCGCGAACCACGCCGGCCGACATCCGGCTCAACGCCGACGAGGCTCACCCCGGTCTGGTTCTGACGCAGGACATCGCGGTGCTGCCCGGGCTTCAGCGTGGACTGCACCAGCCGGGGTTGACGCACATCGTCCTGTCGAATGAGGAACGTCGCGTCATCAACATGCACCGCAACCTCGAACGTTATCTCGATGTGCCGGAAACGGATCGAATGACCGGGGGTGAGACCGATGGCGCCGCCGCCTCGCAAAACCATCGGTGATCCGGGGGTCTCCGCCGAACTGATTCTGCAGACCGCGGCGCAGCTGATCGAGATCGACGGCGTGAAGGCACTCACCATGCGTAACCTCGCCGACCGGCTCGGTGTGGCGGTCACCTCCATCTACTGGCACATCGGCGGCCGGGACCAACTGCTGGACAGCCTGGTCGAGCGACTGCTCGGCGAACTGGCGAATCTGCCTGTCGACGGCGACGGCCCCGTCGAACGCATTGCCTCACTGGCCCGTTCGCAACGCAGGGTGCTCATCGAGCGCCAGCACCTGCTGGGCATCGCCCATGAACGCGACCGCACACCGCAGCTATTCCTGCCCATCCAACAAGCGTTGGCGGCGCAGCTGGCACAGCTCGGGGTGACCGGAACCGACGCCGCGCTCATCCTGCGCGCCGTGCAGGTGCACGTCATCTCTTCTGCGGTCATGCAGTTCTCCGCGGTGCGCGGCGCCAAGCACGACGAGGAAGATCCGTCGCTCTGGGCGGACGCCCTGCCCGACCGGGCGCTCGTCGAAGCCCTCCAGGCCCCCACCGACTATGACGCGGTCTTCGAGTACGGACTCGACGCGCTCTTGGCAAGGCTGCGCTCGTAGCGGACTGACACCCCTGCTCACCTTGGGATCGCGTTAGGTTGTCGTGGTGATCCGGATATGACCGTCGACTTGGAGACCGCGCTTCGGATGATCGCTGCCGCACACGCCGAGGCGGAACGCCGATCGATCCTGGTATCTGCCGCTGTCGTGGACGCCGGCGGCCACCTCATCGCGTTCGGCCGGATGGACGGTGCGGAGATCGCCGGGCCGGTGCTCGCCGTGGACAAGGCGTACACCGCGGTCGCGAACCGCATCGCCACCTCCGAACTCGCCACCCTGGCCGCACCGGGTGGCGAACTCTTCGGTCTGCACGCCAACGGCGGCGGCCGCTTCGTCATCTTCGGTGGCGGCGTCCCCATCGCGATCGAGGGCGTCATCGTCGGCGGAGTCGGTGTCAGCGGCGCCAGTGCCGCCGAAGACGAGGCGTGCGCCCTCGCCGGCGTGGCTGTGGTTAGCTCGAAGCGTGCCTGACGCGCATCGCACCACCGCCGAGTTGATCGTCGATTGCCTGGAGAACGAGGGCGTCACCCACGTCTTTGGCATCCCCGGCGAAGAGAACATCCGCTTGATCGACGCGCTATCGAGATCGTCGATCGACTACGTGCTCACCCGTCATGAACAGGCCGCATCGTTCATGGCCGAGGTATACGGCCGCCTGACCGGAAAGGCCGGGGTGTGCTCTGCCACCCTGGGTCCCGGCGCGATCAACCTCCTTCTCGGCGTCGCCGACGCCACCACGAATTCGACGCCGGTGCTGGCTCTTTCGGCACAGGTCGGGATGGCACGCAGTTACAAGGAGTCCCACCAAAGCGTTGATCTGGTGGCGATGTTCGCTCCTGTCACCAAGTGGTCGGCTCTGGTCGCCACACCGGGCGCGGTGCCGGAAATGGTCCGCAAGGCGTTCAAGCTCGCACAAACCGAACGGCCCGGGGCCGTCTACCTCGCTGTCCCCGAGGACGTCGAGGAAGCCGATGCCCCCGAAGACTCCACCCCGCTGCGCGTCAACGTGCCGCGGCCCGACGATCCGTCGGCGGCCCAGATTGCGCGCGCCGCAGAGATCCTGAGTTCGGCACGCAATCCGGTCCTGCTCGCCGGACACGGCGCCGCCCGCGGCGACGCCTCCGCGGCGGTGCGCCGGTTCGCCGAGTCCCTCGGCATGCCGGTGGCCACGACGTTTCACGGCAAGGGCATCATCGCCGACGATCACGCGCTGGCGCTCGGGGCCGTCGGCTTCATGCGTCACGACTACGTCAACTTCGGGTTCGACCAGGCGGACGTCATCGTCGCTGCCGGCTACGAATTGCAGGAGTTCGACCCCGTTCGCATCAACCCGCGCGGCGACACGAAGATCATCCACATCCACCGATTCCCGGCAGAGGTCGACGTCCACTACGACGTCGCGGTGGGGTTGCACGCCGACATCGGGCGCTGCCTCGACGCCCTGGCCGCGGCGGTAGTGCGCGATCAGCCGTATTCGTCGGGCCACGAACGTATTCGAGAGTTGCTCTCCGACGAACTCGACCGCGGCCGCGCCGACGGCAGTTTCCCGTTGACGCCCGCGCGCATTGTCGCCGATACCCGGACCGCGCTGGGCCGCGATGACATCGCGCTCGTGGACACCGGCGCCTTGAAGATGTGGATGGCCAGGCTCTATCCCACCTTTGAACCGAACACCTGCCTGATCTCCAACGGGCTGTCGACGATGGGGTGGACGGTTCCGGGTGCCATCGCCGCCAAGATCGCGAGGCCGTCGGCGAACGTGCTTGTCGCGACCGGTGACGGATCCTTCCTGATGAATTCGCAGGAGATCGAGACCGCGCTGCGCATCGGAACGCCGATGGTGATCCTCATCTGGGTCGACGATGCGTACGGGCTGATCAGCTGGAAGATGGACCTCGAGATCGGGCACAACGTCGATACCCGCTTCGACAACCCCGACTTCGTCGCCTACGCCGAGAGCTTCGGCGCCAAGGGGTATCGCATCGCCTCGGCCGACGAGCTGCTGCCCACACTGACCGAGGCGTTGGCGGCAGACACCGTCAGCGTCATCGCCTGCCCCGTCGACTACAGCGCGAACAGCGCCCTGATCGCCTCGCTCGGCGAACTGGACGAGTCCTGGTCCTGAATCCCGGCCGGTGGGCGCCCGGCTTGCGAGGCGACAATGGACAGGTGCAGCTGCCCGTCATGCCCCCGGTGTCGCCGATGCTGTCGAAATCAGTACCAGCCATCCCGCCATCGGCCTCCTACGAACCGAAGTGGGACGGCTTCCGGTCGATCCTGTTCCGCGACGGCGACGAGGTGGAGCTGGGTAGCCGCAACGAACGGCCGATGACGCGGTATTTCCCGGAGCTTGTCGACGCGGCGCGCGCCGAATTGCCCGAACGCTGCGTCATCGACGGCGAGATCGTGATCGCCACCGCCAACGGACTCGACTTCGAGGCGCTGCAACTGCGGCTGCACCCCGCCGAGTCGCGGGTCCGCATGCTCGCCGGGCAGACACCCGCGGCCTTCATCGCGTTCGATCTCTTGGCGCTCGGCGACACCGACTACACCTGCCGGCCGTTCCGGGAGCGTCGCGACGCGCTCGTCGATGCGCTCGCCGGCTGCGGGCCGACGTTCCACGTGACGCCGGCGACCACGGATGCGGACATCGCGGAGCGCTGGTTCTCGGAGTTCGAGGGAGCGGGTCTGGACGGCGTCATCGCCAAGCCTCTGGACGGCCTGTACCTGCCGGACAAGCGGGCGATGTTCAAGATCAAGCATGCCCGCACCGCGGACTGCGTGGTGGCCGGGTACCGGCTGCACAAATCCGGGCCCGACGCCGTCGGGTCACTGACGCTGGGGCTCTACAAGGACGATGGCAGCCTGGCATCGGTGGGTGTCATCGGCGCGTTCCCGATGGCCCGTCGCCGCGAACTTTTCACCGAACTGCAGTCGCTGGTAACGACATTCGACGACCATCCGTGGAACTGGGCGGCGCATGTGGATCCTGACGTGGTGCGCCGCTACGGAGGCGGCTCCCGCTGGAACGCGGGCAAGGATCTTTCCTTCGTGCCGTTGCGGCCCGAGTTGGTCGTCGAGGTGCGCTACGACCACATGGAGGGTGAGCGCTTCAGGCACACCGCGCAATTCAATCGCTGGCGTCCGGACCGCAATCCTCGCTCATGCACGTTTGAGCAGCTCGACCGCCCGGTCAACTTCAGTCTCGACGACATCGTTCCCGGCCTGGGCGGCAGCTAACGCGCAGGTGGCCCAATCCTGCTGAGAGAACGCCATTTCGCGCTAGCCGCCGGGATCGTCGCGGACAATTTCGCCGGGGTGGCAAGGCACTGCCTTCTCCGGTGCGCCGGGGCGGGCATCGACACCACCACGTGCGGGCGATGGCTTGTATCCAAGCGCCGGACCTCTGTCGGTCGCTACGGTCCGCGCACTCCTTTGCCCCCGTCGGCGTGGTCATCGCTGACGAGCAGCCCGAGGTCGACGGGCTGGTGATCGTTGTCGGCGTTCGGGTCGGGTTCGCCGGATGGGGGTTCGTCGGCCTCGACTGGCGCCCGCAGTACGTACGGTTGCGGGGTGTCTGTGCTGTTGGCATCGCAGCCCGCCAGTAGGGCGGCAGCGGTGCCGTTGCGCTCCCAGAGAGGCTGCGCCGGAGCGGTTTTGGTGGTGGCGTCATCCCTCGGGCGGGATGGGTCGTGCTCGTCGGAGGTGTCGTGCTCGTCGGATGGGTCGTGGGGGACGCCAAGGGCGTTGTCGTCGTACGGCTCGTACGGTTCGCACGGTTCGCACCGGTCGTCGGGGATGTCGAGGTCGGGTTGGTCGCACGGCTCGGGCACAGCGGCGGTGTCGGCGGTGTCGGCGGTGCGGGGTTGCGGATCGTCGTTGTCGTATGTGTCCTCGTCGCACCGGTTGTCGGGGATGTCGAGGTCGGGTTGGTCGCACGGCTCGGGCACAGCGGCGGTGTCGGTGGTCTCGGCGGTGCGGGGTTGTGGGTCGTCGTCGGGTGGGCGGAGTAGGGCTTCGGGGCGGTGGTAGTAGTTGATCCGTGCTTGGCCGGTGTCGAGGTGGTGTGGGGGGATCCATTCGGCTTCGTGGCGGTCGTTCATGGAGGTGGTGTAGCCGTGGGGGCCGACGGATCTGTTGTCGGGTGGGCAGGCCAGTGCCATGTCGTTGATGTTGGTGTTGCCGCCGTGGGCCCAGTCGGTGGTGGCGTGGTGGACCTGGCAGCCGTAGATGCCGACGGTGCAGCCGGGTTTGGTGCAGCCGCCGTCGCGGGCGGCGAGCATGATGCGCTGGGCTGCCGACGCGGTGCGTCGGGTGCGGAACAGGTCCAGCGCTTGGCCGGTGACACCGTCGAACACGGCCAGGTAGCGGTTGGCGTGGCCGGCCATCCGGATGACGTCGGCGATCGGTAGGACTGTGCCGCCGCCGGTGGTGCCGACCCCGGCCCGGGATTCGAGGTCTTGGAGGGTGGTGCGGATGATGATCGACACCGGTAGTCCGTTGAGGTCGCCGAGGTTGCTCATCAACGCGATCCGCGCGACCACGAGCAGCGCGTCGTGTTGGCGTTGGGCCAGGGTGCGGTGGTCGTTGTCGATCTGGGCCTGGCTGGGGGTTCCGGACACGCACGGCTCGGGGTCGCCGGGGTTGCACATGCCGGCGGCGGCGAATTTGGCGAAGATCGCCTCCAGGGTGGCCCACGCTTCGGGGGTGAGTTCGCCGCGGATCGGGATGGTGCCGGTGCGGCGTTGCGGTCCTTTGGACAGGCCGCGGGAGCGGGCGCGTTCGGTGTCGTCGGGTTCGGGGCCGTCCTGGTCGAGCAGGAACAATCTTAGGGTGGCGGTGTCTTTGAGTTCTTTGGGTCCGACCCGGCCGGCGACGCGCACCAGGTCGATTTCGATCTGTTCCCGGGTGGTGGTGTCGACCCATCCCGGTAGGGCTTTGAGCGTGTCGCGCAGCACTTTGACGTGTTCGGCGTTGATCAGCCCGCCGGCTTGGGCGGCGGCCACCGCGGGCTGCCGCGGT
>NZ_STGE01000080.1 GCF_005222675.1 Mycolicibacterium sp. CR10 | reverse complement strand
GGGTGGGGGTGTCGAACCCGGCCAGGACGTGTCTCCACGCCGCTTGGGCGGCGGCGGTGTCGCGGTCGGCGAGCCAGGTGATGAAGCGTCGGTAGGAGCCGGGTGCCGGGAGTCGGTGGCCGAGATAGCCGGCGAAGATCTCCTGCAACAGAATTGGTAGTGACCAGCCGTCGAGCACGATGTGGTGATTGGTCAGCACCACCCGATGCTCGTCGGGTGCGGTCCGGATCAGCGCCACCCGAAACGCCGGCGGCACCCCGAGATCACACACCGCCACCCGCTCACCAGCACACAGCCGCTGAACCTGCTCTTCAGAGTCCAGCCCTAGGTATTGCCAGGAAATCTCGGCGTCGGCGGGGATAACCTGCACCGTCTGGTCGCCCTGTTCGCAGAATCGGGCCACCAAACTCGGATGACGTTTCGCGACCGCGCGCACGGCATTGTGCAAGCGGTGCGGATCCAGCGGGCCGGTGATGGTCACGTCGAGTTGCATTGCGTACAGATCAGTCGAATGACCAAGGGCACGTGCCGAGTTGGCGTGGAAGAGCAGGCCCTCCTGCAGTGGGGTCAGTGGCAGGATGTCGGCAATCGCCTGGCGCTGATCCAGATCGTCGATCTGGGACTGCGTCAATCGGGCCGGGGTGATGTCGGACGGGGTCAGTCCGCCACCGCCCCGTTGCACGTGGGCACAGATGCCGGCCAGCGCGTCGAACCACAACTGGCTGAGCCGGCCGACTGCGGTGTCATCGAGCGCAGACGGCGCCCACGTCCACGTAGCGTCCAGAGTCGGGCCGGCGCCGGTGTCGACCATGGCCGCGTTGAGCTCCACCGTGTGACCCAGCGGCATCGGTGCCGTGGTCGCAGCCTCCACCAACGACGAGCCCTCGCGGGAAATCTGCCATAACCCCTCGGGAACAACGCCATTGGCAGCCCCGGTGCCGAGGCGTCCGAGGTAGTTGAACCCGATCGCCGGGTCGGGGCCGGCAAGGTCGGTATCGCCGTTGAGGTAGCGCAGCAGCCCGTAGGTCATTCCGTCGGGCTCCGCGCGGAGCTGTTCCTTGGCGCCCTTGATGATCGGGCCGAGGGCCGCGTCGCCGGCCACGACCTGTGACCAGCGCAGTCCGCCGACGCTCAGGGCTACCGGGTATTTGGTGGTGAACCAGCCCACCGTGCGGGACAGGTCGAGGTCGGGGGCCAGGTCCTCGTTGCGGCCGTGGCCCTCGACGTCGATACCGATCAGTGCGGCGTTCCTACCGAGGTACTCGGCACAGGCCAGTGCGTAGGCGATCAGCAGGATGTCCTGAACCCCGGCGTGGAACGCCGCTGGGACGCCACCGAGCAGCTGACGCGTGGTCTCGACACCGAGTGATGCCTTGAGTTGTCCGGCGCTGTCGTAGGTGTCGACAGCGGGCTGCACCGCCGGCAGCAAGGACGGTGCGGCCGTCACCTGCTTCCAGCGGTCGGCCAGACCCACCACGGACGACGCCTGTGCGTGTTCGGCCAGAAGTGAGGCCCAGGTGGCGAAGGATGTTCCGGTGATCGGCAGGGTGATGGGTTGGCTGTTGTGGTGTTGGGCCCAGGCGATGTTGAGGTCTTCGAGCAGGATTCGCCAGGACACCGCGTCGATGGCGAGGTGGTGGATGATCAGCGCTAGCTGGCCGGTGTCGGCCGCCCACAGTGCGCTGACCATCGCCCCGGTCGCCGGGTTCAACCGTGACCGCGCAGCTGTGAGCGCTTCCTCGGATAACTCGCCGACAGTATGCAGGCAATCCGCCGCGTCAACCACACCGATCCCCGGCACGTGCAGCGATGAGCCGTCCGGCGCGGCGTGCAGGCGCAGGGTGGCGTGGCGGTCGAGGAGGGCTTGGAGGACGGTCTGTACGTCGGTGTGGGTGGCTCCGGTGGGGGCTTGCACCACCACGGTCTGGTTGAACTGGTCGGTGGGTCCCTCCACGGTGTGTAGCCAGCGCATGATCGGGGTCGGTGTCACCTCGCCGATGCCGTCGTCGGCCGGGCCGGAATCGGTTGCTACACCGGCGACTTGGGCCAGTCGGGCGACGGTTTGCTCGACGAAGATGTCGCGGGGCCGGCACGTCACGCCGGCGGCGCGGGCGCGGGCGACCACCTGCATCGACAGGATGCTGTCGCCGCCGAGGTCGAAGAACGAGTCGTCGACCCCGACGCGCTCCAGTCCGAGAACCTCAGCGTAGATGCCGGCCAGGATCTCCTCGACCGCGTCGGACGGTGCACGGTAGCGCTCACGATCGGTGTACTCGGGTGCGGGCAGCGCGCGGGTGTCGAGTTTGCCGTTGACGGTCAGCGGGATGGAGTCGAGGATCATGATCGCCGTGGGGACCATGTAGGGCGGTAGGGTGTTGGCTAGAGCGTTGCGTGCGGTGGCGGGATCGATTGTGCCGGGTGCTGTTTCGGTGATGTAGCCGATGAGGCGTGTGGTGCCGGGTTGGTCTTCGCGGGCGATCACTGCCGCCTGGTCGATGCCGTCG
>NZ_STGE01000079.1 GCF_005222675.1 Mycolicibacterium sp. CR10 | reverse complement strand
GTTGGCCGTCGGTGTTCCAGCGGACCAGGTCGCCGGTGCGGTACATCCGGGTGCCGGGCGCCCCGAACGGGCAGGCCAGGAAGCGGCTCGCGGTCAGCCCGGTGCGGCCCAGGTAGCCCATCGCGACGGCGTGGCCGGCGACGTAGAGTTCGCCGACGACGCCGACCGGGACCGGGCGAAGCCACGGGTCCAGGACGAATGCGGCGGCGGTGGGTACCGGTGCGCCGATCGGGGCGGGCCCGGTTCCCGGGGTGAGTGGATTGCTCATGGAGGCGTAGACGGTGATCTCGGTGGGTCCGTAGGCGTTGATCAGTGTCCGGCCGGGTGCCCAGCGGTCGACGGTGTCGGCAGGGCAGGCCTCGCCGCCGAGCAGCACCGCCACCCCCTCCAGTCCGTCGGGTGACAGTGCGGTAATCGCCGACGGAGTCTGGGTGAGCACATTCACCTGTTCGGCCACCAACAGTGCGTGGAAGTCATCCGGGGAGCCGGCCACTTCCTCGGGGACCACCACCAGGCGGGCGCCGCCGAGCAGGGCGGCCCAGATCTCCCACACGGAGAAGTCGAAGGCGTAGGAGTGGCATTGGGTCCACACCTGGTGCTCGGGCAAGGCAGCGGGGGTGGAGTGGGCCAGG
>NZ_STGE01000078.1 GCF_005222675.1 Mycolicibacterium sp. CR10 | reverse complement strand
GGGTGGGGGTGTCGAACCCGGCCAGGACGTGTCTCCACGCCGCTTGGGCGGCGGCGGTGTCGCGGTCGGCGAGCCAGGCGATGAAGCGTCGGTAGGAGCCGGGTGCCGGGAGTCGGTGGCCGAGATAGCCGGCGAAGATCTCCTGCAACAGAATGGGTAGTGACCAGCCGTCGAGCACGATGTGGTGATTGGTCAGCACCACCCGATGCTCGTCGGGTGCGGTCCGGATCAGCGCCACCCGAAACGCCGGCGGCACCCCGAGATCACACACCGCCACCCGCTCACCAGCACACAGCCGCTGAACCTCGTCCTCCAGATCCGTGCCGTTCTCGCTGAGATCGATGTACCGCCACGGCACCGTGGGTTCGGCCGGAATGATCTGCACCGGCTGGTCGAATTGTTCGCAGAACCGGGCGGCCAGGTTGGGATGGCGGTTCACGACTGTGTGCACCGCGCTCTTCAGTCGCGTGGCGTCGAATGGTCCCGCGATGGTGATAGCAAGTTGCATTGCGTAGACATCACTCGAAACGCCAAGGCCCAGAGCAGTGTTGGCGTGGAAGAGCAGCCCCTCCTGGAGCGGCGACAGCGGCAGGATGTCGGTGATCCGCTCATGCGCCTGGAGCTCGTCGATCTGCTGCTGAGTGAGCCGGGCCGGGGCGATGTCGGACGGGGTCAGCCCCCCGCCGCCCAACTGGACGTGAGCGCAGATGCCCGCCAGCGCGTCGAACCACAACTGGCTGAGCCGGCCGACCTCGCCGGCATCCAAGGCCGAGGGCGCCCAGGTCCAGGTGGCGTTCAATTCTGGGCCGGTGCCGGTGTCGACCGTGGCGGCGTTCAGTTCCACCGTGTGACCCAGCGGCATCGCTATCGCGGTGGCGGCGTCGGCGACCGATAGCCCCTCCTGGCTGATCCTCCACAGATCATCGGGCAGCTCGGCGGTGCCGGCGCCGAGGCGTCCGAGGTAGTTGAATCCGATCGTCGGGTCGGGGCCGGCAAGGTTGGTGTCACCGTTGAGATAGCGCAGCAGCCCGTAGGTCATTCCGTCGGGCACCGCGCGGAGTTGTTCCTTGGTGTCCTTGATGATTGGACCGAGTTCGGCGTCGCCGGCCACGACCTGTGACCAGTACAGTTCGCCGATGCTCAGGGCCACAGGATATTTGGTGGTGAACCAACCCACCGTGCGGGACAGGTCGAGGTCGGGAGCGAGGTCCTCGTCGCGGCCGTGGCCCTCGACGTCGATGCCGATCGTGGCGTCCCTGATCCCGAGGAACTCGGCACAGGCCAGTGCGTAGGCGATCAGCAGGATGTCCTGGACTCCGGCGTGAAATGCTGCAGGAACCTCACCGAGCAGCTGTCGAGTGTTCTCCGCGTCGAGCGAAACCGACAGGTGCCCGGCGCTGGCGTAGGTGTCGACAGCGGGCTGCACCGCCGGCAGCAACGACGGTGCGGCCGTCACCTGCCTCCACTTGTCAGCCAGGTCCACGACAGATGGCGCCTGCGCGTACTCCGCCAGACGGGATGCCCACGTCGCAAACGACGTTCCCGAGATCGGAAGGGTGATGGGTTGCCCGCTGTGATGTTGCACCCAGGCGATATTGAGGTCCTCGAGCAGAATCGGCCAGGACACCGCGTCCACGGCCAGATGGTGGACGATCAACGCCAACTGACCGGTATCGGCCGCCCACAGTGCGCTGACCATCGCCCCAGCGGCGGGATCCAGCCGCGAGCGGGCCGCAACCAGTGCATCATCGGACAACTCGCCGGAGGTGTGCAGGCAGTCCCCGGCGTCGACCGAACCAGGCTCGGGCACCTGCGGTGACCACCCTCCGGCGCCGTCATCCTCGACGCGAAGCCGCAGCATCGCGTGGCGATCCAGCAGGGCCTGCACGACGACCACGACGTCGGCCTGGCTGACACCCGCGGGTGCCTGCACCACCATCGTCTGGTTGAACTGGTCGATGGGTCCGTCGACGGTGTGCAACCAGCGCATGATCGGCGTGGCCGGCACCGGCCCGACACCCTCGTCGACCGGACCGGCATCACCGAGAACCCCTGCGACCCGGGCCAGTCGAGCGACGGTCTGCTCGACGAAGATGTCGCGGGGCCGGCACGCCACACCGGCGGCGCGGGCGCGGGCGACCACCTGCATCGACAGGATGCTGTCGCCGCCGAGGTCGAAGAACGAGTCGTCGACCCCGACGCGCTCCAGTCCGAGTACCTCAGCGTAGATGCCGGCCAGGATCTCCTCGACCGCGTCGGACGGTGCACGGTAGCGCTCACTGTCGATGTACTCGGGCGCCGGCAGCGCGCGGGTGTCGAGTTTGTCGTTGGGAGTCCGCGGCAATGCCTCCATCACCACCACCGCGGCCGGCACCATGTAGGCCGGTAACCGCGCGGTCAACTTTTCGCGGACGTGTGTGGGGTCGGCGGTTCCGGTGATGTAGCCGACGAGGCGCTTGACGCCGGGCTGGTCTTCGCGGGCGATCACTGCCGCCTGCTCAACGCCCGCGAGTGCGGCCAACTCGGCGTGAATCTCGCCGAGTTCGATGCGATAGCCCCGGATCTTGACCTGTTCGTCGGCACGGCCCAGGTACTGCAGCTGCCCGTCCGGACGCCAGAACACCACGTCGCCGGTGCGGTACATCGTGGTGCCGGGATCGCCGAACGGACAGGCGATGAATCGCGACGCGGTCAACCCGGTCCGGCCGACATATCCCATCCCGACGCCTCGGCCGGCCACATACAACTCGCCCACGACGCCGCCGGGCACCGGCCGCAACTGCTCGTCGAGCACAAACACCGCTGCGGTGGACACCGGTGCGCCGATCGGCGCTGCGCCTGTCCCCGGTGTCAGCGGGGCACTCATTGAGGCGTAAATCGTTGCCTCAGTGGGACCGTAGGCGTTGATCACCACCCGTCCGGGAGCCCACTGGTCGACGACCTCGGCGGAGCAGGCCTCCCCACCCAGCAGCACTGCCACCGACTCCAAACCTTCGGGCGACAGGGCTGCCACCGCGGACGGAGTCTGGGTGAGCACATTGACCTGTTCACGCACCAGCAGAGCATGGAAGTCCTCCGGCGAGCTGGTCACCTCCTCGGGGACGACGACCAGGCGCCCGCCGCCCAGCAGCGCAGCCCAGATCTCCCACACCGAGAAGTCGAAGCCGTACGAATGACATTGTGTCCACACCTGTTCCGCGGGCAGCTCGCTGGGTGTCGACTCCGCTACATGAAGCAGATTCCGGTGGGTGATGGCCACCCCCTTGGGGGTTCCGGTGGTGCCTGAGGTGTAGATCAGATACGCGATGTCGTCCGGGGCAGGTGCGGTCAACCCCGTGCCGGGTTGGGCGTCTATGGCCGGATCGTCGATATCGATAATCGGCAGGTCATAGCCTGCCAGTCGCTGCTGCAGGCCCGCCGTGATGACGACCGCGACCGGTGCGGCGTCGGTGAGCATGAACCCGATCCGGGCGTCGGGATGGGAGGGATCGATTGGCAGGTACGCTGCTCCGGTCTTGAGCACCGCGAGCATCGCCACCACAGCGCGAGCGGACCGTTCCGCCACCAGCGCCACGCACTGACCCGCGCGGACACCGCGGCTGGACAGCATGTGCGCCAACCGATTCGAGGCTTCATCCAGTTCTCGGTAGGTCAGTGAATGACCCTGGAAGGTCACCGCCACCGACTCTGGTGAGCGGGTCGCGTGCGCCGCGAAAGTTTCCGGAACCGACCCCGATACCGGAACCGGTGCGGCCAGCACCGCCCGGTTGCCCCACTCGTCCAGCCGTGCATGCTCGCCGGTGTCGAGGACATCGATCGACGACAGTCGTGCCGCCGGGTCTGCGGCGATGGCCATCAGGACCCGCTGCAAACGCTCGGCCATCGTCTCGATGGTTGTTTCGTCGAACACATCGGTGCGGAACTCCACCGCGCCCCAGATGCCGGCGGGCTCGCCGTCGTCGGTGAAATGTTCCGACAGCGAGAACGACAGGTCTGTGCGGGCAGTCTGGGTATCCACCGGGATCTGAGAGACCTGCAGATCGCCCAGCGCCAAACCCGCAGCCGGGTCATCGTTGCCCGGCCCGGCGAAGTTCTGCCAGGCCGACAACACCTGCACCAACGGATGGTGGGTCAGGCTCCGCGCGGGGTTGAGCCGCTCGACGAGTACCTCGAACGGCACGTCCTGGTGCTCGTACGCCGCCAGGCTGCGCTGCCGCACCTGGCCGAGAAGCTCGGTGACGGTGGGATCGCCGGACAGATCGACCCGCAATACCAACGTGTTGACGAAGAAACCCACCAGCCCGTCGAGCGCGGGATCGCTGCGACCGGCGATCGGGAAGCCCACCGCCACATCGGTACTCGCGCTCAGCCGCGACAACACCACCGCCAGCGCGGCTTGGATGACCATGAAACTGGTCGCGTTGTGCGTGCGGGCCGCCTCACGCACCCGCAGCTGCACCGCGGCGGGCCAATCCACCAGCACGCTCGCGCCGCGCTGATCAGCCACCGGTGGGTAGGGGCGATCGGTGGGAAGCTGCAGCCGCTCGGGCATACCGGTCAGCGCATCCTGCCAGTACGCCGCCTGCGCGGCGATCAGACTCTCACTGTCGTCCAGATCACCGAACCGGGCGCGCTGCCACAAGGTGTAATCGACGTACTGCACCGGTAACGGCGCCCAGTCGGGGATCGCGCCCGCAGAGCGGCTCGCGTAGGCGGCACCCAGATCAGCCACCAGTGGGTTGATCGACAATCCGTCGGCGGCGATGTGGTGGACGGCGCCGACGAGGACGTGCTCGTCTTCTCGGACGCGGAAAAGCTTGACCCGCAGGGGAATCTCCGCGGACAGGTCGAATGGATGACGCGCGGCCTCTTCGATGGCCTCGCCCAGCTGGGACCCTGGCCATGCGGTGGCATCGACGACTTCCCAGGCAAAGTTGGCCCTCTCGGGCGGCAGCACCAGTTGCTGGGGGATCCCGTCGGGTGCGGTGATGAGGGTGCGGAGGCTCTCGTGTCGGGTGATCACGTCGGCCAGCGCCGCTCCGAGCGCGTCGGTGTCGAGGTTCCCGCGCAGGCCCAACCACACAGGCATGTTGTAGGCCGGTGAGGGGCCCTGCAGTTGGTCGATGAACCACATCCGGCTCTGCGCGAAGGACAGTGGAATCACGTCGGGTCGCTCGTATTCGACCAGAGGTTCGCGCCTGCCGGTCTTTTCGGCGATCCGTGGTGCGAGTGCAGCGATGGACGGGGTGTCGAACAGCGCCCGCACCGACAGTTCGGCGTCAAGCGCGGCGTTGACCGCGGCGATGAGGCGCATGGCGAGGATGCTGTCGCCGCCCAGGTCGAAGAAGGAGTCGTCGATGCCCACCTGGGGTCGCTCGAGGACTTCGGCGTAGATGCCGGCGAGGATTTCTTCGACGGCGTTCGTGGGGGCGCGGTAGGTGCCGCTGTGGCGGTGTTCGGGTGCGGGCAGGGCGCGGGTGTCGAGCTTGCCGTTGACGGTTAGCGGCAACGCGTCGAGCACCACAATGTCGGCGGGCACCATGTAGGGCGGCAGGGCGTCGGCCAACCGGGCGAGTGCGTCGGCCGGCTCGGCGGTTCCGGTGATGTAACCGATGAGGTGGGTGGTGCCGGGCTGGTCTTCACGGGCGATCACCGCCGCGTGCTCGACGCCCTCGAGTGCGGTCAGGGCGGTGTGGATTTCGCCGAGTTCGATCCGGTAACCACGGATCTTGACCTGTTCGTCGGCGCGGCCGAAGTACTGCAGTTGGCCGTCGGTTCCCCAGCGGACGAGGTCGCCGGTGCGGTACATCCGGGTGCCGGGTGCCCCGAACGGGCAGGCCAGGAAGCGGCTGGCGGTCAACCCGCCCCGATTGAGGTAGCCCACGGCAACGCCGTGGCCGGCGACGTAGAGTTCGCCGACCACACCCACCGGCACCGGGCGTAGCCAGGTGTCCAGGACGAACGCGGCCGCGGTGGGGACAGGGCCACCGATCGGAGCCGGACTGGTTCCTGCGCTCAGTGGGGTGCTCATGGTGGCGTAGGCGGTGATCTCGGTGGGTCCGTAGGCGTTGATGAGGACGCGTCCGGGTGCCCACTGGTCGACCGTCTCGGCGGGGCAGGCTTCGCCGCCGATGAGCACCGCGACCGAGTCCAGTCCGTCGGGGTTCAGAACGGTGATGGCGGAGGGGGTTTGGGTCAGGACGTTGACCTGCTCGGCGAGGATCAGGTCCTCGAAGGCGTGGGGTGAGGTGGTGATGTCCTCGGGGATGATCACCAGGCGGGCGCCGCCGAGCAGGGCGGCCCAGATCTCCCACACGGAGAAGTCGAAGGCGTAGGAGTGGCATTGGGTCCACACCTGATGCTCGGGCAAGGCGGCAGGGGTGGAGTGGGCCAGGTGGCTCAGGTTTTGATGGGTGACGGCCACGCCCTTGGGGACACCGGTGGTGCCCGAGGTGTAGATCAAGTACGCGAGGTCGTCCGGGGATGGTGCCGGTAGCCCGGTGGCCGGCTGGTCGTCGATCGCGGGATCATGGATGTCGATGACCGGCACGGTGAAGGCGTCGAGCCGTGACCGCAGATCTGTGGAGCTGAGTACCAGGATCGGTGCGGCGTCGGTGAGCAGGAACTCGATGCGGGTATCGGGGAGGCCGGCGTCGATGCTGAGGTAGGCGGCCCCGGTTTTGAGGATCGCCAGCATCGCCACGATGGCGTCGGCGGACCGGGGCAGCAGCAGCGCCACGCACTGGCCGGGGCCGGCGCCGCGCTCGGTGAGCAAATGCGCCAACCGATTCGACCTCGCGTCGAGGCCCTGGTAGGTCAGGGATTGGCCGGCGTGGCGTACCGCGACCGCATCCGGGGTGGCCGTTACGTGCGCGGTGAACATCTCCGGAATGGATTCCGGCGCTGGGGGTTCAGCGAGGACGGCCCGGTTGCCGAAGTCATCCAACCGGGCATGCTCACCCGCGTCGAGGACATCGATCGCCGACACCGGCACTGTCGCATCGACGGTCATCGCCGCAAGGACTCGCTGTACCCGTTCGATGAGGGTGTCGATGTTGGTGGTGTCGAACAGGGTGGTGTCGTATTCGAGGCGGAGGCCGAGTTGGGTGCCGGGCATGGCT
>NZ_STGE01000077.1 GCF_005222675.1 Mycolicibacterium sp. CR10 | reverse complement strand
TTCGCTCAGCAGGGGCGCGAGCCGTTTGCCGGCCGGCATTCCGAGCACGGTCCAGCAGACCGTCAACGCGGCGATGACATCGGGGCCGTACTTCGCCGGCCGGGGACTGCGCGGAGTAACGAGCCTGGGCTGCAGCGCCGCATGGAGGGCTTTGCGAGCATGATTTCGGTGCCAGCCGGTGTTGGCGCACAACTCGTCGAGGATCACGCCCTTACCGCGCTTACTCGCTAGCTGGTAGCGGGACGCGGTCGTCTCGGTAACTGCCCCTGCGCTCGGTCAACGTCAACCCCATCGTCTGGGCGTACGCGCGCATTCTCAGTGAGGCAACGAATCACCATTTCGCGCGCATTTTGGACGAGTCAACGCGCGCGGGTTTTTGTCGGTGGTCGAACGTATGTTCGAGGTATGTCCGGGATGGCTCCCCACGAAGCGATGACGGCCTTGCTGGCCGCCTACGACGCGGTAGCCGACTGCGACCTCGAATCCCTGCCCGCGCCGGGGGTGCTGGAGTTCATCGACGGACTTGAAGTCCTGACCTGTCAGCTG
>NZ_STGE01000076.1 GCF_005222675.1 Mycolicibacterium sp. CR10 | reverse complement strand
CACCAGCGAGGCCCACCGCCGCCTCGACGCCGCCGGCGAACTGGGACCCCGACACGCCTTGACCGGCCAACCGCTGCCCCCGCGGCAGCCCGCGGTGGCCGCCGCCCAAGCCGGCGGGCTGATCAACGCCGAACACGTCAAAGTGCTGCGCGACACAATGAAGGCCCTGCCGGGATGGGTCGACACCACCACCCGGGAGCAGATCGAAATCGACCTGGTGCGCGTCGCCGTCCGGGTCGGACCCAAGGAACTCAAAGACACCGCCGCCCTAAGATTGTTCCTGCTCGACCAGGACGGCCCCGAACCCGACGACACCGAACGCGCCCGCTCCCGCGGCCTGTCCAAAGGACCGCAACGCCGCACCGGCAACATCCCGATCCGCGGCGAACTCACCCCCGAAGCGTGGGCCACCCTGGAGGCGATCTTCGCCAAATTCGCCGCCCCCGGCATGTGCAACCCCGACGACCCCGAGCCGTGCGTGTCCGGAACCCCCAGCCAGGCCCAGATCGACAACGACCACCGCACCCTGGCCCAACGCCAACACGACGCGCTGCTCGTGGTCGCGCGGATCGCGTTGATGAGCAACCTCGGCGACCTCAACGGACTACCGGTGTCGATCATCATCCGCACCACCCTCCAAGACCTCGAATCCCGCGCCGGGGTCGGCACCACCGGCGGCGGCACAGTCCTACCGATCGCCGACGTCATCCGGATGGCCGGCCACGCCCACCACCATCTGGCCGTGTTCGACGGCGTCACCGGTCAAGCGCTGGACCTGTTCCGCACCCGACGCACCGCCTCACCGGCCCAGCGCATCATGCTCGCCGCCCGCGACGGCGGCTGCACCAAACCCGGCTGCACCGTCGGCATCTACGGCTGCCAGGTCCACCACGCCACCACCGACTGGGCCCACGGCGGCAACACCAACATCGACGACATGGCGCTGGCCTGCCCACCCGACAACCGATCCGTCGGCCCCCACGGCTACACCACCTGCATGAACGACCGCCACGAAGCCGAATGGATCCCCCCACACCACCTCGACACCGGCCAAGCGCGGATCAACTACTACCACCGCCCCGAAGCCCTACTCCGGCTCCCCGACGACGACCCACAACCCCCACCCAACAACACCGCCAGCCCCGCCCACACCGACACCGCCGACACCGCCGCCGTCGACACCGCCGCCGTCGACACCGCCGCCGCCCACGAGCCGTGCGACCAACCCGACCTCGCCAACCCCGACGGCTGGTGCGACGAGGACCCATACGACAATGAACCGTCCTGGTCTGGCTGGAGACCGCGGTTACGCCACCTCCGGTGTGGAGGCGACGTTGTCACGGTAGCGCTGTT
>NZ_STGE01000075.1 GCF_005222675.1 Mycolicibacterium sp. CR10 | reverse complement strand
TGTACTGCTTATCTGCTTAAGTGGACCTATGCTGGTCAGCATGGGTTTGCAGGGCGGTCCGGTGGGTGGTGTGGACTATCCGCGGACCTATCAGGAGTTTCGGTCGTGGTTTCCCGACGACGCTTCGTGTGCAGCCTATTTGGCCCGTTTGCGCTGGCCGGAGGGCTTTTGGTGCCCATCGTGCGGCCACGACCGGGCATGGCAAACCTCGACCCAGCACTGGAAGTGCGTGAGTTGCGGCCGCAAGACCTCGGTGACCGCTGGAACGATCTTTCATCGCACCCGCACTCCGTTGAGCACGTGGTTCGCCGCGATCTGGTTGGTCACCTCGCAGAAGAACGGGGCGTCTGCGAAGAATCTGCACGACATGCTCGGTCTGGGCTCGTATGAGACCGCGTGGGCCTGGCTGCACAAGATGCGCAGGGCGATGGTGCGTCCCGACCGAGAGTTGCTCAGCGAGGTGGTCGAAGTTGATGAGTCCTTCGTCGGGGGCCGCGCCAGCGGCAAGCTAGGCGCCTCCACCGATAAGGCTCCCGTGATGATTGCAGTGGAAAACATTGGGACAGAAGTGAATCGGAAACTCCGACTCGGCCGCGTTCGTCTCGGCGTCGCTGATTTTCCTGGGTCGAAACAACTCGTCGACTTCGCCCGGGCCACCGTTGAGCCTGGCTCGGTGATCCGCACCGACGGCGCCAGGATGTTCCGCGTCTTGGCCAACGAGGGCTACCAACACGAGTACATCTCCGGGTACAGCTCACCTGACCCCGGGCATGTCACACTGCCCGGCCCGCACCGGGTGGCCTCGCTGCTCAAACGCTGGAACGCCGGCACTCACCACTACCGCGTCGAACGCGAGCATCTGCAGTACTACCTCGACGAGTTCACGTTCCGGTTCAACCGCCGCCGATCAACTGCCCGCGGCATGCTCTTCTATCGCTTGCTGCAGCAAAGCGTGAACACCGACCCTCATCCGCTGAACGAACTCGTCAGTCGCACGTCAAACGCGATCGCCCTCAACGACAATGACGACACGGTCAACGCCAGCGACACCTACGGAGAGTTCTAGCCTGCGCTAGTCCACTTAAGCAGATAAGCAGTA
>NZ_STGE01000074.1 GCF_005222675.1 Mycolicibacterium sp. CR10 | reverse complement strand
AGCCATGCCCGGCACCCAACTCGGCCTCCGCCTCGAATACGACACCACCCTGTTCGACACCACCCACATCGACACCCTGACCACGCGCCTGCAGCGGACGATCACGGCGATGACCACCGACCCGGCGGCACGCATCTCGGCGATCGATGTCCTCGACGCGGATGAACATGCCCGCCTCGACGACATCGGCAACCGCGCCGTCCTAGCCAGACCCCCAGCGCCGGAATCCATTCCGGAGATATTCGCCACACATGTAACTGCCACCCCGGATGCGGTCGCGGTACGCCACGCCGGCCAATCCCACACCTACCGCCAACTCGACGAGACGTCTAACCGATTGGCCCACCTGCTCATCGGACACGGCGCCGGCCCCGGCCAGTGTGTGGCGCTGCTGCTGCCCCGGTCCGCCGACGCCATCGGGGCGATGCTCGCGATCCTCAAAACCGGGGCCGCCTACCTCAGCATCGACGCCGGCCTCCCCGATACCCGCATCGAGTTCCTGCTCACCGACGCCGCACCCGCAGCCGTCATCACCACCGAACACCTCCAGACCCGGGTGCAGGGACACGAGGTCGCCATTCTCGATATCGACGACCCGGCAATCGATGACCAGCCGACCACTCCGCTCCCGGCGCCGTCTCCCGAGGATGTCGCGTATCTGATCTACACCTCGGGCACCACCGGTGTCCCCAAAGGTGTTGCCGTCACCCATCAAAACCTGGCCCACCTGGCCCACTCCACCCCCGCTGCCTTGCCCGAGCATCAGGTGTGGACCCAATGCCACTCCTACGCCTTCGACTTCTCGGTCTGGGAGATCTGGGCCGCCCTGCTCGGCGGCGCACGCCTGGTGGTGGTCCCCGAAGACATCGCCGGCTCCCCCGACGACTTCCACGCACTACTGGTGGCCGAACAGGTCACCGTCCTGACCCAAACCCCCACCGCGATCACCGCGCTGTCACCCGAAGGCTTGGAGTCGGTGGCAGTACTGCTCGGCGGGGAAGCCTGCCCCGCCGACACCGTCGACCGCTGGGCACCCGGCCGGACACTGATCAACGCCTACGGCCCCACCGAGATCACCGTCTACGCCTCCATGAGCACCCCACTCACCCCGAGAACCGGGCCCGCCCCGATCGGCGCACCGGTACCCACCGCCGCCGCATTCGTCCTGGACCCGTGGCTACGCCCCGTCCCGGTCGGCACGGTCGGCGAACTCTACGTCGCCGGCCACGCCGTCGCCATGGGGTATCTCAATCGCACCGGGCTGACCGGATCACGGTTCGTGGCCTGCCCGTTCGGGGCGCCCGGCACCCGGATGTACCGCACCGGCGACCTGGTCCGCTGGAACACCGACGGCCAACTTCAGTACCTGGGCCGCGCCGACGAACAGGTCAAAATCCGCGGCTACCGCATCGAACTCGGCGAAATCCAGACCGCCCTGACCGCACTAGCGGGCGTCGACCAGGCGGCAGTGATCGCCCGCGAAGACCAACCCGGCGTCACACGCCTCATCGGCTACATCACCGAAACAGCACCCGGCACAATCGATCCCGCTGCCGCACGCAACGCTCTAGCCAACACCCTACCGCCCTACATGGTGCCCGCGGCGATCATGATCCTCGACTCCATCCCGCTGACCGTCAACGGCAAACTCGACACCCGCGCCCTACCCGCACCCGAAAACACCCTGGGCACCTACCGCGCCCCCACCAACGCCGTCGAAGAAATCCTCGCCGGCATCTACGCCCAGGTACTCGGACGGCCCCGCGTCGGGGTCGACGACTCGTTCTTCGACCTGGGCGGCGACAGCATCCTCGCCATGCGCCTCATCGCCGCGGTCAACGCCGGCCTGGACACCCACCTGTCAGTGCGCACGCTGTTCGACGCCCCCACAGTCGCTGAACTCGCACCCCACGTCGAGACGCTGGCGGGCCAACGGGAACCGCTGATCGAAGTCGAACGCCCCGACGTGATTCCACTGTCCTTCGCCCAGAGCCGGCTGTGGTTCATCGACCGGTTCGTCGGCGGCGTCATGACCTACAACATGCCGACAGTGTTCCGCATCCATGGACCGCTCGACGTCGACGTCTTGGGCGCGGCACTCGACGACGTGATTGCACGCCACGAATCGCTGCGCACCATCTTCCCCGACATCGACGGTGTCCCTCTCCAGAAGGTGGTGCCGGCCGAGGCGGGTATGTGGAGACGTGCGGACCCGGCGGTGATGTCGCTGCCCGAGCAGGACGCGATCGGTGAGTTGATCGCACTCGCGGGCTACCGGTTCGACCTCTCGGCGGAGATCCCGATTCGTGCACAGGTCTATTCGGTGGCACCCGACCAGCATCTGGTGGGAATCGTGTTGCACCACATCGCCGGCGACGGCTGGTCGATCAGCCCGCTGGTGCGCGATCTGAGCGTGGCCTACGCCAGCCGATGCCAGGGGCGGGCACCGGATTGGGCACCGCTGCCCGTGCAGTACATCGACTACACCCTCTGGCAGCGCAGACAATTCGGCGATCTCCACGACAGCGAAAGCCGAATCTCCGCACAGCTGGACTACTGGCTGGACACGCTCGCCGGAATGCCCGAACAGCTGCAACTGCCCACCGACCGCCCCTACCCGCCGGTCGCCGACTACCGCGGCGACAACGTGACGATCGAGTGGCCCGCCGAACTGCAGCAACGGGTGCGCGATTTCGCCCGCGCGCACAACGCCACCAGCTTCATGGTCATCCAGGCCGCCCTCGCGGTGCTGCTCTCCAAGGTCAGTTCGAGTTCCGATGTGGCGGTGGGCTTCCCGATCGCCGGCCGCAACGA
This sequence comes from Mycolicibacterium sp. CR10, assembly GCF_005222675.1. Taxonomy (GTDB): domain Bacteria; phylum Actinomycetota; class Actinomycetes; order Mycobacteriales; family Mycobacteriaceae; genus Mycobacterium. Next base: position 207,292 of record NZ_STGE01000074.1, on the reverse strand, counting down.
CCCCGCCCTCGATGAGTTGGTCGGGTTCTTCGTCAACACCCTGGTGCTGCGGGTCGATCTGTCCGGCGACCCCACGATCGCCGAGCTGCTCGCCCAGGTGCGGCAGCGCAGCCTGGGCGCCTACGACCATCAGGACGTGCCCTTCGAGGTACTCGTCGAGCGACTCAACCCCACCCGGTCCCTGACCCGTCAGCCCCTCGTCCAGGTCATGCTGGCCTGGCAGAACTTCGCCGGGCCGGACGACACCGAGTCCGCCTCCGGGCTGGCGCTCGGCGACCTGCAGGTCACGCAGATGTCCGCGGATACCCATACCGCCCGCATGGACCTGCTGTTCAACTTGGCCGAACGCTTCACCGAGTCCGGCGAGGCCGCCGGGATACGGGGCGTGGTGGAGTTCCGCACCGACGTGTTCGACGCCGCCACCATCGAAACGCTAGTCGAGCGATTCGAGCGGGTGTTGGCGGCCCTCACCACCGACTCCGCGCGACGGCTTTCCTCGATGGACGTGGTCGACGCCGACGAACACGCCCGGCTCGATGAATGGAGCAATCGGGCGGTGTTGACCGCATCGACGCCATCGACAGGGTCGATACCGGACCTGTGGGCCGCTCAGGCGGCATCCACTCCGGAGGCGGTGGCGCTGACCTTCGACGAGCAGTCGCTGAGCTACCGGGAGCTCGACTCCAGGTCAAACCACCTGGCGCACAATCTGTCCCGTCACGGTGCACGACCCGGACAGTGTGTGGCTCTGCTGCTCCCCCGCTCCGCCGACGCGATCGTGGCCATCCTGGCGATCCTCAAGACCGGAGCGGCCTACCTGCCGCTCGATCCCTCGGTGCCGAGCGCCCGGATCGAGTTCATGCTCTCCGACGCCGCGCCGATCGCCGCCGTCACCACCACGGACCTGCGGTCGCGCCTGGCGGGGTTCGAGCTACCAATCATTGATGTCGGCGACCCCACCGCTCTCGAGGGCCCGAGCGCGGACCTGGTGGCACCCGCCCCGGACGACATCGCCTACTTCATCTACACCTCGGGCACCACCGGCAAGCCCAAAGGCGTTGCCATCACTCATCAGAACGTCACCCAGCTGCTGCAATCTCTGGACAACGACCTGCCGCGGGCAGGTGTGTGGTCGCAGTGCCACTCGTTGGCCTTCGACGTCTCGGTGTGCGAGATCTGGGGTGCCCTGCTCGGCGGTGGACGCCTGGTGGTGGTGTCCGAATCGGTTGCCCGCTCCCCCGAGGATTTTCACGCATTGATGGTCAAGGAACGCGTCACCGTCCTGAGCCGCACCCCGTCGGCGTTCTACGCGATGCAGACCGCCGACGTGCTGCAGCCCGAACTGGGCCGGCAGCTGGAACTGCAGGCGGTGCTGTTCGCCGGCGAAGCGCTCGAGCCGCGTCGCCTTCGGCCCTGGCTGCAGAACCACCCGGAATCACCTCGGCTGATCAATCTGTACGGCACCACCGAGACGACCGTGCATGCCTCGTTCCGCGACATCGTCGCCGCCGATGCCGACAGCAATGCCAGCCCTGTCGGGGTGCCGCTGGCGAATCTCGCTTTCTTCGTGCTGGATTCGTGGATGCGGCCGGTCCCGGCCGGGGTGATCGGCGACCTGTACGTCGCTGGCCGCGGAGTCGGCCTGGGATACGCCGGCCGCACCGGGTTGACCGCCTCCCGATTCATCGCCTGTCCGTTCGGGGTGCCGGGGGCGCGGATGTATCGCACCGGCGATCTGGTGTGGTGGGGCGCCGACGGACAGTTGCAGTTCGTTGGACGCGCCGACGAGCAGGTCAAGATTCGCGGCTACCGCATCGAGTTGGGCGAAATCGAGACCACCTTGCTGGACTGCCCGCAGGTGACCCAGGCCGTCGCGACGGTGCACGACGGCGACGCAGGTGCCCAGCTCGTCACCTACATCACGCTCGATCAGACCGCCGCCGCCGACCACGACACCGAGATCGTCGAAGAGTGGCAGCAGATGTACGACGACCTCTACGACGCCGAGGTCGGGCTGCCGGAGTTCGGCGTGGACTTCCGGGGCTGGAACAGCAGCTATACCCTCGATCCGATTCCGCTGGTCGAGATGGAGGAATGGCGGTCGACCACCGTGGACCGCATCCTCGCCCTGCAGCCGCGGCGAGTGCTGGAGATCGGCGCGGGCTCCGGCTTGTTGCTGTCGCAGATCGCCCCCCACTGCGAGCACTACGTCGCCACCGATATGTCGGCGGTGGCCATCGACAATCTCGCTCGCTCGTTGGCGCAGTTGGACATCCCCTGGCGTGACCGCGTCGAGCTGCTGACCCGACCGGCTCACGACACCGAGGCGTTGCCGCAGGGCGGCTTCGACACCATCGTCATCAACTCGACCATCCAGTACTTCCCCAATAGGGGTTATCTGGCCGAGGTTCTCGATAAGGCCGTGGGTCTGCTGAGCGCCGGCGGCTCCCTGTTCATCGGCGACGTCCGCAACCACAGCCTGCAACGGGCATTCCAAACTGCAGTCGCGCTCGCTCGCACCACGGCCGCCGACACCGCCGAGATCCGCGAGCGAGTGCACCGTGCCATGGTCAGCGAGGCCGAATTGCTCCTGGCCCCAGAGTTTTTCACCACCTGGGCAGCCGACCATCCCGACATCGCCGGACTCGACGTCCAAGTCAAACGGGGGTCGGCCGACAACGAACTCACCCGATACCGCTACGACGTCACCGTCCACAAGGCGCCTACCCCGGCGCGCTCTGTGGCCGACGACCCCACCTGGACGTGGGGCGAATGCGACGGACTGCACGGTCTGCAGTCCCGGGTGGCATCCCAGCGTCCCGCCGCGGTCCGCGTCACCGACATCCCCCGCGCCGGCTTGATCTCCGACGTTCACATCGAGCACGACCTCTTCTCCGGACTGTCGCACGACGGTGCACCCGAGCACGCTGCCGCCACACCTGAGCAGCTGTACCGCCTCGGCGAGGATGCCGGCTACCGCGTGGCCGTCACCTGGGGTTCCCGACCCGGCACCGTCGATGCCGTCTTCCTGAGCGTCGGAGACCCTGCCTCCCAAGACTTCTCACCGCTGACCGACGTCTATCTGCCTTCGCCGGGCTCACGCCAACGCGCCACCCACGCCAACAACCCCCACACCAACACCACTGTCAGCACACTTCGCCAGCGACTGTCCGAACGGTTGCCCGACTACATGGTGCCTGCGCACATCGTGGCGCTGGACGAGTTTCCGTTGACCGCGTCGGGCAAGCTCGACCGCAAAGCCCTGCCCGCACCGGTGTTCACCGCCACCGCCTTCGAGGCGCCGCAGACTCCGACCGAGGAGACCATCGCCGGTATCTTCGCCCAGGTGCTCGGTGTCGAGCGCGTCGGCGTGGACGACTCGTTCTTCGATCTCGGCGGCGACTCGCTGTCCGCTATGCGGGCGGTCGCGGCGATCAACACCACGCTGGACGCCCACCTCGCGGTGCGCACGGTCTTCTACGCACCGTCGGTTCGAGGCCTCAGCCAGCAGTTGGGAAGGACCGACAACACCGACGAGGTGGTTCCCGTCGAGGTCTTCCAAGACGGTCCGGGGATTCCGCTGTGCTGTGTCCACGATGGTCTCGGACTGAGCTGGTCGTATCGGACCCTGGGCGGATACCTCGACGGCCCGATCATCGGTTTCAACCAGGTCGCCCGGGACGGCGAGGCCGAACCCGACTCGATCCGCACCATGGCCGCACGCTACGCAGACAGACTGCAGGCCGCCTACCCCACCGGACCCTACAAGATCCTCGGATGGTCCTTCGGCGGCGTCGTCGCGCACGAGCTCGCCGTCGAGCTCCGTCGACGCGGATGTGATGTGCAACGCCTCGTCCTGCTGGACCCGGCCTTCAGTGCCAGCCTGCTCGTCCCGAGGAACAGGGTCCTCGACGAAAGTCAGATCCTTGAACATCTGTTGCGCACCAACCGGATCCGCATTCCGCGGCTGTCGGGACCATTGACCTACCAACGTGCCGAGGAACTGATTCGCGACCGATCGGGGGTGGAGTTTCCGCTCCCACCGAAACAGCTGGTGGACATCATGGTTCACGGCGTCAATGCCAACCAGCGCCATCTCCGGGGATACGTACCCGATGTGTTCGACGGCGACATGGTCATCTTCTCTGCCGCACGGAGCGCACTGACGAACACCGCCGACTCCGGGCTGCTGGCTCGACTGGGCGGATGGCGGACCCGGGCGGCGACGCGACTCAAACTGCGGAGGTGGCGGAGGCACGTCGCCGGTGACATCACGGCGCATTCGGTGGACTGTACCCACCACGACATGCTCAACCCCGCATCGCTGCGACTCTACGGCGATCAGCTCAAACATTCACTGGACGCATGAGGCTGGAGGTTCTCCCATGACCAACTCTTCGATCGGCACCGTCCTGCGTGAACGCGCGAGTTTGCAACCCAATGAGACCGCATTCACATTCCTTGATTACGAACAGGATTGGGAAGGCGTTGCCGAAAGCCTGACCTGGGCGCAGTTGTATCGGCGCTCGGTCAACCTTGCGCTGGAACTCGAGGGCCGCGGCTCGACCGGTGACCGCGCGGTCATCTTGGCACCGCAAGGACTCGAGTACATCGTCGCGTTCCTGGGCGCGTTGGAAGCAGGACTGGTCGCGGTTCCGCTGTCTGTTCCGACGGTGGCCATTCACGATGAGCGCGTCACCGCGGTCCTGCAGGATGCCTCTCCTACTGTCGTTCTCACGACGTCCGCCGTCGTCGAGAGCGTCGTCCCCTACGCGCTGCCGTCCGAGGACAATGCCGCGCCCTCGGTGGTCGAGATCGATTCGCTCGACCTGGACTCCCGCAGAGCATCCGGGGCACGACGACGCAGCGGATCGGACATTGCCTACCTGCAGTACACCTCCGGCTCAACGCGTACGCCGGCTGGGGTGGTGGTCTCCCACAAGAACCTGTTGACCAACTGGGAGCAGATGGTCGCCACCTACATTCGCGACTACCAGATGCCCCAGACCACGGTGTCGTGGCTGCCGTTCTACCACGACATGGGCTTGATGTGCGGCGTGTGCACCGGCATCTTCGGTGGCTGGCCGTCGGTGATCACGAGTCCGATAGCTTTTCTTCAGCGACCGGCCCGATGGATGCAGCTGATGGCAAGCAACCCGCAGGTGTTGTCGGCAGCGCCGAACTTCGCTTTCACGCTCGCCGCCGCCCGAACGTCGGACGAGGACATGGCCGGGCTCGACCTCGGGGACGTGTCGTTCATCAATTGCGGTGCCGAGCGGGTCAATCCGGCCACCATCACGCGTTTCAACCAGCGGTTCGCTGCCTACCATTTCCCGTCGTCGGCGATAAGACCCTCCTATGGGCTCGCAGAAGCAACCGTCTTCGTTGCCGCCGACGGGCCCGGCAGGCCGGCCGATTTCGTCCATTTCGAGCCCGAGAAGTTGTCGGCGGGCCACGCGAAGCGATGCACAACCGGCACGCCGTTGGCCAGTTACGGCAAGCCGCGGTGGCCTCTCGTCCGAATAGTCGATCCCGAAACCGCCACCGAGAACCCGGCGGAGATCATCGGCGAGATCTGGGTACACGGTGACAACGTCAGCTCTGGGTACTGGCAGCGACCTGTCGAGACCGCACAGACGTTCGGGGCGACGATCACCGCCCCGTCGCCCGGCACACCCGAAGATCGCTGGCTGAAAACCGGAGACCTCGGATTCATCTCCGAAGGAGAACTGTTCATCGTCGGCCGCATCAAGGACCTCTTGATCGTGCGCGGACGTAACCACTACCCCGACGATATCGAAGCAACCGTCTCGGAGATATCGAGAGGCCGGGCCGCGGCCGTCGCGATCGTGGATGACGCCACCGAAAAGTTGGTGGTTGTCGTCGAAGTCAAGAAGCGCGGCCAGTCCGACGAGGAGGTGGCCGAGAACTTTCGTCTCATCCGGGAGCAGGCCACCGCGGCGGTATCCAATGCACACGGCGTGAGTGTCCAGGATGTCGTCCTGGTGGCGCCCGGCTCGATTCCCATCACCACCAGCGGCAAAGTCAGGCGTGCAGCGTGCGTGCAGCGCTACCAGGACGGCGGGTTCCAGCGGCTGGACGGGTAGGCGCGCAGGCTACATAGTCAACATCGACAACCTCACCCTGGCCTGCCCACCCGACAACTAGATGATCGAAAAAACCGACTGGGCCACCCGCAAAAACAGCCGCGGCCACACCGAATGGCTCCCCCCACCTGACCTCGACACCGGCCAAGCCAGAACCAACAACTACCACCACCCCGAACGCCTACTCCCCGAAGACGACGAGGGTCCGTAGGCTAAGCCGCGATGCCCGCCAACGACGTCGACCGTCGACTCACCCCGCTGCCCGCAACCGGGTACATCTACCGCACCTCGTGGCGGGTGGCCACCGGCGACCTCGACGGCAACCTCGACCTGCGCCTCGACGGCGTCGCCCGCTACATCCAGGACGTCGGCGCCGAGAACCTGGTGGACGCCGGCGAGGCCGAAGAGCACCCGCACTGGCTGGTGCAGCGCACCGTCATCGACGTGATCGAACCGATCGAGTTCCCCAATGACATCGCGTTCAGCCGCTGGTGCTCGGCGCTGTCATCGCGGTGGTGCACGATGCGCGTCGACCTCGTCGGCAGCGACGGCGGTCGCATCGAGACCGAGGGGTTCTGGATCGCCATCAACTCGAAGACGCTGACACCGCAACGGGTTTCAGACTCACTGGTGGAGCGCTTCGCGTCCACCACCGATATCCACCGGCTCAAGTGGCGTCCGTGGTTGCAGAACCCCGACGGCGCCGACGAGACATTGCCGTTCGCGCTGCGCCGCACCGACATCGACATCTTCGAACACGTCACCAACACCGCCTACTGGCACGCTATCCACGAGGTGATGGCCCTGGTGCCGGACGTCTGCACGCCGCCCTATCGCGCGGTGATCGAGTACCGCAAGCCGATCAAGTACGGCGAGGACATCACCCTCGAGTGGAAGCGCCACGACTCCGGCCAGATCCACGACGTGCAGATCGCGCTGACGGTCGACGGCGACGTTCGGGCCGCCGCCCTGTTGCGCAAGCTGTAGCCGTGGCGGTGCCAAACCGCCACCCCTCTACGCTGGGCGGGTGTCTGAACTCGTACTGATGCAGGTCGAAGACCGCGTCGCGCTCATCACCGTCAACGATCCCGACCGTCGCAACGCGGTCACGGCGGAGAGTTCGGCGGCGCTGCGGGCCGCCGTCGAGGCCGCCGAAGCAGACCCCGACGTGCACGCGGTGATCGTCACCGGCGCGGGTAAGGCGTTCTGCGCCGGCGCCGACCTGACCGCCCTGGGCGCGGCGACCGAGGACGGCCTGCGGGTGATCTACGACGGCTTCCTCGCCGTCGCGCAGTGCACGCTGCCCACCATCGCGGCGGTCAACGGCCCCGCGGTGGGTGCGGGCCTGAACCTGGCGCTGGCGGCCGACGTCCGTATCGCCGGGCCGTCGGCGATGTTCGACCCGCGGTTCCAGAAGCTCGGCATCCACCCGGGCGGCGGCGCGACGTGGATGCTGCAGCGGGCGATCGGACCTCAGGCGGCGCGGGCGGCGTTGCTGTTCGGGATGCGCTTCGACGCCGACGCAGCCGTCCGACACGGGCTCGCGCTGGAGGTCGCCGACGATCCGGTCGCGGCGGCCCGATCCCTGGCGGCGGATCCGGCGTCCGCGCCGCGCGAAGTGGTCCTGGCGACGAAGGCGTCGATGCGGGCCACCGCGAGCCCGGGCACCGTCGACCTCGATCAGCACCGGATCGCCGTCGACGTCGAAATCGTGCCGCAAGCCGCCTCGATCGAGTCACCTGAATTCGCCGCGCGCCTGGCCGCCGCGAAACGCCGGTAGCTCAGCCGTCCGACGGCGCCAGGGCCACGATGCGCTCGGCGCGCCGCAGCACCGGCATGTCCACCATCTGCCCGTCGAACTGAAACACGCCGCGTTCGTCGGCCACCCTGGCCAGAACCGCCCTGGCCCAGGTGATCTGATCATCGGTGGGCGCATAACCTGCGCGGATCACCGCGACCTGAGTGGGGTGGATGGCGACCTTCGCGTCGAAACCCACCGCGACGGCGTCGTCGGTCTCGGCACGCAGCCCGTCGAGGTTCTTGATGTCGAGGTACACCGAATCGAGCGCCATCCGCCCGTAGGCCTTGGCGGCCAACAGGCTCTGTGACCGCACATGCCTGGCGACGTCGCGGTAACTGCCGTCGGGCCACCGGTTGGCGGTGCCTCCGGTGGCGGCGAACAGGTCCTCGGCACCCCACATGACAGCGAACGCATTGTCGACGCGCGCGGTCTCGGTGACGGCGAGCGCGCCCAACGGGGTTTCGACAAGGACCACGACCTGCAGCGGCGCCAGCGATGCCACCTGCTCGGCGGTCTCGGTCTTGGCCAGCATCACCGTCGTGTAGTCGGTGGACTTCAGCGCCTCGACGTCCAGTGCGTGATCGGCGGTGGTGACGGGGTTGACCCGCACCACGGTGCGCGCCGGGTCGAGCGGCGTGGCCACCAGCGCCTCCCGCGCTGCTGCCCGGTCCTTGGCGGCCACCCCGTCCTCGAGGTCCAGGATGACGACATCGGCTGCGGCGGCTGCCTTTTCGAAGCGCTCAGGGCGGTCGGCCGGGCAGAAAAGCCAGCCGGGACCGGTCGGGGCGAGACCCATCAGGACTCCTCCGCGGGACGCTTGCGCACCATGGTCTTCCGTGACGCCGTCGCGACGACGTCGCCGTGCTGATTGCGACCGGTGTGCGCGAAGGTCACGATGCCCTCCCCGGGACGGCTCTTCGACTCGCGTTTCTCGGTGATCTCGGTCTCGGCGTAGAGCGTGTCGCCGTGGAACAGCGGCTTGGGAAACGCCACGTCACTGAAACCCAGATTCCCGACGATGGTGCCCTGCGTCAGCTGCGCCACGGAAAGGCCCACCAGCGTCGACAGCGTGAACATCGAGTTGACCAGCCGCTGATTGAACGGCGGCAGCGCGTCGGCGAACGCGGCGTCCAGGTGCAGGGCCTGGGTGTTCATCGTCAGCGTGGTGAACAGCACGTTGTCGGCCTCGGTGATCGTGCGCCCGGGCCGGTGCTGGTAGAGCACGCCGGTCTCGAACTCCTCGAACCACAGCCCGCGCTGAACGACGACCTTTCGCGAGCCCGCGTCTCCCGTCACAGGCCCAGCTCCCGACCGATCAGCATCAGCTGGACTTCCGTTGTGCCCTCGCCGATTTCGAGGATCTTGCTGTCGCGGTAGTGCCGGGCGACGGGGTATTCGTTCATGAAGCCGTAGCCGCCGAAGATCTGGGTGGCGTCGCGGGCGTTGTCCATGGCGGCCTCGCTGGCCACCAGCTTGGCGATCGCGGCAGCCTTCTTGAACGTCTTGCCCGACAGCATCAGCGCGGCCGCGTCGTAGTACGCCGCGCGGGCCACGTGGGCCCGGGTCTCCATCCGGGCGATCTTGAACGCGATCGCCTGGTTGGTTCCGATCTTGCGGCCGAACGCTTCCCGCTCCTTGGCGTACGTGACGCTCTCGTCGACACAGCCCTGCGCCGCGCCGACCGACAGTGCGGCGATCGCGATCCGCCCCTCGTCGAGGATGCGCAGGAAGTTCGCGTACCCGCGGCCACGCTCGCCGAGCAGGTTCTCCTGCGGCACCCGCACGTCGTCGAAGCTCAGCGGGTGGGTGTCCGAGGCGTTCCAGCCGACCTTGTTGTAGGCGGGCTCAGCGGTGAACCCCGGTGTCGGCACCGGCACCAGAATCGACGAGATCTCTTTGCGCCCATCGGATTCCCCGGTAACTGCGGTAACGGTCACCAGCTTGGTGATGTCGGTGCCGGAGTTGGTGATGAACTGCTTGCTGCCATTGATCACCCACGTCGACCCATCCGATTTCGCGGTCGTCTTGGTCGCGCCGGCGTCGCTGCCGCCGCCGGCCTCGGTCAGCCCGAACGCGCCGAGCGCCTTGCCGCTGGCCAGCAGCGGCAGCCATTCCTGCTTCTGCGCGTCATTGCCGAACCGGTAGACCGGCATGGCGCCCAGCGACACCCCGGCCTCGAGGGTGATCGCGACGCTCTGGTCGACCTTGCCGAGTTCCTCCAGCGCCAGGCACAGCGCGAAGTAGTCGCCGCCCATGCCCCCGTACTCCTCGGGGAACGGGAGACCGAACAGCCCCATGTCGGCCATCCCGGCCACCACCTCGTAGGGGAACGAATGCTCCTCGTCGTGCTTGGCCGCCACCGGCGCCACCACGCTCTGCGCGAAGTCGCGCACCGTCTTGGCCAGCTGCTCGTAATGGTCGGGCAGTGTGCCCGTGGAGAGAAAGTCGGTCATGATTGCGGCTCCTCAGTTGCCGTTATCCGGGCCAGCACCTGGCCCACTTTCACCTGTTCGCCCGCGCCGACGATCAGTTCGACCACACCGTCGACCGGCGCGGCGAGCGCGTGCTCCATCTTCATGGCCTCCACGGTGACCACCACCGTGCCTGCCTCGACGTGGTCGCCGTCGCTGACGCCCAGGGCGACCACCGCGCCGGGCATCGGGCTGGTCAGTTCCGCATCGCCGCTGTGTTCGTCATCGGGACGCACCGGCGGTTCGCGCAGCTCCTCGACCATGGTGACGCGGCCCGCTCCGGCCAGCCACTCGCATCCGTCCACCGCGGCCACCAGGTAGTCGGTGCGCAGCCCGTCGATAGTGACCGCCAGCGTCTCCCCCGCCAGAGACGCACTGAGCGTCCGAGTTTCACCGTTCTCGACGGCCGCGGTCGCATCGGCCGGTGAACCGGTCAGCGAGACGTGCTCGGTCCGGTCCCCGGCGTGCAGCCTGATCGTGGTCGGGGCGCGACCGGCGATGCGCCAACCCGACGGCACCTCCCACGGGCTGGCGGGGGTTGCGGGCCAAGACCGCAGCCAGCGGTAGGCCGCAGCGGCGATCAGGTCATCGTCCCCGGGTGGCAGCGGTTCGAAGTCGGGCGCGCGGCGGTCGAGCAGGCCGGTGTCGAGGCGCCCCGCGGCCACGTCGGGATCCGCCAGCAGGAATCGCAGGAACTCGATGTTGGTGGTCAGCCCAAGCACCGCGGTGTCCGCCAGCGCCGCGTCGAGCTCGCGCAGCGCGGTCGCGCGGTCACCGGCGTGGGCGATCACCTTGGCGAGCATCGGGTCGTAGTCACTGCCGACGACCGTGCCCTGCGCCAAGCCGGAGTCGACCCTGATTCCTGGGCGCGTCGGCTCTCGCAGGGCGACGACGTCGCCACCCGTTGGCAGGAACCCGCGGGCGGGGTCCTCGGCGTACACGCGGGCCTCGATGGCGTGGCCCTGCATGCGGACGTCGTCCTGTGCGAAGGGCAGCTCGTGTCCCGCGGCGATCCGCACCTGCAGCTCCACAAGATCCAGTCCGGTGACCATTTCGGTGACCGGATGTTCCACCTGCAGACGGGTATTCATCTCCATGAAGAAGAACTCGTCGGGCCGGTCGGCGGAGACGATGAACTCGACGGTGCCGGCACCGGTGTAGTCCACACTGCGCGCCGTGTCGCACGCGGCGGCGCCGATGCGGGCCCGGGTGGCCGCGTCGAGCAGCGGCGAAGGCGCTTCTTCGATCACCTTCTGATGCCGCCGCTGCAGACTGCATTCGCGTTCGCCCAGGTGCACCACCGAGCCGTGGGTGTCGGCGAGCACCTGCACCTCGATGTGTCTGGGATTGAGCACGAATCGCTCCAGGAACAGCGTGTCGTCCCCGAACGCCGACGCCGCTTCACGTCGCGCACTGACCACCGCCGCAGGGAGGTCGGCCGGGTCGTGCACCACGCGCATGCCCTTGCCGCCGCCGCCCGCCGAAGGCTTCACCAGCACGGGGAACCCGACCTCGGCGGCACCACCGATCAGGTCGTCGTCGGTGAGCCCCGGTCGCGAGATGCCGGGGACGACGGGCACCCCGAAGGCCGATACCGCCGCCTTGGCGGAGATCTTGTCGCCCATCGTCTGGATCGCCGCCACCGGAGGCCCGATGAAGACCACCCCCGCCGAGCGCAGTGCCTCCGCGAATTCTGCGTTCTCCGAGAGGAATCCATACCCCGGGTGCACAGCCTGCGCCCCCGTGCGGGCGACCGCGGCCAGCAGAGCGTCGATCGACAGATAGCTCTGCCGGGCGGGTGCCGGACCGATGCGCACCGCGACATCGGCCTCGGCGACGTGCCGGGCTCCGGCATCGGCGTCGCTGAACACCGCCACGGAGCGAATCCCCATCGTTCGCAGCGTCCGGATCACCCGGACCGCGATCTCGCCGCGGTTGGCGACCAGCACGGTGTCGAAAGTTTCAGTCATGCAATCACATCCGGAAGACGCCGTAGGAGACGGGTTCAAGCGGAGCCTGCCCGACCACCGAAAGGGCCAATCCGACAACGCTTCTGGTATCGGCGGGGTCGATGACTCCGTCGTCCCACAGTCGCGCGGTCGAGTAGTACGGATTGCCCTGGTCCTCGTACTGGGCGCGGATCGGCGCCTTGAACGCCTCTTCCTCCTCCGCCGTCATCTCGCCGCGGACCGTGGCCAGCACCGAGGCGGCCTGCTCGCCACCCATCACCGAGATCCGCGCGTTCGGCCACATCCACAGGAAACGCGGCGAGTACGCCCGCCCGCACATCGAGTAGTTGCCCGCCCCATACGAACCGCCGATCACGACGGTCAGCTTAGGGACCCGGGCGCAGGCCACCGCGGTGACCATCTTGGCGCCGTGCTTGGCGATGCCGCCGGCTTCGTAGTCCCGTCCGACCATGAACCCGGAGATGTTCTGCAGGAACAGCAGTGGGGTGACCCGCTTGTCGCACAGTTCGATGAAGTGCGCGCCCTTGACCGCCGACTCGCCGAACAGGACACCGTTGTTGGCGATGATGCCGACCGGGTGACCGTGGATGCGCGCGAAGCCGGTGACCAACGTCGTGCCGTAGTCGGCCTTGAACTCGGCGAAGTCACCGCCGTCGACGAGGCGGGTGATGACCTCGTGCACGTCGTAGGCGACCTTCGAATCGACGGGGACCACGTCGTAGAGCTCGGTCTGGTCGGCGATCGGGTCGACCGTCGGCGCCACCTCCCAGGGCGATGGGAGCCGTGGCGCCAGCGTTCCCACGATGCGCCGGACGATGCGCAGCGCGTCACGGTCGTCGTGGGCGAGGTGATCGGTCACGCCTGAGACCTTGGAGTGCAGATCACCACCGCCGAGTTCCTCGGCGGTGACGACCTCGCCGGTCGCCGCCTTCACCAGCGGTGGGCCACCGAGGAAGATGGTCCCCTGGTTGCGCACGATGACGGCTTCATCGCTCATCGCCGGGACATAGGCCCCGCCGGCGGTGCACGAGCCGAGTACCGCCGCGATCTGGGCAATTCCGTTGGCGCTCATGGTCGCCTGATTGAAGAAGATGCGGCCGAAGTGTTCGCGGTCGGGGAACACTTCGTCCTGACGGGGCAGGAAAGCGCCGCCCGAGTCCACCAGATAGATGCACGGCAGATTGTTCTGCGCGGCGATCTCCTGGGCGCGCAGATGCTTCTTGACCGTGACGGGGTAGTACGTCCCACCCTTCACCGTCGCGTCGTTGGCGACGATCATGCATTCGCGCCCGGACACCCGGCCGATCCCGGCGATCATTCCCGCGCCGGGGCACTCGTCGTCGTACATACCGTCGGCGGCCAGCGCCGCCAGTTCCAGAAAGGGGCTGCCGGGGTCGAGCAGGCCGTCGACGCGGTCGCGGGGCAGCAGCTTGCCCCGGTCGACATGCCGCTGGCGGGCGCGCTGCGGACCACCGAGCGCTGCGGCGGCCAGCTTTGACCGCAACTGGTCGACCAGCGCGACATGATCGTCACGATGTGATGTCCGCGCTGCCATCGCCGAGTCCGCCTCAGGGGTCGAGTTGATTTGAGTTAATCGGGACTAACTAATGATATGTTAATCACGATTAACTCGGAAGTCCACCACACCGGCGGGAGGTCGCGGCATGACCGCGCAAAATCCGTCGTCACCGGCTCCTGAGACGGTCTCGCGCCGCAGCAGAGCCAAATCCGACCGCCGCGGCCAATTACTCGCCGCAGCCGAAAGACTGATGGCCGAGCACGGCTATCTCGCCGTCCGCCTCGAGGACATCGGCGCGGCAGCGGGTGTGAGCGGCCCCGCGATCTACCGCCACTTCCCCAACAAGGAAGCGCTCCTGGTGGAGTTGCTGGTCGGCATCAGCGCGCGACTGCTGTCGGGGGCGACCGAGGTGGCCGGCCTTGCCGGTGACGCAGACACGGCGCTGGAGCGATTGATCGACTTCCATCTGGACTTCGCGCTGGGCGAATCGGACCTGATCCGCATCCAGGACCGCGACCTGGGCAACCTGCCCGCCGCGGCCAAGCGGCAGGTCCGGCGCAAGCAGCGCCAATACGTCGAGGTGTGGGTGGACGTGCTGCGCCGACGCGATCCTCACCTGACCGACGATGATGCGCGGCTGATGGCTCATGCGACGTTCGGGCTGCTGAACTCCACCGCGCACAGCGTCAAGCCCGGTGCCACGAAAACGGCCGAGGCCAGCTCGCGAACCGTCCTGAGAGCTATGACGGTCGCCGGGCTGACCTCGGCCGAACGACTACGCGATTAGAGAGTTAATACCAGGCCTTTCGTCCACCGACCGGCCGGCCGACGGAACCGAGGATCCAGAACACGGCGCCGATCACGAGCAGGACGACGCCGACGTAGGTGAGCATCGAAATGCCGAACAAAATACCCAGGATGAGCAGGATCGCGCCGAGGACGATCATGGCCACTCCATTTCTGTGAGATAGACCAGCCAGTGATTACTGACTGGGTTGCGGGACATTGCAATCCGTAACTTTCGGATTGACTCCCGCATAGTTCAGCGGTCCCGCCACCACCGTCAGCGCGATACTTCCCGCCGTGGCGCAATTGGCGTCACCACTCTCGAAGTAACCACGCTGATAGGACGCAAAAGCGCCGATCAACAACCAGACGAGCACTATGACGCCGAGTATGCCCCGCATGCCATGCCTCCTCTAAAGGCGCGCCTCACTGGCGCGCGCAGCAGAGTTTTACCCGGCAGACAATTTCAATAAACCTGCGCGTCTGCGGGCCCGGAGTCGAAAGCCGCGGTGAGCCACGCGCACATTGCCTTCAACAACACCGCCCGGTTCTCCCGCTTGTCGATCTCGTGCCCGTCGTCGTCGAAGAGCAACAGCTCCGCGCGGCGCCCCAGTGCGGTCAGCGCGTCACACATCTGCTGCGACTCGCTCGGCGGCACATTCGTGTCGTTGAGTCCGTGCACCAACAGAAGCGGCGCCGTCACCGCGTGGGCCCGCGGCAGTGGCGACAGTTGCTCCAGCAGGCCCTGATCACTGATGGGGTGGCCGTACTTCGGGTAGGCCGCCGCGGCGATCCACTGCTCGGTGGTGCGGTACCAGGTGTTCAGGTCGCTCATCCCGCAGATGCTGATGCCCGCCGCGAACTCGTGGGGGTGGAACGCCAGCGCCGCCTGCGTCAGATAGCCGCCATAGGACCATCCGCAGCAGGCGACCCGTTCCGCCGGCGCGTGACCGTTGTCGACGAGAAACCGCACCGCATCGGCGACGTCGTCGATCGCGGCGAAGCGCCGTTCCCGGTCGTCGGCGTGCATGAACGAGCGTCCGAACCCACCGGACCCACGCACGTTCGGCAGGAACACGCAGATTCCGGCTTCCAGCAGGCCGGGGAAAAACTCGTTGTAGCCCGGCCTGCCCTGACCCTCCGGACCGCCGTGCAGAAACAGCATGGCGCCGATCGTCTCGACGCCCGCCGGGGGCTGGAACAGCCATCCGGTGAACGTCAGGCCATCGCGTGCGGTGACGGTCTCCAGCGTGGGGTCCGCGGACAGTGGCCCCCTGCTCGGTTCACGGTCCACGGGCTCCCATTCACGGGTCCGCGGATCCACCAACTCGACCGTCGGTGGCTTCGACGGGCCCTCAACCGTCAACGCCAGCATCGACCCGCCCGCGCTGATGCTCAGCTCGCTGGCCACCATGCCCGGCAGCGGGATCGGATCGTGCAACGTGTTGTCGGCGTACTCGAGGATCTGTAATTCGCTGGCGCCGTGGATGTTCCACAGGATCGCCACCGTCGAGAGGTCGTCGCTGACCGTGAACTCGTCCAGCTCACAGCCGGACCGCTCGGCCAGCACGTGGTAGGTGACGCCGTCCGCGGTCGACGTCACCTCGAGCAGGCGGGCGTGCTCGGCACCGTTCTCGCTACGTAGTAGGGCGCGCACGTAGCCTTCTGTGCTGTTGAGGCCGTACTCGGTCGCCGGCTGATAGAGCTCGAAGAGCTCTCCCTCTGGACCGGAACGCACCCTGCGGGGACTGTGGTCGTCGAGGATGATGCCGGTGTCGGTGGTCGAGCCGGGATCGTAGGGCAGCAACGCCGTTTCGGTGAGTCCCCGCAACATGATCAGATCGCGGTAGCCCCGCGGGCCGACCCGCACCAGCGATGCGCCGGCCCAAGCGTCCACCAATCTGCCGCCGGATCGGCGGTCCAGCACCGTGGTGGTGCCGACGGATGGGTCGATGAGGCAGGAGCTGCCCACGCCGTCGTCGCCGGTAAGGATGGCCGCCACCAGTGTGCCGTCCCAGCCGATCAACTCGGCGGTGCCCTCGACGCCTGAGGGCCAATGATCGATCCTTCGCGCATCGCGGTCGTCGGGATCGGTTGTCACGACCCAGATCTGGCTGCGGGTGCCGCCCTCGGGCGCAACCTGGCAGCCCAGCCAGTGTCCGTCGGCAGAATGCATGACGCGCGTGACGGGGCCCTCGACGGGCAGCTCGACGTCACGCGAGGAGGTAGCCCGCCACCCGCGCAGGAATCGCTGCACCGCACGCGGATATCCGCCGTCATCGACGAGGTGGGCGAACGCGGTGGCATCCGGCGACATCGAAGCGCCGTAGAGCCTGCGAACCTGCTGTGCCACGGTGCTTGATTCTGCATGGTCTGCGCGCGCAATGAGGACCTGGCCGGTGCACGGCGCATTGAGCGCATGCACAGGTACCCTGCAGGCGTGAGGTGGGCATGACGGACCGCGGACGTGAGGAGCAATGGCGCTCCGGCAGTGGCGAGGAGCCGACGCAGCAGTTCGGCTACGGCCATCCCGGCTACACCGATCCCGCGTATGCGAGCCAAACGCCGTACGGCCCGCCCTATCAGGCCCCCCCGCCGCCCCGCCCGACCGAGCGTCTGCCTGCGTATTCGCCCTATGGCTACGACCCGTCGGCAACCGGTGCCTACGGCCCGCCGTACCCGCCGGGAGCCGGGGGCGAGCCGCCGTCGGAAGACCCGAAATCGCCCCGCTGGCTGTGGATCGTGGCGGGCGTCGCGGTCGTCACCGTCATCGGTCTGGTGATCGCCCTGGTGATCGTCAACAGTTCCAGGCAGGAGACCGTGATGGCCCCGCTGCCCTCGGTGCCCGAACCGAGCTTCTCCACGCCCGCTCCCACCACCACCTCACGGACGCCGTCGACGACATCACGGACCCCGTCGTCGCCGGTGCTGCCCGTCCCGACCCTGCCGTCGCGCACGCCACCTACCGACACGACCGTCGACGGCCCGACCGACACCGTCGTCTACACCGTCGACGGCACCGGCAGGGCCATCAACGTCACCTACGTCGATAACGGTGGCCTACTGCAGACCGAGTTCAACGTGATGCTGCCGTGGAGCAAGGAGGTCTCGCTGCCTCAGCCCGCGGAAGGTTCGGCGAGCATCAGCATCATCAACGTCGGCCGGGAGTTGACGTGCTCGATCTCCGTCAACGGCGTCGCCGTGGAGCAGCGCACCGGCGCAGGCCTGACGATCTGCGCCACCACCGGCTAGGTCCGCACCACCCGGTGTGGCGCGCGGACCGCCAACATCGCCAACAGCCCGATCAGGAGCACCAGGCACAACCCACCCATGCCTGCCCGGTCGGTGCCGAAGATATCGATGAACAGGGAGAACAGCCACGGCGCAAGGAAAGACGCGGCACGGCCGGTCGTCGTGTAGAGCCCGAACGCCACGCCTTCCTTGCCTTCGGGAGCCATCCGCAGCAGCAGGGTCCGCGACGCCGACAGCGTCGGCCCGATGAACAGACACAGCAGCAGGCCGCAGACCCAGAATGCCACCACCCCGGACAGAACCATCAGGGTGAGCCCGGCCGCGATCATCGCGACGAGGGACAGCACGATCACCCGCTTGGAGCCGACCCAATCATCGGCCTGCCCGCCGAGCACCGACCCGATCGCCGCCACCACGCACGCCGCCATGCCGAACAACAGCACGTCGGCTTCCGACACCCCGTAGACGTTGACGCCGAGAACCGCGCCGAACGCGAACACCCCGGCCAGCCCGTCCCGATACACCGCACTGGCACCGAGGAAGTAGACGATGTGCCGGTCGCGTCGCCACTCTCGACGGATCTCCTCCGCCAACGCGCGGTAGGCGCCGCGCACACCCACTCGCTGATGGGGCTCCTCGGGGGTGGGAGCACGGACGGTGATCAGCAGGGGAAGCGCGAACAGGGCGAACCACGCGGCGGTCAGCAACATCGCCGCCCGGATGTTCTGGCCGTCGTCGACCGGCAGGCCGAGTAGTCCCCGGGTGTCACCGGTGCCGGAGATGAACCCGACGTACACCACGAGCAGAGCCAGGACGCTGCCGAAATACCCCAGTGCCAAACCGAATCCGGAGATCCGGCCGGAATTCTCGGGAGTCGAGAGCTGGCGCAGCATCGCGTTGTACGGCACCGTGGCGAGCTCGCTGCAGGCCGCTGTGCAGGCGAGCAGGATCAGTCCGGGCCACATGTACCGGTGGTCGTCGCGGATCAGGCTCATCGCCGCGGTCAGCACCACGACGAGCCCCGTCAGTACCGCGAGCGCCCGGCGCCGACGCACCGGTGCGTCCACCCACACCCCCGTCACCGGCGCCAGCACCGCGACGACCAACCCCGACAGCGCCAGCGCCCGACCCAGCCAACTGGCCGGGCTGGTGTCGCCGGGCAGGTCGTCGCCGACGGTTCCGGTGAGGTAGATGGAGAACACGAACGTGATCACGATCGCGTTGATCGCCGTCGCACCGAAATCCCACATCGCCCACGCCAGGACGCGTGACCTCATGGTGGCGGCTGCCGCGGGCAGGGGTGCCGGACGCGGCGGCTCTCTCATGAACGCCCACGATATAGTCCGCCCCATGCCAGTACCCGCTCCCAGTACGGATGCCCGTGCTGTCGTCACCGGTGCCTCGCAGAACATCGGCGAGGCGCTGGCCGTCGAGCTCGCCGCCCGCGGCCACAATCTGATCATCACCGCCCGGCGTGAGGAGGTGCTGACCACGCTGGCCACCCGGCTGCGGGAGCAGTACGGGGTGACCGTGGAGGTGCGCGCCGTCGACCTCGCCGACCCGGCCGCGCGCGCCGCACTGTGTGACGAGCTGGCCGCCCGTGACATCTCGATCCTGTGCGCGAACGCGGGCACCGCGACGTTCGGGGCGGTGGCCTCGCTGGATCCGGCCGACGAACGCAAGCAGGTTCAGCTCAACGTGCTCGGCGTTCACGACCTGGTGCTGGCGGTACTGCCCGGGATGGTGGCGCGCGGCGCGGGCGGCATCCTGATCTCCGGTTCGGCGGCGGGTAATTCGCCGATTCCCAACAATGCGACGTATGCCGCGACGAAGGCGTTCGTCAACACCTTCAGTGAATCGCTGCGGGGCGAACTGAAATCGGCAGGCGTGCATGTGACGGTGCTGGCGCCCGGGCCGGTCCGCGAGACGCTGCCCGTCGAGCACGAGCAGTCACTCGTCGAGCGACTGATCCCCGACTTCCTCTGGATCTCCACCGAGTACACCGCCAAGGTGTCCCTGGATGGCTTGGAGCGCAACAAGATGCGGGTGGTGCCCGGCGTCACGTCCAAGGCGATGTCGGCCGCCAGCGGATACGCCCCGCGGGCGATCGTCGCGCCGATCGTCGGAGCCGTCTACAAGAAACTCGGCGGCGACTAACTCCCTTGCGCCGGAATTGCATTCCACGCGTGAAAGTGCGAGTGAGGCCCGCGCGGAATGCAATTCCGGCGGCGGTGAGTCAGCGGCGTCGGCGGCGGCCGGTGCCGAAGATGCTGCGGGTGATCTCGCGCCCGATCACCGTGCCTGCCGAGCGCATCGCGCTCTTGAACGCCGGGTTGTCCATCATCTTGTCCAGCAGGCCGGGTTCGGCGGGCTGCGCGGGCGCCGGCATCGGGGGCACCTCGTACGGCGGCGGAACCGGCGGCAGCTGCTGGTCGGAAGCGGGTGCGCTGACAGGTGGCGGCGGCGCCAGCTTGGCGGCCAGCCGCTCGTACGCCGACTCGCGGTCCACAGTCTGGCCGTACTCGGCCCGCAGCGGGCTGGCGGCGGCGGCCGCAGAGATGGCATCCGGGCCGATGGTGTCCATCAGTGACCGCGGGGCGCGCATCCTGGTCCACGCCACCGGCGTCGGCGCCCCCTTCTCCGAGAGCACCGTGACGACGGCCTCGCCGATACCCAGCGAGGTCAGGGCCGACTCCAGGTCGTACACCTGAGTTTTCGGATAGGTCCGCACGGTCTTCGACAGCGCCTTCTGGTCGTCGGGGGTGAAGGCGCGCAGCGCGTGCTGGACACGGGCGCCCAGCTGGCTCAGCACGTTGTTGGGCACGTCGGTCGGCAGTTGCGTGCAGAAGAACACGCCGACGCCCTTGGAACGGATCAGCTTGACCGTCTGCTCGACCTGCTCCAGGAACGCCTTGGACGCGTCGGTGAACAGCAGATGCGCCTCGTCGAAGAAGAACACCAGTTTCGGTTTGTCGACGTCGCCGACCTCCGGCAGCGTCGTGAACAGATCGGCGAGCACCCACATCAGGAATGTGGAGAACATCACCGGCCGGGCGGCCTGGCTGCCCAGTTCGAGGAGCGTGATGATGCCACGCCCCGACGCGTCGAGTCGCATCAGATCGGCAGGCTCGAGCTCGGGTTCGCCGAAGAACGTGTCGGCGCCCTCGGCCTCCAGGTTGACCAGTGCGCGCAGGATGACGCCGGCGGTCGTGGTGGACACCGCCCCGAGCGCCTTGAGCTGCGGCTTGCCCTCATCGCTGGTGAGGTACTGGATCACCGAACGCAGATCCTTCAGGTCCAGCAGCGGCAACCCCTGCTGGTCAGCCCAGTGAAAGATCAACCCGAGGGTGGATTCTTGAGTCTGGTTGAGCCCCAACACCTTCGATAGCAGAATGGGGCCGAAGCTGGTTATGGTGGCCCGCACCGGAACGCCGATTCCGGACGTGCCCAGCGACAGGAACTCGACCGGGTACGCGGTCGGAGTCCAGGCGTCGCCGGTGTCGGCGGCCCGTTGCGCAACCTTGTCGTTGGTCTCTCCGGGCCGCGACAACCCGGACAGATCCCCCTTGACGTCAGCCATCAGCACCGGCACGCCCGCGGCAGACAACTGCTCGGCGAGCACCTGCAGCGACTTCGTCTTTCCCGTGCCCGTCGCGCCGGCGACCAGGCCGTGCCGATTGACGGTGGCCAGCGGGATGCGCACCCGCGCCGAGGGATCGCACACGCCGTCGACGACGACCGCGCCCAATTCCAGCGCAGCGCCTTCAGCGCTATAACCTGCGGCGATCTGCTGTGCGGGAGAAGCGGTGGGCTCCGTGGTCATGGATCGAACCCTACTTGGGCACCGACTCGAGTAGGTGGGTGTGGACAGCCTGTCGGGGCCGCGGGGCTTACTGTGAGCGCTGTGCGTGACGAACTTGTGTGGATCGACTGCGAAATGACGGGACTGGATCTCAAGTCCGACCTCCTCATCGAAATCGCGGTTCTGGTGACCGACTCGGAGCTCAACATCCTCGGCGATGGCCTCGACGTGGTCATTCATGCCGGCGATGATGCGATGTCGTCGATGGTCGAGGTCGTGACGCAGATGCACACGAAGTCCGGCTTGATCAACGAGGTGCGCGCCTCGACCACCGACGTGGCCACCGCCGAGGCGATGGTGCTGGACTACGTCCGCACCCACGTTCCGCAGGCCAAGACCGCGCCGCTGGCCGGCAACTCGATCGCCACGGACCGCGGGTTCATCGCGCGGGATATGCCCACACTCGACAACTACCTGCACTACCGGATGATCGACGTGAGCTCAATCAAGGAGTTGTGCCGCCGCTGGTATCCGCGGATCTACTTCGGTCAACCGGAGAAGGGTCTCGCCCACCGCGCTCTCGCCGACATCCACGAGTCGATTCGTGAGTTGCGCTACTACCGGCAGACCGCGTTCGTGGTGCCTCCCGGTCCGTCGACCAGCGATATCGCGGCGATCGCCTCCGAACTCGGGCCGCCCGCCCACGGCGCCCAGGCAAACAATTCGGCCGCGGAGGGTTCCACCGGTTAAGATCGTGCACGCCGCGCAAGCGGCGATGGTGGCTGTAGTTCAGTTGGTAGAGCACCAGGTTGTGATCCTGGCTGTCGCGGGTTCGAGTCCCGTCAGCCACCCGGTAACGGGAAACGCCGCCTACTTCGGTAGGCGGCGTTTCTGCGTCTGCGCGTTGATCACCGGCGCGCGGGGGCGCCGGTGGAGCCGTCAGATGTTGGCGTTGCCCGCTTTCCACTGCTCCCACGGGATGTTCCAGTCACCCAGTCCATCGGTGCCGGGCAATGTCGAACCCACGGTGTTGACGATCTCGACGATGTCGCCCCGTTTGGAGTTGTCGTAGAACCACTGGCCGTTGCTATTGCTGACGTTGATGCAGCCGTGGCTCACGTTGCTGTAGCCCTGACTGCCGACCGACCAGGGTGCGGCGTGGACGTAGATCCCGCTGTAGGAGATCTGGGTGGCCCAGTCGACCTCGGTGCGATAGCCGTTGGGCGAATTGGTCGGCACGCCGTACGTCGACGAGTCCATCACCATCTCCGCCCGGCGGTCACCGACGATGTAGGTGCCATTGTTGGTCGGGGTGCTGTTCTTGCCCATCGACACCGGCATGCTCTTGACGACCTCACCGTTGCGGCGAACGGTCAACGTCTTCGTGCTGTCGTCGATGGAGGTGATCACCTCGTCGCCGATCGTGAAGTTCGTGCTGACGTTCTCCTGGCCGAACAGACCGTCTCCGAGGTCCACGCCGTAGGCGTTGACCTCCACCGACACCTTGGTGCCCGGCTTCCAGTATTCGGCTGGCCGCCAACGCACTTCGCGATTGCTCAACCAGTAGAAGGCGCCCTCGACAGGCGGGTCGGCCTTGACGGTGATAGCGCGCTGCGCCGCGAGCCGGTTCGGGATGTTCTCATCGAACTGGACGGCCACCGGCTGGCCGATGCCGACGACCTCACCGTCGCTGGGCACCACGTACGGCATGGTGAGGTTCTCCGGCGAGTGCGTCTCAAACGTCATCTGCCGGCTGGTCGCACCGCCCAGACCAAGCGACTCCGCGGTCAGCGTGTAGCGCTTGTTGTAGCCGAGCGGCTCGGTGGTCTCCCACGTCAGGCCGTCCTTGGAGAGTTCTCCGGAGACCGCTTTCCCATCGTCGTTGACCATCGTCACCGGGCCGAGGACGCCGTCCTCGGCGCTGACCGTGACGGGCGATTCGACGCTGACCCCCACCGCGCCGTCCTCGACCGAGGACGAGAGCTTGGGTACCAGCAGGTCGCCGAACGGAGTGCCTTTGTCGGTGATCACCTGCGCCTGAGGCGGTTCAGATGTACCACCGCATGCGGTCAGCGCAAAGGCAATCGCGGGAACCATCACGACAGCCATCAACCAGCCCCGGCGCTGCCGCACCGGGATCCGCGTGTTGACCTGGCCCATAACTGTGCTCACCTCGTATGAAATATTGTTCGACCGACGACTCTTTGACAGCGAGTCTACGGTCAATTTTCAGCGGGTGTACAACCACGACGTCGCTTCCCGATACCGCGCGGACGTGGTGATTTCTTACTGTGCCGACGGGCCTGTTATTGTCTCACACGCGCGCCGTTAGCTCAGTTGGTAGAGCAGCTGACTCTTAATCAGCGGGTCCGGGGTTCGAAACCCTGACGGCGCACCACGCTTGAGAGATTTCCCGCCGAGTCCGCCGGCGTCAGCGGGCTCCCGGCCCGGGCTGACCCAGCAAGGGATTCGCCGCCGCGACACCACCCTGTGCATGTTCGCGCTGGTGTTGCTGCATGGCATTGAACAGCGGGTTGCTCTGCATCAGTTGACGCCGATCCTCGTCAGACAACTCGTAGAACGTCCACATCCCCCACGCGGCAGGCCGCACGTAGAGGGTGACCTTCTGCCGTTTGCGCGTGCTCTGCGGGAGCATCGCCGGAATCGCCACCACCCGGTCCAGCGTCACCGCGCTGACGAGTTCCTGAGCGAGCCCGTCGATGTCGGTCGAGTCCTGAAGCTCGTATACCGAGGACTGATGACTGGGTTGCGCCGGGCCTTGCAGGGCGAGAAACCACGCCATCGCGCGTCTCCTTTGCTCGTCGTGGACAGCGCCAGCGTAGAGGACCGACGCATCCGCGATGCCTGCGGGCACCCCGTCGCCGTAGGCCTCACGGCGAGTGCGACGCTGTAGCTAATTTACGATTGTGAAAAATAACGTCGCATTCGACAGCGATGACGCTCCAGATGTGCTAGAAGTCACATCGGTGCGCTGGCGTCAACAGGGTCGAGTACTAACAATCGGTAACGGTTATTGCCGGAATTGTGAGTTGAACACCCGTTGCGCTGGGTAAAAGCACCAGATGATGCTAGATTGCAGTTAGCTGGTACGTACATAGGCCGCGTGAAACGGGCCGAACAGCACGAATCGAGGAATTTGCTGATGTCGAGCCTGGGAGATTCGGTGACATCCGGTCCGACTGGCGATGACTCGACCCTGGGAGTAGCTGCGCAGGGACCGGTGGCGGTGTACTCATGCAACCGGCTCGGTCGCGTGGCGAATCCGCCCGGCTTCTCGCTCCCGAAGTGGCTCCGGTCGGGCCGCCGACGCTGACGCCGCCCGTCAGGGGTTTCGCAGTTTGCGCACCGTGAGCACGATCAGAAGCGCACCGACCCCGGCCAGCGAGATCGCCACCGGTGGCTTCTTGACCACACGCAACACGCCCGCCTTGAGGTCGTCAGCGACCCTGCGGGGGTTCGCCCGGGCCGCCAGCGAGTCGACTGTCAACGCCAACTGATCCCGCGCCGCGTCGATCTCGCCCTTGATGGTGTCGGGATCCCGGTCCGCCACATCTGCCTCCGCTGCCTCAACGCCCAGTTCGTCGCCGCCACTTGACGACCTCGTGCACTCGGCCCCTCCGAACTGCCGGAGTGCCCTGCCGCACTACCCTAGATCAGCCGGCGCGCACCGCAGCGCCCCGGTCGACGGATCGATCAGAGGAACAACGCCCATGCCGCAGACTCCCCGACTCGAGGTGGGCGACAAAGCGCCCGCATTCAGCCTTGCCGACGCCGACGGTAAAACCGTCAAGCTCTCGGATTACCAAGGGCGCAAGGTCATCGTGTACTTCTATCCGGCCGCGGCCACGCCGGGCTGCACGAAGGAGGCCTGTGACTTCCGGGACAGCCTCGGCGACCTGAACGCGGCGGGCCTCGATGTCGTGGGCATCTCGCCCGACAAGCCGGAGAAGCTCGCGAAGTTCCGCGATGCGGAGAAGCTGTCGTTCCCGCTGCTGTCTGACCCCGACCGCAAGGTCCTCGAGGCGTGGGGTGCCTTCGGCGAGAAGACCATGTACGGCAAGACCGTGCAGGGCGTGATCCGCTCGACGTTCGTGGTGGACGAGAAGGGCAAGATCGCGGTGGCGCAGTACAACATTCGCGCTACCGGCCACGTCGCCAAACTGCGACGCGATCTGTCGGTCTGAGCTAACCCCGGCTTCCGAGCAGGCCCAACAGCAGGGCCTCGGCAGTCGCGGCGCGTTCCAGCACACCCAGGTGCAGGCTCTCGTTGATGCTGTGCGCCTGCGTGTCCGGGTCTTCGACCCCGGTCACGAGAATCTTGGCCTCGGGAAACGCCGCGGCGAACGCCGCGATGAACGGGATGGATCCGCCGACGCCGGTGTCGACTGCGTCGTGACCCCACGCCTCACGAAAGGCCACCCGTGCCGCGTCGTAGACAGGGCCGGAGGCATCGATGGCATACGGCTGTCCAACGTCACCGGGAATGACGGTCACCTGGGCACCCCAGGGCGCGTGTTGCTCGAGATGACGGGTCAGCGCGGCGAGGTGCTCAGCGGCGTCGCCACCGGGTGCCACGCGCATGCTGACCTTGGCGCGCGCCCGAGGGATCAGGGTGTTCGACGCCTGCGCGATCGGCGTGGCGTCGATGCCGATGACCGTGATCGCCGGCTTGGCCCAGAGTCGTTGCGCCACCGACCCGGAACCGATCTCGCATACGCCGTCGAGCAGGCCGCTGTCCGCGCGCACCCGCTCCGGGGTGTAGTCGACATCGGCAGCGGTTGCTTCATGCAGGCCGGCGACCGCGACGTTGCCGTCATCGTCGTGCAGGCCGGCCAGCAGGCGGACCAGAACGGACAGCGCGTCAGGTACGACGCCACCCCACATCCCAGAATGCAGACCATGGTCGAGGGTGGCGACCTCCACGACACAGTCTGCAAGTCCGCGCAGCGAGACGGTGAGCGACGGGATCTCGGTGCTCCAATTGTCCGAGTCGGCGATGACGATGACGTCGGCGGCGAGTAGGTCGTGGTGCGCCAACAACAGTCGTGACAACGACGGGGAGCCCGACTCCTCTTCGCCCTCGACGAAGACCGTCACACCGACCGGCGGCCTACCCCCGTGCGCCCTGAACGCAGCCAGATGCGTTGCGATACCTGCCTTGTCGTCAGCGGTACCCCGTCCGTAGAGCCGCCCGTCGCGCTCGGTCGGCTCGAACGGAGGCGACTGCCATTGTTTGCGGTCCCCTTCGGGCTGCACGTCGTGGTGCGCGTACAGCAGGACCGTCGGCGCTCCCGGGGGTGCGGGGTGGCGGGCGATGACGGCAGGCGCGCCGCCTTCGGCAACGATCCGCACATCATCGAACCCGGCCTCCGACAACAGCTTCGACACCGCCTCGGCGCTGCGCTGAACCTCTGGCCTGCGATCAGGATCGGCCCACACCGACTCGATGCGAACGAGGTCCTCCAGGTCGGCGCGTACCGATGGCAGCACGTCGCGGACGCCGGCGATCAAATCACTCATGATCGACACGGTAGTTGGTGTGGATCACCGCGAGCTTGCGCGCACTGCCAGCCGAAGCGGCGGGTCGGCGCGCAGACTCGTGAACTCGCCGGAAGCGCTAGCGCTCCTCGAGCACCGCGACCGCGGCCGCGGTATCGGCCTCGTGGGTCAGTGACAAATGGATCGTCACCTCTTTGAGGTGCTCGGCGATGGCGCCGGAGAGCCGCACCCGCGGCCTGCCCCACATGTCGGTGATCACCTCGATGTCGCGATGGATCCCCTCGGGCAGCACCGGCCGCTTCGAGAACCGAGACCCCGACCAGGCCTTGATCACGGCCTCCTTGGCCGCCCACCGCGCCGCCAGGTGGCGCGCCGCCGACGAACTCTTGTCGGCGGCGTCGCGCCTCTCCCCCGGGGTGAACGTCTCGGCGAACACCGTGCCCGGCCGGTCCACCTGTTCGGCGAAGTCGGGGATGGATACCAGATCGATGCCTATCCCGACGATGCCCACGGGCAGCACGCTATCTCACTGTGCGGTCGACGCTAGTACGCGCCGCCCTCGCCGAGCCGCGACGCCGCATCGAGCAGCATAGCCGCCTCCTGGGCCTTCTCCGGGTGGTCATGGTCGAAGCGACGGTCCGCAGGCCGCTCGTACATCGGTCGGCCGCCGGCGATCGCCGACGCCAACCGGTGCTGACCGGCAAGGGTCCGCTCCTGCGCCCGGGCGGTGTAGTCCGCCCGCTGTTCAGGATCGAGTGTCGCCAGGAACGCCTGCGGGTGTACCAGCGCGACCAGTCCCGACACGTGGCCGAACCCGAGGCTGGTCACCAGACCCGCCTTGAGCGGGTACTTGTCGCCCATCCGCAACGTCTCGCGGGCCCACACGAAGTGCCCTGAGGTTGCCAGCTCGTCGTCGACGCAGTCCAGGCTGCGGTTCGGCGGGATGACGCCGTCGCGCAGGATCTGGCACAGACCCATCATCTGGAAGACCGCCGCGCCTCCCTTGGCGTGCCCGGTCAGGGCCTTCTGGCTGACGACGAACAGCGGCGCACCCTCTGACCGGCCCAGCGAGTCAGCAAGCCGCTCGTGCAGCTCCTGCTCGTTGGGATCATTGGCCAGCGTCGAGGTGTCGTGCTTGGAGATGACCGCGATGTCGTCGGCCCCGACGCCCAGCTTGTTCAGCGACTTGGCCAGCACCGACTCCTTGCCGCCACGACCCGCGCCGAGAGCGCCCAGCCCCGGAGCGGGGATCGAGGTGTGCACGCCGTCGCCGTAGGACTGCGCGTAGGCCACGACGGCCAGTACCGGCAGGCCCATCCTGACGGCCAGGTCGCCGCGGGCCAGCAGAATCGTTCCACCGCCCTGCGCCTCGACGAACCCGAGCCTGCGCCGGTCGTTGGCGCGGGAGAACCGGGAATCGCTGATCCCCTTCGACCGCATCACCTCGGTGTCCGCGGTGGCGGCCATGTCACCGAAGCCGATGACGGCCTCCAGCGTCAGGTCGTCGTAGCCACCGGTGACGACGAGCTCGGCCTTGCCCAGCCGAATCTTGTCGACACCCTCCTCGAGCGAGACGGCCGCGGTGGCACATGCCCCCACCGGATGGATCATCGACCCGTAGCTGCCCACATAGCTCTGAATCACATGCGCGGCAACGACGTTGGGCAGAGTCTCCTGCAGGATGTCGTTCGGCTTGTTCTTGTCCAGCAGGTTGCCGTGGAACATGGTCTGCATCGAGGTCAGCCCGCCCATGCCGGTGCCCTGCGTGCTGGCGACCAGGCTGGGATGCACCCAGCGCATCAGTTCGGTCGGAGAGAAGCCGGCGGAGAGGAACGCGTCGACTGTCGCGACGAGGTTCCACAACGCCACGCGGTCGATCGAGTTCGCCATATCCGGCGTGATGCCCCATACCTGCGGGTCGAACCCGGTCGGGATCTGGGCCCCCACCGTGCGGGACAGCTTCGTCTTCCGAGGCACGCGGATCTCGGTGCCCGCCTTGCGGACGACCTCCCAATCGCCGGAGTCCGGGATCGGACGCGTCACCGTGTGCTCCGGGTCGAATTCGACGAACGCCCGCGCGTCGGCTTCGGACGACACCACGAAGGAGAAGTCCTTGTCCAGGAACACCGACACCAGCAGCGGCGCCGAGTGATCCGGATCGATGGCCGCGTCACCGACGAACTCGCGGATGCCCACGCGCTCGACGACCACATCGTGGTAGCGCTCGACCAAATCCGCCTCGTCAACGAGGTCACCGGATTCGATGTCGTACCAACCGGGTTGGGGATCGTCCTCCCACTTGATCAGACCCGTGGTCCAGGCGAGCTCGAGAACCCCTGCCGCTGACAGTTCGTTGTCGACCTCCATCTCGAAGCGGGTGCGCGACGATCCGTAAGGACCGAGCTCGGCACCGCCCACGATGACCACCAGATCTGCGGGGTCGACGTCGAGGTCGGCCCACTCCGGCGGGGGCGCCGGAGCGATAACACGCGGCGGCGACGGCAGGGCGGCGATCAGGTGATCGTCAGTGCCTTCGTCCTCGGGCTCGTCGGCCGGGCCTGCGACCGCCTCTTCCCGGGCCCTGGCGGCCAGTGCCGACAGGTCCAGGTCGACCTCGGCGAGGCCGCCGGTCAGGTCCGCCTTCACAGGCTCCTGAGCGGCCGCGACCTTGGTCTCCACGTCGCAGAGCGCCAGCAGCATGCTCGCCATCTCCTCGGTGGAGTAGGTCGTCACGCCGGCTTCCTCGACCCCGTCGACGATGACGTCGTTGTGGCCCATCAGACCGGTACCGCGCGTCCAGCCGATCAGCGCGTGCGCCAAGCTGACTCGCTGCGCCCACGACGACTCGGCCTTCCACCGCGACACCACCGCGTCCAGCGCCGATTTCGACTCGCCGTACGCACCGTCGCCCCCGAACATGCCCCTGTTCGGGGAACCCGGGAGCACCACGTGCAGTCGCGCCGCGATGTCGCGGTCGGCACCGATGTGGGACAGGCCTGCGATGAGCCGCTGAACGGCCCACAGCAGAACCTTCATCTCCATCTCGGAGCGTGACCCGGCGTCGGACAGATCGCCACCCACCCGCGGAGCCGCGAACGGGAACAGCAGCGTCGGAGTGAGCGCATCCTTGATGTGGATCGATTTCGGCCCGAGGCTTTCGCTCTGCTCGGTGCCGACCCACTCGGCCAGCGCGTCGATGTCGTTGTAGGACGCCATGTTCGCGGGCAGTACCCACAGCTGCGCACCGAAACGGGCATGCTCGCGGTACAGGCTGCGGTAGAAACCGAGCCGGCTGTCGTCGAGCTTGGAGGTCGTCGCGATGACCGTGGCGCCGCCGTCGAGCAGTTGTGCCACCACCGATGCCGCGATCGAACCCTTGGAGGCGCCTGTCACGACAGCGACCTCGTCGCTGTAGCGACCCTTGCCCGGGTTCTCGGCTCCTGCCGCGGCGCGGGCGTACAGCGACGCATGGATGTTCAGGCCCGCTGCCAGGGACTTGCCCTGCCAGTAGGTGGCCTGGGTCCCCACGACGTGCCCTGCTCCCTCGAACCGCTCGGCCAGACGAACCCAGTCGGCCTCGAGATCGTCCTCCTCCATCAGCCAGATCTTGGCCAGATCTTCACGGGCACTGGCCCACCGGTCGTCGAACAGCACCGCCTTGCGGCTGTCGAACGCCGGAGCCACCAATCGTGGCCAGTCCGAACCGAGTTCGGCGGTGACCAGGTCGATCAGTTCCGAGTCGGCAGAGACCTCGGGAGTGACGAACGCATTGCCGAGCCCCAACTGATCGAGGATCGTGCGTGCCGCCGAGGCGAGCACACCGTCGGGTCCGGTGACCTGTTCGGCGAATTCGCCCAGGGCGGCGGAATCGACGACACCGCCTGCCGCACCGCCTGCCGACGGCAGCGACACCGGCACGCCGCGACGCGCTCCGACTGCGGACACCGCCGCGTCGATCGCCTTGTCGACGCTGGCCGCATCACCCAACGCACCGTCGTGCAGGCCGCCGAGCGACCCACCCCGGACGCTGGATCCCTCGCGGGTGCCCAGAGCGACCTCGACGGTCACGTGCTTGGCCCAGCCGTCACCGAGTTCCCAGGTCTTCTTGACCCGCTCGGTGATGTAGGCAGGCCGCTTCCCGGACGGTCCGAAGACCGTACGGAGCTGGTCGTTGATCGCGTCCGAAAGCACCGGACCGAACGGCTTGTATGTTCTCGCCAGCTTCGTGACCTGAGTCTTCAGACCGGCGAGGTCTGCCTCGGCAGCACCGTCGATGGCACCGAGGTTCAGCTCCGACCCCAGGTCGACCAGCATCTGGTTGCGGCGGGACGACGCCCCGTCGGTGATGGACTCGATGGAGTCCAGTGCCTCGATCTGGTCGATCCGGATCTTGGCCGACAGCGCGATGAGCGCCATGGTGGCGTCGGACGCGTCGAACCCGAGGTCGTCCGGCCGCGGACCACCCGACGGTGCGGCCGCCGGAGCGGGAGCGGCGGGTGCCGCCTCAGCCGGCGCAGCCTGTGCGGGTGCGGTTTCGGCGGCGGACGCCGAATCCTCGGCGGAGTCTTCGTATTCCGGCTCCGGGTCGGTGTCGGTCGCGAACAGCACCGCGGCATCCCGTTCCGCGTTGAGCACCTCGGTGGTGTTGTGCGAGTACTCCGGAAGCTTGAGGGTGTTGGTGGCCAGGCCGGCGACGGTCGGCGCGGACTTCACGCCGATCTCGACGAACCGCTCGACACCGAGACCGCCTGCGGCCTCCTCGATGAAGAGCAGATCCTGGGTCTCGATCCAGCGCACCGGGCTGGCGAACTGCCATGCCAGCAGCTCGATGATCACCCTGCGGCACAGCTCCTCCGGCCGCTCGTTGCGCCACGTGTCGTAGTCGGCGAGGATCTCGTCGAGCGGCTCAGCGGGTACCAGGTCCCGGATCTCCTGAATGAAGTCGCGGTCCAAGGTGAACGGCCGCGGCACCAGGTTCGGGATGTAGCGGCCCACGACCAGAGCGGGATCCTGCCCGTCAGGCAGCACGCGCTGCAGCGCGCGACGGAAATCGTTGACGCCGACCCGCAGCACCGACGAGTGGAAGGGCACGTCGATGCCCGGCACCAGAATGAACGACCGCTTGCCGCCGCTGATCTCGCGACGACGCTCGACCTCGGCCTCCAGCTCCTCGAGACCGCGCACCGTGCCGGCGATCGCATACTGCGAGCCGCGCAGGTTGAAGTTGACGATCTCAAGGAACTCGCCTGTGCGCTCAGCGATCTCGTCGATGAACGCCGGGACGTCGTCGTCGTCGAGATCGATCTGGGAGGGGCGGATCGCGGCCATCCGGTAGTCCGACCGACCGTGCGCGTCCCGCGGGACGATGTCGTGCATCTTCGAACCGCGATGGAACACGGCCTCCAGCAGGCCCTCCAGGGCGTACACACCGCTGACGCATGCCAGCGCGGTGTACTCACCGACAGAGTGACCACAGGCGATCGCGTCTTCGACGAACGCACCCTGCTCGCGCATCTCGGCGACCTGGGCGGCCGCCACCGTGGCCATGGCGACCTGGGTGAACTGCGTGAGGTACAGCACGCCCTCGGGATGGTGGTAGTGCACCCCGGAGGCGATGAGGCTGGTCGGGTTGTCGCGCACCACGTGCAGCACCGAGAAGCCCAGGACGTCGCGGGTGAACTTGTCCGCGGTGTCCCAGATCTTTCGAGCGGCCTTCGAGCGCGCCCGCACCTCCATGCCCATGCCCTTGTGCTGGATGCCCTGGCCGGGGAAGGCGTAGACGGTCTTGGGCGCGGCCAACTGTGCCGTCGCCGACATGACGAGCTCGGATCCCACCCGGGCCGAGACCTCGATCACCTCAGCACCGCGGTCGATGCCGACCCGGTCGACGCGGAACTCGATCTCGTCTCCGGGCAGCACCATCCCGAGGAAGCGGGAAGTCCAGCCCACCAGGCGGGCAGGCGGCGTGGCCCGGCCGTCGGTGGCGGTGACGGCGTGCTGGGCCGCGGCCGAGAGCCACATGCCGTGCACGATCGGGGTTTTCAGGCCGGCGAGCAGCGCAGCTGCCCTGTCGGTGTGGATGGGGTTGTGATCACCCGAGACGACCGCGAACGCGCTCATGTCGACAGGTGCGTTCACGGTGACGTCGCGGCGCCTGCGGCGCGGGGTGTCGGTGGCGTTCTCGGTCATCGCACCGCCGGCACGGGGCGGATCGCCCAACTCGGCAGCGCCGGTGCGGCCGCGGATCGCGAAGCGCTCCTCCAGCGTGGCCAGCACCTGACCATCCGCATCGGTGATCGTCACGCTGACAGGCACGACGCGCCCGACCTCGGTATCGGTGGCCTCCAAAGACGTTGCCTTGACCGACAGTTCGGACTTCGTCGCAGGCATCGAGTGCAGAAGGTGAGCCGCGTGGTCCAGGTGCACGAGGCTCAGCAGACCCTCCACGACCGGGAAGCCGTCGTCGGTGAGCGCCGAGCCGATGGCCGCGAACACCGCGGGCCAGCACAGCCCGACCAATGCGTCCGGGACCAGCGTCAGCCCGGGCGCCAGGGGGGCGCCGAACGTCGCGGTGACGCCGGTGTGGTCGGCGACCTTCTCCGGATCCCACTGAACCGTCACCGACGCGACGTTGTTGTCCACCGGCGGAAGCGAATCCGGTCCGTCGGCGCCTGCCGCGATGGCCAGCACGGAGCGCATCGCGGTGGACGCGTCCTCGACGCTGACGATCGGCATGCCGCCGTCGACCGTGCAGGACGGCAGGGTGAAGCGGATGGTGATCCAGATGTCGGACAGCGGCACGCTCAGCGTGACGAAGCCATCCCCCGCCAGCTCCAGCCGGGCACCCGTGTTCGGGTGTGTGGCACTGGGCTTACCGGGAACGTGGTTGACCTGCCACTCACCGGGCGCACCGATGCGGTGCACCGGGTTGACCGCGGTCCGGCCGGCCCACAGCACGTCGGGCGAATCGAGGACAACGGCGAGCGGTCCCGTGACATCGGCACGCGCCTGGCGACGGGAGACGACGGAGACGGGCTGAGCGCCCGAGGCCAGCACGCGGTCGATGATCGCCTGCTCGAAGCGGTCCAGCAGTTCGCCGACCGGCTCGTCGACACGGGTGATGCCTTCGACGGCCTGGGTTCCGGGGATGATGCACACCTGATCAGCGGTGTAGCGGGCGTCATGGGCCTGCCACAGCGAGTCACTGCGCCACCAGCGCCGGACGTCCTTGTCGATGACCGGCACGAAATTGACCGGCTTACCGGGCTTCTTGCACAGCGTCACGAAGAACGGGACGTCGGCGGGATGCAGCCTGACCGTCTCCGCATCGGGATAACGGGCCAGCAGTTCGGCGATCGCCTGAAATGGATTCTCAAGCAGCGCTTCACCGCCCGCGCCATCAGGGGAAGCTCCGAACAACGATTCGATCGGGCCGAAGTCCTTCTCATGCAGCCGCGACTCGGTGCGCTTGAGCATCTCCTCGAAGCGGTCCCGCCAGGTGTCGGCCAGCCAGGAGCTGCCGGGCGCGGCGGTGTCGGCGGTGCTGTCGCCGTCGCCGATCGCCAACTCGACGTAGCGCTGGAGCCACTGGAGGTAGGTCATGTCGCCGATGTCGCCGAAGTACGGCTTGGCGGTGTCCGCCATCGCAGCGATGATCTCGTCGCGGCGCTCCGCGACGGCGTCGGCGTCGCCGGCGACCTCGTCGAGCAGCCGGCCGCACCGCGACGCGGTGTTGTCGATCTCGTGGATGTCGGCACCGAGCTGACTGCGACCGCTGGCCATGCCGTTGATCGCCTTGCCCGCCCCGACCCAGATGTCGGTGCCGGAGGTCTCCACCAGAAGCTGCTTGACCGCGGGCGACGTCGTGGCCTCTTTGGTGGCCATTGCCGCGGTGCCGACCAGGATGCCGTCGACCGGCATGACGGGGAACCCGTAGGCCTTGGCCCAATCACCCGACAGGTACTCGGCCGCCCGCTCTGGGGTTCCGATGCCGCCGCCGACACAGATCGTGACGTTGGGGTACTTGCGCAGCTCGCCGTAGGTGGACAGGAGGAGGTCGTCGAGGTCTTCCCACGAGTGGTGTCCACCGGCGCGACCACCCTCGACGTGGACGATGACGTCCCTGTCCGGCACCTCGGCCGCGATCTTGATGACGGACTTGATCTGGTCGACCGTGCCCGGCTTGAACACCACGCTGGTGATGCCGACGGTGTAGAGCTCCTCGATCAGCTCAACGGCCTCTTCCAGATCGGGGATGCCTGCGGTGACGACCACGCCGTCGATCGGCGCACCGGACTGGCGGGCCTTCTGCACCAGTCGCTTGCCACCGACCTGGAGCTTCCACAGGTAGGGATCCAGGAACAGGGAGTTGAACTGCACCGCGCGGCCGGGCTCGAGCAACTGTGTCAGCTCGGCGATGCGCGCATCGAAGATCTCCTCGGTGACCTGACCGCCACCGGCCAGCTCGGCCCAGTGGCCGGCGTTGGCCGCTGCGGCGACGATCTTGGCGTCGACCGTCGTCGGGGTCATTCCCGCAAGCAGGATCGGCGACCGGCCGGTGAGCCGGGTGAATTTGGTCGACGCCTTCACCGAGCCGTCCGGAAGGGCGATCGGCGCGGGCGCGTAGCTCGACCAGGCCGGCGCGATCGTCGGTGCGGCACCGACGGTGAACAGGCTGCGCTGCCCGGCGCGGGTGGCGGCCGGGACGATGCCCATGCCGAGACCGCGGATGACCGGGGCGGTCAACCGCGTCACGGTATCGCTGGGACCCAGATCGATGATCCACTTGGCGCCGGCCGCGGCGAGGCCCTCGACCTCGGCGACCCAGTCCACCGGCTTGACGAAGATGTATTCGGCGAGCTCGCGCGTCAGCTGGGCATCCAGGCCGGTCCTCGCGGCCCACTCGTCGACAAGGTCGACGCCGGCCGCCAGGCGCGGCGTGTGGAAGCCGACCTCGACCTGCACCTGATTGAACACCGGGCGGAAGACGGCGCCACCGCGCGTCTTGTTCTTGCGCTCGGCTTCTTCCTTCTCAGTGATCTTCTCGCAGTAGAGCTCGAAGCGAGCCAGCTGCTCGGGGGTTCCGGTGATGACCACCGAGCGCCGGCCGTTACGGATGGACAGCGCGGGCGCCAGCACCGTGCGGACGTCCTGGGCGAACTCGTCGAGGAGTTCGGCCATCCGTGCCGGGTCGACATTGGTCACCGACACCATCGGCGACTTGTCGCCGCGCCCGACCATGCCGCAGCGGCGTGAGACCAGTGATCCCGCGGCACCGATCAGCTGACCGATGGCCAGGAGCTCCACGTCGCGGGCGCCTCCCGCCTTGAGCGACTGCACGGCCGTGACTCCCTGGGAATGCCCGGCGATCGCGACGGGCGGATGACCCGTGAGATCGAGCCCTTGACGCTTGAGCGCCCGCATGGCCGCCATCTGGGTGAGCAGGATTCCGGGTCCCGAGATCGCCGCGGTGGTGAGGTCCTTGGTGGAGGGCAGCGGCTCATCAGCGGCCAGCGCGCGGACCCACTTCATCGGTTCGAAACCGATCGGACGCACTACGACCAGTTCGCGTGCCAACGGCTCCAGCAGAAGCTCGGCCTCACCGACCAGCGCGGTGATCTCAGACTCGATACCCGCCGAGTTGACCAGCTCCTCGAGGTTCTCCAGCCAGGAACCGCCCTGGCCGCCGAAGGCCACCGCGTACGGTTCGCCGGCATGCAGTCGATCGACGAGTGCGTGCGACCCCGCCAGCGGTTCGAAGGCCTGACCCTTCTCAGAGCCGTTGTCGGCGGAGGTGGTGGCACGGTGCTGGTCGTTGATCGTCACGTCTTGTTGTCTCCCTCAGGTGTTTCGCGCGTATCGCTCGTCGTGGACTCGTATTGGCTGCTGGCCCGCACTCCGGGTGGGGCCTTTGCGATTCGGCGTCGAATCCGGCTGGTCTCGTCCGCGACCCGAGGCGCCGTCAGGAACCCTGCTGGCACTCGGGGGCATCCCCGGCGGGTCGCGGTGGACACTCCAGCTGCACTAAGAGTGTCATAAGAGACAGGACCAGTTTGGCGTTCCGATTGGTTACTAGCGAGTTCTA
Source organism: Mycolicibacterium sp. CR10 (assembly GCF_005222675.1). Classification (GTDB taxonomy): domain Bacteria; phylum Actinomycetota; class Actinomycetes; order Mycobacteriales; family Mycobacteriaceae; genus Mycobacterium. The sequence continues at coordinate 169,980 of NZ_STGE01000074.1, read as the reverse complement.
CGCACGGGTAACAGAGATTGCATAACGCGTCGTCCGCAATCCCTCAAACTCATCCGGGACAAACGTCCTGCATGCAGGTGGTTACGGTCGAGTAGGAAAGAAGCGCTGATCAAGGCAGTACTGTTACAGAATCGTTATCTGAAAATTTGTGTTCGCAAAACGTCCGGCGCAGCGGTCTGCTGAGACGACAAGTTACACACAACTGTGTTGTCGAGTGTGTTCGCGATGTGTCCTAGTTTGCTGCAGAAACTTACTGGCCAGTAAGTCTTAGTCCCACTGGCCGAAACTCGGCTTCAGAATGTGGTTGATATCGACGCCTATGCCCGCGACTTTGCGCTTGTCGATCTCCACCTGGTGAAGGTGGGCAGCCGGGTGCGCGACCCGCCCGGGTGAGCCCCAGTTGTGCTGCCAGAAATACGACCCCAGCCCGTCCTGAAGTGCCCACTCGATGGTCTTGGAGTTGGCGTAGACACCCACGCGCTGATGCCCCAGGACGCGCTCCCACCCCCGCAGATACGGTGCGACCTGGCGCTTGTACTGGTCGAACGTCGGGTCGTCGTCGATCGACGTGTAGATGGGTGCCCCGACCGGCCCACCCGCGTCGGTGTGCAATTGCCAGCCCCGCTGGGCGTGCCGGATTCCGGCGGGCTCACCCGCGAGCCAGTCTGCGGTGTCCTGCTTGCCGTACTGGTAGCAGGACACGATCTTCATCCCGCCCTGGTACAGATCACGCGCCTCGGGCAGCTGTATCGGCTTGCCGAGCATCCAGGCACCGCCGGGGCGGCGATCCGAGACATACCGGATGGCGCCGATCGCGCCGGACGCCCGGATGTCGGCGGCGTTGATCACGCCGGCCGCATAGTCGAGCAGGATCCCGAGCGGCGCCGCAGATGCCCGCCCGGACGCCAGCGCGCCGATGCCGAACGCGGCCGGCGTGGCTACCACGGCATATTTGAGAACGTCGCGCCGGGACACAGACACGAGCCACAGGGTACGACAACCACATCACGATTAACGCTAACGCCACTGGTCACACCTGCATCAAAATTCTCAGGCCCACCGAGTGTCACTCGGCCTGTCGCAGCTCCCACTCCCCACGGAACAGAATTCCCGCCGTGTAGTCGGAGGCCGAGCCCACCATGAAGCGCCGCGTGGCCCGATCGAACCGAGCGGCCATCGCCTTCTCCCCCAGCACGCGATAGTCCTGAACGACCTGGCGCAGTTCGTCCATCTCTTCCGGCCTGGGCAGGTACTTGCCCCCGACACGCGCGTGGAACAACTCGGTCAGACTCGTGACGAACACCTTCGCCAGGTCGTCGACCGAATCGTCGGCGGCCTCGATGAACTTCAGCAAGGCTCGGACGTAGAGCAGATGATCCGGCGACCGGGTCAGGATCTCGGCGGCGACGCCGTCGATCATCACCACCTTGCCTCCGACGATCTCCGCCATCCCATAGGAGACGAGCTTGCGGGCTTCCTCGGTGTCGGGCTTGAGCACAAGAGGGTCGGCGCGGTTGGCCGATGACGCTCGCGGTCCCAGCACGGCGCGCTGCAACCCCAGGATGTCGGCGAGGTCCGTCCCCTGTCGCATGCTCGTGAAGAACTCCGCGATATGGGTCGACGTGAAGCCTCTGGCCAGCAACTCGCTGATGGTGTTGAGCTGCGACAGGTGATAGTCGTCGTAGAGCGCGGACCGGCCGACCCGACGAGGCGGGTCGAGCAGGCCGCGTTCCCGGTAGGCGCGGATATTGCGGGCGCTGACACCGGACACCCGCGCCAAATCCTGCAGGCGATATTCAGCCATGACGCACCTCCCGACCCCACTGGAGGGAGGCCGGTCCATGACCGGAACAGCGCATGATCTCACTGTAGCCCCTATGACTACCGCGTGAGCGAAGTAAACCCCGTCTTTACATTCGATCGGCCGTCTCACGATTATGCGGCTCGAACTGCACTGATAGCGATCCCCCCGACAGTTTGTCGACAAGGTCATGCAGTTTCAGCCAACTTTGCACAGCAAATCAACGACCTCGTCAATCAAAACCGGTTGGCGTCCCGGCGGCGCGGTGCGGGAGGATGGAACTATGTCCCCGCACCTGCAGGACATTAAGACAAAGTAGGAGCACCGACGTGCGTCCCTGGATCGTCTGGACGACCGGGCTTCTCGCGTACATCGTCGCCGTGCTGGACCGGACCACCCTGGGCGTCTCAGGCCTCGCCGCGGCCGACCGCTTCAGCGCCGGCCCAACACTTCTGTCGACCTTCGTCGTGCTCCAGGTCGTGGTCTACGCGGGCGCTCAGGTTCCCGCTGGGCTGCTGCTCGATCGATTCGGGTCCAAAGCGTTGATCGTGTCCGGGGCGACGTTGATGGCCTCGGGCCAGCTGGTGCTGGCGTTCACGGAGTCCCTCCCCGCGGCCATCGCCGCGCGTGCGGTGGTCGGCCTCGGGGATGCGGTGACGTTCATCTCCGTGCTGCGGCTGGTGCCCCAATGGTTCGCCCCGCACCGAGTCCCGCTGGTGACGCAGCTGACGGGCATTTGCGGGCAACTGGGACAGGTGCTGTCGGCGCTGCCGTTCCTCGCGGTGCTGTCCGCATCGGGTTGGTCAGTCGCCTACGCCTCGGTGGCCGCGCTCGGCGTGCTGTCAATCGTGCTGATCCTGCTCCTGGTCAAGAACTCCCCCGACAGCACCGCGGTCAGCACGGCGACGATGTCGATCGGCGAGACACTGGCCAGCGTCCGGACGGTGTGGCTGCGCCCGGGAACGCGACTGGGCTTCTTCACGCACATGGGCACCCAGTTCTCCGTCACCGTCTTTGCGCTCATGTGGGGCGTGCCCTACCTGACAGTCGCCCAGGGCGTCTCTTCGGCGATGGCCGGAACGCTTCTGACCGCGTCGGTCGTCGCCGCGATCGCGTCCGGTGTGCTGGTCGGAATCTTCACCGGACGGCATCCTCATCGGCGCTCCCGCCTGGTGCTCGCCATCATCGCCAGCAACGCTCTGGTGTGGACGGTGGTGCTGGCACTTCCCGGCAGGGCGCCGCTGTGGCTGCTCGTCGTTCTGGTCGTGGTGATCTCGGTCGGCGGCCCGGGATCGATGGTCGGCTTCGACTTCGCGCGCACTTTCAACCCCAGCGCCACGCTCGGTACCGCCCAGGGAATGGTCAACATGGGTGGCTTCATCGCGTCTCTTCTGCTCATGCAGGCGATGGGACTGATCCTGCAGGCCTCGGGCGGCATCTCGTTCGATTCCTTCCGGGTGGCCTGGACACTGCAGTACGCCGTCTGGGCGCTCGCCGTCGTCGGCATCCTGATCACCCGGCACAAGGCGCGAAGGTTGCTGCGCCTGCAGAACGACCGAATCCTGCTCGAGGGCATCGAGCACTAGACGTCGTCAGGCCCCACGCGACACGCTCGACACAGCCTGTGCCACGTGCCGATGACCCACCAGTTCGTATCCCACGACGGACACGACGGGTGCCAGAGTCACGACCAGCAGGCAGTTGGCCATCGAGACACCGTTGGCGGCCAGGGCGACGGCCAGGCCGAGTACCGCCGCGGTGCCCGCGAGCAGCAGCAGGTGGAACCTCTGGACGGTGCGTGTCATCACCGCATAAACCACATAGACCATCAGGATGTAGACGCCGACGGGGACGACGACCGAAAGCACGGTGGCCACCGATCCCAGCTCGGAATGGTGCTCGATGTAGTACGCCGCGGCGTGCAAACCGGCCCCGGTGGCCACGATCGAGGCGAACACGACGATGTGCAGGTAACCGAACAGGAAGGACCCCTCACGGCGCGCGTGGAGGATCTCGGCGGGCGGGAAGACGAAGTAGATCCACCACATGCCGAACGTCAGTCCAATTCCCGCGATCCCGACGAACACCGCCTCGACGGACCAGCCCTGTACCCCCACCACAGCCGAAAGTGAGGCGACGGTTCCCACCACTCCCTCGCCGAGGGCGATGATCGTGAAGAGGCCGTACCGCTCCGCGATGTGGTGCGCGTGCCATGGGGTGCCGCCGAGTCTCGTCTCGGCGATGACCGGGCCGGCCAGCTCCACGAGAGTCAAGGTCAGCACGATGACGAAGGTGACGGGAACCGAGGTGACCAGAAAGATCGAGACGACCCAGCCGATCTGCGCGACGGTGATCCACAGTGCGTAGGTCAGGCAGGCTTTGCGCCGCAGCGGATCCTGCGCGGCAGCACGCAGCCACTGCGCGACCATCGCGACCCGCATGACCACATAACCGGCGACCACGACGGCGTTGTCGACGTGGCCCCCGTGTTCGATCGACGCGTACAGCTGCGGAAGCCCCAGCGCCAGGATGATGACGCCCCCCATCTGCAGCATGGTCGTCAGCCGGTAGACCCAGTCGTCGGTGTCGTAGGCCGAGGCGAACCAGCTGAAGTTGATCCAGGCCCAGCAGACGCTGAATATCGCGAAGAAGAAGCCGGCCAGGCCCGCCGCGACATGCCCCCCGGTGACCGCGTGGGCGAATTCCGAGGCAGCTATGGAGAACGCCACGACGAAGGTCAGGTCGAACAGCAGCTCAAGTGGCGTCGCCGCCCGATTCGGCTCGCGCGGATCGCGGCCGGCCATCCGCCGGACCCGATGCGCCTGGCTGGCAGGTCGCTGCGTTTCGTCGCTCACCGTCCGTCTCCTTTCACACTGCGCGTAGACCGTACTCGTAGGTCAGCAGCGCGGCGCGTCGGTTGCCGACGGAGCCGGGGCCGACGCCGGCGGCCGCGATACTGTTCCTCCATGGGCGAGGCGGTTGGCGTGGTGTTGGCCGCGGGCCTGGGCACCCGCGTGGGCGCCGACGGGAACAAGGCCTACCTACCCCTTGCCGGACGCAGCATGCTGGCCTGGTCCCTGGATACGCTCACGCGCCTGCCGGAGGTCGCACGAACCATCCTGGTGTTCCGGCGGGGCGAGTACGAGCTGGCCCGCGACACCGTCCACCGCGAGCTACCGGACGCACAGGTGGAACTGGTGGAGGGCGGCGACACCCGGCACGCGTCGGAGTCCAACGTGCTGAGCCATCTGGCCGCCGACATCGATTCCGAGACAGTCGATGTCGTCGCGATTCATGACGCCGCCCGCCCGATTGCCGGGCCGGACATGTTCCGGACCGCGATCTCGATCGCCCGCGAGTTCGGCGGGGCACTGCCTGCCCTGCCGATCGTCGGATTGGCACGGGTAGACGCAACGGGTCTGGAGTCGCTGGCTGGCGAGGGACCACTCGTCAGAGTGCAGACGCCGCAGGCGTTCCGCGCCCGCGAACTGCTGACTGCGTATCGCGGTGCCGGCCACGACGGATTCGAAGGCACCGACACCTCCTCATGTGTGGAGCGCTACACCGACGTGAACGTCCGCACATTTCCGGGCTGCACCGACAACGTCAAGGTCACCTACGCTCGCGATATCGCTGTGGCGCAACGTCTTCTCATCGATCGGCGACGTCGTGGCGCCCCTCGATGAGTGCTGCCAGATAGGCGGCGTCGCGCGGCAACTCGACGCTGAGCGCGTCGTCATCACCGTCGATGAGTGTCACCGGCGTACCTGTCGACAAGGCCACCTCGAGTTCATCGAACGCGCCTGATGCGCCGTGCGCAACGAGTTGCGCCAGCACGCCGGAGTCGAAGCCGCGGGGATACTGCATAGTGCGCAGCGGCGCGCGGTCCAGAGTTGCCCTCACCACCCCGGCCGCGTCGACCGCTTTGATGCTGTCGGTGACGGGCCGGGCGGGCATCACCGCCACGGCGCCGGCCTGCAAGCTCGCCACGATGCGTTCCACAGTGCCGGCGCCGACCAATGGCCATTCGACGTCGTGCACCACCACGGGGCTGCCGCCGGCGACGTCACGCAACCCTGCCGCCACGCACTGCGCCCGCTCACCCGGCGGGTCGGCCAATACCACCTGAAGCGATGAAACGCGTTCTTCCGCAAGGCTTTCACGAACGCTGGCGATGATGGGCTCGGCCGCGGCGACGACTACATCGCACGTCGCTGCGAGCGCTTTGACGACGCGAACAAGGGGAGAAAGCCCGGCCACCGGGGCAAGCAGGGCCTCGCGCCGCAGGGCGAATCGAGCCGGCACAGGAACGATCGCCGTCACAGTCACGGCGCTGAGGCTATACCTTAAACAGGGTCGAACGACTGGATGAGCCAGGTACCGTCGATCTTCTTCAGACCCACCTTGACGCTGCTCGCAGCGAACGCCCCGTCAGGGTTTTCCTTGCTGGTCGTGGTCTGGTTGATGAAAACCAGTACCTCGGCAGATTCGGGCTGGATCTCCGACACCGCCGCCCGCACGACGGATGCCGTGGTCTTGACGGATTTCTCCTTGGCCGCGGGCGTGACAATCTGCTCGGTGAATTGTGTGTAGTACGAGAGGAAGTCGCCAGTGAGCCGGGACCTGGCCGCGGCGAAGTCCTTGTCGAGAGAATCCGGCGAATACGAAAGCAGCGCGACCGTACCGCTCTTGGCTGCATCCAACGCGACCTGAGCCGCGGCGGGGTTGGTCTCCTGGTCCGGCCGGTACTGGTTGACATACAGCCAACCCGCCAATCCCGCCGACGCGATAAAGGCGACGGCCAGAAGGACCGCACCCACTTTGGCGCGCAGTCCACCACGCGAGTGCCGCACGGCGCTGCGGCCGGGATCGTGCTCGCCGTCGGTCGACGCGACATCAGTCGACTCGTCGTCGGCGGATTCCACAGGGTCGACATCTGCGGTGTCTGCGTCGATGCCGCCCGCCGCGTCGAGCTTCTCGCCGTCTGCTGAGGCAGTGTTGTCGTCAGCGCTCACGGAACGAACTCAACTTTCGACATCTTGATCTGCCCGCCGTCTCTCTCCAAGTTCACACTGAGTCGCCACGTCCGCGGTTCCTGGTTGGCACCTGAGGAGTTGGTGACCCGGGACGACGCCGCGACGAGTGCGACCGCCGACGTGTCCGTCATCGATTCCACCGCGACGGAGTTGACGGTGACCTCGGTGACGACCTTCGAATCCCGAGCGACCTTGATGAAATCAGGCGCCTGCTGCTCGAAGTCGGTCTTGAACTGCCCCGTCGAGTTGTCGATGATGCGCTTGACGTTGTCCTGCGCATTGTTGAAATCCAGCGACATCAACGTCACGACGCTCTGCCGCGCCGCCGCCGCGTACTCCGCGTTCTGTTGCTGAAGTCTGTCCGCCTTGCGGTGGGTCGAGATCATGTAGCCGCTGGCCGCCAGACATGCCACCGTGCACAGGACCACCACCGCCGCGGCGATCCCCTTCCAGCTCGGACGCAACCGGCGCCACCGAGACCCGGCCGATGTCGCTCCGCCGTCGTCTTCGACATCTTCGTCGTGGCCATAGGAGACGGCGTCGTCTGCGTCTTCTGCGTCTTCGGTGGCCACGTCATCGTTGAACTCGGCGGCCTCCGCGTCGGCCTCGGCCTCAGTCTCGGCGTCGGCCTCAGTCTCGGCCTCAGTCTCGGCGTCGGCCTCAGTCTCGGCCTCAGCGTCGGCCTCGGTCGCAGCGTCGACCTCGACAGCGGGCACCTCGGCGCCCGTGGCTTGTTCAGCCTCCCTGCGAAGCCGGATCGCCCGTGCCCGTGCGCGAGCGGCGGCGGCCATCGCCTCCGCCTCCGCAGCCTCGGCTTCGGCTTCCTCGGCCAGCGATCGAGCTTGCTCCGCGCCCGACGCACCGCCGGGGCGGTCCGGACTCGGCGGTGGATCGATGCGGTCGGCGTCGATCACCGATTCACGGCGCCTGAATGACGGCACATCGACCTCCTTGTCTGCTAAGCGTCAGTACTCACGTGGGTATGAGAATGTCATTCTTCATTTTTGCGTATCGCCGCGACGATACCCTCGCTCCGCGAGTCCCGGGAAACCCCGTCGCTGCGGAAATGCTGTTTACACGCTGTGCGAGCGCTCAGCGACGATTGTCCTGCAATCTGTCCTTCATCACCTTGCCGGTGGCGTTCAACGGCAACTCGTCGAGGAACTCTACATACCGCGGCACCTTGAAACCGGCCATTCGGTCGCGACTCCAGGCGATCACCTGCTCGGCGGTCAGGGTGCGGTGCTGTCCGTCCTCGGGCGGGTTGACCACAAGGAAGGCCTTGCCGACCTGCCCCATCCGCTCATCGGCTACCCCGATGACCGCCGCCTGCGCCACCGCGGGGTGCTCCAGCAGGAAGCCTTCGATCTCGGCGGGGTAGGCGTTGAAGCCGCCGACGACGAACATGTCCTTCTTGCGGCCGACGATTCGTAGCCGACCGGCGTCATCGACCGTTCCGAGATCGCCGGTGTGCAGCCATCCCTCGGGATCGATCGCCTCTGCTGTCGCGGCGGCGTCGTCGAGGTAGCCCTGCATCACCGTGTAGCCACGGACCAGCACTTCTCCGTCCTCGGCGATACGCATCTCGACGCCATCGCAGGCGACACCCGCCGTCGTCGCGATGTCCTCGAACGAGTCCCCTGGTCGAGAAAGCGTCACCGTGCCGGCCTCGGTGAGCCCGTACCCCGTGGCCAGCGTCCGGAAGGGAAGCTCCTCGTGTACCCGTCGGATGAGCTCGACTGGGATGTCGGCTGCACCGGTCACGCCGGCACGGAGCGTGGCCAGCTTCGTCTTGTCCTCGACGCCGAGCAGGGAGTGATACAGCGTCGGGGGTCCGGGAAGCATCGTGACCTGTTCTGCCACAATGAGGTCCACCACCCGGTCCACATCGAAGACGGGCACCGGCAGCATCGTCGCGCCTCGGATGAACGACGCGATCAGCCCCGCCTTGTAGCCGAAGGTGTGGAAGTACGGGTTGATCATGAGGTAGCGATCGCGCGGACGGAGGTCGGCCAGATCGCACCACTCTTCGTAGAGGCGCAGGTTCTGGAGGTGATTCATCATCACGCCCTTGGACCGGCCGGTCGTACCCGAGGTGAAGATGATGTCGGAGATGTCGGTGCCCTCGACTGGACGACTGAACGGCCGGCCACTAGCCAGGAAGCCGGATTTCAGGTCGATGACCGGCACGCCAGGCGGGGCGGTGTAGTCCACTCCAAGAAAGCCCTGCTGAACCATCACCGCCTTGGCCCCGCTGCGGCCGATGACGTCGGCCGCTTCCTCGGTCTTGAACCGGGTGTTGACGGGCACCAGCACACCAGCGGCGGTGATCACGCCGAACGCGGCAATGATCCACTCGGCGCTGTTGGGAGCCCAGACCGCGACCCGGTCGCCCTTCACGACACCCAGATCAGCGAAAGCACCTGCAGCACACTGGATTCGCCCGACCAGCTCCGCGAATGACAAACGCAGCGGGCCGTCGACGACTGCTTCCGTGCCGCCGAACCGGTCCGCCGCGCTGGCGACCATCTCGGGGATGGTCTGCCACCGGCTCACACCGTGACGAGGCGACTCAAGTTGCCGCCCATGATCTTCGCCTGGTCCTCCAACGAGAGATGCTCGAGCGCGGTCACGTAGTGCGTCGGTTCTGCCAGTCCTTCCGGGTGCGGCCAGTCGGAGCCGTACAGCACCTGGTCGACGCCGATCAGGTTGATCAGGTCGTCGATGCCCTCCTCGTAGAACGGACTGACGTAGATGCGCCTCTTGATCTCCTCCATGGGGTTGCCCGGGAAGGCCTCGGGCGCCTTCTTGTAGACCTCGGCCATCGAGTCCAGCAGCGGGAACATCCATTTCGAGCCCGCCTCGACGATCCCGACTTTCAGCGTCGGGAACCGGAACAGCGCGCCGTGAATCACCCAGGAGGCCACTGCGTCCTGGATCGGTCGCCACTCGTTGAGGATCGACATGGCGTTGGTCTGGAACGGCAACATCTCCTGAGCGGCGCCGTCCCATTCCGAGGTGTAGCGGGAGTAACCGCTGTCGCTCGAGTGCATCCCGACGAAGACGTCGTACTCGACGCACTTCTGCCAGAACGGGTCGAACTCGGGCAGCGCGAACGACCGCGGGCCGCGGAAGCCGGGCACCGGCGCCGGGCGGATCAGGATCGCCCGGGCACCACGCTTGACCGCCCACTCCAACTCCTCGATCGCCTTCTCGACGATGGGCAGGGTGATCACCGGCGTGGTGAAGATGCGGTTCTGATAGTTGAAGCCCCAGACTTCGTGAAGCCACTCGTTCAGCGCATGGACGATGACGTGGATGGCCACCGGGTCGTCGCTCAGCCGCTCTTCGATCAGGCTGGCCAGCGTCGGGAACATCAGCGAGCGGTCGATGCCCAGTTCGGTCATCTTCTCGAGCCGCGGACCGGGTTCGAAGAACGCCGGGATGGCCCTCATCGGCTCGCCGAACAGCTCGCGCTTGCTCTTGCCGTCGGGGTTGCCGAACTTGAAGTACTCCTCCCATGCGCCCGGCTTGGCGACCACCGAGAACGTGGGGTTGGGTATGTAGTTGCTGATCTGGCCCTTCAGCGCGATCTTCGTCCGGCCGTTGACCTCGACGTACTGGACGATGTCCTTGTACTCCTTGGGCAGGAACTTCGTCAGCGCCTCTGGCGGCTCATACAGATGGTTGTCCGCGTCGAACAGTGGAAACGGGATGTCGACCCGGTGCGAAAGTTGACCCATGGAAAACTCCTTTGCTTATCGGGAGAATCGTATTCTCATTCTGTGTGGCTCGCAACGAGCCGGCGCGCTTCGGCCGCCACGTGCTGGCGCACGACGAACTTCTGGACCTTGCCGCTGGCCGTCCGCGGAAAGTCATCGACCTGGTGCAGCACCTCGGGCCACTTCTGGCGGGCGACGCCGGCCTGTGCGAAGTGCGCCCGCACCTCCTCGAGCGTCGGCATCGCGTGTCCGTCCCTGGTCCGCAGAACCGCAGCGGTCCGCTCCCCCAGCCGGTCATCGGGCACCGCGACCACCACGGCCTCTGCGACCATCGGCATCGCCAGCAGCACCTCCTCCACCTCGAGTGCGCTGATGTTCTCGCCGCCGCGGATGATGACGTCGGCCTTGCGGTCGGTGATGGTCAGGTACCCGTCGTCGTCGAGGACCCCGACATCGCCGGTGTGATACCAGCCGTCCGCGTCAAAGGCCGTCTTGGTCAGCTCGTCATCGGTGTAGCCCAGACACAGGTCGGGTCCGCGGCTGAGGATCTCGCCGTCCTCGGCGAGCTTGATCTCCACACCGGGCCGAACATCGCCGTCGGTGAAGAGGCGCTTGTCCTCGGGTGCGTCCGGGCCTGACCCGGTGATCGACGGATGCTCGGTGCTGCCGTAGGAGCGGAAGACGAACATGCCGAGATCCGACAGCCGCCGCGTGACCGCCGCGGGCACGGTGGAGCCGCCGAGGCCCACCGTGGTGAACAGATTTCGGTGATCGTCGGTGCAGTCCGGGTGGTCGAGCAGGCTCGTGACGAAGTACGGCGGGCCGCCCCCGATCGACATGCCGTTGGACTTCATCAGCGCCAGCACCTTGCCGGGATCCCAGACATCGACGAGGTCGATCGCCGCGCCTTCCAGCACAGGGATGAGGAACGCGCCGAGCATGCCGATGAAGTGCCCGACCGGCGTGGCCGTCAGCTGCCTGCCGCGATCGGGCGGATAGTTGGCCAGCAGCTGCCGGGTTTCGCAGCTCAGCGTCTGGTGGCTGTGGATGACGCCCTTGGGTGCGCGGGTGGTGCCGGAGGTGAAGGCGATCAGGGCAGGACCGGCCGGATCCGCCGACACCGTCCCGACCAGCGGCTCGTCGTCGAACAACTCGTCGAAAGCGTTCACATGCTCCCCGCGCAGGCGCTCGTCGAACGGTCCCACCAGACCGACGATCGGCACGTCGGCGCACAGGTCCGGTTCGAACGTCATGCGGCCGAACTCCTCGGCGGTGATGAAGACCTTGGGCCGCGCCGTGGACAGGATGTGCCCGAGCTCGCGGCGTCCGTAGAAGTGCACGATCGGGACGACGACCGCGCCGAGGAACGCCGACGCCCAGAACGCGACCGCGGCCTCCATCCAGTTGGGCAGTTGCAGCGCCACCGCATCGCCCGGTTGTACGCCGCGGCGTCGCAGGCCCGCGGCCAGCCTGCGGGCCGCCGACTCGACGTCGGCGAAGGTGCCGGCGAAGGGACGGACCTCGGAGTGCACGACGAATCCCGCGTCCGGATTAGCCGCCAAGCCGTCGGCGAGGATCTCGCCGAGCGTTTCGGGTGTCCACCACCCTTCCTTCTCGTAGCGTTCGGTCAGCTCAACGGGGATGTTTCGCATGCTTCTGCAGCACCTCCAGCTCAGTGGCGATGCTATTCTCCGCTGCTGAGAATGCCAATACCGCAAAGGGAGAATGCGCGATGGTAGACCTTGAACTCGACGACGGTCTGGCGATCATCACCATCGATCGCCCACACGCCCGGAACGCGATCTCACTCGAGACCATGGACCAGCTCGAGAAGGCCCTCGACGGCGCCGAAGGGGCGTCTGCGCTCGTCCTGACCGGAGCAGGCGACCGGGCGTTCGTCTCCGGTGGCGACCTCAAGGAACTCAGTGCCCTGCGCACAGAGGCCCAGGCCTCCGCGATGGCGTTCCGGATGAGGTCGATCTGCGACCGCATCGCGGGGTTCCCGGCCCCGGTGGTGGCAGCGCTCAACGGCCATGCGCTCGGCGGTGGTGCCGAGTTCGCGGTGGCGGCCGACATCCGATTGGCCGCTGAGGACATCCGGATCGGCTTCAACCAGGTGGCGCTGGCGATCATGCCCGCGTGGGGTGGCGCCGAGCGGCTTGCGGCTCTGGTCGGCTACAGCAAGGCGCTGCTGCTGGCGGGCACCGGGCGGATTATCGATGCCGCCGAAGCCGAGCGCATCGGGCTGGTCGATCAGGTTCTGCCGCGCGCTTCGTTCGATGAACAATGGCGGGCGATCGGCAGATCCCTGGCCACGGCACCCGCCGGCCAGGTCAAACGAGTGATGCGCGGCGTCCCCACCACCGAGGCCGTCGCGGCCTTCGCCCGGCTGTGGGTGTCCGACGAACACTGGGCCGCAGCGGACAAGATCGTCACGAAGAGCAAGTAGCGGGGCACGTAACGGGATAAGCCCGACGTCGGTGCCGACACCAGGGCCGACACCGGTCGAACGTCCTTGTTCTCTCTAGACGAGAACGTCATTTCCGATTATGGTCGGTCCCGTGTCGACCACCCAGAGGGCACTCGCGCCCGAGATATCCACATGGCCGGAGGACAAGCCGCAGCTCGTCGGCAGCAAGTGCGACAGCTGTAGCGCCACCACCTTCCCCGCGCAGCAGCGCTGCCCGCGGTGCAGCGAAGGGACCATGTCGGAAGTGCTACTGCCGCGCACGGGCACGTTGATCGCGTGGACCACCCAGGGCTTCCCGCCGGGCGCGCCCTACGCCGGCCCGACCGGCAAGGACTTCGTCCCGTTCGGCGTCGGGCTCGTTCAACTCGATGACGTGATCCGTGTCGAGGCCAGGCTCACCGAGAACGACCCGGCCAAGCTGGAATTCGGCCAGTCCGTCGAGCTGACCATGATCCCGTTCACCACCGACGCCGACGGCAACGAAGTCATCACCTTCGCGTTCCAGCCGGTCAGCGGATAGGAGCCCGGATATGAGCACCACCTCCCCCGACGCCGCCGGTGAAGTCGCGATCATCGGTGTGGGTCTGCATCCGTTCGGCCGATTCGACAAGACCGCGATGGAGATGGGCGCCGAGGCAATCCATCTGGCGCTCGACGACGCCGGTGTCGGATGGAAGGACATCCAGTTCGGCTTCGGCGGCAGCTACGAGGTGTCCAATCCCGACGCCGTCACCCGACTGGTCGGCCTGACCGGCATCACGTTCACCAACGTGTTCAATGCCTGCGCCACCGCGGCCTCGGCGATTCAGCAGACGGCGGACACGATCCGACTGGGCAAGTACGACATCGGGATCGCCATCGGCCTGGACAAGCACCCTCGCGGCGCGTTCACCGACGATCCCGCCAAACTCGCACTGCCGCAGTGGTATGCCGAGAACGGCCAGTTCGTCACCACCAAGTTCTTCGGCATGAAGGCCAATCACTACATCCACAAGCACGGTATCTCCGAGGAGACGTTGGCGCGGGTGGCCAACAAGAATTTCCGCAACGGCGTCCTGAACCCGAATGCGTTCCGGCGCAAGGAGATTTCGATCGACGAGATCATGGCATCGCCGGTGCTGAACTACCCACTGCGCCAGTACATGTTCTGCGCACCTGACGAGGGTGCAGCCGCGGTCATCATGTGCCGCGCCGACCTCGCGCACAAGTACACCGACAAGCCAGTGTTCGTGCGTGCCAGCGAGATTCGCACGCGCACATTCGGAGCCTATGAGGTGCACGCCACCTCGGCACCGCTGGACGAGGATCCCTCACCGACGGTGTACGCAGCCAAGGCCGCCTACGAGGCGGCCGGCATCGGGCCCGAGGACATCGATATCGCGCAGCTACAGGACACCGACGCTGGTGCCGAGATCATCCACATGGCCGAGACGGGGCTGTGCGCCGACGGCGATCAGGAGAAGTTGCTCGCCGACGGCGCGACCGAGATCTACGGCGCCATCCCCATCAACACCGATGGCGGCCTGATCGCCAACGGCGAGCCGATCGGCGCCTCCGGCCTGCGACAGGTGCACGAATTGGTCCGCCAGCTTCGGGGCGAAGCCGGCGACCGCCAGGTCCCCGGCAAGCCGCGAGTCGGTCTCGCGCAGGTCTACGGCGCACCCGGCACCGCATCGGCAACGATCTTGTCGCTCTGAACGTTTGACGATCACCCGTGTGTGGGCATCGGTGGCAGTAGTGAGCTATCCCCGGTGAGAGCTGCGGGCAGAGGCTGCCAGGGCGGACGATCCGTCGGCGTCGCCCGGTGCAGGAGGCGGCTCACCCTCGAGACGGCGCAGCCACTGCTCACAGAATTCGAAGGTCTCCGCGTGCCCGGTGGACATTCCCAGCGCACGTTCCATCACCATGGCCTGCGACACGCTCGTCGCGAAGACCGTCCACACGACCGGCGGGACCGCGGTGTCATCGATTCCATGGCGACGCAGCGCGCTGGCGATCGCCTTGTTCTGTTCCTCCCGGAAACGTTCTGCGTAGTAGACGATCTCGGCCCGCAGGGCTTTGCGGTGATTGGCAAGACCCATGAACTCCATCGTCAAGCGGGTGGCCTCGGGTGCCGTACTGAACCGCCACAGCGCCCACAACGGCTGTGGCGTCTGCAGGGCCGTGGCGAGTACCGCCAGACCTTCTTCGGCCCTGCGACGAAACACTGCCAGGAACAGATCCTCCATGGTCCGGAAGTAGTAGTGCACCAGTTGCGGCTTGAGGCCGGCCCGGTCAGCGACCCGCCGCGACGTGACCGCGGCGTAGCCCTCCTCGATCAGCAACTGTTCCGCAGCATCGAGCAGCACGACGCGGTTCTTCGCGTCCGGCGCCCCGATTCGTCGCGGCGATGCCATACCCACTCCCGCTTCTTAGCCGATGCTCGTTCCCCGGGGTCACGCTGTTCCGATCCGCATCGTCGCTCAGATCGTGACACCGACGTCGCCCCGAATCTTGACCCTAACTCTTACACCATGCTAAGCAGATGCTCAGCATTCTCGACGGAATTCGCAAACCCGCGAAACCACACACCCGCCAGCCCCGGGAGGCACTGCTCATGAGCGACTTCGACACGATCGACTACTTCACCGATCAGTCTCTTGTGCCGGACCCGCACCCGTACTTCGATCACCTGCGCAGCAAATGCCCGATCGTCAAGGAACCGAACTACGGCGTGCTCGCGATCACCGGGTACGACGAGGCGGCGACGGTGCTCAAGGACACGGACACGTTCTCGTCGTGTATTGCTGTGGCAGGCCCGTTCCCGCCGTTGCCGTTCACCCCCGAGGGCGACGACATCACCGATCAGATCACCGAGCACCGGCCGCTGATGCCGATGTTCGAGCACATGGTGACGATGGACCCGCCCGACCACACCAACGCGCGCTCACTCCTCAACCGGTTGCTCACCCCGAGCCGACTGAAGGAGAACGAGGACTTCATGTGGCGGCTCGCCGACGAGGTCTTGGACGACATCTTCCGCAGGGAACCTGTCGGCCAGTGCGAGTTCCTGACCGCCTACGCCAAGCCGTTCTCGATGCTCGTGATCGCCGATCTCCTGGGCGTGCCCGAGGAGGACCACACGCGGTTCCGCACCGTTCTCGGCGCGCCGCGACCGGGTGCCATCGTCGGCTCGCTCGATCACGACGACTTGGTCGGAACCAACCCGCTGGAGTGGCTCGACGAGACGTTCGTCGCCTACCTCGAGGAACGACGCGAGTCCCCCCGCGACGACGTGCTGACCGCGCTGGCCACCGCCAAGTACCCGGACGGTTCGACGCCCCCTGTCCTCGAGGTCGCCCGCTCGGCGACGTTCCTGTTCGCCGCGGGCCAGGAGACCACCACCAAACTGCTGTCCGCATCGTTGAAGGTGCTCGGCGACCACCCCGACATCCAAGAGACGCTCCGCAAGGACCGCAGCCGCATCCCGATCTTCGTCGAGGAGGCGCTGCGGATGGACGCTCCGGTGAAAAGCCAGTTCCGGCTGGCGAAGAAGCACACCACCGTCGGCGGCATGGACGTGCCCGCAGGCACCACCCTGATGGTGTGCCCCGGCGCCGTCAATCGCGACCCCGGCAAGTTCGACCACCCCCACGAGTTCGATCTCGACCGCAAGAACGTGCGCGAGCACATCGCTTTCGGCCGCGGCGCGCACTCCTGCCCGGGCGGCCCACTGGCGCGCGTCGAGGGACGCGTGTCGATCGAGCGCATCCTCGACCGGATGGCCGACATCACCATCGACGAGGAGAAGCACGGACCGGCCGGGCAGCGGAGTTACAACTACGAGCCCACCTTCATCCTGCGCGGGCTCACCGAGATCAACATCAAATTCACGCCGGTCACGTAGCGACAGACAGCACTTTCCAATCGGGACACATCACAGGAAGCAGCGTTCTAAGATTTGAAAATGCTGTTCTACAAGCCGTTTCCACTCGTCGTCGCGTCCGCGGTCGGCATGTTCGCGGCGAGCGCCGTCGTCGCAGGCGCGCCGGCCGGCGCCCAGCCCGCCCTGCATCACGTGCGCTACACCGTGGGTGCCAGCCAGGACATCGTCAACGCCGAGATCTACTACCGCGAGGTCGACCCGCCGAACTGGGCCGAATACAGCCACAACCCATACCTTTACAGCCCCAACGTCGAGGCCAACCTCGGACCGGGTAAGGCGTGGACGTTCGATGCCATGCTGGCGAACCCCGACCAGTGGGCCATGGTGGTGGTCAGCCTTCCCACCGCCACGACGGTGCCTCTGGGCGACCCGGGCTTCGTGTGCGAGCTGCGTGTCGACGATGTGGTGGTCGCGACCGACTCGGGTATCAAAGGAGCGCTCTGCTCGCTGCGCCCGTGGTGAGCACGGGGCTCAGAGGTCGCCGCGCTCCCAGGCGGACTTGTTGTCCCTCGCGACGCACGTCAGGAACAGACCATCCGGAGCCTGGGCGACTTGGCCTTCAAGCGCCGGGCACAGGTCGCCTTCGTTCTTGATCCCGTGCATCTCGGGTGAACGGAACCAGCGCGGCTCGTATCGCCTTGGCGAACCACAGAACACCAGCCGTCCCCAGTCGGTGACCCCGAACACGAAATAGGTGGTGTTGTTGCAGTAGGACCCCAGCACGACTCGGGGAACGATGCCGGGCGTGCAGTTGGGATAGTTGCAGTCGGCGCCCGGCGGCGGTGGAGGTGGCTGAGCCGACACAGGCGCCGCGGTCAGAACCAACGCGGGCGCTACTACGGCAGCAAGCACTGCAACAAAGGTCCGCACCACACCATTTTCACATGTGCGGCAACGAAATTCTCACTTTCAGAGAGCATTACTCTGGGCCGGATTAGGCTACGTGCATGCGTGCTGTACGAGTGATCGGTTCCATGGCGGGGACGGCGATTGCCGTGTTGGGCAGTCTCGGCGGGGCGCCGTCGGCTCATGCATCGAACTTCGGGACCGAGCTCAACGGAACCTACCGGGTGTTCTCGGATGGCGAGTGGGCGCGGACCAACGAGGTCAAGTTCAAACAGCAGTCGGTGCTCGAGACTTGGACTGTCTCGTCGACCTGCGTGAGTCCGATCTCCTGCACCGGAGAGGTGACAAGCGACCAGGGCTGGACCGGCACGCTCAGGCTCGATTCCTTCTACTACGTCGAACGCACTGTGCCCAACTGGGTGCCGTGCCCCGATGGGACCTTCGCCGACGGCCACCAGTTCTATCTGCTGTGGGGTGTCGACCCCGCAACCCAGGAGACGGTGGCCAAGGACATCCAGTTCATGGCGGGTCGCAACAACACCAAGACCGACAGCGGCGCGTGCGGCGTCAATAAGCCCGTCGTCATCGAACTACCCGTGTCAGTCACCAAGCTGTCCTGAACGATCCGCCTGACACCGCTCAGGTCGGGAGCAGGTCCTTCCACGTCTTGGGCGCTGCCCCCGCGGCCAGGTTCGTCTGCTGGAGAAGTTGACCGTCTGGCGTCAGGTACTGGCCTGTAGCCGGGTCGTAGGTCGCACTGGCGACAGAGGGTCCAGAAGCGTTGCCGTCGAAGGCACTCGGTGCGGCGGGCACCGCGCCCGGAGGCGGCGGGACAGCGGGTATCGGCGTGCCGTTGAAGGAGTTGCCCGGAGGTGGCGCGACCGCAGGTTGCACCGGCACCGGCGCAGGCGCGCCGGGGACAGGTGCGCTGGGGACAGGTGCGCTGGCAGGCGCTGCTCCGCGCGGCAGAGGCGTGCCCTCCACCGGTGCGAAGATCCGATCGTCGGCGTCCACCCGAGTATCGGGCGGTACCCCCTGTGCGATCAGGTTCGGATCGAACGGAGAGGGCCCCAGGTAGTGCTGGCGTACCGCCAAGGGCTGAAATCCCTTGGGGTCGTTGCAGAGTTCCACTGTCGGGGCACGCTTGCCGGGGTACTGCATGCACGGGTAGTTGCGGGCGCCCCGGACGTTGAGCGGCGAGTCCTGCGGAAGCTTGCAGTACAACCCGTCGGGGGTGTCGAGCGTGGTCTCGTCCTCCGGACTGCGCCACTGCGACGGCGGCAGGAATCCGACCGTGCACGCCGGCGGGTCAGCCACGGTGAGCGCGAAGTCGCCGGCGGGCAGGCCTGTGGGATTGTTCTTCGGAAGCCCGAAAGACTGCTGCGCGGCGATGATTCCGGGAAACAGCACGAGGAGTTGTTCCAGCGACGGGTTGTACGTGACGAGTATCTGACCCACGGTGTTGAGGTTCGCGAGCAGGATCGGCAGCGTCGGCTTCACCTGATCCAGCAGTGACGTGACCTCCTGCGCGAACCCCGGACCGTTCTGCAGGATCGACCGCAGTTCTGGGTCGTTCTGATTGACCTGTTCCGTGACGCCGGCCAGACTGCGGGACCAGGTACGGATCGCGTCGGTGGTCTCGGCCTGTGAATCCAGCAGTGGCCCCGCGTCATCGATGAGCCCACGCATCTGGTCGGAGACCCCGTTGAGGTCCTTGGTCACCGTGGACGCAGAGTCCAGTAACGAACCGAACTCAGGTCCGGCACCGTTGAACGCCTTGAACGTCTCGTCGAGCAGGTCGGGGATCCTGTCCTTCGGCAGGCTGTCCACCAGCGCGCTCATCTGGTCGAGCATCGGCCCGACTTGCTGCGGGATGGTGGTCGCGGACACCGGGATTCGCGCCCCGTCCTCCAGGTAGGGGCCGTCGTCGGTGAGCGGGCGAAGATCGACATACTGCTCGCCGACCGCGGACACGCTGCGCACCTCGGCCTTCAGATCCGCCGGGATCTTCGGCGAGGTCTCGAGCGACAACGTCGCCTCCGCACCGGTCTCGGTCAGTTCGATCCCCGTCACCTTGCCGATCTGGACACCGCGGTACGTGACGTTGCTGAAGCGGTAGAGCCCACCGGAAGCCGGCAACTCCAGCTTCACAGTCAGACGACCAACTCCGAGCAGTGTGGGCACCTGCATGTAGGCGAAGAGCATCACCGCAACACCGACGATCGCTGCGATTGTGAAGATGATCAACTGATTTCGGACGAAACGGGTCAGCATCAGCCACCACCTCCGGGTGTCGGTGAGACGGGTGCCGGCGGCGCGGCGGGTGGTGCAGGCGCCTCAGCGCCGTAGGGCCCGGCGAAGATCTGCGACTGCGTGATCGCCTGCGCCTGGGGCAACCAGGGCGCGGCAGGTGGGGGCGGGACCACCGGCAGAATCGGTTCGGTCGGTGCAGGTACCGCGCCCGCCGGCGGAGGCGGCATCGCTTCGCTCGGTGGCGGCGCGACACCGATCTTCATCGGGTCGTACGTGTAGTTCAAGTAGTAGGGATCTCCTGGAGCCGGAATCAGTTTGGCGTTCTCGTCGCCCCACCGGGTCCCGAGCAAGAGCGTCTTCTTCAGCCGCGGATAGGTGAGGTCGAACGTGGCGAACAGGTTGATGTAGTCACCCCGGGTGACGCGGTCGGCGAACGTCGGGCCATAGGGGAAGGCGGTGGCCCAGAGCAGCGCCAGGTTGAGGTCCGGTCCGATGTCGGCGAGCGCACCGAGGATCGGTCCCAGGTTCTCCAGGTTCTTCACCAGATCGTCGCCGGCGTCGTTGACCAGACCGGAGGCGGTGTCGCTGAATGTCCCGAGCTTCTCCAGCGCAGTGGTGAAGTTCGGCCGTTCCCTGATCAGCACGTCCAGCGCCGGCGGAATGTCCTTGAGCGCCCGCTCGATGACGTCGTTCTGCCCGGCGAAGGTCCCCGCGACTCGCTTCAAATCTTGAATGGTCGCGATGATGTTGTCGCGTTGCGCGTCAAGGACTCCGACGAAGTCGTCGAGTCGGGTCAGGAGTTCGCGCATTTCCGGTTCGCGCCCGGACAACGCGATGTTGAAGTTGTGGATGATGTCACCGATCTGACCCAGACCGCCGCCATTGACGACGGTGGACAGTGAGGACAGCGTCCGTTCGGTCGACGGATAGGTCGACGAATCATTCAGCGGCACAACCGCACCGGGCTGCATCCGTCCGGTCGGCTTCTCGCCCAGCGGCGGGTTGAGCGCCAGGTGCATCGATCCCAGCAGGCTGGTCTGTCCGACCGTCGCCACGGCGTTGGCGGGCACCACCACGTCCGGTTTGATCGCGATCTCGACATCGGCGTGCCAATCCTTGACCGTCATCTTCCCGACACTGCCGACCACGACGTCGTTGATCAGGACCGGCGAATTCGACTCCAGCGTCGAGACATTCGCCACCTCGACGTGATAGGTGACCGCGTCGGGCCCACGCCCCACGGCGCCGGGCAGGGGCAGGGAGTTCACGCCCTGAAAGGCGCAGCCCGTCATGGTCAGCGCAACGCACGACCCGACGGCGACCACGTGCTTCATCCGACCGTTCCGCATCATGCTGGCGGCGCCCCTTCCGCAGGCAGCAGTGGCGCCGGCGGGCCGGCCGGAGCCGGGGTCGGCGGCAGCAGCAATCCGTCGACGGTTTGGGGCCCCGCTGGGATGTTGGTCAGGATGTTCGGAGGTCCCGGAAGCGGTGCCCGCGGGAACAACGCCGGCGATGGAATCGCGGGTGCGTCAGGATCGGGCGACGGCGCATAGATTCCCGGCGGACCGGGAGGCTGGTTCCAGCCCGGAGGCGGTGGAATGTCGCCCTGACCGGTATAGGCCGACACCGTCGGAGGAGGCTCGGGGGCGTCGCCCGGTCCGGCACCTCCCGGTGCGAGCTTGGGATCGGTGTAGATCAACCGTTCCGGACTGATGGCCGGCCTCAGATAGGCGTTGATCGGGAACGGAAGATTGTTGAAGCTGAGCAGGCGCAGCGCCGGTCCGAGGTAGTTCGCGCAGAGTTTGGCCGTCTCGGGCGCGGTGGTGTTCGCGATGCCACCGATCAGGCCGCAGACGAACGACACCGGGTTGGAGAAGTTCGCGAGCGAGAACGCACCGGTGACCGATCCGCCATTGGGGTAGTAGATGTTCTCGAAGTTGGCGATCGCGTTCGGCGTGATGTGCAGAACGTTCTCGAACGCCAGTCGATTGTCCACCAGGATCTGAGTGAGGCTGCCCAGTCGCTGAATCTGCTCGGCCGTCTGGTTGCGACTGCCGGCGACGAAGCGCTGGACCTCGCCGATGGCAACCGACAGATCGGATAGTGCCCCGTCCAGATCGGACCTACTGTCGTTGACGACACTGGTCAGGCTTGCCAGGCGGTTCTCGAACAGGACGATCTGCTGCTTGCTGTCCCGAAGCGCGGACACGAAAATCTGCAGGTTGGTGATGATGTCGACGATGTTGCCGCTGCCCTCGGCGAAAATGCGCGCCGCACCGGACAGTTGTGTGAGCGTCGAGCGCAGCTTTTCACCGTTACCGCCGAGGGCATTGGCGGCACTGTCGACGAATCGGGAGATGGACGTGCCCGAAACCCCGGTCTGGGGCCCCAAATCGGTTGCCAGGCGCATCAACTGCGTCTTGACCTCGTCCCACTCCACGGGGACGGCGGTCCGCTTGCTGTCGATCACCGCACCGTCATCCATGGTGGGTCCGTCGCCGGTCCGGTAGGACGGTGTGAGCTGAACGTAGCGGGCCGCAACAAGATTCTGCGCGACGATCACGGCCTTGGCATCGGCCGGAAGCGGCACACCGCGATCGATCTTGAGGGTCATCCTCGCCTGGGTGCCCTCAGGTTCGATCTTGTCGATCTTGCCGACCTTGACCCCCGCCACCCGCACCTCGTCACCGGGGTAGATGGCGGTCGCCGTCGGGAAGTACGCCGTGATGGTCATCGGTGCGAAGAACACCTGACGAACGAGGAAGGCGGCGCCTGCGATCAGCAGGATGGCCAGCAGCAGCGCCGTGCTGGCCACCACCCGCTTACGGGTTGCCATCATTGGGAAGGTCTCCTGGCTGAGGAAGGCTGTTGTACGGGAATGGAAGCTCCGCACGCGGACCGGCGTTGTCCGGCGGCTGACCGGCATCGACACCGCGGCGGAAGCCGAACGCGTAATCGAGGAACGGCTGGAGCAACTGCGCGGGTTGAATATTGGGAACCAACGCGTTGTAATACGCGCCGTTCGAGACGATCTCACCCTGCGTCAGGTAGTACTTCGCAGCACCGGGCAGGATCTTGGCCAGAGCGTCGCGGTTCTTCTCCAGCATCGCCGTCACCGAGTTGAGTCTTTCCAGTGCTGGGGCCAGCTCCTTCTCGTTGTCGGCAACCACGCCCGTCAGCTCCCGTGACACCGCCGACGTGTTGGCCAGCAGGCTGGTGATCGCGTACCGACGCTCATCGAGGACCGCGAGAAGATCGTTGGAGTTCAGGATCAGCTGGTTGACCTGCCTACTGCGCTCGGAGAAGATCCCGGTGACGTCGCCCGCGGTCTTCAGCAGCTCGGTCAGGCTTTCATTGCGATTGTTCAGAGATTTCGACAGTCGTGACAGGCCATCGAACGTCGGCCCCAATTGGGGCGAGATCTGATCGAGCGTCGCGGCCAGTGTGTCCAGCGACTGGTTCAGGGACGCGGTGTCGGTGTCTGCGGTGTTGGTCGTCAGCTCACTGACCGCATCGGTCAGCGAGTACGGGGACGACGTCCGTGACGTCGGAATGGGGCGGTGCCGATCGAGGCTGCCGCTGCCGTCGGACTCCAGTGCCAACAGCCGCTCGCCGAGCAGGGTTCCGGTCCGGATGTGGGCGGTGGTGTCGGAGCCGAGCGCATATTTGCCGTCGATGGTGAAACCGACGAGCGCGTCACCGTTGTCGAGTCCGATCGACGATACCGAGCCGACCTTGATGCCCGACACCGTCACGTCATTGCCGACCGAGAGACCACCCGCCTCGGCGAACAAGGCCTGATAGCGCACTGCGGTGGCCCAGGACACCAAGCGTTCGGGCTGCAACCCGACGGCGATGACCAGGATGATCAGGACCACGCCGATGAAGCCGGCCCTGGCGAGCTGAGATCCGCGATATTTCAGCATTATTGGTCCACACACCTTCCTGTCTCTTGCTTGATCCAGGGGAATACCACGGTGCGGCCCTCGAGATCGCTTGCACGGAAGGTGATCCCGCAGATGTAGTACGGGAAGAAGGCGCCGTAGGAACCGACCCGCGCGAGTTTGCGGTAGATCTCAGGCAGGCGCTGGATGGTGGCGTCGAGGCGGTCCTTGTCGTTGTCGACCAGCGGAGCAAGGCGGTTCAGTTGGTCAATGGTGTCGGCCAACGGCGCCCGCCCGCGACCGAGCAGATCTGCCAGCGATGCCGTGCCGTTGTCGAGTGCGTCGATCGCCGTGCCGATGGGATCACGGTCCTGGGACAACCCGGTGATGAGTTGCTCGAGGCGGTCGACCGTTCCGGAGAACTCCTCACCGTCTTTGGACAGGGTGCCCAGCAACGTACGCAGGTCGTCGATCAACTGCTCGATGACCTGGCCGTTGTCCGCGAGGGCGTTGGTGAATGACGACGTCTTCGAGAACAGGGATTCGATCGTGCCGCCCTGGCCCTGGAGTATCTGGATCAGCGAGGCGGAAAGCGCGTTGACGTCTTGCGCATTCAGGCCCTGGATGACGGGTTTGAGGCCTCCGAGCAGGAGGTCGAGATCCAGCGCCGGCGCGGTCATGCTGCTGGGGATCTGAGAGCCGACCGGGAGGATCTTCGTCGAGTCGGGAGTGTCGACCAGCTCCATGAACCGATCGCCGACCAGATTGAGGTAGCGAATGGCCGCCTTGCTGCCGGTCGTCAGCACAGTGTTGCGGTCGACGTCGAAGGAGACCAGGACGTTCCGGTCATCCTGCAACGAGACGTCTTTCACGGTGCCGACCCGAATGCCGGCGATCCGCACGGTGTCCCCCGACTTCAGCCGCGAGGCGTCGGTGAAGACCGCCGAATACCGATTCGTCGCGCCGGTTCTGGCGTCACTGAAGACGAAGAACAGGAACACCGTCAGGGTGACCATGACGAGTCCGAACGCCAAGAACTTGATCAGCGTGCTGGTGGATCGCGTCATCCCGGCATTCCGATCTGTGCGCTGTTGCGGGGCGGTCCATCCAGCGGCCCGAACAGCCAGTTCTTGAGCCCTTCGGAATTCAGGAGGATGCCCTGGTTGCCGTACCGCGCCGGGTTGGATCCCACATCACCGACGATGAAGGGCGGGACGAATTCCGGCTGCAACTCGGGAAGCCCGAGTTCCTTGCAGTAGTCGCGGCCACCACTCGAGGCCGCGACCTTGGGCATATCTCCCGGGTAGCGGTATCGCTCGACGCCCAGTGTCAGACCGGACGAGGTGTAGATGCCCGAGAACTGCGGCGGGGACTTCGCGAACGGGATGAGGCCGCCGATACCGCACGTCAGCGACTTACGGTAGAGATGGAGCAGATCCGTCGTGGGCAGCAGCACACGCAGGACGTCCGTCAGCATCTGACGGTTGTCACCGACGACCTCGTTGCCGATGTCGGCCAGACCGATTGCGCTGAGGAGGAATTGGTCGAGATTGTCCTGCTCGTCGACGATTGAGTTGCTCAACGTCGTCGTGTTGTCGATCGTCGCCAGCAGGTCCGGGGCGGCATCGGCGTAGGCACTGAGCACCGGGGGTGCTGTCTCGAGGTCGTGCGCCAGATTCGGCAGGCTCGGCTCCAGCTTGGCCAGCAGCGCGTTGAAGTCGGTCACTGTCTGACCGAACTTCTCGCCGCGGCCGCTGAACGCCTGCGCCAGTGCGCCGAGCGTCTCGTTGAGCTTGGCGGGGTCGATCGTGTCCAGCACGGTGACAAGTTGCTGGAACACGGTGTTGATCTCGACGGTGACGTGATCGCCCTGCAGCACCTGATCTTTCGTCAATGTCTCGGCCGACGGATTCTCCGGTGCCTGGAGCTGAACGAGTTTGGCGCCGAAGACGGTCGATGACGCGATGTCGACATTGACGTTGGACGGGATGAGGTGCATCTGCGACGGATCCATCGCCAGCTGCAGGACAGCGTTACCGTCCGGACGATATTCGATGGACTTGACGGAGCCGACCTGCACTCCGCGCATCTTGACCTTGGCGTCGGGGTCCATGACCAGGCCGGCGCGGTCCGAGACCACGGTGACGGGAACAGTTTCGGTGAAGCTGCCGCTGAACAGGCCGATGGACAGGGCGAAGATCGCGAGAAGCGCGACGACCAGGCCGAGGCCCGCCAGGGGCCTGACCGCGCCGGAGGTTTTTCTCAACTCGTCTCCCCTAGCCCGACAGGTTGAAGTTGCCGTTGGAGCCGTAAATGGCCAGTGACACCAGCAGAGTCACCGAGACCACGACCACCAGAGAGGTTCGGACGGCGTTGCCGACCGCCGCGCCCACACCCGAGGGGCCGCCCGAGGCGAAGAACCCGAAGTAGGTGTGCACCAACAGAATCGCGATCGCCATCAACACCGCCTGCAAAAACGACCACAACAAGTCGATCGGATTGAGGAACGTGTCGAAGTAATGGTCATACAGGCCGCCGGACTGGCCGAACAACACCACCGTGGTGAACTGGGACGCCAGAAACGACAGGATCACCGCGATCGAATACAGCGGCGTGATCGCCACCATCCCGGCCACGATCCGCGTCGACACCAGATACTCCACCGGCCGGATCCCCATCGACTCCAACGCGTCGATCTCCTCGTTGATGCGCATCGCCCCCAGCTGCGCGGTCACCCCGGCACCGAACGTCGCCGCCAGCCCGATCCCGGCCACCACCGGCGCCGCGATCCGCACATTGATGAAAGCCGCCAAAAAGCCCGTCAATGCCTCGATGCCGATATTGCCCAACGAGCTGTAGCCCTGGATCGCCAGCGTGCCACCGGCGGCCAGGGTCAAAAACCCCACGATCACCACCGTGCCGCCGATCATCGCCAAGGTGCCCGCACCCATGGAGATCTCGGCGATCAACCGGATGATCTCCTTGCGGAAATGCACCGCCGCGTGCGGCACCCCGGCCAACGCCCGAATGTAGAACAGGACATGATCACCGATGCGGCCCAACGTCGCCACCGGCCGACCCGCAGTGGACACCAGCCGCGGAAACCGCGACCGAATAATCGTCGACGTACCCATGCCGCGGCCCCTTAACCCGTCGTCATCCGGATGCCGATGGCCGTGACCACCACATTGATGACGAACAGCGCCATGAACGCGTACACCACGGTCTCGTTGACCGCGTTACCCACGGCTTTGGCCCCTCCGCCGGTGATCGTCAACCCGCGATAACACGCCACCAACCCCGCGATCAGTCCGAACAACGCCGCCTTGACACACGAGATGATCACCTCGGGCACGCCGGTCAACAACGTGATGCCCGCAGCGAACGCCCCCGGATTCACGTCCTGGACGAAGACCGAGAAGAAGTAACCGCCCAGGATCCCGATGATCACCACCAGGCTGTTGAGCAGCAGCGCCACCAACCCTGCCGCCAGCATCCGCGGCGTGACCAGACGCTGCACCGGGTTGATCCCCAGCACCTCCATCGCGTCGATCTCCTCACGAATGGTGCGCGACCCCAGATCCGCGCACATCGCCGTAGCGCCCGCACCGGCCACGATCAACACCGTCACCAGCGGGCCGACCTGGGTGACCGCGCCGAACGCCGCGCCCGCACCCGACAGATCCGCCGCCCCCAACTCCCGAAGAAGAATGTTCAGCGTGAAGCTCACCAACACGGTGAACGGAATCGCCACCAACAACGTCGGCGCCATCGACACCTTCGCCACGAACCAGCACTGCTCCAGGAACTCCCGCCACTGAAACGGCCGCACGAAGATGAACCGCACCGCATCCAACGCCATCGAGAAGAACCCACCGACAGCCGCCATCGCACCCGAAAGACCATTGGGCATCGCAATACCCGTCGTCCACCGCTCCGGCCCCTTAACCGCCATTGCTCCCAGGTCCTTCCAAGATCGTGACGGCCGATACTGCTGTTGGGCCGCCATTGTTGTGCGCCAGCGCGATTCGGGCACCGTCGACCTGGTTGACGGCGTCGCCTCGCAACTGGTGAAACAACTCGACGCACTGTGCCACACCAGTGGCCCCCGGCGGGTGTCCTTTGGCTTTTAAGCCGCCGCTGGGATTGACCGGCAACGCCCCGCCGACGGTGGTCACCTCCGCCTCCAGAAGCTTGTAGCCCTCCAGCCTCTCAGCGAAGCCGAGGTCCTCGTAGCTCATCAGCCGATTCCGGTCAGGAAGTCGTGCACCTCGGCGACGTCGGCGTCGGCCGGCGCCATACCTGCCATGACACTGCGAATCCACACCGGCCGGTTGGTGAATCGGTCGACGACGTCTTCCGCGGCGATCACCAGCGCTGCGGCACCATCGCTCTGCGGTGCGCAGTCGTACAGCCGGAACGGGGTCACCACCGTCGGTGCGTTCAGGGCCTGCTCCATCGTGATCTCGAAGCGCAACCGCGCCTTCGGGTTGTTGACGCCGTGGTGGTGGTTCTTGACCGCAACCATGGCTAAGTGTTCGTCAGTTGCCGGAGATTCGTGGAGATATCGACGAACGTGTAAAGCGAACCCCGCAGGGGCGACCAGGCCGAGCGGGTAGTCCCACGCCATGTCACGTGCCATGGCCTCCCAACGGACTTTCGCTTCGAACGCCCGCTCGTAGGCACCGCCGTCGGTCAACGCCGCACGGCCCGCCTCCACGGCCATCGTGATGGCATCCTCGTCACCGCCGGCCACCCGGTGCAGGGGGGTACCCCAGCACGGCAGGTTAGTGCCGACGGATGAGACGTAGGGCATGGGGTGCTTTCTCCGGTGGTGGGGGTCGAAGGTCAGGTGACGGCGCCGGCCGTCTTGAGCTCGATGATGCGGTCCCAGTCCAGACCGAGCTCCAGCAGGATGTCGTCGGTCTGCTCGGCGAAACCGGGTGCCGGGCCGGTCTGCGGCGCGGCGACGTCGAATTGCACTGGGTTGGCGACCAATTCGAGCTCGCCGGCCTTGACCATGTACTCATTGGCCCGGACCTGTGCGTCCCTGGCGGCCTGCAGCGTGTCCTGCACCGGGGCCCACGGCCCGGCCAGGGTCGCGAAGCGCTCGCTCCACTCGACCAGCGGACGCTTCTTCATGGCCTCGGTGAGGATCTCGTTGGCCGCCGCGGTGTTCTCGGCGATGGATTCGGCGGTCGCGAACCTCGGATCGTCGACGAGCTCGTCGAGGTCCATGTGCCTGCACACGTCGGCCCAGAACTTGGTGGGCTGCATCATGACGAACGAGATGTAACGGTCGTCGGCCGTCGGGTACAGCCCGACGAGCGGATTGAACGGCGACCCCTGGGTGCCCGGAGGGAAGGCCTCCATCCGTTCGTTGAGGTGGTTGGTCAACGCCACCGTGTGCCCCATCGCCCACAGTCCGCTGCCGAGCAGCGAGACGTCGACGACCGACGGTTCGCCGGTGCGCTCCCGCTTCAGCAGCGCCGCTGCGATCCCGCCCGCGAGGTTGGTTCCGGAGATGGTGTCGCCGTAGGCCGGACCCGGCGGCCCGATCATGCCGGGCATGTCCGGCGGCGTGATGGTGCGAGCGGTGCCTGCGCGACACCAGAACGCGGTCATGTCGTAGCCGCCCTTGACCGACTCCTCGCCTCGGGGGCCGAGCGCACTGCCCCGGGCATAGATGATCGTCGGGTTGACGGCACGGATGTCGTCGACATCGATGCCGAACTTGGTCCGGTGGCCGGGCAGGAAGCTGGTCAGGAAGACGTCGGCCTCTTTCGCCAGCGCCAGCAGGATCTCGCGCCCCTCGGGCACCGACATGTCCAGCCCGATGCTGCGCTTGCCGCGGTTGGCGTGCTCGATGTTCGGGTTGGGGTCGCCTTCAACCCGTAGGAGCCCGGTCTGGCGCAGGCCGCGCTGTGGGTCACCGGTGACGGCGTGCTCGACCTTGATGACATCGGCACCCCACTCGCCGAGCACCGCTCCCGCCGACGGGACGAACCCGTACATCGCGACCTCGAGGACCCGGATCCCTTCCAGTGGGCGGCTCATGACGCCGCTCCCGGCGCATCGGTGATGACGGTCGCGATGGTCTTGGACTCAAGGAATTCTTCGAGCCCGGCCCGGCCCATCTCCCGGCCGATCCCCGACTGTTTGTAGCCGCCGAACGGGCTGTCGGGGTTGAAGTACATGCCGCCGTTGATGGAGAAGGTTCCGGTGCGGATGCGTCTGGCCACCGCGAGCGCGCGGTCCTCGCTGCCGAACACCGCGCCCGACAGTCCGTAGATCGAGTTGTTGGCGATCCGCACCGCGTCGTCATCGTCCTCGTAGGCGATGACGGCGAGCACTGGGCCGAAGACTTCCTCCTGGGCGATCTCGCTGTCGGGGTCGACGTCGGCGAGAAGTGTCGGGGTATAGAAGTAGCCCGGATCGACTTTCTCGCCGCCGGTGACCAGCGTCGCGCCGGCCTCGACCGCGCGCCGCACCATCCCGTCGACCTTGTCGCGCTGCCTCTCGCTGATCAGCGGACCCATGTAGTTGGCCGGGTCGCTGGGGTCGCCGTAACGGACCAGCCCGAAGTTGTTCTTGACCAGCTCGACGATCTTGTCCTTGTGCTTCGTCGGCACCAGCAGCCGGGACGTCAGCGCGCAGCCCTGGCCGGCGTGGGTCACCATGCTGAACGCGGAGAACAGGGCCGCGGTGTTGAAGTCGGCATCGTCGAGCACGATCGCGGCCGACTTGCCGCCGAGCTCGAGGAACACCCTCTTGAGGGTCTCGCTGGCGGCGGCCATGATCCGGCGCCCGGTCGGCGTCGAGCCGGTGAAGGTGACCATGTCGACATCGGGGCTGGTGGTCAGCACCGCCCCCACCTCCGGATCGGCACCCGAGAGCACATTGACCACGCCGGCCGGGATGTCGGTGTGGTCGGCGATCAGCTCGCCCAGCGCCAGGGTGATCAGCGGGGTGTCCGGCGCGGACTTGAGGACCACCGTGCAGCCGGCCGCCAATGCGGGCGCCAGCTTGGCCAGCGCGAGCTGGTTCGGATAGTTGTAGGCGATGATCGCGGCGACCACGCCGCCGGCTTCCTTCTCGATCCAGCGGTGGTGCTGCATACCGCGGCTCTCGATGTTGCCGAGGTCTTCGGTCATCGAAAAGGTCTTCAACAGGTCCGCGTAGTACTGCACGATCGCAATCGGCGCATCCAACTGGGCGCCCTGGCACAGCGATTCGGTGGCACCGACCTCGGCGATGGTCAGCGCGGCGAACTCGTCACGGTGATCGACGAGCGCCTGGTGCAACTGCTCGAGGCAATGGATCCGCAGCTCGGTGTTGGTCGACCAGTCGGTGGTGTCGAACGCCTGACGCGCCGCGGCCACTGCCGCCCTGGCGTCGTCGACGGTGGCGTCGGGCGCGAAGCCGAGCACCTCGCCGGTCGCCGGATTGAGGGAAGGAAACGTCCGTTCGGTCTCGACCAGACGCCCACCGATCAGTAACCGCCGATCGGCGGACGGGGAGGCGCCACGCTCCTCGGCCTCCCCGCTGCTACTCGAGATCGTCGCTGTTTCCTGCATCGTCCTCCTTGCGCGAGCTGCATCAATGCCTCGTCGGCATGTGATCCATATGGGTTGATGTGGGCTTATGTGATGGAAACTTCATTCTCATCCCTGGCGAATCATACATTCGCGTGATGAGAACTCAAGAGAATGGAAGGAACCGTAACGACCTGCGAGAAACGGTGCGACAATCGGCCACCAAACGTCTCACCAGTGCGAACAGGCCCCCCGACATGTCTTGCGAGAGTGCGCTATGCGAGAGTACGGTTCTCATAATCGGAAGGATGATTCTTGAGCGTTGAGGGTTGCGCGTGAAAACCGCCGTCGTGACCGGAGGTGGATCAGGTATCGGCGCCGCCGTGGCACACCGCCTGCGGGCGGACGGGTTGCAGGTCGCCATCATCGACCTGAACCCCGGCGAGGAGAAGTTCTCCTACGCCGCCGACGTCACCGACCGCGCGGCGGTCGACGCGGCGCTGGCGGAGATCCGCGCCGAGCTGGGTCCGGTGACAGTCCTCGTCAACGCCGCGGGACTGGAGCGCTTCAAGCGCTTTGTCGACCTCACCTTCGAGGACTGGCAGAAGGTGGTCGACGTCAATCTCAACGGGGTCTTCCACTGCATCCAGGCCACGCTGCCCGACATGATCGACGCCGGCTGGGGTCGCATCGTCAACATCTCGTCCTCGAGCACGCATTCCGGGCAGCCGTACATGGCTCCCTATGTGGCGGCCAAGTCGGCGGTGAACGGCCTGACCAAGTCGCTCGCGCTGGAGTACGGCCCCGACGGAGTGACCGTCAACGCCGTCCCTCCCGGCTTCATCGACACCCCGATGTTGCGCAAGGCGGAGAAGCGCGGATTCCTCGGCGACACCGAGAAGCAGATCGCAGCGACGCCGGTGCGCCGCATCGGCCGGCCGGAGGACATCGCTGCCGCCTGTGCCTTCCTCATCTCCGAGGAGGCCGGCTATATCACCGGGCAGATTCTGGGCGTCAACGGCGGCCGGAACACCTAGACCAGCCGGCAATCTCGCCGAACCAACCACACAGCCGAGAGAACCCTGAAAGGACATCAACGAATGGGACGCGTTCAAGGGAAGGTCGCCTTCGTCACCGGGGCGGCACGCGGACAGGGGCGCAGCCATGCCGTGCGGCTCGCCGAGGAGGGCGCCGACATCATCGCTGTCGACCTCTGTCAGGACTTCGCGACCGTCGGCTATCCGATGGCCACGCCCGAGGACCTCGAGGAGACCGCCGCTCTCGTCGAGAAGACCGGGCGCAGCGCCTATACCGCGCAGGCCGACGTCCGGGAGGCCGCCCAGTTGCGCGCCGCTCTCGAGGAGGGCATCGCACAGTTCGGCCATCTCGACATCGTCGTGGCGCAGGCGGGGATCGCGGGCATGAAGGGCCAGCCGCCGCTGCAGGCTTGGGTCGACGTGATCAACACCAACCTGGTCGGGACGATCAACGCGATCAATGTGTCACTCCCCCATCTGAAGGAGGGCGCCTCGATCATCGCGACGGGTTCCACCGCGGCGTTGATGGACACCAGCAAGAACGACAACCCCGGCGCCGACCCGGGTGGCGCGGCCTACCTGCAGTCAAAGCGCCTGCTGTCCCAGTACGTCCACAGCATGGCCGCTGAGTTGGCGCCGCGCGGAATTCGGGCCAACGTCGTGCACCCGACGAACTGCAACACCGCGATGCTGCAGAGCGAACCCATGTACCGGTCGTTCCGGCCCGACCTGCCGAACCCGACACGCGCCGACGCGGAACCGGTCTTCGGTGTCCAGCAGGCCATGAAGATCCCCTACATCGAGCCCGAGGACATCAGCAACGCCATCCTGTGGCTGGCCTCCGACGAGGCACGCTACGTTACCGGCATGCAATTGCGGGTCGACGGCGGCGGATACCTCAAATGGTACGACTACCACGTCTGACACAGCTTTCATCCGCATCGATGCTGACGCGAAAGGAGTTGCACCAGTGAAGGTTTCGGTAGACGGCACGCGTTGCCAGGGGCACACGCTCTGCTCGATGATCGCGCCCGATTCGTTCCAACTCGACGACGTAGACGGCCATGCCTCGCCGGTCAACGAAGAGGTGCCCGCCGACCAGGAGGCACTGGTCGCCGAGGCTGCACATTCATGTCCGGAGCAGGCCATCGTCATCGAATGACGTTGAGCATCAACGGCCGCATCGGCCGTCCAAGGTGAAGGTATTAGGAGACACCGCCGTGAGCACCGACGACGACCCCAAGAAGAACCCGTACCACTTCGACCGGCACACCCCGGAGTACCGGGAGCGGTTTCAGGACATCACCGAGGAGATGCACGCCAAGTGCCCCGTGGCGTGGACCGACGTGTACGACGGCCACTGGGTGGCCGCCGGTAGCAACGAGGTCTTCGAGTTGGCCCGGTGCCCGGTGGTGTCCAACGATCACGACATCAACGGCGAGCGAAAGGGCTACCAGGGCATCACCATTCCCAAGGCCCAGCGCGCCACGGTGGTGCGCGGCGGCATTCTGGAGATGGACGAGCCTGAGCACAGCACCTACCGCGGCGCACTCAATCCGTACCTGTCGCCCGCCGCGATCAAGCGGTGGGTGCCGTTCGTCGACGAGATCACCCGCGCCGCCCTCGACGACACGATCGAATCTGGTCGCATCGACTTCGTCGATGACCTTGCCAATATCGTGCCCGCGGTGCTGACCCTCGCGATGATGGGCATCGAGCTCAAGAAATGGCCGGTCTACAGCGAGCCGGCGCACGCTTCGGTGTCCACCCCCGAACACTCGCCCGACGCGCCTCGGGTCGCCGAGATGAGTCGGCAAATGGGCATCGACATGATCACCACCATGATGGAGATCCGGGAGAATCCGCGCCCGGGTCTGGTGAATGCGTTGCTGCAGTTGCGCATCGACGGCGAGCCCGCACCCGACCTGGAGATCCTGGGCAATCTGGGGTTGATCATCGGCGGTGGTTTTGACACCACCACCGCGCTGACCGCCCACGCACTGGAATGGCTGTCGGAGAACCCGGACGAGCGCGAGCGTCTCAGCCGCGAGCGCGACACCCTGCTGGATCCCGCCACCGAGGAGTTCCTCCGCTTCTTCACCCCCGCGCCGGGCGATGGGCGCACCTTCGCCGAAGACGTCGAGGTCAACGGGCGGCGGTTCAAAGAGGGCGAGCGCCTGTGGCTGTCCTGGGCGATGGCCAATCGCGACCCCTCGGTCTTCGACGATCCGGCGAAGGTGATCTTGGATCGGAAGGGCAACCGGCACTTCAGTTTCGGCATCGGCGTGCACCGCTGCGTGGGATCGAATGTCGCGCGCACCGTATTCAAGTCCATGCTGACTGCCGTACTCGACCGGATGCCCGACTACACCTGCGACCCCGCGGGCGCCGAGCACTACGAGAGTATCGGCGTGATTCAAGGGATGAAGCATCTCCCAGCGACATTCACCCCCGGTAAGCGTCTGGGGCCTGGTCTTGGCGAGACGCTGGAGAAGCTGCAGCGCATCTGCGACGAGCAGCTGCCGGCCCGGCCCATCACTGAACACAAGGAAGCAGTCGTCATCGACTGATCGACGACGATGCGCGAGGGACGAGCCTGAGGAGGAGTCGGTCCAATCGATACTGATCGACGACGATGCGCGAGGGACGAGCCTGAGGAGGAGGCGGTCCATTCGGAACCGATATCGACCGCGGTGTCCAGCGAAGTGGTTTGATGATCAGCGGCAAGGAATCTGAGAGGTGACGGTGTGAAGCTCACCAAGCTCGCGACCGCGATGGCGGCGTTGATGGCTGCCGCGACGGTGCTCGCGCCGCCGGCCCCGGCCGGAATGCAGCTGGGCAATTACGACCTGCTCACCAACAGATACGACCGCGCGTCGTGGTTCTGGTACGTCACGCTGTGCATTCCGGAGAAGACTCCCGACTGCATCGGCGTCGCCGCGCGACCGCGCCTGAAGTTCTACGCGTACTACGAGGGCAGGGCCCAACTGGTCGACGGCCGCTACACGATGACCGTGGACGTCCCCGACGGCTTGCGCTGCTTCAACTACAACCTGCCGACCCGCGAGACCTATTCGTGGGACGCCGTCACGCTGGTCGGAACCATCGACTCGTACTACGACGTGGGCTGCTTCAACGGCCCACCCGGAAAGCAGTTCTGGACGTTTGCGCTGCAGCGCTTGTGATTTCGGCGTAGTTGGTCACGCCTACGGTGACCAACTGCACCCGAATCGCTATCGCCGGGGTAGCCCCAGCACCTGCTGGGCGATGATATTGCGCTGAATCTCCGACGTGCCACCGGCGATGGTGCCGCCGAAGCTGCGGGCGTAGCGCTCGAACCAACTGGCGAAGTAGTGGTCGAGGTTCATGTGCGCGTATGGACCCGAGGTCGCGGGATGGATCAACCCGTCCGGTCCGGCGGCCTGCAGCGCATTGTGCAGCGCGCGCTGCTCGGCCTCGGCGCCGAACAGTTTGGGTATCGACACCGATGCCACATCGACCTCGCCGCGCGCGGCCTTGGCCAGGCCGACGGAACCCAGCAGGCGCAGCGCCTGGTAGTCCATGATCGTGCTGGCCAACTCGTCGCGTTCGAGCGCGTTCGCCGGCCGGAAGTCGGCGATGCAGTTGGCGATTCGGTCCGCGAAGCCCAGCCACATCATGGTGCGTTCGTGCCCGAGGGATCCGTTGGCCACGCCCCAGCCGCCGTTGAGCGGGCCGACGAGGTTCTCGGCAGGCACTCGGACGTCGGTGAAGAAGACCTCGTTGAAGTCCTTGTTCTCCACACCGCACATGTCCGCGAACGGGCGGCAGACAACCCCGGGAAGGTCGGTGGGGATGAGCAGCACGCTGATGCCTTTGTGCTTGGGCGCATCGGGGTCGGTGCGGACGAAGGCGAGCAGGAAGTCCGCATCATGGGCGCCCGACGTCCACACCTTCTGACCGTTGACGACGAAATCGTTGCCATCGCGAACCGCCTTGGTGCGCAACGACGCCAGATCCGAACCCGCGCTCGGCTCGCTCATTCCCAGCGACGCCGTCCGCTCGCCTTTGAGCACCGGAACCGCCCACTGCTGCTTCTGCTCATCGCTACCGAACGTCAGCAGCGAGGCCGCGATGATGTTGACGCCCTGCGGATTGAAGCTGTGATAAATCCGCCGCTGACACAGTTCCTCAGCGTGCACGTACGTCTGCAAAAGAGTGGCGTTGCGGCCACCGAACTCGGGCGGTTGCGCGGGCAGCAGCCAGCCGTTGTCGAACAGCTTGCGCTGCCAGTCGCGGGCCCACTGTGGCATGTGCGACACCGAGCGGGGCCGCTCCAGTGTCTCTGCGGGCGACGGCAGATTCTGGTCGAGGAATGCGGAGAACTCCGCGCGGAACTCCTCGACGTCGGGGTCAAAGGTCAGCTGCATTGAATTCCTCCGCGATCATCGCGCGATGCTCGGCCGCCCCGCCCAGCATCAGCTCACCTGCCTTGGCGCGCTTCAGCGCGAACTGCACGTCGTTCTCCCAGGTGAAGCCCATGGCGCCGAAGGTCTGCAGGCCGTCGCGGAACACCAGTGCCTGACACTCCCCTGCGGATGCCTTCGCCATGGCGGCCGCCAGGCGCCGGCGCGGGTCATCGGCGGCGATGGTGAGCGCGGCGAAGTAGGACAGCGCGCGGGCGCGCTCGATCGCCACGTGCATGTCGGCGGCCTTGTGCTGGATCGCCTGGAAGGTTCCGATCGCGACCCCGAACTGCTGACGGCTCTTGGCATGTTCGAGCGCCAGGTCGAGGATGCGCTGGCATGCTCCGACCATGGTGATCGCCATGCCCATGAGCGCGACGTGGTGCGCGCGCTCCGTGTCGACGGGCAGTCGCTCGGCGTCGGCGACGTGCACGCCGGAGAAGGACACTTCGGCGACGTGCAGGACTGGATCGAAGATGTCGACGCGGCGGATTGTGACGTGCGAAGCGTCCACGAGAAAGACTCCCCCGGGCGTCACGACAGCCAGGCGGTCGGCGCGGTCGCCGTCGAGCACGAACCGGTCGGTGCCCGTCAGCACCCAGCCCTCGGCGTCACGGACGGCGCTGACACCGCTGTAGACGGCGGCGCCGGAACTCAGTGGATCGAAGCGGTCGCCGACCAACGGCGCGAACTGGGTCAGCGTGGCCAACAGGGGTGTCGGATCGGTCGACCGGCCGAGTTCCTCGAGCACGATCGCCAGTTCGACGGCGTTCTCCTGGTCGGTCAGCTCCGTCCATCCCGCCTCGACGTAGCTGTTCCACAGCGGCGTCGGGTCGACACCGTTCTCCGCGATGTCTCGGATCAGCGACGCCGGGCACTGCTTGGACACCGCGTCGCGCACGGTCTCCTGCCACAGCCGCTGATCCGCATCGAACTCAAGTAGCATCCAGCGCCTCCGGGCCTCAGTCCTGTCCGTCGAGAATAGCATTCTCTTTTCGGGGGGCAGACGTTCTCTCCGTGCAACTATCCCATTCCTGCAGCGTATCGGGTCGCGGACTCGTACCGGCCACGCTGACCTGCTCCGAAAGGAACCACGGAGTGGAGAACATAGTTCTTGCCATTGAAGAACTACGATCTACACTAGGCCTTGTGCCCGGTGTCGATGCCCGCTGCGAAAGGTGGGTACGTCGGCGGGCCCGCCTGGCACACCGCGGAGTACTGAGAGGACAGTGGTGATCGAATTCAGCGACGGCTCTCAGGCGGTCAAGACCCCTCTCATCGATGCCAGCGTGCATATCTTCTTCGGGTCGAACAAGGACTTGCGCGACAACTTCCTGCGCGAGCCATTCAGCAGTCGCGGCTTCCCTGACTACGAGATGGACTGGTACGGCGCACCCGGTGGTGAATACGCCAAGGGCACCAAGGGGCCCAATAAGGAGTACCCGGGTTCCGATGTGGGCATCGTTGCCCAGCACCTGTTCGCCGATCGCGGCGTCGACGTGGCCGTGCTGCACCCGATGACGCGCGGCATCATGCCCGACCGCCACCTGGGAACCGCAATTGCCGCCGCCCACAACGAGATGATGGTGTCTCGCTGGCTGGAGCACGACGAGTTCGGCGAGCGGTTCCGCGGCACGATCCGCGTCAACCCCGACGACATCGCCGGCGCCCTTCGCGAGATCGCGAAGTACAAGGACCACCCGCGCGTCGTGCAGATCGGCATTCCGTTGCAGTCCCGCGAACTGTACGGCAAACCGCAGTTCTGGCCGTTGTGGGAGGCTGCCGTCGACGCCGGGCTACCGGTGGCCGTTCACATCGAGGTCGGCAACGGGATCATGCTGTCCCCCACACCTTCCGGGTCCACCAGGACCTACGAGCAGTACCTCGGCTTCATGTCGATGAACTACCTGTACCACCTGATGAACATGATCGCCGAAGGCGTGTTCGAGAAGTTCGACGGCCTCAAGTTCGTGTGGGCTGACGGCGCCGCCGACATGCTGACACCGTTCATCTGGCGGATGGACTGCTTCGGACGCCCCCACCTCGAACAGACGCCGTGGGCGCCCAAAATGCCCAGCGATTACCTGCCGGGCCACACGTACTTCATCCAGGGCAGCGTCGACGGCCCGGGCGATGTCGACTTCGCCGGGGAGTGGCTCGAATTCACCGGCAAGGACGACATGACGATGTACGGGTCCAGCTATCCGCACTGGAACATGGCCGAGCCAGAGCTTCCCAGCGCGTACTCACCCGAGCAACGCGACAAAATCTGCTGGCGAAACGCCAGTGACCTATACGGCATAGAAGTCCCTGCCACTTCGGCCGGTTTGGTCGCACAGTGATGAGCGCTCGCGCGAAGAACCATGAACCAGCGGGCACACCGGCAGTCGAAGGAGGCTCACGATGACGACAACCGCAAAGACCCAGACCAGTGACAGGGTCACGCCGGTGGAACGCATCCCGGTCCGCTGCGTGGACTCCGACGTGCACCCGATGCCTCGCCGCGGCGAGCTCGTCGAGTACCTGCCCGAGCCATGGCGGAGCAAGTACTTTCTCACGCACGCCAGAGGCGAGCTCATTTACTACGACGCACCCGACTATGCGCACTCCTATGCCATGCGTGTGGACTCGTTCCCGCCCGACGGTGAGTTCGCCTGCAGTGACCCGGATCTCGCCCTCAAGCAGCTGATCATGGAGGCCGGATCCGACATCGCCATCCTGGAGCCCACCCACGGCGAGGCGCGGCTCCCCGAGGCCACCCACGCGATGTGCGTAGCCACCAACCAGTGGTTGGTCAATCACTGGCTGGACCCCCACAACAACTGGCACGAACGGTGGCGCGGGTCGATCTGCGTAGCGATCGAGGACCAGCAGGGCACGGTCGACGAGATCGAGAAATGGGCCGAGCATCCGTACATGTCGCAGGTCCTGATCAAAGCGGAGCCCCGTCCTTCGTGGGGTAATCCGAAGTACGACCCGATGTGGGCGGCGGCCAGCAAACACGACATCCCCGTCAGCTGCCACCTGTCCCGCGGGTACTACGAGACGCTGCCGTTCCCGCCGGTCGGCTTGCCGAGCTACAACCACGATTTCATGGTCACCTACTCGCTGCTGGCGGCCAACCAGGTGATGAGCCTGATCTTCGACGGCGTCTTCGACCGATTCCCGAAGTTGCGGATCGTGTTCATTGAGCACGCCTTCACCTGGATCCTGCCGTTGATGTGGCGCATGGACGCGATCTACAAGGCGCGCAAAGGATTCGTCGACATCAAGCGCAAACCGTCGGAGTACGTCAAGGAACACATCAGATTCTCCACTCAGCCGCTGGACTACCCCGAGGACAAGACTGAGCTGACGCGCGCGTTCGAGTGGATGGAGTGCGACAAGATCCTGCTGTACAGCTCCGATTACCCGCACTGGACGTTCGACGATCCGCGATGGCTGGTCAAGCATCTGCCTGAACAGGCGCGGGAGAACATCATGTTCCGCAACGGCATCCAGACTTATCACCTCCCTGAAACCGTTCCGGCCCTCGAGGGCCAGGTACGGGTGTTCTGAGAACGTGACAGAAGCCAAGAAGCCGCCCCGGCTGGCACAGGGGCGTGAGCACGTCGTTGCCACCGTCGACGAGATACCGCCAGGAACACACAAACTCGTCCCGATCGGCCGTCACGGTGTCGGTGTCTACAACGTCAACGGCACGTTCTACGCCATCGCCAACTACTGTCCGCACGAGGGTGGTCCGCTGTGCTCGGGGCGTCCCCGGGGCCGCAACGTCGTCGACGAAACCGTCCCGGGTGACGCGGTGATGGTGCGCGACATGGAGTTCATCTTCTGTCCTTGGCACCAATGGGGTTTCGAGCTGGCGACCGGAACCACCGCGGTGAAGCCCGAATGGAGTATCCGCACCTATCCCGTCCGGGTCATCGGCAACGATGTCCTGGTCCAGGCCTGACGGCACGAAAGAGACTTCCATGTCGAGCACCACCGCACTGAAGCGTGGCGAACGCGTCGTCGAGATCAACGGCGGCAATGTCGTGTACGAGATCCTGGGCAAGCAGGGTGATTTCATCGTCCTCACTCCCGGTGGACGGTTCAGCAAGGACATCCCCGGGCTCCGACCGTTGGCGCAGGCACTGGTCAAGGGCGGTTACCGGGTGGTGCTCTGGGACCGGCCGAACTGCGGGAAGTCCGATGTGCAGTTCTACGGCCAGAGCGAATCCCACATGCGTGCCGATACCCTGCACCAGCTGATCACCACCCTTGACATCGGGCCGTGCATCATCGCCGGCGGCTCCGGCGGGGCGCGGGATTCGATGCTGACCACGATGCTGCACCCGGAGATCGTCCGAAAGCTCGTCGTGTGGAACATCGTCGGCGGCGTGTACGGCTCGTTCGTCCTGGGGTCCTACTACATCGTTCCGAGCATTCTGGCGGTGCGTGGTGGCGGCATGAAAGATGTCGCCCGCGTGGGTGAATGGAAGGAGCGCATCGCCGAGAACCCCGCCAACGAGGACCGCATACTCTCCCAGGATCCCGACGGGTTCCTCAAGTTGATGCTTCGGTGGCTCAACGCATTCGTGCCGAAGCCCGGCCAGACCATCCCGGGCGTCGAAGACGAAATGTTCGACAACATCAGAATCCCGACGCTGATCATCCGCGGTGGCGAGAACGACCTGGATCACCCCAAACGGACGTCACTGGAGGTCAGCTGCCTGATCAAAGGCAGCAAGATCATCGACCCGCCGTGGCCGGAGGATGCCTGGGAGCGCGCCGGCGAGGCCCGCGCCGCAGGAAAGGTCAAGCGCTTCAATATGTTCGACACCTGGGTGCAGGCAGCACCGGCCATCCTCGACTTCTTGGGGCACTGATGCCTGATTCAGTCCACCGAGACAATGCGAACCTCGCAGTTGGTCGAGGCCTCGAGGGCGGTGTGGATCCGGCTCTCCGGAATCCGCGCCAGATCGCCCTTGCGCAGCGTCACCGTGATGATGTCCCAGCCCTCCCCGGTGGGCACCCGGTCGAGAATGCCGGTCAATCCGAACCCCGCCAACACGCCCAGCGCGTCGGCGTCGGTGCCATGGCTGACGAACGTCAGCACACCGACCACCGGGTCGGTGGGAAAGGCCTTGGCGCACAACCCGGCAGCGACCGACTGCAGCCTCACCGGGTCGGTGCCGGTCATCAGCATCTCGACTTCGCGGCGCTTGGGCGGCAGCACGGCGAGGTTGTTGTCGATCAGTTCGGCACCCACCTCCGCGGCCAGCACGGCGAGTTCCGCCATACCGGTCTTCAATTGATCGGCCGTCAGCTCACCCGCTGGATCGACGCCGATCCGCACTACCGCCGTTCGCACACTCCGAAGAGTAACCGGCCATGCTCGCGGCCCGCATAGTCCGCAGGAGGTATCGATGAACATGGAGCTGACCGTCGCCGCGTGGCCCGGGCTGGTGCCGCGGCTGCTGCGATCCAACGTCGGCGGTGAGACGCACGCGGACTATCGCGGGTATCTGCCGCTGATCGATGCCGGCGCGCTACTCGAACAGGTTCGGCGGGCAGGCGTTCTCGGCCGCGGTGGCGCTGGCTTCCCGATGGCTGTCAAAATGTCGACGGTCCGCGCCGCGGGACTTCGTGGCCTGGACACCGTGCTGGTCGCCAACGGTGAGGAGGGTGAGCCGGCGTCGATCAAGGACCGTTGGCTGCTGCGGCACCGGCCGCACCTGGTGCTCGATGGGCTGCGCCTGGCCGCGCGGATCGTCGGTGCCCGCCACGCCCACGTCTATGTGTCCGACGTGGCCGCCGCCGAGGCGATAGGTTCGGCCCTCGACGAGCTGCCACCCGAGGCGCTGGACGGCGTCACCGTCAGCGTGCGCACTGTCGACCCTGGATACGTCGCCGGCGAGGAGACCGCTGCCGTGCGTGCCATCAACGGCGGACCAGCCAAACCGACCGACAAACCGCCGCGCCCGTTCGACGAGGGCGTCGGCGGTCTGCCGACACTGATCAGCAATGTCGAGACGCTGGCCAACCTGCCGTACGTACAGCGGCATGGCGCCGAGGCGTATCGCGAAGTCGGAACCGGTGATTCGCCAGGAACGTTTTTAGCGACGCTGACCGGCGGAGGCCGCGGACCCGGGCTCTATGAGATTCCGCATGGCATACCGATGGCCGAGTTGCTCGCCCTGCACGGGGTGCCCGGAGAGCGGGTGCGCGGTGCCCTGATGGGCGGCTATTTCGCCGGAGTGCTCGACCGGCAGGTCTTGGACATCACGCTCGACCACCAAGCGCTTCGGGCTCTCGGAAGCGGACTCGGCTGCGGCGCCGTGTCGGTGCTTACCGACGAATGCCCGGTGGCGGTGGCCGCGTCGGTGCTGGCCTATTTCGACAGGGAGAACGCCGGGCAGTGCGGGTCCTGCTTCAACGGCACGGCGGCAATGGCCGCCGCGGTGGGTGCGCTCCGCGACGGTAACGCCACCGCCGACGATCTCGCCCGGTTGCAGCGGTGGTCGGTGATCCTGCGCGGCCGCGGGGCGTGCGCCACGCTCGACGCCGCCACCAACATCGCGGCAAGCCTGCTCGCGGTGTTCCCCGAGGAGGTGGCCCGACATCTCGATGATCAGTGCCTGGACTGCGGCACAGCCGCTTTCACCGCACTGCGGCCTTTCGAGGTGGAGACGCTATGACTGACCAAATGCGAATCAAGCTCGATCGGACCATGTGCGACGGCTTCGGGATCTGCGCCAAGCACGCCCCGGATTACTTCTCGCTCGACGACTGGGGGTACGCGGTCCTTGTCGGCGACGGAAACATTCCCGAACAGGACCACGACGACGTCCAGCGCGCGCTGATGGACTGCCCGGTGCACGCC
Organism: Mycolicibacterium sp. CR10; assembly: GCF_005222675.1. Taxonomy (GTDB): domain Bacteria; phylum Actinomycetota; class Actinomycetes; order Mycobacteriales; family Mycobacteriaceae; genus Mycobacterium. Next base: position 126,158 of record NZ_STGE01000074.1, on the reverse strand, counting down.
ATCATGGAGCTTGGCGAGCGACGCCCGGATGACGCGCCACCACCCGCGCTGATGGAACCGGACCTAGACAACCTCAAGACCGAAGACAACGAAGCGGAATGGGGATTCACCCGGTGAGTCGTCTTCCCCTGCCACTGTTGACGTTCGACAACGAGTTCTTCTGGACCTCGGGTGCCGACGGCGCGCTGCGGATCCAGGAGTGCGGTGACTGCAAGTCGCTCATCCATCCGCCGCAACCGGTCTGCCGTTACTGCCACAGCCACAACCTGGGGGCGCGTGAGGTCTCCGGGCGCGCGGTGTTGTCGGCTTTCACGGTCAATCACCGGTTCTCGATCCCCGGCCTGTCGGCTCCCTATGTGGTGGCCCAGGTCGCCATCGAGGAGGACCCACGGGTTCGGTTGACCACCAACATCGTCGACTGCGATCCCGACGACCTCGAGTTGGGGCGCATCGTCGAGGTGGTCTTCGAGCAGAATGACGACGTCTGGCTGCCGCTGTTCAGGCCGACCGCCGAGCCCGAGACGGGCGCGCTGCCCGAGGACGAGATCGCACCGCAGGACTTCGGCAAGTTCGTCCGGCCGATGCTCACGCGGGAGAAGTTCGAGGACGCCGCGGCCATCACCGGGATCGGCGCGTCGAGGCTCGGGCGACGGTTGATGGTGCCGCCGTTGTCGCTGACCATCGAGGCGTGCGAGGCGGCGATCGCCGATGCCGGGTTGACGCTGGCGGACATCGATGGCCTCTCAACGTATCCGGCGATGGACATGATGGGGATGGGCGAAGGCGGCTGCACCGCTCTGGAGGGCGCGCTGGGCATCCGGCCGACGTGGATCAACGGCGGAATGGACACCTTTGGCCCCGGAGGGTCGGTGATCGCCGCGGTGATGGCCGTCGCCACCGGGATGGCACGCCATGTGTTGTGCTTCCGCACGCTGTGGGAGGCGACGTTCGGGCAGCTGATGAAGGAGGGCAAGGTCGCCCCACCGGGCGGGACCCGCGTCAACAGTTGGCAGGCGCCGTTCGGGGCGACCTCGGCCGCTCACACGCTGGCGCTCAACGCACAGCGCCACTTTCACCGTTACGGCACCACCCGAGAGACCCTGGGCTGGATCGCGCTGAACCAGCGCGCCAACGCCGCGCTGAACCCGACAGCGATCTATCGCGATCCGATGACGATGGACGACTATCTGAACGCCAGGATGATCACCACGCCGTTCGGCCTCTACGACTGCGACGTGCCGTGCGACGGGGCGGTGGCGGTCATCGTGTCGGCCGCCGACGTCGCCAAGGACCTGCCCAAGACGCCGGTGCTGTTCGAGGCGTTCGGCACCCAGATCATCGAGCGCACCGACTGGGATCAGACTACGTTGACCCACGAACCCCAGGTGCTGGGCCAGTCCGCGCACCTGTGGACACGAACCTCGTTGCGGCCCAGCGATGTCGACGTCGCCGAGCTCTACGACGGCTTCAGCTTCAATTGCCTGTCCTGGCTGGAAGCGCTGGGCTTCTGCGGCATCGGCGAGGCCAAAGACTTCCTCGACGGTGGCAGCGCCATCGCCCGCGACGGCGTGATCCCGCTGAACACCCACGGTGGCCAGCTGTCCCACGGGCGCACCCACGGGATGGGCCTGATCCACGAGGCGGTCACCCAACTGCGCGGAGACGCCGGGGAGCGTCAGGTCGAAGGTGCCCGCGTCGCCGTCGCCAGCAGCGGCGGCCTGACCCCGAGCGGTGTCATGCTGCTGCGGACCGACCAGTGACCGCGCCCCGTCCGAGGGTCGTCCTCGTCGACGGCATACCGATGTCGGCTCTTGTCACCCAGGCCGACGATCCCCGAGCGGTCATCGTGGCGGTGCACGGCGGCGCAACGTCGGCGGCATACTTCGACTGCCCGGGCCAGCCGCGGCTGTCGCTGCTGCGAACGGCCGCGGCCCACGGCTTCACCGCCATCGCACTCGACCGTCCGGGGTACGGCGCGTCGGCGGTCTACGCAGACGAGTTCCACGACTCCGCAAGGCGTCTCGCGTCCGCGCACGGCGTCGTGGACAAGATTCTCGGCGACGACGAACGCGGTGCCGGCGTATTTCTGCTCGGCCACTCCGCGGGGTGCGAACTCGCGCTGCGCATGGCGACGGCCCGCCCCGACGTCATCGGCGTCGAGATCGCGGGAACCGGGCTCCGCTACAGCCCCACCGCCAAGGCCATCGTCGGGCAGGCGACGCTCACGTCACGGCCGGCCGGTCTGCGGGACCTGTTGTGGCAACCCACCGAGCTGTACCCGCCCGAGGTGCTCACGGGTGCTCTGTCGGCACCCGGAGTCGCGTACGAGGCGAAGGTGACGAAGTACTGGACGCGCCAGGACTTTCCCGAAATCGCTGCGCATGTCCGGGTTCCCGTCCAGTTCAGCGTCGCCGAGCACGAGAGCGTCTGGGAGTCGACGCCTGAGGCGGTGGCCACCATCGCGGGGCTGTTCACCTCGTCGCCTCGCGTCGTGGTCAACGAAGTGCAGGACAGTGGCCACAATGTCAGCGTCGCCCTGAGCGCCGACGTCTACCACCGAACGGTGTTGTCGTTCATCGAGCAGTGCATCGTGGCCTCTTCCGGTCGCGACCCGGAACATGTGGAGGCGAGTTGATGCGCGTCGGATTCATCGGTTTGGGCAGCCAGGGCGGACCCATGGCGCGCCGCATCGCCGAGGCCGGGTTCGAGACCACCCTGTGGGCACGGCGGGAGGCGAGCCTGGAACCGTACGCCGAAACCCCGGCCAAGACCGCGTCCTCCCCCGCCGAGATGGCTGCGGCCAGCGACCTCGTCTGCCTGTGCGTGGTCGGAGACGACGACGTCCGCGAGGTGATCGGCGGCGAGAACGGTGTGCTGGCCGGACTCGCGGAGGGCGGGATCATCGCGATCCACAGCACCGTTCATCCCGACACCTGTAGAGAGATCGCCGAAAAGGCGGCCGCACAGGGTGTTTCCGTGATCGACGCCCCAGTAAGCGGCGGCGGCCCCGCCGTCGAGGAGGGCACGCTGCTGGTGATGACCGGCGGCGACGAGGACGTCGTGGACCGCTGCCGACCGGTCTTCGCGTCCTACGCCGACCCGGTCGTGCACCTCGGTCCGCTGGGCAGCGGACAGAACGCGAAGATCCTCAACAACCTGTTGTTCAGCGCGAATCTGGGCAGCGCGATCAGCACACTCGAACTCGGCGAGTCCCTCGGCATCGACCGCGCCAAGCTTATCGAGGTGGTGAACCGCGGCTCGGCCACCAGCAAGGCGGTAGGCAGCATCGCCGTGTTCGGCGGCACCCTCGAAGGCCTCGCGCCGATCGCCGGGGCGCTGCTGCAGAAGGATGTGCGGCACGCGGCCAGTCTCGCCGCGGCCGCGTCGGCACCCGAGGGTGCGGTGTTCACCGCTGCCGACGCCGCGCTGGAATCCATGGAGCACAAACGGTGAGCCACGTCGGGTTCGTCGGTGCCGGACGCATGGGTGCACCGATGGTGCGCCGCCTCGTCGAATCCGGCCACAGCGTGCGCGCATTCGTCCGAACCGCCGAGAAGAGCGCAGCCGTTGAGCAACTCGGCGCGCAACCGGTGGGGGCGCTCAGTGAGGTCGCCGACGGTGCCGACGTCGTTGCGGTGTGCGTGTTCACCGACGCCCAGGTACGGGAGATCTGTGTGGACGATGGACTGCTCGACGCGATGCCACGGGGGTCCGTGCTGATTGTGCACACCACGGGGAGCCCCCGCACGGCCGAGGCGTTGGCCGCCCGCTCACCGCTGATCCAGGTGGTCGACGCACCCGTGAGCGGTGGCCCCCACGACATCGCCGCCGGGCACATCACGCTGTTCGTCGGCGGCGACGATGCCGCCGTCGAGCAGGCCCGGCCGGTGCTGGCGAGTTACGGCGATCCGATCCTGCACGTGGGCGGGCTCGGCGCCGGCCAGTGGGTGAAGTTGATCAACAACACGATGTTCGCCGCGCAGCTCGGCGTGCTGCGGGAAGCGGTGGCGTTCGGCAACCGTGTCGGGGTCGACGAGGCGGGTCTGCTGCAGGCTGTCGGTCACGGCAGTGGAGCGAGCCGGGCGGCGGAGATCGTCGGTACGCGGGGCTCGGTGCAGGAGTTCATCGACTCCGTCGCAGAGTTCATCGGCAAGGACGTCGCCGTGGTCCGGGAGATCGCCGCCGAGAACGGCAACGACCTGGGGCTTCTGGAGCCTCTGATCTGCTCCGTCGTGCACGCGGAGTCGGCACAATGACGTTCAGTTCCACGTGCACATCCGAAAGTATCGGCGCTGGAACACGTCAACTGTTAGCGTTACAGTTGATTCGCTTCTCGTAACGCTTCCGGTCATCAGCCCGCCGAGAAGGAGGAACCTATGGCAGCACCTAAGGTCGTTTTCAGCCCGGTCTCGCCGGAGTACTTCGAAAACCCCTACGAGGTGTACGCGCGCATGCGCGACGAAGCACCCCTCTACTACGACGAAGAAGAAGACTTCTACGCCCTCACCCGGCACGAAGATGTCGCCGCGGCGTTCAAGGACCACGAGTCGTTCTCGTCGGCCCGCGGCTGCGATCTCGGCATGGTGCGTTCCGGCGAGGTGCCGCAGAAGTCGATCATCTTCATGGATCCGCCGGATCACCGTCATATGCGCAGCCTGCTCAACAAGGCGTTCACGCCCCGCGCCATCCAGTCGCAGCGCGAGACCGTCGTCGAACTCATCGAGCACTATCTGTCAAAAGCCGACCCGGACAACTTCGACGTCGTTCAGGACTTCTCCGGGCCGTTCCCGGTCGAGGTCATCACCCGGATGGCGGGCGTCCCGGAAGAATTCCGCCAGCAGGTTCGGCACTGGATCGACAAGAGCCTGCATCGCAAGCCCGGTCAGATCGACCTCGACGACGACAACATGCAGGCCAACATCGACTCCGGCATGTACTACTACGGCCTGGTGGTGGAGCGCCGCCAGAACCCGCAGGACGACATGATCAGCCGGCTGATCGCCGCCGAGATCCCCGACGAGCACGGCAACCTGCGCAAGCTCGATGACATCGAGATCACCGGCTTCACCACGCTTTTGGGCGGCGCGGGCGCGGAAACCGTGACCAAGCTCGTCGGCAGCGCGATGGTGGTCTTCGCCCAGCATCCCGACCAGTGGCAGAAGCTGCTCGACGACCGCAGCAAGATTCCGGCCGCCGTCGAGGAGCTGCTGCGCTACGTCGGGCCGGTGCAGTACAACGTGCGCTACAGCGTGAAAGACGTCGAAGTGCCCAGCGGCACCATCCCCGCGCACAAGCCGGTGTTCCTGATGGGCGCCTCCGCCAACCGCGATCCGCGCGCCTTCACCGACGGCGAGACGTTCGACATCGACCGTGACCGGAGTGAGGCGCAGAACCTCGGGCTCGGCTACGGCATCCACAGCTGCCTTGGGGCGGCGCTCGCCCGGATGGAGAGCGCCATCGCGCTCGAGTACCTGCTCGATTTCATGCCTCGCTACGAGGTCGACTTCGCCGGTCTGCAGCGGGTGAACATGCAGAATGTCGCCGGCTACCACCACGTTCCGGTGAAGGTGCTGAAGTGACGCAACGGATCGAGGTCGACTTCGGCCTCTGTGAGAGCAACGGGGTGTGCATGGGCATCATCCCGGAGGTGTTCGATCTCGACGAGGACGACTACCTGCACGTGCTGCAGCAGGAGGTCACGCCCGAGAACGAACACGGGGTGCGGGAATCCGTGCGGCAGTGCCCTCGGCAGGCCATCGCGATCGTTGACGTGTGATCGCGCGCTAGTGCGATTCGTCTTCGTACACGGCGGATTTCACGCCGCGTGGTGCTGGGAGCGCACCATCGATGAGTTGCGGTCGCTCGGACATGACGGTGTCGCTGTCGATCTGCCCGGCCACGGCGCGCTCGTCGATCAGGAGTCGACGCTGGCCAACCGTCGCGACGCGATCCTGGCCGCGATGGACACCGGGGACGGCACCACGAGCGTCCTCGTCGGACATTCCGGGGGTGGTTTCGATGCCACCCTGGCCGCCGATGGCCGACCGGACATGGTGAGCCACGTCGTCTACGTCGCCGCCGCTCTGCCACGGGAGGGCCGCACCTACCCCGAGGCCATGGCGATGCGTGATTCCGACGACGAGTTGGGCGAGGAGTTCGACGGCGACGTCGGAGAGATGTTGAGCTACTTGAAGTTCGACGACGACGGTGCCATGTGGTTCGCGGACTTCTCCGGCGCGTGGAAGTACTTCTATCACGACTGCGACGAGGCCACGGCTCGCTGGGCGTTCGAGCGCCTCGGACCGGAGCGCTTCGGGGACACCACCGTGACGCCGGTGTCGGTACCGTCCTTCTGGGAGGCGGACCTGCCGCGCAGCTTCATTCGCTGTCTGCAGGATCGGTCGATGCCGCAATGGCTGGCCGACACCGTCACGCGGCGACTCGGTGTCGAGCAGTTGACGATCGATACGTCGCACTCGCCGTTCCTGTCGCGGCCACGAGAGCTCGCGGAACTGCTCCTGCACGCGACCACGACCACGCCCATCGCGCCGCTGTCTCCCCACTGACTCCCGCGAAATAGCGTTCCGGGCTGTGATTTTCGCTCAATCACAGCCAGGAATGCTATTCCGCGGCGCAGGTGGGCGACGCGATCAGAAGCCGGAGACGATGACCCCGTTGCAGTCGGCAGCGGCCTGCCGTAGCTTCGCGGCCGCCTGGTACTCGTCGGAGTAGTACCACTGCTTGGCCGCCTCGACAGATTCGAACTCGAGAAGCACGGTCTGAGTGCCGTGCCACTCCCCCTCGAGCGTCTCGGCCGCGGGGCCGAACGCCAGCACCGTCGCACCGCCCATGGTCTGGCTGGCGAGCTTGCCGTACTCGGCCATGCCTGCCGGATCCTTGATGTCCTCGGTGATGATCACATACCCTTTGGCCACAACGAATCTCCTTGTCGGTGATGCTCTTTGGATCAGATCTCGCGGATCGCCCGCTCGGGGCAGTTGTCGATGGCCTCGCGGGCCGCGTCCTCCAGACCCTCTGGAACCTCCTCGGGATCGGCAACCGCCCACCCGTCGTCGGACAGCTCGAACACCTCGGGACACAGCGTCAGGCACATGCCGTGGCCGGCGCACCGGTCCTCGTCGACGGTGACCTTCATCAGGCGCGTGGCTCGTTCACGTCGAACTCGAGGTGCAGGTGCGTGAGCCCGCGCAGGATGAACGTCGGAATGTAGTGGTAGTCGCGGTTGCCCGCCGGCCCGTGTTTCTCCTCCGAGATCCTGATGTCGGAGGTGCGGTCGAGCAGCCGCTCCAGCCCGACGCGCGTCTCGGCACGTGCCAGTGGGGCGCCGGGGCAGCTGTGGATGCCGCGGCCGAACGCCAGGTGCTGGCGGGCGTTCTTGCGCGCGGGATCGAACTCGTCGGGCTCGTCGAACCGGCGCGGGTCGCGGTTGGCGGCGCCGTTGACGACCATGACCGTGGTGCCCGCACCCAGCTCATGGCCGCCGACGTTCACCGGGGTCCGCGAGAGCCTGAAGTCGCCCTTGACGGGGCTCTCGTGGCGCAGCGCCTCCTCGATGAAGTTCGGCAGCAGGCTGCGGTCCTCGCGCACCCGCTTCTGGATGTCCGGCCGGTCGCCGAGCACCTTCAGCGCGGTGCCGAGCAGCCGGACCGTCGTCTCCTGGCCCGCCGAGAACACATTGGTGGCCACCCGTGCGACGTCACCCGGACTGGGCGTGGTGCCATCGGGGAACAGCGCAGTAGCGAGCCCGGTGAGGATGTCCTCGCGGGGATTTTCACGTCGGTCGACGACGTACTCCTCGAACTGGCCGTACAGGAACTCCAACGGGGAGTGCGACAGCGACTCCTTGCTGGTGCTGCCCACCCCGCCTCCGGAGTGCTGGGAGATTCCGTCGACGAACGCGTTGCGGTCCTCCGGTGGGATGCCCAGCAGGTCCGCGATCACCAACAGCGTGAACGGACTGGCGAAGCCCTTGATGAATTCGCCCCTGCCGGGTGCCAGGAAGGTGTCGAGCACCTCGTCGGCCAGTGCCCACATCGCGTCCTCATTCTCCTTGAGGCGCTTGGGGGTGATCAGCCGCATCATCAGGGACCGATGGTTGGTGTGCACGGGCGGGTCGAGCGTGGGTAGCTGGTCGCTGAAAGGCAGCTCGTCGCGGTGCTTCTCGATCAGCTCGGTGACGTCGTCCCCCTCGAGCGGCACCGGGAAGCCGGGGAACGGACCGGTCACCGACGTGCACGACGAGAACGTCTTGTCGTCGTTGTAGACCGCGACGGCTTCCTCCCAGCCGGTGACCATCGTGACGCCGTAGTGGTCTTCGGGCTCGACCGGACACTTGCTGCGCAGTGCGTTGAAATACGGGTACGGGTCGTCGACCAGCCGTGGGTCCCTGAACCAGTCGATACCGGCGGGATCGATCGCCATACTGCTCCTCGAATGGGCGTGGACTGCGAGAACGCGATTCTCACATATGACTATCACATTTCCATACGTCCCGACCGCCGTCAACGACGGAGGGCGCCGCCACCGTCGCCAAGCGCCATCTCCGGGCGCCATTCTCGGCGAGAAGTCGACGAAGTTGAGCGATTGCTCAGCGTCGCCGCCCGAACGGGGGCTAGGGTCCGATCGGACACCCTCACACAGGAGACAGACACCTTGACGTCGGACGTCGCAACCCAGGCACTGTCGGACCGGGAACCCAACCTGGCACGGCCGTGGGCGCCACACCGGCGTCGGACCTACCTCGCACTCACGGCGTTCACCGGTTTCGCATTCACTCTGGCGGTGGTCGGGATCGGCACTCGGATACTGCCCCCGACCTTCACCGTCGACGTCGTCGCCAATCTTGCGTTCGGGTTGCCGGTGATCGTGCTACCCCTGGTCTACTTTTGGACGGGCCGCGGCGAGCAACGCCACCGCCTGGAGAGGGCATCGGAACTGACGCTGATCTACCTGCCGTACACCGCGGGCAGCCAACTCGGCTACGAGACGATCTTCCTGATCGGCCACCCCTTCAATCTGTGGACGCCCACCACCGATCCCGGGTGGAAGTGGCTGTGGTGGCAGTACGGCCTCGCCGACACCCGCTACACCAGTGGCAACAACTGGATCTTCGGCCTCGAACTCGTCGGCGTCATCACCGGCGCAATGCTGTTCGTGGTGTGGACCCGGCTGATGCGGACTGATCTCCCGGTGGAGTCGCGGATCCGTTGTCTGTGGCTGGCTTTCGCGGGATGCGCGATGCTGATCAGCAGCACCGGGGTGTACTTCCTGTCTGAGGTGCGGTCGGGATTCAGCGATATCGGGCAGGGCGCATTCGGTCTGTGGTTCAAGTTCGTCGCGGAGAACGTGCCCTTCATGATCCTGCCGTTCTTCGTCCTCGTCGCGATCTACCGCCAGATCGACTACCTGACGCGACGAGCGGGCGCGTCAGTCTGACGGCCGGTTTCGGACCGCCGCGACGATCGCCGAGACGACGGCCGCGATGACGCAGCCTCCCACTGCCACGGCGAACACGCCGAGGATCAGGTGCCTTGGGCGGTCGGTCGCGGCGTATGCCCAGAGTTGTAACCCTCCGGCGCTCAACGCCAGGAATCCAAACGCCAGCGCGGCCACCCGCAGTGCTGTCGCCATCCGACCAGTCTGCCCCCGCATCGCCGGATCGTCAGCTAGTTAGACACTAGTCAGCTTCGCCATTACGGGGTATGGTCCGCCTGTGGCCAGCCCTTCGCGCAGCGCTCAAGCTGACCGCGGTCAGCGCCGCGCATCATTTCAGCGGGCCCGGTCGCACGAGACGAAGCGTCAACTCGTCCAGGCCGCCATGGCGTTGTGGCGCACCAAGGGCTACGCCACGACCACCGTCGCCGACATCTGCATGGCCGCGGGGGTGTCGAAGGCGCTGTTCTACTTCTACTTCCCCCGCAAGGAGGACGTGCTCTTCGAAGTCGGCGTCATGTCAACGCAGTCGGCGCAACGCGCGATCCACCGGTTGCTCGAGAAGCCCTACGAGATCGAGGCAGTCGTCTCCGCAGCGCTGCAGGCCTTCGAGCGGTCGATGGCACGCAACCCGAAGGAACTGGTCATCGAGACGATCCTCGAGGGCTACCGCCACGAGCACCGCATCCTGGCCGAGGGCGCTCCCCCCGACATGGACACCGATATGTTCCGCGAACTCTTCACGAGGGCCAAGGCCGACGGCAAGCTCGGTTCTCATGTGGCCGATGGCGACGTCCCCCACCTCGCCTACCTGGCGCAGACGATGGTCAGCGAGGGCGCCAGGCACTGGGCGGCGGGGGCGTTCGGGCCACGCTCGTTCGCCGAGGTCGTCACCGCCGATATCTGCACGCTCGTCACGGGATACACACACCGACCCTGAATTCCGGCAAGGAGGCCGCATGTGGGATTTCGAGACCGACCCTGACTACCAGGAACTGCTGGACTGGGCGGATGCAGTCGTGCGCGATGAGGTCGAGCCTCTCGACCTGATCTGGCCGCACCTGCAGTTCACCCCGCTCACCGAGACCAGACGCAAGGTCGTCGACCCGCTTAAGGAGCAGGTGCGCCAGAAGGGTTTGTGGGCAACCCATCTCGGCCCCGAGCTCGGCGGCCAAGGGTACGGCCAACTGAAGCTCGCGCTGCTCAACGAGGTCATCGGCCGATCGCAGTGGGCGCCGATCATCTTCGGCTGCCAGGCCCCCGACACCGGCAACGCCGAGATCATCGCCCACTACGGCACTCCCGAGCAGAAGGAGCGCTACCTGCGGCCCCTGCTCGACGGCGAACTGTTCTCCAGCTACTCGATGACCGAACCCCAGGGCGGCGCCGACCCGACGCAATTCAAGACGAGCGCTACGCGCGACGGCGACGACTGGGTGATCAACGGCTGGAAGTACTTCTCCTCCAACGCCAATACCGCCTCGTTCCTGATCGTGATGGTGGTGACGAACCCGGATGTCAGTGCTTACCAGGGCATGTCGATGTTCCTGCTGCCGACCGACACACCCGGAGTGAAGATCGTACGCAATGTCGGGTTGCACGGCGAACGCGAGAACGAGGGCAGCCACGCGCTGATCCACTACGACAACGTGCGGGTACCTGATTCCGCGCTGCTCGGCGGCGAGGGGCAGGCGTTCGTGATCGCTCAGACCCGCCTCGGTGGCGGGCGCATCCACCACGCGATGCGGACCATCGGCCTGGCCCAGAAGGCCATCGACATGATGTGCGAACGCGTCCTGAGCCGGGAAACGGCAGGCAGCCTGCTGGCCGACAAGCAGGCGGTCCAGGAGTACATCGCCGACTCCTACGCCCAGCTCAAGCAGTTCCGGTTGATGGTGCTCTACACAGCGTGGGAAATCGACAAGTACAACGACTACAAACGCGTACGCAAGGACATCGCCGCGGTCAAGGTCGTCATGCCGACGGTCCTGCACGATATCGCCTGGCGGGCAATGCAAGTGCACGGCGCACTCGGCGTCACCAATGAGATGCCGTTCCTCGGCATGGTCACCGGGGCGGCAGTGATGGGACTGGCCGACGGTCCCACCGAGGTGCACAAGACCACGGTGGCCAAGCAGGTGCTGCGCAACTATAAGGCCAGCGACGATGTGTGGCCCTCCGAGTGGCTGCCCCGCAAACGCGAAGCCGCGCGGAAGCGCTTCGCCGAGTATCTCGAACTCGAATCGGGCAACCAGTGAGCGAAGCTTGCGAAGCGAACCATCAAACCGTCAGCGAAGCGTGCGAAGCGAACCATCACACCGTGAGCGAGCCGATCGACACCGCGCGTCTCGCCGACTGGATGGACGCGGCGGCGCTGCCAGGCAAGGGCGAACCGCTGCGCACCCGGTTCCTGTCCGGCGGCACCCAGAACGTGATCTACGAACTCACCCGCGGCGACGAGCGGTGCGTTATCCGCATGCCACCACCGGGCGCTCCCCCGGACCGCGACAAGGGCATTCTGCGGGAGTGGCGGATCATCGAAGCCCTCGACGGCACCGACGTGCCGCACACCGCCGCGGTCGGAGTCTGCGATGACCCGTCCGTCCTGGGTCGCCCGTTCTACCTCATGGGGTTCGTCGACGGATGGTCCCCGATGGACACGCACGGAAAGTGGCCCGCGCCATTCGACACCGACCTCGACGCCCGGAAGGGGCTGGGTTACCAACTGGCGGAAGGTATCGCGCTGTTGTCGAAGGTCGACTGGAAGGCCACGGGGTTGCAGGACCTCGGAAGGCCCGACGGCTTCCACGAACGTCAGGTCGATCGGTGGATCGGCTTTCTGGAGCGCATCAAGGCGCGCGATCTGCCCGGCCTCGAGGTTGCCACCGCCTGGCTCAAGGAGCACAAGCCGCTCGACTTCATCCCCGGCCTGATGCACGGCGACTATCAGTTCGCCAACGTGATGTACCGGCACGGCGCTCCGGCCCGGCTGGCCGCGCTGGTCGACTGGGAGATGGGCACCGTCGGTGATCCAAAACTGGATCTCGGATGGATGGTGCAGAGTTGGCCGGGTGACACGAACGATCCGCAGGACGCCGATATGAGTTACGTCGACATGCGCGGGATGCCCGCACGCGACGAGGTGGTCGCGCACTACGCCGCGGTGTCGGGACGTCAGGTCGACGACCTCGATTACTACCTGGTGCTGGCCAAATGGAAGCTGGCGATCGTCCTGGAGCAGGGTTTCCAGAGGGCGGGCGACGATGAGAAGCTACTGGCGTTCGGACCCGTCGTGACCGACCTGATGGCCTCTGCCGCCGAGCTCGCCGAGTCGACGGACTACCGGGGTTAGCGTTCCGATGCGGGCCGCGGTCTGCCCGGAGTACGGGCCGCCGGAGGTGGTGCGCGTCGAAGAGCTACCCGGGCCTGTCGTCGGGCCCGGCAAGGTTGGCATCCGCGTGCAGGCCGCCGCGGTGAACTTCCCGGACGTGCTGCTGGTGGCCGACCAGTATCAGGTCAGCGTTGTGGCGCCGTTCGTCCCGGGCAGCGAGTTCGCCGGGGTCGTCGACGAAATCGGTTCAGAAACAATCGGTTTCGCTGTCGGCGACCGTGTGACCGGGACGGGGATGTTCGGCGCCTTCGCCGAACGGGTCGCGGTCGACCCGGCCGGCCTCGCCCGCATCCCCGACGGCGTCGACACGAAGACCGCCGCGGCGTTCGGCGTCGCCCACCGGACGGCGTACCACACGCTGCGCTCGATGGCGCGGCTCACCGCAGGCGACGAACTCGTCGTGCTCGGCGCCGGCGGGGGCGTGGGGCTCGCGGCGGTGCAGCTCGGCGTCACGATGGGCGCGCACGTCACCGCGGTGGCATCCTCGGCCGAGAAACTCTGTGTGGCAGCCGATTACGGTGCCGAGCGGTTGATCAACTACGCCGACGGCGACCTCCGGGCGGCGCTGCGCGGCGCACTGCCGGACGGAGCCGACGTGGTGGTCGACCCGGTCGGCGGCGAACTCGCCGAACCGGCGCTTCGCTCACTGAGCCGCGGCGGACGCTTCGTGACCGTAGGCTACGCATCAGGGGTGATACCCCGGATCCCGTTGAACCTCGTGCTGATCAAGGGGATTCACATCCTTGGGTTTCAATTTCAGGACGTGGCGCCCGATGAGTTCGAACGCAACGAGCGTGAACTGCGAGACCTGCTGGTGTCGGGGCGCGTGTCCCCGCACATCGGCGCGGTGTACCCACTCGCGCAGACTGCGGCGGCGTTGCGTCACGTCGCCGACGGACGCGCCGTCGGCAAAATCCTGATCGAGATCTAGCTGGCCGGAACCAGGTCGGCCGCGACGGAAGCCATGGTTCCGCAACAGAACGTCTCGGTCTCGCCGACCGGTTCCCTGGCCACACCGTTGGCCACCGCCAGCGCCTGCGCCTTGAACGCACGGGCGGCGGCGCTGAGGCGGTGCTCGACGGAATCCACGCTGCTGTTCAGTTCGGTCGGCAGGAGTTCGCCCCACAGGGTCACTTCGGTCGCACCCTGCTCCAGCGCACCCAGCACGCCTTGGCGCACCCGGTCGTCGAGATCGAAGAGATCGGCGGCCACTGCGACGGTCTGAGGATGCGGCCGCTGCTCCCAGGATTCCAGCACCGACTCCAGATCGAGGGCCTCGGCGCCGAGCACCTCGAGGGCGCGCACATCCTCGCCGCTGTTCACCAACACGGTGACATCCCAGCCCGCCATCACCCGGTCGTAGATCCAGCCGCCGGCGAACCGCACCGCGTCGAGGACGGTCGGCGAGACGACATCGAGCCGGTACCTCATGTCAGCCTGGACGGGGCCAGATCCCGAGCCAGCGAGTCCGCGTACTCCTTGAACACCTCGGTTAGCGAGATTGAAGGATCGAGTAGCCACAGAATCTCCATTCCGTTGATGAAGGCGAGAATCTCTACGGCCTTGTTGGCCGCGTTCAAGTCGGTCCGGTAGTTCCCGCTGTTCTGCCCGCGCTCGATGATCGACGTGATGATGTCCACGGCGTCGCGGTAGCGGTTGTGCAGGCGGTCGTGCAGCGGGGCATCGGGGGCGATGTTCTCCGCCAACAGCACGGTGTAGGTGCCGACGAGTTCCGGAGCGCGCTCGAAGCGCTCCGGGACCCGGATGAGCTCGGCGATCAGATCGCCGAACCGGTCCGCGTGCGCGTCGTCGTCGGCGTCGCGGGCGTCCAGCACCGCGTTGAGCAGGTGTTCCTTGGACTCGAAGTGGTGCAGCAGGCCGGCGGCTGACACGCCCGCTTCCTTGGCGATCTGCGCAAGCGATGTGGAGCGCCAGCCGTTGCGTGCCAGCAGCCGCTCCGCCACAGCGAGGATGCGCTGTCGGCGGTCCTCGCCTTTGGCGAAGAGGGTCGCATAAGGGCGCGACGCGGGTTCGGGGGCTGCCACTGGACTCCTCGCTCAACCAACCTAGTGAACACACAGTAGGTAGGTTTGCGACGTGTGACAAGCCCCACTTTCACCGCGATTTCGGTGCCCGCTGTCACGCTGAGCGTGACCAACTGCGCCCAATCCGCTACAGCCCGAGCGACTTGGCGATCATCACCTTCATGACCTCGCTGGTTCCGGCGTAGATGCGGGCCACCCGCGCATCGGTGTACAGCCGGGCGATCGGATACTCCATCATGTAGCCGTAACCGCCGAACAACTGCAGACAGCGGTCGATCACGCGCTGCTGCATCTCGGTGCAGAACAGCTTTACCCTCGCGGCGTCGGCACCGGAGAGCTCACCCTCGACATGCAGGGTGATCGCGCGGTCCAGCATCGCCTGCGCGGCTTCCACGTCCGTCGAGCACGCCGCCAGTTCGAACTTGGTGTTCTGGAACGAGGCCACCGGGGTGCCGAACGCCTTCCGGTTCTGGGTGTACTCGATCGCCGCGCCGATGGCCGAACGTGCCTGCGCCACCGAGCCGACCGCCACCGTGAGCCGCTCCTGCGAGAGGTTGTGTCCCAGATAGCCGAACGCCTCGTCCACCTCACCGAGCACGTTGGCCGCCGGCACGCGGACGTCGACGAACGACAGCTCGGCGGTGTCCTGCACCTTGCAACCCATCTTCTCGAGCTCACGCCCGCGGGTGAAACCGTCCATGCCGTCCTCGACGACGAGCAGGGTCAGACCCTTGCGCCTGTTGTCCGGGTCAGTCGAGGTGCGCGCGACGACGATCACGAGGTCGGCCTGCATGCCGCCGGTGATGAATGTCTTGGCGCCGTTGACGATCCAGTCCCCGTCTCCTGATCCGTCCCGGACCGCGGTGGTGCGCATCCCGGCAAGGTCGGACCCGGTGCCGGGCTCGGTCATCGCGACCGCGGTCAACAGCGTGCCCGCCGCGAGGCCCGGGAACCAGCGCTGCCGCTGCTCGGCGTTCGCGTAGTGCAGGAAGTACGGCAGGATCACCTCGAGTTGGGTGCGCACCGTGGACAGCGTGACCAGCGCACGCGCCGCCTCCTCCTGAAGCACGACGTTGTAGCGGTAGTCGGGCTCACCGCCGCCCCCGTACTCCTCGGGGATCGCCATCCCGAGCATGCCGAGCGAGCCCATCTGCTCGAAGACATCACGCGGCATCCGGCCGCCCTTCTCCCACTCCGGGTAGTGGGGGACGACCTCCTTCTCGACGAAGTCGCGGGCGAGTTCGCGGAAAGCCTCGTGGTCCTCGGTGAACAGATCGCGGCGCATGTGACTCTCCTCGTTAAGCGATGAGCTCGACCAGCGTGGCGTTGGCGGTACCGCCGCCCTCGCACATGGTCTGTAGCCCGAAGCGAATTCCGTTGTCCCGCATGTGATGAATCATCCGCGTCATCAGCACCCCACCCGACGCTCCGAGCGGATGGCCCAGTGCGATGGCGCCGCCGAGCGGGTTGAGCGTGCTCTCGTCGGCACCCGTATCGGCCAGCCACGCCAGCGGAACCGGCGCGAACGCCTCGTTGACCTCGAACACACCGACCTCGGACAGGCTCACGCCCGCCTTGTGCAGCACCTTTTCGGTCGCCGGGATCGGGCCGGTCAGCATCAGCCTGGGGTCGGCGCCGGTGACCGCGCCGGCGCGGTAGCGCACCAGCGGAGTGACGCCCAGGGTCACCGCCTGCTCGGCGGTCATCACGAGCATCGCCGAGGCGCCGTCGGAGATCTGCGACGAGTTCCCGGCGTGGATCACGCCGTCCTCGGTGAACGCCGGCTTGAGTGCTGCCAGCTTCTCCGGCGTCGTGCCCCTGCGGATGCCCTCGTCCTCGGTGACGATGCCACCGTCGGTGAAGACCGGGACAATCTGGTCCTTGAACGCTCCCGCGTCCTGCGCGGCGGCGGCGCGCTCGTGGGACTGGGCGGAGTACTCGTCGAGCCGACCGCGCGACAGGTTCCACTGCTGCGCGATCATCTCCGCCGAGATCCCTTGATTGAACGAGAAACCGTCATACCGGGCAAGGACTTTCGGCCCGTAGGGCATTCCGGTGGCGCGTGCGGAGCCCAGCGGAACCCGGCTCATCACCTCGACTCCCCCGGCGACCACCACATCCTGCTGCCCCGACATCACGGCCTGCACGGCGAAGTCGAGCGCCTGCTGGCTCGACCCACAGGCCCGGTTCACGGTGGTACCCGGGATGTGTTCGGGCCAGCCCGCCGCCAACACGGAGTAGCGGCCGATGTTGCTGGACTGGTCGCCCACCTGGGACACGCAACCCCACACCACGTCATCGACGATGTCGGGGTCGACGCCGGTGCGTTCGGCGAGTTCGTTGAGCACCAGCGCCGACAGGTCGGCCGCATGCTGGTCGGACAGGCCACCGTTGCGCTTGCCGACGGGCGTGCGCACCGCTCCGACGATGACGGTCTCCCGCATTACCTCTGCTCCGATCCGGGCGGCGGAACCGCCCATCGACCAGTGAATTCCGGATCCTTCTTGGCGGCGAAAGCCGCGTAGGCGTCCGCCGAGTCTGCAGTCGCGAAGTTACCGGGCTGGGCCCGGGCTTCGTTGGCCAGCGCCTCTCGCAGCGTGGTGGTGGCACCGTCGTTGAGCAGCGCCTTGCTCTGCGCCAGCGCGAACGGCGGACCTGCAGCCAGTCGGTCGGCCAACTCGTCGACGAATCCGTCGATCTCGTTCGCCGCCGTCACCCACGTCACCAGGCCCAGGGCGTGCGCCTCGTCGGCACCGATCATGTCGGCAAGCAGCACCAGTCGCTTGGCCTGCTGCAGGCCGACCAGCTTGGGCAGCAGCCAGGAACCGCCGAGATCCACCGACAGTCCGCGCTTGGCGAAGATCTGACAGAACCGCGATTCGGGGGTGGCGACCACGAGATCGCATCCGAGCGCCAGGTTCCAGCCCGCCCCGACCGCGATTCCGGTGACCTTGGCGATCGTCGGCACCGCGAGTTCGTGCAGCGCAAGTGCGACGTCGGTAAGCCGGTCCAGCTTGTAGCGCGGGTGGACGTCCTCGCCGGTGCCGATGTCGGCACCCGAACAGAACGCGCCACCCGCTCCGGTGAGCACAAGCGTGCGGACGTCGCGGTCACGTTTGAGCGCGCGCAGTGCGTCGGCCAGTTCCACCCACAGCCGGGCATCCAGCGCGTTCTTGCGTTCGGGCCGGTTGAGGGTCAACGTGCGCACCCCGTCGCGGTCCGACGAGAGCAGCACCTGGTCGTCAGCCACCGTAGGCCGGTCCGATCGCACCGTCGGCACGAAGCCGTGCCAATTCCTCTGGCGTAAAGCCTAATTCGCCCAGTACGGCGTCGGTGTGCTGCCCCAGTCCGGGCACCGCCCCCATGGGTTGTTCGAATCCGCTGATCACCGGCGGCGGCCGCAGCGCCTGGATGTCTCCGTGGGGCGTGGCGACGGTGCGCCACCTGTCGCGTGCCGCCAGTTGCGGATGCGCCACCACCTCGCTGGGAACGTTGTAGCGGGAGTTGCCGATCCCGGCGGCATCGGCGATCGTCTGGATATCGGCGAGATCGTGACGCGCACACCACGATCCGATCGCCTCATCGAGAATCTCGCGGTGTGCGCAGCGAGAGGAGTTGGTGGCGAACCGGGGGTCGTCGGCGAGGTCGGGGCGGTCGATGATCTCCAGCGCGACCCGCTGCCATTCGCGGTCGTTGGTGGTGCCAAGGACGACGGTCTGGCCGTCGCGGGTGGGGAACGCGCCGTACGGCGCCACGGCGGGTGAGCCGACTCCGAGCGGCTGCTGGTCGATACCGGAGTGCTGCGTATAGGTGAGGGCGTATCCCATCACGTCGGTCATCACGTCGAACAGGCTCAGCTCGACGGCCGGTGCCCGGAAAGACCCGGCACCCGCGGGCCGGTTGCCACGCCCGAACAGCAGCGCCAGGATGGAGATGGCAGCGTAGAGGCCGGTGCTGAAGTCGGCCATCGCCGGCCCGGGTTTGGCGGGCATCCCGGGATACCCGGTGATCGCACACGAGCCCGACTCCGCCTGCACCAGAAGGTCGTAGGCCCGCTTGTGAGAGATCGGCCCGCCGGGCCCGTAGCCGTCGATCTCGACCGGAATCACCCCGGGGTGCCGCACGGCGAGATCGGCGGACGAGACACCCAGACGCGCCGTCGCGCCGGGCGCGAGGTTCGACACGAACGCGTCCGCGTGATCGAGCAACCGGTGTAGCAGGTCCACCCCTGCAGGCGATTTCGTGTTGAGGGTGACCGACTCCTTGCCACGGTTGCACCATACGAAATGCGCTGCCAGGCCGCCCGGTCCGTTGACGACATCGTCGTAGGCGCGCGCAAAGTCACCGCCGTTGGGGTTCTCCACCTTGATGACGCGGGCGCCGAAGTCGGCCAGCACCCGGGTACACATCGGCGCGGCGACGGCCTGCTCCATCGTAACGATGGTGACCCCGGCCAGGGGTGCGGGGTGCGGTTCGGTCACCTGTCTACATCACCATGGCGCCGTCGACCGGCAGCACCCGACCCGTCAGGTCGACGTACCCCATCAGTAACTCCTGGGCATACCGAGGACGTGCTCGCCGAGGAAGTTCAGGATCATCTCCTGGCTGACCGGGGCGATCTTCATCAGCCGCGCTTCACGGAAGTAGCGCGACACGTGATACTCCTCGGAGTAGCCCATGCCACCGTGGAGCTGCAGCGCCCGGTCAGCGGCGTCGAAACCCGCGTCGGCGCACAGGTACTTGGCCGTATTCGCTTCGCGGCCACAGGGTTTCCCGTTGTCGTAGAGCCATGTCGCCTTGCGCAGTACCAACTCGGCGGCATCCAGCCGCGCCAACGAGTCGGCCAGCGGGAACTGCAGGCCCTGGTTCATGCCGATCGGCCGGTTGAAGACCACCCGCTCGTTTCCGTACTTGACGGCCTTCTCGAGTGCGACGCGCCCGATGCCCAGCGCCTCGGCCGCGATGAGCATCCGTTCAGGGTTCAGGCCGTCGAGGATGTATTTGAATCCCTGGCCCTCTTCACCGACCCGATCCCCCACCGGCACCATGAGGTCGTCGATGAACAGTTCGTTGGAGCTGACGGCGTTACGCCCCATTTTGTTGATCGGGCGGATGTCGACGTGGTCACGGTCAAGGTCGGTCATGAACAACGTCATGCCGTCGGTCTTCTTGGCGCCGCGCTTCTCCAAGTCGGCCGGCGACTCGGTCCGGGTGAGCAGCAGGATCTTCTCGGATTCCAGCGCTTTCGAGATCCACACCTTGCGACCATTGACCCGGTACCTGTCACCTTCGCGTTTGGCGAACGTGGTGATCCGTGAGGTGTCCAGTCCCGCACCGGGTTCGGTGACGCCGAAACAGACGTGTAGATCACCGTCGACGATCCGGGGAAGCGTCGCCGCCTTGAGCTCATCGGAGCCGTGCTTGACCACCGGCTGCATGCCGAAGATCGACAGGTGGATGGCGCTGGCTCCGTTCATCGCCGCGCCGGACCGCGACACCTCCTCGAGCAGCAGGGTGGCCTCGGTGATGCCCAACCCGTGCCCGCCGTACTCCTCCGGGATCGTCATGCCGAGC
Source organism: Mycolicibacterium sp. CR10 (assembly GCF_005222675.1). Classification (GTDB taxonomy): domain Bacteria; phylum Actinomycetota; class Actinomycetes; order Mycobacteriales; family Mycobacteriaceae; genus Mycobacterium. Next base: position 105,695 of record NZ_STGE01000074.1, on the reverse strand, counting down.
CAGCCGCCCTTGGCGATGGCGTCGTAGAACTCCTGGGGGAACTCGTGCGCCTGGTCCTTCTCCATCCAGTAGTGGTCGTCGAACTTCGACGCCAGTTCGGCGACCGACTTCCGGATCAGCTCCTGATCCTCGGTCAGTTCGAAACTCATCCCGCCAGGCACGGCTCACTCCTTCGGTGCAAGCGAATTCGGCGTGTCTGGTCGCGCTGAACGCCACCAAGCACGCCGAAATCGCTACTCGGTCAGTCCTTGTTGCCGGTCAGTTCCTTGGCGTTCGCCGCGAAGTCGGCGAAGCTTGCTCCGCCGTGATCGTGCTTGCTCAGCGCCTGGATGGAGACGTCGTGGCCTTCGGCGGCTTTGCGTAGCGCGCCGATGGTGGCCTGGTCTTTGGGGATGTGGGTGAACGGGTCGAAGTGGTACCAGCGCATCGCGTTCTCGTAGGTCATCTTGTTGATCTCGTCGTCGGGCACGTTGTTGGCCTTGAGCACCTCGTCGAGCTGCTCGGGTGCGCTCGGCCACATCGAGTCACTGTGCGGGTAGTCGGCTTCCCAGCAGATGTTGTCGATACCGATCTGGTTGCGTAGTTGCACCCCGACCGGGTCGGAGATGAAACACGTCAGGAAGTGGTCGCGGAACACCTCGCTGGGCTTCTGGGCGCCGAAGTCCTGACCCGTCCACGTCGAGTGCATCTCGTAGGTGCGGTCCGCGCGATCCAGGAAATACGGAATCCAGCCGGTGCCGCCCTCGGAGAGCGCGATCTTGAGGTCGGGGTACTTCTTGATCGGCTTGGACCACAACAGATCCGCCGCAGCCTGCACGATGTTCATCGGCTGCAACGTGATCATCACATCCATCGGCGCATCCGCGGCGGTGATCGCCAACCGCCCCGAGGACCCGATGTGCACATTGAGCACGGTGTCGGTGTCCACCAACGCCTCCCAGAGCGGCGTCCAGTAATCGTCGTGAAAACTCGGATACCCCATCGCGGCCGGGTTCTCGCTGAACGTCAACGAGTGCACCCCGCGCTTGGCGTTGCGGCGCACCTCGTCCGCACATGCCTGGGCATCCCAGATCACCGGCAACGTCATCGGGATGAACCGTGCCGGATACGCCCCGCACCACTCCTCGACATGCCAATCGTTGTAGGCCTGCACCAACGCCAACGAGAACTCCGGATCCTCGGTCGCGAACAACCGGCCCGCGAACCCCGGAAACGACGGGAAACACATCGAACCCAGGATGCCGCCGGCGTTCATGTCCTTGACCCGCTCATCGACGTCGTAGCAGCCCTTACGGATCTCATCCAAACCCTGAGGCTCCAGGCCGTACTCCTCCTTGGGCCGACCGGCCACCGCGTTCAGCGCGACGTTCGGAATCACAATGTCGCGGAACTGCCAGGTATCGGACCCATCGGCGTTATGCACCAACCGCGGCGCCTCATCGATGTACTTCTTCGGCAGATGATTCCTGAACATGTCAGGCGGCTCAACTATGTGATCATCGACGCTGATCAAAATCATGTCGTCCTTGTTCACAGGCGGTCCTTTCGTAGGAGTGCGCGGCACCGTTGGGAACCAGCGTAGTTCCGGCCATGTTCTCTACTAATGAAAACTAGCCTCTCTCCCTGCGAGAATCAACAGGGCGGAAATGACCAAATGCGCCTGAACCTGCACTTTTCGTCCCCCGACCAGTCCACGGAAGCTTCACACGCGGCCGTCATCAGGACTGTTCCATTGACGATCCCAGCGAGACGTGGAAATCTATTGGTCAAATATGAGAATCTGATTCTCATCGCCGAGAGGCTCAGCACCGCGCGAGACGAGGGAGAGTGCCGTGAACCTGCCGCCGTTGGCAGCCGAACACTGGGACGACGACGTTCTGCACGCCCTGCGGATGTTGCCTGAGGAGCGCCGCAACCCGGCTGCGGCAGGCAATGCCATCGGTACGTTCGTCCATCACCCCGACCTGACCAAGGCCTATCTGACCTTCAGCTTCTACCTGCTGACCCGGTCGACGCTGGCTCCTCGCCTTCGCGAGCTCGCGGTGCTGCGGATAGCGCACCTGACGGCCTGCGCCTACGAGTGGGACGAGCATGTCGCGATCGGCCAGCAGGCCGGCCTGACGATGGACGACATCACCGCGCTGCAGCGGGGCGAGGCCGCCGACGAGTTCGACCGCACGGTGCTGGCGGCGGTCGACGAACTCCTCGAGAAGACCCGGTTGTCCGATGCGACCTGGGCCGCCCTCGGTGAACGGTTCGACAAGCGGCAGCTCATGGATTTCGTCTTCACGGTCGGCGGCTACCACCTGCTCGCCATGGCACTGAACACATTCGGCGTAGAACCCGCCGGCAGCAACTCACCAAAGGAGAACTGAGACATGGCCTTCTTCAAGAAGCCGGACGTCGGCAGCTGGACCGAGAACTGGCCGGAGCTCGGCACTGCTCCGGTCAACTACGAGGACTCGATTGACCCGGAGCACTGGAAGCTGGAGCAGCAGGCCATCTTCCGCAAGACCTGGCTACAGATGGGCCGCGTCGAACTGATTCCCAAGAAGGGGAGCTACATCACCCGCGAGCTGCCGTCGGTCGGCCCGGGCACATCGATCATCATCGTCAACGACGGCGAGCAGATCCGAGCCTTCTACAACCTCTGCCGGCACCGCGGTAACAAGCTGGTGTGGAACGACTACCCCGGTAACGAAGTGTCTGGCACCTGCCGCCAATTCGTCTGCAAATACCACGCGTGGCGTTACGACCTCAAGGGCGATCTGACGTTCATCCAGCAGGAGCAGGAGTTCTTCGACGTCGACAAGGCCGACTACCCGCTCAAGCCGGTGCGCTGCGAGGTGTGGGAGGGCTTCATCTTCGTCAACTTCGACGATGACGCGGTATCGCTGGAGGAGTATCTGGGTGAGTTCGGCCAGGGACTCAAGGGTTACCCCTTCCACGAGATGACCGAGCACTACAGCTACCGCGCGGAGATCAAGTCGAATTGGAAGCTGTTCATCGACGCGTTCGTCGAGTTCTACCACGCACCGATCCTGCACATGAAGCAGGCGGAGAAGGAGGAGGCCGAGAAGCTCGCCAAGTTCGGCTTCGAGGCGCTGCACTACGACATCAAGGGCGACCACTCGATGATCTCGTCGTGGGGTGGCATGAGCCCGCCGAAGGACCTGAGCATGGTCAAGCCCATCGAGCGGATCCTGCACAGCGGCCTGTTCGGGCCCTGGGACCGCCCGAAGATCAACGGCATCCTGCCCGACGAGCTGCCGCCGGCCATCAACCCCGGTCGCCACAAGACCTGGGGCCAGGATTCGTTCGAGTTCTTCCCGAACTTCACCCTGCTGTTCTGGGCGCCGGGCTGGTATCTGACGTACAACTATTGGCCCACCGGCGTGGACAGCCACATCTTCGAGGCCGACCTCTACTTCGTGCCGCCGAAGAACCTGCGCGAGCGACTGTCCCAGGAACTGGCCGCGGTGACGTTCAAGGAGTACGCGCACCAGGACGCCAACACACTGGAGGCGACCCAGACCCAGATCGGCACCCGGGCAGTGCTCGACTTCCCGCTGTGCGACCAGGAAGTCCTGCTTCGCCACCTGCACCACACCGCGCACAAGTATGTTGACCGGTACCAGGAGGCCAAAGCGAGCGGCAACGGGGCCGGGGCGAGCGAAGCGACGGGACAAGATTCGGCCAACGGTGCAGCCCACACCAAGAGCGAGAAGGATTCCGCAAATGTCTAAACTGCCTGAGGAATTCGCCGATCTGGAGCGGTTCAGCGACTGGTGTCTGCCCACCGAGGAACAGCGCTATCAGAAGCGACTCAACTCGTCGATGGACGAAATGCAGGAACTCTACGATGCCGGCATGGCGCGGCTCGAGGACATCATGGTCTACGTCGACGCGCGTTTCCCGCTCAAGGGAATGCCGGAGGACGCCAAGGCCCTGGTGCATCTGGGCCAGTCGATCGTCATGGTGAGCTTCCCGATCGAAGTGTGGAAGCAGCCGCGGGTGCTGGATGCCGGTGCGGCATATGTCCAACTCATCAAGGAGCCGGTGGTCTGAGCGTGACTCAGCCCGATTCTGTTCGCGCACGCCGCTCATCGACGACCCTCAAGGCGGCGGGTTACGTCGACGTCGACGCCGGCGAGATCATCCGGCCGGGGGTCATCCACGTCGACGGTGACGTCATTGTCGGGGTGGGTGGCGACGCACCCGCGGGCGCTGAGGTGATCGATCTGGGCGACGCGATCCTGTTGCCCGGGTTGATGGACATGGAGGTCAACCTCCTGATGGGCGGACGGGGCGAGAACCCCGGCCTGTCACAGGTTCAGGACGACCCGCCCACCCGGGTCCTGCGCGCCGTCGGGAACGCCCGCCGCACGCTGCGCGCCGGCTTCACCACCGTGCGCAACCTCGGACTCTTCGTCAAGACGGGTGGCTACCTGCTCGACGTGGCGCTGGGAAAGGCGATCGACGCCGGCTGGATCGAGGGCCCACGCGTCATCCCGGCCGGACATGCGATCACCCCCACAGGGGGGCACCTCGACCCGACGATGTTCGCCGCGTTCATGCCGGGAGCGCTCGAGCTGACCGTTGAAGAGGGCATCGCCAACGGCGTCGACGAGGTTCGCAAGGCGGTGCGTTACCAGATCAAGCACGGCGCTCAGCTGATCAAGGTGTGTGTCTCGGGCGGCGTGATGTCGTTGACCGGAGAAGCCGGTGCGCAACACTATTCGGACGAAGAGTTGCGGGCGATCGTCGACGAGGCGCACCGCCGTGGTCTTCGGGTGGCCGCGCACACCCACGGCGCCGAAGCCGTCAAGCACGCCGTCGCCTGTGGCATCGACTGCATCGAGCACGGCTTCCTGATGGATGACGAAGCCATCCAGGCGCTCGTCGACAACGATCGCTTCCTGGTGACCACCCGGCGGCTGGCCGAGGCGATGGACGTATCCAAGGCGCCGAAGGTGTTGCAGGACAAGGCTGCCGAGATGTTTCCCAAGGCCAAGACCTCGATCAAGGCGGCCTACGAGGCGGGGGTGAAGATCGCCGTCGGCACCGACGCGCCCGCCATCCCCCACGGCCGCAACGCCGACGAACTGGTGACGCTGGTGGACTGGGGTATGCCCGCCGCCGCGGTGCTGCGGTCGGCGACCGTGATCGCCGCCGACCTGATCAACGTCACCGACCGGGGGCGGCTGGCCGTGGGTCAACTCGCCGACATCATCGCGGTTCCCGGCGATCCCCTCGCCGACATTAGCGTTACACGAGATGTCAACTTTGTAATGAAGGGCGGTAAGGTCTTCAAGAATGACACCAACCAGTAGTCGGCCTCCAGCCGCGACCAGGACCGATGACCTGGTCGAGATCCAGCAGCTCCTCGCCAAGTACGCCGTCACCATCACCCAGGGTGACGTCGACGGGTTGGTCGAGGTCTTCACCCCCGACGGCACCTACAGCGCATTTGGTGACACCTACACCCTGAACCGATTTCCGGTCCTCGTCGATGCCGCGCCAAAGGGCCTGTTCATGACCGGGACCGCGCTCATCGCCTTCGACGACGACACCCGGGATACCGCAACCGGCACCCAGCCCCTGTGCTTCATCGAGCACTCCCAGCACGACATGCGCATCGGCTACTACAAGGACACCTACGTCCGCACCGAGAACGGTTGGCGGCTGAAAACCCGTGCCATGACCTTCATCCGGCGCAGCGGCGAGCACGACTCGGGTCGACCGCACGCGATCGGCAGGCCCGAAGCCGGATGACCGACCTGTTCGAACCCGCCACGTTCCGGACTGCGCTGCGGGCGTGGCTCGACGAGAACGACCTGACCCCGCCCGACGACCATTCGCTCGACGCCCACCAGGCGCAACACTCGCGCGTGCTACGCGCGTTGTACGACGCCGACTGGATGCGGTACGGGTGGCCGGTCGAGGCAGGCGGCCTGGGCGGGCCGATGATCCTGCGCGCCATCGTCGGCGAAGAGATCGTGGGTCGCAGGCTCGACGAACCCGGGCCCTACTCGATGCTCGAGGTGCTGACGCCCACGATGATCGATTACGCCGCGCCCGAACTCACCGCCGAGATGGTGCCGCGCTTGCTGTCCGGCCAGGAAACGTGGTGCCAGGGGTTCTCCGAGCCGGGATCGGGAAGCGACCTGGCGTCGTTGACCACCCGCGCCGTGCTCGACCCCGAATCGGCGGGCAATCGCTGGATCATCAACGGCCAGAAGGTGTGGACCAGTTTCGCCCAGTATTCGCACCGGTGCATCCTGCTCACCCGTACCGGCGATGCCGACACCCCCAATCATCAGGCGATCACCGCCTTCTTCGTCGACGTCGACACTCCGGGCATCACTGTCCGACCGCTGCAAACGATGCACGGTGTCGACGAGTTCTGCGAGGTGTACTTCGACGACGTGGTGGTGGACTCCAGCCGGATGCTCGGCAAGCCCGGCGATGGTTGGCGCCTGGCAATGGATCTGCTCCCGTACGAACGCTCGACCTGTTTCTGGCAGCGCATCGCCTACCTGTACTCACGCCTTGATGCGCTGGTCGATGCGGTCAAGACCGAACTCGGCCCGGCCGCGGACGCCGATCTGGGCGCGGCCTATCTGGCTCTGCACACGTTGCGCTGCCGGTCCCGGGACACCCAGCACCGGCTGGCAGCCGGTCAGAAGCTGGGTCCGGACACCTCGATCGACAAGGTGCTGCTGGCCGGCGCCGAACAGCAGCTCTACGACACCGTGCGTGATCTACTGCCCGGCGCCGTCGAACTCGAAGACACCGAATGGCGCACCGAGTACCTGTATTCGCGGGCGGCCAGCATCTACGGAGGAACTGCCGAAGTGCAGCGCAACATCATCGCCCGCCGCCTGCTGGACCTCGGGAAGGAGTGACAGTGGCTGACCAACCCGACGCGGGAGCCGATTCTGCGTCGCTCGAACTTCTCGAGGTCGGACTCCGCAAGACCATGCTGTCGGTGTCAGGCCCCGAGCTGGATTCGGCGCTGGCCGAGCTGGGCTGGGGCGACATGCTGACCGACATGCCCGAGCTCGCAATACCTCTGGTGTTCCGGCTTCTGGGCGAAACCGGTTCGCACGCCTCAATTCTCAACGATGTGGTGCTGCAGTCCTCCAACCGCGAACCTGGTGGCACCCCCCCACTGTCTTACGTCGGCGGCAGCCAGGTGGTGTGGGAACGCACCGTTGTCGGCACCACGGTCCTGGGTGGTCTGCCGCTGCGCCGGGTGGATGAGGGCGAGCTGCTCCGGCTCGCCGAGGCCCGCCGGGCACTGGGCTGGTGGCTTGTCGGTGCGGCCAGGGCGATGCTGACCCTGGCCCGTCAACATGCTCTGGACCGCGTGCAGTTCGGCCGCCCGATCGCAGGGTTCCAGGCGGTCCGGCACCGACTCGCCGAGACGCTCGTGGCCATCGAAGGCGCCGAGGCCACGCTGAGCCTGCCCGGTGTGGACAACAACGACCTGACCGCGTTGCTGGCCAAGGCCGCAGCAGGCAAAGCCGCGCTGACCGCCGCACGACACTGTCAGCAGGTGCTCGGCGGCATCGGCTTCACCGCCGAGCACGGCCTGCACCGCCACGTGGAGCGCGCCCTGGTGCTCGACGGATTGCTGGGCAGCTCACGCGAACTCACGAAGAAGGCCGGAGCGGGCCTGAGGGCCCGCGGGTCGGCGCCGCGCCTCGCCGAGCTCTGATTCGCCCGAGATCGCTACTTGATGTTGGCCTTCATCTCGTCGAGGTTGACCAGTACCGGCCATCCGCTGACGCTCAGTGCGTTGCCGTGGCCGGTCTGGTGGACGTCGAAGACCGACTGGATCGCGGCGTAGAAACCCTGCACGTCCAATGTCTGGTTGACCGCGCGCTTGGCCTGGCGCAGGGCGAATGGCGGCATCTTGGCGATCTGTTCGGCCAGCGCCCTGGTCTCCGTGTCGAGCTGATCCCGCGGCACCACCTTGTTGACCATCCCGGTGGCGTGGACTTCCTCGGCGCTCATCGCCCTGCCCGTGAACAGGATCTCCTTCGCCTTACGGGGCCCGAGTTCCCAGGTGTGGCCGTGGTATTCGACGCCCCCGATACCCATCAGAACGACCGGGTCGGAGAACTGCGCGTCATCGGCGGCGACGATCAGGTCGCAGGGCCAGCACAGCAGCAGCCCGCCTGAGATGCAGCGGCCCTGGACGGCGGCGATGGACGGCTTGGGGACATTGCGCCAGCGGAGCGTGTACTCGAGGTAGCGCTTCGCCTCGTGGGCGATGATGAACTCCAGGGTGATCTTGTCGGGCACCGGACCGCCGCCCCTGAGGTCATGGCCGGCGGAGAAGTGCTTGCCGTTGGCCCGCAACACGATGACCGCCACGTCGTTGTCCTCCGCGGCCCGGGTCCACGCCGCGTCGAGCTCGTCGAGCAGCTCCGGATTCTGGGCGTTGGCCGCCTCAGGCCGGTTGAGGGTGATCGTCGCGATCCTGTCGGTGACGTCATAGTCGATGTACACGAGCGAGTCCTCGGGTTTCGGCAGGCCCAGTGGGGGTACTGGGAGGCGGAATGGTAGGAGTGACGACGCCCGGACCCGGCGCAATATCTGGGCCTTCTGTTATCACCAAAATGAGAATACTATTCTCGCGGTGAGGAAGTTACAATCTCAGACACGTGGGCCGAGAGGAGGTCGTGGACCGTTATGGCAAGGCGTTCTCCGGTACAGTCAGTTCATGTTCTCCCCAGTCGGCCTGCGTCCGAGCCGCCGGTGACCAGCCCCAGCGAGGAACCCGCCTGGAAGCAGCGCGCGGTCGAGCGCTCGATCAAGACCGCGAAACTCCGGGCCGCCCAACGCGTGCAGCGATTCCTCGACGCCGCGCAGGCCATCATCATCGAGAAGGGCAGCACCGACTTCACCGTCCAAGAGGTCGTCGATCGCTCCCGCCAGTCTCTGCGAAGCTTCTACCTGCAGTTCGACGGAAAACACGAGCTCCTGCTCGCCCTGTTCGAGGATGCCCTGAGCCGGTCGGCCGACCAGATCCGCGCCGCCACCTCCGGCCAGGAAGATCCACTCGAACGCCTCAAGGTCGCGATCCAGCTCCTGTTCGAGTCGTCGCGTCCGGATCCCGCGGCCCGGCGACCTCTGTTTACCGATTTCGCTCCGCGCCTTCTGGTCTCTCATCCGTCCGAGGTCAAGATCGCTCACGCGCCGTTGCTCGCGCTGCTCACCGAGCTGATGGAACAGGCCAGCGCGGCCGGCGAGCTGCGCGACGGAATCAATCCGAAGCGTATGGCCGCCATGACGATGCAGACGGTGATGTTCGTCGCGCAGTCCAGCAGTGACGCCGGCGATGGCACGATCAATCCGATCACCGCCGACGAGGTCTGGGACTTCTGCGCGCACGGCTTCACCGCCGAATAGCTGAGAAGCCAGCTCTCCTTCTCCTAGAATTCGATTCGCACGCCCAGTGGTCTACGGTGCCGCTTCCAGACCACTTTCACTTCGGAGAAGACTGTTCTTCTCTTCAGAGAAGATTGATTGCCTAAAACGAGTCCCCCATTGACACTTCCGCATCGGCGATGCCAGAGTTGTGAGACAGATTGCAGCCCGATGTCTTACGAATGACCGGTCCGGCGAGAGGGACACCCTTGACGATCAGCGCTGACGCCGCGACGGCGGAGGAGTTGTACTACGACCCGTACAGCGTCGAACTCAACATGAACCCCTACCCGGTGTTCGCCCGCATCCGCGAGGAAGCACCGCTGTACTACAACAGCAAGCACGATTTCTATGCGTTGAGCCGCTACGACGATGTCAACAGGGCCGTGATCGACCACGAGACCTTCATCTCCGGTCGCGGCGCGCTGCTGGAGATCATCAAGTCCGGCATGGAGATCCCTCCCGGCACACTGATCTTCGAGGATCCGCCCATCCACAACATCCACCGCAACTTGCTGTCTCGGATGTTCACCCCGCGCAAGGTGCATGCCCTGGAACCGCAGATCCGCGAGTTCACCGCCCGGTGCCTCGACCCGTTGGTCGGCACCGGCCGATTCGACTTCGTCAACGACCTCGGCGAGCAGATGCCGATGCGGGTGATCGGGATGCTCCTGGGGATTCCGGAAGAGCACCAGCGCCGGGTCGCCGACCATGGGGAGGCGACCCTGCAGAGCGAGCAGGTCGACCTGCTCGCCACCGGTGAGGTGTTCGCCGAGTTCCTCGACTACCGCACCGAGCATCCATCGGACGACATCATGACCGACCTGCTCAACGTTGAGTTCGAGGACGAGACCGGCACCGTGCGGCGGTTGCGGCGGGACGAGTTACTGATGTACCTCACCGTGGTCGCCACGGCGGGCGCCGAGACCACCACCCGGCTGATCGGCTGGGCCGGCAAGACGCTGGCCGAACACCCCGACCAGCGTCGGGAGATGGCGGAGAACCCCGCCCTCATCCCACAGGCGGTCGAAGAGATCCTGCGCTGGGAACCGCCGGCACTTCAAATAGCCCGCTACGTTGCGCGCGACACCGAGTACTACGGCCAGCCGGTGCCGGAAGGCAGCGCCATGCTGCTGTTGGTGGGTGCCGCCAACCGCGACCACGGCCGCTTTCCACCCAACGGCGACGTTTTCGACATCCACCGAGAGCAGCACTCGCACATGACGTTCGGTGCCGGCACGCACTTCTGCATGGGCAACGCACTCGCCCGGCTGGAGGGCCGGATCGCACTCGAGGAGATCCTCAAACGGTTCCCCGAGTGGGAAGTCGACTGGCCCAACGCCGTTCCGTCGCAGACCACCGCAGTTCGCGGCTGGGATTCGATGCCCACCTTCGTCTCCTGAAAACCAAGAAACCCCTCACAAAAGGACTGACAGACATGGCAGGACGTGTAGAAGGCAAGGTCGCGTTCATCACCGGCGCGGCCCGTGGACAAGGGCGGGCGCACGCGGTGCGGCTGGCCGAAGAGGGCGCCGACATCATCGCCGTCGACATCTGCAAGCAGATCGACAGCGTGCTGATCCCCTTGTCGACCCCGGAAGATCTCGCCGAAACCGCAGATCTGGTCAAGAACGCCGGTGGCCGTATCCACACCACCGAGGTCGACGTGCGTGACTACGACGCGCTGAAGGCGGCGGTGGACGCCGGCGTCGAGGAGTTCGGTCGGCTCGACATCATCGTGGCCAACGCCGGTATCGGCAACGGCGGCCACACGCTGGACAAGACCAGCGAAGGCGACTGGACTGACATGATCGACGTCAACCTCAGCGGTGTGTGGAAGTCCGTGAAAGCCGCTGTCCCCCATATCCTCAAGGGCGGCCGGGGCGGCTCGATCATCCTGACCAGCTCCGTCGGCGGGCTCAAGGCGTACCCGCACACCGGTCATTACGTCGCCGCCAAGCACGGCGTCGTCGGCCTGATGAGAACCTTCGCGGTCGAGCTGGGCGCGCAGAACATCCGCGTCAACTCGGTGCACCCCACCAATGTGAACACCCCGCTGTTCATGAACGAGCCGACGATGAAGCTGTTCCGGCCGGACCTGGAGAACCCGGGTCCTGATGACATGAAGGTGATCGGTCAGTTGATGCACACCCTGCCGATCGGTTGGGTCGAGCCCGAGGACATCGCCAACGCAGTATTGTTCCTGGCCTCCGACGAAGCTCGCTACATCACCGGCGTCACACTGCCGGTCGATGGCGGCAGCTGCCTGAAGTAGCCGGGAAACACGATGACCGCCGCGGAACTGTCGATTCCGCAGGGCTGGGATGAGATCACCCCGGAGTGGATGACTTCAGTGCTCGCACAGCACTTTCCGGGCGCGGAAGTCGACGCGGTGCAGGTCGTGCTGCGCGACGACGGAACCAACCGCAGAGCGCGCCTCGGACTCAGCTACGCGGCGGGCGCCGGACCGGCGACGGTGTTCGCCAAGGCCGTCGACCCCGAGCACGCCGACCTCGTCGCGCTGACCAGCGGGCTGTACCACGAACCGCGACTGTTCTCATCGGGAGTCGTTTTGCCCCTTGACCATCCGGCGGTTTACGCGGCGATCATCGACGAGGGCCGGCGCGACTTCCTGATGGTGATGGAGGACGTGGTGTCGCGAGGAGCCGATCCCCGTGACTCCACCCGACCGATGACGGTGGATCAGGTCGCTGGCGGCGTGCGGGGCCTGGCCCGGCTGCACAGCCAGTATTGGGGCGACCGACTCGCCCAGGAGCCCGCGCTGACCTGGGTCGAGCCCTTCGTCGCCTTCGCCGGGCTCGAGTACGCGCCGCTGCACATCGCGCACGAGCGATTGGGCGACACGGTGCCCGCCGAAGTCCTCGCGCTCACTGGGACGGACCTCTTCGTCGACATCTGGACGCGCTACATCGGAACACTCACCGAATCGTCATTCGCACCTCCCACCCTGTTGCACGGTGACCCGCACATCGGCAACACCTACGTGCTGCCGGACCAGACGGTCGGCTTCCTGGACTGGCAGATGGTGCGGCGCGGGAACTTTTCGCTGGACCTCGGCTATTTCCTGCAGGGCGCTCTCACCATTGAGGACCGCCGCCGGTCCGAGCGCGACCTGCTCGAGGAGTACCGCGGTGCGCTGCACTTGCCCGCCGGCGAGATGCCGACCGCCGGGGACATCTGGCTGGGCTATCGGGCGTCGGTCGCGCACGGCCTGGCCATCTGGATGGCCACCCTCTCGGGTGGGGACGCCTGGCAGCGGGCGGACATCTGCCTGGCGTTTGCGCAGCGGTATGCGGCGGCGTTCGTAGACCTGGACACCCGGGAGGCGCTGGCCGCCATCGGCGCCTGACGCATTCGGTCAAACCACCCTGATCATGAAACCCGGGTGGTTGCATGGTTCACCATGAAGCGGCTCAACGGCATGGACGCCATGCTGTTGTACAGCGAGACACCCAGTCTGCACACGCACACGTTGAAGGTCGCGGTGATCGACGCCGCCCACTACGACGGCGAGTTCGGGTTCGAGGCGTTCCGCAGGACCGTGGTGCGCCGGCTTCATCTGCTGGAGCCGCTGCGCTACCGCCTGGTCGACATCCCGTGGCGGCTGCACCACCCGATGTGGATGCAGGACTGCCCGGTGGACCTCGACTACCACCTGCGCCGGGTGCGCGTTCCGGCTCCCGGCGGTCGTCGCGAACTCGATCAGGTGATCGGAGAGATCGCCAGCACGCCGCTGGACCGCACCCGCCCACTGTGGGAGTTCTACTTCGCCGAGGAGATGGCCGCGGACCGCTTCGCACTCATCGGCAAGGTCCACCACACTCTGGCCGACGGTGTGGCATCGGCCAATCTGCTTGCGCGGCTGATGGATCTGGCCGGGTCCCCGCGAGAAGAACGCGACGAACCACCCGACCAGTGCCCTGCGCCGTCGCCAGGCCGGCTGCTGTGGGAGGCGCAACTCGACCACTTCCAGAACATGGCGGCGCTGCCGCATCTGGTGGCCGACGCCGCCCGGGGAGTGACGCGGCTGCGCAAGCGCGCGAAGACCCGAGATGACCAGCCTGATCTGGCGAAGCCGTTCAACGCTCCCCCGACCTTTCTCAACCACGTGGTGTCCCCGGTGCGCACGTTCGCGACCGCGACCCTGTCGTTGGCCGAGGTGAAGGAGACCGGTAAGCATCTCGGCGTGACCTTCAACGACGTCGTGCTCGCGGTCGCCGCCGGAGGTCTGCGGGAGTTGTTGTTGCGCTACGACGGCCACGCCGACCGCCCCCTGATGGCGACGGTCCCGGTGAGCACCGACAAGTCCACCGAGCGGGTCACCGGCAATGAGATCGGCGGCATCATGGTGTCGCTGCCCGTGCACATCGACGATCCGCTCGAGCGCGTGAGGCTGACCTCGCTGGCCACCGCCAGGGGCAAGGAGACCAACGAACTGCTCGGCCCCACGCTGCAGGGCCGGATGCTGGAGTACCTGCCACCACCGCTGGCACCGGCGCTGTTCCGCGCCCAGTCCAAGCACGCGGACCACAACCGGCTGATGAACGTCGCGGTCTCCAATGTCCCCGGACCCCGGCAGCGCGGCCACATCGGCGGCGCACCCGTCAGCGAGATCTACTCTGTCGGAGTGCTTTCCGCGGCGAGCGCGTTCAACATGACGGTCTGGAGTTACGTCGACCAGGTCGACATCGCGGTACTCTCCGACGATCGCACCTTCGCCGACACACACGAGGCCACCGACGCCATGGTCCAGGCCTTCGACGAACTGCGCGTCGCGTGCGGGCTGCCCCGCTCGAGCACCGTCGACACCGCGATGGCCCCGGCGCCGGCAGGCGGTTAACGCAACTCGTTCCGCAGGATCTTGCCCGTGCTGCCCCGTGGCAGCTCAGACAGGACCGTGATGTCGCGCGGCACTTTGTAATTCGCGAGGCTCTCGCGAACGTGTTGCTTGAGGGTCTCCGGGGTCGCCGACGCCCCGGCTGTCAGCACGACGTAGGCGACCAAGCGCTGCCCGTACTGCTCGTCGTCGACACCGAGCACCACCGCCTCGGCCACCTCGGCATGGGCGGACAGCGCCTTCTCCACCTCGATGGGGTAGACGTTCTCTCCCCCGGAGACGATCATCTCGTCGTCGCGCCCCACCACGAACAGGCGACCGGCCTCGTCGAGATAACCCATGTCGCCCGACGCCATGAACCCATCGTGGAAATCTTTCGTGGCCCCAGACGTGTAGCCGTCGAACAGGGTTCCGCTGCGGACGTAGATCTGTCCGACATCGCCTGCGCGAAGCTCGCTGCAGTCATTGCCGAGGATGCGGATCTCCGTGCCGTCGGCGGGCGTGCCCGCGGTGTCGGGTGCCGCGCGCAGGTCCGCAGGCGTCGCCGTGGCGATCATGCCCGCCTCGGTGGCGTTGTAGTTGTTGTAGATCACGTCGCCGAACTGATCCATGAATGCGGTGACCACATCGGGGCGCATCCGTGAGCCGGAAGCGGTGGCGAAGCGAAGTGACCTGCCGCTGTAGCGGTTTCGGATATCGTCGGGGAGATCCATGATGCGGTCGAACATCACCGGGACGACGGCCAGACCGGTTGCTTGGTGCCGGTCGACCAGGTCGAGGGTGGCTTCGGGATCGAACTTGCGCCGCGTCACGATCGTGCAGGCCAGCAGCGCCGAGAACAGGAGTTGGGAGAATCCCCATGCATGGAACATCGGGGCCACGATGACGATCGGCTCCTCGGCGCGCCATGGCGTCCGGTCGAGCACCGCCTTGAGGTCGCCGGCACCTCCGCTGCCCGCGGAGCGCTTGGCGCCCTTGGGTGTTCCGGTGGTGCCGGAGGTCAGCAGAATGATGTCGCTTTTGCGATCGCTGCCGGCGGGCCGCTGACCGGCGTGCGCGGCGATCAGCGTCTCGAGGGTGCGCTCGTCGGTGGCCGCGCTGTCGGTCCAGCCGAGAATTCTGACGGCATCGGGCCGGTCGGCCAGCGCCTGCTCGACGCTGCCGGCGAACTCCTGGTCGTAGACGACGACGTCGGCGCCCTCGCGCTCGACGACCGCCGCCATGGCCGGACCGGCGAAGGAGGTGTTGAGCAGCAGCACATCGGCACCGATGCGGTTGGCGGCCACCAGTGTTTCGACGAAGCCACGGTGGTTGCGGCACATCACCGCAACGGTTTTCGGCTTGAGTTCCTGCAGCGCGACGCCGAGCGCATCGATGCGGGTGTCCAGCTGCTTCCAGGTCAGGGTGCCGAGCTCGTCGACGATCGCGGGACGGTCAGGGCATCGCTGCGCGGCCGCGGCGAAGCCCACGGTCGCGGTGATTCCGGCGCGCCGCATCGCTGCACCCATCCGGACGTATCTGTCCGGACGCATCGGCGCGATCAGCCGTGCCCGCCAGAGCGTGGCCAGCAGCCCGAAAGTGTCTGCCACTGCACTCATCCCAGGATGGGGAATCGACGCTCTTTGGCCAGGTCGTCGAGCCCGGCCTGCATGACCGCCCGGACGTGCAGGTCGACCTCGTCGACGTCGGGGTTCTCGCCGAACTCCGCGACCACGTCGATCGGGTCGAGAACCCGGGTGACGATCTTGGACGGCAAGGGAATGTTGGGCGGGAAGATCACGGACAAGCCGAACGGGAAGCCGAAGCTGACGGGCAGGATCTCCAGGCGGGCCTTGGTCAGGCCGAGTTTGCGCGCGATCGAGTCGCCGCGGGCCAGGAACAGATGGGTCTCCTGCGCGCCGATCGACACCATGGGCACGATCGGCACACCCGATTCGACCGCCGTGCGGACATAGCCGGTGCGCCCGGCGAAGTCGACGACGTTCGCGGTGAAGGTCGGCCGGTAAGAGTCGTAGTCGCCGCCCGGGAACACCAGCACGACGGCGCCGGCACGCAGCGCTTCCCCGGCGTTCTCGCGGCTCGCTTCGATCACGCCTGCACGACGCAACAGGTTGCCGGTGGGTCCGAGGAAGATGCCGTAGTGACCCAGCGTGTACAGCGGTCGGTCGAACCCGAAGTGCTTGTAGAACTCGGGCGCGAACACGAGCACGTCCGGGGTGAGCATCCCGCCGGAGTGGTTGGACACCAGCAGCGCCCCGCCCGCCGCGGGCATGGAATCCAGTCCCCGGACCTCGGCGCGGAAGTATCGTTTGATCAGCGGACCCACCCGACTCGCAATCTGCCGGGTGAACTCAGGGTCCCACTTGGCCGTCTCGGCGCGCTCGTCGGACATGGTAATGTCATATGCTAATCTCCATTTCGGAGAATGTCATATCCGCAGCTAGGAGCGCTTTATGCCGGGAACGGTGCTTGTCACCGGCGGCTTCGGACTCGTCGGCTCGGCAACAGTTCGTCGGCTGGCCGAGCTCGGCCGCACCGTCGTCATCGCCGACCTCGACAGCCCCGCCAACCGCAAGGCGGCCACCCAGTTGCCGCCTGGGGTCACCGTTCACTGGGCGGATCTCACCAACGCCGAACAGACCGCACGCCTGGTCGCCGACGTGGCTCCGGCGGTGATCATCCACCTCGCGGCGATCATCCCTCCGGCGATCTACAAGAACCGCGCACTCGCCCGGCGTGTCAACGTCGATGCCACCGCGACCCTGGTCGGTATCGCGGAAGCCCAACCGACTCCCCCGCGATTCGTGCAGGCCTCGAGCAACGCGGTGTTCGGTGCCCGCAATCCGCACCGCGCGACTGGACCGGTGACCGCGGACATGCCGATGAAGCATTCCGATCTGTACAGCGCACACAAGGCCGAGGCCGAGGCCATCGTGCGCGCCTCGTCGCTCGAGTGGGTGGTGCTGCGGCTCGGTGGGGTGCTCAGTGTCGATCCCAAGGCGATCCCGTTCAACGCCGACGCCCTGTACTTCGAGAGCCTGCTGCCGACCGACTGCCGCATGCACAGTGTCGACGTGCGTGACGTCGCGTGGGCCTTCGCGGCGGCGACCACAGCCGACGTCGCGCGGGAGATCCTGCTGATCGCCGGAGACGACTCTCACCGGCTCCTGTACGGCGACATCACTCCCGCGCTGGCTGCCGCCCGCGGACTCAAGGGTGGACTCGCGCCGGGGCGCAAGGGCAATCCGAACAGCGACGACGACTGGTTCGTCACCGACTGGATGGACACCACGCGCGCGCAGGAAGCGTTGGGGTTCCAACACTATTCGTGGCGGGACATGATCGACGAGGCCAGCCGCAATGCGGGTCCGTCGAAGTATGTGCTTCCGCTGGCCGCCCCGCTCATTCGCGCGGTCCTCAAGCGTCGCGGCGCCTACTGGAAGCAACCCGGGCAGTACGCCGACCCGTGGGGAGCCATCAAGCGCAAGATCGGCGACCCCGCCCCCGACTCCTGATCGCCGGAATTGCATTCCACGCGAGAAGTTGCGAGTCGGCGCCGCGTGGAACGCAATTCCGGCGGGGTCAGCGGGCGGGCGTCGTGCCGATGATCCCGTCCGCCTCGAGTGCGCCGATCTCCTCCTCGCAGAGCCCGAGTTCGGTGAGCACCTCGTGGTTGTGCTGACCGAGTAGCGGTGCCGGAGTTCGGTGAACCCGCTCGGGGCCGCGGGAGAACCGGAACGGCATGGTGCTGTGCCTGGTCGCCGGATTGACGGGATGGTCGACGGTCTCGAAGAAGCCCCGCGACGACAACTGCTCGAGTTCGGTCTGTCGGTGCGGCTGCATCACTTTGCCGACGGGAACTCCGTTGTCCCACAGGGCTGCGACGACCTCATCGCCGGTGCGCACACTGCACCATTCGGCAAGGTGGCGATCGATCAGGTCGTGGCGGGTGTGCCGGCCCGGCGCGGATGCCAGCTCGTCGGACGTCGCCCACTCGGGGCGTCCGAGGGCGTCGCAGAGTCCGGCCCACTGCGCATCGGTCGCCACAGCGACCGCGACCCAACTGTCGAGGCGCCCGAACTCGTCGATCTCGTTGGTGAGGTAGACATTCTGCGGTGCCGCCGTGGGGCCGCGGTTTCCGCCTCGTTGAAGCAGGGCGCCGTAGGCGCAGTGCTCGATCACCTGCTCGGCGGCGACGTTGAGGGCCGCGTCGACCATCGCAGCCTCCACCAGAGACCCTTCCCCCGTGCGACGGCGATGCTCGAGCGCGAGCAGCACCGCGTTGAAGGCGTGGATGCCGGCGTTCGGGTCACCCACCGAGTACGGCTCGAACGGGTTGCGGTCGGGATAGCCTGTCAACCAACTGATTCCGGCGGCCGCCTCGATGACATACGCGAAGGCCGGGTTGTCGCGCCACGGCCCGTCGAGCCCGAAGCCTGGCATTCGCACCATCACCACGTCCGGCCGGATCGCTGTCATCGCGTCGTAGGTCAGACCCATGTTCTCGAGCACGCGCGGGGTGAAGTTCTCGACGACGACGTCGGCGGTCGCGATCAGGCGGTGGAGGACGTCGCGGCCGGCGGCGCTCTGCAGATTGAGCGTCACGCCGCGCTTGTCGGTGTTCAGCCCCGAGAAGATCGGCGAGCGCTCCCACCAGTTGTCCTCGCTGACAGGGATCCCCGCGATCAGGCGGGTGCCGTCGGGGTGGCGGGTGGATTCCACGTGGATGACGTCGGCGCCCAGCATGGCCAGCAGATGGGTGCAGCTCGGGCCGGCCCAGAAGGTCGTCATGTCGATCACGCGCACACCCTCGAGCGGCAGGCCCTCGTTCCGCGGAATAGCATTCCGGGCTGTTGGCGAGCCGCAATCACGACCCGGAATGCTATTCCGCGAGAGGTAGTGCGCAGTGTGCTCGCCGAGGCGTGGGGCCGCTTCGGGGGCTCGCAGCATCGCGGGCGACATGCGGTAAGGAAAAGCCGGCTGGGTGAATCCGTCCCGGGGGTTGGCGATGAACGAGCCACGCTCCACGAAGTGGTCCAGCGTGTCGACGTTGGCACCGTTGGCTACCGGGGCATTGGGGATGCGGAACGCCGTGGCGAGATCGCGGATCTCGTCGACGGTCTGCTCGGCTACCCACGCGTACAGTTCGTCGGCTTTCTCGTTGGCCTGCATGGTGATCGATAGCGGTGATTCCTCGTCGATCCATTCCTGATGCCCGGTCATCGCGCACAGGTCGAACCATTGCTGGGCGGTGCCGCACCCGATGTCGACCAGTCCGTCTTTGGCTCGGGCGATGCCGGGCACCGTAAGCCGCCGCGCGTCGCGCCAAGGCCGCCCCAGCATCTCGTAGTAACTCACCGGGTAGTACGTGAGCCCCAGGATCGCCGTCTCGAGCATCGACAGGTCGACCAGTTCGGCACCACCGCGCATCCGGGAGGCCAGCGTGGCCGCGCTGGCGTAGGCCCCCGCGAGGTATTCGCCGACCTGGCCGCCGACGTAGACGGGTGCGCGGTCCGGCGACCCGCGGCCGAGACCGACGATGCCGCCCGACCACGCCTGCAGGGTGAATTCGGTTGCCGGGCAATCGCGCCACGGCCCGTGAAGCCCGAAGTGGGTGATCGCCGTGACGGTCAGGTGCGGATGACCGCGACGGATCGCCTCGGGGCTGAAGTCGGCGTGTTCGGCCCAGCCCGGCCCGCGAGACCACACGACGGCATCGGCGCCGGCCAGCAGCGCGTTGACGAAACCGGCATCCGACTCCGGCTCCGCCACCACGCTGCGCTTCGAGCATGCCAGGTAGCTGAACAAGGCTCCGTCGGCACCGTCGACGATCGGCGCCCCGGAGGCCGACCAGCGCCGCAGTGGGTCACCCTGCGGCGGTTCGACTTTGATGATCTCCGCGCCGCCGTCGGCGAGCAGCTTCGTGCAGTAGGCGCCGGCGATCCCCGCGGACAGGTCGACGACGACGTACCCGGCCAGCGGCGGCTCAGACGTCGCAGCCATCGCCTGCCTAGTCCCCCTTGGCCCGGTTGGACTTGCTCAGGCGGAAATCCGCGGGGAATCGGTCGTCGTTGGCATTGACGGCCTCGGCGAGCCCGCTGTCGATCGCGTCGTGCATGTCCAGGTCGTCGCCGCCGTCGTTGGCCGCGCCGCTGCCCATCGACTCGAAGAACGCCGACAGCAGGCTGCCCATGTACTCGCCCTGATGCTGCTTGAAGATCTCGAAGAACATCTTCTGTTGAAACACCGTGTCCACCGGCCGGTTACGCGCACACGCTCTGGCGTACTTGTCGACCTCGGCCTCCAGCTGATCGCGGGCGACGACCTTGTTCAGGAAATTGCAGTCGTACATCTCCGCGGCGGTGAACGGGCGCCCGGTGAACACCATCTCCTGGAACTTGCGCAGGCCCATCATCTGCACCCAGGTCCACATCCGCGGGCCCCAGCCGTAATAGCGGAACGACGGATGTCCGAACAGCGCGTCATCGGAGGAAATCACCAGATCGGCGTCGGCGCACTGGTAGAAGTGCCAGCCATAGCAGTACCCCTTGGCCTCGACGATGCTGATCTTCTTCAGCTCCTGCAGCGGACGGTTGCCCGCCTGCACATTGGCGTACCACGCGCTGATGGTCGCACCGTTGCGGAACGTCCCCGTCGGCGGATAGGTCACCTCGCCCACACCGTCGTCCTCGAGCCGCAGTTCGGCCAGCCGCAGCTCGCTGTTGTCGTTGCCCTCCATGAACTCCGGCAGGTCGGCGCCGCTGCCCAGGTTGTCGCCGACGCCGCGGATGACGACCACCTTGACATCGTTGTCGACGGTGGCCGCGCGCAACAGATCCGCGTAGCGCAGACGCGCCATCGAGGTGGGCGCGTTCAGGAACTCCGGACGATTGAACGTAATCGTCGCGATCTTGGTCTTCGGATCCTTCTCGTAGAGGATGATCTCCTCGGCCGAGGGGCGCTTCACGTCCGACATATTCTCTCCCTCAGCTGATTCCGGCAGCGGCTTGCGCCGGTATGGGGCTGACCGTGAGCACTTCTGCCCCGGTGTCGGTGACCAACACGGCGTCGCGGCGGAACACCGCTCCGACACCTGCCTCCCACACGTAGGCGGTTATCGCCAGCACCATGCCCGGGTCCAGGCGCTCGGCTGCCGACGTGCGTGCCAGATCCGGCGTGATCACCGGCGGATCGAAACCGAGGCCAAGACCGTGGGCCACCGGCATCGGCGGCAACTCCTCACCGACCGCCTCATAGGCCGCGAACAGGTCGCTGGCCGCCGCACCCGGTCGACAGGATTCAACCAGCCTGTCCCACAGGTCGTTCGAGCGGCGGTACAGGGCATCCGCACCCGGCACGTCGCCCACCGGCCAGGTGCGGCCCACCTCGCCGACGTAGCCGCCGGCTAGCGCGCCCGAAGCGAACGCCACAAGATCACCCTCGGCGATCCGGCGGTCACGCCGGCCCACACGCCACGCGTGGTCCTGCGGGGTGATCCACGCGCCGTCCTGGGTGGCCGACGTGCTCACCCCACCGGCTGCCATCGCCTCGAGCATCACACCGGTGAGCTGTTGTTCGGAGATACCCGGCGCGAGCTCGGCCACCGCGGCGGCGAGTCCGTCCTCGGCCACCGTGAGCGCGCTGCGCAACGCCGCAATCTCCTCAGCGGTCTTGATGCGGCGCGCCGTCCTCATTGCCTCCTCGCCGTCGACGAGTTCGGCCTTCGGGAAGGCCATCGGCAGCAGTTGGCCGAATGTCGGTGACAGCGCGTCGGTTCCGACACGCTTCGCATCGGCGGCACCGCTGATGTTCTTGAGCACCTCGATCAGCGTCATCGGGTTCCACGCCAGGCCGTAAAGGTGGTCATGACCGATCTCCTCGGGCATGCCCTCGTCCCACGTGCTGTTGAGATGGATCTCCCCCGTCTCGCGCACCAGCACGCAGATCGGGGCGAACGGCCGGGTCCCGGCCACCCAGAGTTGCGGCGCCCCGGTGACATACCGGACGTTGGCCTGCCGGCCGAGGACAAGGATGTCGATGTCGTGGGCCGCCATCTGCGCCAGCGCACGCTCTCGTCGACCGGTGCGCAGCGCCAGGTCGTCGGCGAGGATCTCTGTGCTCATCGGCGGTCCATCCGTGCCGGTCCGTACGGGGCATAGGGATAGTCGGTGATGGACTGGTAGCCGTCCTCGGTGATGACCACGATCTCCTCGCTGCGGTAGCCGCCTGTGCCGTCCTCCCAGACCACCGGCTCCAGCACCAGCATCATGCCCGCGGGGAAGACGAAGTTGTCGTCGAACTCCTGGCCCAGATCGGTTCCGATCATCGGCATTTCGGCCGCATTGGTACCGATACCGTGGCCCAGGTAGAAGTGCGGCAACCAGGGTTTGGTGCCGCCGTTGGCCGCGATCGCCGCCCGCGCCAGGTCACCGCACGTGGCCCCGGCCCGGGTGACCGCCAGCACGGCGTCGAGGATCTCGCGCCACCTGGTGTACTGGGCCTGCTGCCGCTCTGACGGCTCCTCCCCGACCAGCCAGGTCCGGCCGAAGTCGGAGCAGTACCCGTCGTAGGTGATGCTGACGTCGGTCCACAGCACGTCACCCTTGGCGAGTTCCTTCTCGGTGGTCAGCAACGGCAGCGCCAGGTCTCCGGTGGTGGTCCACACCGCCCCGCTGTCGCGGGTGGTGGGCATCACCTGCCAGATGGCTTCCAGCATGTTGGCCGTGGCGCCGAGTTCGAAGGCGCGCCGGACGAACTGGGCCGAGAGATCGATCTGACGCACGCCGGGAACCAGCGACTTCTGCACCTCCACGACGGCCTGCTCGGTGATGCGGCAGGCCTTGCGGACAGCCGAGATCTGGTCGATCGTCTTGACCAGCTTGGCCGGGCCGATCACCTGAGCAGCATCCGAGGGCGGACCCGCGG
This sequence comes from Mycolicibacterium sp. CR10, assembly GCF_005222675.1. GTDB lineage: Bacteria > Actinomycetota > Actinomycetes > Mycobacteriales > Mycobacteriaceae > Mycobacterium. The sequence continues at coordinate 82,471 of NZ_STGE01000074.1, read as the reverse complement.
GGAACAACCGATCGGTGCCGCGCCGCATGGCACCGGTCAGCTCGTCGACGGCCACCGCCGCGCCCGCCGGTACCAGATCGGCCAGCACCGACGCGAAATGCTGGACACCTTCGTCGAATTCGAGGTACAGCGGGCCGTGGACATGGTCGTCGGGAAGCTCGGAGTCGAAGGAGCTCCCCTCGCGGAACGGCATGAACAGGTGCGGATGCTCGTCATCGGCGAGTACGACGGCCACGGGTCGCTCGACGTGGGACAGGCCGGCGTCCAGAAGCGGCCAGCTGGCGGCCGTCGCGTACACCACGTTGCCGTTGCCGAGGAGCACCAACGCCCCGATCCCCCTCTCCTTCATGGAGTCACGCAGCCGCGCGCCGCATTCGCGGTACATCCTGGCGCGATCGGGCAGGTCGGGGATGTCGAGAAGAGACGATCCAGACGCAAACGTCACCGTCATGACGCGTCCAGCGGGAGGCTGAGGAACCTCTTGATGTTGGTGCTGACGATCTTCACGGCGTCTTCGGCACCGACGGCCTCGACGACGGACGCCAGCGACTTCTCGGAGTAGCCGAAGGTGCTCTCGTTGTGCGGATAATCCGACGACCACATCACGTTGTCGACGCCGATGCGGTCGATCAGAGCCAAACCGAGCGGGTCCACCATGAACGAGGCGCTCATGTGGTTGTCCCAGTAGTGCCGGACCCCGTGCTGCAACTGGTGGTTGAACATGTGCCGGTAGGAGGCGAGCATGTGCTCGGCGTCCTGCAACGCCGTCGGTACCCAGGCGATTCCACCCTCGAACCAGCCGATCTTCAACGAGGGATGCCGGTCGAGGATCCCCGAGAAGACGTACTTGGCGAACTGTTCGCGGAATGAATCGACATTGACCATCATGCCGACGACCACGCTGTTGTTCTGGCACGGCGTCTTGGGTGGCGTCTCCCCGATGTGGTGGCTGACCGGCAGTCCGGCCGCCTCGATCTCGTCCCAGACGGCGTCCATGTCGGTGCTGCCGTAGTCGTAGATGTTGCCGTCGTCGTCCTTGCCCGGGTTGAGCGGGAGCAGGAACGTCCTGAGTCCCAGCGACTTGAGTTCCTCGAGCGTGCTGCGAGTCCCCTTGGGATCCCACCAGTTGATCAGACCGACCCCGTAGAAGCGACCGTTGGACCGCTCCTGCAGATCGGCGATGTGCTCGTTGTAGATGCGGAAGACGCGCTCGCGCAGGCTCTTGTCCGGGTAGTGGAACAGCGCCAACACGGCGTTGGGGAACGCGAGCTCCTTGTCGATGCCGTCCTCTTTGAGCTCCCGGATGCGCGCGTCGATGTTGTTCGTCGCAGCGCCCGCAAGGTCGTCGTACTGCATGAGCACCCGGCCGAAATCACCACCGGTCCAGGCCTTGCCCTTCATTCCGACCATGTAGGCACCGTCCTCGTACCAGATGCGCGGCGCCGCGCCCTTGAGTTCCTCGGGGAAGCGCTCGTAGAAGATGTCCTCGGCGACCGAGATGTGGTTGTCCGCGGAGAAGATCTCGGTTCCTTGAGGAAGCCCGGCCAGCCCGTCCTTCGGGGCGTGGCCTTGCCGATTCTTGGGGGCGCCGAAACCTTCGGGCGGGTAGAACAGCGCGCTCGGGGATTGCGTTGGTGTGGACATCTGACGGAACTCCAATCGGGCTGTGCTGCAGGGCTGTGAGTCTGGCGGTGGCTACCAGGCCACCGGAAGTTCGTAGACGCCGTAGGCGAGTCGGTCGTGTTTGAAGGGCACCTCGTCGAACGGAATTGCCAGCCGCAGCGTCGGGATGCGTCGCAGCAACGTGTGGAACACGATCTGCAGTTCCGCACGGGCAAGCTGCTGTCCGACGCACTGGTGGCGGCCGTAGCCGAAGCCGAGCTGTTGGCCTGCGTCGCGGGTGAAGTCGAGCTTGTCGGGCTCGGGGTATGCAGAGGCGTCCCAGTTCGCGGGGGCCAGGTCGATGATGATGCCCTCGCCCGCACGGATGGTCTCGCCGGCGATCTCGATGTCCTCGATGGCGACCCGCCGCTGGCCGTTCTGGATGATCGAGAGGTAGCGCATCAGCTCCTCGGCGGCATTGGCGATGAACTTCGGGTCGTCGGACTCCCGAAGCAGCGCAGCCTGTTCCGGGTTCTCCAGCAGGGCCAGCACACCGATGCCGATCATATTGGCGGTGGTCTCGTGGCCGGCGATCAGCAGCCCGGTACCCAGCTGCGCGGCTTCCTTGACGCTGATCTCACCGGCGGTGACGCGTTCGGCCAGGTCGGACACCGCATCCTCGGACGGATTGGCCATCTTCGTTTCGACGAGGTTGATCAGGTACTTGTGGAGGCTCATCGCCCCCTTCTGGCCATCCTCTGCCGACGCGTAGCGGGCCAACCCGACGTTGGCGTGATGCTGGAAGAACTCGTGGTCTTCGTAAGGCACACCAAGCATCTCGCTGATCACCTTGGTAGGCACCGGCAGCGCGAGCCTGGCGACGATATCAGCAGGTTGCGGACCGGCGAGGATTTCGTCGATGCACTCGTCGGTGACGTCCTGGATGGCCGACCGCAGGGCCTCCACGCGCCGGAACGTGAACGGCTTGGACAACATCCGGCGGAAGCGGGTGTGCTCCTCGGCATCCGAGGTGAAGACCGAGCGGGGCCGCTTGTCCACCGTGGAGAGCATGTGCTCGTTCCAGTGCGGGAAGCCGTCGATTCGGTCGTCGACGCTCACCCGGGGGTCGGCGAACAGCACCCGCGCCGCCTCGTGGCCCGTGACCAGCCACGGGGTGGTGCCGTTCCAGATCCGCACCCGCGACAGCGGTTTCACCTCGCCCATCTCGAGCATCCGCAGCGGCGGCGCAAAGGGACAGCGCGCCTCTCGCTCCATCGGATACTCCGGAACGTCGGCCGAAACATGCTCGGCAGCAAGGGTTTCTGTCATCGAATCTCCGTCATTCCTCGATATGGATGGCCAGGGCTGGGCAGGCAGCCGCGGCCTTACGGGTTGCCTCGGCGAACTCGGGACCCGGTGCGTCGTTCAGCAGCTCGACGACGCCGTCGTCGTCACGCTGGTCGAACACGTCGCCGGCGTTCAACACGCACATCCCGGAGGAGACGCACTTGCCCTGGTCGACCGTGACCAACATGATCAGGGCAGCTCCGTGACAGGTGCGTGCCACAGCCCGACGATCGCATCGATCAAGCCGGTCGCGGCGGCCTGCCATGACGACCGGGCAACCGGGGCACCCTGGGCCAGCAGCCGCTCACGTTCGGCGCAGCTGTGCATCAACAGATTGCGGCCCATGATGTTGCGCTCGACGCGAACGTCGACGGGCAGTTCCGGCAGGCACCCGTTGATGCCGTCGAGCACCCGGACCAGTGACGGCGACGACAGCGCGTCCTTGACGATCATGTTGTGGTAGGCCGGATCGGTCATCACCTGCGCGGCGAAACGCGCGTACCACGTCGGATTACCCAGTTCTGCAAGGTGATCGGTCAGCGGACAGACCAGCGCGGCGACCCAGTCCCGCATGTCGGTGGAGTCGCCGATATCAGCCACCCGACGTTCCCGTAACTCCTCGATCGGACCGCGGTGCTTGTGCTCGATGGCCCGCACCAGATCGGTCTTGGTGCCGAAGTGATAGCCGACCGCGGCGTTGTTGCCCTGACCCGCAGCCTCGCTCACCTGCCTGTTCGATACCGCGAATACACCGTGCTCGGCGTAGAGACGCTCGGCAGCCTTCAGAATCGCCTCTTGCGTAGTCGTGGCCCGGTCGGCGCGCACACTCCTGGCTGTCGTCACAGCTACAGTGAACGCCGTCACACTCAGTAAGTCAAGCGACTGATTTAACGCTTTCACGGGCTGGCGCCGCCCGAGGGCTTGCGCACGATGACCTTGCCCGCGACCGTCCCGCCATCCACCGGCAGCACCGTCCCGGTGACGTATCGGGAGCGGTCGGTGGCGAAGTACAACGCCGCCTCGGCGACGTCGTCGACGGTGCCCTCGCGCTTCAGTGGCCGGTCGTCGCGCATCTGTTGGCGGATCTTCGCCTCGAACTCCTCGAGCTTCTCGCGATCCTCCCCCGCCGCCGACTTGCGGACGATCGATGTGCGAATGTTGCCCGGCGCAATCGCATTGACGCGAATTTCGTAGTGCGCCAACTCGATTGCCGTGCACTTGGTGAACTGAACAACCGCCGCCTTCGACGCCCGGTAGGTCATCACCCCGCCGCCAGCCTGGATGCCGCCGATCGAGGTGAGGTTGATGATCGAGCCGCCGCCGTGCTCTGCCATGTGACGGGCGGCATCGCGGGTGCCGGCCATCACCGCGAGCAGATTGATCGACATGACCTTGTGAAAATCGGCGAGGTCGTCGTCGAGGAAGCGGCGGTGCATCGTGCCCGACACCCCGGCGTTGTTCACCATGACGTGTAGGCCGCCGAAGCGCTCGACGGTCGTCGTGACCAGCCGGCCGACCTGCTCGATGTCGGACACATCGGCGTCGACGAATACGGCGTCGGTGCCGATGTCAGCCGCCAACGCCGCACCGCCGTCGGTGTCGACATCGCAGAACACGACTTGGGCGCCCTCGGCGGCGAAACGCCGGACCAGGCCTTCGCCGAGACCCGACGCGCCGCCGGTGACGATCGCGACCTTGCCTGCCAGTTCGGTCATGCCGAGATCCCTTCGAAGAAGTTGAGCAACAACGCGTTGACCACCTGGGGCTGCTCGATCTGCGGGCAGTGGCCGGCCTCATCGACCACCGCCGAACGGCCGTGCGGTATCTGCGCGGCGATCTCGGCCGACCATCCAGTCGGCAGGAGTTTGTCGCCCCGACCCTCCACCACGAGGGTGGGGACGTGAATTCGGTCGTAGGCGCGCGCGCTGCTCGGCGCGCCCGGCGCCTCCAGGCCGGGACGGCGGAACCGGGCTGCCGCCAACGACTCCCACGCTCCTGGCGCAATGCTGGATTCGTACCGGCGGCCTACGTACTCGTCGTCCCGCGGGTACGACGGGTCGTAGAACAGCGCCTCGACGATCCGCCGCATCCCGTCGAGCGTGGCGTCGTAGTCGTAGAGCGCACTGACGTGGTCGTTGCGCTGGATGTCTCCGCCACCACAGATGGTCACCAGGCTGCGGACCGGCAGCATCGGCGCGTCGGACGTGGTGTCCACGAGCAGGTTGATCGCGCCCATGGAATTCCCGACGAAGTGGGCGGACGCGACACCCACCACGTCGCAGAAGCGGGCGATGTGGCGGATCCGCATGCCGCGGCCGTCGGTGAAATCGACGACTTTGGCGGAGTCACCGAACCCGAGCATGTCCGGCGCCAGCACGCGATGCCCGGCGGCAAGCGCCCCGATGGTGTTCTCCCACCCGATCCGGGCGCTGGCGCCGAACTCACCGCCGTGCAGTAGCACGACCGGATCGCCCTGTCCCGCTTCCAGATAACTGGTACGGAGACCGTCGACCAGCACGCTGTGCTGATCGATCACACGGACACCCTCGTCGCCTGTGCGAACGCCAGAACCTGGGTCGCCAGTAGTTCCAGCTGGTTCGCCACCACCCTGCCCTGCTCGGTGTCGGCCAGATCGCCCGACGTCTCCCAGACCGGTTCGGCGGAGTTGATCGCCACGCCCAGCGGTGTCGGCCACGCCCGCAGTGCGTGTCCGATGCCGCGCAGCTGGGTCAGGGTTCCGACGGCCGCCTGCCAGCCGTAGGCGCAACTGATGCAGCCCCAGGGCGTGTTGTCGAGGTAGACGCGGGGGTCCTCGCGGAGGTCCTCGATGTAGTCGAGCGCGTTCTTGACCAGACCGGACACCGCGCCGTGGTAACCCGGTGAGCCGACGACGACGGCGTCGGCGTCGCGCAACGCCGTGACCGGCTCGAGTGCGCGTGGCGTGCGCTCCAGCTCGTGGGGCGCATACATCGGTAGGTCGAGGTCCTCGGCGCTGAACAGTCGGGTGCGCCCACCCTGCTTCTCGACCGAGGCCAGGCAGTAACGCAGTGCGCGCTCGGTCGACGAGTTGGCGCGCAGCGTGCCCCCGAGCCCGACGATGAACGGTGTTTGGGTACTGGTCACGTCACACTCACTTGATCGCAATCGGACTGACAGGGGCTCCGACCGCACCGACAACCTTCAACGGTGATGCGACGAGCTGGAATTCGTAGACGCCGTCGGCGGCACAGTCGGCGGACAGCGGGCCGAGGTCCCAGTATTCGCCGAACATCAGGCCCATGTCGCGCAGGCACAGCATGTGCATCGGCAGAAAGGTGCCCTCGACTCCCTGAGCCGGGTCCGGGTCCTCGACCATCAGGTTGTCGGCCGCGACAGCCGCCACCTCGTGCTCGTGCAGCCACGCGGCACACGTCCAGTCCAGCCCGGAGCCGGGCTCGGCACCGTCGCCGGTGGATAGGAAGCGCGTCCACCATCCGGTGTGCACGACCACGATGTCCCCGGAGCGGATTTCCACACCCTGCTTCTCGGCGACCTCGTCGAGTTCGGCAGGCGTGATCGGCTTTCCGGGCTCGCAGAACATGTCGACACCACGGTGTGCCACCACGTCGAGCAGCACTCCGCGGGAGGTGATGCCCTTGGCGTCGACCTTCTCGATTCCGAGATGGAACGCCCCGAAGCTGGTCACCGAGTCCGCCGGAAAACCGTTGTAGAGCTTGTCCTCGTAATACACGTGGGACAACGCATCCCACTGCGTCGCGGCCTGCAGCGGCATCACGATCATGTCATCGTTGAAACGGAACGGGTTGTCGGCGAAGAACGCCGCGACGTCGGAGGCGACCGCGTTGCGCAGCCAGTCCGGGCCGTACTGGACGAGCGTCGATGCGTCACCGCCGTCGACGGTCATCACGTGAGTCGGGTTCTGCCGGAACTTGAATGCGCCCTGAGGTCCGCCCGAGCCGAAATCGCCGCCGAGTGAGATGACCGCGCCCTTCTTCACCGTCGCTGCGGCCTCGGCGACCTTGTCGGGGGTGATGAAGTTCAGGGTGCCGATCTCGTCGTCGTCGCCCCATCGCCCCCAGTTACGCACCTCGTCCGCAAGCTGACGGAAGTCCTTCATGGTACCGGCCATACTCAACTCCCCTGTGCCAATTGAGCGTTACTGATCTGCGTGGCGAACCTCTCGGCGAGGATCCCACCGTCGGCCCAGAGCACCTGCCCGGTGATGTAGCTGGCCGCCCGGCTACCCAGGAACAACACTGCCGCGGCCTGTTCCTGCGCATCCGAGACCCGACCCAGCGGCGCGGTGAACGAGTCCAGGTACTGCTGCCCATAGGCTGTCCGCAGCTGATCGAGAATCGGTGTCTCGGTGACTCCCGGTGCGGTGCAGTTGATCCTGATACCTCGGGCGCCCAGGTCGGCGGCGCGGCGCATCCCGTAGAGAATGATCGCCTCTTTGGACAGGCGGTAGCCGCCGTCGGCGAGCGCGTCCGGGTGTTCCGCGCACCACTGGAGACCCTCCGCGACCGACGCGGTGTCGAGCAGACCCACCGTGGTGCCGGCATTCTCGCGGTAGTTCGAGGCCGCCAGCGACGACACGTTGGTGATCGCCGCGCCCGACGACATGCGGTCGGTCAGCGACTCGGTGAACTGCCGGGTGCCCAGGAAGTTGATCCGTACGACCAGCATCGGGTCACCGATGCCCGAGGACACCCCCGCGACATTGAACAGCCCGTCGATTTCGCCGTCGACGGCCGCCGCCGCCGAGTCGACGGAGCCGGGATCGGCGAGGTCGATCGCGATGAAATCGTTTGGGGCAGCGGCCGGGTCGGGGGTGTGCAGGTCCAGCCCGGTCACCCGGGCGCCGAGGTCGCCGAGCTGGCGCGCCACCTCTGCCCCGATACCCGATGCGCAGCCGGTGACGACGACGTGTTTGCCGTCGTAGCGCACCAGCTCGTCGAGTGTGGTCACGCTCAGCTCGCGGCTTCCTTTGCCGCCTTGGCGTCCTTCTCCGCCTGCGCGGCCTTGACGCGGCCCTCGTTGATCTCGGCCATCGCCTCGGGGATCTCACCGGCGGTGAACTTGCCGCCGCGGCCGGTGGGCAGCCCGCCGAAGGCGTAGGTCTCGTCGAACAGCGGTGCGTCCCAGGACTCCCGGCGGGCCTCGACCTTCTCGAACACCGGCTCGAGTCGTGTGGCCTTGTCCTTGACCGCCGCCGCGTCGCGTTCGATGAACTCGGGCAGGATCTCCTTGCCCATGATCTCGATGGATTCCATCGTGCCCTCGTGGCTGCGCGGGTTGAGCAGCAGAATGATCTCGTCGACGCCGCTGGCCTCGTAGCCGCGCAGGAACTCCCGGACCGTGTCGGGCGACCCGATCGCCCCCCGCCCCGGACCGTAGGCCAGCGTCGGATCCTCCTTGACCGCCTGCTCGTAGAGCTCCCACACCCCGGTGCGGCCGGGGGTGTGCATACCGGTCAGGTAGTAGTGCATGATCCCGAACGAGAAGAATCCGCCGCCGATGCCGAGCCGCTTGAGCGCCTCTTCGTCGGACTTCGCCACCATCATCGACAGGTCGCCGCCGATCGCGAGGATGTTGGGATTGATCGCCGGGGTGATCGGCGTGCCCTTCTCCTCGAACTCCGTGTAGTAGCCGTCCACCCGGTCCTTCAGGGCCTCCGGTCCCGTGTAGGCGAAACTCAGGGCGCCGATGGCCTTCTGGGCGGCCATCTGCACCGACGACGGCCTGGTGCACGCCACCCAGACCGGCGGGTGCGGGCTCTGCAGCGGCTTGGGAATCACGTTGCGGGCGGGCATTTCGATGTGCTCGCCCTTGAACCCGGTGAACGGCGCCTCGGTCATGCACCGGATGGAGACCTCCAGGGCCTCCTCCCACTGGGCACGCTTGTCGGCGGGGTCGATGTTGAAACCGCCGAGTTCGGCGACCGACGAGCCCTCACCGGTGCCGAACTCCACCCGGCCGTTGGACAGGTGGTCCAGCGTTGCCACCCGCTCGGCGATGCGCGCAGGATGGTTGATCGGCGGGGGCAGGTGCATCACACCGAAGCCGAGCCTGATGTCCCTGGTGCGCTGGCTGGCTGCGGCCAGGAACATCTCCGGTGCGGTCGAGTGGCAGTACTCCTCGAGGAAGTGGTGCTCGGTGAGCCACACCGTGGAAAAGCCGGCCTTGTCGGCGGCCTCCACCTCGTCCAGACCGTGCTGGAACAACAGGTGTTCGTCGTCCTCCGACCAGGGTCGGGGCAGCGGGAACTCGTAGAACAGCGAAATCTTCATATGCAGTTACCTCCTGGAGGATCCGGGCAGAGTTGAGTTCGTCGGAAGACCGGTAGATGTCGTGTCGGCGATATGCCGGGCGGCCACGTAGCCAAAAGCCATCGCCGGTCCTATGGTGGCGCCCGCACCCGCGTAGCTGCGGCCCATCACCGCGGCCGACACGTTGCCGACGGCATAGAGACCGCCGACGACGCTGTCGTCGCCGCGCAGCACCCGGGCGTGCTCATCGGTGCGCAGCCCGCCCGAGGTACCGAGGTCGCCGAGGATGATCTGGAAGGCGTAATACGGCGGTCTGCCGAGCGGATGCAGGTTCGGGTTGGGCAACGTGGGATCGCCGTAATAGTTGTCGTAAGCGCTGTCACCGCGGTGGAAATCATCGTCGTGGCCCGTGCGCGCCAGGTCGTTGAATCGTTCTGCGGTTTCGCGCAACTGGTTGCCTGGCACACCGATCTGCTGGGCCAGTTCCTCCCAGCTGGCGCCCTGCTTGACGATGCCGGAATCCAGCCAGGCCTGCGGCACCGTGCGTCCCGTCGGGACCGGCGCGAAGGGAACCTTCGGGATGGGCAGGTGCCCGCCGACGACGTAGCGGTGGAACGACCGGATGTCGGTCACGAGCCAGCACGGGATATGGGTGACGCCCGAGCGCTGCCCGTCGATCATCGCGTGGGCGAAGTCCATGTAGGGCGCGGCCTCGTTGATGAACCGCTTGCCGTCGCCGTTGACGACGAACTGCGACGGCATCATTCGTTCGTTGAGCATGAACTGGAGCCGACCGTCCGGCCAGCACATCGCCGGGAACCACCAGGCTTCATCGAGTAGCTCCGTCGCACCGCCCACCTTTTCCCCCGCCCGGATGCCGTCGCCCATCGCCGCGGGATTACCGAAGCTCCAGTCGTGCTCGAGTTCGGGAAGGTGCTCGCGGCGCCACTGCATGTCGTGATCGAAGCCGCCGCTGGCCAGCACCACACCGCGCCGGGCCTGAACCCGCTGGGCGTGGCCGTCCTTCTCGATCACCGCACCGATCACCGCTCCGTCGACGTCGGTGATCAGCTCGGTCATCGGCGCGCTCAGCCACAGCGGAACGTTCTGCTGCTTCAACGCCAGGCGCAGCCGGGCGGCCAGGGACTGACCGATCGCCGCCATCCTGTCGCCGAAGACGCGCGCCCGGAACATCCGCCAGATCAGTTTCACCAGGACAGCTTTGCCGCGCCACGACTGCCTGACCTGATAGAACAGCCGCAAGTCTTTGGGTGCGAACCAGATTCCCTTGGGGGCCAGTGCGAGCGGGGCGAGCAGGTTCTGCTCCTCGTCGCCGAGCGTGCGCAGGTCGATGGCCTCAACATTGATCGTGCTCCCCAGCGCCGAGCCGCCGGGCGCCTCGGGGTAGTAGTCGGCGTAGCCGGGCTTCCAGACGAATTCCAGCCAGGGGCTGAGGTTTTCGAGGAACTCCATCATCTCGGGTGCAGCCTCGACGTACTTCCGCAGCCGCGCGTCGCTGACCACGCCGCCGGTGATCTCCTTGAGGTAGGTGAACACCTCGTCGGGGTCGGGCACGTGGCCCTGTCTGCGTTGCGACGGCGCACCGGGCACCCAGATCCCGCCACCGGACAGCGCGGTGGACCCTCCGAACCGGGGCGACTTCTCCACCACCAGCGTGTCCAGGCCGGCCGCGTCGGCCGCGAGGGCGGCGGTCATCCCCCCGCCCCCGGATCCGATCACCAGGACGTCGGTGACGTGGTCGAAAGGCTGTTCTGTGACTGGACTCATCTCGTGCTCACCGCCGTCCTGATGGCGAAGCCTGCGATCAGATCCGGTGCCGCGCGGTAGAAGCGATTGCCGGTTTCGTAGCCTCCCTGGGTCGCCAGGGCCGAGAAGGCGGCCACCCACGTCCGCACTTCGTGCGCGGAGTTGCCTGCCTGCGCGGCGATTCGGCCGTTGTCCCAGCCGTCGACCTCGGCGAGCCGATTGGTGTCGAGCAGATCCAGGAACGCGTGGTCCCAGTGGGGGTTGAGCGGGGCGAGCGGGCTGTGTCCGGTCGCGAACTCCCGAGCGGCTTCCATGACCGCGGCCTGGCGGGCCTGCCGCTGCTCGGTCGTCATCGGCACGCCGTGAACGATCCGCTTCAGCGCGGCCGGCGGGGCGGTGGCGAGGGTGGGCACCGGAGGATCATGCGACAGGCCTCCTGATCCGACGACCAGTACGCGTTTGCCGAGGGTTGCCAGATGTGCCCCGACGGCGGCGCCGAGCGCGCGCACCCGGCGCATCGGCCCCAGCGGAGTCGCGACGCAGTTGACGAACACCGGGATCACCGGCTTGGCTGTGGCCTCCCCGAAAAGCTTCTGGAGCGGCTGCACGGTGCCGTGGTCGACGTCCATCGCCGCGGAGATCGCGACGTCGACGTCGGCGTCGAGAACTGCTCGGGCACAGTCGGTGGCGAGTTCCGCGGGTACGTCGAGCGGACCCTCATAGGTGCCGTAGTCGCCGACGCCCGCGGCCGCGGTGCCGATGCAGAACGGCGGCATCGCCCGGTAGAAGAACCCGTTGTAGTGGTCGGGCGAGAACGTGACGACGAGCTCGGGATCGAAGGCGCTGACGAAGTCGCGAGCGGCCGCGAGGGCCGACTCGATGTCGTCAAGGAGCTCCTGTGACGGTCCCGGAAGGTTCAGCAGCGGACTGTGCGACATGCAGCACAGCGCTATCTCGGCTTGCGCCATGGGAAACGGAGCCTCCTTCCTGGGTGAGGTGAAGAACGTCGAACAGCGCGTCCGAGACCTCGGGTGCGCGTTGGGCGATGCACGCTCCCGCGATGCAGCGGTCGGGGCGCAGGAACAGCACCGAATCGGTGTAGACGTCGAACCAGGACTTCAGCGCGCCTGTGCGGTCGCCGATAACCGTCACGTCGGCGTCGTCATGTCCGGTCCAGGGCAACTGGGTCGACGGTCGAGCCTCGATGAACCTGGCCCCCAATGCCTTCCAGCGGTCAAACGCCTCCGCACCGAGAACCGCGCGCAGATTGTTGCTCCAGCACAGCACGGCAAAGCCCGGGCCGACCACGTCATCGAGCAGCACGTTCTGGCTGTCGCGGGTGTCGACGCGCGGCTGGATGAACAGCGTGCCGGTCGGTGAGTTCCCGCCCGACTGCGGCTGTGCATGGTGAACGGCGCCCTCCTGGTAGCGCGGCATCGGCTTGAACCGCATCTCCAGGACGTAGCGCTTGAGAGAGGGCACGATCGAGGCCGCGTGAATGACGCGGTCCCGCAGTGCGGCCACCCGCCGATTGGTCGGCGAGATGACCCGGCCGACCATCGTGGACAGATCGATCATCGCCCGCGCGTGCTTTCGGCGTTCGACGTCGTAGGTGTCGAGCAGGGCGTCTCCTGCCTGGCCCGTGACCACGGCGGCCAGCTTCCAGCCGAGGTTGGCGGAATCCCTGATGCCGCTGTTGTATCCCTGCCCCTGCCACACCGGCATCAGGTGGGCGGCATCGCCGGCCAGCATCAGTCGGCCTTTCCTGAAGGAACCGGCGATGCGCGAATGGTGCGTGTAGACCCGGTGCCGGATGATGTCGACACGCTCGGGATAGGGAACCAGGCGAGCGAGCATGCTTCGGACGAACGCCGGATCGTCGGCCTGCTCGTCGGTTTCGTCGGGATGGATCAGGAACTCGAAACGCCGAATGCCGTGAGCGATGGAGATCGACACGTACGGACGTAACGGATCCGCCCCGACCTCGCTGTTGGGATGTCCCAGTGGATCGTTGGCGACGTCGACGACCAACCACCGCGTCGATGAGGTGGTGCCGTCGAACGACACGCCCATGAGGCGGCGGGTGGCGCTGCGGCCGCCGTCGCACCCCACCACGTAGCGGGCCCGCACCGGATCGTGTCCGTCGGAGAACGCGACCGCGACGGCGTCGTCGGTCTCCACGCAGCCCTGCATGCGAAGACCGAACCGGACCTCGACGTGGTCGAATCGCGCGAGGCCGCGGAACAGTTCGGCATCGACCATCGGCTGGACGAAGCCGTTTCGCTTGGGCCAGCCGAATCGGGCGTCCGGCGGTGCCATCTCTGCGAGCAGGCCGCGCTTGGCGTCGAAGAAGCGAAGGATCTGGTTGGGCACGGTGTGGGGCAGCACACGGTCGACCAGACCGATCGACTGAAAGGTGCGCAGCGACTCGTCGTCGAGGCCGACGCCGCGAGGATAGTCGATGAGACTGTCGCGCTCCTCCACCACGAGCGTTCGAACTCCCTGCAGTCCAAGGATGTTCGCCAGAGTCAGGCCGGACGGACCGGCCCCCACGATGACGACGTCTGCGTCGACGTCCGCGTCGGTGGCTGTCATTCGCGGTCCAGCAGGAAGTCGAGATGAAGCCGGTCGAATGTCTTCGCGTCCTCGTACTGCGGCCAGTGCCCGCAGCCGGGCATCACCTCGAACCGGGCGCCTGGAATCATCGACGCGATCCGGCGCCCTTCTCCGACGTCGGCGGTGGGATCGTCGCTCGTCCACAGCACCAGCGTGGGCGCGGTGATCGCGCCGTATTCGGCTGGGCCGAGCAGGTTTCGGGCACGGATCTCCGGATCCTGCAACGCCATGATGTCGCTCATCGCCGCGGCGAAGCCCGGCTGCCGGTAGACGCGCTGCCTGCTGGCGACGATGTCGTCGTAGTCCTTGGACTTGTCGGCCATCAACCATGTGATGCGGGCCTGCACGGTTTCCCATGCGGGGTCCTCCGCGGCGGCCATCGACAGGGTGATGATCCGTTTCATCACCTCGGGATCGGCCTGCGAACCGCCGGCGGTGTTGAGCACGAGGCGGTCCACCCGCTCCGGACGGTCGCCCGCGATCCGGGCGGCGACCCAACCGCCGAGCGACTCGCCGCTGATGTGAGCACGCTGGGCGCCGATCGTGTCGAGGAACGCCACGAGATGCTGGACGTAGTGGGTGATCTCGAGCGGATGGCCGGGCTTGTCGGTGTACCCGTGACCGAGCATGTCGATTGACCACGTCGAGAAGTGTTCGGCGTGGGCTTCGAGGTTGCGGACGTAGGCCTCGGCGTGGCCACCGGATCCGTGCAGGAACACCAGCGCGGGACTTGCTGGGTCACCCGCGTGCAGATAGCGGGTGCGCACGCCCCCGGCGTCGAGATAGCCCTGCGAGAACGACACACCCTGCAGGTCACTCCACACGCTCTCGAACTCCGGCACCCCGGCACTCCTTCCCCGAAAGCCTTGACGTGGAGAATCGGATTCTCGTATTTTGTAAGCACCCTGCTCATTTATCGCACATGAGCGTGCACTATAGTCAGAGCATTACTCTCACGAGTGCGCCTGTCAAGGAAGGCCCGCATGACTCGACCGCCTGGCCAGAACGGGGCGACCGCTGCGGCTCCCGGCGCCCCGGGATCACAGACCCTGGCACGCGGGTTGAGCGCCCTGCAGTTGGTCGCCAGCTCGCCGTCGGGACTGACGGTCTCGGAGGTCGCCGACGACATCGGCGTGCACCGGACCATCGCCTACCGGCTGCTGAGCACGCTCGCCCAATTCCGGTTCGTGGCCAAAGGCGAGGACGGCCGATACCGTTCTGCCGCAGCGCTGGCCGTGCTCGGGTCCTCCTTCGACAACAATGTCCGGCAGCTGTGCGTGCCGACGCTGCGGGGCCTGGCCGACGACCTCGGCACCACGGTGTCACTGCTAGTCGCCGAAGGCGACCAGCAGGTCGCGATCGCGGTGATGGTCCCGACGAACGTCTTCTATCAAATGTCGTTTCACGAGGGCAGCCGCTACCCACTCGAGCGCGGGGCGGCGGGCATCGCCCTTCTGGCCAGCATGGCACCGCGGCCGGGCGAGCGCGGCCTCGTCCCCCAGACGCGCCAACAGGGTTGGGTGATCACCCACGGCGAGGTGGAACCCAACACTTTCGGACTGGCGGTGCCCGTGCGCCGGCGCCCACCGTCGCCGCCCACGTGCATCAACCTGATCTCACACCGAGAGGACGTCGTCCTACAGGGTCGTGACGCAGTCATCAAGGCAGCCAACGAATTGGCCGTCATCCTGAGCTGAAGCTCGCTGATCGGGAAGGAGACCACCGTGGCCGACTGGGACCACGACGTCGATGTCGTCGTACTGGGGAGCGGAGGCGCGGGCCTGACCGCCGCGCTGACAGCCGCCGTCAACGGTGCGTCGGTACAGGTGTACGAGAAAGCGCCGACTGTCGGCGGTACCACAGCCGTCTCGGGCGGGATCGTCTGGATCCCCGCGCACGATCGTTGCTCGGCGGGTGCGCTGACAGCCGATGACGCGATGGCCTATCTGCGCGCGCAGTCACTGGGTTTCATGGACGACGAGCTGGTGCAGACGTTCGTGAACACCGGTGCGGAGATGCTCGACTTTGTCGAGGCACACAGCGATCTCGAGTTCGAGGTGGCCGCGGGATTCCCCGACTACAAGCCCGAGTTACCGGGTGGCCATCCCGAGGGCGGACGTTCGCTGAACGCCAAGCCATTCGACCTCTCCCGGGTGGGTGACTGGAGCGAGAAGATCACCTCGTTCCCCGCCGACTTCAGCAACGTCGGGATCGACGCCGAGACCCGCGCGCGAATCCACGCCGCCGTCGACGAGGACTCGGACTTCTGCGTGGCCGGAACGGCGTTGATCGCCGGACTGCTGAAGGGCTTGCTCGACGCCGGCGTGCAACCTCATACCGGCGCCCGTGCTGTGGAGTTGATCGCCGATCCCCTCGGTATCACCGGGGTGCGAATCCAGCAGGGAGACAGTGATTTCCGAGTGCGAGCCCGCCGCGGGGTGGTCCTGGCCACCGGCGGCTTCGAATGGGACGCGCGATTGGTCGAGGCCTATCTTCGCGGTCCGATGCGCGGCGCGGTGTCCCCGCCCAACAACACCGGCGACGGACTGCGGATGGCGATGGCCCACGGCGCGGACCTGGCCAACATGGGGGAAGCATGGTGGGTTCCCGTCGTGCAGATTCCCGGCGACACGTACCAAGGACACCCCCGCAGCCGCAGCGTCCGCCTCGAACGCACCCGGCCGCGAAGCATCATCGTCAACCGGGCCGGAAAGCGGTTCCTCAACGAGGCGGGCGAGTACAACTCGATGGCGGGCCCGTTCCACTTCCTCGATCCCAAGCTGGGATACGCCAACGACCCGGCGTGGATCGTCTTCGACTCGCTTCACCTCAAGCACTACGGCTTCCTCGGAGTCGAGCCGGACGGGCCGGTGCCCGACTGGTTCTGTCAATCGGCCGACCTCGCCGAACTCGGAGAGAAGACCGGGATCGACCCCGAGGGTCTCGCGCGGACGCTGCAGTCCTGGAACGACAACGTCGCCGATGCACGTGACCCCGAGTTCCATCGTGGTGCAAGCGCATACGACGGCTACTGGGGAGATACGTCGGCTACCACACCAGCGGGACGCACGCTCGGCCCGATCGACACCGCTCCGTACTTCGCGGTGCCGGTGTCCGTCGGAGCGATGGGCACCAAGGGTGGCCCGCGCACCGACCGTGATGGCCGGGTGCTGCACGTCAACGGCTCGGCCATTCCGGGCCTGTACGCGGCCGGCAATGCGATGGCCGGAGCGACGGGCAAGGCCTACGGTGGTGCGGGCGGAACAATCGGCCCCGCCATGGTTTTCGGGTACCGAGCCGGGTTGGCCGTGTCCGGCAGAGCGCCATCGTGATCAGTACAGATAGATTCCCAGGACACCGCCGAAGATCAGGACCAGCCATCCGTCGGTTCCCACCCGCAGCCACGTCGGCGCGGTTCGCACCTCCATGAAGTACTGAATGATCAACCGCGCCTTGATCGCAGCCAGGAGCAGCACCGCAACGGTGATCGGGACACTGGCCTGCGCCACGCCGGGTTCGTGGGCCGGCGCAAGGAACAACGAGGCGATCGTGAAAGCGGACAGGATCAACCACACATAGGTGGTCGTCCTGCCGCGTTGCGGAGTCGTCGTCGTCATCGCATCACCTCATCACGTAGACCAGCGCGAAAATGACCACCCAGAGCAGATCGACCATGTGCCAGTACGTCGCACCCGTCTCCACCATCGATACGCGCCGGTGCGACGGATTGCGAAGCTCGACGTAGGTCACTCCCAGGAAGACGAGCCCGAGGGCCACATGGAACAGGTGCACGCCGGTGAGCATGTAGTAGAACATGAAGAAGTCGTTGCTCGGAAAGGTATGACCCTGGGCGATTTTCGATGACCATTCGAATGCCTTGATCACCAGGAACGCCACCCCGCACAGCCCGCCGAAGACGGTGAACCTGATGGCCCGGGAATAGTCCCCCACCCGGGTGAACTGAACGCTCCGGGCCACGAACCACGAGCTGGCAAGCAGCACGAGGGTGTTGAGGACGCCGGCATTGAGGCTCAGGTGCTGCTGCGATTCCAGAAACAGCTCGTGCTCCTGGTGCCGGTAGACCATGAAGATGATGAAGTAGCCGGAGAAGATCACGAGGTCGCCGAGAACGAAGACCCACATGTCCTTGTTGGCGGGTAGATGGGGACCGGATTCGCCGCCGGCGGTATCGCCCGCTACGACCTGGACGTTCGTCACCGGCCTCAGTCCTGAATCTGCTCGTCGGAAGGCTGCTTCTTGATGGCCGAGTAGAGCAAGCGGATGATGCAGATCTCCCAGAGCACGAACACCGCAGTGCCCATCCAGAAGCTGATCGACCCGTTCCACGCCAGCGGACCGGAGTGAAAGACGAACACCGGGCCGGCGAGCAGCTCGGTGACGATCATCCAGATCGACATGTAGGCAAGCCATTTGGGAAGGATGTCGTTCTTGTCGAGGAAGATCGCCAGGGCGAGCACCATGTTCTGGGTGCAGAAGCAGCCCAGCGATCCCACGTACGACAGCAGGCACCAGTCGTACAGCATCACCATGATCTGTGGATCCCGGTCGGGCCGAAGAGCGCCAGCCACGAACGCGAAGGCAGGCAGCAGGCATCCGGGAATCCCACCGACGACCAGCGATGCGATGTAGGCATAGGCGAAGACCGGGCTGACCGACATTCGCTTGATCTGCAACGCGATCAGGCCGTTGGCCACGCTGGCAAAGCCGATGAAGAACATCAGCATGGCGAAGCCGATCCGGATCGCCAGGGAGTGGACTTCGAAGAACTCGACGATCTGGGCGTCGGTGATGTCCGGGCGCGGCGGTGGCATCACGCGGGTGAGCACCACGAAGATCAACCCGAACAGGTTGTAGAAGATCGGGATGGTCCACCAGGCGATCCACTGGTCGATCTTCGGCCGCCGCGTCCATCCGGGCGTCGTGCGCTCGAGCGCAGGGGATTCGACGGGCGCCGATACCGCGCCGGTCACGGGGCCACCTTGTACTCGGCGGCCGGCGTCGAAATGGGCTGTTCGGCCGCTTGACGGCTGATCGCCTGTCGGAGCACGAAGAACATCACCGCGATGTACAGGCCGAAAGCGCCGGTGCGCAGCCAGTACGAGACGGCACCGTCCCAGGCGAGCGGTCCTGTCTTGAACACGACCGCGGCCGCCGCGGGCGTCATCGCCGCCGCAGTAAGCAGGTTGAGGGCGGCGACCCACCGCGGGAAGATCGGCTGGGGTCGCGCGTCAAGATAGACCGCCAACGCGAGACTCAGGTTCATCACCACGACGGCGCCTATCGGCGCCGTGAAGACCAGCCACGCCATGTCGTTGAGCAGCAGGATGAGTTGCGGATCGCGGTTCGGCCGGAAGGTGGCGATCAACCAGAAGATGTCGGCAATCGCGAACAGGGTCGCGCCCGTCGACGCGGCAGCGAGGTAGCTGTAGGCGAGCAGGTGGCTGGGCAACGACATCCGCTTCATCTGGACCACGACGGTCATGAAGAACGGGATCAGCATGATCGCGCACAGGTTGAAGGTAATCATCGAGAACCGGATCATCGATGCATTCTGTGCGTAGAACTCGGCCACCTTCTCGGCCGGCATCTGCGGCGACATCGGCGGCAGAAAACCAGGAAAGGCGATGAAGGCGCAGAGCAGTATTGCGCCGAAGAACGGTGTGAGCCAAAGGCTTATCCACTGAGGCCGCAGATCCACTGTCGCGCTCCCTTCACCGCCAACCCGGTTGCCGATCGGCAACCCGGAGAGTAGCCGATCGGCAACCAGACGGTCAATGGTCGGCTACCCTCGTCGGTGTGACGTCCGCACAGCAGGGCCGCAGGTTCAGCGCCATCACCCGCACCGCAGCGCAGACGCGGGTACTGGACGCGGCACTGAAGCTGATCTCCGAACGCGGTGTCAGCGGAACGTCGCTACAGATGATCGCCGATGCGATGGGCGTGACGAAGGCCGCGGTCTACCGGCAGTTCAAGACCAAGGAAGAGATCGTCATCGCCATCACCGAACGCGAGATGAGCAAGCTCGAGGACGCACTCGAGGCGGCCGAGGCCGAAGGACACCCGTTGCGTGCGCGGGAGGTGTTGCTGGACAAAATGATCGAGCAGGCCATCGATCGCCGCGGCGCCTTCAGCGTCCCGCTGTTCGACCCCGTGATCATCCGACTGCAGGCCGAACACGAACCGTTCCAACGCTTCGTCGAGCGCCTCTACGCGGCGCTGCTGGGCACCGAGGCCGGCGTCGAGGCGCGCTTCCACGCGGCGATGCTGTCGAGCGCGATCAGCGTGGCCGTCATGCACCCACTGGTCGCCGACATCGACGGCGAGACGCTGCGCCACCAACTGACCCAGATGACGCGCCGGATACTGGATCTGCCGGCTCAGGATTCGGCAGGTACGACGAGTCGTTCAGCGGCCGTGTAGGGATCGTCGCGCCCCTCGGCGACCGCTGTCGCGAGCCGCTCCAGGTCCGGATGACCGCGCAGCAGGGTCTGCGCCAGCGAGAGGATCTGCGCGCGGGCACGGGCCATCCGCCGCTCTGCCGTGTCGTCTCGGGCATAGGCGTCGATCGCCTCGACCAACTCGGTGATGCCTTCACCCTGCGCGGCAACGAGTTTCAGGATCGGAGCGTGGGTCTCACCGCGCAGGTCGCGGACCGTCTGGTCGGCGCCGTCGCGGTCGGCCTTGTTCACCACGACGATGTCGGCGACCTCGAGCAGGCCGGCTTTGGCGGCCTGCACGGCATCGCCGGCCCCGGGATTGAGGATCACCACCGTCGGGTCGGCGATCGCCGCGATCTCGATCTCCGACTGCCCGACGCCCACCGTCTCGAGGATGGCCAGGTCGTAGGACAGTGCCGCCAGCAGCCTGAGAGCCGCGGGCACGGCCGCAGCGAGGCCGCCGAGGTGCCCCCGGGTCGCCACCGACCGGATCAGCACCTCGGGATCGTTGATGTGGGCGGCCATCCGGATGCGGTCACCCAGCAGCGCACCGCCGCTGTAGGGCGAGGACGGATCGACGGCCAGCACCGCCACCCGTGACCCGGTGTCCCGGTAGGCGCTGACGAGGGCGCCGACCGTTGTCGACTTTCCGGCACCCGGCGGCCCGGTGACACCGACGACGCGGATCGGGGTGACGTCACCCAGCGCCTCGAGTACGTCGGCGCGGCGCGGGCTCTCCACCAGGCTGAGCAGCTTTCCGGTCGCCCTGGGCGAACCGTTGCGCGCTGCCGCGATGAGCTCGTCGATGGTCACTCCAGACAGATTACGCAGGCGGTTCCCCTCCTCTCGCGGTCCCGCTCCGAACGTGAGAATGATATTCTCTCTCACTGAGAGTCTTAGTTTCAAGGAGGACCCAAATGCAGATCAGCGGTAGTTCCGCCCTCGTGGTCGGAGGCGCGGGCGGACTGGGCGAGGCGACGGTGCGACGGCTGCACGGCGCAGGCGCCAAGGTCGTCGTTGCCGACCTTGCCGACGAGAAGGGCAAGGCGCTCGAGGCCGAACTCGGGGTGCGGTACGTCCCGACCGACGCCACCTCCGAGGAGTCCGTCAACGCGGCCATCGCCGAGGCGGAAGCGCTTGCCCCGCTGCGGATCTCGGTGGACACCCATGGCGGCCCCGCCAGCGGTGGCCGGCTGATTGGCAAGGACGGATCGCCGCTCGACCTCGATGGTTTCAAGAAGACCATCGAGTTCTACCTGACCGCGGTGTTCAACGTCATGCGCCTGTCGGCGGCGGCGATCGCTAGGACCGAACCGCTCGAGGAGGGCGCCCGCGGGGTCATCGTGAACACCGCGTCGATCGCCGGCTACGAGGGGCAGATCGGCCAACTCCCCTACGCGGCGGCCAAGGGCGGCGTGCTCGGAATGACACTCGTGGCCGCGCGCGACCTGTCCCCGCTCGGCATCCGGGTGGTCACCATCGCACCGGGGACGATCAACACCCCCGCCTACGGCAAGGCCGCCGACCAGCTCGAACAGTACTGGTCCCCGCAGGTGCCCTTCCCGAAGCGCATGGGCCGCTCGACCGAGTATGCCCAGCTGGCGCAGAGCATCATCGAGAACGACTACCTCAATGGCGAGATCATCCGCCTCGACGGAGCGTTGCGGTTCCCGCCCAAGTGAGTGGCTCCCTGTCGGGGCGCGTCGCGTTCGTCGCCGGGGCCAGCCGCGGCATCGGCGCGACGATCGCGTGCGCGCTGGCCGAGGCGGGCGCCTCGGTGGCGGTCGCGGCCCGCTCCGAAGAAGCGGGCAGGCTGCCGGGCACCATCGGGTCCGTGGCCGACCGCATCACCTCGCGGGGCGGCCGCGCTCTGCCGGTGGCGTGCGATGTCACCAGCGAGGAATCGGTGGACCACGCGGTGGCAGCAACCGTCGCCGAGTTCGGCGGCATCGACATCCTCGTCGCCAATGCCGGCGTGTTGTGGCTCGGCCCAATCGAATCCACGCCGCTGAAGCGCTGGCGGCTGTGTCTGGACGTCAACACCACCGGCGTCTTCCTCGTCACCAAGGCCGTCATCCCGCACGTGCGTGCCCGCGGCGGCGGTTCGCTGATCGCGGTCACGACCACCGGCGTCACCATGACCGACCAGGGCGCCAACGCGTACTGGGTGTCCAAGGCCGCCGCCGAACGGCTCTACCTCGGCCTGGCCAGCGATCTGAAACCGGACAACATCGCGGTGAACTGCCTGAGCCCGTCGCGGGTGGTGCTGACCGAGGGGTGGCAGGCCGGCGGCGGCGGCGTGCAGATCCCGCCCGAGATGGTCGAACCCCCCGAGGCGATGGGCCACGCAGCGGTGCTGTTGGCCACCCAGCGCGCCGACGGCGTCACCGGCACCATCCAGCGCAGCGAGCAACTCACCTTCTGACTTACCCCGGAATAGCATTCCTGGCTGTGATTTTCGCGCCACAGCAGCCAGGAATGCTATTCCGGGGCGGGGTCGATGCCAGGAGATCACTTCTGTTTGGCGATCAGCCCGTCGACGATCTTGTTGAAGTCCACAGTGCCGAAGGAGACGTACTCGGAGAGGTTGGCGTAGTCCAGCGACGCCATCACCGACTGCTCCAGCTGAATGTTCATCAGCCGCTTGGTGGCTTCCACGGCCTGCTGCGGGAGCTCCATGATCTTCGTCGCGCACGCGATCGCCTCGGCCACGGGGTCGGCCGCGACATGGTTGGCCATACCGAGCTCCACCGCCCGCTGCGCCTTGATCCGCACCCCCGTCAGCGCAAACTCCTTGGCCTGCAACAGGCTGATCTGCGACGGCCACACCAGCGGGCCACCGTCGGCGGCGACGAGACCGATCTGCACATGCGGGTCGGCGAAGAACGCGTCCTCGGCGATGTACACGATGTCCGACAGCGCGGCCAAGCTGCAGCCCAAACCGACGGCCGGGCCGTTGACCGCGGCGATCACCGGGATGCGGCAGCGCACCATCCCGATGACGAGCTCGCGACCGTGCTTGATGGTCTTCTGACGGAGTGCTTCGTCGTTGCGCAGCTCGTCGAGGTAGTTGAAGTCGCCGCCGGCCGAGAACGCCCGGCCCGCGCCGGTGATCACCGCTGCGCGGGCGCCGGCGTCCTCGTCGAGCGCAGCCCAGATCTTGGCCAGCCCGACGTGCAGGGCATCGTTGACGGCATTCAGCTCGTCGGGCCGGTTGAGCGTGATGATGCGCAGCCCACCCTCGGCTCGGACGTCGATTTCTGTTGGCATGTCGTACATCTGCGCTCCTAGGCTCACAAACCCAGTATTCGCTGGGCGATGATGTTCTTCTGTATCTGCGACGTGCCGCCCATCACGCTCTGGGCGCGGCTGTACATGTAGGCGCCGAACAGCTCCGGGTCCTTGGTGCCGAGCGTGGCCAGCGTGGCGTGTCCGACCGACTGCTCCACCCACGTCATCAACAGCTTGTCGAGCGACCCCTGCGGCCCATGCGTGAGCCCGTCGAGTTGCTCCGACAGCCTTCGGCGCACGTGCAGCCTCAGCATCTCAGTCTGCACCCACGCCCAGGACAACTCATCCGGAGCCGGACCCTCGACGCGACCAGCCAACTGGCGCACCAGCTTTCCGTACCGTGCCGAGAAGCCCAGCGTCGACGGTTCGCGCTCGTGGCTGACTACCGTCATGGCCAGCTTCCAGCCGTCGCCCGGTGCGCCCACCATATTGTCGGCCGAGACCCGCGCCCCGTCGAACTCGACCTGGCCGAACTCCTTGGTGACGCCGCTGATCATCTTCAGCGGGCGTTGCTCGATCCCGTCCTGGTGCATCGGCACGATGAACGCCGAGATGCCTTTGTGCTTGGGCACACTCTTGTCGGTGCGCGCCAACACCAGGCACCAGTCGGCGACATCGGAGTAGCTCGTCCAGATCTTGTGGCCGTGGATCACGTAGGTATCGGGGTCGTCGCCACTCGGCACGGCGGTCGTCGTCAACGACGCCAGGTCCGAACCTGCGCCCGGCTCCGAGAATCCCTGGCACCAGCGTTCGGTCCCGTTGATCATCCCGGGCAGAAACCGCTGTCGCAGTTCCTCACTGCCGTGGTGGGACAGACCGACGACCAGGTAACCCAGGCTCGGTCGTGCCGGAGCGCCCGCCTTGGCGATCTCCTCGTCGACGATGACGTCATACACCGGGGGCAGATCCTGGCCGCCGTATTCCGTCGGCCACGACGTGCCGAAGAAACCGGCCTCGTACAGCGCGGTGTGCCAGTCGCCGGCCTTGGCCCAGTATTCGTCGCCCGAGGTGGGGAACTTCCCCTTCTGCTCGGTGAGCCAGCCACGCAGCCTGTCCCGGAAGCTGGCCTCGTCCGGCGAGTCACGAAAGTCCAATGGTCAACTCCTCCAACGTCACCGGCCACGCTTCGGTGGTCGCGAGCACACGGCGCAGGTAGACGTGCGCCAGACATTCCCAGGTGTTGCCGATGCCGCCGTGCACCTGGATCGACGTCTCACAGACGGTGAGCGCCGATCGCGCGCAGTACACCTTGGCGACTCGGGCGGCTTCCACAGCCTCGGTTGCGGGCAGTTCGTCCACAGCCCATGCGGCATGCCGCAACAGGCTGATTGAGCCCTCGATGAGTGCCAGGCTCTCGGCGAGCAGATGTCCGACGGCCTGGTAGGAGCCGATGGTGGCGCCGTACTGTTCGCGGACCTTCGCATATTCGGTGGCCAGTGTCAGGGTGCCACGTGCTGAGCCGACAAGATCGGCGGTCGTCGCAGTCAGTGCGAGCGCGTGCCAGCGACCGGTGTCCTCGTCGGAGAGGTCGGCGAGCTCACCAGGAGATTCGACAATCCCCACGAGGGCTCCGGTCAGATCGACGGACTCGAGACCTTCAGTCGCCCTGACTGATTCGCTCCCGAGGCGATGATTGAGATCGTCTGTGAGGACGGGACCGAGGAACGGGACGTCGACCAGACCGCGTGCGAACTCCTCGGCCACGATCGCCACCTCCACGCCGGAGGCACCGTCGGAGCGCAGCGTCCGGAAGCCGGCGGCGTCGACGGCCTTCTCCAGCCGCGCGTTCCGGATCTCATTATCGAGATCGGCGACCGACCCCGGTCCGAGATCGTCGGTCAGCTTGGCCGCGGCATCCCGAAGCTGTTGCTGCTCACTGGTCAGACGGACGTCCACAGATTCCCTCCGCTCTTCGCGCAAGCGCTCATCGCACGCTCCCGTAGCACTCGGCGCAATACCTTGCCCGATGGCAACCGGGGTATTTCGGACACGATGAACACTCGGCTCGGTCGCTTGTAGGACGCCAGCGTGTCGCCGACGAGTGCGACGAGCGCATCGGGGTCGACGGCGGCGTTCGTCGTGACGGCCGCGATGACGGCTTCGCCGTCGGCCGCGTCGGGCACCCCGAAAACCGCGCAGTCCGCGACGGCCGGATGTCCGTGCAGCACGGCTTCGATCTCCGCTGGCGCGACCTGGAATCCACGCACCTTGATCATCTCCTTGGCGCGGTCGGTGATCCGCAGCCAACCGTCCGCATCGAGGTAGCCGACGTCGCCGGTGCGGTACCAGCCGTCGGCGAACGCCCCTGCGGTCGTCCCCTCCGGGAGATAGCCGGTCATCGCCGAATCCGAGAGGACCTGGATCTCCCCCGGGGCATCGGGGCCGAGCGGCTCGCCGGTCTCGAGAGAGACGATCCGTACGCCGACTCCCGGCACCGGCCGGCCGACGGTGTCCAGCCGCGCACCATCGATGTCGTTGCAGGAGATCACCGGTAATTCGCTTGCCCCATAAGCGGTTACCCAGGAGACGCCGGTGCGCTCTGTGACCTTGCGCGCGACACTCTCGGTGACCGGGGTGGCGCACCACATGATGTACCGCAGCGATGACAGGTCGTGGGATTCCAGATGCGGATGCGCCGACAGCGCCAAGGCGATCGGCGCGACGGCCATCTCGATGGTGATCCGATCGGACTCGATGTGCCGCAACATCGTGTCGATATCGAAGCGGGGATGCAGTCTGATCCACGCGCCGGTGTCGAGCGCCGTCACGATGTTGAGCAGACCGAGGATGTGGGACGGCGGCGTCATCACCTGCATGCGGTCCTGGTCGGACAGCCCCAGCGCCTCGCGCCAATGGCGAACTGCGACTGCCAGCGAGGCGTGGGTGTGCCGGACCGCCTTGGGCAGGCCGGTGGTCCCGGAGCTGAACACGAACACCGCATCGCCTTCCGGCGCGGGCGGATTGATCGTGCGGACCGCCGGGGCGACCGGCTCGTCGAGATGAAGCATTGGCATCAACTCGGCCAGGACCGGATGATCCCCGACTGCGTGCGACGGCGCGGTGAGTGTCAGCGCATGGCGGACCTCGGCCTGCTTCCATGACGGACTCAACAGCACGGCCGCCGCGCCAAGGCGCCAGATGGCACGCAGCGCGACCACGAACTCGGGACGGTTCGACGACATGACCGCCACGCGGGCGCCCTCCCCCACCCCCCGCTGTTCGAGGACGGTAGCCATCCCGTCGGCCAGCGCATCGAGGTCCTCGACGCTGTACTGCCGGTCGCCGAAGGCGAGCGCCATCCGCTCACTCACGTTGCGCGCGCCCTTCCCGATAGCCGTGGGTAACATTTTGGAGAGGACTACCGTTTGTATGGGAGAATAGTATTCTCCTAGTATCAGAATGACAATGTCGGAAGGGGGTCATATGGCCGGCCCGCACGCACCGGGATCTGGGGACACTGTGACAGATACTGACCTGAAAACGGTGGACGCCACCGTCACCATCCACCTGGACGGCAGCACTGCATCGGTGACGCCGAAACCCGGCGAGACCCTGCTGGAAAGCGCCCGCCGAGCCGGATTGGGACCGCCGTTCTCGTGCGAGGCCGGCAACTGCGGTACCTGCATGGCTCTTCTGACCGACGGCAGCGCCACGATGCGCGTCAACGACGCGCTGACCGAGGACGAGGTCGACGAGGGATATGTGCTCACCTGCCAAGCCGTTCCGGACACGTCGACGGTGACGGTGAATTACGACGAGTGAGCCGGTTCGCCAGCCACGGCGCCGTGCTCGTCGAGGCGGGGTGCCGGCCGGTAGGTCGGTTCGAAACCTGCGATCCGAATCGGGCTGCCCACCTGTTCGAACTCGCCGGCCGTAATGACCACCTCTGGCGTGGCCGCAAGGGCCTCCGGCAGGGTCCGGACGGCGGACACCGGAATTCCCAACGGCCGCAGTCTCTCCTGCCAACTCACCGCGGTGTCGGCAGCCAACGCCGCGCCGACGAGCGCGAGCACGTCGTCGCGGCGGGTGGCGCGTTCGGCCATCGTCGGGAAGCCCTCGATCCCGGCCTCTGCGGCGAATGCCGCCCAGAACGCGTCGTGGGTGATGAACAATGCGAGGTAGCCGTCGGCGGTCGAGAACAGCTGCGCCGGAACGTAGTACGAGTGGGCGCCGTAGGGATGTCGCTGCGGTTCGGTCCCGTCGTTGAGAAACGCCGCAGCGCGGTAGTTCAGCTGCGAGAACATCACGTCCCGCAGACACACGTCGACCTGCCCGCCGCGTCCGGACACGATCTGCGCCAGCAGCCCCAGGGCCGCCGTCAGCCCGGTGGAGTTGTCGGCGGACGAGTAGCCCGGCAGCGTAGGAGGCCCTTCCGGATCACCGGTCATGGCGGCCACGCCCGTCGCCGCCTGGATGACGTAGTCGAAAGCCGGGTCGTCGCCGCCGTCGAGCCCGAAACCAGTCAGCGCCACACAGACGATGCCGTCGTTGAACTCCCGCAGTGATTCGTAGGTCAACCCCAACCGCCGGATGGCCGACGGTTTCATATTGACCAGCAGTGCATGCGAATTGGCGGCCAGCTCACCGAGTCGCCGCCGCCCATCGGGGGACCTGAGGTCGAGGCAGATGCTTTGCTTGTTGCGGTTCAGGCTGGCGAAATAGCTGTCGCTGACCTGGCGGGAGATCTCTCCGCCGGGCGGCTCGATCTTGATCACCTCGGCGCCGAGGTCGGCCAGCAGCATGGTGGCGTAGGGACCGGCTAGCATCACCCCGACCTCGAGGATGCGGATGCCCGCGAGCGGCCCCTCCTTCACGTGAGCGCCTTGGCCAACTCCGCGATTACCTCGCGCGTCCGGTACTTCGACGCCACCAGCTCGTCGCGGGTGTCCCCGATGGGGAGCAGCCGCACCGACAGGTCCGTGACGCCGGCGTCGGCGAACTGCGTGAAGCGCGCCAGAATTGAGTCCATGTCACCGGCCGCGCACAGGTCACCGACGTTGCGCGCATCACCACGGTCGAGCAGCTTCTGATAGTTGGGCGAGGTCTCGGCCTCGGACAGAATCCGGTTGGCCCGCTCCTTGGCAGCGTCGATCTCGGAGTTGGCGCACAGGCAGACCGGGATACCGGCGACGATCCGCGGTGCCGGGCGGCCGGCGTCCGCGGCGGCCTTGGTGATCTTGGGGGCGATGTGATCACCGATGGACTTCTCGTCCGCCATCCACAGGACGGTCCCGTCGGCATGCTCGCCCGCGATCTGCAGCATCACTGGCCCGAGGGCGGCGATGAGCACGGGCATCGGCGTCTGGGCGCCGAGCGCGGTCGGGTTGTGCACGGTGAAGGAATCGTTTTCCACATCGACCGGTCCGGGACCGGCGATCGCCGCGTTGAGCACCTCGAGGTAATCCCGGGTGTAGCCGGCCGGCTTCTCGTAAGGCAGCCCGAGCATGTCCCGGACGATCCAGTGGTGCGACGGGCCGACGCCCAGCGCCAGCCTGCCTGCGGCCATCGCGTGCACCGAGAGTGCCTGGCGGGCAAGGGCGATCGGGTGCTGTGCCTGCAAGGGCACCACGGCGGTGCCGAGCTCGATGCGGGACGTGTGCGCCGCCATCAGCGCGACCATCGTCAAGCAGTCGAAGTCATCGGGCACCTGCGGCATCCAGGCGGTGTCCAAGCCCGCGGCTTCGGCCCATTCGATGTCGGCCACCAGCTTGGAGACCTTGCGCGTCATATCGCCGCGCTCGGCCCCGATCATCACGCCGAGTCTCATATCGACCCTCCTTCGACCGAGCGTGCGTCCAGGGCGGAAATCCGCCGGAAATCCCGCCCTGAGCGCACACTCGGCGAGTGCCTGCTCATTCGCCTGCCTTCTCAGTCAAGGCCCGAACGTCGCGCACCAGGTCTTCCAGCGGCGTACCGGTCGGAAAGACCGCGGCGGCACCGGCGTCCAGCAGCTTCTGCACGTCGGACCCGGGGATCGTGCCGCCGACGACCACCGCGATGTCGCCCGCATCGGCTGCTCGCAGCGCGTCAACAGTGCGTGTCGTCAACGCCACGTGAGCGCCCGAAAGGATCGAAAGCCCCACGAGCGCAACGTCTTCCTGCAGCGCGATGGACACGATGTCCTCGATACGCTGACGGATTCCGGTATAGATGACCTCGAACCCGGCATCGCGCAGGGTGCGGGCGACGATCTTGGCGCCGCGGTCATGTCCGTCGAGGCCCGGCTTGGCGACGAGCACTCGGGCCGGGTTCGGGCGGGACGGCCCGGAGCCCGGGTGGGCCTGGGCGGCAGCAGAATCGGCCACTAGAACACCACCGGCTGCTGGAACTCGCCCCACACCGACTTCAGCGTGGACACCATCTCCCCGACGGTGCAGTACGCGTTGGCGCAGTCGATCAGTGTGTGCATCAGGTTGTCACTTCCCTCCGCGGAGCGCGCGAGCGCCGCCAGCGCCTCCTTGACGGCCACCGAGTCACGATCGGCCTTGACCTTGGACAGCCGCTGGAGCTGGACGTCACGTCCCTCGGCGTCGAGTTCGTAGGTGGCGATCTCCGGAGGCGGCTCGTCGACGACGAACCTGTTCACTCCGACGACCGGCCGCACGCCCGACTCCACCTCCTTGTGGATCTTGAACGCCTCGTCGGCGATCAGGCCCTGCAGGTAGCCGTCCTCGATGCACCGCACCATGCCGCCGTGCTGCTCGAGATCGTTCATGATCTCGATGATCTTCTCCTCGGTGGCATCGGTGAGTGCCTCGACGAAGTAGGAGCCGCCGAGTGGGTCGGCCACCTTGGTGACGCCCGTTTCATACGCCAGGATCTGCTGCGTGCGCAGCGCCAGCGTCGCCGATTCCTCGCTGGGGAGTGCAAACGGTTCGTCCCACGCCGCGGTGAACATCGACTGCACACCGCCGAGCACCGCCGCCATCGACTCGTAGGCGACGCGAACCAGGTTGTTCTGGGCCTGCGGCGCATACAGCGAGGCGCCGCCGGCCACGCAACCGAAGCGGAACATCGAGGCCTTGTCCGTGGTCGCGCCGTACCGCTCGCGCACGATCGTCGCCCAGCGCCGACGGCCGGCTCGGTATTTCGCGATCTCTTCGAAGAAGTCGCCGTGGGTGTAGAAGAAGAACGAGATCTGCGGCGCAAACTTGTCGATGGTCATCCGGCCGCGCTCGACCACGGTGTCGCAGTAGGTGACCCCGTCGGCCAGGGTGAAGGCCATCTCCTGGACCGCGTTGGCGCCGGCGTCGCGGAAGTGCGCACCGGCCACCGAGATCGCGTTGAACCTCGGGACCTCCGACGCACAGAATTCGATGGTGTCAGCGATCAGTCGCAGCGACGGCTCCGGCGGCCAGATCCACGTGCCACGCGACGCGTACTCCTTGAGGATGTCGTTCTGGATGGTGCCGGTGAGCTTCTCCCGCGGCACTCCGGCCTTCTCCGCCGCGGCGACGTAGAACGCCAGCAGGATCGCCGCGGTGCCGTTGATCGTGAAGCTGGTGCTGATCTTGTCCAGGGGAATCCCGTCGAACAGGATCTCGGCGTCGGCCAGCGTGTCGACCGCGACGCCGACCCGGCCGACCTCTTCGCCGAACTCGGGGTCGTCCGAGTCGTAACCGCACTGGGTGGGCAGGTCCAGCGCCACCGACAGTCCGGTACCGCCCTGGTCGAGCAGGTAGCGGTACCGGCGGTTGGACTCCTCGGCGGTGCCGAAGCCCGAGTACTGCCGAAACGTCCACGTCTTGCCGCGGTAGCCCGACGCGAAGTTGCCGCGGGTGAATGGATAGGAACCCGGCGGAGGCGGATCAGCGGCCCGGTCTGCCGGTCCGTACACGGGTTCCAGCGGGAGCCCGGAGGGGGTCTCCACTGGTTGATTGGATGGTGCGCTCATCAGAGGATAACGTACTTGCAAAAAATGAGAATGCCAATACCGCTGAACGGAAAGCCGCACGCCGCAGTGGGTGCGACGCCCGCGGCGGACCCGCCGAAACCCCGGTACACAGCGATTATGGGATTCGCCTAAAATGAGAACGAGACTATCCCGCGTCGTACGCGATAGGACGACATCAGCGCCCATCAGCCGAGGAGGCCCATGTCCAGCGAGTCCGGAGAGCCCCAGTTCGCCGACCGCACCATCGTGGTGTCGGGCGGCAGCCGCGGGATCGGTCTGGCGATAGCGCTGGGCGCCGCCAATCGCGGCGCCAATGTCGTGCTGCTGGCCAAGACCGCAGAATCGCATCCGAAACTGCCCGGCACCGTGCACACCGCCGTCGCCGAGGTCGAAGCCGCCGGCGGAAATGGCCTGGCCGTCGTCGGTGATGTCCGAAAGGAAGAGGATGTGCAGCGCGCGGTCGATACGGCCGTCGAGCGGTTCGGCGGCGTCGACGTCGTGGTGAACAACGCGAGCGCGATCTCGACCGACGCCACCGAGGATCTGTCCGCCAAGAAGTTCGACCTGATGATGGACATCAACGTCCGCGGCACCTTCCTGCTGACCAAGGCTGCGTTGCCGCACCTGCGCAAATCCGGTGACGCACAGGTGATGACCATCTCGCCGCCGCTGAACATGAACCCGTACTGGCTCGGCGCGCACCCGTCCTACACGCTGTCCAAGTACGGCATGACGCTGCTGAGCCTCGGATGGGCCACCGAATACGCCGATCAGGGAATCGGATTCAGCTGCCTGTGGCCCCAGACCTACATCGCCACGTCTGCGGTGACCAACCTCGCCGAGGGCGACGAACTCGTGCAGAGGTCGCGCAGCACCGACATCATGGCCGACGCCGCGGTCACGATCCTGAGCAAGCCCGCCTCCGTGGTCAACGGCGAATGCTTCATCGACGCCGACGTCCTCACCGCCGCAGGAGTCACCGATCTGTCCCGCTATGGCGGTGGCGACGACCCCATGTGGGATATCTTCCTGGATAAATCATGAGTATCTCGCTGCTGCTGGAGATGGCGTCCTCAGCCGACCCTGACCGGACGGCCGTGGTCTCCGACGACATTCGGCTCACCACCGACGAATTGAGCTCCCTGGCCGACGGTGGCGCGGGCGTCATCGCCGCCTCGGGCGCCCAGCACGTCGCCTACATCGGCACCGGCGGCGCGATTCTCCCGCTGCTGTTGTTCGCCTCGGCACGCGCGGCGGTGCCGGTCACCCCGCTGAACTACCGGCTGTCAGCCGACGGACTGCGCGCGCTGCTCGACCGACTGCCCGACCCACTGGTGGTCGTCGACGACGAATACCGCGACGCGGTGGGCGACGGCTACCGGGTTCTCGGCTCCGCCGAGTTCGTCGAGCAGGCCAGGACGGCGGAGCCGACGGCCGAGTTCGCCGACCCCGACGCCGTCGCCGTGGTCCTGTTCACCTCCGGCACCACGTCGAAGCCCAAGGCCGTGGAACTCACCCACGCCAACCTCACCAGCTACATCACCGGCACGGTGGACTTCGCCTCGGCGGAGCCCGCCGATGCCGCGCTGATCTGTGTACCGCCGTACCACATCGCGGGTGTCAGCGCCGCGCTGTCGAACCTCTATGCCGGACGAAAGATGGTGTACCTGAAGCACTTCGACGCCGACACGTGGGTGCGGCTGGCAGTCGACGAGGGTGTCACCTCGGCCACGGTGGTGCCGACGATGCTCGACCGCATCGTGACGGTGCTGGAATCGGGGAACATCACGCTGCCGGCGCTGCGCACGCTCGCCTACGGTGGCTCGAAGGTCGCACTGCCCCTGGTGCGCAAGGCATTGTCGCTGCTTCCCGACGTCGGCTTCGTCAACGCCTACGGCCTGACGGAGACCAGTTCCACCATCGCCGCGCTCACCCCCGACGACCACCGCGCCGCGCTGGGCGCCTCCGACGAGGCCGTCGCGCGTCGGCTCGGCTCGGTGGGCCAACCGGTGCCCGGCATCGAGGTCGAAATCCGCGCGGACGACGGCGCGGTCCTCGTCGCGGGTGAGCCGGGTGAGCTGTTCGTCCGCGGCGAGCAGGTGTCGGGCCGCTACACCGACATCGGTTCGGTTCTCGACGAGCACGGCTGGTTCCCCACCAAGGACGTCGCCTACCTCGATGCCGACGGCTACCTGTTCATCGGCGGCCGCTCCGACGACACGATCATCCGCGGCGGTGAGAACATCGCCCCCGCCGAGATCGAGGACGTGCTGGTCGAGCATCCGCACGTGCGCGACTGCGCCGTCGTCGGCGCCGATCACCCCGAATGGGGCCAGATCATCGTCGCCGTCGTGGTGCCACGCGTGGGCACCGAACCCGACGTCGAGGACCTGCGCGCCTACGTCCGCTCACAGCTACGTGGCTCGCGCACTCCCGACCGGGTGGTGTTCCGCGAAGAACTGCCCACCAATGCGACCGGCAAGGTGCTGCGTCGCGAACTCGTCACCGAACTCAATGCAGGATCCAATTCCGTATCCAGCACTGCGTCAACCAAGGAGCCCGCATGATCAAGAACGGCACCCGCCTGCAGAGCCAGGTCTGCGATACCCAGGTCATCGTGGTGCGCAGTGCCGACAGCCTCGACGACCTGCGGGCCGGCGGAGCCCCGATGGTGCCGATCGGCGCCGAAAGCTCAGGCGTCGACTCCGAATACACACTGGATGACGGGCTGGCGGACGGCAACTCGATGGGCAAGCGCTACGTCGACGACGGGGGCGCCGAAGTTCTCGTCACCAAGGCGGGCAAGGGCACGCTGAGCATCGGATCGACCCCACTGACACTCAAGGAAGCCAAGCCGCTGCCCGCCAGCGACTGATACGTTCGGCCGTGTGAGGCCAAAAAGCCTGCTGATCAGGTACGCCGCGGGTCTCACGTGGGCCTACGTGCTGACGCTCGCCGAGGTGGTGGCGATCGTCGTGTCTCTTTCCGGCCGCGGCGTCGTCACGGCCAACAACGTCATCACGGTGGGGCTGATCGGCGCCGTCGGCACTGCCACGGTCGCCGTCGGTGCCGTGCTGACCATCCGGCCCTCGCTGCGGTGGCTCGACGCTGGCCTGCGCCCCACCCCCGCACAGGTCCAAACCGCGGCGAAGACGATGCGGCGGCAGACCATCATCACGCTCGCACCGTGGATCCTGACCGCTGCGATCCTGGTACCGCTGAATCTCGCAACCGGAGTTGGCGGTCTGATCATCCTCGGCTCGGCCATCCTGTTCGGCGCAATCGCCACCATCTCTACGGGATTCCTGTTCACGCTGCGCACTCTTCGTCCGCTGCTCGCCGGGGTGCCCGACGACGTCAAGCGGCCGAACGCGCCCGGTGTGCGCGCCCGACTGCTGCTGATGTGGACGGTGTGCACGGCTCTGCCCGGATCCGCGATCGCGCTGCTGCTGATCATGCGGTCCAACGGGTTGCTCGTGGCCGAATCCGCCTCGATCGAACTCGCCCTCCTGGTTTTGGCGCTCGTCGCCGTCGTGCTGGGGCTGCGCGCCATGATCCTGGTCTCGATGTCGATCTCCGACCCGTTGGGGCAGGTCGTCGACGCGATGGCCGACGTCGAGAAGGGAAAGATCGATCGCAGCATCGATGTCTACGAGTGGTCCGAGATCGGGCGCCTGCAAACGGGTTTCAACCGGATGGTTGCGGGCCTGAGGGAACGCGATCAGTTGCGTGACCTCTTCGGACGCCATGTCGGCGAGGAGGTCGCACGCCGCGCCGTGGAGCAGAACGAATCGCCCTCGGGCGACGAACGTGATGTGGCGGTCCTGTTCATCGACCTGGTCGGCTCGACGCAGCTGGCCGTCGTACATGAACCCCACGAGGTGGCGCGGGTACTCAACGACTTCTTCCGGATCGTCGTGGCGGCGGTCGACGAACAGCACGGGTTGATCAACAAGTTTCAGGGCGACGCGGTGCTCGCGGTGTTCGGCGCCCCACTGCGTGTCGACGACCCCGCCTCGGCGGCACTGGCGACCGCCCGCCAGCTGGCCTCTGAACTACGCACGCTCACAGTCGATTTCGGCATCGGCGTGTCCGCCGGTCCGGTGTTCGCCGGCAACATCGGCGCCGAGAACCGTTACGAGTACACCGTTGTCGGCGACCCAGTGAACGAAGCGGCGCGATTGGCTGATCGGGCCAAGGAGTTCGAGGGACGAGCGCTGTGCTCGGGCGCGGCGATCGCACGAGCCGGGCCGGGCGAGCGTGACCACTGGACGGCCGAGGGGCAGCTCACCGTGCGAGGCAGATCCGACGCCACGCAGATCTACGCACCGTCGTAGTCCACCGTGCTCGCTGGAAATGAGAGGGTTACGCGGCCGTCCCAGCGGGAACGCACACACATGCGAACGGCAATGGTTCGTGCCGACAACGCCGCGGCCCAGGCCAGGGAAGACATCCGCGCTGGTGGACACACCGGCCCCACCAGCGGAATGGCGCCGGGGTACGCGCAGGCGAACCTGGTGGTGTTGCCACAGGAATATGCCCTGGATTTCCTGCGGTTCTGTGTGCGCAACCCCGGCCCGTGCCCGCTTCTCGAGGTGACCGACACCGGATCGCCGCATCCGGAGGTGGTTGCGGCCGGCGCCGACCTGCGCACCGACGTCTCCCGTTACCGGGTGTTCCGCGACGGTGAGTGCACCGACGAACCGACGGATATCTCGCAGTACTGGCGCGCGGATCTGGTGGCGTTTCTGCTGGGCTGCTCCTTCACTTTCGAGTGGGCATTGGCCGCCGCCGGACTCCGGCTGGCACACCAGGACCAGGGAACCAACGTCCCGATGTTCGTCACCGACCGCAGGTGCGTCGACGCGGGACCCTTCCGCGGACCACTGGTCGTGTCGATGCGCCCGTTCACCCCGACGGACGTCGGCCGGGTCGCGGAGATCTCTGCACGTTTTCCCGCCATGCACGGGGCCCCGGTCCACGTCGGCGATCCCGCCGCGCTGGGGATCACCGACCTTGCCGCCCCGGACTTCGGCGACCCGGTGTCCATCGGCGTGGACGAGGTTCCGGTCTTCTGGGCCTGCGGGGTGACACCGCAGGCCGTCGTACAGCAGGCTCGGCCGTCGCTGGCCATCGTCCACTCACCGGGACACATGTTCATCACCGACCGGCGGCACGATCACTACGACTGTTCTTCGCGCACCACCGAATTCACCATGCCAGGAGGGGAATCATGACCGTCGATCAGACAGGTCGCCGTGAGACCGCGGCCGAACCAGGCGCGGTCACCAAAGCGGTCAGAGGCGCCGCCATCGGTAACACCGTGGAGTGGTTCGACTTCGCGATCTACAGCTTCCTCGCCACGTACATCGCCGACAAGTTCTTTCCCCCGGGCGACGACACGGCGGCGCTGCTGAACACTTTCGCGATCTTCGCCGCCGCGTTCTTCATGCGGCCGCTCGGAGGGTTCTTCTTCGGTCCGCTCGGCGACCGCATCGGACGTCAGCGGGTGCTTGCCCTGGTGATCCTGCTGATGTCGGCGTCGACGCTGGCCATCGGCCTTGTCCCCAGCTACGAATCCATCGGCGTGTTCGCGCCGATCCTGCTGCTGGTGTTGCGGTGCGTTCAGGGCTTCTCGGCCGGCGGCGAATACGGCAGTGGGGCTTGCTTTCTCGCCGAGTATGCCCCCGACAAGCACCGCGGATTCGTGGTCTCGTTCCTGGTCTGGTCGGTTGTCGTGGGATTCCTCCTCGGCTCACTGACTGTCACCGGACTGGAGACGGTGCTCTCCGAGAGCGCGATGGACTCCTACGGTTGGCGGATTCCGTTCCTGATTGCCGGTGCGCTCGGAGCTGTCGGGCTCTACATCCGAATGAAGCTGCGCGACACCCCGGAATTCGAAGCCCTCCGCGACGACGGCGAGGTCTCGACGTCCCCGCTCAAGGAGGCGATCACCACGTCGTGGCGGCCGATCCTGCAAATCATCGGCCTGGTGGTCATCCACAATGTCGGCTTCTACATCGTGTTCACCTTCCTGCCGAGCTATTTCACCAAGACACTCGAGTTCACCAAGACCAACGCCTTCGTGTCCATCACGATCGCGAGCCTGGTTGCGATCGTGCTGATCCCGCCACTGGGGGCCCTGTCCGACCGCATCGGACGGAAGCCGCTGCTGATCGCGGGCTCGGTCGGATTCGCGGTCTTCGCCTATCCGCTGTTCCTGCTCCTCAACACCGGGTCGCTGCCCGCGGCCATCGCTGCCCACGCTGCGCTGGCCGCCATCGAATCGGTGTTCGTGTCGGCATCGTTGGCGGCCGCTGCGGAGTTGTTCGCGACCCGGGTACGCTCCAGCGCCTATTCGATCGGCTACAACATCTCGGTGGCGCTCTTCGGAGGAACCGCGCCCTACGTCGCGACGTGGCTGGTGGCCCGCACGGGCAACGAGATCGCGCCGGCGTACTACGTGATCGTGGCGGCGGTCGTCACGTTGCTCACGGTGTTCACCATGAGAGAGACCGCCGGCAAACCACTGCGAAAGCTGGTGACCGACTAGCGAATCGCGGCTCAGCCCTCGCCCATCGCAGCGGCACTCGCCTGCATCATCAACCGGACGGCGTCGTTGCGGGGCAACGATCCCAACATCTGGATTCCGGCCCGGGTGTTCTCCCCCACGATCCAGGTGGGCCCGTTGGCGAGGTTCTCGAACGCCTCGCCGATGACCTCGTCAACGGTGGCGGTGTCTTTCGGTCGCTGATCGAGCGAGTCGATCTGCCCCCGCTCGTGCTCGAGGCACCGCAGCGCGGGGGTGTCCGTCTTGCTCAGGATGAGCCCCAGCACGTCGACTCCGCTGTCGTGCAGTTCGGCCCACAACGCTTCGGCGAACACCATGTCGAACGCCTTCGTCGCACCATAGGCCGCCATGTTGGGTCCGCCGGCGAAGCCGGCACCCGACCCGAAGATCACGATGCCCCCGCGACCCCGCGACACCATGGCCGGGGCGAAGTGATGGCACAGCCGCATCGGGACCGCACAGTTGCGTGTCAGCATCGCTTCCGCGGTCCCGATCGGGTTGGCGAGGAACGGCCGAAAATCGGGGTCCGCGCCCGCGCAGTAGACGAGCATGCCGATCTCGAGACCGTGCGTCGCGTCGACGACCGCATCGGTAGCATCGTCGGCTGCGAGGTCGACTGCAAGAATCCGGGTCTGGGCACCGGAACGGCTTTCGATGCCGGACGCAACCTCCCGCAGCACCGCCTCACGCCGGGCAAGGAGCACGACGTTGACCCCTCGTTCGGCGAGCCCCTCGGCGAACGCCGCGCCGACGCCGTCCGATGCCCCCGCGACCAGCGCCCAGGGTCCGTACTTCTGTGCAAACGTCATGCGGCTTCGACCATCCTCAGCAGTACCGTGGTGAAACGCCGCCGGCGCAGCCGCCAACCGTCGGTGGTGCGGACGAACTCGTCGTCGTAGAACCCGGTCGCATTGACGCCGGACCTGTTGTCCTGCGACATGATCAAGGCATCGACATAGGCACGCGCGGTGGCGCTGTCCCCGTCGACCGAGACGACCTGGTTGGTGATCCGGTGCATCGTGTGGCCGGCCATCTCATGCGCCACCGTCATGAACTCGACAACGGCATCGACACCGTGCCAGGCGCCGATCTCGCCGTAGTCGAGTTCGCAGTCGTCGGTGAACACGGTGCGAAACAGCGGCCAGTCGCGGGTGTCGATGCCGGTGGCGTAGCGCACCAGCGCATCGCTGATGTCGTGGACGTCGGATCGGTCGGTCATGCGAAGTCTCCAATCGGGTGAACCACGATCCGCGGCGGGCCGTCGGACTTGCGGGCGACGCCTTCAGCGGTCCGCAGGCGCGTAACGCAGCATCGTCACGTCGTGATCGGGGTAGTCACAGAAGACCGGCTTGACCCGCATGCCGATGACGATGTCCTCGGGTGCGACGTTGACGAGCTCCGTGGTGAAGCGGGGGCCCTCGTCCCATTCGACGATGGCCAGCAGCTGAGGCACCGCGTCGGCGAAGTGCGGGCCGACCGGGCGCCGGGCCACCGTGAACGAGTACAGCGTGCCCATCCCCGAGATGTCCCGCCATTCCAGGTCATCGGCGAGCGTCCTCGGTGCGCGCACCCGCGGGTAGAAGACGTAGGACTGCGATGACGGCGAGTACTGGATGGCCACGCGATGCTCGGCGAGCGCATCCCAGAACGGCGCGGAAGTGGGGGTCTTGACCGGCATCGGTCGCTGGAACATCGCGCTGGTCATGGTCAATCCCCTTCCAGGACAAGGGTCGTCTGCTCGGAGAGGATTCCGCCGTTGCCAGAGACGAACGCCCGGTTACAGTCGGACACCTGCGCGGCAGCGGCGCGCCCCATGATCTGCCGAGTTGCGTCGCAGACATGGTGCATCCCACCCGCGTTGGCGGCTTGGCCGAAACCGAGCTGGCCGCCGGCGGTGTTGAGCGGGAAGTCCCCCCGGAACGTCAGATCGTGTTCCGAGACGAACTCCATGCCCTTGCCCTTCTCGCAGAAGCCTGCATCCTCGAGAGACAACAACACGGTGATCGTGTAGCAGTCGTAGATCGACACCATGTCCATCTGTTGACGGGTCAGGCCCGACATCGCGAACGCGGTCTCGGCGGCGCGAATGATGGGCGTATCCAGCAGATCTTCTGCATACGTCGGGGTCTTGTAGGGGACCTGCTCGCCGAAGCCCTTGATCCACACCGGCCGGTTCGCCGCCCGTGCCGCCACCTCGGCGCTGGCCACCACCACCGCGGCACCACCCACGCACGGCATTACGATCTCGAGCATGTGCAGCGGGTCGGCGATCACCGGGCTCGCCAACACCTCCTCGATGGTCAGCGGCTTGTCCTTCCAGATCGCCCCTTCGGTGTGGTTGGCGTTGAACCGCTGATCTACCACGATCTTGGCCATGGCGCGCTCGTCGTAGCCGTATACCGAGGCATACCGCTGGGCGACCTGACCGTACGGGCCGTTCTGGCCGAGGTTTCCGTAGGGGATCTCGAATTCCGCCTGTGGGGACCCGAACTGGTTGCTCGACGCACCGAAGAACATCGCGTCGACGAGCGGCCTGGGCTTCTTCTCCGACGTCGGTGTGATGTACCGGGCCGGAATCGCACACAGCACCACGTCGCAGATGCCGAGCTCGATCGCGGCCGCGGCCCGCCACACCATGCCGACCGCGCTGGCCCCGCCGAGATCCACGATCTCGGCGAAACCCGCTCGAACACCGAGGTATTCGGCGACGGTCGACGGGACGAAGATCTCCGACTCGCCCAGGTGGGTGGTGACGATTCCGTCCACAGACTCGCCGGGTAGGCCCGCATCCTCGAGCGCAGCCGCGCCGAGTTCGGCCCACTGCTCCAGCGTGAACGGTGCCGGTGTCGCCTTGTTCAACCGTTCCGGGGGTAACTCCACGTAGCCGACGATCGCGGCCTCACCGCGCAATCCCATGTGCACTCGCCTTCGTTGGTGGAACCCGCGTCACGTGCGGGGCAGCCCGAGAATCATCTGCGCGATGATGTTGAGCTGGATCTCCTTGGTTCCTCCGCCGATCAGTTCGGCCGGCAGGTGGAAGTACGGCTCGATAATCGCCGGCAGAGGCGGCACCGGGTCCTCGACGAGGGCCGCGGGTGCGGTCAGCTCGAGAGTGGCCTTGAAGGTTCGGCGCAGCATCACGTTCATCGCGACCTTGGCGATGCTCGACGCCGGGCCAGCCGCCTGC
Source organism: Mycolicibacterium sp. CR10 (assembly GCF_005222675.1). Lineage (GTDB taxonomy): Bacteria > Actinomycetota > Actinomycetes > Mycobacteriales > Mycobacteriaceae > Mycobacterium. Next base: position 41,469 of record NZ_STGE01000074.1, on the reverse strand, counting down.
CCGTCGAGCAACCGGATCACCTCGCGCACCGCCAGCACCTTGATCGCGTTGGCGTAGGCGTCGGCTTCACCGAGCGCCGATATCACCCTGCTGTGGTCGGGCCCTTCGCCATTGGCCAGCCCGCGCAGAATGCTGGCGCGGTCGAAGTTGACGTATCCGCTGATGGCGACGCGCTCCTGCGCCATCGTCGCGATCGCGAGACTCCACCCGTCGGTGGGCCCGCCCATCAACAGCTCGTCGGGAACGAAGACATCGGTGAGGAACACCTCGTTGAAGTGGGATTCACCAGTCGCCTGCCGAATGGGCTGCAGCTCGATGCCCTCAGATTGCATGTCCACGATGAAGTAGCCGAGCCCGCGGTGCTTGGCGACGTCGGGGTCGGTGCGTGCCAGCAGCGCGCCGTAGTCGGCGGTATGGGCCGAGGACGTCCAGATCTTGTGGCCGTTGATTCGCCACCCGCCCTCGACCTTGGTCGCCCGGGTCGTCAGCGAGGCGAGGTCGGACCCGGCGCCCGGCTCACTGAACAGCTGGCACCAGCCGAGTTCGCCGCGCTGTGTCGGCGGGATAAACCGCTGCTGGAGGTCCTCGGGTGCCGAACTGATCAGCGTCGGGAGGATCCATTCGGCGATGCTGAGGGTCGGCCGAACGAGATCGGCCCGGCGCGCGAACTCCTCGTCGATGATGAGCTGCTGCAGCTGCGTGGCATTGACCCCCCACGGCCGCGGCCAGTGCGGCGCGATCAGGCCGGAGTCCGCGATCAACGTGCGCTGCGGCCCCCGGGCGAGGTTCTCGTAATCGGCCTGCCGACCCGGCCTGTCGTTGCGCAGCGTCTGTGCCTCATCGAGCACCGCGGCCACGCCCTGGCGGAACTCGGCATCGTGGTCTCCCAGTTTCACTGACACGTCCCGGCTTTGGGTCCGGGTCAGCTCACCGAGAGCCGCCGCGTACCGTCCGGCGGGACCGATCGACGCGGCCAGGCTGGTCGCCTTGCGCCAGTAGAGATGTAGATCGTGTTCCCACGTGTAGCCGATGGCGCCGAACATGGTCAGCGCGTCGAGGACGAGCTCCGGGGCGGGAGCGACCGCCATCAACGCGGCACCCGCGGAGGCGATGCGGCTCTGCACCGCATCTTCGGACACCGCCCTCACCGCGTCCCACGCTGCCGAGGTCGCCAGCTCGCTGTTCACCAGTAGCATCGCCGCCTGGTGTTGCAGAGCCTGGAACGTGCCGATCGGCTTGCCGAACTGCTCCCGGGTGCGCAGGTGCGCGGTGACCGCCTCGACACACCAGCGGATGGTGCCCGAAGCGGCACTGGCGGTCAGTGCCACCGCCAGACTCTGAGCCCGCTCGTCGTCGATCCCGGTCAGGATCGAATGCTGCTGCAGGACATGATCATCGAGCCGGAGCACACCGACATCGGTCGTCTTGTCGGTGCTGTTGAGCACGTCGATGGCCACCCCGGCACCCGACGGATCGAGAGCGAACCACACCGTGGCGTCGGCGGTGCGCGCGGCCACCAGGATCACCTGCGCGCAACACACCCCCGGCGTGGCCTCCGAGGTGCCGCTCACCGTCCAGCCGTCGGCGGAGCGCTCCGCGCGCAGCGGGTGGTCCGCGGACGTCACCACCGCAGCGGCCGCACCGTGGGCGAGCCGCCTCAACAACGTTTGCGCAGACGGTGTGTCGTCGGCCAGTGATGCGATTGCCCCCGCTGTGACCGTGGGTAACACCGGACCGGGCAGAAGCGCCGTCGCTGCCGCCTCCAGCACACACGCCGTGTCGATCAGGGTGCCGCCCTGCCCGCCGATCTCCTCGGGCAGGTGCACCGCGTGAAAGCCGTTGAGGACGAAGTCGTCCCACCACTGCGGCAGATCACCGGCAGCGAGTCCGTCGAACGTCTTGCGCGTCTTCTCTATCGGCGCGTGCCTGGCGGCGAACTGCGCCACGGCGTCGGCCAGCTGCAGCTGCTCGGGCATGAGTCCGATCGTCATCGCGGCTGCTCCACTGTCACAGGTCTGCGGCGGGCGTCGCGGAAGAACTGGGCGGCTGCCACGATCGCCTCCTGCGTCGGCCGTGGATGCCATCCGAGCTCACGGACGGCCTTGGAATGGTCGAGCGGCGTCATGATGTGCATCAGGCGGACGTTCGACGGCGTCAGCGTGGTGTCCTTCCCTCGTAGTCGGGAGATGAAGCTGGCGACGTGACCGGCCGCGGACAACGCCCGAATGGGGACCCGCCACATCGGTGGGTCAACACCGACTGCCTGGCAAGCGATGTCGTGCACCTCTCGGGTACTCATGAAGCGCTCCGAGACGATGTAGCGTTCGCCGCTGCGTCCATGCTCTCCCGCGAGGATCATCGCCAGGGCCGCATCCTCGATGCCGACCACTTCGGCGTCGTAGCCGTCGATGTAGAACGGCAGCTTGCCGCGTACCGCGGCAGCCAGCATTCCGCCGTGGGGAGTGGGCAACCAGTCGCCGGGCCCGAAGGTGTTCGCCACACACATCGCCACCCCGGGTAGACCCTTCTCGGTGGAGTAGCGAACCACCAGATCCTCGGCGGCCACGCGCGACCGGATGTAGTCGCCGCCGACGTCGAGCCAGTTGTGGGCGGTGTCCTCGTCGGCCAGACCGTCGGGCGAGCGACCGATGGTGCCGATCGAACTGGTGAAGACGAAGCGGTAGAGATCAGCGTCCACCGCCACGTCGAGGACGTTGCGCAGACCCTCGACATTCGTCCGCCACAGCGGGCCGGGGTCACGCAGCCATGCCCGTGCGTCGACCACGCAGTAGTAGACGACGTCGCACCCCTGCATCGCGGCCCGCACCGCATCCGTGTCGAAGATGTCGCCGTAGTGGATGTCGACGGGCAGACCGTCGATGCCCTGCGTCGAACTGGTGGAGCGGATCATCACGCGAACGTCCTCGCCCCGCGCCACGAGTTGCTTGGTGACATGGGACCCGAGAAAGCCGCTGGCCCCGATCACCAGCTTCGTTCGCGCCATCAGCAGGTCACCCGATTCGTCCTCCACGGCAGTTCTACGAGACGCAACGTCTCGTCTTGTGGCAGACTACGGGCGATGCCCCAACGTGTAAAGCCGGGGGGCCCTCCGATGGCCACCGAGACCACTGCGCCGCGTCGGCGCAGCGAGAGGTCGCGCACGGCCATCGTCAGCGCCACCAGGGAACTGCTGCTCGACCGGGGTTTCGACAAGCTCAGCATCGAGGCCGTCGCCGCCCGCGCCGGCGTCGGAAAGCAGACGATCTACCGCTGGTGGCCCAGCAGGCACGCTCTCGCCGCGGACGTCATCCTGGAGGACGCCGACAACATCCTGCGGCCCATCAGACAGACCGACGACGTCACCGCCGACGTCAGCAGGTGGGCGGTCAACCTCGCCACGACGCTGACGACAGCACGCGGCCACGCCATGTTGCGCATCCTGACCACCGCCGGGATGGAACACCCGGACACCAAGGCCCGACTGCACGCCGGCTTCAGCGCCCCCCTGCACGAGACGGTGATGAACCGACTGGCCACCGAGGGGGTCGACGCGGCGGCGGCCCGGGTGGCCGCAGACGCCATCGTCGGCGGCGTGGTCTACGCCATCCTGAGCGAGGGGCGGTCGTTTGCGCCCGAACGCGCCGAGTCGATCACCCGCACCGTCATCGGCGGCGTTCGCGCCACCTGACCTGGCGGGCCGGCGCCCCGCAGAGTTGGATGAGCTGATGGCCGACGTCAGCCGTTCCCGCACGATAGCCGCCGCACCCGAGGAGATCTGGGAGGTCCTGTCCGACTTCGGCGCCCTCAGCGCGTGGGCCGACGGAGTCGATCACTCGTGCGTGCTCAACAGCGGAGAAGACGCGGACCCCTTGGGCCTGACCCGGCGTGTGCAGGCGGGCAGGGACACGTTCGTCGAGACCATCACCGCGTTCGCCCCGCCGCGACTTCTGGCCTACGACATCGCCGGCGTTCCCCCGTCGATGTCCGCGTCGAACCGGTGGAATCTGCAGCCCGACAGCGAGGGCCGGACTACCGTGACGCTCACCAGCACCGCCCGGATGAAAGCCCGCCTGCTGCGCCCGATCGTCGACCGACTCGGCGCGCGACTGGTGGCGAGGCGCTCGGACGCGCTACTGGAGTCGCTGGCCAAGCACTGTGAGGAGAAGACATGACCGCCGACCATCCCGACATCGTCATCGTGATGACCGACGAGGAACGCGCGGCACCGCCCTACGAGACCGCACAGACCAGCAGGTGGCGTGCCGAAACCCTGAGCGGCAGAAGATGGTTCGACGAACACGGTGTCTCTTTCGTTCGCCATTACACCGGATCCCTGGCGTGCGTGCCCAGCCGCCCGACGATCTTTACGGGACAGTACCCCGATCTGCACGGCGTCACCCAGACCGACGGCATCGGCAAGGCCCACGACGACTCGCGACTGCGCTGGCTTCGCCGCGGCGAGGTCCCCACACTCGGCAACTGGTTTCGCGCCGCGGGTTACGACACCCACTACGACGGAAAATGGCACATCTCCCACGCCGACCTGATCGATCCGGCCACCGGAGAGTCGTTGGACACCAATGACAACCGCGGGGTGATCGATGCCGGCGCGGTACAGCGCTACCTCGACGCCGATCCGCTTGCACCGTATGGCTTCTCGGGATGGGTGGGCCCGGAACCACACGGCGCGAAACTCTCCAACGCCGGAATCCGCCGCGACCCGCTGATCGCCGACCGCATCGTCGCATGGCTGAAAGACCGATACGCACGGCGGCGCGCGGGAGATCCCGCCGCCCTACGCCCATTCCTACTGGTGGCCAGTTTCGTCAACCCGCACGACATCGTGCTGTTCCCGGCCTGGGCGCGGCGCAACCCGCTGAAACCGTCCCGTCTCGACCCGCCACGGATCCCGCCCGCACCCACCGCGGACGAGGACCTGTCCACCAAGCCGGCCGCGCAGATCGCGTTCCGCGAGGCCTACTACTCGGGCTATGGGCCCGCGCAGGCCATCGAACGGACGTATCGGCGAAACGCCCAGCAGTACCGAGACCTGTACTACCGGTTGCACGCCGAGGTCGACACCCCGATCGACCGGGTGCGCCGCGCCGTCACCGAGGGCGGATCCGCCGACGGGCCCGATGACACCGTCCTGGTGCGCACCTCCGACCACGGCGACCTGCTCGGTGCCCATGGTGGGCTGCACCAGAAGTGGTTCAACCTGTACGACGAGGCGACCCACGTTCCATTCGTCATCGCCCGAGTGGGTCGCGAGGCGACTCCGGCGCGCACCGTGACGGCGCCGACCTCGCACGTCGACCTCGTCCCGACTCTGCTGTCGGCGGCCGGCGTCGACATCGATGCCGTCGCGACCACACTGGCCGGGTCGTTCTCCGAGGTGCACCCATTCCCGGGACGGGACCTCATGCCGGTCGTCGACGGCGCACCGGCCGACGACGGACGGCCGGTGTACCTGATGACGCGCGACAACGTGCTCGAGGGCGACACCGGAGCGTCGGGGGCCGCACGGGCACTCAGGTTGACGTCGAATCCACCTGCCCCGCTGCGGATCCGGATCCCGGCCCACACCGCAGCCAACTTCGAGGGGCTTGTCGTGCAGGTCGACGACGACGACGCCCCGGGCGCCGCCGGACACCTGTGGAAGCTGGTGCGGTCATTCGACGACCCGGGCACCTGGACAGAGCCCGGGGTGCGCCATCTCGCCGCCGACGGGATGGGCGGACCGATGTACCGCCGCGACCCGCTCGACGATCAGTGGGAGCTCTACGACCTAACCGTCGACCCGGTCGAGGCGGTCAACCGCTGGCCCGATCCCGACCTTCACGACCTGCGGGCGCACCTGCGCGCACAGCTCAAATATGTTCGCACCGAATCGATCCCGGAACGCAACCAGCCATGGCCGTACGCGGTCCGCCGACCTCCGGGCACCTCGACGCGGTGGTCACCGCTGCGCGCGGTGCGCCGACTGCTGCAGCCGGGTCCGCCGACCCTCTGACTCACGCCTTGGCGAGCTGCTTCGCCTCGTACAGCCGCGCCCACTCCGCCCGCGGCCGGATCGAGACGTCGACGTCGGCTCCCTTGGCCCGCAACGCACCGACCGTTGCCTCCGACTTCGCCGTGCGGGCGAACGGATCCCAGCCGAAGAACCGGCAGGAATTCTCCCAGGTGATCTTGTTGATGTCCGAGTCGTCGGCACCCGCGGCGTTCAATTCGGCCAGCACCTGCTCGGGCGCATCGGGCCAGAAGCAGTCCGAGTGCGGGTAGTCGCACTCCCAGGCGATGATGTCGATGCCGATCTCGTGACGCAGCTTCAGCGAGGTCTTGTCGGTGACGTAGCAGGCCAGTGAGTGCTCGCGGAACACGTCGCTGGGAAGCTTGTCACCGAAGTCGCGGCGCAGCCACTTCTGGTTGGTGTAGTGCCGGTCGCTGCGATCCAGATAGAAAGGGATCCAACCGATTCCACCCTCGGAGAAGGCGAATTTCAGATCGGGATAATTGCGCATCGCCGGACCCCACAGCAGATCCTGCGCGCACATCGCCGACACCTGGGTGGCCAGGATGATCAGGTTGTCGATCGGCGCGTCGGGCGCCATGCTGATCGCGCCGAATCCGGTGCCGATGTGCAGGCACATCACTACGTTCTCCTCGGACAGGGTCCGGAACACCGGGCCCCAATACTCGTCGTCGTGGTAGCTCGGAAGACCTTCCAGGTGCGGCAGTTCGGGCATGGTCACCGCGCGGCAGCCCTTGGCGGCCACCCGACGGATCTCGGCGCACATGGCGTCGGGGTTCCACGTCGGAAGGACGGCGATCGGGATGAAGCGGTCGGGGTAGGAACCGGCCCACTCGTCGATGTGCCAGTCGTTGTAGGCCGAGACCATCACCAGCGTGACGTCCTCGCGGTGCTGGTTGAGGTGCCGTGCGGAAAAGCCGGTGAATGTCGGGAAGCACATCGACGCGAGGATGCCGTTGCGGTTCATGTCGCGGACGCGCTCGTGTACGTCGTACACACCGGGACGCATCTCGGCGAAGCCTGCAGGGTCGCGGCCCCATTCCTCGGGCGGCCATGACACCACCGCATTGAGACCGCTCACACCCTGTGGCCTGCCCTGATACATCCACTGGTCGACGCCCTTGTCGTCCGTCACGACAATCGGGGCCTCGGCCTTGTATTTGGCCGGGACATGGTTGAGGAACATGTCGGGTGGTTCGACGACGTGGTCGTCGATGCTCACCAAGATCAGGTCATCGGTCTTCATAGTCAACTAGTACCGTGTGCAGTCATGACCGTCTCTGCGTCTTCGGACAGAGTCTTGTCCGGAGCGGCCACAATGGCCGCGGGCCGACGCGTCATCGAACTGCGCCGCGGCGGGCGCGCCCTCGGCGGTAGCTATCTCTACGAGGGCGACGCGTTGATCACCGGCTGGCACTCGCATGAAGTCCACCAGATCGAGTACGCGCTACACGGGGTGGTCGAGGTCGAGACCGACTCCGCGCACTACCTGCTTCCGCCCCAACAGGCGGCATGGATTCCTGCCGGACTGGATCACCAGGCGGTGATGAACCCCGATGTGAAGACCGTGGCGGTGATGTTCGACCGCGCTCTGATTCCCGGGGGCGGCGACCGTGCCCGCATCCTCGCCGTGTCCCCGCTGATCCGCGAGATGATGGTCTACGCGCTGCGCTGGCCGATCGACCGACGCACAGGCGCCGATGAGGACGAGCGGGTCTCCGACGGCTTTTTCCGCACATTGGCCGACCTCGTCTGCGAAGCGCTCGAGCACGAGGCGCCGCTGAGCCTGCCTACGTCGGACCACCCGATCGTCGCCGCGGCAATGGATTACACCAAGCGACATCTCGACACCGCCACCTGCGAACAGGTCAGTCGGTCCGTCGCGGTGTCGGAGCGCACGTTGCGCCGGTTGTTCGCCGACACCCTCGGCCTGCCGTGGCGCACCTACCTGCTTCACGCCCGCATGCTGCGGGCCATGGCGCTGCTTGCCGCACCGATGCAGTCGGTGCAGGAGACTGCGACCACGGTCGGCTTCGACAGCGTCAGCTCGTTCACCCGCGCGTTCGCCCAATTCTGCGGTGAGACACCGTCCGCGTACCGCAAAAGGGTTGCCGGCGGACAGGATTGACACCGACGGGACTCAGTCGGTGCCAGGTTGTCGGAACAGGCCTTCCCGCAGCAGGGAGTCCACTGCGGACTGCCAACGCTGAAGTTGAGCCGGTGTCGTGAAGGGCTCCGGCAGGTGCCGGTCGATATGCGTGCGCAGGCTGATGGCGCCGAGCGCGAGAACCAGCCCGTTGATGGCCGCCCATGTCAGGTCCGCATCGGGGCGAGTTTCACCGCGTTCAGCGCGCTGCTGCCAGCGCGCCGTGCCCACGGCGAACAGGTTGTCGAAGATCATGGTTCCCAACGGGCTGCCGTTCACGAGTGCGCGGCCGATGTACGCCGCCACGTCGGGCCGGTCGGCGAAGAGTCCGGTCACCCTACTGCCGACCTCGACGATCGAGTCCGCTCGCTCCGGAATCGGCCGCGCCAACGGCGTGATCACGTAGTCCAGGACATATTTGTCGACGGCCTGAATCAGACCAGCCTTTGTGGCGAAGTGGTGTTGCACCAACCCCAGCGAGACCCCGGCCGCTGCCGCGACCCCACGCAGCGTTGTCGCCGCGGTGCCGTGCTCTGCGAAGCTCCGCAACGCCGCGTCACGGATGCGCTCGATGTTGCGCGGCTCCACTCCGGTCCCGTCGGACTCTGACCTCACACTCGACACCGTAGACAACGTCACTCCAAAACCCCGATTCGACAATACCGCTGTATTGCATTTACGGTACAAGCGTATGGTCGAGGAGGGAAGGGAGGTTGTCCGTGTCTCCGATATCGATACAAGAAGAAGCGTGGACGGCACCGTGCACGCGCGACCCTGAACGGTGGACAACAACCGCCGATGAAGGCGCCAAGGCCCTGTGCCGGGCTTGCCCCCGCCGCTGGCAGTGCGCTCGGGAAGCCTGCGTGACACCCGGCGCAAATGGACTGTGGGCGGGGATTGTGCTGCCTGAATCCGGCCGCAGTCGCCAGTTCGCCCTGAGACAACTGCGCTCACTTGCCGAGCGAAACGGCTTTTCGGTCCGAAAGTGACGAAGCGTACGTCGAGTTTCTGGTTTCAGCGGCCTACCGACGGGTAACTCCCAGGCATCAAGCCGACATCGCCGGCTCGCCGAGGAGGAGAAACCATGGCCGACAGGGCCGAAGCCACCGCCAGCGCCGACGATCCGTACACCGAAGCCGTCGCCACAACGGGCCTGTTCCTCATCATCACCGCGATCATCGCTGTCGCGTTCGCCCTGGCGAGCTGGGGAATGTCGGAGACTGCAATGGCCGCGCTTGCCGGAGTTCTCGCACTGCTGAGCTTCACGGCGAGCATCCTCTGCTTCAAATCGCAGGCGACCGAGCACGCCGAGGCGAAAGTCGCCGCCTGACTCGACCGCACGATCTCAGGGCACCGACCCTGCGGGCGCGACCCAACGCTGCTCGACCCCGATCAGGTCGGCAAGGACCTCGTAGTCCGAGTCGTAGTGAAGAACAGTCACTTTGTGGCGGCTGGCAATCGCCGCCACCAGCAGGTCTGCGATCCCGACGGAACGGTGCCGCCCGTTGCGAGCAAGTTGTCGCTGAACATCAAGTGCAATCTGCCAGTGTTCGTCGCTGGTCGGCAGGTATTCGTAGGCTGCTCGACGCTGAGTCCTGAGCCGCTCGTACTCCGTTGCCGACCGAGCGCTGTAGAGCGCTTCGGCGTCGAGCACCGCACACGTGCCGACCAAACCGGCTTCGATGAGCGGCGCCAACCGTTGGGCCACAAGCTGATTGGCCATACGGGCGGCAGCGCTGGTGTCGATCAGATACCGCGCTATGAGCGCCATGCGCGATCGCGGGCGTCCCGGTCGGCCATCTCCGCCATTCCCCCTGACCTCAGCCAGTCAACCTGGCCGATGCGAGCAGAACGCGTCGCCGCCAGCGTCAACGCCGCCCGGACCGTGTCGCTGATGCCGGTCGTGTTCAGTTCGACACGAGCCGACTCGAGAAGGTCGTCATCGATATCGACAAGTCGCTTGGCCATCAGTACCCCTCCCCGGTATATAACTCATGCCGCTTGAGTATATATCGACCAAAGACGGTAGCAAGCCAGCACGAAGCGATCCCACTCGCGCTCGCCGCATTCAACCGAGGCCTATTGCGCCACAGGGACACTCAGAATCTAACGGTGCGGGCGGGGGGATTCGAACCCCCACGCTCTTTCGAACACGGACACCTAAAGACCGCGCGTCTGCCCTTCCGCCACGCCCGCAATGGGAGTGATCGTATCAATCTCAGCACGTCGGATCGGTTCCCTAGGCTTCCCTCAGCGGAAGAACGCACTGAGGTCCGCCCCAAAGACTCCGTCTCCATCTATCGCAAGGCGGCGACGGCTCGCATGGACGAGTTCATCGGACCGAAGGACCGCGCGGTACCGTTTAGGCGTGTCCACTACGCGGCGTAGGAGGCCGGCGCTCATCCTGTTGGTGGCCGCCGCTGCCTGCGGCTGCCTCGCGCTGGCGTGGTGGCAGTGGACCCGCTTCGAGTCGACTTCCGGCAGTTTCCAGAACCTCGGCTACGCGCTGCAGTGGCCGCTGTTCGCCGGCTTCTGCGTGTACGCCTACTACAAATTCGTCCGCTACGAAGAGGCCCCGCCCGCCCCCCACCCCGGGGACACTGTCACCGAGATCCCCGCGGGCCTGCTCCCCGAACGACCCACCCCGGCAGACCACGACGACGATCCGACGCTGCGCGAGTACAACGCCTACCTCGCCGAGCTCGCCAGCGCCGACAACGACGATTCCCCGACAACTCGAGACTGACCGAAGACTGACAGGATCCGGTACGTGACTGCACCTCAATCCCCCGCGCCCCTCACGCCCGTCGACGCCGTCCGCAAGGCGCTGCTCGGCTACCGGGTGCTGGCCTGGGCGACCGGTCTCTGGCTGATCGCGCTCTGCTACGAAATGGTGATGAAGTACGGCTTCAACGATGACTCGTTGGGCTGGATCGCGGTGGTCCACGGGTGGGTGTACTTCGTCTATCTGCTGTTCACCGCGAACCTCGCCGTGAAGGTCCGGTGGCCCATCGCCAAGACAGTCGGTGTGCTGCTTGCCGGCACGATCCCCCTGGTCGGCATCATCGTCGAGCACTTCCAGACCCAGAGCATCAAGGCGCAGTTCGGGCTGTGAGCCCAGCCCGCCCGGTGCCTGCGGACCAGCTAGTTAGCTAAACTCGGTGCAATGTCAGCCAACCTCGAGGTGCGGCACCGTCGCGCCCCGGCGGGCAGCCTGACCGCAGCACCGGTGCGAGACCCCGCACTCACCGGCGTGCGCGCCGTCGCCGCACTTCTCGTCGTCGGGACGCACGCGGCGTTCGCGACCGGCTATCTGAACCACGGATACGCGGGAATGATGTACGCGCGCATGGAGATCGGTGTCGCGATCTTCTTCGTTCTGTCCGGCTTCCTTCTGTTCCGTCCGTGGGTGCGTGCCCTCGCGGAAGGTTCTCCGGCACCGTCGCTGAGCCGCTACGGTCGCCAACGGGTGCGCCGCATACTGCCGGCATACGCGGTGGCGGTCGTGGTGACCTTCGCGATCTACACCGTCTTCAGCCCGGGACCGAACCCCGGTCAGACCTGGTACGGCCTGTTCCGGTACCTCACCTTCACGCAGATCTACACCGCGAACTACCTGACGACCTTGCTGCATCCGGGGCTGTCGCAGATGTGGAGCATGGCGGTCGAGGTGGCCTTCTACGCCACCCTTCCGGTTTTTGCCTACCTGGTGCTGCGGGTGCTGTGTCGCGGTCGGTGGCGGCCGCGTCGCGCCCTGTGGGGACTGGCCGTACTCGCTACGGTCACACCCGCATGGCTCGTGGTGGTCGCCACCACCTCCGAGTCCGTGTTGCCCAACTCTGCGGGAATGTGGCTGCCCGCGCACCTCGCCTGGTTCGCAGGTGGCATGGCCCTCGCCGTGCTGCAGGCCGCAGGCGCAGGGTGCGCTGCGCGCATCGCCATTCCGCTGGCAGTGGGTCTGTACCTGGTGGTGTCCTCACCGGTCGGCGGGTCGATGCTCGGCCCGGATCCGACGTGGGTGCCGATGGCGAAGTCCGCGCTGTACGCGGCGATCGCCACGTTGGCCGTTGCCCCGCTGGCACTCGGCGATCGGGGCTGGTATCAGCAGGTGCTCTCCAGCAGGCCGATGGTCTGGCTGGGCGAGATCTCCTACGAGATCTTCCTGCTGCATTCGGCGGCGATGGCCCTGGCGTTGCACCTCGTCCTGGGTTGGCAGCTGTTCACCGGGTCGATGCCCGGCCTGATCGTGACGACTCTCGCTCTGACCATCCCTGCCGCCTGGCTACTGCACCGCGTGACCAGACCTCAGGCGTCGCCGTCCACGAGCGCCCGCAGCGACGGCACCAGGGCAGCCAGCGCCCGGCCCCGATGCGAGGACGCGTCCTTCTCCGCTGGGCTGAGCTCAGCGGCCGTCCTCGCCGTGCCCGCAGGCAGGAACACCGGGTCGTAGCCGAATCCCCCGTCGCCTCGGGGTTCGCGCACGATGCTGCCCACCCATTCGCCGCGAACCACCGAGCTGTCGGCGTCGTCGGCCCCGAACACCAAGGCACACGCCGACACGAACGCGGCGCCGCGGCGCTCGTCGGGCACATCGCCGAGCTGACCCAGCAGCAATGCCGTGTTCGCGGCGTCGTCGCCGTGCCGGCCCGACCAGCGTGCGCTCAGGACACCGGGCATCCCGTTGAGCGCATCCACCTCGAGACCGGAATCGTCTGCCACCGCGGGAAGGCCCGTGGCCGCAAAGGCGTCACGCGCCTTGGCCAGCGCGTTCCCCTCGAAAGTCGCCGCCGTCTCGGGTGCCTCGTCGAACGGCGGCACATCGTCGAGCGACAGCAGGGTTAGGCCCGACACCCCCGCGGCGTCGAGGACCCGATGCAGTTCGGCCAGCTTCTTCGGGTTGCGGGTGGCTACCAGCAGTCGAGTCAGCTTCCGAACGCCTTCTTCGTCGGCTCCCCCGATGCGGGGAGCTCCCCCGGATACGGCAGTTCCAGCGCCTGTCGCTGAACCTCGAACAGCTGATCGCACGACGCCATCGCGAGGTCGAGCATCTTGTCCAGCGTCGACCGCGGGAACGTCGCACCTTCGCCGGTGCCCTGGATCTCGACGAGCGTTCCGGTGTCCGTGGCGACGACGTTCATGTCCACCTCCGCGCGGGAATCCTCGGTGTACGGGAGATCGACGCGGATGCGACCGTCTACGACGCCGACGCTCACCGCGGCGATCGCGCAGGACAACGGGCGCGGATCGGACAGCCTGCCCGCCGCAGACAAATAGGTCACGGCGTCGGCGAGGGCCACGTAGGCGCCGGTGATGGCGGCGGTGCGGGTACCACCGTCGGCCTGCAAGACGTCGCAGTCGATCGCAATGGTGTTCTCGCCCAGGGCAGCCAGGTCGATACAGGCTCGCAGGGACCGGCCGACCAATCGGCTGATCTCCTGGGTTCGCCCGCCGACGCGGCCCTTGACCGACTCCCGGTCGGAGCGATCGTGCGTGGCTGCCGGCAACATCGCGTACTCCGCCGTCAGCCATCCCTGACCGGAACCCTTACGCCAGCGGGGCACGCCTTCGGTGACGCTCGCGGTGCACATCACCCGGGTCTGACCGAACTCCACCAACACCGATCCCGCGGGATGGGAGGTGAACCCGCGGGTGATGGTGACCGGGCGCAGTTCGTCGTCGAGTCTGCCGTCTTCTCGTCTGGACACGGGCCAACCCTATCGGGTCACCGAGGAGCCCTGGTGCACGGTCAACAGCGTTCAGGACTTGGCGACGTCGAACGATTCATTGCACACGACCGCGTGCACCGGGCCGTCGAACTCGGCCTTCGCCTCGCTGATGACATCCTCGCGCGAGGTCCACGGCGGGATGTGGGTCAGCAGCAGTTCGGACACGCCTGCGCGGGCGGCGGCCCGTCCGGCTTCGGTCCCCGAGAGGTGCAACCTGGGCGGCCGCGACGGCGAATGCGTCCACGACGCCTCGCACAGAAACACGTCGGCGTCGCGAGCAAGGTCGATGAGTGCATCGCAGTAGCCGGTGTCACCGCTGTAGACGAACGTGGCACCCGACGGGTCGGTGATCCGCATCCCGTAGGACTCCGTGGGATGGCATACCAGCCGCGGCTGGATCGACAGCTCCCCGATCTGCACAGGCTGGTTGTCCACCCAATGGCGGACGTCGAAGATGTCGGTGAAGTCGTCGATCTCGCCGCCTTCGGGCGACGATGCCGCGCCCAGCCGCGCCCAGGTGTTGGCGGGACCGTAGACGACACCGCGCTGCTGAGCCGGCGACGGGTGGTAGCGCCGCCACACGAAAAGCCCGGGGAGATCGAGGCAGTGATCGGCATGCAGATGCGACAGCAACACGTGCACGGCGTTGGGGTCGGCGTGGCGCTGAAGGGCTCCGAGCACACCACCACCGAAGTCGAGTACCAGCGGTGGGGTGTCCGGCGCGGTGACCAGATATCCGGACGCGGGCGAATCAGGGCCGACCACACTGCCGGAGCAGCCCAGTATGGTGATTCGCACGCTCACTAGCTTGCCATGCCCGCGATCGGCTTGGCGAAAACATCGCAGCTTTAGGTCATCAACGTCATGTTCGCGAGCCAAGGTGACGCTGAACAGGCCGGACGCCGTCCAGTGTGGGCCCGAGAAATCGTGCTGCCAGGGCGGTGAACGCTTCAGGATCACCGGTCGCTTCGAACACCCGCCGCGGCGGTGGCGCCCCCGGACCGGGGTGCGGCTTCAACAGGTCCTTCTCCGTGAGAACCCGCAACAGATCCTTTGCTGTCTCCTCCGCGCTGGACACCAGGCTGACGTTGTCGCCCATCGCCAGTTGGATCAGGCCCGACAGCATCGGATAGTGCGTGCAGCCGAGCACGAGCGTGTCTACCTCGGCGCGCTGCAACGGTTCCAGATATCCCTCGGCCAGACCGAGCACCTGTCTGCCGCTGGTCACCCCCCGTTCGACGAAGTCGACGAACCGGGGACAGGCCACCGAGAACACCTCGATATCGCGCGCGGCGGCGAACGCATCCTGATAGGCCCCCGAGGCGATCGTGGCGGCCGTGCCGATGACCCCGACGCGCCCGTTTCGGGTGGCCGCGACGGCGCGTCGGACCGCAGGCAGGATCACTTCGACGACCGGGATCGGCGCGTAACGCTCGCGCGCGTCGCGCAGGCACGCCGAGGAGGCGGTGTTGCACGCGATCACCAACGCCTTGACGCCGCGGCCGGCGAGATCGTCACCGATCGTCAGCGCATGCGCCCGGATCTCGGGAACGGTCAGCGGTCCGTACGGTCCGTTGCCGGTATCACCGACATAGATGATGTCCTCGTCGGGCAGTTGGTCGATGACGGCCCGCGCAACCGTCAGCCCGCCGACCCCGGAATCGAAGATCCCGACGGGGCGCAACGCGTCGGGATTCATGCACCCAGCGACGGTGGCCGGACGGGACGCCGCAATGCGCGTGTCTTACGTTCGGGCCCGGACAGCAGATAGGCGGCGAGGACACCGGCGATCGCTCCGCACAGGTGGCCCTGCCACGAGACGCCGAAAGTCCCCGGCAACACGCCCAGCAGGATGCTGCCGTAGATGAACAGCACGACCACGCCGACGACGATCTCCCAGACCTTGCGGGTGAAGAAGCCGAAAACGATGAGGAAGGTCAGCCACCCGAAAATCAGCCCGGAAGCGCCGATGTGGTTGGTCTCGACCACCATGCCGTTGTAGGTCGGCGCGCCCACATTGCCGATCAACCAGGTGCCGAGACCCCCGAGAATCCAGACGATCGCGGTCGCGAAGATGAACCGGGACAAGCCCGCCAGGGTCATCAGAAACCCGAGCACGAGCGCCGGACCGGTGTTGGCGATCAGGTGCTCCCAATTCGAGTGCAACAGCGGCGCCACCAGGATGCCCGTCAGGCCGTCGGTCTCCAGCGGCCGAATACCGTTGCTGTCGAGCCGATGTCCGGACAGGTTGTCGAAAAGTTCGATGATCCAGAGCAACACGACGAACGACACGATGGTCGCCCCGCCGACGACCCACGCCGGACGTTTCTTCGGTGCGGCGGGCAACCCGGCCGTCCCCGGATAGCCAGGCACACTCACGCGCGAACCCTCAAGCCCATAACTGCCCTTCCAACGCATCCTCCGCGTCATCCAGGCTACCGGCGTACGCGCCGGTCGACAGATACTTCCATCCGGCGTCGCACACCACGAACGCGATGTCGGCCCGTTCCCTGGCCTTGCCCGCCTTGGCGGCCATGCCGAGCGCGGCGTGCAGGATCGCGCCGGTGGAGATGCCTGCGAAGATGCCCTCGGTCTGCACCAGCTCACGGGTGCGCTTGATCGCGTCGAAGGAGCCGACCGAGTAGCGGGTGGTCAGGACGTCGGGGTCGTAGAGCTCGGGGATGAAACCCTCGTCAATGTTGCGCAGTGCGTAGACGCCCTCGCCGTAGCGCGGTTCGGCGGCCACGATCTGCACTCCGGGCACCTGCTCACGCAGGTAACGGCCGGTGCCCATCAGCGTGCCCGTCGTACCGAGGCCCGCGACGAAATGCGTGATCTCGGGCAGATCGGCCACCAGCTCGGGCCCGGTTCCCTCATAATGCGCGGCGGCATTGGACGGGTTGCCGTACTGATACAGCATCACCCACGAAGGATGTTCTGCCGCAAGCTCTTTGGCGTGGGCAACGGCGGTGTTGGAGCCACCCTCGGCGGGCGAGTAGATGATCCGGGCGCCGTAGAGTTCCAACAGCTGACGCCGTTCTATCGAGGTGTTCTCCGGCATCACGCAGATCATCTGGTAGCCCTTGAGCAGCGCGGCCATCGCCAGGGAGATGCCGGTGTTGCCGCTCGTCGGCTCCAGGATCGTCGCCCCGGGCTGCAGCACCCCGCTCGCCTCGGCGTCCTCGATCATCCGCAGGGCGGGCCGGTCCTTGATGGACCCGGTCGGGTTTCGGTCCTCGAGCTTGGCCCACAATCGGATGTGGGGTGAGCCGTCCCCACCCCCATTCCAGGACGGCGAGAGCCGCGGCAGCCCGACCAGCGGGGTGCCGCCGAGTGCCTGGAGCAGCGAGTCGTACCGGGTCATCAGCAGGCGCCTTCTCAGCCCCCGGCGACGGCGGGCAGGATCGTCACCGAGTCTCCGTCGGCGATCTCGGTGTCCAGCCCGCCGGAGAACCGCACGTCCTCGTCGTTCACGTAGACGTTGACGAAGCGGTGCAGCTTGCCCTGCCTTTCGGGGTCGACCAGCTTTTCGGTGATCCCCGAGTAGTTCGCTTCGAGGTCACTGATCACCGCGGCGAGCGTCTCGCCTGTGGCGCTGACGCGCTTCTCGCCGCCGGTGTGCGTCCGCAGGATGGTCGGAATGGACACGGTAACGGGCATGGGACGGCCTCCTTGGTGGCTCTAGTACTGGTCGACGATGGTGACGGGCTCTTCGGTGACGACGCCGTCCACGATGCGATAACTGCGCAACTCGTGATCGTCGGGGTCGCGGGTGGACACCACGACATAGTGGGCATCGGGTTCGGAGGCGTAGGCGATGTCGGTGCGGCTCGGGTAGGCCTCGGTGGCGGTGTGCGAGTGATAGAGGACGATCGGCGTCTCGTCGGCCTCGTCCATAGCGCGCCACACCCTCAACTGCTCGCCGGAGTCGAACCGATAGAACGTGGGTGAGCGTTCCGCGTTGAGCATCGCGATGAACCGCTCGGGGCGATCAGCACCCTCGGGGCCGGCGATGACGCCGCATGCCTCGTCGGGATGGTCGGCACGGGCATGACTGACCATCGCGTCGACCAAGTCGGCACGGATCGTCAGCACTGCGGTCCTTTCATTCGAACGCTCCCGGCAACAAGCCACGGTAGGTCGGTATTCCGGCGACCGACTCCGCGGCCAGCAACGCGACGAGCACGGCGCGGGCCAGGCAGTCCGCCGCGGCCGCCCCGACCTCGGTGAGCAGCGGCACCTCGGGCGACATCGACGCCGGCGTCGTCGGATCCGGGTTCACCTCCACGGCACCGGTGGCCAGCGCGAACACCGTGTCACCGTCGCGCGGCGTGTGACACGGGCGGATCGTGCGCGCCAGACCGTCTTGCGCGGCCACCGCCACCCGTCGACAGCCCGCCTTACTGAGCGCGGCATCGGTGGCCACCACGGCGATGGTGGTGTTCAGCGGGCTCAACTCGCCGTGCCGTTCGGCGTAGCCGGCGAGTTCATCGGCGGGTGGGGCCACCAGCCCGAACTCTTCGATCTGATAGGCCAGCCACGGCAATCCGGTGTCGGGATCGACGACGTCGCCGGCCGAGTTGACCACGACGATCGCGCCGACGGTGACGCCGGAGTCGAGCAGCACCGAGGCCGTACCGACACCGCCCTTGAGCACCCCGGCGCGCGCGCCGACGCCGGCACCGACGCAGCCGATACCGACATCGGTGCCCGCGCCGGCGGCCGCGCGATACCCGAACTCGGCGGTCGGTCGGCACTTCCAGCCGCCCACCGGTAAATCGAAGATCACGGCGGCGGGGACGATCGGCACCACACCACCGTCCAGCGCGACGCCGCGGTCCTGTTCTTCCAGCCAGGCCATCACGCCGTCGGCGGCGGCCAGTCCGAACGCGCTGCCGCCGGTGAGCACCACGGCGTCGACATGACGGACCGAATTGCTGGGATCGAGCAGGTCGGTCTCCCGCGACCCCGGGGCGCCGCCGCGGCCGTCCACCGCACCGACCGTTCCGGGAGGGGCGAGCACCACGGTCGTGCCCGTCGCCCAGCCGGAACCCAGCTCCGCATCGGGATCGCACGCATGGTGGTGACCGACGCGAATGCCACCCACGTCGGTGATCGACCCGGCCACTACTTCTGCTTCCCCATGAGGCTCAGCACCAAGTACTCCTGCAACACCGTGAGCCACTGGTAGACGTCAAGGTGCCCCGCCATCGGATGGTCGGTAGGTAGTCGCTCGGGCCCGTCGGTGCCGATGTCGAGCATCGTGCCCAAAGCCAGGCGTACGTCGTTGACGGCCGTGGCCCAGGCCTGCGCGTCGTCCTCGGTCAGTTCGAACTTGCCGCCGCCCTGCGGGACGGTGTCCAACAGCCGTTGCGCCGCTTCACGTTTCGCATCGATGATGTCAGGTTCATGAAGGCCCCGCAGCGCGCTGTTGAGGCTCTCCGCGGTGCCCGACCCGGCCGGGTGGTCTGTCGCAGGCCGATAGAAGTCCGGCAGCAGCCGCTTCATCGTATCGTCTTGCGGTGGAACCGAATTGCCGGTCCGAATCCCGGTGATCTCGGCGAGTTCGTCCACCGGCGCTGACGACTCGCGATCCTCGAGCATTCCGAGCAGGGAGGCCACCAGATTGCTCAACAGCTCGGCTTCGTGCGCCGCCAGCGCCGACCGGAACTGCGGGCCACCTGCGCCCTCGACCCGCTTCCATTTACGCACAGTCGGGTCAGCGGTCCTGTTGCAGCGTCGCCCACAAGCCGGCGGCGTGGAGCTTGGAAACATCGACTTCCATCGACTCCCGACTGCCCGCCGACACCACCGCCTTGCCTTCGTTGTGGACCTGGAGCATCAGTTTGGTTGCATGCGGTTCGCTGTAGCCGAAGAGCTTCTGCAGCACGTAGGTCACATAGGTCATCAAGTTCACGGGGTCGTCCCAGACGAGGGTGACCCACGGGGCGTCGGTGGCGACGTCTTCCTCGGTGTCGGTGGCGACGGCGCGGTCTTCGCGGGTTCCCGGTTGGGACATCGCCGGCGTGACCATGTGGGCAAGAATACCGGTGCCTCGGTGATGCTCTGTAGGTGCTCCTTACCGATACGGTTGGCCTGTGACTGGATCACCCCGGACCTCGCCTCTGGGGCTGCCCGTGTCCCTGCTGACCGACAAGTACGAACTGACGATGCTCGCCGCCGCGTTGCGGGACGGCAGCGCGCACCGACGCACCACGTTCGAGGTGTTCGCCCGCCGCCTCCCCGAAGGCAGGCGTTACGGCATCACCGCCGGCACCGCCCGATTCGTTGAAGCGTTGCGCGCGTTCCGATTCGGCACCGCGGAGCTGAGCTCGCTCGCCGACTTCCTCGACCCCGCGGCGCTCGACTACCTAGCCGAGTACCGGTTCACCGGCGACATCGACGGCTACCCCGAGGGTGAGCTGTACTTCCCGGGATCTCCCGTGCTGTCCGTGACCGGGACGTTCGGCGACTGCGTTCTGCTCGAAACGCTGGCGCTGTCGATCTTCAATCACGACACCGCCGTCGCCTCGGCCGCCGCGCGGATGGTCAGCGCCGCGGACGGTCGCCCCTTGATCGAGATGGGATCGCGCCGCACCCACGAACAGTCGGCCGTCGCCGCGGCGCGCGCGGCCTACATCGCCGGATTCACCGGGTCATCGAACCTGGAGGCACAGCGCAGACACGGGGTCCCCGCGTTGGGTACGAGCGCGCACGCGTTCACGCTGCTGCACACCACGGACGGCGGGTCGATGTCGGACTGGGAGAAAGCCGCCTTCAGGGCCCAGGTCGACGCGTTGGGTGTGGACACGACGCTGCTCGTGGACACCTACGACATCACCACGGGCGTCGCCAATGCGGTGGAGGTCGCGGGACCGAACCTCGGGGCCGTCCGGATCGACTCCGGCGACCTCGGTGTGTTGACCCGACAGGTCCGCGATCAGCTCGACGGCCTCGGCGCGACGAAGACCCGCATCGTGGTCTCCGGCGATCTGGACGAGTTCGCCATCGCCGCACTGCGCGCCGAACCCGTCGACATCTACGGTGTCGGCACGTCAGTGGTCACCGGATCAGGCGCGCCGACGGCAAGCATGGTCTACAAACTGGTCGAGGTCGACGGCATTCCCGTCGAGAAACGCAGCAGCCACAAGGAGTCCCACGGCGGGCGCAAGCGCGCGGTCCGGCTGGCCAAGGCGTCCGGGACCATCGTCGAGGAAGTCGTGCATCCGGCCGCCCAGCCGCCGCCGACACACTCAGAACTCACGTCCCGAGAGTTAACTGTCGCGCTGGTGCGCGACGGTGACCCGGTCGCCGACCTCGGCCTGCAGCCGGCCCGGGAACGCGTGGAGCGGGGCTTGCTCAGCCTGCCCTGGGACGGCCTGAAACTCTCGAAGGGCGACCCGGCGATCCCGACGCGGATCATCGCGCCGGTGCGCAGCCAAGGCTAGGCCGTGGCGAGTCAGACCACCGGGGTCACCGAGCTACTGGCGACAGCCGTCGCCGCGCTGGGCGGCACGCAGCGCGACGGCCAGATCGAGATGGCCGAGGCGGTGGCGCAGGCCTTCGACAGCGGTGAGCACCTCGCCGTCCAAGCCGGAACGGGCACCGGAAAGTCGTTGGCCTATCTGGTGCCCGCGATCGCCCACTCCTTGAAGGACAACCGCCCTGTCGTCGTGTCGACAGCGACCATCGCCCTGCAACGCCAGCTGGTCGACCGCGATCTTCCCCGGCTCGCCGACTCGTTGACCGGGACACTGCCTCGCAGGCCCGAGTTCGCGCTACTGAAAGGCCGTGGAAATTACCTGTGCCTGAACAAGATTCACAACGGAGCGACCGGCGGCCCGGCCGAGCCCGAAGACCGGCCCCAGGAGGAGCTCTTCTCCCCGATGGCGGCCAGCGCCCTGGGGCGCGACGTGAAGCGCCTCGTCGAATGGTCGTCGAACACCGACACCGGTGACCGTGACGAACTGGCACCCGGCGTCCCGGACCGGTCATGGTCGCAGGTCAGCGTGTCGGCGCGGGAATGCATCGGCGTGTCACGGTGCCCGTTCGGGACCGATTGCTTCGCCGAACGCGCCCGGGATCGCGCGGGCCGCGCCGATGTCGTCGTCACCAACCACGCGCTGCTGGCCATCGACGCCATCGGCGAGGCCAATGTGCTGCCCGAACACGACCTGCTGATCGTCGACGAAGCCCACGAGTTGGTGGACCGGGTCACCGGCGTCGCGACCGCCGAGCTGTCGGCGACCTCCCTGGGCATCGCGCTGCGGCGCGCCGCACGCATCGTCGATCCCGAGCTCGCGCAGCGGTTGGAGGGAGCAGTGGCGACGTTCACGTCGGCGATCTTCGAGGCCCGCCCCGGTCGCATCGATGTGCTCGACGAGGAGATGGGGACGTATCTGACGGTGCTGCGCGACGCCGCGAGCAGGGCCCGAAGCGCGATCGACACCGCCCCCAACGACCCGAAGGCCGCAGCCGCGCGAGCAGAAGCGGTCACCGCGCTCGCCGATGTCAGCGACACCACGTCACGAATCCTGAGCTCGTTCGTCCCTGCCATCCCCGACCGCTCCGACGTCGTCTGGGTCGAACACACCGAAACGTCCCGGCCGGGCGCCGAAAGTCGCACGGTCCTGCGCGTCGCGCCGCTGTCGGTGTCAGGCCTGTTGCGCGCCAGCCTGTTCGGGCGTTCGACCACGGTGCTGACATCGGCGACGCTGACCATCGGAGGCAGCTTCGACGCGATGGCCGAGGCGTGGGGCCTGGACCGCGGCACCGACGATGCCGACTCCCGCGCGGTGTGGCGCGGACTCGACGTGGGATCGCCGTTCGACCATGCGAAATCGGGCATCCTCTATGTCGCCGCGCACCTACCACCGCCCGGGCGCGACGGCACCGGCTCCGCCGAGCAGCTGGACGAGATCGCCTCGTTGATCACCGCCGCAGACGGACGAACGCTCGGCCTGTTCTCCTCCATGCGGGCAGCCAAGTCCGCCGCCGAGATCATGCGGGAGCGCCTCGAGACCCCGGTCCTGTGCCAGGGCGACGACACCACCTCGGCGCTGGTGCAGCGCTTCGCCGACGACGAGCAGACGTCACTGTTCGGGACGCTGTCGCTGTGGCAGGGCGTCGATGTTCCCGGCCCGTCGCTGTCGCTGGTGCTCATCGACCGGATTCCGTTTCCGCGCCCCGACGATCCGCTGCTGACCGCCCGTCAGCGCGCGGTCGCAGCACGGGGCGGCAACGGATTCATGGCCGTGGCCGCCAGCCACGCCGCACTGCTGCTCGCCCAGGGAGCGGGCCGGCTGCTGCGCCGCGTGGAGGATCGCGGTGTCGTGGCCGTCCTCGACTCCCGGATGGCGACCGCGCGGTACAGCGGGTACCTTCGCGCGTCGCTGCCGCCGTTCTGGGCGACGACGGACGGCGCGTCGGTGCGGGCCGCGTTGCAGCGGCTTCGGACGCCGGATCGACTGCCCTAGCGCATTCCGTGCGCGATGGCCTCTGTTGTGGGGGCCGAGTCACTATCCTGACTAATGGAGTACCGGTGCGCGCCGCCCTGGCCGCTGAATGACCACTGGAAGGCGGCCCCCATGAGTCGGCGATACCTCGTTGGCCCCGTAGTCGTCCTCTGTTCGATGCTCCTCGGCACCGCATGCTCGACAACGTTGCAGGGCAACGCGGTCTCGGTGTTCGATGACCCGTTCAGCGTGGCAGGAATGCCTGCCACCGATGGGCCGACCGGGCTGCGACCGAACGCCGAGGGGCCCACGCGGGACGTCGAGGGCACCGACGGTGGCGAGATCGACCAGTTGGCCGGAGGCGCGATCAGCGATATCGAGCAGTACTGGGAAGCAGCCTTCCCGGAGGCTTTCGACGAGGACTTCACCCCGGCCAAAGCGCTGGTCTCCTGGGACGCGGGCAGCTTCGAGGGCGAGTTCTGCGGCGACAGCACCTACGGGCTGGTCAACGCCGGCTATTGCTATCCGGACAGGACGATCGGCTGGGACCGCGGGGAAATGCTGCCCAGTCTGATGCGCGCACACGGCGACATCGGGGTGGTGATGGTGCTGGCCCACGAGTACGGCCACGCCGTGGCACGGCAGGCGAGCCTGTCGAGCAAGAGCACGCCGACACTGGTCGGCGAGCAGCAGGCCGATTGCCTGTCCGGCGCCTACATGCGCTGGGTGGCCGAGGACAATTCGCCGCGCTTCACGCTGAGCACCGGCGAAGGGCTCAACAGTGTGTTGGCCGGTGTCATCTCCTTCCGGGATCCACTGCTCACCGAGGGCGACCCCGACGCCGGCGTCGACGAGCACGGCTCGGCGTTCGAGCGGCTCTCAGCGTTCCAGTTCGGCTTCACCGACGGACCCGCTGCGTGCGCATCCATCGACCCGCAGGAGATCGACCAGCGGCGCGGCGATCTGCCGGTGCTGCTCCCCGATGATCAAACGGGAGAGCTCCCGGTGACCGAGGACTCGGTGCGCTCGATCGTCGACGCCATGGAGATCCTGTTCTCCCCCACCGATCCGCCAGCTCTGAGCTTCACCGCCGCAGACGCCGAGACCTGCAGCGACGCCCGGCCCAGCCCGCCCGCATCCTTCTGTCCCGCGACCAACACCATCGTCGTCGATCTGCCCGGGCTCGAGGAATTGGGCACACCGGTCGACGAGCAGGACAGCACCAGCATGGCCACCGGCGACAACGGAGCGTATTCGGTTCTGGTGTCCCGGTACATGCTCGCGATCCAGCAGCAGCGCGGCGGCGTGAGCCTCGACACCGCCGAGGCGGCGCTGCGCACGGCCTGCCTCACCGGGGTGGCCACCGTCAAGATGAGCAAGGAAGTCACCATGCCCGATGGCAACACCATCGCGCTGACGGCCGGCGATGTCGACGAGGCGGTGTCCGGCATTCTCACCAACGGCCTGGTAGCCAGCGACGTCAACGGAGAGTCCGTGCCGTCGGGGTTCTCACGGATCGACGCATTCCGGGTCGGCGTCCTCGGCGACGTCGACCGCTGTTTCAAGCGGTTCCCGTGACGTTCACGCCAGGGTGACGAGACCGAGCTCGTTGTCACCGGCGAGCAGCCGATGGTGGGGCAGCACCCTGATTGTGTAGCCGACCGGACCGGTGATGGGCAGCGGCGTCGTCGCGGTGAAGATCTCCTTGCCGCTGTCGGCGGTCCCGGTGTGCGCCATCGGGACAGTGACGGGATCGACAATCGCGTCGCCGCCGTCGACGCGGCCGAGCACCGCCTGCACAGCCACCTCGTCGGACCGCAGACCTGCCAGATGCACCTGCGCCGACAAGGTCAGCTCCGAGCCCAGCAGCGGGGTGTCCGGCAGCCCATAGCTGTCGACGTCGGTGATCTCGATCAGCGGCCAGGCGCGGTGGACGCGGTGGCGGTAGTCCGCCAGCTCGCGGGCGGCCCCGAACGCTGCGTCGAACTGGTCGGCGCCGGAGCTCCCCGGCTCGATCGTCCGTCGCAGCGACCGTGCCGCCGGGATGTAGTACTTCTCGGTGTAGTCGCGCACCATCCGCGACGCCAACACCTTCGGCCCCAGCACCTGCAGGGTGTGACGGACCATCTCGACCCACCGCACCGGAACCCCGCGTTCGTCACGGTCGTAGAACTTGGGAGCCACCGACTGCTCGAGCAATTCGTACAGGGCGGAGGCCTCGAGATCGTCGCGGCGGTTCTCGTCGGCCAGTCCGTCGGCGGTGGGGATCTCCCAGCCGTTCTCGCCGTCGTACCACTCGTCCCACCACCCGTCGCGGATCGACAGGTTCAGGCCGCCGTTGAGTGCGCTCTTCATTCCGGAGGTGCCGCATGCCTCGAGCGGTCGCAATGGATTGTTCAGCCAGACGTCACAGCCGTAGTAGAGCTGCCGGGCCATGGACATGTCGTAGTCGGGCAGAAACGCAATCCGGTGACGCACGTCCGGCCGGTCGGCGAACCGCACGACCTGCTGGATCAGCGCCTTGCCGCCTTCATCGGCGGGATGGGACTTGCCCGCCACGATCAACTGGAGGGGCCGCTGGTCGTCGAGCAGCAGCTTGGTCAGCCGATCCGGATCACGCAGCATCAACGTCAGGCGCTTATAGGTCGGAACCCGGCGCGCGAATCCGATCGTCAACACCTCGGGGTCGAAAGCTGTTGCAATCCAGCCGAGTTCGGCCTCTGCCGCACCGCGTTCGAGCCATGAGCGGCGAATACGCACCCGGACATCCTCGATCAGCGCCTGCCGCAACTGCGAACGAATCCACCACATGTGTCCGGGATCGACCTTCTGCAGCCGTTCCCACACACGAGGCTCGCTCAGCGAATCGGACCCGGCCAGTTCGCGGCCCAATTCCAACCATTGCGGCGCGGCCCAGGTGGGCGCGTGTACGCCGTTGGTGATCGAACCGATCGGCACCTCCGACTGATCGAATCCAGGCCACAAGTCGTTGAACATTCCGCGGCTGACCTGACCGTGCAGCAGCGAGACCCCGTTGGCGCGTTGCGCCAACCGAAGGCCCATGTGCGCCATGTTGAATTTCGTCGGGTCGTCCTCCCCGCCGAAGGCGACGATGCGGTCGACCGGCACCCCGGGGAGCAGCCGGGATCCTGCACCCCCGGGATCGGGTCCGAAATAGCGCTCCACCATCTCCAGCGGGAACCGGTCGATGCCGGCAGGCACCGGGGTGTGGGTGGTGAAGACGGTCGAGGAGCGAACGACGGTCAGCGCGGTGTCGAAGTCGAGCCCTGCCTCGATCAGTTCACGAATACGTTCGGCTCCCAGGAAACCCGCGTGCCCCTCGTTCATGTGGAACACCTCGGGCGCCGGGAGACCTTCGATCTCGGTGAACGCCCGGATTGCCCGCACACCGCCGATGCCGGCGAGGATCTCCTGCCTGATCCGGTGCTCCTGGTCGCCGCCGTACAGGCGGTCAGTGACACCCCGTAGCTCGTGTTCGTTCTCCGGGACGTCGGAATCCAGCAGCAGCAACGGAATTCGGCCGACTTGGGCTATCCAGATGCGCGCCGAGAGCTGCGCTCCGTCCGGCAGGGCCAGGCGCACCAGGATCGCGTTGCCCTGCGCATCCGCGAGTAGGCGCAACGGCAGCCCCTGCGGATCCAGCGAGGGGTAACTCTCGTGCTGCCACCCGTCGGCGGTCAGGGACTGGCGAAAATATCCCGACCGGTAGTGCAGGCCGACCGCGATCAACGGCAGCCCCAGATCCGACGCCGATTTCAGGTGATCGCCCGCGAGGATTCCCAGGCCGCCCGAGTAGTTCGGCAACACCTCGGCGACACCGAACTCCATCGAGAAGTAGGCGATGCCATTGGGTAGCACCCGGTCGTCGCTGCTGCCGGCCGGCCCGCCGCTCTCGGCAGCGAGTTGCTGATACCACAGCGGCCTGGTCAGGTAGTCGTCCAGCTCTGCGGCCAGGGCTTCGAGATGCTCGACGAATGATTCGTCGGCCGCCAGCTGCTCGAGCCTCGCCGGGCCGACCTGACCGAGCATCGCCACCGGGTCACAGCCGACCTGCTTCCAGACAGCCGGGTCGATGGCTTCGAACAGGTCCTGCGTGGGTTTGTCCCAGGACCACCGCAAATTGATGGAGAGCCGCTCCAGCGCAGCCAGCCGGTCGGGAAGGTGAGCGCGGACGGTGAACCGACGGAGAGCTTTCACGCGAGTTCACCTTACTGATGGTCGGGTCAGCGCAGTGCGGTGTCCTCAATCCAGTCGACGCATCGGGTTACGGGTGATTGAGCCGGACACTACGGTGGGTATAGGCGCGAGAGGGCTGAACAACCAGGCAGAGAACGAGACCAGACAACACCACCGGCGGCCGGCGCCGCACGGGGTGTTCTGAGTGGTAGGGAGTGGCCAAGTGACCGCCGGTCGTATCGAGATCGATGACGTCCAGCCTGTGGTGTCCGGGGGCCGTTTCCCCGCAAAGGCGGTCGTCGGCGAAGTGGTTCCGGTGACGGCGACAGTGTGGCGGGAGGGCCACGAGGCGGTGTCAGCCACGCTGGTGGTGCGCTACCACGGGACCACGTACCCCGCACTGGCCGACGAGCCCCCGGGACGGGTGCGCTCCCCCGAACCCGTTCCGATCCAGGAGGTCGTCAATCCCACACAGCGGGTCCGACCGCTTGCACTGCCGATGCAGCAGGGCAGGACACCCGATGTGTTCCATGGTCAGTTCAGTCCGGACACGGTCGGGCTGTGGACCTATCGCGTCGACGGTTGGGGCGATCCGATCGCCACGTGGCGCCATCACGTCATCGCCAAGCTCGACGCCGGCCAGAGTGAAGGCGAGCTGTCGAACGACCTGTTGGTGGGCGCGCAACTCCTCGAGCGCGCCGCTGCCGGTGTTTCGCGCCAGATGAGGTACCCGCTGATCGAAGCCGCCGAGCGGCTCCGCGAACCGGGCGATCCGTTCTACCGGGCGGGCGCCGCGCTGGCCGCGGATGTCACCGCGCTGCTCGACCAGTATCCGTTGCGCGAACTGATCACCCGTGATGAGCAGCACGGCGTCTGGGTCGACCGGCCGCTGGCACGCTTCAGCTCGTGGTACGAGTTCTTTCCCCGTTCCACCGGCGGATGGGACAGCGCGGGCAACGCCGTGCACGGGACGTTCGCGACAGCGACCAAGGCCCTGCCTCGGGTGGCCAGGATGGGCTTCGACATCGCGTACCTGCCCCCTATCCACCCGATCGGCAAGGTGCACCGCAAGGGACGCAACAACAGCGTCACCGCCGCGCCCGACGACGTCGGCTCACCGTGGGCGATCGGCAGCGACGAGGGCGGCCACGACGCGGTGCATCCGGATTTGGGCACGATCGACGACTTCGACGAGTTCGTCACCGCCGCCCGCGACGAGGGCCTCGAGGTCGCCCTCGACCTGGCGCTGCAGTGCGCGCCGGACCACCCCTGGGCCCGCGATCACCCCGAGTGGTTCACGGTGCTACCGGACGGCACCATCGCCTACGCCGAGAACCCGCCGAAGAAATATCAGGACATCTACCCGCTGAACTTCGACAACGACCCGGCGGGGTTGTACGAGGAAGTGCTGAGGGTCGTGCGGTTCTGGATCTCCCACGGAGTCAAGGTCTTCCGCGTCGACAACCCGCATACGAAACCACCGAACTTCTGGGCGTGGCTGATCGGCGAGGCCAAGAACATCGACCCCGACGTGCTGTTCCTCGCCGAGGCCTTCACCCGCCCCGCACGACTGTTCGGTCTTGCGAAGCTCGGCTTCACGCAGTCCTACACGTATTACACGTGGCGCACGGCCAAGTGGGAGTTGATGGAGTTCGGCAAGTTCATCGCCGATCACGCCGACTACGCGCGCCAGAGCCTCTGGGTCAACACGCCCGACATCCTCCACGAAAGCCTGCAGCACGGCGGGCCGGGCATGTTCGCCATCCGCGCGGCCATGGCCGCCACGATGAGCCCGACCTGGGGCGTGTACTCGGGATTCGAGTTGTTCGAGCACCGAGCGGTACGCGAGGGCAGCGAGGAGTACCTCAACTCCGAGAAGTACGAGTTGCGTCCCCGCGATTTCGACGCCGCCCTGGCCGACGGCGAGTCACTCGAGCCATTCCTGGCCCGGCTCAACGAGATTCGGCGGGTGCACCCTGCACTGCAGCAGTTGCGCACCATTACGTTCCACCACATCGACAACGACGCCCTGCTGGCCTACAGCAAGTTCGACCCGATCACCGGTGATCAGGTTCTGGTGGTGGTGACCCTCAATCCGTTCGGTCCCGAGGAAGGCACGCTGTGGCTGGACATGGGAGCGCTGGGCATGGAGCAGCAGGACCGGTTCTGGGTGCGCGACGAAATCACCGGAGACGAATATCACTGGGGGCATGGCAATTACGTACGCCTCGAGCCCGCGCGAGCGGTGGCGCACGTGCTCAACATGCCCCAGATTCCCGCCGACCAACGACTGACCCTTCTGCGTAGGGAGTGACGACATGACCAAAGCGTCCAACCTGACGAACCAGATCGAGAGCCCGCATCTGCGGCCGCACACCGCGGATCTCAATCGCCTCCTGGCGGGCGAGCATCACGACCCGCATTCGGTGCTGGGCGCCCACGAGTACGGCGATCACACCGTGATCCGGGTGTTCCGCCCCCACGCGGTGGAACTCAACGCGCTCATCGGCGGGGTGCGATACCCGCTGCAGCACATCGAGGCGGGACTGTTCGCCGTGGCGGTGCCGTTCACCAACCTCGTTGACTACCGCCTGGAGGTCGACTACACCGGCGGGGAGTCGGGCTTCGTCCACACCTTCGCCGACGCCTACCGGTTCCTGCCCACCCTCGGCGAGGTGGATCTGCACCTGTTCGCCGAGGGTCGCCACGAGCGACTGTGGGAGATTCTCGGTGCGCATCAGCGCAGTTTCACCACAGCCGACGGCGTGGTGGATGGCGTGTCGTTCGCGGTGTGGGCACCGAATGCCAAAGGCGTCAGCGTAGTTGGCGACTTCAATCACTGGGGCGACGAGGCGCAGATGCGCGCGCTCGGGTCGACCGGCGTCTGGGAGCTGTTCTGGCCCAACTTCCCCGAGGGCGGGCTTTACAAGTTCCGGGTGCACGGCGCCGACGGCGCAGTGGTCGATCGCGCCGATCCGATGGCGTTCGCCACCGAGGTGCCGCCACAGACGGCGTCCCGAGTCTTCGAGAGCGACTACACCTGGGCCGACGACGCCTGGATGTCGGGGCGGGCGCTGCGCAACCCGGTATTCGAGCCGATGAGCACCTATGAGGTTCACCTGGGCTCGTGGCGGCCCGGGCTCTCCTACACCGAACTCGCCGAGCAGCTCACCCAGTACCTGCTCGACCACGGCTTCACCCATGTCGAGATGCTGCCCGTCGCCGAACACCCCTTCGGCGGCTCGTGGGGCTACCAGGTCACGTCCTACTACGCGCCGTCTTCGCGGTTCGGCACCCCCGACGAGTTCCGCCACCTCGTCGACACGCTGCACCAGGCGGGCATCGGGGTCCTCGTGGACTGGGTGCCTGCCCACTTCCCCAAGGACGCATGGGCGCTCGGCCGCTTCGACGGCACCGCCCTATACGAACACGCCGACCCGCGCCGAGGCGAGCAGTTGGACTGGGGCACCTACGTTTTCGACTTTGGGCGTGCAGAGGTACGCAACTTCCTAGTCGCCAACGCGCTGTACTGGCTGCAGGAGTACCACATCGACGGCCTACGGGTGGATGCCGTGGCGTCGATGCTCTACCTGGACTACTCGCGGCCGGCCGACGGCTGGACCCCGAACATCTACGGCGGCCGCGAGAACCTGGAGGCGGTGCAGTTCCTGCAGGAGATGAACGCCACCGTGCACAAAATCAACCCGGGCATCGTCACCATCGCCGAGGAGTCGACGTCGTGGCCCGGCGTGACGCGTCCGACCAACCTTGGCGGCCTTGGCTTTTCGATGAAGTGGAACATGGGCTGGATGAACGACACGCTCGAGTTCATCAAGCGCGACCCCATTCACCGCAGCTACCACCACCACGAGTTGACGTTCTCGTTGCTCTACGCATTCAGTGAGAACTTCGTGCTCCCCATCAGTCACGACGAGGTGGTGCACGGCAAGGGCACGCTGTGGGGTCGGATGCCGGGCAATGATCACATGAAGGCGGCGGGTATCCGCAGTCTGATCGCCTATCAGTGGGCGCACCCCGGCAAGCAGCTGGTGTTCATGGGGCAGGAATTCGGCCAGCGCGCCGAATGGTCAGAGGAGCGGGGCGTCGACTGGTACCAGCTCGACGAGCAGGGATTCTCCGACGGGATCCTGCGGATGATGACCGACGCCAACGGTGTCTACCGCGGCAGCCGGGCGCTGTGGTCACGTGACAGTCAGCCCGAGGGCTACTCCTGGATCGACGCCAACGACTCGGCCAACAACGTCTTGAGCTTCCTGCGGTTCGGTGACGACGGCTCGATCATGGCGTGCGTGTTCAACTTCTCGGGCACCGAGCACTCGCGGTACCGGCTCGGCCTGCCGCATGCCGGCACGTGGCGCGAGGTGCTCAACACCGATTCCGACAACTACCACGGGTCCGGGATCGGCAACTTCGGCGCGGTCGAGGCAACCGACGAGCCGTGGCACGGCAGGCCCGCCTCGGCCGTCATGGTGCTGCCACCGCTGTCCGCGCTCTGGTTCGAACCGGCGTAACGCCAGGCCTGTCAGCGCCGAAATGGCATTCCGGCAGGCCCGCACTCGGGTTTTCTCTGCTGGAATGCAATTCCGGCGGTAAGGGTCAGTAGAGCGCGTTGGCGAGATTTCGTCGGCCCGCGATCACCTCGGGATCGGCCGGGTCGAACAGATCGAAGAGCTCGATCAGCCGCGTCCGAACGGCGGTGCGGTCGTCGCCTGCGGTGCGCTTGACCAGACCGGTCAAGCGCTGGAACGCCGCTTCGATGTCCTGCTGAAGGATCTCGACGTCGGCGGCCGCGAACGCCGCCTCGATGTCGTCGGGTGCGGCGTCGGCGATCGCCACCGCGTCTTTCGGATGCGTGGTCGCCCGCTGCAGGAAGGCGATCTGCCGCACCGCGCCCTTGGCCTCGACGTGATTCGGATTCGCATCCAGGATCGCCTGATACGCGGCACGCGCGGCGTCGAAATCCCCGTTGTCGAGATGCGCGCGCGCCTGCTCGACCTCGGGGTCGACCTCCTCGGGCTCATCGGCATCGCCTGTGCCGCCGAGCTTGCCGGCCGTCGCCTCGAGCAGTGAGTCGATCCACCGCCGCAGCTGCTCGGGAGGCTGCATTCCCTGAAAGCTGGACATCGGCTGGCCGGCGGCCAACGCCACGACGGTCGGTACCGCCTGCACGCCGAACATCTGGGCGACCCGCGGAGCGGTGTCGACGTTGACGGTCGCCAGGGACCACTTGGGTCCGTCGGTGGCCGCGAGGCTGGCGAGGACGTCGCCGAGCTGGGCACTGGAATCGCTGCGCGGCGACCAGAGCAGCACGACGACGGGCACCTCGTTGGAGCGAACCAGCACCTCGGCTTCCAGGTTCGCCTCCGTGACCTCCACGCCGCGCGGCGCGGCTGAGCCCGCACCTTCGGCGAGGGCGGGGGCGGTGGCCCGCTGTTTGAGCGCCGACAGATCGACTGCACCGGCCAAGGCAGGCGCGATTGGGGGTCGAGGACGAGTCACGCGGACAAGTCTGTCACGTTGTTTCGGGCACCGGCCGACCTGGTTGCCCCGCGGCCGACACCGCCCCCGTGGAGCCCGATACGGAACCCATCCGACCGGTCCGATCAGCCCATATGAGGAAAATCACACTGCCGAGCGGCACGATGCTGCCCAGCAACGCCAGCAACCATGTGCCGGGCCGCCATCTGTGGGCAATTCCGACCAGGAGGGCCGCGACGACGAACGCGACGAAGATGCCTCCGTGCACCGGGCCGAACACCTTCACCCCGATCTCGGTCTGCGGGGAGCCGAGGTATTTGAAGTACATGCCGACCAGCAGTCCGGCCCAGCTGACCGCCTCGGCGAACGCGATCAACCGAAACCATCCCGCCACGCTGCGAATGTCGAATGCGCTAGTCATGCTCGCCATTGTGCCGGATCCGGCACCCAGCTACTACGGTGCGTCTTTGGCTAACCCTGCTGTTCAGGGGCGCCGAAGAACCAATGCGTCGCCCTGGCCACCGGCACCGCACAGCGCGGCCACCGCATAACTCGGCCTCGCACTTTCCCCGTCGCTTCGTTCGCCCCCGCGGCGCGCCAGCTCCAGTGCTGCGTGCAGGGTGATCCGGGCGCCGGACATCCCGATCGGGTGGCCGATCGCGATGGCGCCGCCATCGGTGTTGACCTTGTCGGGGTCCAGGCCGAGCTCCTTGGTCGAGGCGAGCGCGACAGCGGAGAACGCTTCGTTGATCTCGATGACATCGAGGTCGTCGAGACTGATGCCCTCCTTGGCAACGGCTTTGCGGATCGCATTGGCCGGCTGGCTCTGCAACGTGGAATCCGGTCCGGCAACCACGCCGTGGGCACCGATTTCGCACAACCAGCTCAGGCCGAGTTCCTCGGCCTTCGCCTTGTTCATCACCACGACCGCGCATGCGCCGTCGGAAATCTGGGAAGCCGAACCCGCGGTGATCGTGCCGTCCTTGCGGAAGGCAGGCTTCAGGCCACCCAACGACTCTGCGGTGGTGTTGGCGCGGATGCCCTCATCCTCGGTGAACTCGATCGGGTCGCCCTTGCGCTGCGGAATCTTCACCGGCACCACCTCATCGGCGTAGACGCCGTCCTTCCAGGCAGCGGCCGCCTTCTGATGCGAGGACGCAGCGAACTCGTCCTGTTCGGCGCGGGTGAACTGGTCGACGTCATTGCGCTGCTCGGTGAGCGCCCCCATCGGCTGATCGGTGAAAACGTCATGCAGCCCGTCGTAGGCCAGGTGGTCGAGCACCGTCACATCGCCGTACTTATAGCCCGAGCGGCTGTCCATCAGCAGGTGGGGAGCCCTGGTCATCGACTCCTGACCACCGGCGACGACCACATCGAACTCCCCGGCACGAATCAGCTGGTCGGCGAGCGCGATCGCGTCGATACCGGACAGGCACATCTTGTTGATGGTCAGTGCCGGAACATCCCAGCCGATGCCGGCGGCCACCGCGGCTTGGCGCGCGGGCATCTGGCCGGCGCCGGCGGTGAGCACCTGGCCCATGATCACGTACTCGACCGCAGAGGCGTCGACGTTGGCCTTCTCCAGGGCGCCGGCAATCGCCACCGCACCCAGATCGCTACCGGAGAAGTCTTTCAGCGAACCCATCAGCTTGCCGACGGGTGTACGGGCTCCAGCAACAATCACAGACGTGGTCATGCCTACCTCCAAGCGGGTTTTGATCGGCTCTGGTGAGGCTATACATCCGCACCGATCTATTCGAAACCGATCTCATTAGGTTACCTTTGCGATATGACCGCCGAGCAGACTGACGCCCGTCCTGTGCTGGCCACCGCGCTGGTCACCGGCATCGACCATGTGGGCATCGCCGTGCCCGACCTTGACATCGCGATCAAGTGGTATCACGACCACCTCGGCATGATCGTGCTGCACGAAGAGGTGAACGAGGATCAGGGTATCCGCGAGGCCATGCTGTCGGTTCGAGGCGCGCCGGTCGGCAGCGCGCAGGTGCAGCTGATGGCGCCGATCGACGAGACCTCCACCATTGCGAAGTTCCTCGACAAGCGCGGCCCGGGCCTGCAGCAGTTCGCGTACCGGGTGAGCGACCTCGATGCGCTCAGTGAGCGGCTGCGCGAGCAGGGTGTGCGGCTGATCTACGACGCGCCGCGGCGCGGCACCGCGAACTCACGGATCAACTTCATCCACCCCAAGGACGGCGGCGGCGTGCTGATCGAGCTCGTCGAACCGGCTTCGGACGTCGCCGAGCACTAGGACCACCGTCGCGTCGGGCCACGCGTGGCCCGGTGGGTCCAGCACGCCGTATGCCAGTGCCGCCGGCCTTCCACCGCGCCGGCCGAGTCCACCGGCCAGGCCACCACATGCGCTGTGCCGGACTTGATTTCATGGTCGCACCCCGGACACCGGTAGATCTTTGTCGCCCTCGCCGCAGGCACCGGTCTGACCTCGTAGTCATCGCCATCAGCCCCTACTTCGATGCGCCTCGGCGCAGGCAGTGGTTCGCGGGGGCGCCGCGTTGTTCGCCGCCTGCCCATCAGAACAGCCGGAACTCGTCGCTGTCCATGCCCCGCATCTTGTCGTAATCCAATATCAGACAGCGTATTCCGCGATCGAGCGCGAGAGTTCGGGCCTGCGGCTTGATCTGCTGGGCGGCGAAGACGCCGGCCACCGGAGCCAGCACGGTGTCGCGGTTGAGCAGCTCGAGGTAGCGAGTCAGCTGCTCGACCCCGTCGATCTCACCGCGGCGCTTGATCTCCACCGCCACCGAGCGACCCTGATCGTCGCGACACAGCAGGTCCACGGGGCCGATCGGTGTCATGTACTCGCGTCGCACCAGCGTGTAGCCGGCCCCGAGCAATTCGACATGCTCGGCAAGAAGCGCCTGCAGATGGGCCTCGACACCGTCCTTCACCAGTCCGGGGTCGACACCCAACTCGTGGCTGGAATCGTGTTCGATGCCCTCGACGGTGATGCGCAGTTGCTCGCCTGCCTTGTTCTCCACCACCCACACCGGCGCGGCACCGTCGAGGTTCTCCACGACCCAGCACGGAGGGGACATCCAGTTCAACGGCTTGTAGGCCCGGTCGTCGGCGTGCACGCTGACCGAGCCGTCGGCCTTGAACAACAGGAGCCGACGGGCGGACGGAAGATGAGCGGTGAGCCGACCGACATAGTCGACGGTGCACTGGGCGATCACGAGACGCACCGACCCACCTTAAACGGCGAACAAGCTTGCAGATCCATCGCTGTCATTAGGCTGACGCCACAATGACGGCGAACAGGACAGCGGCACAGCGGCTGGGCCGGGTGTTGGAACGGGTGACCAACCAGAGCGGCAAGGGCGCCGCTACCCCTGAATACGGTTCATGGATCCTGGGACGTGTCTCGGAGAGCCAGGGCCGCCGCCGGATCCGCATCCAGATCATCCTGACCGTCTTCGTGGTAACCGCCAATCTCATCGGCATCGGCGTGGCTGCGCTTGTCGTCATCGTCGCGTTCCCCATCCCCAGCGTCTTCGACTCCGACGTCGCGTGGATCACGTTCATCGCCGTTCCCCTCTACCTGGCGACGGCGTTGGTGGTCGGGGTGTTCTGGGCAACCCGGCGGGTGATCGACAACGTGCGATGGTCGATCGAGGAGCGCCCACCCACCCGTGACGATCAGCGCAACACGTTCCTGGCGCCATGGCGTCTCACTCGTGTCCTGTTGGCGCTGTGGGGGCTCGGCACGGTCCTGCTCACCACGCTCTACGGAGTGCATGACACCCAGTTCATCCCGAAGTGGCTGTTGGGCGTCAGCTTCCCCGGCATCGTGGTCGCCGCGAGCTGTTACCTGTTCACCGAGTTCGCGCTGCGGCCGGTGGCCGCGCAGGCACTGGAGGCAGGCAAGCCTCCGCGAAGGTTCGCCGAGGGGCTGATGGGCCGCACCATGCTGGTCTGGGCGCTCGGGTCCGGGGTCCCGGTGCTCGGGATCTTCCTGGCGGCGCTCATCACGCTGCTGCGGCGCAACCTGACACCCACGCAGTTCACGGTCGCCGTGATGATCCTGGCGCTGTTCGCGCTGGTCTTCGGCGCCATCCTGATGTGGATCCTGGCGTGGCTCACGGTGACCCCGGTGCGGGTGGTGCGCTCGGCACTCAACCGGGTCGAGCAGGGCGACCTGGACACCAACCTGGTGGTCTTCGACGGCACCGAACTCGGCCAGCTTCAGCGTGGCTTCAACTCGATGGTGCACGGGCTGCGGGAGCGTGAACGGGTCCGAGACCTGTTCGGCCGCCATGTCGGCCGGGAGGTTGCAGCGCTGGCGGAGAAGGAGCGGCCTGAGCTCGGCGGCGAAGAGCGCTACGCCGCAGTGATTTTCGTCGACATCATCGGATCGACAAAGCTGGTCACCAGCCTGCCCGCGGCCGAGGTCGTCGAACTGCTCAACCGGTTCTTCGCCGTGATCGTCGAGGAAGTCGACCGACACCATGGACTGGTGAACAAGTTCGAAGGGGACGCGGTGCTGGCGGTATTCGGGGCTCCGGTGTCACTCGAACACCCCGAGGACGAATCGCTGGCGGCGGCGCGAGCGATCAGCCGACGCCTGCGCGAGGAGGTACCCGAGTGCGAGGCGGGGATCGGGGTGGCGGCGGGGAATGTCGTCGCCGGCAATGTCGGTGCCCGGGAACGCTTCGAGTACACCGTCATCGGCGAGCCGGTCAACGAGGCAGCCCGGCTGTGTGAGCTGGCCAAGAACGAGCCGCAGCGTCTGGTGGCCTCATCCCACACCGTGGCCCAAGCCACCGAAACCGAAAGTGTCCATTGGACTCTGGGTGAGACGGTGACCTTACGCGGACACGACGAACCCACCCGGCTCGCGACTCCGGTCAGCGTGGACTGACACCGCCGCGCGCCTGCCACGCCTGCGCCGCTGCGACGGCGTCGTCGACGGTCATGTACCGGATGGCTTCCAGTTCGGGCTCGGAGCGAATGACCATCCCGTCGGGATCCACGAGGTAGCCCGCTTTGCCGTCGGCGCGCAGCGCCGCACTCATTCCCGACAGCAATGCCCGTGCGGCGCTGTCGATGTCGTCGACACGGGACACGTCCAGGATCGCCACGTCGAAGCTGTTCCGCTCGCGGTCGGCGATGCGCACCACTTGCTCGGCGCCGCTGAACAGCAGGTCCCCGTGCGTCTCGTAGACGCGAATACCGTCGGAAGGTTCGTAGATCGCTCGCAGCGTGGCCCGCGAATCGCGCGCCACGGTCAGGAAATGCAGTCCCAATTGCTCGGACAGGCTGCGGCATACGCGGACTCCGCGCACGCTGTTGCCTTTGGGGTCGAGCAGCGGCGAGTAGACACCGATCCCGAGCTGCCCCGGCAGCACCGCGACGATCCCACCGCCCACCCCGCTCTTGGCCGGCATTCCCACCGCGCTGACCCAGTCCCCTGCGGCGTCGTACATGCCGCACGTGACCATCACCGACAGCGTGCGCTTGACCACCGCCGCGTCCGTCACCCGTCGACCTGTCTGCGGATTGACCCCGCCGCGGGCCAGGGTCGCCCCCATCTTGGCCAGGTCGGTGGTCGTGACCCGCAGTGAGCACTGCCGGTAGTAGACGTCGAGCACCTCGTCGGGATCGTCGTCGAGCACGCCGAAACTCTGCAGCATGTACCCGATCGCGCGGTTGCGGCTACCGGTCGCCTTCTCCGAGGCATAGACCTCGTCATCGACCTCGAGCCGGCGCCCGACGAACGCCGAGTAGAAATCCTGGATCATGGCGAATCGCTCGTCGGGGCCGGCCGCCGGGATCAGGGACACCGCCGTGATGGCCCCGGCGTTGATCATCGGATTCTTGGGAATCTTCGTGGTGCTGTCGACACTGATCTCGTTGAACGCCTCGCCGGAGGGTTCGACGCCGATCTTCGCGTCCACGGCAGCCGCGCCGATCTGGTCGAGCGCGAGCGCGTAGGTGAACGGCTTCGAGATCGACTGAATTGTGAATTCCCTTGCAGAATGGCCAGATTCGTAGATGAAACCGTCTGCCGAAGACAACGACAACGCGAATCCGTCGGGGTCGACAGAAGCCAACTCGGGGATATAGTCGGCCAGCGCGCCGTCGGTGACACCTTTGTGCTCGGCGCAGATGCGGTCGAGGTATTGCTGCACCAGTTGCGCCACGGGTTGGAGTGTATCCACCGAGGTGACGCGACTGCGGCGATCACCATGTCGGTTTTCCGCCAGTGATGTCGGTGGCGGCGTGTAATGGTCAATGTCATGCACTCCGATTTCGACCGCTGCTACCGGGCCGTCCAGTCCAAGGACGCGCGGTTCGACGGCTGGTTCGTCACGGCGGTGCTGACGACGAAGATCTACTGCAGGCCGAGCTGCCCGGTCCGGCCGCCCTTCGCCCGCAACATGCGGTTCTATCCGACGGCGGCGGCCGCCCAGCGTGCCGGCTTCCGCGCATGCAAGCGATGCAGGCCCGACGCCTCTCCCGGTTCCCCCGAATGGAACGTGCGCGGCGACGTCGTCGCCCGAGCCATGCGGCTGATCGCGGACGGCACCGTCGACCGTGAGGGCGTCACCGGACTGGCTGCCCGCCTCGGGTACACCACCCGCCAACTGGAACGCCTCATGCACTCGGAGGTGGGGGCGGCCCCGTTGGCGCTGGCGAGGGCACAGCGGACCCAGATGGCACGGGTCCTCATCGAGACCACCGAGATGCCGTTCAGCGACGTCGCATTCGCGGCCGGGTTCTCCAGCATCCGCCAGTTCAATGACACCGTGCGCACGGTGTGCGACCTCACGCCGACACTGCTGCGACAGCGTGCCCGAACGCGACTCGACCAAGACGACACCATGGGCACCGGGGTGATGTCGTTACGCCTGCCTGTGCGAACGCCGTTCGCCTACGACGGGCTGTTCGGCCACCTCGCAGCCTCCGCCGTCCCGGGCGTCGAAGAGGTGCGGGACGGGGTGTATCGCCGCTCGCTGCGACTTCCCCACGGCACGGGGATCGTCAGCCTGCGGCCGTACCCGGATCACGTGCAATGCCGGTTGGTCCTCGACGACTTCCGCGACGTTTCCGCAGCGATCGCCCGCTGTCGGCGGCTGCTCGACCTGGACGCCGACCCCGAAGCCATCGTGGACGCGCTCAGCGCCGATGAGGACCTGGGGGCCCTGATCGCCAAGGCGCCAGGCCAACGCATCCCCCGGACCGTTGACGAGCACGAGCTCGCGATCCGCGTGGTGCTGGGTCAGCAGGTGTCGACGGAGGCGGCGCGCACACATGCCGGACGGATCGTTGCGGCGTACGGCCATCCGATCACCGACGGGGATCTGACCCATGTGTTTCCCGCCGTCGAAGACCTTTCGGACATTGACGTGCGGCACCTGGCGTTCCCGAAATCCAGGCAGCGATCGTTGGCTGCCCTGGTTGCCGCGCTGGCCGTCGGGGACATCGTGCTCGACTCGGGTTGTGACTGGAACCTCGCACGGGAGCAACTGGTCGCACTTCCCGGGATCGGTCCCTGGTCAGCAGAGATGATCGCGATGCGGGCGCTGGGTGATCCGGACGCGTTTCCCGCCACCGATCTGGGGGTGGCCGCCGCGGCACGGCAGCTGGGGCTGTCCTCGACACCGAAACTTCTCATCGAGCGCAGCAGCGGATGGCGCCCATGGCGTTCCTATGCCACACAACATCTTTGGACCACACTCGACCACTCCGTTAACGAGTGGCCACCGAAGGAGCGATGAATGGAAAGCGTGCGATACCGGTCGATGGACAGTCCAGTCGGCAAGCTGACCCTTGCCGGCGCCGCGGGGAGGCTGCGGCATCTGCGGATGGTGGATCAGACGTACGAACCGAGTCGAGTCGACTGGGAGCCCGACGACGCCGCGTTTCCCGACGCCGTCGACCAGCTCGAGCAGTATTTCCGCGGGGAGCGCCTGGAGTTCCAGCTTGAGCTGGACCTCGTCGGCACAGCATTCCAGCGGCGGGTATGGGAGGCGCTTCTGACGATTCCGTACGGTGAAACACGTTCGTACGGACAGATCGCCGCGCAGCTCGATGCGCCCGGAGCGTCGCGGGCGGTCGGCCTCGCCAACGGGCACAATCCGATCGGCATCATCGTGCCGTGCCATCGGGTGATCGGGGCGAATGGAAGCCTTACCGGATATGGCGGAGGGCTGGATAAAAAGCGCGCACTTCTTGATATGGAGAGACACAAAGCCTCACCCATTCCGACGCTATTCGACTGAGCCATTCCGATGCACTAAGTCGTTTGGATGCACAAATGCCTTTGCCCCCCAATAGAATTGGGGGGCAAAGGACTTTAATTTGTGTTCGGCGGTGTCCTACTTTTCCACCCGTGTGGGTAGTATCATCGGCGCTGGCAGGCTTAGCTTCCGGGTT
>NZ_STGE01000073.1 GCF_005222675.1 Mycolicibacterium sp. CR10 | reverse complement strand
GGGGTGGATACTTCTATCTGGCCAAAAACGGATACCTAGACTTGGCCACCAGTGGGTACTTTTTCATGGCCACGGACACCGCATTTCTGGTGCCTTACCCAGCCCTCGAGTCAATCAACGGTTGCCTACGCGCTCATAAAGGTCAGAGGGTCTTGACCTGCGCGTACAGACTCCGCAATGCGACGTCCGACATGTCGATGATCGGCTCGTACATAAATGAGTTCACGTGAATGTTCTCGGGGGTCATGAGGACCACGGTGTCGAGGG
The DNA here is from genome assembly GCF_005222675.1 of Mycolicibacterium sp. CR10. GTDB lineage: Bacteria > Actinomycetota > Actinomycetes > Mycobacteriales > Mycobacteriaceae > Mycobacterium. The sequence goes on along the minus strand of NZ_STGE01000073.1, from coordinate 6,548 downwards.
TCGCCGTCGACCCCGGCGTCCCGCAACTGCGGTTCTTGAATGAGTTAAACAGGACCGCCGTCTGATTCCCGTCGATTGCGTCCGTGAAGGACTGGTCGTTCAGCTCCCCGACCATGAACTTCTCCGCCTGTAAACGCGTCGCGATCGACAGCACGATCTTGTTCTCGAAGTTCACGCCCTCGTCGGCCTGCAGCGCACAGTCGGCCTGAGCGTAAATAAGGTCGACCACCGGATCACTCGGTGCGTCCCACGCCTGAGATTCGTAGCCGGGGAACGTCTCCTTGAAGATGCGGTCGAGATCTCCATTCGTGATGCCCAGCGAATCCTGCTTCCAGTGCAGCAACGACGTGAGCCTCATGTAGTCCGGGTCGTCGGTACCCTTCGTGTACTCAAGGATGTTCCTGACGAACGGGATCGACGCCACCCGCTGCATTCCGTCGCTGAAAAAGTTCAGCTTGAACGCCCGGATAAACGGGTTGTTCACGTGCTCAGCCTGGCTGAGAACGACCTTTGCTTCGCCCTTCTGGGCCATGAAGCACTGCTTGTAAGTGACGACGCCACGGCTCAGGAGAGTCCGGAAGAAATCGAAGTTGTGAGTCAGGAGGATGAGCTTGAAGTTCGTGTGCTCGGCCATCTCCTTGAGGTACTGGATGATGGTGTACTTGTTCTTGTAGTCGAACGAGTCCGCGAGGTCGTCGATGACGAACAGCGTTTCGCGCCCGGACGCTTTGCGTGCTTCCATCTCGAACAGCACGTTGAGGATATAGAGCGCTTTCTTCTCGCCATTGCTGAGCACCGAGAGGAGTTCCTCGCGCGCAACGTCCGTCGACTCATCGCCCTCCTCGAACTTGAAGACGAGCTTGAGGACGTCCTCCTGGCCCAACGCGACTCTGTGCTTATTCTCGGCGCTGAGCCTGAACGGCACAAAGAACCGGTCGTTGAAGATCTCGATGACCCTCTCCCATTGGGTCCGCTCAGCCGCCGCCGCCTGCTCGATCTCCTTCTGGCGTGCCTCGCTGTTCGCGAACAAGGTGACGACGCGCGTGAACAGCTCTTCGTGCGACTTCAGATACGACTGCCACACCTTCTGCCGGAAAAGGTCGATGTTCGCGAACTCTGGGAGCAGTTCGACGTGTTCGGAGACGTAAGCGAAGAACTGCCGAGTGTTCTCATTCCGCTGCAGTGCCTTCTCCAGGAGGTTCAGCCTCTTGCGCAGCACCTCATCATCGGTGATTCGCTGCTTCTCCTCGGCTACCAGCTCCTCGAATTCCTTAGGGCTCGTCACGGTGCGGGACTGGGCCGGCCCTTGGAGGACCAGCGAGTGATTGGCCGTGAAGAAGCCGTTGGCTCCCAGGCTCTTCGTGACGTTCTCCGCGTTGTAGTAGCTGAACGTCTCACGGCTGAAGAACGCGGACTCGTCCAATAGCTCGTTCCAGCGCGTCACATACTGCGTCAACTCAGATTGCAGGTCCTTCGACCTTAGGATCGCGTCGAGCTTGTCGTTGAACAGGACGTCGTACGGAAGATCCGAGAACCGGGGCGCGTCGAGCGTGTCGACTTCGTACTTGGTGCGCATGAGCGCTTCGAAGAATCTATCGTCCTCGGGCATAAACGCCTGCGAGACAGTCTGGATCACGTCCTGCTTCGTTCCCGACTGCGTCTTCAGAGCAGCCACCAGCTCCGCGCGGGCAGCGCGCAGATCGGCTTGCAGGGCCTCGTACTCCTTGCGCAGCTCGGCGTTGACGAGGAGGGTCGACGTCGACTTGCTCGGGCCGAGATCCTCGTCATAGGAGAGCACGACGACGACGTCCGCCGCGTCGATCTCCGTGCCGGCCTCGTCTGTGATGCTCCGCTGCGACACCCGATCGCGGAACATTTGGTCGATAGTCTCTCCCCCCTTTGCGAAGTCCTTGAACGTGTGCGCCAGGGAGGTCTTCATCGTGCCGTTGGGCGCGTAGACCGCAACCGCATTGCCCCGTTTGAAGTCGAACGTCGCGTTGAGCTCCCGAATGCCGTGACAGTTGGTGAGGGCGACGTTCAGCTTCTTCATGGCCGCCAATCTAGACGGCGGCCATGACACATCCGACCGCCGCGGCACGCTTGGGATCAAGTGACCGAAAGCGCGTCAACCCTCCTGGCCGCCACGGGCGCCGACGCGTGGCTCACCTAAGACAGTCAGCATCGCCGGCACGCCGCACTCGTCCTCGTACTGCCGCCTCCCGCAGTAGCCCGTTGTATGCACTCCGCCGCCGGATTGCCGGGGTTAGTGTGAATCATTCTCGGGCGAGATCCAGTCCGCCGCTCACTACGCCGCATTCGACAGCGCCCGTCTGCTGGTCGTCGACGTCGCGGGTCCATTCGCGTTTTCGTCCTACGCGCTCGCGAGCGCTAGTAGTTCTCGCGCACATATCGATAGATCCGGTCAAACAATTCGCCCTTGATCGGGAGCGAGTAGTTTTTTAGGACCGCACGCAGCTCCCGACGGACGGACTTGTCACCTGAGTCGCTCGAAGTCCAGCCTGTGTAGGCGACTTCGCCGACGATTGCGTCAATGCGTTCGACGATCTCCGGGACGATCTTGTGTAGCCCATCCGGCGTGTTCTCCTCCACGATCTGGGTGAGAACGCCCTTCTTCGGGTCGGCGAGGCGCTCCAGTGTCTCCTCGTCGCCCTCCTCGGCTGCGCGATCGGCTGCGACGACGTCCTGGGCGACTTTCAGCGCTTCTTCGAGGAACGCGAGCGAGTCCTCAACATTGTCGATCGCCTTGGCCCGGAGCTTCTCGATCCGTTCGGCGAGCGACTTGTACACAGGGCTGTCGCCCTCCGCGAGCCGGCGCTTGAGCCGCGTTTCGATCGAATCCAGCACGTCCTGGTAGACGTCGGTGTCCTCCTTGCCCGATGAATCGTCCGGGAGCTTCAACTGCTCCGCGATCCTCTTCAGCAGCGCCAGCCCGGCGGCATCGAGAGTTACCGTCCGCGACGCCATCGACTTCACGGCGACCTCGTTCATGTGGCCGTGGATAAGTTCCGTGGTCTTCGCGCCGAGGCGGGCCCACAGGAAGGCCTTGGAGACGTCCTTCGGGCGGATGGACTCGTACACCTTCGCGAGCCAGTGGTACTGCTGCTTGAAGGGCAGCAGCATGGGGTGGGGGTCGAGAAACTCCCACACGGTCTGCAGCGCCACGTAGCCCTCGACGAACTCGGTGCGCTGCGAGCTCCCCTCGGGGATCCGCTCGTGTGCTTCGGCGAGGCACTCGAAGGAGGCGTCGGCGGTGTCAATGCCGGCGAAGAGGTGGAGGAGCTTCGTCAGATCGGTGACGAACTTGCCCGCCAGCTTGGAGGCGTCGACGACGTTCAGGTCGTTGTCCTCGTCGTCGCTCGCCTTCGGGCCTGCGATCGCGTTGCCGATGGCCTTTGCAAGGCCGATGTAGTCGACCACGCGGCCGTAGTCCTTGCGCTGACCCGTGATTGGGTTCTTCCACGGCCGGTTGGGCCGGGTGATCGTCTGGAAGAGGTTCGCCTCCTTGGCGGGCTTGTCGAGGTACAGCACGCCCTCGATGGGCGCGTTGAACCCGGTCATCCACTTCGCGGTGACCACGATGAACGACGTCGGGTCGTCGACCTTCTTGAAGCAGCGCTTGAGCGCTTCTTCCTGCTCCGGGGTGAGTAGGTACTTCTTGAACTCTCTCGGAGTGTCCTTGCTGTCGGCGACGTGCATCACCACGCCGACCTCGCGCAGCTGGCCGTCGGGCATCACCGCTCCCCGACGCGCGAGCTCGCCCTCAATGGCTCGTGCGTACGCGATGACCAACCGCTGGTTGTAGGCCACGACCTGCGCCTTCTGCCCCAACGGAGCGACGAACGTCAGGAAGTGGTCGACGATATCGGCGCACACCGCGGCGACACGGTCCGGGTTGGACAGAATCGTCTCGATGTGCGAGGCCTTCCCCGAGAGATATACCTTCTCGTCCTCGTCGAGGTCCTCCTCCACCGCCAGTTCGTCGAACGCCTCGTCCAACGCTTCCTTGTCGAGGCTGAAGCCGACGGACCTGCCCTCAACGACGACGGGCTTGGTGAACCCGTCGGCGATCGACTGTTCCGGGGTATAGCGCGACATCACGAAATCCGGATCCGACGGATCGCCGAACAACTTGAAGGTTGAGCGCTCCTTGTCCTGGATTGCGGTTCCGGTCGCGCCAAAGAACTTCGCGTTCGGGACCGCGTCCCGCCACGCCTTGCCGAACTTCCCTTCTTGAGAGCGATGTGCCTCGTCGACGAGGACGATGATGTTCGAGCGGTCGTTCAGGTGCCCTGCCTCGGCGAACTTGTGCACCGTCGTGATGACGACTCCCGGCTCATCGCTCCGGAGCAGAGCGAACAGCTCGCGCCGATTCTTGGGCACGCTCATGCGCGGCATACCGGCGGTCTCGAACATCTCCGCGGTCTGTCGCACGAGGTCCTTGCGGTCTGCGATGACGATCACCGTGGGCGCGCCGCCGAACTTCTCGACGACCGCATCATCCCTCAGCAGGCGGGCTGCGGCGAAGGCCATAAGCTCGGTCTTTCCCGAACCTTGGTGGTGCCAGATCAGCCCGCCGGGTCGGTCGGCAAGCACTTTGTCGTGGATCGCCAGCGCCGCCTCGAACTGCGGGTAGCGCGGCAGGAACTTGATGTCGACCTCGGATGCATCCCGCGCGTGCCGGAACATCACCAGGTCCTTGAGGATCGGCAGGATCGTCTCCGGCCGAAGCAGCAGTCGCGCGGCGCGCTCGACGCGGGCCGGGCCGGTCACGACCTTGGGGTCGTCCTCGGTCGAGCCCCACGGAGCCCAGATCTCGGAGTCGGGGTCCGGGACTGCGCGGATCGGTCCCATCCTGAATTCGAGGCCCTCGGTGGCTACGTTGAAGACGTTGGGGGCGAAGAAGTTCGGGTACTCGTCCTCGTACACATCGTGAATGTCCTTCGCGGCGTTCACCCATGAGACGGCCTGCTTGACGGGCGTCTTCGTCTCGGCGACGACGAGCGGGAACCCGTTGACGTAGTAGACGACGTCGAAGCGGCGCGCCTTCACCGCCCCAGTGATGGTGACCTCGTCGGCGACGACGAAGCGGTTGCTCTTCAGATTCTCGAAGTCGATGAGCCTGCGCGGCACGTGCTTACCGGCGGTGGTCGGGAACGCGTGGTCGCCGCGGAGCATCACAGTGAGCCGCTCGTTGGCGGCCACCAGCCCGTTGTGGGCGTCCAAGACGGCCTGGTTGAGCTCATGAATGACGAGGTCGGCCGATTCGGGGTCGTCGACAAGCTCCGGATTCAGAGCGAGCAGCGCCTCCCGGAACCACTCCTCCACAGCGACGTCGTGCTCGTCACGCGGTAGCTGATCGCCCTGCAGGTGTTCCCAGCCGGCTTCCTCCGCCCATTCGAGCAGAGAGCGCTGGATCGTGCTCGTCTCTGTCCAGCCCATGTCAGGACACCTTCTCCAACAACGCGTCATAGGACTCGGGAATCTCGATCTCGCCGCTGAGCAGTGAAGCCAGAAGGACGGAGCGGAACGAGCGGAGGTGGGCGAGTTCGTCACGGACAGCGGTGTGCTGCGTCTCCAACCGGTCCAGTTCGTCGGCAATTGCGCTCTGCTCTTCGACCCCTGGCAGGGCAACTGGGACTTCGAGGACGCGGACGGCGGTGATGTGTTTGATGTTTGTGCCGCTCGATATGTCCAAGAAGGTGCCAGACTCGAATGCCCATTGACACCAATGATTGGTGAAGGCTGCTGTCGAGACACCGTCAATCGCACGGAACCTCAGAAGTGTCTTCTGAAAGCAGACGGGGTCTTCGATCTCTCCACGCCAGACCGCGCTCAACCCCACAGCCGCCGCACTGGCACTGCCCTCGGAGACGAGGACGTCGCCCATCCGAAGACCGAATTTCGCCCGCTCATCTGGGTTGAAGTTCATCTGCTTGATATCAGCGAGATGGAGTACGCCATCGCCGACATTTGCCGAGCGCAAATAGTTGGTCATGTAGCGACCGGTTGCATGCTGCGGGGCACGTTGCCGGCCCATCAGAACTGAGAATGCCTTCTTCACAGGAATCGTTGCTGATTCACGGACAAGGAGCTCAGAGCGACGGGCTCGCAGCAGTGCTCTCGCGGCTTTGGCCTCCGCCGCCAAGGCGTCAATCTGCGCGTCCACCGCTTCCATGACGTCAACGATGCGGCGCTGCGCTTCCGGCGGAGGGAGTGCGATTTCGATTTCCGCGAATGCCTTGAACGAAAGGCTGCGGCGTCTGTTCACGGAACCTTGGGCACGGCGCGAGTACTCAGCCAACATGCCAGGGTGACGCACCAGGAGTTCGGCGTACTCCGGCATGCAGTCAGTCGCCACGAACCGCATCGTCGTGTACATCGGGCTGATCGCGCCCGGCTCCCCGAGGTTGTTTCGAGCAATCGAGCCTTCATCGATATGGATGGTCGAGATGAGTGTGGTCACCTGACTTGGCCCCACTTTGGTCGTGGTTCTTCACGAATTTTGGCCCCGGCGGGGTGGTGAGCGT
>NZ_STGE01000072.1 GCF_005222675.1 Mycolicibacterium sp. CR10 | reverse complement strand
CGCGGAGTCGCCGTAGTGGATGACCTTGCCGTTGGACAGTATCCGCGTGTTGCCGTATTTGCGGATTCCGTCGCGCCAATCGCGGGCCGTGCGCTCGTGGACTCCGACTTCACGCGCAGCCCGCGCTACCGACCACCCCGATTCGAGCAGCTCGAAGAATCGGGTCCGCGCCGCTGCCTTGCCCCGGGGTTGGCGGTTTTCACTGACCAGGCCCGCTTCGACGAGTAGTCGACGGGCCGCGCCATGGGAAATGCCGTTGGCCTCGGCGGCCTGATTGATCGACCCGGTCGCGGTGAACATCGCCGCGACGTACGCGGCGCTCACCTTGCGCAGCGTCGGCCGCGGCGAGCCGACCGGCCGGCCCGTCGCCCGCAAGATGGCATAGCAGCGATTCGGTGAGATCCTCAGCGTCACCGCCGCATCCTTGATCGCCACACCCGCATCCACCAGCTTTGCTAGCTGATCCCCAAACCGAACACAGTCCTCTGAAAACGACACGGTCGCCGCAACCTCTCAAATCGAGAGTGTTGCGACGACCGCGCGAACCCGCCGTTGGCCGGGGGCAATTTCGTGAACTCTTATCGGAGGAGAGTCGCCTGCAGGTCAGGCTTCATGGCCTGCAGCTCCCGACCCCAGTACGCCCAGTTGTGCGTGCCGTTGTTGGGGAAGTTGAACACACCGTTGGAACCGCCCGCGGCGAGGTAGTTGTCGCGGAAGGTGATGTTCGTCTTGATCGTCAGACCCTCAAGGAACGTCGCAGGCAGGTCGCCGCCTCCGAGCTCGTTGGGCTTGCCATTACCGCAGTAGATCCAGATGCGGGTGCCGTTGGCCACGATCTGCGGGATCTGGACCATCGGGTCATTGCGCTTCCAGCCGCTGTTGGGGTCCTGCGTCGGGCCCCACATGTCGTCGGCCTTGAAGCCGCCGGCGTCACCCATGGAGATGTTGATCAGGAACGGCCACCAGCCCTCGGAGGGGTTCAGGAAGCCCGACATCGAGCCGGCGTAGATGAACTGCTGGGGGTGGTACACCGACAGGATCAGCGACGCCGAACCGGCCATCGACAGGCCGATCGCCGCGCTCCCCGTGGGCTTGACCGCCTTCTGCGAAGCCAGGAAGTTCGGCAGCTCGGAGGTCAGGAACGTCTCCCACTTGTAGGTGACGGTCGGGCCCTTGTTGCGGGCCGGTGAGTACCAGTCGGCGTAGAAGCTGGACTGCCCGCCGACGGGCATCACGATCGACAGCCCGGAGTCGAGGTACCACTCGAACGCCTGGGTGTTGATGTCCCAACCGTTGAAGTCCTCCTGCGCACGCAGGCCGTCGAGCAAGTACACGGCGGGCGAGTTCTCGCCGCCGCTCTGGAACTGAACCTTGATGTCACGTCCCATGGACGGCGACGGCACCATCAGGTACTCCACCGGCAAGCCCGGCCGAGAGAATGCTCCGGCGGCCGCCGACCCTCCGGTGAGGCCGACCAGGGCGGGCAGTAGCGCCGCCACCATGGTCGCAACGCCGAGTCGGCGCGCCCAGGGCCCACGAATCCTGTCAAGAAGTCTCATACGGTCAATCCATCCATCTTCCGGTACCGCGTGCGTGCCGCGGTTCGTCCTGCGATCTCGGGCGGTCGCCAACACACGCGGCCATGTCTCCACCGCGCTGTCACGCCACTGCGCACCTGCCAGTTGGCAGCGCAATGGGCCGAGAAAACTTCAGTTGTAGCGGTTGCAGTAAAACATGCTGCCAGCACAGGAGAAAGCCCAGCCACGCCGGACGACCCGCTTTATGCAGCAAAACAGATACTGACGACATCGACAATTCACCCGGCAGAATCCTGCGAAATCACTGGAAACACCCGGCGCACACGACCCGGAGCAGTCAATACCCGCCTATGACACGGCCGTCATAGTGACGGCGGTCACACTGACGGGAATTCAGTAGGCTGCGCCGCGTGACGACCGGCAGCTGAGACGTTGACCATGCACCGACATAAAAGTAAAGTCAGTTTTACTTTTAGGCGAGAGAGGGTGTCATGGAGTCGTTCATCCACCTACGCAAGGGCACGACCCCCCGCCGGCTGCACGCCGACCTCGACGGACTGAAGGATGACGAACTCGGCCGCGGTGGCTTCACCGGCCGCACCGCCAACCTCTATCGCCGTCATGACCCGACGGCGTACCGCTCCATCGGCCCGCTGCGACCCGTCGACGTGTTGTCGAGCGAGCTCAAACCCGGCGACGCCACCGATACCCACGGCGCTCCCCTGTTGATGTTCTCCAATGCCGACTGCGAAGTATCGCTGTCCCGGCGCGTCGATCCGATGCCGTTCTTCGTGCGGTACATCGACGGCGATCTGCTGTGCTTCGTGCACGAGGGCGAAGGGCTGATCGAGACCGAGTTCGGACCGCTGCGGTACCGCAAGGGCGACTGGGTGTACCTGCCGAAGGCGTGCACGTGGCGCCACATCCCCGACGATCAGTGCACCTGGCTGATGATCCAGGCCACCGACGAGTTCCGGGTGCCGCCACCGGGACAGCTCGGACGTCACTTTCCGTTCGACCCTTCGCAGATGGTCATCCCTGAACCGCAGCCCTGCGATGACGGGCCGCGGAAAGACGGCGAGTACGAGGTCCGGTTGGTGCACCCGTCCGTTGCCGGCGGACCGACAACGCTGTACTACCAACATCATCCGCTCGACGTCGAGGGCTGGCGTGGCGACAACTTCGCGTTCACCTTCAACATCGCCGACTACAACGTCGTGACCTCCAACAGCGTGCACCTGCCGCCGACCGTTCACCTTTTCATGCAGGCCACCGGTGTCTACGTGATGAACTTCCTGCCCAAGCCCGCAGAGGGCATCCCCGGGACCGAGCGCACGCCGTGGTATCACCGCAATGTCGACTTCGACGAGATCGCCTTCTTTCACGGCGGCTCGCTCTACGGCATCCCGATGCCACCGGGGCTGATCTCCCATGCGCCGCAAGGGGTTCACCACGGGGCGCCGGAGAAGGCACGTGAACGGGCCCGCCGCAAGTTCGACGACTACGAGTCCGTGGACTGGCAGGTGATCGCAATCGACACCCGCAAGCGGCTGGTTCCGTCGGCAGAAGTTCTGGCAAACGACCTCGGGCAGCATTGATGAGCGCTTGCGCGAAGAAACAAGGGTATTGATGAGCGTCAAGCACGATTACCAGCGCATCCCCTATCTGGTTGCCTACCAGAACAACTCGGCTGTCCGCGATGTCTACGGCGGCGTCGCCGAATTGGTGGTGCTCGAGAGCTATCTGTTGAAGCCTTCGGTGCCGTCGGACACCGTGCTGGTGTTCATGCACCCGATCGGCGGTGGCGCTTATCTGCCCATGATCAACGCTCTGGCCCGCGCAGGCCACCATGTCATCTACTGCAACAGCCGGTTCCGCGGCACCGACTCCGCACTGCTGATGGAGAAGGTCGTCGAGGATCTCGGTGAGTGCATCAAGGACGCGAAGAACCGGCTGGGCTATTCGAAGGTCGTGCTGGCCGGCTGGAGCGGTGGAGGATCGCTGTCGGTGTTCTACCAACAGCAGGCGCAGAACCCGACGGTGACCGCCAGCCCTTCGGGCGACGGCCCGGATCTGACACAGCTCGGGCTGATCCCTGCCGACGGCGTCATGCTGCTCGCCGCCCACATCAGCAGGCACGGCACCATGACCGAATGGATGGACGCCTCCATCCTCGACGAGAACGACCCCACCAAGCGGGACCCGGAGCTGGACCTCTACAACCCCGAGAACCCTAACCAGCCGCCCTACACGCCGGAGTTCCTGGAGCGTTATCACCAGGCCCAGGTCGCACGGAACCGGCGAATCACCAAGTGGGTCAAGGAAAAATTGGCCGAGCTGAAGGCGGCCGGCAGACCCGACGACGAGTTCGCGTTCGTCGTCCACGGCACCATGGCCGACCCGCGCTGGCTCGACCCGACGGTCGATCCGAACGAACGGGCCCCGGGAACGTGCTATCTGGGCGATCCTCAGGTGGTGAACATGAGTCCGGTGGGTCTGGCCCGGTTCTGCACGCTGCGCAGCTGGCTGTCTCAGTGGAGCTACGACGACGCCAACGGTGACGCCGTGAAGGCGGGGCCCGACATCGCCGTGCCCACGCTGGTCATCGGCAACCTCGCCGACGACGCCTGCACCCCCAGCCACACCCGCCGGTTGTTCGAGGCCATCGGGCATCCTGACAAGGAGATGCACGAGATCCCCGGCGCCAACCACTACTACGCCGGACCCGACCAGCGCGGCAAACTGCGCGAAGCCGTCGGCATCGCGACGGACTGGCTTGCGCGCCATGATTTCGCGGCGGCGCCGTGACACCGACGGGGCCGCTCGATGGGATCCGGGTGATCGAGGTCGGAACCCTGATCTCCGGGCCGTTCGCCGGACGGTTGCTCGGCGACATGGGCGCGGAGGTCATCAAGATCGAGCCGCCGGGCGCTCCGGATCCGCTGCGCACCTGGGGTCAGGCCGAACTCGACGGCCATCACTTCTTCTGGACGGTGCACGCGCGCAACAAGAAGGCCGTCACGCTCAACCTGCGCGAGCCCAAGGGCCGCGACATCTTCCTCGACCTTGTCGAGCGCAGCGACGTCATCGTCGAGAACTTCCGGCCGGGCACACTGGAGAAGTGGGGCCTGGGCTACGACGTTCTGCGCGACCGTAACCGCGGCATCATCCTGGTTCGGGTATCCGGGTACGGCCAGACCGGCCCAGAGGCGCACAAGGCGGGCTACGCGTCTGTCGCTGAAGCCGCCAGCGGCCTGCGTCACATGAACGGCTTTCCGGGCGGCCCTCCCCCACGGCTGGCCCTGTCGTTGGGCGACAGCCTCGCCGGGATGTTCGCCGCTCAGGGTGCGCTCGCGGCGCTGTACCGCCGTTCGGTCACCGGCGAAGGACAGGTCGTCGATGCGGCCCTCACCGAATCATGTCTGGCGGTGCAGGAATCCACGATCCCGGACTACGACGTCGGAGGCGTGGTGCGGGGTCCGTCGGGCACCCGGCTGGAGGGCATCGCCCCATCGAACATCTACCCGACCGCCGACGGCAGCTGGGTGGTGATCGCGGCCAACCAGGACACCGTGTTCCGGAGGCTCTGCGGTGCCATGGACCAGCCGGAGCTCGCCACCGACGAGCGCTTCTCCAATCATGTTGCGCGCGGACGTAATCAGGACGAGCTCGACGACATCATCGGGTCCTGGGCTGCGGCGCGTCAGCCCGCCGACATCATCGCAACCCTGTCGGCGGCCGGGGTGATCAGCGGCCCGATCAACACCGTGGCCGAGGTCGTCGAAGACCCTCAGCTGAAGTCCCGCGGGATGATCGCCGACCACTGGGACGAGCGCATCGGACGAAATGTCAAGGGTCCCGGCGTGGTGCCGGTGCTGTCCGACACTCCGGGCACCATCCGCAGCGCCGGATCGTCACGACCGGGTCAGCACAACGACGAGATCTATCGCGATCTGCTCGGCAGGAGCGACGCCGAACTGGAGACGCTGAGATCGGAGGGCGTGATATGACCCGCCCACCGCAACATGTTGACATCCGTGACGTGTCGTTGCGCGACGGGCTGCAGATCGAAGCCCCGATTCCGTTGTCCGCGAAGCTCGATCTGCTCGCGGCCATCGCTGCCACCGGGGTGCGCGAAATGGAGGCCACGGCCTTCGTGTCGCCGTCGAAGGTGCCCGCCCTGGCCGATGCCGCCGAGCTCGCCGCCGAACTGCACAACTTTCCGAACATCGAATTCTCCGCCCTGGTAGCCAGCCCCAACGGCGCCAAGCGTGCACTCGCCGCGGGACTGCATTCGATCGAGTACGTGGTGTCGGCGGCCGACGGGCACAGCCAGGCCAATGTGGGCCGCACGACGGCGGAAGCGACCGCGAAGATCGCCGAGATTGTCGCGATCGCCCACGATAGCGGAGTCTCGGTCGAGGTCATCGTCGCGACCGCGTGGGACTGCCCATTCGACGGGCCGACGGCCCCGAAACGAGTGGTGGACATCGTGACTGCGGCCACCGAGGCCGGGGTCGACCGGCTGGCCATCGCCGACACCATCGGCACCGCGACCCCTCGACGGGTCACCGACCTGATTGCCCTCGTCCGGCCGCGGATCGGCGACATCCCCCTGGGCGCGCATTTCCACAACACCCGCGGCACGGGTCTGGCCAGTGCCTACGCTGCGGTGAGCTCGGGCGTCACCCGGCTCGACGCATCGGTGGGCGGGCTCGGCGGTTGCCCGTTCGCCCCCGGGGCCAGCGGCAACATCGCCGTCGAGGATCTGGTGTACCTGTTGCGGGACAGCGGAGTCCACGTGGACGTGGACCTGCAGGCGGCGATCGCCGCCGCCCGCGTCGCGCAGGATTCGGTGGGCCATGACCTTCCGAGCGCGCTGCTGCGTGCCGGCGACCGGATCCTGGACTAGCGGACGTGGCAGCCGGACAACCGGGAACGCTGAGCGCCAAGGGCCGGCAGACCCAGCTCGCTCTCGAGCAGGCCGCCCGGAAACTTTTCGCCGAGCGTGGCTTCCACGGCACCACCTTGGGCGACATCACCTCGGCCGCGGGCAAGTCACCCGCGGTGTTCTACCGGTACTTCGCCGACAAGGAGGATCTGCTGGCGGCGTTGGCACAGTCGTTCCTGCGAGACGTCGTCACACCGTCGGGACTGAGCCTGCACCTACCCGAGTCGCCCGACGACGATGCATTCTTCACCGCGGTCGTGACCGGCTATTGGACGATGTTCAAGCAGAACATCGGCATCATGATCGCGGTGGCTCAGTTGGCCGCCACCCAGCCGCGGTTCGCCGCAGTGCGCAACGAGTTCCGTCGCTTCGGTGTCGACATCGTCGCGGCATCGGTGCGCCGCGCCCAGGAGCAGGGTTACGGAACCGAATTGAACGCGGAGTACACCGCCGCGGCGATCGCACTGCTCTTCGAGAACTTCACCACCGTGTTCGTCGGCACTCACGGACTCGGGATCGATATCACCGACGACGACGCCATCGCGACGCTGTCACGAATTTGGAAGAAGACGCTGTACGGCTTCTAGTAAGTACTGTCGACGGAGACTTAGAGGAGACACTGTGGATTTCAGCCTGCCGGACCATCTTCCCGGGCTGCTCGCCGAAATGGACGCGTTCATCGAGGCGGAGATCAAACCGCTGGAGCGCGAACACATCCAGTACTTCGACCACCGCCGCGAGCACGCCCGAACTGACTGGGACAACGGCGGAGTCCCGCGGCGGGAATGGGAAGATCTGCTCGGCGAGATGCGCCGACGCGCAGACAAGGGCGGCTGGCTGCGCTACGGTCTGCCGTCGCAGTTCGGCGGACGGGGCGGCAGCAACATCGACATGGCCGTCATCCGGGAACACTTGGCGCACAAAGGACTCGGCCTGCACAACGACCTGCAGGACGAGCCCTCGATCGTGGGCAACTTCCCGCAGGTGATCATGATGGACCGGTTCGGCACCGAGGCGCAGAAGAAGGAGTGGACCGACGCCCTGATCACCGGCGAGCGGTCGATGGCCTTCGGGCTCACCGAGCCCAACCACGGTTCGGACGCCACCTGGCTGGAGACCCGCGCGGTTCAGGACGGTAGCGACTGGGTAATCAACGGCGCCAAGCGATTCAACACCGGGGTGCACCGCGCCACCCATGATCTGGTGTTCGGGCGGACCTCGGGGGAACCGGGCCAGGCGCGGGGAATCAGCGCCTTCCTGGTGCCCACCGACGCCCCGGGCTTCTCGGTCCCGTACTACTGGTGGACGTTCAACATGCCCACCGATCACGGCGAGGTGCTGCTGGAGAACGTCCGGGTGCCCGCCGACGCCGTGCTCGGCGAGGTCGATCGCGGACTCGAGGTCGGGCAGACATTCCTGCACGAGAACAGGATTCGTCAAGCGGCGAGCAGCCTGGGGGCCGCGCAGTACTGCATCGACCGCGCCGTCACCTACGCGGGAGAACGCTTGGTGTTCGGCAAGCCGCTGGCGGTCAACCAGGCGGTGCAGTGGCCGCTGGTGGAGTTGCAGACCGAGGCCCAGATGGTGCGACTGCTGGTGCGTTACGCGGCCTCCGAACTCGACCGCAACCACCACATGGAGGTCTCCGACAAGGTGTCGATGGCCAACTATCGCGCCAACCGACTGGTCTGCGAGGCCGCCGACCGTGCGATGCAGGTGTTCGGCGGGGTCGGCTACAGCCGCCACGAGCCGTTCGAACACATCTACCGCCACCACCGCCGGTACCGGATCACCGAGGGAGCCGAGGAGATCCAGATACGCCGAGTTGCGCAGCGGCTGTTCGGGTTCGGGCGCAAGTGAATGACACGCTGACCCGCGCGCTGGCCCAAGTGCTCGATCCCGTCCTCGGCGAGGTGAGCGTCGAGAACCTTCAGGCACTGACCGGCGGCGCAAGCAGGATCACCTGGTCATTCGATGCCGTCGCCGGTGGTCGCCGCGCGCTGATCCTGCGCACCGGCGCCGGTGACGATATCCATGCGGGCATGGAGCTGGAAGCCCAGGTGCAGCAACGGGCCGCCGCCGCGGGAGCGCCCGTCCCCCACATCCTCACCGCCGACGACTCGCCTGCCGCGCTGGGCAACCCCTATCTGATCTGCGAAGCCGTCGCCGGCGAGACCATCGCGCCGAGGATCCTGCGCGGATTGGACGACGCAGCCAGGGTCCGATTGCTCGAACAGTGCGCCGCGGCGCTGGCCGCGATCCACCGGACCGATTACGAGGGCATCGGGCTGGAACCGATCGACGAGCTCGCCGGCTGGCGCACCCGGCTGGACGAGATCGGCGACACAACAGCTACTTTCGAATGGGCGTTCCGACGCCTTGCCGATAGTCGGCCCGCGTCGTCACCGAAGCGGCTGGTGCACGGCGACTTTCGGATGGGCAACCTCATCGTCGACGACTCCGGCCTGGCTGCGGTTCTGGACTGGGAGCTGACACACATCGGCGAGGCCTACGAGGACCTCGCATGGTTCTGCATCAGGGCGTGGCGGTTCGGCGCCCCCGAGACGCGCGGCGCGGGTGGGCTCGGCAGCGTCGAGACATTCTTGCGGGCCTACGAGCAGGCGGCGAAAACGTCCGTCGACCGCGACGCGTTCCGGTGGTGGCTGACGGTGGCGACGTTGCGGTGGGGCGTCATCTGCAGGCACCAGGCCGAACGTCATCTGTCCGGGGAGACGCGTTCGGTCGAGCTCGCGGCGATTGGGCGCCGGGTCAGCGAAACCGAATGGGACATCCTGGATCTATTGTCCGGAGGTGGGCCGCAATGAACGGCCGTCCCACCGCCGCCGAGCTCGTCGCCGCCGTCGCCGAATTCCTGGACAACGAGGTCCGCGCGGCCTGCGACGGGCAGGTGTCCTTCCACGCGCGCGTCGCCGCCAACGTGCTGCGCATCGTCGAGCGGGAATTGCTCGACGAGACGGCTGATGAGGTTCTCGAGGCGTTGGGAGGCCTCGGCTTCGCCGATGAGGCCTCGCTTGCGCGTGCCATCCGGGACGGTCAGCTGGACGACCGCGGCGACGAGGTCATGGCGTGCCTGAGAGTTCTGGTGCGGCACCGATTATCGATCGCCCATCCGGGGTACGACGAAGCGAGATGAACGCACAGATCTCTCAGTTCGACATCGCCGAGAAACCTGATCCGTACGGCATCGCCGTCACCGATGACGGCCCGGTGTGGGTGACGATGGTGCACAGCGGCGCCGCGATGCGGCTGGCTGCCGACGGCACCCACACCCAGTACCCGGTCGGCCAAGCCTCACGGCCGTCGGTCGTGACGGCGGGTCACGGCGGGTCGGCGTGGTTCACCCGCACCGAGGATGACCGGGTGAGCGTGATTGCCTCCGACGGCTCGATGGAAACCTACGACCTCGACGCGAGCAGCGGTCCGTTCGGCCTCTGCAGGGGAACCGACGGCGCGGTGTGGGGCACCGAGATCGGTGCCGGTCAGATCGGACGTATCGACCCGGACGGTGCGGTCACCGAGTTCGCGCTGCCGGACGCCGCCGCGCGGCCGCACGCCATCGCCGCAGGCGCGGACGGCTGCTGGTTCACCGAGTGGGCGACGAACCGGGTCGGGCACATCGCATGGTCAGGCGACATCGATGAGTTCGACCTGCCGGCGTCGACATCGGAACCCTACGGGATCGCCGTCGGGTCGGACGGGACGGTGTGGGTGGCGATGGAGAGCGGCGCGGTGCTGCGGCTCACTCCGGAGTGACGGACGGTGTCAGATACGGCGAACCCGCGCCAGCCAGGCCGGCTCGTCGACGCGCGTCCCGACCGCCAGCCCCAGTTGCTCGGCGTGCAGCTCGGTGACCACACCGCGGTAGGTGGTCGTAGTCAGCGCTTCGATCTCCCAACCGACGCCGAATGCGTCACGGATCGTCGCCTCGGCAACCTGGGGACCGAACCCGCGGCCGGCGTCGGACAGTGCGAGTAGGTGGAGCACCCCGCCCGGCCGGGTTGCCGCGTTCAGGCTGCGGACGTAGGTCGCGCGCTCCTCGTCGTCGAAGATGTGGAACAGCGCGCTGTCGACGATCGTGTCGTATCCGGGCGACCCGCCCAGGTCCAGCGCGTCTGCCACCTCGAACCGGGCGTCGACCCCCTGATCTGCGGCGTTGCGTCGGGCCTGCCCGACAGCGGTGGGGGCGCCGTCGACACCGAGCACGTCGTAGCCCGCCCTGGCCAGCAGGATCGTGTGCTCGCCGGTCCCGCACCCGACGTCGAGCACCCGACCGCTGATGGCCCCCGCCTCCACCAGGGCGACGACGGCCGGCTGCGGCTCACCGATGACCCACGGCGGGGTCTGGTTCTTGTAGAAGTCTTCGAATCGGGAGATCGTGGGCGTCAAGTCCATGAAACCCAGTGTTCAACCTGAACCGGAGTTGAGGTCAACAGGATGTCTGAACTAGACAATCGCGTCGTCACCGATGTCGCCGACCGGCTGTTCGACGCCATCGCGCGCAGTGACATCGCCACGGTGGAACAGATGTTCAGCCCGGAGGTGGGGGTCTGGCACAGCGGTGACGCTCGCGACAACGATCATGCACGGGCGGTGCGCATCATCGCCTGGTTCGTCAACGCCACCACCGACCGTCGCTACGAGATCGTCGACCGCCAACTCTTCGACGGCGGCTTCGTCCAGCAGCACATCCTGCACGCCAACGGTCGCGCCGGCGGGTCGATCGCGATGCGGGTCTGCATCGTCATCAAGGTGGGCGCCGACGGGCTGATCAACCGTGTCGACGAGTACTTCGATCCCGCGGAGATGGCTCCCCTGCTGTCGGCTTGAGCACCAAGACATCTCGATCCGCTGACGTCGTATCCACGCCGGACTACCATCGCGCGCATGGCTGTGCCATCTCTGCCAACTCCGCCTTCTCCGCCGTTGCCCCGCACCGGGCCGCTGCGGATCCTGGTCTACAGCGACAACCCGCGGACCAGGGAGCAGGTGCAGCTCGCGTTGGGTAAGCGGGTACATCCCGAACTTCCCGAGTTGAGCTATCTCGAGGTCGCCACCGCCCCGATGGTGATCAGGCAGATGGATGCGGGCGGCTTTGATCTGGTGATCCTCGATGGCGAGGCCACTCCCGTCGGCGGAATGGGCATCGCCAAACAGCTCAAGGACGAGATCGACAACTGCCCGCCGGTGCTGGTGCTCACGGGGCGGCCCGATGACGCGTGGCTGGCTCGCTGGTCGCGCGCGGAAGCGGCCGTTCCGCACCCGATCGACCCGATCCGGTTGGGCGACGCGGTCGTGTCGCTGCTACGCACCGCCGTCTGACAGTACGAATAGCGAAAAATTCTGTCGCTCATACCTTTTCGCGGCAGGAGAGATCGCCGAATGGCGCCAGTAGGGATACTAACCAAAATGCGTGGCTTGCATCCAAAACAAGGTTAGGCTGTGGGATAGCTCACATCGACAGCCCCTGAGGAGCGCCTGCTCAGCATGAATCTGTACACACCGATCCTGGTGCTTGGTGCGATCGCTGCTGCCTTCGCTGTCGGATCGGTGGGCATTGCCGTTCTGATCGGGCCGAAGCGCTACAACCGCGCCAAGCTCGAGGCCTACGAGTGCGGAATCGAACCGATGGACGCGTCCGATCCCGCCGCGGCCGCGACCGGACAGCGATTCCCGATCAGGTACTACCTGACCGCGATGTTGTTCATCGTGTTCGACATCGAGATCGTGTTCCTCTACCCGTGGGCGGTCGCGTTCGACAGTCTCGGCTTGTTCGCACTGGTGGAGATGCTGCTGTTCATGGTCGTCGTGTTCGTGGCCTACACCTATGTCTGGCGGCGAGGAGGCCTGCAATGGGACTAGAGGAAAAGCTACCGGGCGGCATCCTGCTGTCCACGGTCGAGAAAGTCGCCGGTTATGTGCGGAAGGGCTCGCTGTGGCCTGCGACGTTCGGGCTGGCGTGCTGCGCGATCGAGATGATGGCGACCGCCGGGCCACGGTTCGACATCTCACGCTTCGGCATGGAGCGCTTCTCCGCGACGCCGAGGCAGGCCGATCTGATGATCGTCGCGGGGCGGGTCAGCCAGAAGATGGCCCCTGTGCTGCGTCAGATCTACGACCAGATGGCCGAACCGAAGTGGGTTCTGGCGATGGGGGTCTGCGCCTCGTCGGGCGGAATGTTCAACAACTACGCGGTCGTTCAGGGTGTCGACCATGTGGTGCCGGTCGACATCTACCTGCCCGGCTGCCCACCGCGGCCGGAGATGCTGCTGCACGCAATCCTCAAGCTGCACGACAAGATTCAAGAGATGCCGCTCGGCGTGAATCGCGAAGAAGCGATCCGGGAGGCCGAAAAGGCCGCCCTCGCAGTGACCCCGACGATCGAATTGAAGGGCCTGCTCAGATGAGCGACGGTGACGGGCGGCCCGAGGTGATCGGGGTCCGCCACGGCATGTTCGGTGTCGACGGCAGCGGCGACACGTCGGGATACGGCCGCCTCGTCCGGCCGGTCGCCCTGCCCGGCAGTTCGCCGCGACCCTACGGCGGTTACTTCGACGACGTCGTCGACCGGTTGGCCACCGCGCTCGGTGACGACGGGTATGCCGCGGCGATCGAGCGCGTCGTGGTCTTCCGGGACGAGCTGACCCTCGAGGTGTTCCGTGGGCAGCTGCCCGCGGTGGCGCAGGTGCTGCGCGACGACCCGGAACTGCGGTTCGAGCTCTGTCTGGGGGTCAGCGGGGTGCACTATCCCGAGGACGCCGACCGCGAGCTGCACGCGGTCTATCCCCTGATGTCGATCACCCACAACCGCCGCATCCGCGTCGAGGTAGCCACCCCCGACGCCGATCCCCATATCCCGTCGCTGTTTCGGGTGTATCCCACCACCGACTGGCACGAGCGCGAGACCTACGACTTCTTCGGCATCATCTTCGACGGCCATCCGTCGCTGACCCGCATCGAAATGCCCGACGACTGGGTGGGCCATCCCCAGCGCAAGGACTACCCCCTCGGTGGCATTCCGGTGGAGTACCACGGTGCCGAGATACCGCCGCCGGACCAGCGGAGGGCCTACAACTGATGACCACATCACAGCGGCCCGAACGGGTGGTCGTCGTCGGCGGCCAGGACTGGGACGAGGTCGTCACTGCGGCAAGGCAGAACGCGGGCGAACACGCAGGCGAACGCATCGTCGTCAACATGGGCCCGCAGCACCCGTCGACGCACGGCGTGCTGCGACTCATCCTCGAGATCGAGGGCGAGACCATCGTCGAAGCGCGTTGCGGGATCGGGTATCTGCACACCGGCATCGAGAAGAACCTGGAGTTCCGTAACTGGACGCAGGGCGTCACGTTCGTGACCCGGATGGATTACCTGTCACCGTTTTTCAACGAGACCGCCTACTGCCTCGGGGTGGAGAAGCTCCTCGACGTCACCGACGCGATCCCCGAGCGGGCGTCGGTGATCCGGGTGATGCTGATGGAACTCAACCGGATCTCCAGCCATCTGGTCGCGCTGGCGACCGGCGGTATGGAACTGGGCGCCATGACGGCGATGTTCCTCGGCTTCCGCGAGCGCGAACTGATCCTCTCGGTGTTCGAGTCCATCACCGGACTTCGGATGAACCACGCCTACATTCGACCCGGCGGGGTTGCGGTCGACCTGCCGGACGACGGGCTCAGCCAGGTCCGGGATCTGCTCGAACTGCTGCCGAAGCGGTTGACCGATCTGGAAGATCTCCTCAACGAGAACTACATCTGGAAGGCCCGCACGCTGGGTATCGGTTACCTGGATCTGACGGGATGCATGGCGCTCGGTATCACCGGACCGGTGCTGCGCTCCACCGGTCTGCCTCACGACCTGCGTAAGGCGCAGCCCTATTGCGGTTACGAGACATACGACTTCGACGTCATCACCGACGACGGCTGCGACTCCTACGGTCGTTATCTGATCCGGGTGAAGGAGATGCGGGAGTCGATCAAGATCGTGGAGCAGTGCGCCGACCGACTCGAGCGATCCGTGGGGCAACCCGTGATGATCGAGGACAAGAAGCTCGCGTGGCCCGCCGATCTGAAACTGGGACCCGATGGGCTGGGCAACTCGCCCGAGCACATCGCCAAGATCATGGGTCGTTCGATGGAGGGCCTGATCCATCACTTCAAGTTGGTGACCGAAGGGATCCGGGTGCCCGCGGGTCAGGTCTACGTCGCGGTCGAATCACCGCGCGGGGAGCTCGGCGTGCACATGGTGTCCGACGGTGGCACCCGGCCCTACCGGGTGCACTACCGGGACCCGTCGTTCACCAATCTTCAAGCGGTGGCGGCGATGTGCGAGGGCGGCATGGTCGCCGACGCGATCGCGGCGGTGGCGTCGATCGACCCGGTGATGGGTGGGGTGGATAGGTGATGAGCGCTTGCGCGAAGAGCAGACGACTATGACGATTTTCCTGGAACTCGGCCAGCGTCCCGACGAGCCCGGTCCCCCCATCCACGGGCAGGCACGCTACCCGGCCGACGTCACGTCCCGTCTCGAGACCGACGCCGCCGTGATCATCGCGCGCTACCCTCAGTCGCGCTCGGCCCTGCTCCCGCTGCTGCACCTGGTGCAGGCCGAGGACGGTTGCCTGACCCCGGCCGGAATCGCCTTCTGCGCAGACCAATTGAGCCTGACGCATGCCGAGGTCACCGCGGTGGCGACCTTCTACTCGATGTACCGCCGCACACCGACGGGTGATTACCTGGTCGGGGTGTGCACCAATACGCTGTGCGCCATCATGGGCGGCGACGCGATCCTCGATGCGCTCGAGGATCATCTGGGGGTCGACGCCGGGCGGACCACGGCCGACGGGAAGGTCACCCTGGAGCACATCGAATGCAACGCCGCCTGTGACTACGCACCGGTCGTCATGGTGAACTGGGAGTTCTTCGACAACCAGACCCCGTCGTCGGCCCGCGATCTCGTCGACGCCCTGCGCGGCGGCGACGTTCCGAGACCGTCCCGCGGTGCGTCGCTGTGCACATTCCGCGATACCGCGAGAATCCTTGCGGGGCTTCCGAACAACGAGTCCTCCGACGACGCATCACGTCCCGGCCCGGCGACCCTGGTGGGACTGCGCTATGCCCACGAGCACGACATGACCGCCCCCGAACCGGACCCGCCCGCGTCCGAGACCTCCGCACCGCGGCCCCAGCAGGATGAGGCCGAGGCGGTCGAGTCCGTCAAGGACGAACCGGCACCGGGGCCGTCGGCCGAGGTTCCCGCGCAGTCCGCGACGCCCGAGACCGACCCGAAGGCGGCGGATTCGGAATGACCACACTGACTCCCGTGCTCAGCCGTTTCTGGGACGAGGCCGAGCCGTGGACGCTGGACACCTACCGGCGGCACGGTGGTTACCAGGCGCTGGACCGGGCACTGGCCATGAGCCCCGACGACGTTATCGCCACGGTCAAGGACTCCGGCCTGCGCGGCCGCGGCGGCGCAGGCTTCCCGACGGGCACGAAATGGTCCTTCATCCCTCAGGGTGATGAGGGCGCGGCGGCCAAGCCGCACTACCTGGTGATCAATGCCGATGAGTCCGAACCCGGTACGTGTAAAGACATTCCGTTGATGATGACGACCCCGCACTTTCTCGTGGAAGGCGCGATCATCGCGGCGTACGCGATCCGGGCGCACCACGCGTTCATCTATATCCGCGGCGAGGTCGTGCCGGTGCTGCGGCGCCTGCAGGCCGCCGTCGCCGAGGCGTACGCCGCAGGCCACCTGGGCACCGACATCCACGGATCCGGATTCGATCTGGAGCTCATCGTGCATGCCGGAGCGGGCGCCTACATCTGCGGTGAGGAAACCGCCCTGCTGGACTCGCTGGAAGGCAGGCGCGGTCAGCCCAGGCTGAGACCCCCGTTCCCCGCGGTGGCGGGTCTCTACGCCTGCCCGACGGTGGTCAACAACGTCGAGTCGATCGCCAGCGTGCCGCCCATCCTGCTCAACGGGGTCGACTGGTTCCGCTCGATGGGGTCGGAGAAGTCACCCGGTTTCACCCTCTACTCCCTGTCCGGACACGTCACCAATCCCGGCCAGTACGAGGCGCCGCTGGGGATCACACTGCGCGAACTGCTCGACTACGCCGGAGGTGTGCGCGCTGGGCATTCCCTGAAGTTCTGGACGCCGGGCGGATCCTCGACGCCGTTGCTCACCGAGGAGCACCTCGACGTGCCGCTGGACTACGAGGGCGTGGCCGGTGTCGGCTCCATGTTGGGCACCAAGGCGCTGCAGATCTTCGACGAGACCACCTGCGTGGTGCGCGCGGTCCGGCGTTGGACGCAGTTCTACGCCCACGAGTCCTGCGGTAAGTGCACGCCGTGTCGCGAGGGCACCTACTGGCTGGCGCAGATCTACGAGCGGCTGGAGACGGGAAAGGGCACAGGCGCCGACATCGACAAGCTGCTCGACATCTCGGACACCATTTTCGGAAAGTCGTTCTGCGCGTTGGGTGATGGCGCCGCCAGTCCCATCATCTCGTCGATCAAGTTCTTCCGCGCCGAGTACGAGGCCCACCTCGACGGGGGCTGCCCCTTCGATCCGCATGCCTCGATGCTCGCTGCACCGGAAAGGGTGGGCGCATGATCGGCACGGCGCGCCGAGTGTGCGGTTCTGTCCGCCGCCCGCGGCGAGTCGCGGATGAAACGCCACACTCGACGGAAGGGGGCAAGGGTGACGCTAGTTGAGCCCACCAGCGGCACCACGCCGGTGGAGATGGTCAGCCTGACCATCGACGGCCAGGCCATCGAAGTACCCAAGGGCACCCTGGTGATTCGCGCCGCCGAGCTGATGGGCGTCCAGATCCCGCGCTTCTGCGATCATCCGCTGCTCGACCCCGTCGGGGCGTGCCGCCAATGCCTGGTGGAGGTCGAGGGTCAGCGCAAGCCGATGGCGTCGTGCACGATCACCTGCACCCCCGACATGGTGGTGCGCACCCAGTACACCTCGGAGTCCGCCGACAAGGCGCAGCACGGGGTGATGGAGCTGCTGCTGATCAACCATCCGCTGGACTGTCCGGTTTGCGACAAGGGCGGCGAATGCCCGCTGCAGAATCAGGCGATGTCCAACGGGCGTCCGGAGACCCGCTTCGAAGACGTCAAACGCACCTTCCCGAAACCGATCAACGTCTCATCGGAGGTCCTGCTGGACCGGGAGCGATGCGTGCTGTGCGCCCGCTGCACCCGCTTCTCCGACCAGATCGCCGGCGACCCGTTCATCGAGTTGCTGGAACGCGGTGCGCTGCAACAGGTGGGGATCGCCCCCGGCGAGCCGTTCCAGTCGTACTTTTCCGGCAACACCGTGCAGATCTGCCCGGTCGGAGCGCTGACCGGTGCCGCGTACCGATTCCGGGCTCGGCCGTTCGACCTGGTGTCCAGCCCCAGCGTGTGCGAGCACTGCGCCTCGGGCTGCGCCCAGCGCACCGACCACCGGCGCGGAAAGGTGATGCGCCGCCTGGCCGGTGACGATCCCGAGGTCAATGAAGAGTGGAACTGCGACAAGGGCCGGTGGGCCTTCACCTACACCACGGTCGGTGACCGGATCACCACCCCGCTGCTTCGGGACCCCGACGGCTCGCAGCGCCCGGCGTCGTGGTCGGAGGCACTCTTTGTGGCCGGCGCCGGTCTGGCGGCGGCCAGCGGCAACGCCGGCGTCCTCGTCGGTGGCCGCACGACGGCCGAAGACGCCTACGCCTACTCGAAGTTCGCCCGAATCGTGCTGGGCACCAACGATATCGACTTCCGGTCCAGGCCACACAGTGCGGAGGAGGCGGTGTTCCTCGCCGCGCACGTCGCGGGTCAGCCGATGACGGTCACCTACGCGGATCTGGCGAACGCGCCCGCGGTGCTGTTGGCCGGGCTGGAACCCGAAGAGGAATCACCGATCGTCTTCCTGCGGCTGCGCAAGGCGGTTCGCAAGCGCGGTCTCCAGCTGATGTCGATTGCGCCGTTCACCACCCGCAGCCTGACCAAGCTGTCGGGCCGACTGCTGCGGACTGCCCCGGGCGGTGAGGCGGCAGCACTCGACGGTGTCGCCGACGATGCGCTGCTGGCGACGCCCGGCGCGCTGATCCTGGTCGGTGAGCGCCTGGCGACCTCGCCCGGAGCACTCTCTGCAGCGGCACGGTTGGCCCAGTCCACCGGAGCGCGCCTCGCCTGGATTCCCCGACGCGCCGGCGAACGCGGCGCGGTGGAGGCCGGCGCGCTGCCGAACCTGCTGCCCGGCGGACGCCCGGCAGACGACGCGGCGGCCCGCGGCCAGATGGCCGAGGCCTGGAACGTCGACGACCTCCCCGATGCCGCGGGTCGTGACACCACCGCGATCCTGCAGGCGGCGCTCGGAGGTGAACTGGACGCCCTGCTGATCGGTGGTGTCGAGCTCGCCGACCTGCCAGATCCCGACATGGCTCTGGCCGCACTCGACGCAGCACCGTTCGTGGTGAGCCTGGAGTTGCGCGAGAGCGAGGTCACCGCGCGCGCCGACGTGGTCTTCCCGGTCGCGCCCGTCGTCGAGAAGGCGGGTTCATTCGTGAACTGGGAGGGCCGGATTCGACCCTTCGAGCCGTCGCTGCACACCAGTGCGGTGCCCGACCTGCGGGTGTTGAGCTTCCTGGCCGACGAGATCGGCGTCGACCTTAGCCTGCCGACCGTACCGGCCGCTGCCGAGGAACGCGCCCGGGTCGGCCTGTGGTCGGGTGCGCGTCCCGCGGTGCCCCATACCGAACCCGACCCGCCGCGGCCGGCGACAGGTCAGGCGGTGCTGGCCGGTTGGCGCATGGCGCTGGATGCCGGACGGCTCCAGGACGGCGAACCGCACCTTGCCGGCACCGCCCGGACACCGCTGGCGCGGCTGTCGGCAGGTACCGCCGGCGAGATCGGCGTCGCTGACGGCGAACTCGTGACCGTCAGCACCGACCGCGGCGCCATCACCCTTGCGGTGGAGCTGACCGACATGGACGACGGCGTGGTGTGGCTGCCGCTGAACTCACCCGGCAGTGCGGTGCACCAGACCCTGGGCGTGGGCGTGGGCGCGGTCGTTTCGATCGGACGGGGACAGCCGTGACGTATCCGGATCCGACCCTGTTCGGCCACGATCCGTGGTGGCTGATCCTGGCCAAGGCGCTCGGCGTCTTCGTGTTCCTGCTGCTGACCGTGCTGGCGGCCATCCTCATCGAACGAAAGATTCTGGGCCGCATGCAGTTGCGGCTCGGTCCCAACCGGGTCGGTCCGTTCGGGCTGCTGCAGTCACTGGCCGACGGCGTCAAGCTCGCGCTCAAGGAGGGGCTGATCCCCGCCGGGGTGGACAAGTGGATCTACCTTGCCGCGCCGGTCATCTCGGTGATTCCGGCGTTCATGGCGTTCGCCGTCATCCCGATGGGTGGCGAGGTTTCCGTGTTCGGCCATCGCACCGCGCTGCAACTGACGGATCTGCCCATGGCGGTGCTCTACATCCTCGCGGTCACCTCGATCGGCGTCTACGGGATCGTGCTGGCCGGCTGGGCGTCGGGATCGGTCTACCCGTTGCTGGGCGGGCTGCGATCGTCGGCGCAGGTCGTCTCCTACGAGATCGCGATGGCGCTGTCGTTCGCCGCGGTGTTCATCTACTCGGGAACGATGTCGACGTCGGGGATCGTCGCCGCGCAGACCGACACCTGGTACATCTTCCTGCTGTTGCCGTCGTTCCTGGTGTACCTGACCGCCATGGTCGGCGAAACCAACCGGGCGCCTTTCGATCTGCCCGAGGCCGAAGGCGAACTCGTCGGCGGGTTCCACACCGAGTACTCGTCGTTGAAGTTCGCGATGTTCATGCTCGCCGAATACGTCAACATGACGACGGTCTCTGCATTGGCCACCACGCTGTTCCTCGGTGGCTGGCAGGCCCCGTGGCCGATCAGCATCTGGGAGGGCGCCAACAGCGGTTGGTGGCCGCTGCTGTGGTTCACCGCGAAGGTGTGGGTGTTCCTGTTCATCTTCATGTGGCTGCGAGCCACCCTGCCCAGGATGCGCTACGACCAGTTCATGGCGCTGGGCTGGAAGATCCTGATCCCGGTGTCGCTGGGCTGGATCATGATCGTCGCGACCACCCACACTCTGCGCAACTACGGATACCAGGGTTGGGCCACCGGACTGATGAGCGCGGGCGCGGTGGTCGTGATCGCGCTGCTGCTCATCGCCTGGAGAGCACTGCGCGCCAGAAACATTCGCAACACCCCCGCACCACCCCCGACGGTCGACGTCGGCGCCTTCCCGGTGCCACCGATACCGAAGAAGGAGCGAGCCGATGCCTAAATTCCTCGACGCCATCGCGGGATTCGGGGTGACCTTCGGCTCCATGTTCAAGAAGCCGATCACGGAGGAGTACCCGGAGAAGCCCGGCCCCGTCGCCAAGCGATATCACGGCCGTCACCAGCTGAACCGCTATGACGACGGCCTGGAAAAGTGCATCGGCTGCGAGCTGTGCGCGTGGGCCTGCCCCGCCGACGCGATCTTCGTCGAAGGCGCCGACAACACCGAGTCCGAACGGTATTCGCCCGGCGAACGTTATGGCCGCGTCTACCAGATCAACTACCTGCGCTGCATCGGCTGCGGCCTGTGCATCGAGGCCTGCCCGACCCGCGCGCTGACGATGACCAACAACTACGAGATGGCCGACGACAACCGAGCCGACCTGATCCTGGGTAAGGACAAGTTGTTGGCGCCGCTGCAGCCGGGGATGGAGCAGCCGCCACACCCGATGGCGCCGGGCAGCACCGACGACGACTACTACCTCGGCAACATCAGCGCCGCCAAGGAGGTGCGGTGAGGACTGAGTTCGTCGCCGCCATCGCGGACTCCGCCACCTCGGCGGGTTACACCACGACCAACGAGGCCATCCTGTTCTGGGTTCTCGCGGTGGTGGCAGTGGCCGGTGCCCTCGGTGTGGTCTTCGCGCCGAAGGCTGTGTACTCGGCGATCGCGCTCGCGGTCACGATGATTGCGCTCGCCGTGCTCTACATCGCCCAGGACGCACCGTTTCTCGGGGTGGTGCAGGTGGTGGTGTACACCGGCGCGGTGATGATGTTGTTCCTGTTCGTCGTCATGCTGATCGGTGTCGACTCCTCAGATTCACTGGTGGAAACCCTTCGCGGACAACGCATCGCGGCCATCGCCGTCGGCATGGGATTCGGCGTCCTGCTGATCGCCGGTATCGGCAACGTCTCGGTGGCCGGGTTCGTCGGTCTGACCCAGGCAAATGCGAACGGCAACGTCGAGGGCTTGGCGGTGCTCATCTTCACCAAGTACCTGTGGGCGTTCGAGCTGACCGGCGCGCTGCTCATCACCGCCGCACTCGGGGCGATGGTGCTGGCGCACCGGGAGCGCTTCGAGCGCCGCAAGACTCAGCGCGAACTCGCTGCCGAGCGGTTCGCCCCGGGCGGTCACCCGACCACACTGCCCAACCCCGGCGTGTACGCGCGGCACAACGCCGTCGACGTCGCCGCTCGTCTGCCCGACGGATCGGGCTCCGAACTCTCGGTCAGCGGGATCCTGCAGGTTCGCCCGGTACCCAGCGACAGCGACGCAGACGGGGACAGGGGCGGCCGATGAGCGCTTGCGCGGCGATGAGCCCCGGCGAAGAGCAGAGGGCGAAGAGCGAAGGGCACCGATGAATCCCGACAACTACCTGTACCTGTCCGCTCTGTTGTTCACCATCGGCGCGGCGGGAGTGCTGTTGCGCCGCAACGCGATCATCATGTTCATGTGCGTGGAGCTGATGCTCAACGCCGCGAACCTGGCCTTCGTCGCGTTCTCCCGCATGCACGGGCACCTCGACGGTCAGGTGGTGGCGTTCTTCACCATGGTGGTCGCGGCGTGCGAGGTCGTGATCGGTCTGGCCATCATCATGACCATCTTCCGGACCCGGCGCTCGGCCAGCGCCGATAACGCAAGCCTGCTGAAGCATTGATGAGCGCCTGCGCGAAGAAGAGACGGTCCTGATGACGGTTCCCGTGTGGCTGGTGATCGCGCTCCCGTTGGCGGGTGCGGCGATCCTGTTGTTGGCGGGCAAGCGCTCTGATCGATGGGGTCACCTTCTGGGGACTCTCGCCGCGGTGGCGTCCTTCGTCTGCGCCGCAGTGCTGTTCGTCGACATGGTGGGCCGCGACGCCGAGAGCCGCTCGACCCACGAGTCGCTGTTCTCGTGGGTCCCGGTCGGCGAACTGCGGGTCGACTTCGGTCTGCAGCTCGACCAGCTGTCGATGTGCTTCATCCTGCTGATTACCGGTGTCGGGTCGTTGATCCACATCTATTCGATCGGCTACATGGCCGAAGACCCCGGGCGTCGGCGCTTTTTCGGCTATCTGAACCTGTTCCTGTCCGCGATGCTGCTGCTGGTGCTCGCCGACAACTACCTCGGGCTCTACATGGGCTGGGAGGGTGTGGGTCTGGCGTCGTATCTGCTGATCGGCTTCTGGTCACACAAGCCATCAGCGGCCACGGCGGCCAAGAAAGCATTCGTGGTGAACCGTGTCGGTGACATCGGTCTGGCGGTGGCGTTGATGGTGATGTTCGCCGCCGTCGGGTCGGTCTCGTTTGGCACCATGTTCGACGCCGCGCCGGCGCTCACCGACGGCACGCTGACCGCGATCGGGCTGATGCTGCTGCTTGCCGCATGCGGCAAGTCCGCCCAGGTGCCGCTGCAGTCCTGGCTCGGGGATGCGATGGAAGGCCCCACGCCGGTGTCGGCGCTGATCCACGCGGCCACCATGGTCACCGCCGGTGTGTATCTGATCGTGCGCTCGGGTCCGATCTTCGACCTGGCCCCGCACGCCCAGACCGCGGTCGTCGTCGTCGGCGCGGTGACCCTGCTGTTCGGCGCCGTCGTCGGCTGCGCGAAGGACGACATCAAGAAGGCGCTGGCTGCGTCCACGATGAGCCAGATCGGCTACATGGTGCTCGCCGCGGGCCTGGGTCCGGCCGGCTACGCGTTCGCGATCATGCACCTGCTGACACACGGATTCTTCAAGGCGGGCCTTTTCCTCGGCGCGGGCTCGGTGATGCATGCAATGGACGACGAGGTGAATATGCGGCGCTATGGCGGCCTGCGCACCGCGCTGCCTATCACGTTCGCGACGTTCGGCCTCGGCTACCTGGCCATCATCGGCATCCCACCGCTGGCCGGCTTCTTCTCCAAGGACGGGATCATCGAGGCGGCGCTGGGCGCGGGCGGCGTGAAAGGCGTGATTCTCGGCGGTGCAACCATTCTGGGCGCGGGTATCACTGCCTTCTACATGACCCGCGTCATGCTGATGACGTTCTTCGGCCCGAAACGCTGGGCCGCGCACAGTCATCCGCACGAGTCCCCCGCGGTGATGACATGGCCGATGATCCTGCTGGCCATCGGTTCGGTGACGGCCGGCGCGGCACTGGCGATCGGTGGCACGCTTGAGCATTGGCTGGAACCGGTGGTCGGCTCCCACGAGATTCACCATGTGCTGCCGGTGTGGGTGGTGACCGTGATCGTGCTGTCGGTCGTCGCCGTCGGTATCGCCGTCGCCTACCGCATGTATGGGGTGCACCCGGTACCCGAGGAGGTGCCGGCCGGGTCGGCGCTCACCGTCGCGGCCCGTCGGGATCTCTACGGCGACGCGTTCAACGAGGAGGTGCTGATGCGTCCCGGCCAGGTCATCACGCGGGGCTTGGTAGAGATCGACGACGAGGCGGTCGACGATGCGGCGAATGGACTCGCGGCACTCGTCGCACGCGGTTCGGAGGCACTGCGTCAGGTGCAGACCGGATTTGCGCGCTCCTATGCGTTGTCGATGCTGGCGGGCACCGTCCTCATCCTCGCGACGATCCTGGCGGTGAACCTGTGGTGACCTCCATTCCGTGGCTGACCGTGCTGTGGGCGATCCCCATGGTCGGTGCGGCGCTGGTCATGCTGCTGCCGGCCGCGCAGCGGGTGCTGGCCAAATGGGTGGCACTGGCGGTATCACTGGCGGTTCTGGCCGTCACCGCGGTGGTGGCCGTCGGGTTCGACCCTGGCGGGGAGCAGTACCAGTTCGTCGAGTCACACAGGTGGATACCGTCTTTCGGTACCGGCTACATCCTCGGCGTCGACGGCATCGCCCTGGCACTGGTGGTGCTCACCGCGGTGCTGGTGCCCCTGCTGATCGTCGCCGGCTGGAACGACGCACACGACCGGCTCAGTTGGGGCGGCCGCTCCGTGCACGTCTACTTCGCCCTGACGCTGGCCATCGAGGGCATGGTGCTCATCTCGCTGGTGTCGCTGGACATTCTGCTCTTCTACGTGTTCTTCGAAGCCATGCTGATTCCGATGTACTTCCTCATCGGCGGATTCGGCGGCAACCGAACTGGTGAGGGAAACGACGAGGACAGGGCGAAACGCAGCGCCGCCGCGGTGAAGTTCCTGCTGTACAACCTGTTCGGTGGACTGATCATGCTCGCCGCGGTCGTCGGCCTCTACGTGGCGACCGCCGGCAGTGACGCGTTCGCGGCGGGGACGTTCGACTTCCGCGAGATCGTCGCCGCGGTGGCGAGCGGCGAGTTCGTCGTCAACCCGATGGTGATGCATCTGCTGTTCGGCGGGTTCATGTTCGCGTTCGCCGTCAAGGCGCCGCTGTGGCCGCTGCACCGCTGGCTCCCCGACTCGGCGGTCGAGGCGACTCCGGCCAGTGCGGTGCTGATGATGGCGATCATGGACAAGGTCGGCACCTTCGGCATGATCCGCTACTGCCTGCAGCTGTTCCCCGACTCTGCCATCTACTTCAGCCCGCTGATCATCACGCTCGCGGTGGTCGGCATCATCTACGGAGCCATCGTCGCGATCGGCCAGACCGACATCATGCGCCTGATCGCCTACACCTCGATCTCGCACTTCGGCTTCATCATCCTCGGCATCTTCGTGATGACCACCCAGGGCCAATCCGGATCGACGCTGTACATGGTCAATCACGGAATCTCCACGGCGGCACTGTTTTTGATCGCCGGGTTCCTGGTGTCCCAACGGGGCAGCCGCCTCATCAACGCCTACGGCGGCGTGCAGAAGGTGGCGCCCATTCTGGCCGGAACCTTCCTGGTATCCGGCCTGGCCACGCTGTCGCTCCCCGGGCTGGCGCCGTTCATCAGTGAATTCCTGGTTCTCATCGGCACGTTCACCCGCTACCCGATGTTCGGCGTGCTGGCGGCCAGTGCACTGGTGCTCTCGGCGATCTACATCCTGTGGATGTACCAACGGGTCATGACCGGTCCTGTACGGCCGGAGCTGGCCGAGGGCGACAACAAGCTGCACGACCTACGGCCACGTGAGATCGCTGTCGTCGTCCCACTCATCGCGCTGCTGCTGGTGCTCGGGGTGTATCCGAAACCGGCGCTGGACGTCATCAATCCCGCGGTGACCCACACGCTGACCACGATTGACGTGCCTGACCCGGCACCCCGGACGGCGGGAGGCCCGGTGCGATGAATCTCCCCACACCGAATGTCGAGTACGGCCTGATCTCTCCCATGCTCATCGTGCTGGGCGCCGCGGTGCTCGGCGTCCTCGTCGAGGCGTTCCTGCCCCGGCAACGGCGTTACGCCACCCAGCTGACGCTCTGCCTCGGCGCACTGGTCGCCGCGTTCGTCGCCGTCGTGCTGGTGGCCCGGGACCTGCACGGCAGCAACGGTTTCAGTGCCGTGATGGGCGCGGTGGCCGTCGACAAGCCCGCATTGTTCGTGCAGGGCACCATCCTGCTGGTCGGCGTGCTGGGCATCCTGCTGATCGGGGAACGCCAGATCGGCGTAACCGGCGGGGACGAAGGCTCGACGTCCCGGGGCCTGGACGCGTTCACCCCGCAGGGGTCCGCTGTTGCGGGAAGCGTCGTCGAACAACTGGCCACCAAGGCGGGCATCATCCAGACCGAGGTGTTCCCGCTGACGATGTTCGCGGTCGGCGGGATGCTGCTGTTCCCGGCAGCCAACGACCTGTTGACGATGTTCATCGCTCTGGAAGTGCTGTCACTGCCCCTGTATCTGCTGTGCGGGTTGGCGCGACGCCGGCGGTTGCTGTCGCAGGAAGCCGCGTTGAAGTACTTTCTGCTCGGGGCATTCTCGTCGGCGTTCTTCCTCTACGGCGCGGCCATGCTGTATGGCTACGCGGGCACCCTGTCGCTCAACGGGATAGCCGACGCGGTCGCCTCGGGCGCCGGGAAACCGTCGCTGGCGTTGATCGGGACCGGACTGCTGCTGGTCGGTGTGCTGTTCAAGGTCGGCGCCGTGCCGTTTCATTCGTGGATCCCCGACGTGTATCAGGGCGCACCAACCCCGATCACGGCGTTCATGGCCGCCGCCACCAAGATCGCCGCGTTCGGCGCGATGCTTCGGGTCCTCTACGTCGCGGTTCCCGGTTTGCACGATGACTGGCGGCCGGTGCTGTGGGCGGTCGCGATCCTCACCATGGTGGTCGGCACGATCACCGCGATCACTCAGACCGATGTGAAGCGGATGCTCGGGTACTCGGCGGTGGCGCACAGCGGTTTCATCCTCACCGGCGTGATCGCCGGCAATCAGTCCGGGTTGTCGTCGACCCTGTTCTATCTGTTCGCCTACGGCTTCTCCACCGTCGGCGCGTTCGCCGTCGTGAGCCTGGTCCGCAATGCGGCAGGTGAGGAAGAAACGACGATGTCGCGGTGGGCAGGGCTGGGCAAGCGTTATCCCGTTGTCGGCATCATCTTTTCACTGTTCCTGCTCGCGTTCGCGGGCATCCCGTTGACCAGTGGGTTCGTCAGCAAGTTCGCGGTCTTCAAGGCGGCCGGCGAAGGCGGCGCCCTGCCTCTGGTCGTGGTCGGCGTGATCGCCAGCGCCATCGCGGCGTACTTCTACGTCCGGGTGATCGTGCTGATGTTCTTCACCGACCGTCCCGACGACGCCCCCGTCGTGGTGGTGCCCAGCGCACTGACCACGGCCGTCGTCACCATCACCGCCGCCGTCACCTTCGCACTCGGCGCGCTGCCGCAGCCCCTACTGGACCTGGCCAACTCGGCAGACCGGTTCCTCTGAGACGAACGACAGGTGTGATGACCGACCCGCTCGTGCTGACAGTCGACCACGGTGCGGTCCGCGTGGTCACGTTGAACCGCCCTGCCGCGCGAAACGCCCTGAGCAGGAACCTGATCCGCGCCACCTACACGGCCTTGACCGCCGCCGACGACGACGAATCCGTTCACGCGGTGGTGCTGACGGGCACCGATCCCGCGTTCTGCGCGGGCGTGGACCTCAAAGAGGCTGCCCGCGACGGGCTGTCGTACTTCGAGGAGTTCCGTTCCCAGAGCTGTATCGCCGCGGTGGCGAAGATGCGCACCCCGATCGTCGGCGCCATCAACGGTGCCACCTTCACCGGCGGCCTGGAGATGGCGCTGGGTTGCGACTTCCTCATCGCGTCAGAGCGGGCGGTGTTCGCCGACACCCATGCGCGGGTGGGGATTCTGCCGGGCGGTGGGATGACGGCGCGCCTGCCGCAGCTGGTGGGTGCGGCGATGGCCCGGCGGCTGTCGATGACCGGTGAGGTCGTCGATGCCGTACGCGCCGAACGGATCGGACTGGTGACCGAGGTGGTGGCGCACGGACGGCTCCTCGAGCGCGCGGTCGAACTCGCCGCGCAGATCGCCGAGGTGCCGCGCCCGACGATGCGCGGCCTCAAGGAGATCTACACGACCGGAGCGGCGGCGGTGATCGACCCCGCACTCGCCGCCGAGGAACAGATCGCCTTCGCGCAGCACCGGCAGTTCGACACTCTCGAGGTTCAGTTCCGCGCGGTGACGCAGCGCAACAAGGAGCAGATCCGGGCGGACTAGCGCTCCGATCAGCTCTCGGGGTGCACCACGACGCCGCGCAACAGGATCGCCGCGATGTCGTCGACCCACGCCGGTCCGACGAGTTCCTCAGGCTTCTGCAGCAGCGCCAGCAAGGTGGCTCCGCCAATGAGGTCGACGAGCTTGTCGGGGTCGACGCCGGGACGCACCTGCCCCCGGCTGACCGCGTCGTGGAGCCGGTTTCGTACGGCGGCGAACAGATCGGTGAAACGGGCCATCACGCGACCGCTGAGTTCGGAATCTTCCGACATGTCGGCGATCAGACCCGGCAGCGCGGCACTCACAACGGGGCTGGTGAAGACGTCGCGAGAACTCGCGATCATCGCTCGCAGGTCGGCTTCGATGTCTCCCGGTGGAGTCTGGATGGCCGTGGGCGTCACCGGAAACGCGGCTTCGTGGACAAGCTCCGCCTTGCTCGACCACCGGCGGTACAGTGCGGTTTTGGTGGTTCCGGCGCGCTCGGCGACCGATGCCATCGTCAGGTTCGCATAGCCGATTTCGACAAGCAGATCCGCTGCCGCGCGCAATATGGCAGCGTCGATTCGCGGGTCCCGTGGGCGTCCGGCACTCGGGGACTTGTCAACAGACAACCGCTCTGCTTTCATATCGCTACCCACGGTATCGTAACTGTGGGGCCGGGAAGGACCTGTTCGTGACGAATGAACCAGCCGTCGAAGATGTGGGACGGCTTCAGCGGTCCAGCCGCGACCTGACGAATGTACCCGCAGCCCTGTCTCAGTGGCTATCCACGGTACTGACCGACAGCACACCGGAGATCACGGTGGAAAGCGGGGTCGACTCCAACGGCATGTCGTCGGAGACGATCCTGCTGTCCGGGCGCTGGGTGCAGGCGGGACGACCGGTCGAACAGAAGTGGGTGGCCCGGGTGGCGCCCACCGAGGCCGATGTGCCGGTCTTCGAGCACTACCGCCTCGATCACCAGCACGAGGTGATCCGCCTGGTCGCCGAGTTGACCGACGTCCCGGTGCCCCGGGTGCGCTGGCTGGAGACCACCGGCCAGGTGTTGGGCCGGCCGTTCTTCCTGATGGATCGTGTCGACGGAATCGTGCCGCCCGACGTGATGCCCTACACCTTCGGTGACAACTGGCTCTACGACGCCCCGGTCGAGCAGCAGCGCGCCCTTCAGGACAGCACCATCGAGGTGCTGGCCAAGTTGCACTCGATTCCCAACGCGCAGCAGGTGTTCGGATTCCTCCAGGACGTCGACCCACCGGGTGAGACCGCTCTGCACCGCCATTTCGGGTGGCTGAAGAGCTGGTATGAGTTCAGCGTGCCCGACATCGGGCGCTCGCCTCTGGTCGAACGGGCGCTGGCCTGGCTGGAGGACCGCTTCCCTGACGACGTTGCTGCCGCCGAGCCCGTTCTGGTGTGGGGCGACGCGCGCATCGGCAACGTCATCTACCGGGACTTCACGCCGGTCGCCGTCCTGGACTGGGAGATGGCCACCGTCGGCCCCCGGGAGTTCGATGTCGCGTGGATCAGCTTCGCGCACATGGTTTTCCAGGAGCTCACCAAGCTCGCCGGAATGCCCGGCATGCCGGACTTCCTGAGCGAGGACGATGTCCGGGCCACCTATCGCGACCTCACCGGCGTCGAGGTCGGCGACCTCGAGTGGTTCTACGTGTTCTCGGGGGTCATCTGGTGCTGTGTGTTCATGCGGACCGGGGCGCGTCGGGTGCACTTCGGTGAGACCGAGAAGCCCGACGACATCGAGACGCTCTTCTATCACGCGTCACTGCTGAAAAGACTGATTGGAGAGGCCAACTGATGCTCGGACCCATCGACGAATACCCGGTGCACCAGGTACCACAGCCGATTGCGTGGCCGGGATCTTCGGACCGCAACTTCTACGACCGGGCCTACTACAACGCCCACGACCGCACCGGCGACATCTTCGTCATCACCGGGATCGGCTACTACCCGAACCTGGGCGTCAAGGACG
The DNA here is from genome assembly GCF_005222675.1 of Mycolicibacterium sp. CR10. Taxonomy (GTDB): domain Bacteria; phylum Actinomycetota; class Actinomycetes; order Mycobacteriales; family Mycobacteriaceae; genus Mycobacterium. The sequence continues at coordinate 137,184 of NZ_STGE01000072.1, read as the reverse complement.
CATTCCTGCTTGTGAGGCGCGGCGACACGCAGACCGCGGTGCACCTCTCCGATGCCATCGACCAGGACCGGCTCAACCAGCACGTCGGCAACTACCGCGTCGAGGTCGTCGAACCACTGCGCAAGCTGCGCATCACCCTCGACGAAACCGAGGGAATCGCCGCCGATCTCACGTGGGAGGGCCTGTTCGACGTCGTGCAGGAGCAGCGGCACGTGCTGCGGGCCGGCAACCGCGTCACGCTGGACGCCCAGCGATTCGCGCAGGTGGGCAGCTGGAGCGGTCAGCTGTCGATCGACGGTGAGACGATCGACGTGGACCCGGCGCGCTGGATCGGCACCCGAGACCGGTCCTGGGGCATCCGGCCCATCGGCGAGGCCGAACCCGCAGGGCGTCCCGCGGACCCACCCTTCGAGGGCATGTGGTGGCTGTACGTGCCGATGGCGTTCGACGACTTCGGCATCGTCATCATCATCCAGGAGGACCCCAGCGGGTTCCGGTCACTCAACGACTGCACCCGCATCTGGAAGGACGGCCGCGTCGAGCAGCTCGGCTGGCCACGGGTGAAGATCCACTACCGCTCCGGCACCCGGATCCCCACCGGCGCAACCATCGACGCGACCGCATCCGACGGCAGCGCAATACATTTCGACGTCGAATCCAAGTTGCCGGTGCCGATCCACGTCGGCGGCGGCTACGGCGGGGATTCCGACTGGATCCACGGCGTGTGGAAGGGCGAAGGCTTCACCGAGCGCCTGACCTACGACATGACCGACCCGGCGATCGTCGGCCGGGCCGGCTTCGGCGTCATCGACCATGTCGGGCGTGCGGTGTGCCGCGACGCGGACGGGGTGGAACGCGAGGGCTGGGGTCTGTTCGAGCACGGCGCGCTCGGACGCCACGACCCGTCAGGCTTCGCCGACTGGCTCACCGTCGCGCCCTAACACTCCGCCGAAATGGCATTCCAGCAGGTGTCTTCTCGAACTAATTCTGCTGGAATGCCATTTCGGCGCAAAGGACTAGGCGGGTTCGCGGACCGCGGCGCGGCCGAACACCATCGACTCCTCGATCCGATCGAACCGGTGGTCGATCACGTCGAGCACGTAGTTGTGCCGCACGTTCCACGGCCGATGTGTGCCCGATTTCGGTAGCGCGTGCGGCGACCGCTTGATGTAGCCCGCCTGCAGATCGAAGGCCGGCTTCTCGGCGATCGGTTCGCCTCCGCGATGCGGGTACGCGTGGGTGTAGCCGCGAGAGTCCATGTAGGCCAACAGCTTCGCGACCGCCTTGGCCGTCATGTCCGCGCGCAGCGTCCACGACGCGTTCGTGTACCCGATGCACCACGCCATGTTCGGCACGTCCTCGAGGAGGTATTCCTTGTAGACGAAGCGGTCGGTGGCGTTGACCTCGGTGTCGTCGACGAAAAGCCGGATGCCGCCGAGCGCCTGCAACTGCAGGCCCGTCGCGGTGACGATGACGTCGGCGTCCACCCGGGCACCCGACGCCAGCACGATGCCCTTCTCGTCGACGTGATCGATGTTGTCGGTCACCACCTCGGCGCGGCCCTGGCCGATCTCATTGAACAGATCGTGGTCGAGGATCAGGCACATCCGCTGGTCCCACGGGTTGTACTTCGGCTTGAAGTGCAGGTCGACGTTGTAGCCCGCGGGCAGTGCCGCCTTGGTCCGGCTGCGGATGAGCTTGCGCCCGAACTTCGGCGCCAGCCGGAACATGAAGTACGTCGATACATGGAACGCCGCATTGCGCACCCGCACCACGGAGTGGGACATACGCCGCGGCAACACCTTCCGGATGAAGTCGACCATCGGATCGACACGCGGCATCGACATCATGTACGTCGGCGACCGCTGCAGCATGGTGACGTGCGACGCCTTCTCCGACAGTGCCGGGATGAGGCTGATCGCGGTGGCCCCACTGCCGATCACCACCACCCGCTTGCCGGTGTAGTCCAGATTCTCTGGCCAGAACTGTGGATGCACCACGTCGCCGCCGAAGTTCTCGATCCCGGGGAACTCCGGCGTATACGGGTGGTCGTAGCTGTAGTAGCCGGTGCCGAAGAACACGAAGCGGCCGCGGTAGAGACGTTCCTGACCGTTCTGCTCGGCGCGCACCGTCCACGTGTCCGTCGTCGAATCCCATTCCGCCGACTTCACGTAGGTGTCGAACCGCATGTGCTCGTCGATACCGTGCTTGTGTGCCGTGGTCTCCAGGTACTCCCGGATGTATTCGCCGTCGGCCACGTTCTCATGGCGCGTCCACGGCTCCCACGGGAACGACAGCGTGAAGATGTCGCTGTCGGATCGGATGCCCGGGTAGCGGAACAGGTCCCACGTGCCGCCGATGCGGGATCGCCGCTCCAGGATCGTGTAGCTCAGCTGCGGATTTCGCTCCGTGATGCGATACGCGGCCCCGATCCCGGAGATGCCCGCGCCGATGATGATGACGTCGGAATAGTCCGCATCTGCCTGGTGCTCGTCCATCCGCAACCTCCCTTGGTCCCCCCGCGTACCAGACTAGGTGTCAGCCCGCCAGCGCGTCGACGATCTCGCTCAACGAATCGATCGCGATCGGGCCGGGCTGATACAGACAGATCCGCTCCGAGACGCCGTCGACGCGGTCCCTGATATGCGCAGCGATCTCGGCGGGGGTGCCACACGCGGCGATGGTGTGCAGGATGTCGTCGTCGATCAGCCGCGCCATGTCCTCCCAACGGCCCTGCTTGGACATCGCATTGAGGTCGGGCTGCAGGTCACCCCAGCCGTGCACCTCGAGCACCGGCCGGTAGGCGGGGGTGGAACCGTAGAACGACAGCAGTCGTCGTGCGGACATGTGGTCGGGATCCTGTTCGGCGACGGAGACGATGATCTCGGGCACCACCGCCAGCTCCCCGGCGCTGCGGCCGGCCGCGGCGAGACCCTCCGCGACGTTGGGCATCGTCACCTCGCGCAGGAATCGCTTCGACCCGAACGGCATCACCAGCAGACCGTCGGCGACCTCCGCCGTCATCCGCGTCAGCCGCGGGCCAAGAGCCCCCACATAAATGGGCGGCGGTGTGAACTCCGCGCGGGGGACGAACGTCGGCGTCATCAGCGTGTGTCGATAGAACTCGCCCTGGAAGTTCAGCCGCTCCCCCGTGGTCCACGTGGCGAAAATCGCCCGCAACGCACCGACGAGCTCCCGCATCCGGGCCACCGGCTTGTCGAACTCGGCGCCGTACCGCTTCTCGATCTGCGCCCGGATCTGGGTGCCCAGCCCGAGGGTGAACCGGCCGCCGCTGAGGATCTGGTGGTCGACGGCCTGGTGCGCGAGCTGAATCGGGTTGCGCGGAAACGCAATCGCGACGTTCGTCATCAGATCCAGACCGCCGACGGTCGACGCCAGCGTCAGCGGCGTGAACACGTCGTGCGGTCCTTCGAAGGTGAACACCCCGCTGGCCCCGGCCTCGCGCAGCGCCTGCGCCCGTTCGATCGCGTCAACTGGCCCGAACAGCGCCGTCATCACCTGCACAATCGGCAACCCTAGTGTGAATCCGGCGCGCAAAACGACCGTTGCCGTCGGTTTCCCGCGCCGAATCCGCAAGGATCGGGGCATGACTGACGTCGTCGTGGTGGGATCGGGATTCGCCGGGCTGTCCGCAGCGCGCGAGCTGGTGCGCCTCGGGCACGACGTCGTCGTCGTCGAAGGCCGCGACCGGGTGGGCGGCCGCTCGTACACCGTCACCTTGGCGGGCGCGCCGGTCGATCTCGGTGGGACGTTCGTCGGTCCGACGCAGGACGCGGTGCTCGCTCTGGCCGCCGAACTGGGATGCGAGTCCGTGCCGACGTACGGGCACGGCAAGAACCTGATCCGCTGGCGCGGCCGGGTGCGCTCCTACCGCAGCACCATTCCGCGGCTGTCGATCGTCGAACTGCTCGACGTGTCACGGATCCAGTGGCGTTTCGACCGGATCAGCCGCAAGGTGGCGGTGGCCGAGCCGTGGACCTCCCCGCTGGCCGCGGACCTCGATGCCGTCTCGCTCGACCAGTGGCTGCGCTCGGTGCACGCGGGTGCCTCGACACGGGACCTGATGGCGATCATGGCGCGGGTGACATGGGGATGCGAACCCGACGCCGTCTCGATGCTGCACGCGGTGCGCTATGTGAAAGCCGCGGGCGGTCTCGGCCGCATGCTCGACGTCGAGGGCGGTGCCCAGCAGGACCGGTTCCCGGCCGGAACCCAGCAGATCGCGGTGCGGATGGCCGAGGCCCTCGGCGAGCGGGTGGTCCTGGACGCGCCCGTCCACCGCATTCAGCGTCACCCCGACGGCGGCCTGACCGTCGCCACCGGTCGCGGCGACTTCACCGCCCGCGCCGTGGTCGTCGCGATCCCGCCCGAGCACCGCGGTGGCATCGAGTTCGATCCGCCGCTGCCGAAGGAACACCAGGAGCTGACACGACACTGGCCACAGGGCCACCTCAGCAAGGCCTACGCCGCCTACGACAGGCCGTTCTGGCGGGACAACGGCTGCTCGGGTGAGGCGCTGTCCGACGAGGGCCCGGTCTTCATCACCTTCGACGTCAGCCCCGGCGATACCGGTCCGGGCATCCTGCTGGGGTTCACCGATGCGCGGATGTTCGATCCGCTGCCGAGCGAGGAGCGACGCGAGGTCGCACTCGCCGGTTTCGCCGCGCTCTTCGGCGAGGCTGCGTCCGACCCACTGGACTATCTCGACCACTGCTGGGGCACAGAGCAATTCGCTCCCGGCGGGCCGACGGCGGCGGTACCGCCCGGATCCTGGACGGCGTATGGACGGTGGCTGCGCTCGCCGGTGGACACCATCTTCTGGGCGGGTACCGAAACCGCCGACGAGTGGACGGGGTTTCTCGACGGAGCGGTGCGCTCCGGTGTGCGGGCGGCCGCCGAGGCACATCGGGAGCTGACGGCGCGTCGCTGACTACCCCCCCGTCGCTTCGCTCGCCCCGGTCGTGACGGTGTCGATCAACCAGCGCAGTTGCCCGTTGACGTCCGCGGGGCACTCCAGGATGGCGCAGTGGCCACCGGAGAGCTCGACGAGCCGGGCCAGGTTCGGTGCGGTCGCAGCGATGCGGCGCGACGACACCATCGGCAGCAGCCGGTCCTTCTGACTGCCGATGACCAGTGTCGGCACGGTGAGGTTCTTCATCCCGATGTGCTGCGGGCCGAGGTGATCCACCAGGACCCGGGCCCAGCCCCCGCGTCCGGCAGCCGGGGTGCTGTTGAACAACTCGAAGACGAAGTCGACGATCTCGGGGTCGGCGTCGCGTCCCACCGCGATCGTCGACACGAAGCGCCGGCTGGGACGGTCGGCGGCGCGCACCAGCGGCGCTGCACCGAAGGTCTTCAGCAGCGACCCCGCCGCCCGCACCCGCGCACCCGAGAAGGTCGGCGGCACCGGCAGGAACTTCACGTTGCGCAGCAGGTCGCCGGTCGTCGTGTTGATCAGCGCCACCGCGTCGGCGCGCTGGGCGACCCGGTGCGGGTGCCGCTCGGCCCACGAGGTGATCGCGATGCCGCCCATCGAATGGCCGGCGATGACGGCCCGCTCGCCGGGTGCCAGCGTCGCATCGAGCACGGCGTCCAGGTCGGCGGCCAGGTGGTCGATGCTGTAGCCGTGCCGGCCCGTCGGCACCGAGCTTCTGCCGTGGCCGCGGTGGTCATAGGCGATCACCCGGTAATGCTCGGCCAGGTCGGCGATCTGGTACGCCCAGACCGGGATGGCGCAGGTGATGCCGTGCGCGAGCACGATCGGATACCCGTCCTGCGGGCCGAAGACCTCGGTGTGCAACCGCACGCCGTCGCTGGAGCGGACGTCGACGACGCGCCCCTGCGGCAGCGCCTGGGCCGGGGCGAATCCCGCACCCCGCGTTGGAGTGCTCCCACCTGGTGCCATCCGCGCTCCCCGTGCATTCCCCGAGTGCGGCGACGTTGCCGCGTAGCTGACTGTACCGCCGCAGACCGCAGCCGACGGTGCAGTTAAATGGTCAGATGCGCGCGATACAGATAGCCGAACTCGAAGGACCGCAGGCCGCCAAGGTCGTCGAGATCGACGAACCCGACACCGCCGAGGGCATGGTGATCGTCGATGTCCACGCCGCCGGGGTGGCTTTCCCCGACGCGCTGCAGTCCCGCGGGCTCTATCAGTACAAGCCGGCCATGCCCTACACGCCGGGCGCGGAGATCGCCGGCGTGGTGCGCAGCGCCCCCGACGGCGCGCACGTCCGGACGGGCGACCGGGTAGTCGGTCTGACGATGCTGTGTGGCGCGATGGCCGAAGTTGTTGCCCTGCAACCGGAAAGACTCTTCGCGCTACCGGACGCGGTGTCATTCGAAGCGGGAGCCGGGCTGCTGTTCAATGACCTGACGATGCACTTCGCGTTGCGCAACCGCGGCAGGTTGAGCGACGGTGAAACGCTGCTCGTTCATGGTGCCGCGGGCGGTATCGGAACCTCGACGTTGAGGCTGGCGCCCGCGTTCGGCGCGGCCCGGACGATCGCGGTGGTCAGCAGCGAGGCCAAGGCCGACGTCGCCCGGGCGGCCGGGGCCACCGACGTGGTGCTCGCCGACGGGTTCAAGGACGCGGTGAAGACACTGACCGACGGGCGTGGCGTGGATATCGTCGTCGACCCGGTGGGCGGCGACCGGGTGACCGATTCGCTGCGTTCGCTGGCCCAGGGCGGCCGGCTTCTCGTCATCGGGTTCACCGCCGGTGAGATCCCCTCGATCAAGGTGAACCGGCTGCTGCTCAACAACGTCGACGCCGTCGGTGTCGGCTGGGGTGCCTGGACGATGACCCACCCCGGATACCTGGCCGAGCAGTGGGCCGAGCTTGAGCCGCTGCTGGCGTCCGGGGCGGTGCCTGCGCCGCAACCGGAGGTGTATCCGCTCGAGCGTGCCGCGGAGGCCATCGCCTCGCTGGAGGATCGGACGGCCAGGGGCAAGGTCGTCGTGTCGCTGCGGTGAACGGCGGCCGTCCAAATATGTCAGAAACTGACGGAAGTTCTGCACTGATCTTTGCCCGCTGCGATGATGGACGTCGTGTCCACCGCTAGCCTCGCGCCGATCGACGATCCGCGGGTTGCTGGTTTTCTCGATACGATGACATCCCGGCCGACCGGTCTCGTCATCGAGGGCGAAGCGGGGATCGGCAAGACCACGCTGTGGCTCTCCCTTCTCGAACAGGCGCGCAGGCGCGGGTTCCGGGTGCTGTCCGCGCGTGTCGGTCAGACGGAGTCGGTGATGGCCTTCGCCGCCCTGGCCGACCTGGTGGGCGATCTCGAGCCCGAGCACTTCGAGCACCTTCCGGCGCTGCAGAGGCTGGCGCTGGACCGGGTGCTGCTGCGCGCGGGCGCGGACGGACCCCCGACCGATCAGCGGATGGTGGCCGCCGGGTTCGTCGCCGTCCTGCACGCCCTGGCCGATACCGTGCCGGTGGTCCTCGCCGTCGACGACGCGCAATGGCTGGACAGCTCCAGCCGCGCGGCGGTCGAATTCGCGGTACGCCGACTCAAGGGCCCCTTCGGCGTGCTGTTCACGGAACGCTGCGAACCCGGCGCCGGGTCGGTCGCCGACTGGGTACATCTGGACCGCCCCGACGGACTGAACCGGACCGCCGTGCACTCGATGGACACCCGGCAGCTGCACACGCTGATCTCAGAGCGCCTCGGTCGAACGTTCTCCCGCCCAACCGTGCTTCGCATCGCCGAGATATCTGGCGGCAACCCGTTTTTCGCCATCGAGATCGCCCGCGCACTCGCCCACGAACCGGCCGGCGCCGAGAAGCCGCTACCCGGCACCCTGGCCGACCTGGTGCGCCAGCGCATCGATCTGCTCGACGACGACACCCGCGGGCTGCTGCTCAGCGTGGCGTGCGTGGCCGAACCCACCGTCGAGATACTCGCCACCGCCAACGGGATCACCGCCGGGCAGGTGGTTGCGCGACTGGAACGGGCCGAGTCGGAGGGCATCGTCGCCGTCGAGGGCAATCGGGTGCGCTTCACCCATCCGCTGCTGGCCAGCGGCGTGTACACCGATGCAGGTCCGACGGCCCGCCGCGCAATGCACCGGACCCTGGCCGCGCTGGAGTCGCAGGCCGAGGTCAAGGCCCGGCATCTCGCCCTGGCCTCCGCCAGCGGGGACGAGGAACTCTTCACCGCACTCGATGCGGCCGCCGATGCGGCACGGGCACGGGGAGCGCCCGCCGCCGCAGCCGAACTCGTCGACCTGGCGATCGGACTCGGCGGCGACACCCCGTGGCGGCGGCTCAGGTCGGCAGAAAACCACTTCCTCGGCGGCGACACCGTCAAGGCGGGAGCGGTGCTCGAAGGCGCCGACAAGATGGACCCCGGAATCCTGCGGGCACTGGCGTGTGTGCTGCTCTCAACGGTGCGTCTGTACCACAACGGGCACGCCGAGGCCGTAGAACTGCTGCGTATCGCGCTCGACGACGCGGCAGGCAACGTTCCGGTCCTCGTCCAGGTGTTGTTGCGACTGTCGTTCGCGCAGAACGACATCGGGGAATTCGATGACGCGCGTCGGCATATCAGGGACGCTGTGAAGCTGGCCGAGGAGCTGGGCGTGCCCGGTATCACCAGCGCCGCACTGTCCTGGTCGGTGCATCTGAACTTCTTGTGCGGGCGCGGCGTCGACAGGGAGGCGCTGGACCGCGCGCTGGAACTCTACGACAGCTCGCTGGACCTGCCCATCATCTTCCGCGCGCCGATGGTGCACGCGCTGGTTCTGTCGGGCACCGGCCGACTCGAGCAGGCACACCGAGAGCTGACCGCCTTGCGGGCGGTATGCGTCGAGCGTGGCGCGGAGAGCGACATGATGGCGATCGCAGGGTTTCTCGCGATCAACCACGTCTGGCGGGGACAGCTCGCCGACGCCGCGGCGGAGGTGGCCGAGGCGGTCGAACGCGCCGAACAGCTCGGCGGCGACGACGTTCTGATCATCCCGATGACCATGCGTGCGGCACTGGCCGCCTACGCCGGGCGGGTGGACGACGCGCGCGCGGACGCGCGCTGGGTGCTCGACGCGTCAAGCAACCGCCGGTCGTCTCAGATCGCCGACTGGCCGGGAATGACGCTGTGCTTCCTCGAAGAGTCCCTGGGCAACCACCGGGAAGCCCTGCAGGCGCTGAACACGTCCTACCTGGGCACCGGTCGGGTGCCGGTGACGGAGCTCATGCTGGCGTGGCACCTGCCCGACGTCATCGAGGCGATGGTCGGTGTCGGCAGACTCGACGACGCCGAGTTCCTCACCGCCGCACTGGAGCAGAACGGCATCGAACACGGCCGCGTGTGGATGAAGGCGGTCGGCGCTCGGTGCCGTGCGATGCTGCTTGCCGCGGGCGGCGACGTCACCGCAGCCGAGGAGAAGGCCCACACCGCGATGGCGGAGCACGAGCTGCTCCCGATGCCTTTCGAGCGGGCCCGGACCCAAGTGGTCCTGGGCCAGTTGCAGCGCAGACTGAGACAGAAGACCACGGCGGCAACCAATTTGACCGAGGCGATGCAGACATTCGAACGGCTCGGCGCGCCGCTGTGGGCGCAGCGCGCCAAAGCAGAACTGGCTCGCACCGTCGTCACCCCGGCCGACGGCCTCAGCCAGCTGACGCCGTCCGAACAGCGGGTCGCCGAGATGGCGGCCACCGGCGCCACCAACAAGGACATCGCGGCGGCGATGTTCATCAGCACCAAGACGGTCGAGCACAACCTGACGAAGATCTACCGCAAGCTGGGCATCGGCTCACGCGCGGAACTGGGCCGCCGGATGGACCAGGGCTAGATGATCTAGGTGATCCACTCCGGCTGTTGAGCGACGTCGACGGCGGAGAAGTCCTTGTGGGCCAGTCCCGCCAGGGTGCCGCCGTCGACCACGAACTCCGAGCCCGTCGAATAGCTCGACTCGTCACTGGCCAGGTAGACCACCAGGTTGCTGATCTCCTTCGGCTGGGCGATGCGGCCCAGCGCGCTCTGGAAGATGTCCTCGGGAACCCAGTCGGCCATCGGCGTCTTCACCAGGCCGGGGTGGACCGAATTCACCCGAATCCCAAACTGCCCCAACTCCAGAGCGGTGGACTTGGTGAGCCCGCGAACCGCGAACTTCGTCGCCGTGTAGCCGTGGCTGGCGATGGTGCCCGCCATGCCTTCGATCGACGAGATGTTGATGATCGAGCCGCGGCCGGCCGTTTTCATCGCGGGGACGACGGACCGGATCCCGAGGAAGACGCCGGTGAGGTTGATGTCGAGGATGCGGTGCCACTCCGACATCTCGAAATCCTCGACGGTGCCGATGTTGAGGATCCCGGCGTTGTTCACCAGTACATCGACTCCGCCGAACTCGGCAACCGCGGTGGCCACCGCGGCGTCCCAGTCCTCGGCGCGGGTGACGTCGAGATGCACGTAGCGGGCGTCTTCGCCGAGTTCCTTGACCACCACTTCGCCTTCGGCGTCCAGGATGTCCCCGCACACCACCTTCGCACCGTGCGCCACCATCTCGCGGGCGTGCGACGCACCCATCCCCCGGGCCCCGCCACTGATGAGAGCGACCTTGCCTGCGAGCCGTCCAGCCATGAATCCTCCTGTTGTCAAAGTACTTTCAATTCGTAGTCGTCCGGGTCCGGGTGATGCGTCCACTTCCAGTAGTCGACGATGCGCCACGCGAACAACGTCGGAAGCTCCCCGGCGGAGTTCTTGTAGTAGCTGCTCGTCACGGCGGGATGGGAGTACACCATGGTCTTCAGCCGTTCCTGGCTGCGTCGGTCATAGTCGACGCAGACCTCGGTTTTCGGCGCCGCGGAGGCTGCCCCGGAGGTGAGCACCATGTCGATACACCCAAGGACATAGCGCATCTGGCATTCGGAGTTGTAGATCAGGCTCGCGCCGTTGACGGCATTGGTTCCCGGCCCGAACACGCAGTAGAAGTTCGGGAAGGCGCTGACCGTCACCCCGAGGTAGGCGAAGGCGGCATCACCCCAGACCTCGTTCAGCCCGACGCCGTCCACACCGCGCACATCGATGGGTCCGAGTTGGTGGTTGACGTCGAAACCGGTGGCCCACAACAACACATCGGCGGGCCGGTGTACACCGTTGACGTCGATGACACCGTCGGCGGTGATCTCGGAGATGCCGTCGATGATGAGATCGACGTCATCGCGCTGCAGGGTGGTCAGCCACGTTCCGTCGTCCTGAAGGGTGCGCTTGCCCATCGGCGGATACTTCGGCGTCACCTTGTCCAGCAGTTCCCGGTCGGTGGTGAAGGCCTGCATCCACGCCTCGAAGACCTCGCGGATGGTGTGATTGGCCGCGCTGACCGACAACCCGCCGTTGTCCCATTCCGGATCGATCGTGATCTGCTCGTTGAGGGCATCGGCGATCGGCCACCAGCTCACGAAACGCAGCCAGCGCCCGTAGTACGGCAGATGCCGGGTGGCCCACCGGGCGCCCTCGCCGACGGGGGCGTGATAGTTGACGTTGGGTGCCATCCACTGCGCGGTGCGTTGATAGACGTCGACGTGGCCGGCGGTGTCGGCGATCGCCGGGACGAGCTGAAATCCGCTGGCGCCCGCGCCGATGACGGCGACGCGCTTGCCGGCCAGGTCGACGTCGTCGTCCCAGTCCGCGGTGTGAAACGAGGGTCCGTCGAAGTCTTTGGCGCCCTTGATGTTCGGGATCACCGGGTTGCTGAACTGGCCGACCGCGCAGATCAGGCCGCGGGCAGTCAGCGTGTCGGTGCCACCGACAGCATCCCGGATCTGCACCCGCCAGGTGGCGCTCGCCTCGTCCCAGACCGCGCCGGTCACCTCGGTGTCGAACCGCACATGCTCGGCGATCTGGTAGCGCGCCATCACGTCGTTGAGGTACTGCAGGATCTCCGGCTGGGTGGCGTAGTGGTGCTCCCAGTGGTCGGTGGGTTCGAACGAGTAGGTGTAGTACTGGCTGGCGATGTCCACGCGACAGCCCGGATACCGGTTGGCCAGCCAGGTGCCGCCGACACCGGACTGCTTGTCGATGATCGTGAACGGGATGCCGGCTTCCTTGAGCTTGATGCCGGACAGCAATCCGGACTCGCCGCAGCCGATGACCACCACCGGGAAGCCGGCGCGCTGCTCCGCGGTGGAGGCGAGCACCGGCCCTTTCTGGTCGACGTCGGTGATTCGTAGGTCCGCGGCGATGTAGTCGATGAACTCCTCGGTCACCTGGCCGGCGGACATCACGCGGAGCATGGCCCGCAACTGGTCGTCGTCCGGGACGAACGGCGGCGGGCAACCGCGGTCGCGGTAGTCGCGGACGACCTCGAACGCCCGCTCACGAACCGCCCGCTTGTCCGGTTCGCTCATTGCGCCCTGCAGGTCCATCGCGATCAGCAGGTAAGGACCGGGCAGCTCGTCGAGGATGCCGAGATCGCCGGTCATGTGCACCATCGACATCAGCAGCGCCGGAACGCTGGCCTCGTCGATGGCCGCCCGGATCACGTCGTCGCCGTCGTCGAAGGGCAGGCCTGTCAGCCGGGCGATCTCGGGGTCGCGCACCGTGGCATCGCTGACGTGTGGCATGCACCACACCATACAGATGACATTCTGTGGATGATCAGGCTTACGCGTCGCCGCGGCGGGCGAGAAATCCCAGGACAGCGTCGGCGAACAGGTCGTTGCGGTCACCGGCCACCATGTGTCCGGCGCCCTCGACGTCGACGAACTCGATCTGCGGAAAGCGCTCCAGGAATTCGGTGGCCTTGTCGCGGCTGACGAGGTCGCTGACCTGTCCCCGCACCAACAGCATCGGCACGCCGTCGGCGAGGATCGCGGCCACGGCCGCGTGCAGTCGATCGGTGTCGAACACCTCGATGGGCGCGTGCGTCGAGGTGTTGTCGATGAACTGCGGATCCCAGTGCCAGTACCAGCGATCCCCCCTGCGGCGCAGGTTGTTCCTAAGGCCGTCGAGATCGTCGGGGCGGGGCCGGTGCGGGTTGAACTCGGCGATCATGTCGGCCACCTCGTCGAGCGAACCGAACCCGTCGACCATCTTGTCGACCATGAAGGCCTGGATGCGCTCCGCGCCGGACTGGTCCATGTCGGGGACGATGTCGACGAGCACGACGGCGTCGGCGATGCCGCGCGCGAGCTCACCGGCCAGCAGCATCGAGGTCAGACCGCCCAGCGAGGCCCCGACCAGCACCGGCCGGGGCGGCAACTGCTCGAGGATCTCGCGGATGTCGGCCGCGAAGCTCGATACGCGGTAGTCCCCGTCGGACGCCCACTCCGATTCTCCGTGCCCCCGCAGGTCGACGGTGACGGCCTGCCATCCGCGCTGCGCCACCGCCGCAGCCGCCCTGCCCCAGGATCGGCGGGTCTGCCCGCCGCCATGCAGAAAGACCACCGCACGGGCGGCGGGGTCGCCCTGCCTGTCGGCGGCGATGCGGATGCCACCGTGACCATCGGTGAGGAAGTGCTGCGGCTCTGATGGGGCCTTGGATGGAACAGTCATCTTCGGAGACTAAACGCTGCCGGAAGTCGTCTGCCGTTGGCCTGTCGGTAGGCCATACTGTGCCGATGCGAGGTCTGGCCGGTAAAGGTGTCCTGGTGACCGGGGCGGCCTCGGGTATCGGGGCCGCCACTGTCGGCCGACTACTTGACGAGGGCGCCTCGGTGGTCGGCATCGACCTCGATTCCGAAGCGCCCCCTCGGCTTTCGGCCGGCGGATACCACCGCGGTGACGTGCTCGACGCCGAGACCGTGCAGCGCGCGGTCGCTGCCGTCGTGAAGACGGCGGGCCGGCTCGACGGCGTGGTCCATTCGGCGGGCGTCGGCGGCGGCGGACCCATCCACCTGCTTCCTGACCAGGAATGGGATCGTGTCCTCGACATCAACCTCAAGGGCACCTTCGTGGTGATGCGGGCGGCGCTGGCGCAGATGATCACCCAGGACCGGGTCGACGGTGAACGCGGTGCGATCGTGACGCTGTCGAGCGTTGAGGGTCTCGAGGGCACGGCCGGTGGCAGCGCGTACAACGCCTCCAAAGGCGGGGTGGTCCTGCTGACCAAGAACGCCGCAATCGACTACGGGCCCAGCGGAATTCGTGCCAACGCGATCTGCCCGGGCTTCATCGAGACCCCGTTGTTCGAGTCGGTGATGGGCCTTCCGGGCATGGACGGACCACGCGAAGGCTTACGCCATGAGCACAAGCTGCGGCGGTTCGGCCGACCCGACGAGGTCGCTGCCGTGGCGGCGTTCCTGCTCTCCGGCGACGCCGCGTTCGTCAGCGGCCAAGCGATCGCCGTCGACGGCGGCTACACCGCCGGACGCGACCACCAGGTCACCGAGTTACTCGGCCTCGGGGAGCAGTAACCACGCCGGGTCGCCACTGGGACTCACCACAGGACGGCGATCGCGGCGGCCGCGAAAGCCAGGACCCCCACGGCCACGAAGAGCGGGCGCGACACCGCGTCCCCGGTGCGTCGCTGCCGGGCATTGCCCATGCCCAGCAGCCCACCGAGGACCACCAGCAGGACGAGCTTGACCACGATCTTGGGATAGTTGAGCTCGATTCCGGCAGGCCACGGCGCGGCGAGCGCGAGGCCGGTGAGCAGCGACACCAGGAGTCCGTAGTCCATCAGCCGGGTCACGCGGAACCGACCGGCCGCCGCCTCGGCGGCCCACGCCCCGAAGGTGACCGCGAACCCGACGATGTGAAGCAGAACAACTACAGAGCGTAGTACCTCCATGGCGTGAGGCTACAACACACGACGGCTGCTGCGGCTCGGATTCCGGCTGTTACTTGCGGGCATGTCCCGTCTGCACCGGCTGCCGCCGCACTGGATAAGTCACTCCAAGAGGTTGTCCATGATGGACAGGAAGTGATCGGGTCGCCGCCCTTAGGCTTTCGGCGTGACAGCTACTCCGCTCGGCGGACCCGAACTGCGGCAGGTGCGCCGGGTCTGCTCCGACATCCCCGGTCCCCGATCCCGTGAGCTGGCCAGCCGCCGCAGCGCCGCACTTCCCGCCGGATTGACCAGTGCAGCAGGGGTTTACGTCGCCGCGGCCGGCGGGGGTGTCGTCGTCGATGTGGACGGCAACTCCTTCATCGATCTCGGCAGCGGTATCGCGGTCACGACGGTCGGCAACTCGGCACCGGCGGTGGTGTGCAGGGCCGCCGCGCAGCTCGCCCAGTACACCCATACGTGCTTCCTGGCCACGCCGTATGAGCCCTACATCGAGGTCGCGGAGACCCTGAACCGGCTGACACCCGGCACGCACGAGAAGCGCACCGCGCTGTTCAACACCGGCAGCGAGGCAGTGGAGAACGCGGTCAAGTACGCCCGCGCCGCCACCGGGCGGCCGGCCGTCGTGGTGTTCGATCACGCCTTCCACGGCCGTTCCCTGCTGACGATGACCATGACCGCCAAGAGTCAGCCCTACAAGCACGGCTTCGGTCCGTTCGCCCCCGAGGTGTACCGGGCGCCGATGGCCTACGCCTACCGCTGGCCGTCGGGACCTGACAACTGCGCCGCCGAGGCCTTCAGTCAGTTCGCCCAGCTCGTCGATGCCCAGATCGGCGCCGACGCAGTGGCGTGCGTCGTCGTCGAACCGATCCAGGGTGAGGGCGGATTCATCGTGCCCGCCGATGGCTTCCTGCGCTTGGTGGCTGATTTCTGCCGAGACCGGGGCATCCTGCTGGTCGCCGATGAGGTTCAGACCGGGATCGCCCGCACCGGCGCCTGGTTCGCCAGCGACCACGACGATCTCGTTCCCGATCTGCTCACCACCGCGAAGGGGCTGGCCGGCGGACTGCCGCTGGCGGCGGTGACCGGACGCGCCGACGTCATGGACGCCGCACACCCGGGCGGGATCGGGGGCACCTACAGCGGCAACCCCGTCGCCTGCGCCGCCGCACTCGGCGTGTTCGAGGAGATCGAGAGCCATCAGCTGATCACCCGCGCCCGCGGCATCGGCGACCTCATGGTCGAAGAGCTGCATTCGATCGCCGCCACAACCGACGTCGTCGGCGAGATCCGGGGCCGCGGCGCGATGATCGCCGCCGAGCTGGTGCTGCCCGGCACCCGCGAACCGCATCGCGACGCCGTCACCGCGCTCACCCGGCACTGCCAGAGCAACGGCGTACTGACCTTGACGGCAGGCACTTTCGGCAACGTCCTTCGTTTCCTGCCACCGCTCACCATTTCCGACGCACTGCTCACCGAGGCTTTCGACGTGGTGCGTAAGGGCTTCGCCGCTCTCTGACACCGCTACAGGAGTACAGCTGATGATCACCACCGCACCACTGGAGTTGTTCGACACAGCACGCCTGCTCGACGACGACGAGCGCGAGATCGCCGCCACGGTGCGTAAGTTCGTCGACACCCAGCTCAAACCCCACGTCGAGGACTGGTTCGAATCGGCCACGCTGCCCAGAGAACTCGGCAGGAAGTTCGGTGAGCTTGGCCTGCTGGGCATGCACCTGGAGGGCTACGGTTGCGCAGGCACCAATGCCGTCAGCTACGGGCTGGCATGCATGGAACTGGAAGCGGGCGACAGCGGATTCCGCAGCTTCGTCTCCGTGCAGGGTTCGCTGTCGATGTTCTCGATCCACCGCTACGGCTCCGACGAGCAGAAGGACGAATGGCTACCGCAGTTGGCGGCGGGCGAGGCCATCGGGTGCTTCGGGCTGACCGAGCCCGATTTCGGCTCCAACCCCGCGGGCATGCGGACCCGCGCCCGCCGTGATGGCGACGACTGGGTGCTCAACGGCACGAAGATGTGGATCACCAACGGCAATCTCGCCGATGTGGCCACGGTCTGGGCGCAGACCGACGACGGTATCCGAGGCTTCCTGGTGCCCACCGGGACACCGGGTTTCACCGCCAACCCGATTCACCGCAAGCTCTCGCTGCGCGCCTCGGTGACCTCCGAGTTGGTGCTCGACAACGTACGACTGCCGGCTTCGGCTCGACTACCGCACGCCACCGGCCTGGGCGCTCCCCTGTCGTGCCTCAACGAGGCCAGGTTCGGCATCGTCTTCGGCGCCCTCGGAGCCGCGCGCGACCGCCTGGAGACGGCGATCGACTACGCGCAGACCCGCGAGGTGTTCGACAAGCCGCTGGCAGGGTTTCAGCTCACCCAGGAGAAGCTGGCCAACATGACCGTCGAGCTCGGCAAGGGCATGTTGCTGGCCATCCACCTGGGCCGCATCAAGGACGCCGAGGGGGTGCGTCCCGAGCAGGTCAGCCTGGGAAAGCTCAACAACGTCCGCGAGGCGCTGGCGATCGCACGCGAATGCCGGACGCTGCTCGGTGGCAGCGGAATCACCCTGGAGTATTCACCGCTGCGCCATGCCAATAACCTGGAATCCGTGTTGACCTACGAGGGCACCTCTGAGATGCACCTACTGGCCATCGGCAAGGCTCTGACCGGGCTGCCGGCGTTCCGCTGATGAGCGCTCGCGCGAAGAACCGAAGGCACGGATGACCGCGCCCGTGCAGATCCGGCACCTGGTCGCGGGTGAATGGTGTTCCGGGAGCCGAGATTCGCTGCTCAGTGTCAATCCGACCCGCCCGGGTGTCGTGGTGGCCGAAGGCCGCAGCACGGGCACCTCGGATGTTGACACGGCGATGGCCGCGGCCCGTGACGCCGCACCGTCCTGGGCGGCCACCCCGATCCACCAGCGCGGGGCGGTGCTGCTGGCCGCCGCGGCGGTGGTCGACCGCAATGCCGAGGCCTGGGGTTTGGAGCTTGCCACCGAAGAGGGGAAGACCAAGGCCGAAGGCATCGGTGAGGTCCGGCGTGCGGCGCAGATTCTGCGCTACTACGGAAACGACGGCGACCGCCAGACCGGCGAGATCTACGCATCCCCCCGCGCCGGTGAGCAGATCCTGGTCACCCGCAAACCGCTCGGCGTGGTCGGGGTGATCACCCCGTTCAACTTCCCGATCGCGATTCCGGCGTGGAAGATCGCGCCGGCCCTGGTCTACGGCAACACGGTGGTGTGGAAACCGGCGAGTACCGTTCCGCTGCTGGCGATTCGGCTCGCTCAGGCGCTGACCGATGCCGGTCTGCCCGCCGGGGTGCTCAACCTGCTGATCGGCGGCGTGGAGGTCGGCGATGCCATCGTCAGCCACGTCGGCGTCGACGCGATCACCTTCACCGGATCCACCGGCGTCGGGCGGCGGATTGCCGCCGCCGCTGCCGCGCGGGGGGTACCGGTGCAGGCCGAGATGGGCGGAAAGAACGCCGCGGTGGTTCTCGACGACGCCGATGTCGACCTCGCGGTCGAGCAGGTGATGTTGGGCGCGTTCCGGTCCACCGGTCAGAAGTGCACCGCCACTTCACGGTTGATCGTCACGTCGGGTATCGCCGAGCAGTTCCTCGGCGAGTTGATCGACCGGGTCGGGGCGCTGCGGGTCGGTGATCCCACTGACGATGCAACCCAGATGGGTCCCGTCGTCAGCGATTCAGCACGCAGCTCCATCACCGCCGGCATCGACGCCGCCACTCGGCAGGGCGCCGCGGTGGTGGCCGGTGGGTTTCCCTACCCCGACGGCCCGCTCTCCAAAGGCTATTTCGTCGCGCCGACGATCGTCGAGGTCGGCGACTCGAAGGCCGGCGTGTGGACCGACGAGCTGTTCGGGCCCGTCCTCGCGGTTCGGCGGGCCGACGCCGCCGACGAGGCGTTCGCACTGGCCAATGACAGTGAATTCGGGCTCTCGGCAGCGGTGTTCACGCAGGACGTCAGCCGTGCTCTGCAGGCTGTCGACCAGATCGATGTCGGGGTCCTGCACATCAACTCCGAGTCGGCGGGCGCGGACCCCCACGTGCCGTTCGGCGGCGCCAAGAAGAGTGGCCTCGGCCCCAAGGAGCAGGGTGGTGCCGCCCGCGAGTTCTTCACCCACACCACCACTGTCTATCTCCGAGGCGGGAGGCCTGGCACATGATCGCCGGGGCGCTCGAGGACATCGTCGTGGTGGACTTCAGCCGGATCCTCGCCGGACCCTACGCGACGATGATGCTCGGCGATTTCGGCGCCGACGTCGTCAAGGTCGAACGTCCCGGTTCCGGTGACGACACCAGGCACTGGGGACCTCCTCACGATTCAGCCGGTGTCGCCACATATTTCAACGCAGTCAACCGCAACAAACGATCAGTCGCCCTGGATCTCGGGGACGCCGACGACCTGCAACAGGCACGCGATCTTGTGGCCCGGGCCGACATCGTGGTGGAGAACTTCCGGCCTGGCACCATGGAGAAACTCGGGCTGGGCTACGACGATCTGCGTGCCATCCGGCCCGACATCATCTACTGCTCGATCACCGGCTTCGGCCGCGGCGGCGGGGCGACGCTGCCGGGCTACGACCTGCTGGTGCAGGCAGTCGGCGGCTTGATGAGCGTCACCGGCACCGAACCGGGTGATCCCACCAAGGTCGGTGTGGCGCTTGTCGACGTGCTTGCCGGACTGCATGCGCTGAGCGGAATCCTGGCTGCCCTGGCCTATCGGGACCGCACCGGCGAAGGGCAGCGGGTCGAGACGAACCTGCTCTCGGTGCTGCTGTCGTCCATGGTCAACCAGGCCTCGGGCTTCCTCGGCGCCGGCGTGGTGCCGGGCATCATGGGAAACCGCCATCCCAGCATCGCGCCGTACCAGACCTTCGAGACCGCCGACCGACCCATAGCGGTGGCCGTCGGTAATGACAAGCAGTTCAGGGCATTCAGCGCCGCGATCGGCAGGCCAGAATTCGCCGACGACCCCAGGTTCACCAGCAACCCGCAGCGGGTGGCCCACCGGGACACGTTGTGCGCCCTTCTCGAATCTGCCTTGAAAGCGAACGGCGCCGATCACTGGTACGCGACGTTGACCGCCGTCGGTGTGCCGGTCGGACCCATCAACGATCTGGCCGAGGCCTTCGCCTTCGCCGACCGGCTCGGGATCGGCGCGACGGTGTCGGTGCCGGGAAGCGCCTCCCCTCAGGTCGCCAACCCGATCTCGCTGTCGGCCACTCCCGTCACCTACCGCAGCGGGCCGCCACCACTCGACGGCGGCACCGGGTGACAGCGGCCCTCACACCTGGGTCGGCAGCAACTTCCTGGCCTTGATGGCCAGCCACAGCCGCGCGCGGGTGTCGGCTGATCCCAGATCGTCGGCCAACACTTCGCTGATGCGCCGCAAACGATTCCGCATCGTGTGGCGATGGACGTGGAGTTCGGCGGCAGCAGCCTCCAGCTGACCATTGTGCTGCAGGAAGGCCGCCAGCGTCTCGATCAGGTCGTCATCGCGGCCCGCAAGTGGATCCAATGGGGCGGCGATAATTCGAAGCTCGGCGGCGCTACGACTGCCGAGGAGCGCGCCGAAAGCACCGAGCTCATCGAACTCCGTGACACCGGAACCGACACTGCATTGCAGTGCGACACAGGCTTCTTGGAGCGCCACGGTGACCTCGGAGAGCCGTCCGGGCCTGCTGGCCCCCGCCGTCGGCGTGACCGTGGATGTGCGGGCGAACTCTCCGATCACATGCAGAATGCGGCGTTTGCTTCCGGCGGAAGGCACGACGATCACGATCTGGTCCCCGCGTGGCGCCATCAGATAGGCACCGGCGGTCGACAGCGTCTGACCCAGGTTCTGCTCAGCGGTGAAGACCGGTCCGACGCCGCTGACGACGACCACCACCACGTCGCCGTCAGGTTCGAAGCCGAAGTAGCGCAGCACCCCGGTGTCGACAGTGCTTGATCCACTGAGCATCTCGCGTGCCACCGCGGTCCGAAGCCGCTGTTCCGCATCGATGACGCGCGCGGGCTTCTCCAGGGTGATCGAGATCAACGACACCGCGTGCGCCAGGAGAAGTCGATCGGAGTTCGACAGCGGCTGTACGGTCCGCACCGCCAGATGGCCGCGGACAAGTTGGGCGACCCGCAGGCTCTGAATGGTGACCAGCGCGTCACCGTCGGCGGTGACGTATCCGGCATGCCGCCGGACTGCGGCAGGCCGAAGGGACCCGGCGAGCGCGGTGACCAGTCGCGGGTGTTCGGCTCCGCCGGCGGCAAGCACCATGCCGTCGGAGCCGGTGACGACGACGTCCGCCGACAGCGCGTCGGAGAGTGCGTCGACGACAGCGGGGATGCCGCCGCGCAGGGTCGCCCGCGCGAGGACCTCCTGGTGGTCGACGACTCTTTGCACCGAACGCAGTTCGTCCGCCTTCACCGCGTCGATCACAACCCGCGCGATCGCGATGAACGGTGTCGAGGCGGGCACTTTGAGAACCGGAACACCCGAGTCATTACCTGCCGCAAGCACACCCGCGGGTACATCGGAGAACGTGGTGCCCGTGTCGACGGCCAGCGCAGCCGCCCCGGCCGACGACAAGCGTCCGAGGTAGGCGGACTGCATCGCGGCGTCGGCGCCGATGTTGATTCCCGTCGTCATCACCAGTTCGCCGCCGGTGAGGTATGGGGTCGGGTCGGCCAGTTCGATCGCGTGTGCCCACGCGATGTCGCGGTCGGCGGCAGCCGCGCCGGCAACCAGCGTCAGGCCGAGGCTGTCGACCTGCGTCAAACCCCGGGCGGTGATCACTCCCGGGGTGCTGCCGCGGCAACACCACTCAGACGTGACTGCTCGGCTGCGGCGACGAACGCACCGAACAACCGAAGCCGGTCGGCTTCTGGACCGTCGTCGTCCTCGGGATGCCATTGAACACCGAGATAGAAGCGGTCCGGATCCTCGACAGCCTCGGTGATTCCGTCGAGAGCCTGCGCCGCCACCACCAGTCCGGTGCCGATCCGGTCGACGGCCTGGTGATGACCGGACCGACCGGTCACCCTGGGAGTCTCCATGATCGACGACAGCCGGGTGCCCGCAATGATGTCGATCGGCTCGTCGACGAACTCGGGTTCACCTGGGGCGCCGTGGTGCAGGGCGTAGTCGACGATGTCGGGAATGATCGTGCCGCCCCGCGCAACGTTGAGCAGCTGGGAACCCCGGCAGATTCCGAAGATCGGGCGGTCGGCGGCCTCGGCCGCCGCGATGACGGCGAAGGCGTCGCGGTCGGCGCGCGCGTCGATCCCGTAACTGGCCGGGTGGCGGGTGCTGACGCCGTAGCAGGAGCCGTCGATGTCACCACCGCCGAGAAGCAGCAAGCCGTCGAACCCTGCGGCCTCCGAGGGGTTCTCGAGTGGGACCGTGGTATCCCAGAGTTCGTAGGAGGCACCGAGGCCCACCAGGGTCTCCAATGTGACGCGGGTGAAGCGCTTGACAAGCGCAGCGTCCGCGGCGCTGATGTCGGGGTAGTTCAGCGAGGCCAGGACGCAGATGTGCGCACGCGGCACTTCGGGTATCGGAAGGCCCGGGGTGACGTCTTCTCTGCGCACCCGATGCTCGGCGGGCTCTTTGTCGGTCACTGAGAGTCCTTTCGTTTCCGGGCTCGGTCGATCAGGTCGGCGAACAGTGCGGCGTCGGTGTCCGACGTGGCGTGCCGATCCTCGGGATGCCACTGGACTCCGATCATGTCGGCGCGTCGGTGCTCGACCGCCTCGATCAGGCCGTCGGCGGCGACGGCGGTGACCACCAGGTCATCTGCCAGCCGGTTGATGGCCTGATGGTGGTACGACGACACATCGATATCCGCGGCACCCACGATGGCGTGCAACCGCGAGCCGTCGGCCACCTCGACATGATGAATCGCGTTGTGATGCAGCGTGTTTGTCTCTGGGACATGCTGTGTCAGACTTCCACCCAGTGCGACGTTGAGAACCTGCATGCCCCGGCAGATCGCCAGCGCGGGCAGGTCGAGGTCGATTACCGACCGGGTGATACCGAGATCGAACTCGTCCTGGAAGGCCACGGTATCCGTGGTCTCCGGAGCCGGCTCCGCGCCGTATCTACCGGGTTCCATATCCGCACCGCCAGGCAGCAGAACTGCGTTGAATCTACTGAGGCGCATCGGCAGTTCGGCCAGCGGGTTGGCGGCGGGGCCGTGCACGATGACCGGTTCGCCGCCGGCCGCCCAAACCGCTTCGCAGATCGCCTCGGCCGCAAGGGTCGCCGAGAATCGCAGGATCGGCGCGTGTGCGGCCCGCCGACCAGCCACGGCCACCAGCGGCCGGGTCATTCAGTCCCCCGCGAACGGATAGTCGAGTGTCGGCAACCACTCCTCCCAGACCTTGCGCAACCGTCCCGACTCGATGAGCCGAACCAGCGCGCCGTCGATCTCGGCTAGGGTGTCCGGCCGGTCCTTGGACACCGCGATCCCCCAACGGTTTCCGGTCTGCACCGTGAAGGCGAGTTCGTAGTCGGGATGTGTCGCGCCGAGTGGGACGAACACGACGTCGTCGTCGACGACCGCATCCACGTCCTCGCTCAGCAGTGCGGCCAGCATGTCGGCGTACACGTCGTCGGAGCCCGCGCCGAACGGCACCGGGACCGCGCCCTCGAAGGTCTCGACGAGCGCCATGTTGGTGCTGTTCTCGATCGCGGCGACCCTGCGGCCGACCAGGTCGGCGGCCGTGTGGATCCCCGCGCCCCTGCGGACCAGCACGCCCTCGTGGAACACGGCGTAGGGCCTGGTGAAGTCGACCTGGGCCTGCCGCTCGGCGGTGATTCCCTGGCCGCACAGCACCGCGTCGGCGTCGCCACGCTGCACCGCGGGAATCATGTCGACCCACGGCACACGGACCCATTCCACCGGACGGCCAAGTTCGTCACCCAGCGCCTCGGCGACGCCGGGCTCGTAGCCCTGCCTGCCACTCTCGGGGGTCCAACGGGAGAACAGTGGCGGCGCTTCGGCATCGAGGCACGCCAGCCTCAGAGCGGCGGTCACGGGGTGTCGTTCCAGTACATGTCGCGCTCCCAATCGGTGACGTATCCACAGAATCGAGCCCATTCGTCGGCGTGGAAGTCGACGAGCAACGCCGACAACACCGGTCCGAAGGCCTGGTTGAGCACCTCATCGGCGCGGAAAGCGCTGATCGCCTCGCCGAGCGTCAGCGGCAACGCCGGGAACCGCTCGTCCTGCGGTGCGTCGTAGGACGAGCCCTGGGTCGGCGGTCCGGGGTCGATCGCGTTCTTCATGCCGTCCTCGCACGCAGCCAGGATCGCCGCATGTGACAGGTATGGGTTGACCGCAGCGTCGGGCAGCTTGTACTCGAGCCGTCCGACTGCCGACAGCCGGACGGTACAGGTCTTGTTGTCCAAGCCCCAGTTGATCCGCGACGGTGCGAACTGCCCTGCATCCCAATACCTTTTGTAGGAGTTGACGGTCGAGCCGTTGATCAGCATGGCGCCGGCGGAGTGGGCCAACAGACCACCGAGTGCATGTCGCCCGATGTCGGTCAGGTGCAGTTCGGTGCGCCCCGGGTCCGCCAGCACGTTGACGCCGTCACGCCACAGGCTGAGGTTGTGGTGGCAGCCGTTGCCCATCATCCCGGTCGCCGGTTTCGGCATGAAACTCGCATGGATACCGAGTTCGCGGGCGACCTGCTTGCAAATCTGGCGGTAGGTGGTGAGCCGGTCCGCGGTGAGATCGGCACGGTCGTACATGAAGTTCAGTTCCACCTGGAACTCGTCCTCGTAGTCGCCCTCAACCATGTCCAGGCCGAGCGCCTGGGCGTACTCGACGACCTTCTTGACGATCGGTCGATTCCGTTCGAGGTGTTCGATGTGGTAGGCGGGGCTCGATCCGGGTCGGAACTGCGCCTCCAAACCTTCACCCTGCCATGTCATCTCGGGCTCGCAGCCGGTGCGCAGCTCCAGACCGGTGCGATCGGTGAAACCTTCGTGCAGGCGACGCAGCAGGCCCCTCGAGTCGCAGGCGAATTCAGCGCCGGGAGCATCTGTCAGGTGATCGGGCTCGTACAGCCGGCAGAATACCCGGGCGAAGCTGGAGTCCCAGGGCAGGACCGCAAAGGTTTCCAGATCCGGGATGGCCGTGTACTCGGGAGCGTGCACGCCACCGGCGAGCAGCACGCCCTCCCGGGTCCCCTGCAGGTTGGCCACCGCGGTCTGATGCTGTTGCACACCTTTGGTGGCCAACCGCTCGAAATGCCGGGCGGGTGCGACCTTGCCGACGACCCGGCCGGTGATGGTGACCGCCTGGAAATACACGAATTCGACACCGCGGTCGGTGATGGCCGACAGCGCGGCCGCGAGGTCGGGGCTCGAGGCGTTCGCCTGACGGTGCGCGTCCAGTGGTGTTGTTGTCATCGTTTGCTCAATCCTTGATGAGGATGGCCTGGGCGGGACAGACGTCGGCCGCCTCCTCGACGTCACTGCGCTGTGAATCGTCGGGATTCTCGTCGTATTCGAGCTTGCCGTCGTCGTTGAGGGAGAACACCGTGGGCGCGGCGATCGCGCACTGGCCGTGATCCTGGCACTTCGCGAGATCTACAGTGACGTGCATTCTGAAATCCTTTCTGGTCTGCGTGGGGGCTGCAGGTCCGGCGTTCACGGGGCTGGCGTGAAGCCGATGGGCAACCGGATCGGTCCGGTGTTGCCCGAATCCGGCAGCCACTCGGCGCCGGGAAGTTCGTGGGGGTCGCGCAGTCGGCGCGCCAGCAGGGGCAGGGCTTCGCTCATATCCGAGCGAGCAACGAAATGGCCCAGGCAGTGATGTGCGCCGCCACCGAAACCGAAGTGCGGCTTACGTTCTGCAGTGAGGTCGAAGCCCGATTCGAAAACTCTCGGGTCGGTGCCCGCAGACTCGCTGTAGAGGTGGACCGTGGTGCCGGCGGTGAGTAGGACACCCTCGTACTCAAAATCCTCCAACACCTCGCGGGTCACCCACCGCACCGTGGGGTTGACCCGCATCACCTCCTCGACGGCGCTCCCGCCGAGATCGGGCCGCTCGGCAAGCAGTCGCCACTGATCGGGGTGGGCCATGAACGTCTGCATGGCCAGCCCCAGCTGATTGCGGGTGGTGTCGAATCCGCCGAAGATCAGCAGCACCATGGCATCTCGCAGCTCGGTGTCGCTCAGTCGGCCATCCTCGGCCCGCGACGCGTTGACCAGGGTGGTGACAAAATCGTCGCGGGGGTTCGCGCGCCGGTCGGCGATGAGGGCGTCGCAGTAGTCGTATAGCCGCTGCAGCGCCGCCTCGATCTTGGGCAGATCCTCTCGGATCGTCACCCCGAGGGACAGCCCGATGGTCACCGATTCGGTGGCGATGACCCTCCATTCGCTTTCGGGGATGCCGAGCATGATCGCGATCACCCGGGCGGCGTACGGCTCGGCGAACTCGCTGACGAACTCGCAGCGGTCCGGTTCGGCGAAGTTGTTGATGAGTTCGTTGCCCAGTTCCTGGAATCTCGGGACGAGCGCGCCGATGAGCTTGTGCGAGAACGCGGGGTTCATCAGGCGGCGCAGCCGGTGGTGCTCTTCACCTTCCTTGTTGAGAATCCAGCTGGCGAACCACTCGGCGAACGGTCCCTCGGTCACGCCGTTGTGCGCAGGCCAGGCGGCGCTGCCCTGCCGCAGCTTGGCGTGCTTGAGCAAGCGGTTCACCTGTTCGTAGCGCAGCACCGCGATGCCGTACGGAGTGGTCGCGTACCAGCTGCGTTCGCGGGCATCGTGGACCTCGGCGGAAGTGATCGAGAACGCCGGGTCAGCGACGTCGAATGCGGGAACGGGGCCGAGGGTGGCCGACGACATCAGTGCTACCTCCGAGGGGTGGGCGACCTGGGCGACTGGATAGTCACTAAATACTCTAAAATTAGATGCTTAATGTCAACAGGTGAGGCCGCACCTTCCGATGACTGCCGGCTACGCGTCGCCGGCGCGCCGTTGCTCGTCGGCGTCCTGCCAGGCAATGGCGAGTACCCAGCCGGTGCCCAGCGGCATCTCTGCGACCTCCCGGAACGCCATGGCGTCCGCGCTCGGGCCGACCACCGGCATTGCCGGTAGACGGGATCCGACGAACCACCTAGCGGTGTTGGCCGCAATGACGCGCCGCTCCGTGTTGACGACGACGGCGTCATCGCCGGTCTGCCGCAGTGCCTCGAGAAGGTGCCGCTCGACCTCGCCGACCACCAGATCGGCGCCCGCCACACCCAGGAAGATGCCGTCGGCAACGATTGGGATTGTCGCAGTGATGGTGTACATGTCGGATCCGCTGTAATCGACATACGGCCCATACGCGACGCGCCGTTGGCCTCGTTGCGCCAGTTGATACCAATCCATCTGGAGATAGTCGTACACGTCGACCGAAGCCGGGTCGAAGTTCAGCCTCAGCCGGGCCACGCGGCCGTTGTTCCGCTGCCACCAGGCGAGATACCGCTCTTTACCGTCGACGACGAACGGCGCCGCGATGAAGCCCATTCCCCACACCGCCCGCTCCTCCTGGAGAAGGTCGGCGAGTCGGCGCTGCAGCCCCCCGAAGTGCGCTTCGGTGAGGGCTGCCCGTGGTGGCTGACTGCGCAGGACGTCCTCGGCGATGTCGGCGAGCAACTCGTAGATCGGTTCGAGAGATCGCGATGCGTCCTCGGCCAGACGGCGTGCCAGCGCGTTGTCGGTCATGATCCCGCACCGCCGACCGACAGTTCGAGATTGATCTGCGTCAGGCGTGCGAGCTGGCCCATGATGTGCGCTTCGGCGAGACGCCTTGCCTCGTCGGCGTTCTCGGAGGCCACCGCCGCGGCGATCGCATGCTGCTCCTCGACCCGCGTGGCCACATCGATCTGCCGGCCGACGGGAAGCCAGATCAGGCCGGCGACTTCCGCCTGCAGGTTCGCCTCCCGGCGCGCCAACCGTGCCGACTGCGACGCGATGGCCACCTGGATGTGGAACCGGCTGTCGGCGCGTATCCGATCGCCCAACGTCGAGGCCGCGCCCAGTTGATCGGTCAGGGCGAAGAGCCGACGTACGGCATAGGGGGCGGCCCGCTCGGCGGCCAAGCGCGCCGCCTGTCCAGCGATAGCGGTGTGCTCGTCGAAAAGATCGCGCAGTTCGGATGCGCTCATCGCGGCCAAGCGCGCCGTCAGCTGGCCAACCGGCGGACCCGATGGGCGGCGCACGAACGAACCCCCGCTGCGACCGCGCCGGGTCTCGACCAATGCCTGCCCACGCAACGTCGCCAGTGCTTCCCGGACGGTCATCGGCGCCACCCCGAACTGCGCTGCCAGGTCGATCTCCACGGGCAGGCGTTCGCCGTCGTCGAGAAGCCCCAGATGGATGGCTTCGGTGATGCGCTGAACGATCTCGTCGGCGCGCCCGACCGGGGCTTCGGCCGCAACGAGCGGAGACAACGACGACACCGGCGCCCTCCTCCTCCGCGGTACGTCCGACGCCGGCAATCTACCGGATTCCAGGCCAATTCTGCCGTTCCTGTTGCCGTTTAAACAATAGGACTGTAGTTTTTCGCTCACTTGGCTTCGCAGCGCGAGGAGAAAGCAGGCTGATGTCCACTTCAACGCCGCCCACCAGCGCCCCCGGCGAGGGTTCCGAATCTTCACATCACCGTGATGACGCCGCGCATCTGCACGCGCTCGGGTTCAAATCCGAGTTCAAGCGGGAGATGAGCCCGTGGGCCAACTTCTCCCTCGGCTTCACCTATCTCTCCCCCGTAGTCGGCGTGTACACCCTGTTCGCCTTCGCGCTGGCCACGGGCGGTCCGCCGATGATTTGGAGCTTCCTCATCGTCGGCCTGGGACAGTTTCTGGTCGCGCTGAGCTTCAGTGAGGTCGTCGCGCAGTACCCCGTCGCCGGCGGGGTGTATCCGTGGGCACGCAGACTATGGGGCCGCCGATACGCGTGGATGACCGGGTGGGTCTACATGGTGGCTCTGCTGGTGACGATCTCCTCGGTGGTCTACGGCTCCGGTCCGTTCATTGCAGCCACCTTCGGTATCGACGCGACGGTGAACAACGTCATCGCGTTCGCCCTGGTGTTGCTCGCGCTGGCGACCGCAATCAACTTCATGGGAACGAAAGTCCTTGCCAGAGCCGCGATCATCGGCTTCACCGCCGAAATCATCGGTGCGCTCGTCGTCGGCGTGTGGCTGCTCGTCGCGCATCGCGAACACAATCTCGGCATCATCTTCGACAGCTTCGGCGCCGGCGGTGACGGCAACTACTTGTGGGCGTTCGCGGCCGCCGCGCTCATCGGGATCTACCAGTACTACGGAT
The DNA here is from genome assembly GCF_005222675.1 of Mycolicibacterium sp. CR10. GTDB lineage: Bacteria > Actinomycetota > Actinomycetes > Mycobacteriales > Mycobacteriaceae > Mycobacterium. Next base: position 108,056 of record NZ_STGE01000072.1, on the reverse strand, counting down.
TCGAGGCCTGCGGCGATGTCGCCGAGGAGGTGGTGGACCCCGGACGGCTGATCCCGAAAGCCATGCGCCGGACTATCTACATCGGTGGCGCCGCAGCAACGTTCGTGTGTCTGGCTCTTGTGCTCGCGGTGGCAGACATCCCCGCCGTCATCGCCGGCGAGGACACAGATCCCGTCAGCACGGTCCTCAACGAAGCCTTCGGACCGGTCGGCTCCAAGGTGATCCTGCTGATCGTGCTGATCTCATTCCTGTCCTGCGCGATGAGCCTGCAGGCGGCCGCGAGCCGGTTGGCCTACTCCTACGGCCGAGACCGGATGATCATGGGCAGTTCGCTGCTCAGCAAGTTCTCCGCCACTCGGCACGTCCCACCGTATGCACTGCTGCTCGCCGCGATCGTGCCCGCGGTGATCGTCATAGGGTCGAAGTTCTCCACCGACGCGATCACCAAGATCATCAGCTTCGCGGCGTTCGGTATCTATCTCGGGTTCCAGATGGTCGTTCTGGCGGCAATCCGGGCACGCCTGAAGGGCTGGGTTCCCAGCGGCAAGTACACACTCGGCAAGTGGGGCATGTCCGTCAACGTCGCCGCTCTGATCTACGGCGTCATCGCCATGATCAACATGGCGTGGCCGCGGACCCCGGATGCCCCGTGGTACGACAACTGGATCGTGGCGCTGTCTGCGGCGGTGGTGGTCATCATCGGCCTGGTGTACATGGCCGTCCATCCGCTCCACGACCGCAGCACCGCACCGTACAGCGACGCCATCCCGGAGAAGAGTGCCTGAAAGGACTCCGCGGGGGTTTAGATAGCCTCCGGCTTCTGCGGTCCGGGCGCCGCGGTCAGCGCGGCGGCGAGCATCTTTGCGGTCAGGGCGACCATGCTGTCGCGATCAGATCCAGCGGGCCGCTGCAGCGCGATGCGCAGGCACGCACTCGACGTCACCCCCATGGTGACGAATACCAGGTCCTCCAACTCGGCCGGCGAGAGATCGGGTCGTGCCCGGCCGGGGATGGCGCTGGCGAGCGGGAGCAGGCTGCGTTCGATCTCGTCCATTGCGGTGAAATTGAGGTACGCAGGCACTCCAGAAGATGAGGACGTCAGCGCCGCCTGGATGATCGGCGCATGCTTCTCGTACGCGGACGTCAGCGTGTCCACCACGATCAGCAACGCGGCGTCGACATCGCGGTCGAGTGCCTTGCTGACGCCGCGGACCAACTCAAACGAGATGTCGCGGGCAGCCTCGTCCACCAGCTCGGCGATGATCGCCGTACGGTCCGGAAAGTACCGGTACACAGTGCCGATGCTGACGTGGGCGGAGTCGGCGACCGCCTGGGTCGTCACCATGTCGACGTCGCGTGTGGCGATCAGCTTCAGCGCGTTGTCGAGGAGACGCCGACGCATTTCTCGCGCCCGCTGTTGCTGCGGGAGTGTCCTGATCTGTGTCGCCATTACTGCCGCTCAAGAAGTGAGTAGTAAGTGAGGTTTTCTCATGTTTGCATTGTATGCATGAACATGACAACAGCAGCGGTACACAACGCCGATGTGGCCATTCACCGCTACGGCGAGCGCGGACGGCAATGGGTCGACGGAGTTCATAGCGCCGACCCCCTGGCCGACGCCGTCGTCGCGGATTTCGCCGGCCTGGGGCGCGGCGCGGGTATGGCCATGTTCCGAGCCGCCCTTGCCGACGGGATCGACTCGGTCCCCCACGCCCCTGAATCACTGCGGGCACTGTTCGACCAGGTGGACCACGAGCCGGCCTGGTTGGATCACGACCGTCTCGACCGAGCCGGTGGACACCTCGTCCGTCATATGACGTCCTACGGGGTGGCGCTCGCCGCGGCATCGCTGACCGCGGGCGCGATGAACGCGACCGCCGGCATGCCGTTGGTGATGACTGGGCGCTACACGTCCCAAGCCGCGGTGCGCTCCCTGGAAGTCGGGTCCTGGCTCGAAGAGATCCTCAAACCCGGCGGCCTGCGCCGCGACGGAGCCGGATTCGCCACCACGTTCCGGGTAAGGATGATTCACGCATTCGTGCGTAGGCACCTCTTGGACAGCGGCGACTGGGACAGCGAAGCCTGGGGCACACCGATATCCCAGAGCTTCATGGCTTTCACGATCGCCGAGTTCGCACACGTCGCACTCGCAGCGATGTACAAGCTCGGGGTGCGCTACACCGCGGACGAACTCGACGACATCTACCATTTCTGGCGTTACGTCGGTCTGTTGAACGGCGTTGGTCCCGAACTCAATCCGGCCACCGAGGCCGACCACACGCTGATCGAGGAGCTCTACGCGCTGACCGCTACCGATCCCCATGACGCCGACCGCGAGTTCGTCCGAGCGTTGACCCACGACTATCTGGCGGTCGAGATCGCCGAACTGGTGCCGCTGGGCGGCCGACGCAGACACGAGTGCGCCGTCGGCGTCGTCAACGGCCTGACGCGGGCATTCCTGGGCGATGAGGCGGCGACGAAGCTCGGCATCCCCGAGACCACCCTCAAGCATCTCCCCGCTGTGCTGGGTCCCGTGGTGGGCGGTGTCAACCGACTCCTCGCTGCCGTTCCCGGCGTGAACGCACTACGGACGAAGCGGGCCCTCCGCAATCACGGCCGGCTGCTGGCCGAGCAGCGCGAACGCTACGGCGTCACGCATGATCTGGTGGATACCGCGCCCACGCAGGGCAAGGCGCACCCCGCGGCGGTGTGACACCGTGATCGCCGTCTAAGTCGGCAGAGGTGTGTGACGCGCGACACGTAGCAAAGCTGCCTGAGTGTCAGCCCCTAACGTGCTGACGGTGATTACGTCTCTCCGCACCGCGGTTGGGCGGCTACGACCGTGGTGTCGGCACCTCGTCTAGCTGCAGTGATACCTGGGTGTCGCCAAACTCACAGCGCAAAAGTTGATTCACACAGAATTAACACGGACGATCAAAGCGTTCTACTTGCCGGGCGATCCTCGACACGGAGGACACCCAGCAAATAACCTCTCGGGAACCGGGAGGCCTAACAAGGAGTCAAGACAATGTCGTTCATGCAGTTCCGTACAGACGTGAAGCGCGCCGTGAACCGGCGACGCATGTATGCGCGGATCAATGCGCTGCCGCAGTCAACGGTTCGCGATGAACTTCTGGCCATCGCGCGCCGGCATGAGGACGCAGATCGCTGATCCGACGATCTCGCTATCCAGAGCCGGTGCCCTCGCGGTCGCCGGCTCTGTTGTTTCTGCCGGCGGCCGTCGAGGCGGTCACCAACGCGGCGTGGACGAGATCCACGGCGCGGGCCGCGCTCTGCGCGGCGCCCTCCATCGTCGTCGGCCAGTCGTTGTGGGTCCAGTCGCCGGCCAGCGCGAGATTGGGCAGTGACGTCGCATTACCCGGCCGGATCGTCGACATGCCCACCCGCGAGGAGAACGTGGCCTTCGGCCACGGCACCACAGTGACGTCCAGGACTTCGGCGTCGCGCGCCGCCGGATAGCTCGCCCGCAATGCGCCAACAAGGCGGTCGGCGACGTCGGCGTTCTTCAGCTCCATCAAGTCGTAGGCCGCGCAGGTGGTCAACGCATACAGGTGGTTGCCGTCTTCCCGCGGTCCGTGCATGCGGTCGCGGTCGAACACCCAGCCGATGTCGCTGTCCAGCAACGATTCCCACGGCGCTACCGTGCCGAGTGCACGGTCGAGCAACACGTAGGCGTTCATGATGGGAATCGGTTCGAGCTTCTTGGCGGCCAGACGGGCGTCCTCCGAACTCGGCACCTCGTCGAGCAGCGACCGGAGGTTCCAGGACGGGACGGCCAGCACCACCGCGTCGGCCTTGACGACCGAACCGTCGGCCAGGGCGACACCGCAGGCGCGGCCGTCGCTCACCCGGACCGACACCGCGCGGGTCCGCAGTCGTACCTCCACCCCGCGCTCAGCCATCACCCTGCGCGCCCCGTCGAGATAGAGCGTGTCCAGGTCGACGGTCGGGAATCCGATTCGGGCGGCCCCACCGCCGGCCCGACGCACCCGGTCGGCGCCGGTGCGCAGCAGTGCGGCGAAGGCGTGCGCAGACGCGAGGTGCGGTAGCTCGTTGAGCAGCCCGATCACCATGGCGTTCAGCATGATTCGGCGAACCGCATCGGGGAACCGCAGCCGGTCGAACCACTCGTCGACGGTGATGTCGTCGAGTGAATCGTCGAACCGGATCACGTCGCGGATCAGCCGGGCCCACGCCGGAGTCGCCCTGATCAGGGTCGGGATGCTCAACCCGCGCACCTGCCCGAGCAGCGTGCGCCGCAGATTGGTGGGGCGAAAGCCAAACGTCTCCACATGCCCGCCGAGGTAGCGCACCCCGAACTCGTCGGGAAATTCCAGAAGGTGGCGTGTCCCAACGGAATCCAGGTAGCGGAAGATGTTCTCGTAGGATCCCGCAAGCACGTGCTGGCCGTTCTCGATCGCGTCACCGTGGCCGGAGGTCAGACCGACGGTACGACCGCCGAGCGAGCCATTGCTCTCCAGCAGGGTGACGGAATAGCCGAGTTCGGCCAGCCACACCGTGGCGGCCAGACCGGCGAGGCCGCCGCCCGCAACGACGACGTGCTGCCTGCCCACCGTGTCACTCACACCGCGATCCTACGAGCGGGGCCCACAGCGGCCCCGCCGCCGGCGTCAATGCACGGGGCCGACGCAGGGAGCGAAACGGAGGAGAGCGCTGTCAGCGATCGCTGGCGAGCGCAGTCAGCCCGATTCCGATAAACAATGCCGCACCGCCGGCGGCACCCAACACGGCCGACTTCGGCGCACCGGACCGAACGGCCAACAGCGTGGCTGCCACGTCGGCGGTGTCGATGGCCACGCCCGCCTGCAGGACGAGCTTGCGCACGTCGGCGCTGGGGTGTTGAAGCCCGAGCCCGAGCGCGAGGTCACGGATGCCGAACAGCCGCGCCAACAGCCCGGTCCGGCCGTCGGCGGGATCTCTGCCCAGAAGGAAAACCCGGGACGACGCCGTCGGGCTCGCCCACGACAGCGCGCCGGCGAAGATGCGTCCGTACGAAATGAATGGCACGCCAAAACGCACAGCGTTCGATGGTGACGACTCGTAATTCTGGGGATTGGCAACCGATGCCATGAAACACCTCCGTTTGTAGTGATCACTACAAACTCTAAACGTAGTCACCACTACGATCAAGGGCGATGGGGTACCGGCATTCGCGCGACGACATCCTCGACGCCGCCATGGGCGCGGCTCGAAGCGATGGGCTGAGCCGACTCACGTTCGGGCGGGTGGCCAAGCGCCTCGGGGTCAGCGACCGCGTGATCGTCTACTACTTCCCCAGCAAGCAGGAACTCATCGAGGCGGTGCTCGGCGCTCTCGCCGAGCAACTGCAGGCCGCCCTCGGCCAGGCGTTCACGGACCCCGCGGCCGACTGCGTGACGTTGTCACGGACCGCATGGCCGATTCTGGCGACAAGGGAGTTCGACCCGATGTTCGGGCTGTACTTCGAAGCGTGCGGACTGGCGACGGCCGGGATCGAACCTTTCCGTGGACTCGCCGGCGGCCTCGTCAACGCCTGGGTCGACTGGCTCTCCGGCTTTCTGGATGCCGATCCGTCGGAGCAGCGGGCAGAGGCCGAGGCCACGCTCGCCCTGCTGGACGGACTGCTCCTGCTGCGACAGTTGGCGGGCCCCGCTGCCGCCAACCGGGCGGCTGCCCGACTCGGGGTGGGTTAAGCCGCCCGGGATCACCCCTCAGGTGTCGGGGCAACTACTCCGACGAGTCGGATGCAGACGAGCCGGAGGCCTCGGATGCTGAATCGCTGGATGAATCCGAGCCTGCGGACTCGGCATCCTGGTCAGCGTCGGCCGCCTCGTCGTCCGCCGCGTCGGACTTAGGTGCCGACTCGGGGGGCGCCGCACCGTCTGCACCGGAGGTCGTGGCGTCGGGGTCTTCGGCCGCTTCGGTCTGACGGGCCGTCGTAGCTGTCGCGTCCGTCGTCGCTGTCGCGTCCGTCGTCGCTGTCGCATCGGCCGACGCGTCGTCGGCGGTCTCGGCGGCGTCGATGGCGTCGGTGTCACCGGTGGGCTCACCGTCGTTCGCCTCGATCGGCACTGCGGCGTCCAGTACCGCCGGAGCGGTGTCGTCGACACCACCGGGCTGGTTGGGCTCGTCGGCCACCGAGGTGGCGATGTTCTCCGACGACGCGGCCGGTGAAGCGGTAGGCGCGCTCAGCAGGCTGGGACGGTCGTCGTTGCGGCTGTAGCCGGCATCAACGATCCTCTTCAGCTCTGCCTCACGCGATGCCAGGGACGGGTTCAACGCCACCAAGGGGAGCTTGGCCGTGGGCACCAGGTAGTGCGTCGTGCTGCCACCCACAGCGTTGATGTCGGTCGTGATGTTCTCCGTGGGCACCTTCGTCAGGTCGGCGAACGCGGTCGACACGTGCACGGTGAGCGCGCCGGCCATCGCATTCTGGACTGCGGTGAGGTTCCACCAGCGATCGGGGAAGTCGGCGAGCCCGTCGTACTCACCGGTCACGGTGATCGTGTCGTATTTCGTGTCGGGCGCAGGCTGATAGGTGTAGTCGTACACCGGGTTGTAGCGCGATTCATTGACCAGCGTCTGCCGACTGGAGTCCGCAATGACGACGAAATTGATGTCGTCGTCGTCGGGCGCATCGACGTCGGTCGCCATGTCCCGCAGTACTTCGGTGACCACCAAGGCGCCGCCCGACAGCCCGACCACCGTGACCTGGTCACCGTTGATCACGTTGCCGTTCTCGTCCCGGTCGAGCCGGGCGAGCGCCGCCGCTATCTCGGCACCGAGATTGGTCTTGCCCTGCCTGATCGACTCACCCAACGTCAGGTCGTCGGCGCCGGTGTACGGCCGGGCCTGCGCCGGCCAATAGACGCTCACCCGATTCTCGTCGCGAAAGGCTCCACCCAGCATCTGCGACATGATCAGATCCGGGGTCGTCGGCACCCCCATGCCGTTGATGATCAGTGCCGTGCTCTCCCCCGACGCCGTCATGGCGGTCGACACCGCCAACAGCGCCGAACCGATCGTGGCGCCACACACAGTGCCGACTTTGCCTGCTTTTCGAATCGCGGTTTTCATGACCGCTCCCCTCGATGGAGACGTTGATGAATTGGCGCCATTTCTGACGTAAACGACGTGATCAAAGCGTAGGCACACAATTTCTGTCGTACAATAAAAGTTGCCGAGTGACCGGCATGGCAAACGCTTTCACATTTGCGGTGAATGGCTTCTGAGGCATATGGGGTCAAAGCGCAAGTCAATCCCAGAGGGGTCATCGCATCCTCCCTTAGCCATCTAGCAAGTGCTATTGCCCCGCGGTGATGAGCGGCCTTGAAATGATGCGCAGCGACGACGCCTTTGTTTATTGCCTCTAAAGTCATTGCTGAGGTGCGATGAGTTGAAATATTAACTCAAGCGTCGTATGGCGGCCGATACGGTGGACAATGAGGATCAATGGGACCATCACCGAATCGGTGACGGCCCCACAAGCGATTTGCCCTGAGTCACACCGAAATAGACACGAGGGTCATTACATTGTGTGGGTCGTTCGCGACCCCCTCGCCCGTCACGAGCGCTTCCCAGCCCTCCAGGCGCGCCACGCGCCGGTCGACCACAGCGCCCAGAGCACCAGCAGCGGCTGAAACAGCAACCGGATCGCCCGCGAACGATCGGAATCGAGACCGAAGGCATCCGTGTGGGTGACGAACTGGGAGATATTGCCCGGAAACACCAGAACGAAGAACGCCGCGGCGATCCACCCGAGCGGGATTCGCCACCGCGCCAGTAGGAGAAGGCTGGCGCCGAGAACGATCTCGACGACGCCTGAGGCGACGACAACGAAGTCGACGTCCAGCGGCAGCCACGGTGGCACCTGGGCGTAGAAATCCTGACGACCGAAGGTCAGGTGACTGACTCCCGCGAAGACGAGCACGGCACCGAGAAGCCACCGCGCGATCGTCCGCGGCAGTGACGATGACGCCGGATCAGATGTGCTCACCACGGCGCCAAAGACGCTGGGCCGCTACAGGTGTGGCGCTTCCTTGATCGTGCTTTCCGGCTTCCCCACCGTCTGGCAGAAGGCGCTGACGGACAGGCGCGTCCCGGCGAGCTCGGCGTTGGCCGGTTCAGCCTTGCCTTCGTCGGTGAGCATCTTCGTGATGGCATCGTTCTGCTTCTTCTCGTCGGCGGCCTGAAAGTCCTGACAGGTCGTGTCGCCGCCGTCGTTGGTCACTTCCTCGATCTGCGAACAGCCACTCAGAACCGCGGCCGAAGCCAGGACAGACATCACGATCATTGCGCACTTCATGACCGACCCTGTTCCCTTTCGCGGCGCCGCCAAACCCCGGGTCCGGGGGCAGCGGCTCAGATACCGCCCGACTTCACCTGGGCAGCGGGCCACGGTTGACGGAACAGAAAACGGGTAGACCGAACCCGGTCTGCCGTCAGCCTGCAAGCCCCAAAACCACTGAACACCAGGAGCACACGTGATTGGAACCATCATCGGCGCGGTCGTCGTCGGACTGATCGTCGGCGCGCTTGCGCGGCTGGTGATGCCCGGCAAGCAGAACATCGGCGTCATCCTGACAGTCGTACTGGGCGCGATCGGCTCTTTCCTGGGGACCTGGGTGTCCTACAAGCTGGGCTACTCCAACCAGAACGGTGGATTCAAGATCATCCCGTTCATGGTCGGAATCGTCTTCGCCGTGGTCCTGATCGCCATCTACCTGGGCGTCACCGGACGCCGTAACACCAACGTGCGCTGACGGGCCGACTCTGAGCGGCCCGACATACTGAGGGCGTGAACATCGCGCTGGCGGTCGTCGTCCTGCTCGAGTTCGCAGGATTGGTCACCCTCGGCGTGCTGCTCATCGTGTCGCGACGCCACCTGGCGAGCGCACGCAGGGAACTCCGCCGCCACCGCCGCGACGAAACCGGCACGCTCCGTCAGGGCCGTCGGAAACCACGGGGTGTCGCACCGCTGGCCGTGAAAACAGTGGTGCACACGCTGCAGGGTGCCGACTCACTGATCCGTCACGGCATCGTGGGCACGGTACGCAGCTCGGTCGAGGACCTCGCCGGCTGGGCACGGGTGGAACGGCCAGACCTCGCCAGCATCACCGCGGACGGCCGGGTCGTCCTGGTCTTCTCCGACATCGAGGGCTCCACCGCGCGCAACGAGTCGCTCGGCGACCGCGCGTGGGTGAAGATTCTGGAACGTCACAACGACCTGGTCGAGCGCCGCGTCGCCGATCACCGCGGTTACGTCGTGAAGAACCAGGGGGACGGTTTCATGATCGCCTTCGCCGCGCCCGACGATGCGGTGCGCTGCAGCATCTCGATACAGCAGGCGCTGCTGGACAACGCCGACCGGTATGACGGCATCCGCGTGCGGATCGGTGCGCATGTGGGTTCGTCGGTGCGACGGGGCGACGATCTTTTCGGCCGGAATGTAGCGATGGCCGCGCGGATCGCGGATCTGGCCGCGGGCGGCGAGATTCTTGTCAGCTCTGAACTGCACGAGTCGCTCGATGACTCGAAGGGCGTCACCTTCCACCCCCCGGTCGAGGTGGAGCTGAAGGGTCTGCGCGGCACCCAGTCTGTGTATTCGGTCGATGTTGCGGGTGCTCGCTGAATCGCCGCGATCGACGAGTCCCTACACTCGGCGCTATGCCAGTTCCCGACAAACCACGCCCGGGGCAGGAGTCGGTGTGGGACTACCCCCGGCCGCCGCGGCTGGAAGAGTTCGCCGGCTCCATCACCGTCGAATTGGGTGGTCAGTTGATCGCCACGACGGACCGCGGCTGGCGGGTGCTCGAGACCAGCCATCCCCCAACCTATTACCTGCCGCGAGCGTGTTTCGGTGAGGATGTCCTTCGACCCGTCGCCGGATCCTCGTGGTGTGAGTGGAAGGGACAGGCGAGCTATTTCGACCTGGTGACACCGTCTGTCGTGGCGCCACGGGCGGCGTGGACCTATCTGAAGCCGACGCGCGCGTTCACCGACATCGCGGGCGCCATCGCGGTCGTGGCCGCGTTGGTGGACCGCTGCACCGTCAACGGCGAAGAGGTCGTGCCCCAGCCGGGCGGCTTCTACGCCGGATGGATCACCAGCTGGGTCGCCGGGCCGTTCAAGGGTGTGCCGGGCTCTATGGGTTGGTGAACCGCGTGAACAGCGACGGTCTGGTTCCCGTTGGCACGCCCATCGACCTCGACAACTGTGCCCGGGAGCCGATTCACATCCCGGGCAGCATCCAACCCCGCGGCGTTCTCGCCGTGGTGCGCGAGGTGGACTTCCAGGTGCGGCAGCTCAGCACCAACGTCGCCGACCTCCTCGGCCGCCCCGTCGACGATGTCCTGGGTCGGCACCTGTCGGCCCTGATCGGTACCGCGCAGGCCGCCCGGGTGCAACAGACGGCGTCGACCTTCGGCGACCTTCGCCAGCGAAACCCCCTCGAGTGCGTCATCGACGTCGCCGGTGCGCAGCGGCTGTTCGACGTCATCCTGCGCCGCGAGCCCGGCGGCGTGCTGCTGGTCGAGGTCGAGATCGCTTACGGCGAGCGGCCGTTCTCCTTCCCGAACACCTACCAGGCGGTCCGCAGCTCGGTCGAGGAGCTCAACCGCGCCGCGACGCTGACCGAGCTCTACGACATCACCGCGCGGGCGGTCCGTGAGCTCACCGGGTTCGACCGCGTCATGGTGTACCGCTACGACGAGGAGTACAACGGCGAGGTTGTCGCGGAATCCAAACGCGCCGAACTGAATTCGTTCCTGGGCCTGCACTACCCCGCAACGGATATTCCGGCGCAGGCGCGGGCGTTGTACGAGAAGAACTGGATACGGCTGATCTCGGACGTCGACTACACGCCGGCGCCGATCGTGCCGGCCGTCGACCCGGACCGTGGAGCGCCGCTGGACCTCACGTACGCCACGTTGCGCAGCGTCTCGCCCATCCACATCGAGTACCTCCAGAACATGGGGGTGCGCGCGTCGATGTCGATCTCGCTGCTGCGCCATGGACGGCTGTGGGGGCTCATCGCCTGCCACCACTACGCGGGCCCGCATCTCCCACCGTTCGGCACCCGGGCGGCGGCCGAGTTCCTCGGCTCGACCCTGTCGCTGCGACTTGTCGACCAGTTCGAGGACGACCAACTGCACCGGCGACTGGCCGCGCAGGCCGTACTGATCAAGCTCACCGCCGCCACGCTGGACGACCGCGACACCGTTGCCGCCGCACTCCTCGGTGAACCGAACCTGCTCGGCCTCGTCACCGCCGACGGCGTCGTCGTCGACATCCAGGGTGAGCACCGCGTGCTCGGGACGGTGCCCGCACCGGTGGTCGTGTCCGCCGTCGCCCGCTGGGCGCGCGAGGCAGGCGACGAGATCGCGGTTACCGATTGCCTGGCCCGTGAGCTCCCGGAGTCAGACCTCGATCCGCAGGTCGCCGCGGGCGCCCTCGCCCTGAATCTGCCCGACGGGCAATACGTCGTCTGGTTCCGGCGTGAGGTGCTGCGTTCGGTGGACTGGGGCGGCGACCCGCACAACAAGGCCATCGCGGTCAGCGAGGGAGACGAGGTCCGGCTCAGCCCGCGCAAGTCGTTCGAACGGTGGCGAGAGATCGTGCACCAACGTAGCGAGCCCTGGTCACAGACCGAGACCGGGTCCGCCGACGCGTTGCGCGGACAGCTGGTGGAGTCGCTGTACGCCCGCACGCGAGGGGCGCTGCGGGTGGCCGAGATGGTGCAGCGCAGCCTGATGCCCGAGTGGATCCCGACGCTCGACGGCTGGACATTGTCGGCGCACTACGAGCCGGCCGAGGGTGGTCGCGTCGGCGGCGACTGGTACGACGTTTTCGAGCTTCGCGACGGCCGGCTGATCGTCCTGCTCGGCGACGTCGCCGGGCACGGCATCACCGTGGCCGGGACGATGGCACAGTTGCGAAACGCCTTGCGCGCGCAGCTGTTCGCCGGCGCCGAACCGGCCGAGGCACTGACCCAGCTGAACGAGTTCGCGATGCACATGGTGCCCGGAGCGTTCGCCACCGTCATCGCCGCGCGGGTCGACCTCGCCTCGGGGCTGGTGGAGGCGGCGTCCGCCGGCCACCTGATGCCGTACCTGACGGAATCGAGACCGACCTCAGCCGCGGTCCCGGCCCCCGTCAGGCTCTCCCCGCCGATCGGTGTCAGGGGCGGGACGTACGCGCCGAGCACGTTCACCATCGAACCCGGCCACGGATTGGTGATGTTCTCCGACGGACTGGTGGAACGTCGCGGCGAGGCGATCGACGACGGTCTCACCCAACTGGCCGGGACCCTTGGCCGCGCCGGGGATGCCTCGGCATCGAGCATCTGGCGCGCGGCGACGTCGGGCTACACTGACGACGACGTCACCATCGTCACGCTGCGCCGACTCTGAGTACCGATGTTTCACACCGCCTTTCGTCGGGCAGATAGCGCCCGCTAGTCACCGGCCCGCCTCCGCGAGCGCGGTTTTCAGGTCCGCTTGGGTCTCTGCCAAGAAGGTCTGGAATTCGTCACCGACCATGAACGTGGTGGTGAACTGGTTGCGCTCGGCGATCTGCTTCCAGGTCGGCGTTTCGACCATCTGACCAAGCGCCTTCTGCCAGTAGGCAACAGCGACGACCGGCATGCCGGGTGGCCCGTAGAGGCCACGCCAGTTCGACAGCGTCACGTCGAACCCCTGCTCCCGGGCGGTGGCCGCGTCGAGTCCCGGCAGCCGCTCCTCGGACAGCACGCCGAGCGCGTCGAGAGTGCCCTCTTTCAACAGGCCGATCACTTCACTGACCCCGGCGATCGCCACGCCGATGTCGCCGTTGAGAAGCGCCGCGCTCTGGTCGCCGCCGCCCTCCAAGCTGACGTAGTTGATCGTCGAGGGGTCGCCACCGGCTGCCGACACCAGGAGGTCGAACGGGGCCTCGTCGTCGGTCGCGGCTCCGACCGCAACGCCGCCGGGGTCGGACATCATCGCCGCCATGACGTCGCCGAGGTTCTTGAGGGGCGATCCAGGACGGGTGATGACGACGTAGTACTCCGTCATCAGGCGGGCGATCATCGTGACGTCGGCGTATCCGTACGCCGATATGCCGCGGAGCTGATTCATCATCATGGACAGCGACGTGACCGACACCTCGTCGTCAGCGCCCTGATACTGCTCCACCATGGTGGCGAGGAAGAGCGCACCGATATCACCCGGCCGATTCACCACCGGCAGAGGCACATTGACGATCCTCTCCTTCTCCAGGGCCTCGACGACCGAGCGGATCGTGACATCGAATCCGCTGCCCGGGTTGGCACCCGCGGTCATCGTCACCGGTCCCGCGGGGTAGCTCTGTCCGGTCGGGGCAGGCTCGGAGTCTTGGCAGCCCAACAGGAGCAGCGAAGCAGCCAGCAGAGCGCCGATGGTCGGTCTGATTCTCAACGCCATGCGCTCCTCGGTCGTGATCCCGGCCTGCTCCCAGCGATTGCTGATCGCGTCCGGCCCAACCACACAGCAATACACGGGTTAGCACGCCTGTGTCTCGATGTCGGGCTTATGGATCAGTCGCTCGGGTTTTCGCCCTGTCGGCGTTGAGTCGACGCGAGTCGCACCTTGAGGGCGCACCGTCAGGGGGCGGAGTTTGAGGGCAGGGGGCGGAGTTTGAGAGCGGACTACCCGGCCAGTGGCGAGGCCAATCGCTATGTGACGAGGTCCTCATAGCAAACAGAGGCCAGGCGTCGCTGCACTCGTCATTCGATTAGGCGAAAGGGATACCCGCGAGTAGGGTCAACGACATTGGTGCTAGAGAACTCTGGTATCAATTTTTGTCCGGACCGGTCTTGCCCCCATATGCCGCGAGCCTTCGTTCGATTCCGGACACCATTCCATTCAATTCATAAGCCGTGCGCAGTGAGCCGTGCTCACATCCGCGCATGTGCATGTCGGTTCCGGCGCAATCGATTTCTCTGACAGACCGACCACGTCGCTGTCAGGTCATCACCCATGCGCGCTGCTGCGAGTTGAGGGCAAATCAACCGTCGCGTCGACTTTCGGCCGGCGTCAGAAGGAGTACGAAATGACCACCAATAATCCCACCGCTGCACATCGTCCGAACCCGCAAACCGCCTACAGCGCGGTCGACGCGCAACCCGCACGGGTCCCGGCACGACGCAGCGACGAGACCAAAGTTGCCTACAAGACAACGGAATTCATCGTCTACGTTGCGGCGGTCATCGGTGTGCTGGTCGCATCGTTCCTCGTCAGCACCACCGAGTCGCATGAGGACTACTTCCGCGCCGACCGCGCCTGGATGTACGTCGTCGTTCTGAGCATCGGCTACATGGTGAGCCGCGGCCTCGCGAAGTCCGGTAGCCGCCACCACGACGAGGCCTGAGCTCTGCACTAGGTCCACACGTCGTTCGACAACCCCGACGACGTGTGGACCGACGTGGACTAGCCACACCCAGGATTGCCCCTGTCAGTGCCGTGTTGTGCTGGCGGGGGCAATCGTGTGTCAGCACTGATCCGCTCGCAGGATCGGATTGATGTGCCACAGCGCTACCAACTCGGCGGGTCCTTCCATGACCACGGATCTGCGCACTGAGCGGTCAGGCGATGTGGTTCAACGCTTCGTCGAGGGTTCGATACACCGCGAGGATGGTGTCGACTCCGATCACTCTCAGCGGCCGGCTTGTGGCAGGGCCGTCGGCAACAATACCAAATCGCCTCGAGGGCAGCAGATCTCGATGCAAGCTGATCAGTAGGTTTATTCCCGCCGAGGCCAGAAACTGCACTCTCGACAGATCAACGATGAGGGCTGCCGGCCCGTGTTCGACCGCAGATTGGATCGCGTCGGCGACCTCGGGGGCGGTGGCCATATCCAGATCCCCCGAGATTGCCACCACCACCACGTTGCGAGGGATCCAGTTCGTCGTGACACTGCAGGCGTCGTCGCCGACGGGCGTTGTGCTGTCGATGTTTTGGCTGTTCACGTCTCCCTCTCTGAACGCAGGAGCAATGCCGGCGGGCGGCCTTCGGTGCTGGTGATGCGAGGCGGTCACAGCAGAGACCGACCCAGACGTTCGAAGTCGGCCCCTGCTGTGACGCACCGATCTACCTGGTTCGGACCGTGCTGCGTCCGCCGACGCGGAGCCAGATCAGCAGAACGAGGACGGCGCCGATGACCGAGCCGATGATCCCGGACGGCTGGAGAAAGCCTTGGGCACTGTCTTTGTGGAAGATCAGGTATCCCAGGAATCCGCCGACGAAGGATCCGACGACGCCGAGGACGATGGTCATCAGGATGGAGATGTTCTGCCTGCCCGGAACGAGCAGACGGGCAAGAGCCCCAGCGAGAAGTCCGATGACGACGATGCTGACGATGAGTCCGATCATGGCTGTGAGCCTTTCTGTTTCAGCGCCGATTGCGCGCTTGGATCGGGTCGGTCGGGCGGTTGCTCGACACTGACACCAGTTCAACACCCCTAAGGGGGGTGCCAGTACACCCCTAGGTAGGTAATCTGACGTCCATGGCACCGCCGCCGAACACCCCGATCACCGTCGCCCTCGTCGACGACTACGACGTCGTGCTGATGGGCGTGGCCAATATGTTCGACCGTTACCGCGACCGTGTGGTCGTCGCGGAGATCGACTCGAACATGGGCCTCGAGGACACCGTCGACATCGTGCTCTACGACTCCTTCGCCCAGCCCGAGTCCGACCACGATGAGATCGGGCATCTGGTGGCGAATCCGCGTGCACGTCGAGTTGTGGTCTACACCTGGAACTTTCATCCCGATCTGATCGCCAGCGCCCAGGAGTGCGGTGCGCACGGGTATCTTTCCAAGACGCTGCCGGCGCGAGAACTCGTCGCCGCGCTGGAAGCCGTGCACGCCGGCGAGACGGTCATCAGTGAGGTCCCGCCGCGGGCGCGCAGCGCTGTCGGGCTCGACTGGCCAGGCCGCGGCGAGGGACTCAGCGATCGGGAGTCGGAGATCCTCGCGCTCATCACCCAAGGTAAGAGCAACGCCGAAGTCGCGGCATTGACCTATCTCAGCCCCAACACCATCAAGTCCTACATTCGGACGATCTACCGCAAGATCGGCGTCGCAAGTCGCACCCAAGCGGTCCTATGGGGTGTCAAACACGGCTTCGAGCCAGACCACAACCGCATCGAACATTGGAAGGGCGGTCCGTGAGCCCGCGAATGTGACTGTGCAGGAATGCATCAGGACGCGCCCCAGGTGTTCCATGACGTGATGGTCTCAACAGGCGGACGGACCGCGGGCTTGAAGTCGGTGCCGATCGTGTACGCCACCGGGAACAGCGCCACCTGCGTCACCGTGTCCGGGATGCCGAGCAGCTCTGCCACCTCGCGCTCCCTCGCCAGATGCAGCGTCGTCCACACCGAGCCTAGACCCCGGGATCGCAGGGCGAGCAGAAAGCTCCACGCCGCGGGGATGATCGACGCCCACGCTGACGCGGCGATGAGAAGGTCAGCGCTGTCGATGCGCCGCTCGATGCATGGGATGACGAACACCGGAACCTGGGCCAGGATGCCAGTGAACGCGTGCGCGCTCCGGTACACCTTGCGGGTCTGCGGGTCAGACTCGGTGGCGGCCAGTGTCTTCAGGTACTCCTCGCCGACACTGCGATAGATCTCCGCGATCGCCGCCCGCTTGTCGGCGTCGGTGACGACGATCCAGCGCCAGTTCTGGTCATTGCTGGCGGTCGGCGCCTGCACGGCCAAGCGCAGACAGTCGAGAATCACCTCGCGCTCGACAGGGCGGCTGAGATCGAGGCGCCGCCGCACCGCTCTGGTCGTCGCAAGCACATAATCGACCGACTCGATATCCACTGCGCTCCGTTCGGCTCGTGCGACCCGGTGGCGACGACCGGTACCGGCCCTCGGCGCCACGAGACGCGGGCGGTGCCCGTCCATGGTTGCAGCTGTGATGTCGGTCGCCGGCGCGGGTCCTGGCTGGCGACTCGGCTTCCCTGATGTCAGCATGGAGGCTGTGTTTGCGAGAAGCGTAACGACCCCCGGTGAGCAGTGGTGATGGACATCACATCGTTTGCTCATCGGTGGCGCCGCCACCTCCGCGCCGCCGGGTCCAACCCGCTAATTCGCCTGAGCGACCGGCTCGAGGCACTGGCGGTCCTCGCGGTGTTCTGCACCGTCCTCATCGCTTTTCCCGTCGCGGCGCACGCAGGAAGCTGGATGTACAGCACCGCTGTGAGCGCGGCCGAGGAGCAGATGCAGAATCGCCATCCCGTCGAAGCCCAAGCGGTCGAGGCCAGCGCCGCCCTGTCGGCCGACTTCGACAATCCCGCGTATGTGCGCGTCCAGTGGCGTGACGGCGCGCAATGGCGCACCGAAGGGGTGATCGCCCCGGCCGCGTTGAAACCAGGAGAATCGCTGACGATCTGGCTCGATGACAGCGGCAAGGTCGTCGCTGCCCCGCAGACGACCGAGGACGCCGAGTTGAGCGCGGCCGTCGCCGCTGTGACTGTCTGGACCTCCCTCGTGGCCGCAAGTGCGCTGCTGGCGTTCGTCATCCGCCGCGCCCTGGATCGGTCGCGCGATCGGGCCTGGGAGCGTGAACTGCTCCTGCTGTCGCACAACGACGACGGCTGGGCCAACCGCCGTACCTGACCGGCGCCCATTTTCGCCAATCCGGCCACCCCACGCGCCGCTCCGAGATACTCCTAAGAGGGAGAGTCAGAGAGGGGTCGACAATGCCCACTCCCCTGTTGCCGCCCGGCTTCGACTTCACCGACCCCGACATCTATGCCCACCGGCTGCCGGTGGCGGAGTTCGCCGAGCTGCGTCGCTCGGCGCCCATCTGGTGGAATGCCCAACCGCCCGATGTCGGCGGCTTCGGTGACGGCGGATTCTGGGTGGTGAGCAAACACCGCGATGTCCGAGAAGTGTCGCTGCGCAGCGACGTGTTTTCGTCGGCCGAGAAGTCCGTGGTGCCGCGGTACAAAGTGACCGGCGGCGGCGGTCAGATTGAGGCGGGCCGAGCCTCGATGATCATGATGGACGAGCCCGAACACACCCGGCTGCGCAAGATCGTCTCGCGAGGCTTCACCCCTCGCGCGGTCGAGCGGCTACGCGCCGAACTCGGCGAGCGGGCTCAGCGCATCGCTGCGGACGCCTCGACATTGACTTCGGGTGACTTCGTCGTGCAGGTTGCGCGGGAACTGCCGCTGCAGGCCATCGCCGGTCTGCTCGGCGTCCCTCAGGAGGACCGCGAAAAGCTCTTCGACTGGAGCAACCAGATGATCGGCGACGAGGACCCCGAGTTCGCGGAGTACGACTCCCTGACCTCGGCAGCCGAATTGATGTGGTACGGAATGCAACTGGCGGCACGCAAGGCTGAGGAGCCCGGCGACGACATTGTCAGCACGTTGGTCGACGCCGACGCCGACGGTCAGCTCACCGAGGCCGAGTTCGGAATGTTCGTGGTCACCTTGACCATCGCCGGCAATGAGACAACCCGCCAGTCCATCACGCAGGGGATGATGGCCTTCACGGAGTTTCCCGAGCAATGGGAGTTGTTCAAGGCTCAGCGTCCGAAGACCGCGGCCGACGAGATCATCCGCTGGGCGACCCCGATCAACGCTTTTCAGCGGACCGCCCTGGTCGACACCGAACTCGGTGGGGTATCGATCAAGAAGGGTCAGCGGCTGGTGCTGTTCTACCGCTCCGCCAACTTCGACGAGGACGTCTTCGAGAAGCCTTTCAGCTTCGACGTGCTCCGACATCCCAATCCCCACCTCGGCTTCGGCGGCACAGGTGCGCACTTCTGTGTCGGCGCCAGCCTGGCCCGGATGACCATCGATCTGATGTTCAATGCGATCGCCGATCACCTTCCCGAACTGCGGCCGCTCGGGGAACCTGAACGTCTGCGGTCCAGCATGGTCAACGGCATCAAGCACTGGCAGGTGGACTACGGCGGTCACACCGACACGGACCGCGTGCCCTCCGCGACGAGGGCGTAGGAGCGGTCCCGCCCGGGCCGTTCCCATAGCAGCCCCCCGCCGGCGGTCACACCGGCCGTGATGAGCTCCCGCTTGAGGATCTTGTTGGTCGCCGTCTGCGGCAGCGTCGTGGTGATCCGGACAAACCGTGGCCACGCCTTCGGTGACAGATCCTGCTGCTCGGCGAGGAAGTTTCCGAACTCGGCCGGGGTCAGCTCCGCACGGTCATTGAGGACGACGGCGGCCATCACCTGATCACCCACCCGGGGGTCGGGCACCGCATACACCGCCACCTGGCTGATCCGTTCACACCTCAGCAGGATCCGCTCTATCGGTGCGGCGGCGAGGTTCTCGCCATCGACCCGCATCCAGTCGGTGGTGCGCCCGGCGAGGTAGATCCAGCCGTCGGCGTCGCGGTAAGCGAGGTCCCCGGACCAGTACATGCCATGGCGCATGCGCTCGTCGGTTGCGTCGGCGTCGTTGTAATACCCGCCGAAGGCGCCACCTCCGGTCGTGTTGACCAGTTCGCCCACCGCATCGTCGAAGTTGGCCAGCGCACCCGTCTCATCGAATACCGCTGTGGCGCATTCGGTCACAGTGTCGGCGTGGTAGACCGCGACGCCTTCCCAGCCCTTGCCGATCGACCCTGGCGGGGTACCGTCCTCGCGCACCACAATGACGGCGAACTCGCTGGAGCCGAACCCGTCCATCACCCGGCACCCGAATCGGCGGGCGAATTCGTCGATGTCGCGATCGGCGGCCTCATTGCCGAACGCGACACGCAACGTGTTGTCGGCGTCGTCCGGTCTCTCCTGGGTCGCGAGCACCAAGGCCAGTGGCTTGCCGACGTAGTTCATGTACGTGGCTTCATAGCGCCGGATCTCGTCGAGGAAGCGTGACGCCGAGAACTTGGCGGGCACCATCGTCGCACCACTGCACACGGCGACCGCCCACCCCGCCGCGACGCCGTTCGAGTGGAACAACGGCATCGACAGGTAACAGACGTCGTGCGGTGTGACGTCGTGCTGCAGGACCAGACTGCTCCCGCTGAGCACCGCCATGATGTGGGCGAACGGGACGGCCTTCGGATTACCGCTGGTGCCCGACGTGAAGATGAGCATCAGCGGATCGGTGGCGGCGGCCTCGTGGTGCGGCACCAGTGGCGCCGGCGATCCGACCGCGTCGAGGTAGGCGGGCGACGTCACGTCGATCACTGTGATGCCCGTGAGGTCGAGATCCTCCAGCAGCGGCAGGTGCTCCGGATTGATCAGCAGCAGTTGGCAATCCGCGCGGCGGATGTCGCTGAGCAGGCCCGCGCCACGGCGGGTGGTGTTGATGCCGCACAGGACGTAGCCCCCCAGCGCGGCCGCCGCCATCGATCGCAGCATGGCCGGCGTGTTGCCCAGCAGCGCACCGACATGCAGTGGCCGCGCCGGGTCAGCCAGCGCTATCAGCGCCGACGCCTCGGCGGTCGCCTCCGCCAGGTGCTCGCGCCAGGTCCAGGTCCGGTTCTCGTACCTGACGGCGACGGTGTCGTCGGTCAGGCGCTCGCGCAGGACCTGCTGGATGGTTTCATGCATGGCACACCTCTTCGGTGAGGGCAGTCATCTCGACGTGAACACCATTCCTGCATAGTCATTTTCGGCGACCTCGTCGCAGTGTTGGCGATACGTGCCGAAGCCGCCGACGTAGGGCATGAAGACCCGCTTCTTGCCGTCGATGTTCGCGCCGAGATACCACGACGAGTCCGCGTGGGTGAACAATGTACCCTCGGCGACCTCGCCGACATGCCGGGTCCACGCCGCGGCCGCATCCGCACGCGCCTCGACCTGGGTGAAGCCCTCGGCACGGACCGCGATGATCAGCGCGATCACCCAGTCGACCTGAATCTCGGAGTGCAGCACCATATTCGCCAACACCGACGGGCTTCCCGGTCCGCTGAAGCTGAACAGATTGGGCAGCGTCGGGATCATCAACCCGAGGAAGGTGACGGGACCGTCCGCCCAGAGTTCGCTGAGTCGTTCGCCGTTCGGACCGACAGGATCGATGCGCGTCAGCGCGCCGGTCATCGCATCGAATCCGGTGGCGAACACCAATACGTCGCAGGGATATCTCGCCGTCGCCGTCTGGACCGCGTCGGGCGTGATGGCGGTGATGGGTTCGCGGCGCAGGTTGACCAGTCTGACGTGCTCGTCGTTGAAGGTCGTGTAGTAGCCCGTGTCGGTGCAGATGCGCTTCGTGCCGATCGGGTGGTCCACCGGGACCAGATCGTCGGCGACGCGGGGATCGGCGACGAGTTCCCGGATGCGCGCTTCGGCGAACTCGCGGGCGATGTCGTTGGCGCCCAGATCGGTCAGTTGATCCGGGAATGTCTTGCTGAACAGCACGCCGCCCTCAGACCACCGCTGCCGCAACGCTTCTTCGCGTTCGTCGGCACTGTTTTCTGCGGCGGGCTTTGTGGGGCTGGTGTGCGGAGTGCCCGCCGGGGCGTAGGCCGACCGGGCGCGCCGCTGCGGGTAGTCGGCCTTGATCCGCCGCATGTCGTCGTCGGTCCATGGCCGGTTCGGCATGGGCACGCTGTAGTTCGGCGAGCGTTGGAATACCGTCAGCGATGCTGCCTTGCTTGCGAGGATAGGAGCCGCCTGAATCCCCGAGGACCCGGTGCCGACAAGCCCCACGTGCTTGCCGCCAAGGTCCGGTTCCTGTTCGGGCCAGGCGGCGGTGTAGTACACCTCGCCGGCGAAGTCGTCGATGCCGGGAAGGTCGGGACGGTGGACGGCCGACAGGCATCCGGTCGCGCACAGCAGGAACTGTGCGCGGTGGCGGGCGTCGTCGGACGTGTGCACCTCCCACATGCCCGACCGGCGGTCGAATGCCGCGCCGGTGACCGAGATGCCGAACGCGTAGTGGCGGCGAAGGTCGAAGCGGTCGGCGACGTGTTCCAGATAAGCCAGGATCTCCGGCTGCGCGGCGTAGCGCTCGGTCCATGTCCAGCTCTGTTGAAGGTCGTCGTCGAACGAGTAGGAGTAGTCGACGCTCTCGACGTCGCAGCGCGCGCCCGGGTAGCGATTCCAGTACCAGGTCCCGCCCACGCCGTCGGCGGCCTCGATGCCCAGCACCTGCAGCCCCGCGGCCACCGCACGATGCACCGCGTACAGCCCGGCGAAGCCCGCACCGATCACGATCACGTCGTGCTGGCCGGCGGTCATCGCACCGACTCGGCCGGGCGAACGGTCAACAGTTCGCGCATGTCCGACCACAGCAGGTCCCGGGCGGCCACCGCGGGTGGGAAGTCCAGCATCGTCATGAAGCCGTGGAAGAGTCCACGGAAGTCGCGGTGCACCACCGACACCCCGTCGTCCCGCAGTCGCCGCACATACGCCACGCCGTCATCGTGCAACGGATCCAGGGTGGCCGTGACGACGATCGCAGGTGGTAGGCCGGAGAGCGAGTCCGCGCGCCCGGGAGCGACGAGCCACGCCGGCTCCGGCACGTTGGCGTCCCCGAGATACTGGCGCCAATACCATTGCAGGGCAGCGCCGGTGGTGAAGTAACCGGTCGCCCTGCGCTGGTAGCTGGCCGTGTCACATGCCGGATCGATCATCGGATAGAGCAGCACCTGCATGGCGGGTGGTGCGGTGTCTCGATCTCGACACAACAGCGCCACCACCGTCGCCAGGTTGCCCCCTGCACTGTCCCCCGCGACCGCGATTCGCCGTGCGTCGATCCCGAGGGAGGTGGCGTGTTCGGCGACCCAGTCGAACGCTGCGTACGCGTCCCGCGCGGCGGCCGGGGCCCGATGCTCGGGTGCCCGCCGGTAGTCCACCGACACCACAACCGACCCGGTATGGCGCGACATCGCACGACAGAAGCCGTCATGGCTCTCGATGTCGCACAACACAAAACCGCCTCCGTGGAGAAACACCACCGCAGGCCGGAGCACTTCGGTGGTGCCCTGTGGGCGATAGATCCGCACAGCGATGTCGCCGGCCCCGGTGTCGACGATACGATCCTCGGCGGTGGCGTCCTCGACGTTGGACACCGGTTGGCGCCGCGCGGCAACCGCTGCGCGTGCCGCGTCGGCGGACATCCGCTCGACAGGTGGGAAGGCGTCGTTGAGCGTCCGCAACATCGCGGCTACACCGTCGTCCATGGGCTCCTCGTTGTGACAATCTGTTTCTATCAGAAATAGAGAGGTGGCTGGACCGAATTGTCGGCATTCCAACGGCCACTCTCCTTTAAGGTGTCGCCATGGCCGAGGACCGCAGCACGCCGCCGCCGCAGTTGCGGGCGACGAGCTACGCAGTGCTCGGCCTGCTGTCGTTCGGTCAGGAACTGTCAGGCTTCGACATGAAGCGCTGGGCCGACTGGAGCCTGAAGTTCTTCTACTGGGCACCGTCGTTCAGCCAGATCTACGGTGAGCTGCACAAGCTCGAGGAACTCGGCTTGGTCGCCTCGAGGTTGGACGAGAACCGGCATCCGCAGCGCAAGCGGGGCGAACGGGAGAAGCGGGTCTACCGAATCACCCCCGAAGGTGAACGAGCCGTGACCGCCTGGACCACCGAGGCCGAGCCCGAACCTGCCGTCCTCAAGCACGGCATCATGCTGCGAACGTGGTTGGGCCACACCGCCGACCCGGCGAAGCTGCGGGAGATGGTGCTCGCTCATCGCGCGCAGTCGGAGCGCATGAGGGTGCTGGCACTCGATCATGCCGAGGGCGCCGCGCCCGTGCAGGAGTGGGCATATCCCGTCGCGGTGCTCAATTGGTCGGCCCAGTACTACGCCGACGAGTGCGCGCGAGCGGACACGCTGCTGGCCGAGCTGGACCGGCTCGCGGCGAAGCGTAAACGCCAGTCCAAGCGTAAGTCCTGAGCGCTCAGAGCGGCCGGTAGCGCAGCAGTGTGACGTCGGTGCCGGGCACGTCGTGGAACACCGGGCTGACGCGCATCCCGATCCGGATGTCGTCGGGCTCGATGTCGACCAGTTCGGTGCTCACCCGGGGGCCTACGTCCCACTCGACGACCGCGAGCAGCTGGGGCAGCGCATCGGCCCACGGCGGCGCCGTCGGCCGTTCGGCGACGGTGTAGGTGAACAGCGTTCCGGCGCCGTCGATCTCGCGCCATTCCAGGTCGTCGGCCAGGGTGCCGGGGGCCAGCGTCCGCGGGTAGAACACGTAACGTCCCAGCGACGGGCTGTACTGGATCTCGATGCGGTGCTGCCGCAGCGCGCGCCAGTACGGCGCCGAGACCGGTGTGGGCTCGGGTAGCGGCGGGGCCTCGGTCATGTCAGTCACCTCCCAGCACCAGCGCCACCTGTTCACTCATGATGCCGCCGTTGCCGGTGACGAAGGCGACGTCGCAGTCGCGGACCTGGGCGGCGGCGCTGCGCCCCATCACCTGGCGGGCGGCGTCGACGACGTGGTGCATGCCCCCCGCCATTCCGGCCTGTCCGAACGACAGCTGCCCCCCAGCGGTGTTGAGGGGGAAGTCGCCGCGAAACGTCAGGTCGTGGGCATTGATCCACGCGGCGCCGCCACCTTTGGGACAGAAGCCGGCGTCCTCCAGACTCATCAGGACGGTGATCGTGTAGCAGTCGTAGATCGACGCGACGTCGACGTCGGCGTGCGTCACGCCCGCCATCGCGAACGCGCGGGCAGACGACCGGGCCACCGGGGTGACCATGACATCGTCGGCATAGGTCGGTGTCTTGAACGCGATGTGTTCCCCAAATCCCTTGATCCACACCGGGCGATGGCGTGACCGGGCGGCAAGGTCGGCGTTGACGATCAGCACACCGGCGCCGCCCTGCACGCGCATCACGGTCTCCAACATGTGAATTGGCTGCGCGATCATCGGGCTGGTGAGCACGTCGTCGATGCTGATCGGCTTGCCGTGGAAGACCGCGTCGGGATGGGCGCATGCGTTGATGCGCTGGTCGACGGCGATCTTGGCGAGAGCCGCCGCGTCGTAGCCGTACAGCGCGGCATAGCGCTGCGCGATCTGTGCGTAGGGCGCGTTCTGCCCGACGTTGCCGTAGGGGATCTCGTACTCGGCCTGCGGTGACCCGAACTTGTTGCTCGAGGCCCCGTACCACGCGGGTGGCGCCGCGGGCCGGCGCTGCGACCGGGGCAGCATCGCCGACCCGGGCACGACGGCCAGCACCGCGTCGCAGAGGCCTAGTTCCACCGCCACCGCCGCACGCCACACCATGCCGGCTGAGGAGGCGCCGCCAAGGTCGACGCGTTCACCGAAATCGACAGGCAGACCGAGGTATTCACTGAGGGTGGCCGGGGCGAACATCTCGGACTCCGCGACCCCGTGGCAGACGAGTCCGTTGATCACCGACGCATCCAACCCGGCGTCGGCAACGAGCATGGCGGACAGCGCCGCGTACTGATCGATGGTGAAGAGCTCGGGGCGGGTCTGCTTGCGCTGCGCGGGTAACTCGGCGATGCCGACGATCGCCGCCTCGCCGCGCAATCCGGCCGTCGTCACGGCGTCGGGTCGCGTTGCGGCAGGGCGACGGTCGCGGTCCCGGGCATCAGGACGTCGTCTCCGCGCCACCCCGAGATGTCGAGGTCGACGAGGCCGACTCCGCCGTCCACGCGTTTGGCGGTGACCACTCCTCCGAAGGTGAGTTCCTCACCCGGGTACGCCACCGCCCGGTTCTGCACCGCATACCGGACCAGCCGGCCGCGGCCGCCGATCCAGTCGGTCAGGGCACGAGACAGCAGCGCCGACTGCAGTGGACCCTGCACCAGCACATCGTCGTATCCCTCGACAGTGGTGGCCCAGTCCTTGTCGTAGTGGATGCGGTGGCCGTTGTAGGTGGCGGCGCTGAAGAAGAACATCTGGGTCTGGTCGACGGTCACGACGAGCACCGGAATCTCGTTGCCGACGTCGACGTCGTCGTAGTACAACTGCGCTGTCACCGGCGCCTCCTCACGGTCGGGCGATCATCGACGTGGTGGCCTCGGCGACCAGCTCACCGCGCTGGTTCCGGTAGGTGGTGTGCCATGTCACCAGAACGAATCGGCCTGATCTTCCTTGCTTTTCGACGATCGACTCGATGGTACGAACCATCTCGATCTCGTCGCGGTGATAGGCGGGCAGGTGGAACGTCGTGGATTCGCCACCGGCCATCCGGCGCGGGGCCCTCGGGAACGCCAGACCACCCGAGATCGCCCCGGACGATCCGTCGGGGCGCAAACCGTCCAGCGACGCGACGCCGAGGACCGCGTACTGCAGGTACAGCGGCGGGCAGATGACGTCGTCGTAGCCGTGGGTGCGCGCGTAGTCGGCGTCGAACCAGAGCGGATTGTGGTCGCCGATCGCCGCGGCCCACCGCTGCCATTGCAGGCGGTTCACCTCACCCGTCGCGCGTGCGGCGACGGTGCCCACCCGCGTGGCGGATTCGGCGTCGATCAGGATGTCGTCGGTCATGGGGTGGCGCCTTCGAGCCAGGTCGCCGCGATATCGGCGCCGCCGCCGAGAGTCGAGAGCACGCGTGCCCGTTCCGAGTACCGGTGTAGGTCGGTGTCGACGACATAGCCCATGCCGCCATGCAATTGGTGCGCATCGAGGGTCGCCAGTTTGGCGGCGGTGGCCGAATGCATGCGGGCGACGGCGGTCGCTCGTGTCGCGACATCGCCCTCGGCGAGCAGAGCCACCGCGGCGCGCGCCGCCAGCCGCGCGGCAGACAGCGCGATGTGCATGTTGGCCACCAGGTGCTGAGCCGCCTGGAACGACGCGATGGGCCGCCCGAACTGGTGGCGCATCGTGGTGTAGTCGACCGTCCGCTGCAGGGCTGCCTCCCCCACGCCGACGAGGTCGAGCGACAGCAACGCCGTCACGATGTTGGCGATCCGGTGCAACTGGTCGTCGGCGACACCTTCGTCGACGCCCAGCACCATGAGGCCGTCCTCCACGATGACGCCGTCGAAGTGCAGGCGGGCCGCCACCTGTCCACCCATCAGGGTCAGGGGGTCGACCCGCAACGAGTCTGCGTGCATCGGTACGACGAACACGAGAGTTCGCCCGGTGGCGGCGTCGGGTGCCGAGACGAGCACGTCGTCGGCGCGCTGGGCGTCGAGAACGAAGTCGACGCTGCCGCGGAGCGTCCACGACGCGCCGTCGGCCTCGGCGCGCAGCGCAGGGGTGACGACGCTCGCGTTCACCGCCGACCACAGAGCCGTTGTCGCGCTGCGTCTTCCGCTGGAGAGAGCGGGCAGTAACGCCTCGCGCTGCTCGGGAGTCCCCAAGGCGTCGATGACGAGCCCGGCATGGATCGTGCCGTGGACGATCATCGGGCACAGCGCGCGGCCGGCCTCCACGGAGAACGCCCCCAGGTCGGTGAGACTTCCCCCCGACCCGCCGTAACACTCCGGCAGGGTGAGACCGAGCACGCCCGCGTCGGCCAGCGCGGTCCACAGCTGGGGCGAGTCCGGTCCGGCTGACATCAGGCGCCGCAGCGTCGCGGCGAACTCGCGTTCGTCGTCGTCGGGTAGGAGTCGCATGTCGATCAGCGCCCGTAGGACGGCATGCCGTGGCCGCGTTGGGCGATGACGTCGCGCAGTACTTCGTTGGTGCCGCCGCCGAACCTCATCAGCGGTGCCGCGCGGTACAGCCTCTCGAAGACACCGTGTGCGGGTGCTCCGTTAGTGCGATGCGCCAGAAGGCCTTCGGGCCCGAGCAGATCGATGGCGAGATCGGCGATCCGCTGGCGTAGCTCGCTGGTAAAGATCTTCTCGACGCTGACCTGCACTGTCGGGATGACACCTGTGTCCAGCAGTGACGCCGCCTCCAGACCCATCAGCGTCGCGACGTCGACATCGGCCTCGGCCTGCGTGAGGCGGCGCGCGAAGGCGGGGTTGTCGAGGGGGACCGTCCCGTCGCGCCGCGGCATCCGGGCCAGCCGCTGCAGCTCGTCGAGCGCCCTGCGCAGATCACCGGCGTTGGTCAGCGCACCGCGTTCGAGGTCGAGGGCACCGGTGATGTAGGTCCAGCCGTGGTTCTCCTGGCCGATCAGGTTCGTTGCGGGAACCCGAACATCATGGAAGAACACCTCATTCGTCCGGTAGCCCGACCAGGCCGTCAGCGGCCGGATCTCGATGCCGGGACAGTCTAGCGGCACGATGATCACCGAGATGCCGCGATGACGCTGGGCGTTGGCGTCGGTGCGCACGCACAGCCATTCGTGGGTGCTGCGTTGGGCGCCGCTATTCCAGATCTTGGTTCCGTTGATCACCCATTCGTCACCGTCGCGGACGGCGCGGGTGCGAAGGCTGGCCAGGTCCGTGCCGGCATCCGGCTCGGAATAGCCGACGGCACAGACTAACTCACCTCTGGCGATCGGCGGCAGGAACTCGCGCTTGTTCTGGTCGGTGCCGTGCCGCATGATCATCGGCGCCACCGACGTGACGGTCAGGTCCGGTCCGGGAACACCGCGGTATTCGAATTCGCGCATCAGCAGGTGCTGGTGCATCGCGCCCAGCCCGAGACCACCGAACTCCTTGGGCCAGGTGACGCCGAACCAGCCCTTCTCCCCGATGCTGCGCCGAAACGCCGACACCTCGCCGCCGAGGAGTTCGAGTCCGTGTTCGACGATCTCCGACTCCAGCGCCGGTGTCACGGTGTCTTGTAGGAAGGTCCGCACCTCGTCGACCCAGGCCCGATGTACCGCGTCGAGGCCCACATCCACGAACGGTGAGCCTAGTCGGCGACGCGCCCCGCGTGGACTGTTTCGAAAAGAAATAGTTTCAGGCGCGCGGCTCGCCTGCCGGCTTCAGCCGACAGGGCACACCGTTGATGACGTGCGTATTGCTGGGGACGTCGACGATGTCCACGGAGTTGAGCAGGTTCGAGTTGACGCCGGGATGCGCATTGGCGACCTCTAGTCGGGTCCCGGGCAGGCCGTGGCCCCAGCCGTGCGGCAACGACACCACGCCGGGCATCATCTCGTCGCTGACCTGCACCAGGACATCGATCGATCCGGCGTCCGTCTCTACGGCGGCCATCTGGCCATCCGACAGCCCCAACCGGACCGCGTCAGGCGGGTGCACCAAGAGAGTGCAGCGATCCCTCCCCCGCATCAGCGCGGGGACGTTGTGCATCCACGAGTTGTTTGAGCGCAGGTGACGTCTGCTGGTCAGCAGCATCTGGTTGTCGTCACGGTCCAGTCGGGCGGAAAGCCGTGGAATGTCGTCGACGATGTGCGGGTGGATCAACTCGATACAACCGGACGGCGTCGTCACGGCGTCGTCCAGTCGGCCGTCCTCGAGGTCGGCCAGCCACAGCCCGTCCGGGTGGCGCCGCACCTCGGCCAACGTCAACCCGCTGGACCGACGCCCCAGGTCATCACCCCAGGGGCCCAACCGAATCCCGAGATCTACCAACCGCTCCGGTCCCCATCCGCTCAGGGCGGCGAACGCGGCGTCCGCGTCTCTTCCGGTGAGCGGCGTCCCACTGGTGGCGCACATGGTCGCGATCAGGCCCTGCACGTACATGTCGTCCATCGCCGCGACATCGACGTCGGGAACCGGGACTCCCAGAGCGGCGCCACCGAGGCGCAGCAGCAGTTCCCACTCCCCCGGGCGGTCACCGCCGGGCTCGAACACCGGCTCGGACCACTTGATGCAGGACGCGACCGCATACATCCAGTAGAGGTCGTCGGCGTGCGCCCTTTCGAGCGGTGAGAGTCCGGGCAGGATGACATCGGCGTGCCGGGTGGTCTCGTTGAGCCAGTTGTCGATGCAGATCATCGCATCCAGTTGCGGCAGGGCGTCGTTCAGCCGCCGGGATCCCGGCGCCGAGATCACCGGATTCCCGGCGACGGAGATCAGCGCGCGGATTCGCCCATCACCGGGTGTGTCGATCTCTTCGGCGAGGCAACCGACCGGGAACTGCCCAAGCACTTCCGGGGCGTCGCGCACCCGGCTGCGGAACCTGCCGAACTGCCAGCCCTCGCCGGTTTGGTCGGGCGGTTTCATGAACATCGGCGACCATACGGCCGGCTTGGGGAACAGCGCGCCGCCCAGGCGGTCGACGGCGCCGAGCGCGACGTTCACCACGAACACCAGCCAGGTGGCCAGCGTGCCGAACTCCTGCGTGCACGCGCCGATTCGGCTGTAGAGCACCGGATGCTCGGCGGTGGCCAGGTCGGCGGCAAGGTTGCGGATGGTCAGGGCGTCGATTCCCGTTGCTGCGCTGACGTTTTCGGGGGTGAAGGGTTTCGCAAGCTCGATCGCCTCGTCGAGCCCGAGCACCTTGCCCTGCAGGTGCGGCGGACGGCGGATGGCGTCGGACTCGGCGAGCGTCTGCAACAACGCGAACAGCAACAGCGCGTCGGTGCCGGGCCGAATCGGTACCCATTGCGAGGCGCGTGCCGCCGTCTCGGTGCGCCGGGGGTCGACGACCACCACCCTGCCGTGTCGCCGCCTGATCGCCTCCAGTCGGCCCATGACGTCCGGTGCGGACAGCATCGACCCCTGAGAGGCAGCAGGGTTCGCCCCCAACACCACAAGATGGTCGGTGCGGTCGAGATCCGGTATCGGCGCATTCCACATACCGCCGAAAACCAAGGTGCCCACCACATTCAGCGGCCACTGGTCAACGGTTCCGGGTGAGTAGTAGGCCTGCATCCCCGCGGCGCCGGCCATCCCGATGAGGGCGCCGACATGTAAGGCGAGGCCGAGATTGTGCGCCACGGGATTGCCGACATACACGGTCAACGCCTGCGCGCCGTCCTCGTCGAGCACGGGGCGTAGCACCCGCTCGACTTCGTCGTAGGCCTGCGCCCAGGTGACTTCACGGAAGGTCCCATTTGCTGTTCGCACCAGCGGCACCCGCACGCGGTCGGGATCCTCGTGCAGGTGACCGAGCGTGGCGCCCTTCGGGCAGAGATGACCTCGCGACCACACGTCGTCGCGGTTGCCGCGGACTCCGCTGACGTGTCCGTCGACGACTTCGACTCGCAGACCGCACATCGCTTCGCACAGCGGGCACGTCACGCGGTGCTCGGTAGTCCCCGGTCTTCCATTTCCGCGCACCTGCCCAATGTAGGGCGACTACTCGGCTGACACGTCGGGATCGCTTTTGCGAGTGTGTCCCGGACAGGCGGCAGAGACCACCTGTCCGGGATCCGAACTCGACTTACTTGAAGGTGTCCTTGATGTTCTCGCCGACCTTCTTGACGCCCGAGACGCCCTGGTCCTTCTTACCCTCGGCCTTGAGATCGTCATTGCCGGTGACGTCACCGACGACCTCCTTGGCCTTACCGATGGCGTCTTCGGCGGCGTTCTTGGCCTTGTCGACAATTCCCATGATGTCCTCTTTCTCGTGGGTGTGCATTCCGTTGCTCGTCAACGGAATACGCGTGCCGGTGACGGGCGTCGCCAGCAACGTCTCGATGGGTGTCACCTGACGCGGGAGGCACCCTTGGCCTCGCGTGGGGTGCGCAGCAGGATCCGCGTCGACACGGGCACCCCGTCAAGCGCGACCGCGAGGTCTCGACGGGCGGCGTCCACCGCGGTGGACGCGAGGGCCAAACCGTCGGCGGTGGGCTCGATCTTCACGTCGATTTCGATGACGCGCTGGCCGCGGTCGACCAGCGACGTGCCCGACGCCGCGGCGATGTGGGGGTGTCGCGCGAGGTCGGCCGCTGCGGCAGATGCCGCGGTGTTCAGGTCGACGGTCAGCAGGCCGGTGGCGCCGGATCCGGTCAGCGGCAGCGTGCCCACTGTCTGGCCGGGCCGGTGACCGATCAACCAGGACACCCCAACCACGATCAACAGCAGCGCCACGGCGCCGAGGGCGAACGGCCACCACGCCGAGTTCGCGGCCTCCGGGAGCCAGGGCATGGTCAGTGCGGCGCCGGCGGGGACGGGCAGTTTGCCGGGTTCCCAGGCGGCAGCGGAAACACCCAGTGCAATCAGCGCGCCACCTGCGACCGCGCAGCTGAGACGGTCGGTGACGACGGTGCGTCGTTTCACGGCAGTGCTTCTTCCTTGATGCGGATGCGAACCCGCGGTGGTCGGGCCATCGGGGCGAGGGCCTTGGTGACAGCCACGTTCACGGCGTCCGTCAGCTCGGCGGTGTCGTACCCGCCCACCGGGGTGACCGCGACGGTGATCTTGCGCGCCGATCCGGTGACGGTGGCCGCGGTGACGCCGGTGAGCGCGACGGCGGCGCCGCGGGCCACGCGCCGGAGGTCGCGCGTGGTGATCCACGCGTCAGCCGTGGTGAGCGGCTGGTGGGTTCGGCGGCGCGGTTTGACGGCGGCGAACACCAGCAGCAGGCCCAGCACCGCCGCCGCGATGCCTGCCGGCACCATCCACCCCTGGGCGGTCAACCCGTCAAGGTAGTTCAGCGCGTTGACGATCCAGGGCGAACCGGTGATGGCGCCCGCCGAGAGCAGAACATCGCGGGCCGCGACGAAACCGAGCGCGGTCAGCGCCAGCGCCAGGGCGAGCGTGACTGCGGATGCTGCGGGGACCGCGACGGGGGCCTTCGCTGGAGCCGTCGCCGCGGCGGGTGCTGCCTTGTTTTCGAGAGTGCTCACTGGACCCTCCTGTCGGTCGGTTGGTCTTCGGGTGCGACGCAGTGCACGTCGACGTCGACGCGGGTGACAGTCAGGCCGGTGTAGTCACCAACCTGCTGAATCACCGCCTCCTGCACTCGCCGAGCCAGCGCGCTCGCCGATGTCGGCCATGGTGCGGCGACCACCAACGACGCATGAACGTGTCCGGCCGCCACCGTCACCTTGGCGCTGGGCAGATCGCTGGAGGTGATCCGGCTCAGGCCACTCGCCCGTCGGGTGAGCGACACCGAGGCCGCGGCCTTGCGGGCGATCGTCGCCACGACGTCGTCGTGGATGTCGAGACGTCCCCTCTCGGCGGGCGGAGGCAACGCCACCGCGATGTCAGTCACGTCGACGTCCCAGGCTGATGTTGGTGAGGTCGAGTTCGCCGTCGCGGTAGGCGCCGGCCGCCCAGCCCACCAGCCCTAGCACGAGGGCCAACAGGAAGCCGGTGAATCCGCCGGCGGCGGCGGCGATGGCGAGCAACAGTCCGGCCAGGAGGCCCAGGGTCGACGTGGTCATGGCGGATCTCCGTATCGATGAGTGAAGCTGTGATTTAGCGAGGAGCTGGGGTCTCAACGTGACCTGATGACGTCTTCGACCGTGACGTGCACCGGCCCGGACACCAGCGGGGCGACGGCATCGCGGACCGCCTCGGCAGTGGGCCGAACCGGGTAGCCGAACAACAGGCTGACGTGCACTTCGGTGCCGTGCTCGTCGAGCCGGATGCCGGCGACGCGGCGACCCGGCAAGTAGGTCGCCGCTTCACCGAACATCCCGCCGTGCAGGCCCGCCACCCCGTCGACGGCGCTCACCGCCTCGGCGATGCCGTCGACGAGGTCAGCGGGGTTTGCGCGATCGGGGCTCACTGCACCCGGGTGCTGCTGGCGGTGGCGTCCTGATCGTCATCGTCGGCGAGATAGACGTCATGCACGGTGATGTTCACCTCGGTGACCTCGAGACCGGTCATCCGCTCGATCGCCGTGATGACGTTGCGACGCACGCCGGCCGCCAGGTCGGCGATGGACACGCCGTAGTCGGCGACCAGGTCGATATCCACCGCGGCCTGGCGCTCGCCCACCTCGACGGTCACGCCCTGCGACTGATTCACGCCGGCACCCGGAATGCGTTCCCGCAGCGCACCGATGGCGCGACTGGCGCCGCCGCCCACGTCGTGAACGCCCTGCACCTCGCGAGTGGCGATACCGGCGATCTTGGACACCACGACGTCGGCGATGGTGGTACGTCCATCGGTTCCGACCAGCTCCGAGGTGCGGGTGGCGAGCTGCTTACCGCCGGAAACGCCCTGGCCGGTGGTGGGCTGCGCGGTGGTCTGAGGCGCGGTCATCGTGTATCCCTTCGTCGTACTTCCGTGTACTTCCGCCTCATTAGTCGGGGCTCGATCCGAAAGGAGCACCCCGCTCAGATGTGACGTCTCTAACACCCGACCGATCCGGCGCGGGACCGGTACCGAAGCCAAGAGGTGACGAAGACGCCACCCGACGCTGACGAGGTGCCGCGGCCGCATATCGGTAAACCGTTGACGCACGCGGTGATTCCACGCGGTCCGCGGTGAGACTCGACGATCACGGCGAGGCTTCGGCTGACCACGATGCCCACTTCGGGCACGAGTTCATCGCCGCGCCCGATCGGGTGCTCGTCAACGCCGCGGCCCTGGGAGAGCGCGACGCGTTCGAGGCCATCGTGCTGCGCTACGGCCCGGAGATGCTGCGTTACGCCCGCAACATGCTCTCCGATGGCGGTGCCGCCGAGGAGGTCACCCAGGATGCCTTCCTCGCGGCGTGGAAGGGCCTGGATACTTTTCGCGGCGACTCCTCGCTGCGCACCTGGCTGTTCACCCTGGTGTCTCACAAAGTCGTCGACCACCGCCGACGCCGCAGCATCGCGCCCACCCAGGACTGGGTGTTCGACACCACCCCCGCCCCGCTGACCGACGACCCCGAAACCCGGATCAGCAACACCGATTTCCTCGCAGAACTCGACGTGGCGCTGGCAGAACTGCCGTACCGGCAGCGCGCAGCGTGGCTGCTGCGCGAAGTGGACGGGATGACGCATGCCGAAATAGGGCGCATCCTGTTGATCACCCCGAGCGCAGTTCGGGGGCATCTGGTGCGGGCCAGAGCAACGTTGAGCGAAAGGATGGCGCAATGGCGATGACACCCAGTGACTCCGACCCGGTGCTCGCCCGCGCCGCGCGCAGTCTCAAAGACCAACCCGTCGACGCCCGCTGGGTCGACATCAGCGACTCGATCATCTCCCGCGTTCGGGCGACCACCCGTCGGACCTGGCCTGTCGACGCCGAGTATCCCACCGCCGCAACGGAACCCGAGCGCAAGACCGACACACTCAGGATCAGCGATCACGTCATACGGACCAGCGTGCGCCGCGCGCTGGCCGGGGTGCACGGCGCGGAACCGACCGCCATCGATCTCTATCTCGACGACCACACGTGCACCGGCGCATACGTCAACATCGTCGGGGCCTACGGGGACGATCTTCAAGCCGTCGGTGACAAGTTGGCGGCCATCGTCCTGACCACCCTCAGCGACCTCCTCGGGCCGGTACACCCGCTGACCCGCGCCGACATCGACGTCCATGTGAACGACATCAACGACGTTGAATCGACGGTTGACTAAGCAGCAGGGCGCAGCCGCGCGGACAGCCGTCGCGGCGGGATCCGGTTCAAAAAGCGCCTCTAATTCCGGTTCTCGGAAGCATGAAAACAGCCCCCGGAGTAATCTCCGAGGGCCGTTTTACCTAGTAGCGGGGACAGGATTCGAACCTGCGACGTCTGGGTTATGAGCCGGCCGGTTGCGGTCTTGCAGGTCCCGTCTGGGCCCAAGTATGCAGCTCACTGGGCCGTCGCAGGCTCACGTGTCTCGGTGGGCATTTCGCTATCTCAGATGTTGCGCAGGGTTTCGTTCACAAATCCGTTCACGACACTGCTCGCATCAGGACGCCTAGCGCGCAGGGTCGCGCGAGTCGCGTGCGTGTGCCAAGCGGCCTATCTTGCCGAGACAGCGGCGGCGTCGCGGGTGGCGCGGTCAGGCAGGACCGCACCAGCTTGCGCGACTGTGAGGGCCGAATTCAAGACAGCGGATTTAAGTACTGTCTCGAGTTGATCAGTGCTGATTCTGCACAGTTCATCCCGGCGGTCCGCGCCGAGCAGGCCTAGCGACCATAGGGCGTCGAGCATCCCGGTCATGAAGGAGTCGCCTGCGCCGACAGTGTCGATGACTTGCACGGAGCGGGCCGGCACTCGAACCAATCCCGCTGCGGACACCGCGAATGCACCGTTCCCACCCACCGTGACGGCCACCAGCGCCGGACCCCTTTTCGACCAGCGCTGCGCCACCTCCTCGGGTGCGGTGTCCGGAGCGAGCCACTGTAGATCCTCGTCGCTGGCCTTGACGACATCACTGCGCTCGACGAGACGCTCGATCCGCGCCCTCGCCTGCTCGGCGTCGGTGATCAGCACGGGACGCACGTTGGGGTCGAGGCTCACTGTCGCCGACCCGCGGTAGGTCTCGAGGAGATCTTCCACGTATCGACAGCCAGGCTCGAGGACGGTCGCGATCGATCCGGTGTGCACCACTAGCGGCGGATCAATGTCCGGCGTTCCGTTCAGCTGCCAGTCGATATCGAATTCGTAGGTCGCCGACCCAGCCGCGTCGAGCATCGCCCGTGCTATCGGCGTACGGCGTGCGGCGACGCTGCCGTCCAGAAGATGCACACCGGAGGCTGTCACGTACTCGGCGATCAGACGGCCGCGGTCGTCGTCGCCGATGTAAGTCAGGAAGTCGACGTCGCGTTCGAGCCGCGACAGTCCTACCGCGACGTTGAGCGGGCTGCCGCCGACATGTTCGTCGGTCACGCCGTCGGGCCGCTCGACGATGTCGAACAACGCTTCGCCGATCACCAGCGCGCGACTCATCGACGGTCCTGGAGAAGTTCGAGGGTCGCTCGCGCGCCGTCGCGGTGCAGCGAGTCCAGCGCCCATCGGTAGGCTTCGACGAACCGTGGCTGCTGCGCGAGATCACCGAACAACGCTTCGTTTTCGATGAACGCCAATGGTTTCTCACGCTGCGCTTGGGCGATCGGAATCAGCGAATCGGCGAGCTGGTCGACCACCTCGATCGCCTCGCCCTGCTCGTCGACGGCTTCGGCGTAGCGCGCCCAACTCGCCACGATGGCCGCTGACAGGCGGATGGGCTCACCGGTGTCGAGGTTGGAGCGGATCACCGGTACCAGCCACTTCGGGATGCGGTCGGAAGAATCGGCGCACAACCGGGCGATGGTGTCGCGCACACCAGGATTGGCGAACCGCTCGATAAGGGTGTGCTTGTAGTCGGACAGGTCGATACCGGGAACCGGCTTGAGAGTCGGGGTGGCCTCTGAATCCATATACGCCAGTAGGAATTCGGCGAAGAGGGGATCAGCCGCGGCCTCGTGCACCAGGCGGTACCCGGACAGATACGCGAAGTAACAAAGGCCCTGATGGCTGGCGTTGAGCAGGCGTAGTTTCATCAGCTCGTACGGTGTGACGTCCTCGACGGTCAACACACCGACATCTTCGAACGGGGGTCGGCCGTCAGCGAAGTCGTCTTCAAGCACCCATGCCGTGAACGGCTCGGCGACCACTGGCCACTGGTCGTCTATATCGAATTCATCGGCCAGTCCGGAGATGACGTCGGGAGTAGTCACCGGAGTGATTCGGTCGACCATGGAGTTCGGGAATTTGGTGTACTCGGCCATCCAGTCCGACAGGCCCGGGTGGACGTTGTCGGCATAGCCGGTGAACGCTTGGCGGGCGATGTCGCCATTGCCCTCGATGTTGTCGCACGACACGATCGTCGGGGAGGCGATGCCGCGTGCGCGACGCCGCGACAACGCTTCGGTGACCAGGCCGAAAACTGATAGATCGCCGGCGTTCTCGATCTGGTAACCGCCCTCGGTGATGGTCAACGACACGATCCGGGTGGTGGGGGCCGCTAGTAATTCAATCACCGCCTCCGGATCATCGGGGGCATAGCGGTATTCGAGGATCGAGCCGATAACCCGGACGTCACGGGTTCCGTCGGGATTTTTCAAGATCAGCGTGTATAGGCCGTCCTGGGCGTCCAGTGCGTCTCTCATTCGAAGGTCGGCGGGCATGACACCGACCCCGCAGATGCCCCAGTCTCCCGCGAGTCCGCGCTCGAGCAGCTGGTCGATGTACATCGCCTGGTGCGCCCGGTGAAATCCCCCAACACCGAAATGCACTATGCCGATACCGATTTCACTTCGATCATAGGTCGGGACCGCGACCGGGAGTTGCGTGAGCGTGGAATTATCGAGTTTCATGAGACCTGCACCACGGCTTTGACGCTACCGGGAATGCGGTCGGAGTCCAGAGCGTCCGCGGTCTTCTCCAGTGGGAACCTGCCGGTCACCATGGCGTCGAGGTCCACGAGTCCCCGCTCGACCAGCGCGATCGCCGACGGATACGTGTTGGCGTAGCGGAACACACCGGTCAGCACAAGCTCTCGATTCTGAATCAGCTGGGTCGGCAGCTGCATTGTTTCCGCGCCCGAGCCGACCAGGACGACGAGTCCGGCAGGGCGTACCGCCTGGATGCCCCCCATGACCGCGGCGGGCGCCCCGGAGGCATCGATGAACGCGTCCACCCGAAATTCGGAGACGTCATCGGTGGCTGGATCGATAGCCGTCGTCGCGCCGAACTCGCGAGCGCGCTGCCGACGAGATTCGTCGAGATCGGTCACGATGATGTTCGTAGCCCCGTATGCGCGCGCAACCTGTGCCGCGACGATGCCGATCGGTCCTGCTCCGGCGATGAGCACGCTGGACCCGCCGGTCAACCCCGCCTTGCGCACTGCGGCAATTCCCACCGACAGTGGCTCGCATAGCGCGGCAGCGTCATCAGAGATCGTGTCGGGCACGGGATGGGCGAAAGCAGCGCCGATGGTGACGTAGTCGCACAGCGCCCCGTCAACTGGCGGTGTCGCGAAGAACCGCATGTGGGGACACAGGTTGTAGCGGCCGCTGCGGGTCTCGGCGCTGTCAGGGTCGGGATGCTGCGGTTCGATGGATACCCGTTGGCCGATGCGCGAATACGGGACGCCGTCGCCGACGGCGACGATGGTCCCGGCTGCTTCATGGCCCAGGATGAGCGGCCCTTCGACGACGAAGCTCCCCAGTCTGCCGTGCCGGTAATAGTGAGCGTCGGAACCGCAGACTCCGACGGAGGACACCTGGACCAGCACCTCTCCGTTCGCCGCACCTGGGATTGGACGATCTTCCATCTCGATTTTGCCGGGCTCGACGAGTACCGCGGCCCGCATGTTGGCGTTTGAAGAAACTGTTGTGTGCGTCACATTCACCATGCTAACGTGATGAGCATAATTACGCACCCCTGAGCATTTGCTCACGCATATTCGACCGAAAGTGGCCCCATGCCCGAAGCGACGATCACCGGCAGCAGCGCCAACGGGCGTTCGCAACCGCAGGCTCGGTCGCGCGAGCGGTCGCCAGACGATCTGCGGTTGGCACTTCGCGCGGCCACCCTCTACTTTCTGGACGGCTTGACGCAGGCTGAAGTCGCCACCCGCTTAGGGGTATCGCGACCGACCGCAGGTCGACTCATTGCCAGGGCCAAGTCAGATGGGTTGGTCCGCATCCACGTGGTTGTGCCGCCGGACTTCCGAGACGATCTACACGCGAGTGAAGAGCGTGAACTTGAGCGACGATTCGGCCTCACCGAGGCGGTCGTGGCCGGCCGTGGGGTCGATGTTGACATCTCGAGGGGTCCGACCGCATTCGCCGGCGTCGGCCGCGCTGCTGCCGCATTGTTGATGAGGCGGCTATCCCTCACCGACACCATGGGATTCACCTGGGGTCCGGAGCAGGTGGCGGTTGCGACCGCCCTGGCGCCAGGCGTAGCGGCATGCCGTGCGGTGGTCCAACTCGACGGCGCCATGTCGACGGTCGACTACCAGACGGGTGCTGACTACATTCTCAGCCACTGTGCCGACGCGCTGCGGGCCGAGGCCATCCGGCTGCCTGCACCCCTCTACGCAGACCCGTCGACGGTGGCGTCTCTGCACCGGGACTCCGTCATGTCCCGCACGCTACAGGCGGGTCGCCACGCGGAGCTGATGCTCTTCGGCGTCGGTGCCGTCTCCACGTCCACCACGTTGTTCGAGGGCAGCTTTCTGGACACCAGCATGCTCGACGAGCTGACGGCATTGGGGGCGGTGGGAGAAATTGGCGGGCGGTTCTTCAACGCAGACGGCGTTGCCTTGGAGACCGAGCTGGTGCAGAGGGTGATCTCTGTCCCGCTCGAGGACATCCGTCACTGCTCCAAAGCGCTTCTGATCTCCAGCGGCGCCGCGAAGCATGCAGCGACTCTTGCCGCACTCCGTGGCGGGCTCGCCCGCCTCTTGGTTTGTGATCTCGATTGTGCCCGTTGGCTACTCAGCCATGACAAGTGAGGTGAAGGTGAAAACGCTACGAAGAGCAGTGCACCGACTGGCCGTGTGTTTAGCGGTGTCCGGGCTGGTGCTGACCGCGGGATGTTCAGGTGCCGGAAGTCTCGGTGCATCGGACAACGAGGTGACCATCGCATTGGTGTCCAACTCGCAGATGACGGACGCTCAGAAGCTGTCGTCAGAATTCGAGAAGGAGAACCCCGGCACCAAACTGAAGTTCGTCTCGCTGTCGGAGAACCAGGCGCGGGCGAAGATCACGATGTCGGCAGCCATGGGCGGCAGTGAATTCGACGTCGTGATGATCAGCAACTTCGAGACCCCGCAGTGGGCCAAAGATGGTTGGCTGCTCAACCTTTCGGACTTCGCGAAGAACACGCCCGGTTACGACGAGAACGACTTCATCCCGTCTCTGCGTGAGTCGTTGTCCTATGAAGGCGACATGTACTCGGTGCCGTTCTACGGCGAGTCGTCGTTCCTGATGTACCGCAAGGATCTCTTCGAACAGGCCGGCATCACGATCAACCAGGATCCGAACTACCAGCCCACGTGGCAGGAGGTCGCGGGGTGGGCGAAGACCTTGAAGAACGATGACCGGGCGGGGATCTGTCTGCGCGGCAAGCCCGGGTGGGGTGAGGTGCTCGCGCCCCTGGACACCGTCATCAATACGTTCGGGGGTCGCTGGTTTGACGACCAGTGGAACGCACAGCTCAACAGCCCCGAGGTCAAGGAAGCCGTCAGCTTCTACGTCGACCTGATCAACGAGGCCGGTGAACTGGGTGCGTCCTCAACCGGTTTCCAGGAATGTGCCAATCTCTTCGGCCAGGGTCAGACGGCGATGTGGTACGACGCAACATCGGCGGTGTCGGTCCTCGAGGATCCCGAGACTTACCCGGATCTGGTGGGCAAGATCGGTTACCTGCCCGCACCGATCGTCAAAAAGCCTAACGCAGGATGGATTTACACGTGGGCGCTGGGAATTCCGAAGCACGCCAAGAATCCCGATGGCGCGTGGAAGTTCATCTCCTGGATGACCAGCAAGGATTACATGAAGCTGGTGGGCGAGAACCTCGGCTGGGCGCGGGTTCCACCAGGCAGTCGGACGTCGACCTACACCGACCTGCCGGAGTACGAGGCGATCTCGAAGTCCTACGGTCCGCTGACATTGCAGTCGATCACCAACGCGACGCCGGACAAGCCGACGGTTGATCCGGTCCCCTACACCGGGGTGCAGTTCGTCGGGATTCCCGAGTTCCAGGATCTCGGAACACGGGTCAGCCAGCAGATCAGTGCGGCGATCGCCGGACAGAAGTCCGTCGAAGACGCACTGGCTCAAGCACAGCAATACGCCGAGGTCGTCGGCAAGACCTACCAGGAGAAGTGATGACTCTTACTGCTGATAACGATGCCGACACCGGCGAGAAGGCGGTCGCCGAACGCGTCCGAAAGATTCGGGAGGCCCAGGACGTCGGCGTGAGCCGCGCCGAGGGCTGGCGCCGGCGAGGGCCGCTGCTTCCCGCGCTCATCTTCATGATCGCGGTCACGCAGGTGCCGTTCCTGTTCACGCTGTACTACTCGACGTTGTCGTGGAACCTGGTTCGGCCGGGGTCGCGGCAGTTCGTCGGGCTCAACAACTACATCGCGGTGGTCAAGGACAGCCAGTTCTGGTCTGTAGCAGGCAACACCGTCATCCTGATCGTCGGGGTGGTGCTGATCTCGGCGTTGCTGGGTTTGGGGATCGCGCTGCTGCTGGATCGCGCGTTCCTCGGCCGCGGTGCGGTCCGGACACTGCTGATCACCCCGTTCCTGATCACCCCAGTTGCCGGCGCCCTGATCTGGAAGACCACGATCCTCGACCCCAACAACGGCATCCTCAACTGGGTGCTGTCGTTGGTGGGGATCGGTCCGGTCGACTGGATCGGTCAGTTCCCGCTGGCCATGGTGATGGTCGAATTGATCTGGCAGTGGACGCCGTTCATGATGCTGCTGATCCTGGCCGGCCTGACGTCGATGCCCCGCGACCAACTCGAGGCCGGCCGGGTCGATGGGGCCGGCTCGTTGCAGCTCTTTCGCGAGTTGACGCTGCCCCACCTACGGCGGTTCATCGAACTTGGGGTGGTGCTGGGTGCGGTCTATCTGGTCAACACCTTCGACGCCATCTTCATGATGACCCAAGGTGGACCAGGTGTCGCCAGTGCGAACCTGCCGTTCTACATCTACCAGCGCGCGTTCCTGGGCTTCGACATGGGCCAGGCAGCCGCCATGGGTGTGGTGGTTGTCATCTTCACCATGATCATCGCCAGCTTCGCGCTTCGGTTGATCTTCAAATCATTCTCCGGCAAGGAAGAGGCAGCCTGACATGAGTGCCCCGAAAGTAGTTGACACGAAAGAAAAGACCACGGCGACAAGCCATGCGGCTCCTGTCCGCAAGAAGAAGGCCAAGAAGTTCAGCCCGTGGGCAGTGGTGGCCTGGATCGTCGGAATCGGATTCTTCTTCCCGGTGTTCTGGATGGTCCTGACGTCGTTCAAGCAGGAAAGCGACGCAGCGACGAACCCGCCGACGCTGTTCTTCACCCCGACCTTGGATCAGTACAGCGCGGTCTTCGATCAGGGCATCGGACCCGCAATGCTGAACTCGGTGTTCGCGACCGGTATGTCGACGATCCTGGTGCTGCTGCTGGGTGTGCCCGCCGCTTTCGCGTTGTCGTTGCGGCCGGTCCGTAAGACCTCGGATGCATTGTTCTTCTTCATGAGCACCAAGATGCTGCCGGTCGTGGCAGCGATCCTGCCGCTGTATGTGATCGTGTCCAACGTCGGTCTGCTGGACAACATCTGGGCCCTGGTCGTCCTCTACACCTCGATGAACCTGCCGATCGCCATCTGGATGATGCGCTCGTTCTTCCTCGAAGTGCCCGGTGAACTCCTCGAGGCTGCCAGCCTCGACGGGGCGAGTCTGTGGCGTTCGGTGCGAGAGGTGATCCTTCCGTTGGTCTCACCCGGCATCGCGGCCACTGCGCTGATTTGCGTGATCTTCGCCTGGAACGAATTCTTCCTCGCGGTGAACCTGACCGCGGTGAACGCCCAGACCATGCCGGTCTACCTCGTCGGCTTCATCGCCGGTGAGGGCCAGTACTGGGCCGTGCTGTCGGCGGCCGCCACCATGGCCGCACTTCCGGTGATCCTGTGCGGATGGTTCGCCCAGAACAAGCTGGTACGCGGACTGTCCTTCGGCGCGATCAAGTAACTCCCCTACTTCCCCTACCTGACAAGGAGACTCAGACATGGCATCAATCACCTACAAGAGCGCCTCGTGCATCTACGAGGGTTCCGACAAGCTCGCAGTCGACAACCTCAACCTCGACATTCAGGACGGCGAGTTCGTCGTCCTGGTGGGCCCGTCCGGTTCCGGCAAAAGCACAGCGCTGCGGATGCTGGCCGGCCTCGAAGACATCGACGAGGGCGCCATCGAGATCGGCGGCAAGGACATGACGGGTGTGCCGTCCAAGGACCGAGACATCGCGATGGTGTTCCAGAACTACGCGCTGTACCCGAACAAGACGGTGGCCGAGAACATGGGCTTCGCACTCAAGCTGCGGGGCGTGTCGGCCGAAGAGCGGCGCAAGAAGGTCGAGGATGCCGCCAAGGTCCTCGACCTCACCGAGCACCTGGATCGCAAGCCCGCCAAGCTGTCCGGCGGGCAGCGTCAACGCGTCGCGATGGGACGCGCCATCGTCCGTGAGCCACAGGTGTTCTGCATGGACGAGCCGCTGTCGAACCTCGACGCGAAGCTGCGCGTGCAAACCCGCACCCAGATCGCCGCACTCCAGCGGCGACTCGGCACAACCACCGTCTACGTCACCCACGACCAGGTCGAGGCGATGACGATGGGTGACCGTGTCGCGGTGCTCAAGGGCGGCAAGCTCCAGCAGTTCGCTGCGCCCAACGAGCTCTACGACCGCCCGGCGAATGCCTTCGTCGCAGGCTTCATCGGTTCGCCGGCGATGAATCTGTTCACCGCGTCGATCGCCGCCGACGGCGTTCATGTCGGTGACTCGGTGTTCGAGCTCGAGCGCGACCAAATGTCGCTCCTCTCGAACGCGGGACTCAAAGAAGTCACCGTCGGAATCCGGCCCGAGCAACTCGAAATCACCGATTCCGGTGGCGTGGAGGTCGTCGTGGACCTGGTTGAGGACCTCGGCAGCGAGGCCTACGTCTACACCCACGCCGGGTCGCGCTCAA
Organism: Mycolicibacterium sp. CR10; assembly: GCF_005222675.1. Lineage (GTDB taxonomy): Bacteria > Actinomycetota > Actinomycetes > Mycobacteriales > Mycobacteriaceae > Mycobacterium. The sequence goes on along the minus strand of NZ_STGE01000072.1, from coordinate 63,739 downwards.
ATGGAGTCGAGTTGGTGGCGCGCTCCAACCCGCGCAGCGCACCCAGATTGGCCGATTCGGTGCAGTTGCGCAGGCATCCGGAAGGGGCAGTGCACCTGTTCCACCCGGTGACCGGCGAACGCCTCAACTGAAGATGCGTGCACCGGAGTTGCGGCTCCGGGCTCCGACTCCCGGCCTCCTAGGGTTGCCGTGGGACCGCCCACTGTCGGAGTGGGTGGTCCCCGACGTCCCGCTGCGCGACATCGCCGTGGGGATGAGCCGTCACCTGGTGAAATTCGTCGACGCCGACGGTCATCTGTGGGCGCTGAAGGACATGCCGCCACGGATCGCGGTCAAGGAATATGAGGTGTTGCGCCGGCTTGAGGACATGGGGTTGCCCGCAGTTCACCCGGCGGGCTTAGTCCTTCAACCGGAGTTCGGTACCGCCATCCTGGTGACCCGGTACCTCGAGGGGTCATGGCAGTACCGAAGGCTTTTCATGCGGCTGCCGCCCGATCAGACCAAGCACCGGGCCCGTCTGCTCGACGCGATGGCCGGTCTTTTAGTAGAGCTGCACCGGCACGGAGTCTTCTGGGGTGACTGTTCGCTGGCGAACACGTTGTTCTCCCGCGACGGGCAGCTTCTTCAGGCGTGGCTGGTCGATGCCGAGACCTCAGAGGTGCACCCCTCATTGAGCCGCGGTCAGCGCGCCTACGACCTCGACATCCTGGTGGAGAACGTAGCGGAGGGCCTCGTCGACCTCGCCGAGCGAGTCGGACTGCCAGAACAGTTGCAGGACAAGCTGATCGAGGAAGCCGAAAACATCGCGGCCCGCTATCACTCCCTGTGGCAGATTCTGCATAAGGAGCCGGTGTTCGATTTCACCGACCGCTACCGAGTCGAGGGGATCGTCCGACGGCTCAACGACCTCGGCTTCGCCGTCGATGAACTCTCGATGCTGCCCGACGGTGCCGATCCCAGCGGGCTTCGGGTCCGTGTCGCCGTCGGGGACCGGCGCTTCCATGCCCAGCATCTGCAGGAGCGCACCGGCCTCGATGTAGGTGAGGGGCAGGCACGCATCCTGCTCGGAGACCTGCACGCCTTTCATGCGCAGCTCAACCGCGAAGAGGGACACGAGGTCGATGACCCCACCGCAGCGAGGCTGTGGGTAATCGAGGTTCTGACACCGTCCGAGCGGCTCGCACATGCCGCGCTCAACCACACCGGCACGCCGATCCAGGCGTACTGCGATCTACTCGAAGTGCGGTGGCTTCTTAGCGAGAAAGCACGCCGTGACGTCGGCACCAATGCAGCTCTCGCGGCGCTGACCCGTCACGTGGTACCTGAGGACTCAGCCGCCACGATGGTCATCGCCGAGGTACCAACCGCTCCGTTCGCGGTCCTCGAGATGGACGTCGACTGATGATCAGGCCGACTCGCTCCGCCCGCCGCAACCGTCCAGCGAGATGATGGTATGGATGCCCAGAGCCGCCAGCGACTGATCGCTGAGCTTGCCCGCACCAGGGGACGTGTAGAGGTTGCCGCATTGGCCGACGAGCTCGACGTCGCGCTCGAGACAATCCGCCGAGACCTCAAGGTAATGGCCACACGGCGAGTGCTCAAACGTGTTCACGGTGGTGCGATCCCGCTCGAGACCGCGGCCTTCGAATCGGACGTGGAATATCGCAGCGGAGTGGATCTCGCACAGGCGCACCGGATCGCCGCAGGGGCAGTAGACCTGCTGCACGAAGCCGACTCCGTCTACCTAGACGAGGGTTTGACCTTCCGCCTGATCGCCGAGCGGCTCGCCGAGAAAAAGCTCACGGTCGTCACTCCGTCGCTGCTGGCCGCTGAGGCGTTGGCGCACAGTGAGACGGTTACCGTCCTGATGTTGGGCGGCCGGATGCACGGCGGCACCTTGGCCACGGTGGACCACTGGGCGATAGACATGTTGAGCAGCCTCATCATCGATGTGGCTTACCTTGGTACCAATGGTGTTTCGCATGAGCACGGCCTCACCACCCTCGACCCGGCCGTCGCAGCGGTCAAACAGACTGCGGTGCGCGTGGCCCGTCGCCCGATCCTGGTGGCCGCGGAATCGGCATTCGGGGCGGCATGCATGTGCCGGTTCGCTCAACTATCCGATATCGAAGCCATCGTCACAGGATCAGAGTTCACCAGCAGTGATGTCGCCCGCTACGAAGAGCTGGGCCCCACAGTCATCCGAGCCTAAAGTGCCCAGCTCATGCCCCGGGCCACAGCCTCGGTAGGGTTCAGACCGCTCTATAGCCCGCGCTGGACGCCGAGTTGATGGCGCGACAATTGCGCCTGGAGCAGCCGCGACGATCCTTCACTCGCTGCGGCCAACCGACGGCAATCGCTGCCTATGGTGTCGAGCGTTCAATTGTGCGGCGCCTGACGTGCCCGATCAGTCCCCGAAATCTCGATAGCCAGGCTGTGTTCCCAAAAGTGCTCCCAGTCCCATGAAAACGGCCCCCGGAGTAATCTCCGAGGGCCGTTTTACCTAGTAGCGGGGACAGGATTCGAACCTGCGACCTCTGGGTTATGAGCCGGTCAGTCGCCGCCTCACGCGGTCAGTTGTGTCCTGAATGCCCAGGTCAGGTCACTTAGTGCGTCTCCAGTGTCATTCTCGTTCGGCCTCATCTCACGCTTTACGCACTGTTTCGTTCACAAATCCGTTCACACCGGGGCCAGAGTCTCTTGGCTTGGTGGAAGCCGACTGACAGCAGCCGGTGCTCGTCTTCCCACAGCTTCGGGGTGCCGCGGGCGGAGTCCTGGGCAATCTGCTCGAGAATGCGCTGCGGCACACTCCACCGGGCGGTTCTGTCGAACTCGGCTGTGTCCGCGACGGCGACCGGCTGACGATCGCCGTCGCCGACAATGGCGAGGGAATCGCTGCCGAATGCATCACCCGGGTATTCGAACGGATCTACCGCGCCGACGCCGCCCCGCGACCGCGAGCACGGCCGCTCTCGGCCGTACCTGCCGCAAACCAACGGCAAGGTAGAAAGATTTCACCGAACCCTCGCCGACGAATGGGCATACGCCCGCCTCTACACCAGCGACGCCCAACGCTGCGAGCAGTTCCCGATCTGGCTACACACCTACAATCACCACCGCGGCCACACCGCACTCGGCGGCCAACCACCCGCCACCCGCATACCTAACCTCTCAGGTCAGTACAACTAGGCATGGTAGGTGTCGGTGATAAACGCGTCCGCGGCGCGAAAGACAGCACCAAACTGATCTTCGCGTAGCAGTTGCGCCGGCGTGATCCCGTCTAGGCGAGGATTCGCAGAAATCAGCCAGTTCCGGGCAACCTGGTCGTTTTCGGCTTCCTCGATCAGCCAGAAGACGGTATGCGTTGCCGTCAGCCGCCGCGCTTTCTCAATCGAGGGTTCGGCGTGGTTGCGCTCCCCCGGAGGGGTGGCCCACCGGGCTGGCATCGCACGACTTCGTGAACTGGCGATATACGCCGTCAGGGTGGGTCCGAGGCGCGCCAGAAGGTAGGCGGCAACCTCGTGGGTGTCCATCCGCGCGGTGTCGTCCCCAGCCTTGATCAACAAGTCGGACATCTCGCGAGCACCTCCTTCGTCAGCAGCGACCCTACAGCGCCTAACCATGAAAGCGGCGAGGGTAAACCGCAAAGTGACTCAACAAGCTCCACAAAACATACACATAATGCGCGTTATTTGCCCCTCTCAGACACCCTGTCGTGCAGGTAGACGCCCGATTACAGCGCCTAAGACGCCGCCGCCACTACATCAAGTGGCATATTCCGGCCAATGCTCGCGGATGTCGTCGAGGCGCCGTAACGGCACCGTGCAACACGAAATGCTCGAAGGACAACGGGCCGTCGCGTTCGCAGCGGACGATGCGCTTGAGATCAACGTTGACTGCCGCGTGGACGTGGGCCGGTTGGCGGCACCGGTCCGCTATGGACTGGCGGCGACGCTTGAGATTGCCCCGACCATCAGAGTCGACATCCACCAAGAAGTACGTCAACAATTGCAGGTCCGACTGCGCACCAGGACCCGCTGACACGCGTATCCCGGACGAATGTTTGCGACCGCTCCTCAGCAGCGAGCAACGACCCGCAATATCGCTACATTCGCCGACGCTAAGTGCGAGCGGGCGTCCTACCGCACGGCCAAGCGGCGGTGGTCGAGACTCAGAGGGTGGCATCGACGGCATCTACGTAGGAAGACAGTAGTTGATGACAAATGAATCTCGGTCGTGTTGAGATGTGGTGTCATGCAACCGCTGTCGCGGGTGGCGCTGTCATCCTGGTTCGGTGGCGCCAAGGACAGCGAAGAAAACCGACAGCCGGTTGGCGGCTCGGCTCGCGGCGCTCGCCTCGCTGGGCGCCGCGGTCATCCACTTCGCCGTCGTACCCACCCACTGGCAGGAGTGGATGCCCGCTGGCGTGTTCTTCACATCGATCGCCCTCTTCCAACTGCTCTGGGCGCGGCTGGTTCTCACACGAACCACGACTCCTGTGCTTGCTGCCGGCATCATGGTCAACCTCGGAGCCATTGCTCTGTGGGCCGTGTCCAGGACCGCGGGAGCCCCATTCGGCCCCCACGCGGGAGAAGCAGAATTGGCCCAAGCCGCGGACCTTTGCGCACTGCTGCTTCAAATCTACGTCGTGATGGGCGCCAGCTGGGTGTGGTACCGCGGCCTGCAAGGACAGCCGGTACCGGTGTTCGGCAGCGCATTAGTGCTCATGGGCGCCGTCGGTGTCGTGACGCTGGCGTCCACGGTGGGCGTTGCTTCAGGACTGCAGCACGGCCATGCGCCAGCGAGCGCAGATGGTGGCCACCACGGGACGACCCCCGAGGATGGGCACGGCGAGCACGACGCGACGACCCCCGACGATGCGCATAGCGATCACCACGGCGCTGGCGCCGAGCCCGCGGAGGGCAATGATCATGGGACGAGCAGCGAGCATGTTCAAAGCCCTGACAGCAATCACGAGCCGGCCGCCCCGCCGCCGGTCAACGAGCCTGCCGGCGAGTCGGCTGCACCGGCGACGGCAGAAGTTCCGGCCCCACCCGCGGTGCCTGCGCATGACGACCACGGCGATCATGATCACCGCGAGTAAACACCTGACTTCTCCGCTCGTGTGAGCACAGGCGTCAAACTAAGCTAACGCATCTCTGAGATCGCTTGGGCGCTAGTCGGTTTCACGGAATCTGGGACGAGGAATACGCCGTGGGCCTGACCGTCCCAGCCGACGGCGACCACCGTCTTGCCCTGCGCTTCGGCCGCTTCTTTCGCCTGCACCGATTCACTTGGCGATCGACCGCGTGGTCGAACTGTGGATGAGCCGCCGGAATTTCTCTTTTGCCGTCACGAGCAATAGGCCTTTCCCGTCGACGAGGCACCCGCCGCGGGTACAACCACAAAATACCCCTCCGGGGTATCCGCGCACAACGTGGGCTCCATCAGAGGGTGCTCGCCCGCCTCTGTTATTCGGCGCCTAAGTGCATCGGTAGCGCGAGCAGTGCGGCGAGTTCGGTGCAGATCAGTGCGGTACGGGGGCTGACATCAATCCATCGCGCGGACCCATCGCCGCCGCTGGCGGACCATGCCGCCGACGTCCGACTCATCGCCCTGTCATTGCTGGTACCGCGGCGAATCCAGCCATGGGAGATCGTTAGCATCGTTTTGTGGCGATGACTCGGGCTGGCGGTGATACCACCGGTGCACCCCGCTGGGGCGGGACCGCGCTGCTGCGCCCGGGGGTGTTGGCGTTCACCGGATCGATCGGTACCACTGATGTTCACGCCCACCACGCCGTCCAAATCCTGACGGCCACTACACCTTTGACGGTGCGTGACGGGCACGGCATCGGGCATCGCGGCACGAAGGTGGTCGTGCCCGCCGATGCGCCACACCGGATCGAGGTCGGCGCGCAGGAGGGCACGGTTGTGTTCTTGGAACCGGAGTCCGTGCCGGGGCGGTCGGCACATCTGCGCGCGGTCCATTCCGGGTGGACTGTTGCTCCCGTGTTGATGTCGACGCGACGACGAACTCTGGCCGCCGTGGTGGACGAGCTGGTCGAGCACCTGGCGCCCGTCCTGACCGGAGACGGAGCAACGCCACGCCATCCCGCCGTTGATGACGCGCTACGCCTCCTGCCCAGCCTTGTCGCCGCAGGCCCCGTCAGCGGTACGGATCTCGCTGCCCAAGTAGGCCTCTCGGTGAGCAGGTTGACGCATCTATTCACTGATCAGGTCGGCATCCCGCTACGCCGCTACGTGCTGTCGCGGTTGCGGCTCGCGGTCATGCGGGTGCAGGCCGGTGATGACCTGACCGGCGCTGCGCACGGTGCGGGGTTCGCTGATAGCGCTCACCTGACCCGCACCACCCGCGAGATGTTCGGCCTGGCGCCCTCGGTGCTGAGCCGGCACGTGTCCTGGGACCTCGAAGCCGGCCTTAGCCGGATCATTCAAGCGCCGCCGTGTCGGTGACCGCGACGATTCACGGCATGAGCACGACTTCTCCGACATCTACGGCGGCTACCGCGGCCCAGGCGGTGGCCCGCTACGGCTACGTGCCGTTCATGCTGATCGGCCTCAACGGCGTCGGCATCGTCTTCACCGCCGGCGGCGCCCAGAAGTACTGGCTGCTGGCCGTCCTGGTCGTCGCGATCACGACGACGTTCCTGGTAGAGCTGGTCATTCCGTATGACACCGCATGGAACCGTGACCGGGCCGACAGCACGCGCGACCGCATCCACGTCGCGGTCAACGAAACCCTCATCCTGGCAAGCGTGGCCGCCATCCCGCTGCTGGCCGCGATCGTCCCCGCACCCCCGTTGTGGCCACACAGCTGGCCATTCATCGCACAGGTCCTCGCCGCGATCCTGGTCGCGGACCTCGGCATCACCGTCGTACATCTGGCCAGCCACAAGATCGGTGTGTTGTGGCGTTTTCACGCGGTGCACCACAGCATCACCCGGTTCTACGGGCTCAACGGCCTGATGAAGCACCCACTGCACCAAACCGTTGAGATGGCCGCCGGTGTCGCACCGCTGATCCTGATCGGACTGCCCGTCGACGTAGCCTCCGTACTGGCGCTGGCGGTGGCAATCCAGCTGCTGCTGCAGCACTCCAACGCCGACTACCGCATCGGTGCCGCCAAGTACGTCTTAGCCCTCAACGAAGGCCACCGCTTCCACCACCTCAAATGGGCCGGCGTCGGCGACGTCAACTTCGGCCTGTTCACCTTGGTGTGGGACCACCTGATGCGCACCTACTCCTACGACCCCACCTGGCGATTCGACTCCACCCAGCTCGGAATGGCCGCCAAACCCGACTACCCCACCAGCTATCTGCGGCAGATGATCTACCCGTTCACCCACGCCGGCGGCTGCAGCCTCAAGCCCACGACCACGACGGCGGACGGAAACGCGCCGATACCGCCATCCGGCCAAGGCTCGACGTATCGTCTGTAGCCGTCGGGTCCCCCATTCACCGGTGCAGCGTGGCTCGACCCGCTAGCCGGCGTCCTCGCCGCGGTCGACGGCAACGACAGACGGCTCCACCACTTTCGGCTCGGACTAACAGACGGACGCGCCCCCGATTTTCGCGGTTGTACAAACCCGAGGAGCCAGCTTTTAGTGCCAGCTTTATCGAATCTTTATCGAAGGACTAAGAAAGCCAAACGACTCATGGGCACACTCGAAGGCATATCCGTGAACGGTGCACCGTCGCCCGCGACCGGCCCTCGCGACGCACCAGGCGGTGCCCCGCCCGTTAGCCGCTGACGACAACCCGATACGGAGAGCCCCACTCATGCCGCAGACAGGCTGCCCCCCACCGTTTCGAGCAACGACGCACTGGCTGCGCACGACCGTCCTCGCGCTGGCGGTGCTGCTGATCGCGACCGCCTGCACCTCGTCTCCGGCGCCGGCGCCCACTCCCGACGTCATCACCGACAAGGGCACGCCCTACGCAGACTTGCTCGTACCGAAATTAGAAGCGTCCGTAACTGATGGTGCCATCGGCGTCGCTGTCGATGCCCCCGTGACCGTTACCGCCGGCGATGGTGTTCTCGGCCAAGTGTCGCTGACCAACGAGGCGGGCGAACTGGTCGACGGGCAGCTTGGCCCCGACGGCGTTACCTGGTCATCGGCGGAACCGCTGGGCTACAACAAGCAGTACACCCTGCAGGCGCACGCACAAGGGCTTGGCGGAACGACAAGCACCAGCGCAACATTCGAAACCCATTCCCCCGAAAACCTGACGATGCCCTACGTCTTGCCCAATGACGGCGAAACGGTGGGCGTGGGTCAACCCATTGCGGTTCGTTTTGACGAGAACATCACGAACCGGGTTGCGGCGCAGCAGGCGATCACCGTGACCACGAACCCATCGGTTGAGGGCGCCCTTTACTGGCTCAGCAATCGTGAAGTCCGTTGGCGCCCTGCCGAGTACTGGGAGCCGGGAACGACCGTTGATGTGTCAGTCAAGGCTTACGGTGTCGACTTCGGCAACGGGCTCTTCGGCCAGGATGACGTCACCACGCGCTTCACAATCGGCGACCACATCATCGCCACCGCCGATGACGCCACCAAGACGATGACCGTGCGGCGCAACGGCGAAGTCGTCAAAACCATGCCCATCTCCATGGGCAAAGCCAAAACACCCACCGACAACGGCGCCTACATCATCGGCGACCGCTACTCATTCCTGGTGATGGATTCGTCCACCTACGGAGTCCCCGTCAACTCACCCGACGGCTACCGCACCGAAGTCGAATGGGCCACGCAAATGTCCTACAGCGGCATCTACGTGCACTCTGCCCCATGGTCGGTGGGCAGCCAAGGCATCGCCAACGTCAGCCACGGATGCCTCAACGTCAATCCAGCCAATGCGCGCTGGTTCTACGACAACACCCGACGCGGCGACATCGTGGAAGTCATCAACACGACCGGCGCCACCCTGTCAGGAACCGACGGCCTCGGAGACTGGAACATCCCCTGGGAGCAATGGAAGGCCGGAAACGCCAACCTCTGAGCATCGAAAGGGCTTGACACCGAGCCGACATTTCTTCAATGCCCGCCGAAGCTGAAACCCATTACTGCGCAGCGCATTTAGATACACTCCTGAGGCGCCGTTGCTGTACGGGCGGTTGTCGGCGTGGCTGGAGCCCATCGACTCCCCGATGACCGAAGGGGGCGCGCTACCGCCGACGAGGCTTCACATGACCGCTCGCGGCAGAACTGTTGCTGCCCCCGACGGCGGCCCATAGTGCCTCCTTCGAGAAGCTCGCACAATTTGCGTTTATCCGCGCGCTATTCACGCGCGCCTCCCGACCGTGAAACGGTTTCACACCAGTACTTACGGCATTCAAACCGCACCGCCGCAGCGAATTTCACCATTGTAATTATGTGGCTGCTGTTACTGGTGGGGCTTTTGTGAGTTAGGCTTTTCTACGTAGGAGCTACGTATTTTGGTGCTGCGCCGTACGTATGCGACTCAGCCCCGCTATTGGTGCGTGAGATAGCTCACCGCGCGGCGCACCGAGGAGAAGACATGGAATCACACGTCCGGAGCAAGGGTGCTCCAACTGCCCGCGCTGACCGCTGCGACCCCACAATCCTTGTAGCGGGACGCGTTCGACGGCTCCCCGGTGTGATCGCCATCGTCGTCTTGCTGTTCCTTGCATGCGCACCGGTCGCGTCGGCCCAACCTGCCGCCGGCCCGTGGGACCCACTGCTGCCGAAGATGGCGAGCGCGGGCGCTCCCGGCGATCCGGTTGCCATCGCGAACGCATCCCTGCAGGCAACGGCCATGGCGACGCAGACGGCCATGAATATGGGCCGCAACTTCCTCAGCAGCCTGGGAATCGTCAGTCCCGCCGTCGATCCGTCGACGAGCGTGCGCGGAAATCGGGTCAATGGTGCGCAAGCGATCGAGTACGTGATTCGCAGAGCGGGAACCCAAATCGGTGTTCCCTACTCCTGGGGTGGCGGAAGCCTCACCGGTCCCAGCCGCGGCGTCGACCAGGGAGCAGGCACCGTCGGCTTTGACTGTTCAGGCCTGACACGGTTCGCGTTCGCCGGCGTCGGAGTGCTGCTCCCGCGATGGTCCGGTGATCAGTACGACGCCGGCCGCAAGGTGCCGCCCTCCCAAGCGAAGCGAGGTGATCTGCTGTTCTGGGGGCCGGGTGGGAGTCAGCACGAAGCTATCTATTTGGGCGGCGGGCAGATGCTCGAGGCGCAGCAGACCGGCGTCCCGATCAAAATCTCCCCGGTGCGCACGTCAGGGATGACGCCTTACGTCGTTCGCATCATCGAAAGCTGACTGCTCGCTGCAACCAGTGACCAATCGGATCACGACGACGCACCAGGCACTTGCTGCCCCACTTCGCCTGAGAGGCAGTAGCCAGTCCCGCGCACCGTACGGAGATACCGCGGTGAGTGCGGAACGTCACCCAGCTTGCGTCGAAGATTACCCACATGGACCGCCAGAGTGGACCGGCCACCGTCAGACGCATCCCCCCACAGGCTCAGCTGCAATTGACGACACGTCACCGGTTCACCCAGACTCTCCGCCAGCGTGCAGAGAATCTCAAACTCTGTGCGGGTGAGCGGCAACGGCTCGCCGCGGAGGAACACCCGACGCGCGGCCACGTCAATAAGGAGATCCCCGATCTCGCGGCGATGCGTCTCGTCGCCGTGGCCACCGCCACGAGGTTCGCCGTCGACACGGCAATGCCTCAGCGCCAGACGGATTCGCCGGTTCAGTGCTTCGATGTCGCCCACGCAGACGACCCCCGTACTAATGAGCAGCGGAGTGATATCACCGTCACTGAGAGCGACCACGCCGACTTGAGTTTCCTGACGGATGCGGTCAAGCATGGCCTTGCCCCGCCCCTGAGTGCCGACGCCCACCACGACCACATCGGGATCACGATCGCGCAACCCTATGAGTGCAGCAGCTGGTGAGGAGGCCACCTCCACGGCGAAATCGCCGGCGCGTAAGTGTCGCGCCACGGTGGTCGCATAAATGCGTCGAGGCTCTACGAGTAGCACGCGGATGCGGCCGGCGGCCGCCGCTGGGGGTACGGAACCAGCGACAAGACGGTGCGACTCGATCGTCGTGGCACTCTCCTAGCCGTTCAAGGAAACAAACTCGCGCTCACGCATTCCTCACTGCGCCACACGAGACAGCCTACCGCCATCTACGTAGTTACTACGTAGGTGACGCGCCAAGTGGCAAGTTCAGCGCCGGTTTGCGTCACTAGCGGCCCTCGGCGCTGGTCGCAGTCGTCCTCGCTGATCCAGGCGGCACAGGGCAGCCGCCGACAGTAATCCGATGACTGTCAACAACACCCACAGAAGTTCCGGCTGCCCAACGTCTCTGGCGAGTTGCATCAGCGAGCCTGTTGCCAGGTTGCCGACGAGGATGCCAACACCGACGATCGTGTTGTAGAAGCCGTAATGCGTTCCGACGAGACGGTTGTCGGCCAGGGAGACGACGGTATCCATTTCGAACGGGAACACCGCAGCCGAGCCGACCGCCAGCACGGCCGTCGCGATCAGCAGCGCTGTAGCCGCAGCAACGCGGCCGGCACGCTCGTCATCGGGCAATACGATCAGCGGCAGGAACGACAGCGCCAGAATCACCATGCCGATCGCCAGTGAGCGCCCCGAACCCCAACGCCGCCCAAACCACCGTGTAATGCGCATCTGCCCGATCACCGCGACAACTCCGGAGACCACGAAAATCATCGCTGTGACCACGGAGTCGTTCTGCGGAAACAGGTACCGCGCCTGCAGCGGCATCGCGAGGTACACCTGAAACGACAGCACATAGGACCCGATCATCGCCGCTGCGAATAACAGGAACGAACGGTTGGCCGCAACCGCCCGCCAATCCTGAAGCACCGAAGTCTTCTCCTGTGTCGGAGTCGCAGCACGTTGCGGCAGAGCGAACAGTTGCGCCACCGTCAGCCCCGCGAAAACCAGCGCCGCCGCCGCAGCAGTCATTTTGAAGTCAACGAACATCAACGCCAGGCCCACCAGCGGCCCCGCGAGGATGCCCGCTTGATAGAACACGTTGAACAGCGCGAACGCTTCCAACCGACGAGGGCCCGCGTCGGCGGCAAGGTACGCACGCACAGCTGGGTTGAAGAGTGCCCCGGCAAAACCCGTTGCCGCCGAGGCGACCAACACCGCCGGCAGCGAATCGGCGACCACCAGGAGCCCGAATCCCGCAGTCCGCAGCACGCATCCACTCACGATGAGGGGCTTAAAGCCCAGGCGATCGGCCAACGTGCCACCGATGATGAACATGCCCTGCTGGGAGAAGTTGCGAACCCCGAGAACGAGCCCGATGGCCCATGCCGCCAAACCCAGGGGCCCAGCCAGGTAGCCGGCCAGATACGGCATGAGCATGTAGAAACCGAGGTTGATCCCGAACTGGTTGACCATCAGCATGCGGCTTGGCCAGCCGAAACTGCGGAACCCGGACAGCAGTGTCATCACGACACCACCTGCGTGGGGTCGACGACCACGGGGCACCGCGTCCAGGCCGTGACCGCCTGTGCCAGCGGGTCGTCAATGCAGGCAGGGTGATTCGGCGGCACCTTGTCCAACAGACCGTGGGTGCGGCAGTAGTCGTCGTTATAGACGGTGTCGAAATAACGCTGTGGGCCGTCGGGGAAAATGGCGGCGACCGTAGTGCCCGGGTCGCTGTTGCGCGCAGCCCACCCTGCCACCAACGCGACCGCGCCGACGCTCCACCCGCCACTCGCATAATGGGTGGCCGCCAGGGTTCGGCAGGCCCATACCGCATCCGCCGGCGCGACCCAATGCACTTCGTTGAAAGCGCCGTAATCGATGTTGCCGGGGTAGATGCTCGAGCCGAGGCCGCGCATGAGTCGAGTGGTGGCGGGCTGCCCAAAGATGGTGGAGCCCACCGTGTCGACGCCGATCAGCCGCAGGTCCGGATTGAATTCCCGCAAGACCCGGGCCACGCCTGCCGAGTGTCCCCCGGTACCGACAGAACACACCAACACATCCACAGATCCGAGCTGCTCTTTCAATTCGATCGCCAGCCCGCGGTAGGCCTCCACATTGTCCGGATTGTTGTACTGGTCGGGGTGCCACGCGTGCGGATCGGTGGCCAGAATCTCTTGAACGCGTTCCGTGCGGGCCTGCTGCCAGCCGCCGCGCTCGTGGGGCTCGGTGACCAGTTCGATGTGCGCGCCGAAGGCGGCCAGCATATGTTGGATGATCGGTTCCATGCCGGGGTCGGTGACCAAGGTGACGGGGTGGCCGTACACAGTGCCCGCGAGAGCAAGCCCCAATCCCAAGGTACCGCTCGTTGATTCGACGATACGGGCGCCCGGGGCAAGCACCCCACGAGTGCGCGCGCGCTCGACCATATGCAGAGCGGGCCGGTCTTTCATTCCGCCCGGGTTGAAGCCTTCAAGTTTGGCCCAGAAGCCCTGCCCCGCGGTGGTGAACGGCGCGCCGATCCTCAGGACGGGCGTCTGCCCGACCATAGTGGCCGGACGCTCAAAGCGGCCCAGCCGTAGGTGCTCGAATCGGTCTGTGTCGTGGGCATGGTTGATCGAAACAGCGTGATTCATGTCGGGGATGTCGCTTCTGTTGACGCCGCGACTGTCGCGCGGCTGCTGGTGGCGGGCAGCGGTCACCGGCCCCGGTCCAGAAAGGCGGGGCCTGACGCTAGCCGATCAGCGACGCGCGATGCAGAGCCGGACGAGCACGACCCGGCCGGTCTGTGCGACGGGTGAGCGCGGAGGACCGCGGATAGGAGCAAGCGGCGCGTAGCGCCATAGCGCTGGCAACACAGCCAAAGCGCTGACCAAAACCAGGGCAATCAGCGTGACCGTTCCCCGCCGCAGGACGGCTTCAGCGAAAGACTCCGGTGACGGCGCGATCCCGCCCAGGGAGATGTGCTGATGGTCGAGCTGGACAGCCACCGGCGCGCCCACCGCGCTCGCAAGGGGGTGGGGTCCATGGGCTGGCGCCGCCTCGGTCCCCGGTAGCGCCCATTCCGCTGCCACGAGGATGGTCCAGAACGCGAGAAACACAGCGACGACTGCGCGTCGGCGCTGCGAGGAACTCCCGTCGATGTAGCTCACGATGTTGCCGACTGTAGCAGCGGATCGCCGAAGGGAGTTGCCGCCGTGCAGTTGACGCCGTGTCGTGACCTGCCCGCGACAGTCACCTTCGGCGGCCCGCGCGAAGCGGTCAGCGCATTCACGGCATTCGCCCGATAGCGTTGCTGTGCTGTTCATTTCGACGCTATGCGTGCAACCAATCGACCTCGGCGACACCGCGTTTGCACTGGTCATCTACGGTTTGACTACGTAGGTAATTTGGGATGTAGCCTCAGCCGTCAGGCAGTCAGGGAGGGATTTGCTGGGTGGGCCAATACCCGACCGCCGAAGGGCCCGCGTCCGTCCAAGTGCGCTTCTCCGACCCGCAGCCAGATCGGATGAGTTCGGCGGGCACCTAGTGGTGGCAGAGCACCTGGATGAATGCCGGAGTGGCGATCATGGCGGCGATGGCGGTAACCAGGAGAGCGCGGTGACGCCACCGCACGTGCCGTTGCGTCGGGGTGACCAGTCGCTCGGCGCGGGCGATGACCGCCGTTGCCGCGGCTGCCAGACCTTCGGCCACCGGAGGTCGGTGACCGGCCAGTGCAAGCAACCCCGTGAGTAAAGGACGAGTGCCGACGCGACGAGCGGCGGTGTCGTCAGCACACATCTCCAGCAGTTCCGCCACTGCCTGATGTGCGCAGTCGAACAAGGGAAGGTGAGGAAGGGTGGCGGCAAGGGCACGCAGCACCATGAGAATGTGGTGATGATGCCCTGTTAGGTGCGCATCCTCGTGCGCGAGAACCGCTTTCAGTTGCGCTCGGTTCAACGATTTCACGGCCGCCGAGGTCACGACGATCGCATGGGGGCGGCCGATGACACAGTAGGCGGCGGGAAGGTCGGCCTCGACGACAACGACGTGGGGATGGTCAGTGGGCCGACCGACGATCCGCGCGGCATGTGCGTGCTCGTGGCTTCGGGTGCGCAGTCCGGCCAGGCAGCGACCCAGTCGCAGCGCCACGACCGCCGAGGTCAGCAGCCCCCCGCCGATGAGCGCAATAGAGCCGAGGCGTCCCGCCAGCGGGGTGTGATCGGAGAAGCCGAACAGTTCCAGGCAGAGGGTCACGACCGAGCCGTCGAGGATGCTGTTTGACGTCGCGTTGACCACCAGCACCACTGCCGCCAGCCATGCCGCAAGCACGGCGGCAACCGTGGCCAGCCAGGCGGCCACACCCATGGACGGGCTGACCCCGCCACCAGTAAGGCGCCGCAGTACCGGTGGAGCAAGCCACGCCAGCACTGCGCCGTAGAGCACCAGCCACAGCGCCGTCGTCATGATCGCCGCCCCTTACGCAGCGCCGCCTTCAGTTGGGCTGATTGCTCTGTACTCATCTGCTCGACAAAAAATGCCAGCACAGTGTTGGTGTCGCCGCCGGAGTCGAAGGCAGCTTTCATCAGCCGCGCCGACCGCTCCTCACGACTCATCGCCGCCCGGTATACATAGGCCTTGCCGTTGCGCTGCCGTGTGAGCCACCGCTTGCGATACAGGTTGTCCATGGTCGACAACACCGTGGTGTACGCGATTGCCCGCTGCTCAGACAGGTCTTCGAACACGTCGCGTACGGTGACCGGCTCCTGGTGATCCCACACCCAGTCCATGACCACCGCTTCGAGATCGCCGAATCCTCGCTGTTCCATCCGCCGCAACTCCTGCTCGCTCTAACGAGGTGGCCGATTCGCACAGCGCGGCACCCTGCAGCCTCCAATGTAGCCGCCAACAGCCCAAATGCAGGGGACCTCACTGCGGCTGCGCCACCGATGTTGATTCGCAAAGGCGCGCGCCAATGAAATCCGGTTCAAGGCAGCGGCCCCTCGGGCCAAAGAGCACATGCTGCCGTCCGGTCAGGTGTTACCGAGTTGAGACTGTGACAGGCGTTTCTCCTGATGCTGCAGTGATGTACGTTCCAACTACGTACTTAGCAACTACGTAGTTACAGCGCTAATAGGCCGTCGCACATGACACCTCGGCGCAGACTCGCGGTCACCGGCAGCCACCCCACAGGAGAATTGATGCGGCGCCTCACTTCACTTCTCACCACCGGGGTGATTTTTGCGGTGCTGGTGCTTCACACCTCCGGCATCGCAACGGCCGGCCACGGAAGCGAACCTGATGGTGACAGCGAAACGGTCGCAGGACTTGTCGCCGCCGTCGCCGAAGCCAACCAGCACGTCGCCGATATCGGCGCGGACATCCAACACCAGCAGGAGAGCGTCAATCGGACGCTGGTTGAGCTTGCCACCGCCCGCGAGGCGGTCGCCGAGGCGCACCGCACACTCGCCGACAGCGAGAAAGCACTCGCCGACAGCCAAACCGCCATCGACGCCACGCAGCAGCGTTTCGACGAGTTCGCCGCCTCGACCTATATGAACGGTCCCTCGCGCTCACTGCCGCTGGCAAATAGCCCCGAAGACATCCTCTCGGCAGCCTCAATGCAGCAGACCTACCTCATCGCCTTCAGTACGGTCAAAGACGATCTTCGCCGAAGCCAGACCGAACACGCCAACCGACTCTCAGCCGCCAAACAGGCCCGGCTGGACGCCGACGCAGCAGCGGCCGAAGCGCAACGACGGCAGGACGGTGCAGTCGCCGAACTCGTTGCCGCGCAACGCGCTTTCACCGATCAGCAGTCCGACCTCACCCGGTTGGCCGCCGAACGCGACTCCGCACAAACCCGACTCACTACTGCCCGACCGGTAGCAGCCACCACGCGCCAGCCCACGGCCGCACAACCCCGTACCCCGGTGCCGCCGAGCGGCCAATGGGACCGCTCCGGCCCGGCACCGGCATACAGGTCGGGCGTCGGCCAGTGGGACACCACGCTGCCGATGGTGCCCAGCGCCAATGTGGCCGGCGACCCCATAGCCATCATCAACGCCGTCCTCAAAATCATGGCGACCTCGCTGCAACTCACCGCCGACATGGGCCGAAACTTCCTCACCAAACTGGGCATCCTCTCCCCCGCGACCGCTGCTGCAGATCCCGGCATCACCAATGGACGCATCCCCCGCCTGTACGGCCGCCAGGCCTCGGAGTTCGTGATCCGACGCGCCATGTCCCAACTCGGCGTTCCCTACTCATGGGGCGGTGGCAACGCCAACGGGCCCTCTCGGGGAATCGATCAAGGAGCCAGCACCGTCGGCTTCGACTGCTCCGGCCTCATGCTCTACGCCTTCGCTGGAGTCGGCATCAAGCTCGACCACTACTCCGGATCCCAGTACAACGCCGGCCGCAAAGTTCCGTCATCGCAGATGCAGCGCGGCGATCTGATCTTCTACGGCCCCAACGCCAGCCAGCACGAAGCCATGTACCTCGGCGACGGCATGATGATCGAAGCCCCCTACACGGGGTCAGTGGTCAAAATCTCACCCGTACGCAGCTCCGGCATGACGCCCTACGTCACGCGCTTGATCGAATACTGACACCCCGCGCGAGCGCTACGTTCGGCCGCGTCGCTGACCAGTCACTCCGCCCCGACGTGGCCACTGCGAACAGGCTCCTCCATTGCCTCACGCCGCTGCCTGCGGCGCGGCCGGCCAGAAGCGTGGAACAGGGCCGTCGCGCCGGCGATGGCGGCGGCCCACATCACGACAATGACGGCGCACAGGATCAGCCACGTTTGCCACCCGAGACTGTTCGGGCAGACGTCCATCAGCCAGCGCATGTCAGGCCCTCCTCCACAGTGAGCGTCTCCCAGCCGAAGGACGTAATCGGTATGAGTCTCGTAAAGATCTGCTGAAGATCGCGCCGCTTCGGGCGGTCGTGCGCCGCCGCGGCTGCTTCAGCGGGCACCATGCGGGATATGGAGGATCACCCGGGTACACCTGAGCAGGCGAAGGGATACCTGTCCTGGTCGTCGACGACGAACTTCCCCTGGCCGAAGTGGTGGCCAGCTATCTAGAACGCGAGCAGTTCGAGGCGGTCGTGGCCGGCAACGGCGTCGACGCGATCGCCGTCGCGCGCGACCTCGATCCCGATGTCGTCATCCTGGACATAGGTCTGCCTGGCATCGATGGTCACATCAGCGTCGTTGTGGGCCGCGTCGCTGCTCGCAGCGCTCGGCGATGACTGAGAGTCTGTTGTCGCATTCGAACATCAGTGATGAACAGGGCCGACGCCGCCAACGCCGCAAACCCAGTTCCACATCGCTTGTGCTGCATCGCGCATCCTTCTCATACAACTTCGTGACACCAGGCCACGCGGCAAGCGCTCTCGCCGCCTCGGTCCAGCCTCAAGATTCCGAGTATGGGTCGGTTCGTGTCCCGATGAAGACTTGATGAAGAAGCCTCACTGTCCTGTCGGTACACGCAGCCCTGCCCAGGGCGTCATACCAGCGTCGCGCCGTTGCCCTGTGCCGCCCATCTACTATTGCACTACGTAGATAGTCCGCGACCGGAAGGTTTCACCGTGCAGCTCCGCAGATTCGTTGCCGCAATTCTGACCGGAGCCCTCGTCGCGGCGTGTTCGTCGAACGCCCCCGACAGCGTGCCGCCCGCGATAGTGCCGGGTATGGTGCACATCCACGGTCTCGGCATCAACCCCTCCGACGAAACCCTCTATGTCGCCACTCATTACGGCCTCTACACAGTAGAGCCCGATCGGGCGCCACAACGAGTCGGCGATCTCGCCCAGGACTTCATGGGCTTCACCATCGCCGGGCCTGACGAATTCTTGGCCAGCGGCCACCCCGATCCGGCTGACCGTCAACAACTGCCACACCTGGGCCTGATCAAGAGCAGCGACGCCGGCCAATCCTGGGAATCCCTGTCGCTGCACGGCAGCGCCGATTTTCACGCACTCGAGTACCGCCACAGCCGGGTCTACGGTCACGACAGCCAGTCGGGCGCTGTGATGGTCAGCCTCGATGAGCAGTCCTGGCAGCGGCGAGCAGAAATCCCCGCCTCTGACCTAGCAGTATCACCCGCGGACGCCGACGAGATCCTCGCGACCACACGCCAAGGGCTCCTCCGAAGCACCGACGGCGCAATCACGTTCGACCCAGTCAGCGGTGCACCGACACTGGCGCTCGTCAGCTGGCCCGATCGTGGTCCCCTGCTCGGAGCTGACCTCGGAGGAACCCTCTACACCAGCACCGACAACGGGCAGACCTGGCAGCCACGACACACCCTGAGCGCCAAACCTCAGGCCCTTCTCGCCGCTAGCGACGGCCAGGTCTACATCGCCACGGATACCGCGATCTACACCTCCACTGACGACGGTGCCTCCGTGAACGTCCTCACCGCTGTCGAATAGACGGGCCAGCAGAAGAGACACGAAGCCGCCAGAGGGTCCGCTCACCTCAGTCCGCCAGCCCACGTCGGCCCTGGCCTGGGACACTTCCCGACCCGACCGTCCCCCTCGCTCACACTATCGACGAGATCAACGAATGGACGGCCCTCAGCACCAGGTCTTCAGCAGTCGCCGCCGCGCCACCTAGCGGCGGCGACCTAGTACCGCCGGACGTTATGAATCGGCGCGGAGGAGATCGGCGCGACCTTCACCGGCGTTCCGTACGTCGACGCGTGAACCATCATCCCATCGCCAATGTAGATACCCGCATGAGAGACATCGGCATAGAAGGTCACGATGTCTCCGGGCTGCAGGTCAGTGACAGCGACCGGTTGGCCCCCTTCCGCCAATGCCTGGCTTGAACGCGGCAAGGACTTGCCACTCTGCAGGAACGCCCACTTAATGAGTCCCGAGCAGTCGAAAGAATTCGGGCCCGTCGCACCCCATGAGTACGGCGACCCCACCCGCGTCAACGCTGCATGCACCACCGCGGCACCCTCGCCGCTCGACGGAGTCGGCACCACACCCGCCGCCGGCGGATCGGGCATCGCGACGATCGCGGGGTCATCGGGATTCGGCTCGCCGGGGACGGGTGGAGGTGGAGGGCCGGGGTCAGCGAGTATCGCGCGCTGATCCGGTGTCAACACCTCGAACTGGGCTTGGACTGCGGCTATCTGGGCGCGCAGATCGCTTTGCTTAGCCTGCAACTCAGCGCGGACCTTCGTTGCCTGATCCGCGGCTAGGCGAGCCTGCACGGCGGAATCTGCCGATCTCTGCGCGGCTTGGGCGGCCCGCTGGCTAGCCGACTTGAACGCCGCCATATCCGCTGCCATTTGCGTTGACATGGTCTTCTGGATCGACAGTTGGTCGATCAAGTCCCGGGGTGAGGACGCAGTGAGGGCCGCAGTAAGCCCGTCGGTGCTGCCACCCATATATGCGGCCGCCGCCACCTTGTCTACCGCCGCCTGGTACTTCGCCAGTTCGGCGTTGGCCACGTC
This sequence comes from Mycolicibacterium sp. CR10, assembly GCF_005222675.1. Lineage (GTDB taxonomy): Bacteria > Actinomycetota > Actinomycetes > Mycobacteriales > Mycobacteriaceae > Mycobacterium. The sequence goes on along the minus strand of NZ_STGE01000072.1, from coordinate 43,309 downwards.
GACGGCCGACCTGTCGATGGCGTTCTTCGCTTCCGCGTCCGCCTGCACGGCGAGTTTGGCGTCTAAGTCGATCTGTGCGGTGTGCATAGCCTCAGTGGTCTGCTCTGCCTGGCGGGACAGCTCATTCATACGGGCCAGTGCGTCCGATGCCGGATCGGCGTTGACGTCGCTGACGACCCCGACACACAGCAAGGTCGCAACAGCGACCGCGCCGACAAGCGACCGCACCAGCGAACGGGAGATCCGCCGGATCGGTTCAAGGATCACGACGTCGGATGTCCTTTCGTTGCGCAGGAACCAAGTACGGTCTCGATACGTAGATCACGGTTAGGTTACGGACGTACGTGGCGGTTGTCCACACGGAGCCACTGCCGCACCGCACGGTAAGCGAAATCGGTCGACCTACTGCCAACGTACGTAGGTAGTAGATTTGGAAGTACTCGTCGTGCTTCTTGGGTTGCACGGCGGAAGAATCTAGGCGAGGAGACCGGTTATGGAGCGGCGGCTAGTGCGCAAGCTGGGACAGATGTTGGCCGCGACTGGCCTCGCCGGCGCACTAATGCTGAGCACCGGCTCCGCCGCGGCGGAGCCGCCCCTTCCCGGACCGCCGGCGCCGATCGATCCGATGGCAATGCCGGGATCCCCGCCAGAACCGTTCGTCCTCCCCCCCGATTCGATCCAGGGTCCGCTAAGTGATCCTTCACGGCCGGCGCCCCCGGCCGGGCCCACACCGCCTGGGCAGAACCCTGCACCCTACGTGGGCGAACCGGTGTTCGCGCCGCCGACGTTCAATCCCGTCAATGGCGCGATGGTCGGGGTGGCCAAGCCGATCATTATCAACTTCCAACGGCCGATCGCCGACCGCGCGCTGGCCGAGCAAGCCGTTCACATCTCCTCCACCCCTGCGGTCCCCGGGAAGTTCTACTGGATGAGCGCGACCCAACTCAGATGGCGGCCCATCGACTTCTGGCCCGCCAACACAACGGTGAACATCGATGCCAGCGGCACGAAATCGAGCTTCCGCACCGGCGACTCGTTGGTGGCGACCATCGACAACGCCACCCTCCAAATGGAGGTCATCCGCAACGGCTCACTCGAGAAGACCATGCCGGTGTCTTTGGGAAAGCCGGGATACGAAACACCCAACGGCACCTACTACGTGCTCGAGAAGTTCGCCGACATGGTGATGGACTCCTCCACCTATGGTGTGCCGGTCGACGCGGCCGAAGGTTACAAGCTCAAAGTTCAAGACGCGGTGCGGATCAACAACGCCGGCATCTTCGTTCACGGTGCGCCCTGGTCAGTCGCTGATCAAGGCAAGCGCAATGTCAGCCACGGGTGTCCAAACCTCAGTCCGGCCAACGCTCAATGGTTCTATGACAACTTCGGCAGTGGAGACCCCGTGGTCGTCAAGAACTCCGTCGGCACCTACAACCAAAACGACGGCGCCCAAGACTGGCAGATCTAACGAAGGCACTCCCAGTAGGTGGTGCGACAGTCAGCAAGGCGCCTTTTTGCCCCCATCACGTACACCTGACGAAGTTCTCGACGTACCAGTCCACCGGGCCGCGGTTGACTCACTACTGGTCGTGGTTGTGATCAACGCCCGTTTCGTGGTGAAGCGACTCAGGCGAAGGAGCCTCGACAGGCGCCGGTGTCGCTGGCGTGCCGGCTGACTCGACGACCGGCTACGTAGCGGGTGGCGCCGCACGACCGTGATCGTCCGCGTGTCCGATCGTCCGACCGTGGTGATCGGGTTTCACACCGGCCGGCTCGTGATGACCGTGCCGCAGACCGGATGCGACGCCTACCGCCGATGCCAGCACCGACGCCGACGCCGACGCCGACGAGAACGATCGCGTTGGCCGCCATAGGGCCTCTGGGCGAATCAGACAGGGACTTTCGTCCTACGTATCACCTACGTAGTTCCATGGGCATCGCCAGGGTAGAAGCGCATGCTTGAGGGCGGCCCGAACGGAAGGACCTCGAGATGAAAACACAGTACCTACCCTGGTACGCCTTGGCCTTGGCCGCCGCTTTCGTAACTGCGCTGGCCATCGGTGTTCCGCTGTCGACGTCGGCGCTGCTGCTCTTTGCGCTGGCATGCCCATTGATGATGATGTTCATGATGGGCGGAATGGGCGGCGGGCACGGTAACGACACCAAGCATGACCGGTCCGATACGCCGGAGCATCGCGACTCTGCGGGACGGTCATAAACCTCCACGTCCATCACCGATCAGGAGGTCTTGGCGATGGCAGATGCAGCCTACGGATTATGGCCGCTGGTGATCGTGAACACGTTGTTGTTCATGGCTTTTGGGCTGAGCTTCTTTCGTCCGAGAACGCATCGAGATTGGCGGGCGATGGGCGGCTACACCGCGTTCTTGGTGGCGTTGTTCACCGAGATGTACGGCGTCCCGTTGACTGTGTACCTGCTCGGCGGCTGGCTGGGATCGCGCTTCCCGCTCCTACGTGACACCCACGCCGGCGGGCACCTGTGGAACGACCTCATCGGCTGGACCGGCGACCCGCACCTGAGCCCCTTTCATCTGGCCAGCTACGCGGCGATCGGTGGCGGTTTCTGGCTGATCGCGGTCGCCTGGCGACACTTGCATGCGGCCGCCCAAGCCGATCGACTCGCCACAACCGGCCCGTATGCCTGGGTACGTCACCCGCAATACGACGGCTTCCTACTAGTCATGCTCGGCTTCTTGCTGCAGTGGCCGACGATTCCCACACTGATGATGTTCCCAGTGCTGGTTTACGTCTACGCGCGGCTGGCGCGCAGCGAAGAACGCGACGCGGCGGACCAATTCGGCCCCGCATGGAACGCGTACACGGCACGCACTCCGGCATTCTTGCCGCACTTGCGATCTCGTCCCCAAACCGTGCCGGAAACCGCTCACTCCGGTGACAGCCGCACCGCCTGGCATCGCCCGACACCGCCGCCCCTGCCCACCGGCGCCTCGCCACCGCCCAGCACCGACGGCTCCCACGGAGGAGGTCGGTCATGAATCACACCACTGGGACCGACGCCATAACGAAGCTGCCGGTGGTCGAGGCCGCCGCCGCGGTGTTAACGGCCGGCGGTATCGAGAAGTCGTTTCGCCGCGGCACCTGGCCGATCTCGCACCACCAGCAGGTGCTGCGCGGCGTCGATCTGACGCTGCAGCCTGGCGAAGTGGTCGGTCTTGTTGGGGAGAACGGCTCAGGCAAGTCAACAATCATGAAGATCTTGGTTGGCGAGCTTGCCCCAGACGCGGGCACGGTGGTCCGCTCCGGCGTGCTGGGCTATTGCCCGCAGCAGCCGGTGGTGTATGAACGCCTGACCTGTGGTGAGCACATTGAGCTGTTCGCGCGCGCCTACCGTATGACGCATGAGGGCGAACGGCGCGCGCGCCGAGATCTTTACGAGGCGTTGGGATTTGAACGATACGCCGGCACACGGGCGGATCGGTTGTCGGGCGGCACGCTGGCCAAGCTCAACCTGACATTGGCGATGCTGGCCGACCCGCAAGTGCTGCTGCTGGATGAGCCCTATGCCGGCTTCGATTGGGACACCTATCTGAAGTTCTGGGATCTGGTGGCCCGTCGTCGCGACGACGGACGGTCGGTGCTGATCATTAGCCACTTCGTCGCTGACGAGCACCGCTTCGATCGCATCGTCAAGCTGTGTGACGGGCGGCTATGCGAGGGACAGTACGGAGGGCAGGGGGTCCCCAGTGACGACCGCAGCCCATGAGCAGTGGCGGCCGACGCTGCTGCTGACCCGCAGCTTCATCGCCGACTATGTTCGCAACCCGGTGAACCTGATCATGCTGGTCCTGGTGCCGCTCGTGTTCGTGCTGGTCGCGGCCGGTTCGATCGCCGACGCGATGGAACTGTTACGGGGACGACCCGGCATCGCAACCCAAACGGCGACCGCCGGCTGGGCGGCTGGCTTCCTGTCGGGGCTCGCAATGTACTTCCAGATCCGCTCGGCGCGACGCGCGGACAAGCGGTTGCAACTGGTCGGCTTACCAGCGGCGCGGTTGCTCGCTGCCCGGGCGGGCACCGGTCTGCTCATGGCGGGACTCGTCTCGGGAGTGGCGCTCGCCGCGTTGGCCGTGCGTGTCGGTATCGACCATCCGGTCCGGGTGATCGTCGGTACGCTGATGTTCTCGGTCATCTACCTGGCGATCGGTGCGCTAGTAGGGATAGCGGTTGCCAATCCGGTCAACGGTGCGGTGATCATCTTGTTGATCTGGATGATCGACGTGTTCGTCGGGCCTGCCGGCAGCGGCGGCGATTACGTGTTCACTCGCTGGTTTCCCACTCACTTCGTCACGTTGTGGATGGTCGACACGCCCTCGCACCACGCTGGACGGCTCGGCGATCTCGGCCTCGCCTCGGTTTGGATGCTCGGCGCTCTTGCTGTGGCCGGCGCGTTGGTGGCGGCGGGTTCTCGCACCGCGCGACGGCGTCAGCGCACGGCCGGCCAGTTACCGACTGCGCTGAGGTTCGGTCTGGTCGATCTGCGGCGAAACGGCGTGCTGCTGGTGCTGCTAGTTATTGTGCCGGCGGCGTTCGTGCTGCTGGCGAAGGTGACCACGCCGGGGCGATCTCTAATGGTGTCGGTCACCGAGAACGGCGCCGTTTCAAACCAGTCGTTCTGGTTTCCCGAGGTACACGCCGGAGCGATGGCCCCGATCGGCATCGGTGCGCTGGCTGCACTGGTTGGGATGTTCGTAGTGGTCGATGCTGCCGGCGGGGACCGACGCCTGCGGCTGGCCGGCTACCGCACTGGCGTGGTGCTGGCTGCCCGATTGGGCGTGGTCGCCGTAGCCGCCATCGTCATCACGGCGGCCACCATGGGGGTTACCGCGACCGTCTTCGACGCCAGGCAGTGGCCGGGCTACATTGCCGCCAACCTGCTGATCGCCGCCATCTACGCCCTGATCGGTGTAGTCATCGGGCCACTGCTGGGCAAGGTCGCGGGGGTGTTCGTCGCATTCTTGATCCCTTTTCTCGATCTGGGAATCATCCAAAGTCCGATGCTCCGCCCTGTACCTCAGGAGTGGGCCCAGTTTCTTCCCGGGTACGGCGTGACCAGGTTGCTATTCGATACCAGTCTCACCTCACGTTTCGACGAAACCTGGCCATTACTAACTGGGTTCGCCTGGCTGGGTGGGCTATTGATCGTGGCCTCAGTGGTCCTCACCCGCGGCGGGAAGTCGACCTGATGATCGCCGCCGCATGGCTGTTCGGCGTCGGTGGCGCGATCCTCGTCGGGATTGGGGGGTTCTTTCTGTTGGCCCGGCCTGCACTGCTGCCCGAGGACTTGCGCTATCTACGCCGCACCGCGGGCGAGATCGATGCTGCCGTACCGAGCCTGCGTGAGTGGCTGCGTCTGGTGTTCATCGTCCTCGGCGGATACGCAGTGGCTACCGGGACACTCACCATCTACCTGGCAGCCACCGACATTCGTAATGCCGAGTCGTCGGCAGTGGCGGTACTGGCGGTCGCCGGCGCATCGTCGATTGGGGTCATGGCGTTGGTGAATTTCGCGCTGCACTCGACATTTCGGTGGCCGCTCTCCGCTGCGGCGGCACTCTGGATCGTGGCGACGCTGGTGGCGGTGCTGTCGTGACCTTCCGGGAGTGGGCCTGGCAGGTACCCCGTCCGCGCATGCACCCCGGAGTGCACACCATGGGCTCTTTGCAACGACTCCACGCCCTTCGTCGGTCACCGAGCCACCGGACGTCAAGGTGAAGAATCACCTTGTCACCTTCGAGGTCGTTCTCGGCCATCTACGGAAGCGAACGTTTGCGGTACTTTCGACGACCGACGAAGAGGGCAAACCGTGCTCAGCGGGAGTCAACTACCGCGTGTCTGAGCTCGGCGGTGCCATCTCCATCTTCGTAATGACCCGCCGGCACCTGAAGAAGGCGCGCAATGTCGTGCGGCATCCGCGGGTCTCGCTCGTGGTTCCGCTGCCGAGGCGGCTCCTGTGGTTTCTCCCACCAGCAACCCTCCAGTTGAGCGGACACGCGAAGATCCTCGACTGGACTGACGACGAAGGGCGGGATGCCTTCCGCCAGTTCTGGGTAGGCCGCCGAATCCTCAAGGCTTACGAAGAGTCTTACCGCCGCGGCGAAACGCGAATCTGCTTCCTGAAGATCACACCAGATCCTGCGATCAACACCTACATGGTCGGCTCCAACATCTGGCAGCTCAGGAATCACATGGAATCAGGTGCGGCCAAAGTAATCGACCCGCGCGGGAACATATGAGCAACGGGGCGGGTCGGCTTGATGATCATGCGGCGGGCTGATGCGCCGCACGCGGGAGGGCCAATCGGCACGCTGAATTGCACACCCTCGACGCCCACACGGGCGGGCCCGGTCATGCAGCTGAGGTATCCGTCGCACTTCTGGTGACGTTGGCCCCTTGACAGATTGATACCCCATAGGGGTATATTGCTCCTATACCCCTATGGGGTACCACGGAGGAGGAGTCATGGATACGGCGACACCCGGGTATGCAGCCTCGAAGGACGCACATCTCAAGCGACTGCGCAGAATTGAGGGGCAGGTCCGCGGCCTTGCACGCATGGTCGACGAGGACGCGTACTGCATTGACGTGCTCACCCAGATATCGGCGGCAACCAAAGCGTTGGAGTCGGTGGCGTTGTCGCTTCTCGACGAACATCTTTCCCATTGCGTCCGTGACGCAGTCCACCAGGGCGGCGACATCGCCGAGCAGAAGATCGATGAAGCCTCGGCAGCAATCGCGCGTCTCGTCCGTTCCTGAGCACACATCCGAAACCGCCCATCCCGCAAGCGAAAGTGGCCAGAAATGACCCGACAGCTCACCGCCACCCTGCCCCTGATTCCCCCCACCTCCTCGGGCTGCAGTTGCTGCGCACCGAGGTCACACCCACCAGCATCGGTCAAGGAGAACGCCATGAGCACGACCACAACCACCAAGTCCTACGCCGTGACCGGCATGACCTGCAGCCACTGCGTCGCCGCGGTGAGCGCAGAACTCGGCGCACTCGCCGGTGTCACCGACGTTCATGTCGATCTGGTTGCCGGCGGCATATCCACAGTGACGGTTTCCAGCGACACACCACTGACCACGGAGCAGGTCACCACCGCACTCGATGAGGCCGGCGACTACCGCCTATCCACCGATCAATCTCGCTAGCGCTCCGACCCTGCGCCGTACCCGAACCAAAGGACAGAGCATGAGCCTGCCGAATCACGTCGTCGGTGTCGATCAACCCCACAGCATCGAGTTGTCGATCGGCGGGATGACCTGTGCATCGTGTGCAGCCCGGATCGAAAAGAAACTGAACAAGATCGATGGGGTCGAGGCCAGCGTCAACTATGCGACCGAAAAGGCGAAGGTGGCTTACCCCAACTCCGTCGATCCGGCGGTGTTGATCGCCGCGGTGGAAGCAACCGGCTACACCGCAACCGCCCCCGCGGCGCCGAACGACGCCGCCCCGACTGCGGATTCCAGCCCGGACACGGGCGAAGCCGACTCCTTGCGGAGCCGATTGCTGATCTCCCTGGTGCTGACGGTGCCCGTGATCGCGATGTCGATGATCCCCGTGCTGCAATTCGCCAACTGGCAGTGGCTTGCGCTGACCTTGGCGTCGCCCGTCGTGGTGTGGGGTGCCCTGCCGTTTCACCGCGCAGCCTGGGCCAACGCCCGCCACCGCGCCGCCACGATGGACACCCTGATCTCACTGGGCGTCGGTGCGGCGTACCTGTGGTCACTGTGGGCGCTGTTCATCGGACACGCCGGCATGCCGGGGATGAGGATGGCCTTCAGTCTGCTACCCGACGCGGGTTCCGAGACCGAGCACATCTACCTCGAAGTCGCCGCCGCGGTGACGGTGTTCATTCTGGCCGGCCGCTACTTCGAGGCGCGCGCCAAGACACGATCCGGTGCCGCGCTGCGGGCCCTGCTCGACATGGGCGCCAAAGACGTCGCCGTCGTGCGCAACGGTACCGAAATCCGCATTCCAACAGCAGAACTTAGCGTCGGAGACGTATTCGTGGTGCGACCGGGTGAGAAGATCGCCACCGACGGGGTCGTGACCGACGGCTCGTCGGCAGTCGACGCATCGATGCTCACCGGGGAATCCGTGCCCGTCGAGGTCCGTCCCGGCGACCACGTCACCGGTGCCACCGTCAACGCCGGTGGGCGACTGCTCGTCCGCGCCAGCCGAATCGGCGCCGACACCCAACTCGCGCAGATGGCGCGCCTGGTCGAAGACGCCCAGAACGGCAAGGCATCGGTACAGCGCCTGGCCGACCGGGTCTCGGCGGTCTTCGTACCCATCGTCCTGGCGCTGTCGGTCGCAACGCTGGCGGCCTGGCTGCTCACCGGCCATTCAGCGACAGTCGCATTCACCGCGGCAGTCGCTGTCCTGATCATCGCCTGCCCCTGCGCGCTCGGCCTGGCCACCCCCACCGCCCTCATGGTCGGCACCGGCCGCGGCGCCCAACTGGGCATCCTGATCAAGGGACCGCAGGTGCTCGAGTCCACCCGCCGAGTCGACACCATCGTGCTCGACAAGACCGGAACCGTCACCACCGGCCGCATGAGTCTCGTGGGGGTGCATCCCGGCGCAGGCCAGAACTCCGATGAGCTCCTCGAGTTCGCCGGAGCCTTGGAGAGCGCGTCTCAACACCCCATCGCGGAAGCGATCGCCGCCTCAGCAGCCGCCGGCGGCACGCTGCCAGCGGTAGAAGACTTCTCCAACCACAACGGCTACGGCGTCAGCGGCGTCGTCGCCGGCCATGCGGTCCTGGTTGGACGACTCAGCTGGCTTACCGACGACTGGTCGCTGACAGCCCCCGGCGACCTCACCTCCGCCGCCGAACACGCTCAGTCCCAGGGCCACACCCCGGTATGGGTGGCCTGGGACGGGGCGGTGCGCGGCGTCATCGTCGTCGCCGACACGGTGAAGGGCACCTCCGCGGACGCCATCGGCCAGTTCCGCAAGCTCGGCCTGCGTCCGTTTCTGCTGACCGGCGACAATCGGCGCGCCGCCCTCGCCGTCGCCGCAGAGGTCGGCATCGACCCCGACGACGTGATCGCCGAAGTCCTCCCTGCCGACAAAGTCGACACCATCAAAAGCCTGCAAGCGCAGGGGCGAACCGTCGCCATGGTCGGCGACGGCGTCAACGATGCCGCCGCACTGGTACAGGCCGATCTGGGCCTGGCGATGGGCACCGGATCCGACGTCGCCATCGAGGCATCCGACCTGACACTGGTACGTGGTGATCTGCGCGCAGCCGCCGACGCCATTCGATTGGCCCGGTCAACCCTGAGGACCATCAAGGGAAACCTGTTCTGGGCCTTCGCCTACAACGTCGCCGCACTTCCCTTAGCGGCACTGGGCCTACTCAATCCGCTGATCGCCGGCGCCGCAATGGCCTTCAGCTCGGTCTTCGTGGTCAGCAACAGCCTGCGGCTTCGCCGGTTCACCAGCAGCGCATCCCCTGGGCAGACGGAAGACGTCCACCTTGCGACAGTGCCGCCAGGGGGCGACGAGTACCGCAGTGCCCACACCGCACCATAACCCCAGGCTGGGCACCTCACGCTTTAGCGAATACGCCCGCGGCGCGGAACTCCCCCGCCGCGGGCTTGGCGCTGGCGTCAGTTATCGGCGCACAGCCTCGCGCAGTATCGCCAATCGTTCGCGGTACTGCGTTTCGTCGATCTCGCCACTGGCGAATCTCGCCGCTAGCAGTTGTTCGGCTGTGGGCGCGTCACCGCGTGGCGCTTGTGAGCTGCCCGTGGTGTATCTGATCAGAGCGACGATACCGACGATGATCAAGCCCCAGAACAGCACCATCCCGACGCCCATCCCCGCGTATCCCCACCAACCCATGTCGTGGTCGTACCAAAACATCATGACCGTTCCTCCTCTTGATGTATCCGTGGCCGATTGGCCACAGTCTTACGGTTTGCGTCTCGTCCCGACAGAGTCAAGAGCACTGCGCTTCAAGGTCTTTGGGCCTCATTGCCGCTGACCGTGGAAGGGTGCGGCACCGGGCTAGGGCGAGTAGTTCAGGCTCGTCATCATGCCGGCTTCCTGGTGATAGGTGTTGTGGCAGTGCATCATCCAGACGCCCGGGTTGTCGGCGGCGAGCGCCACCGTCAGCTCCTGCATCGGCAGAACTATGACGGTGTCCTTGCGTGGGCCCGGAGTCCGGTCCGGCTTGATCACTTGAAAGGTGTGGCCGTGCAGGTGCATGGGATGCCACATCATGGTGGTATTGGTGAAGGTCAACGTCGCCTTCTGGCCTTGCCTTACAGTCAGTGGGACGGTGTCTTCGAACGGTCTGCCGTTGATCGTCCAGTCGTAGGACGCCATGGAACCGGAAAGCCGGGCCGACAGAGCGACATCGGCCCTGGTGACATCCAAGACCGCCTCGGGCGCGGCGGTGAACACGCCGACGGTGCCGACCCGGCGCTGCAGTTCGGGTGGCATGAACGTCGGATCGGGTGCGGCACCGGCGCCGGTGGACAGTAGGGCTCGCGCGAGCGCGTTCTTCCCTTCGGCCGAGGCGACGAAGGGGAACACGCCGTCACCGGTGGTGATGAGCACGTCATAGCGCTCACCCATGCCAATCAGCAGCGCGTCCACCTCGGTCGTCACCACAGGGAAACCGTCGGTATGGGTGACAGTCATCCGGTGCCCGGCCAGCGCGACCCGAAAAGCGGTATCGGATGCCGCGTTGATGATCCGCATCCTTATCCGCTGCCCAGGGCGAGCGGTGAAAGTGGTCGGTGCCGCCGCAATGCGACCGTTCGCCAGGTAGAAGGGGTAGCTGACGTCACCCGCGTCGCCCCCGAGAAGTGCGCTCGCGCCAACGCCTCCGACACCGGGAACCCCTGGCATTCCTGGTGTTCCGCTCATGCCGGGCATACCGGGCATGCCACCCGAGTGGCCGCCGGCTCCCGAGACGGGACGCAGCCCCTCGTAGAGCTGCCGCGGGCTGGAACCGATTCCGTCGGTCCAGTCATCGAGCACCACGATCCACTCGGCGTCGTAGCGTCCCGGCTCGGCCGGATCGTCGATGATGACCGGCGCGTAGAGCCCGTAGTCGGCGTCGAGGCCGGTGTGCGGGTGCGCCCAGTAGGTACCGGGATGAGGCGCGGAAAACCGGTAGGTGAAGTTCGATGACGGGTCGATGTTCGGGGTCGCCGGCGTTGCGCCATCCATGTCGTTGCGCAGCGCGATGCCATGCCAGTGCAGCGAAGACGGGTGGTCCAGACCGTTGGTGACGCTGATCGCCAGTTCGTCGCCGACGTTGGCGCGGATCAACGGTCCGGGAACGCTGTTGTTGTACGCCAGTGTGCGGGCGACGGGTCCGCCCAGGTCGATGTCCGCCGGCCCAGGTGTCAACGCCGCGGTGACGGTGCGCCCGGTGTGGGGCCGCGCGGCTTCAGCGACCGCGATCGGATCCGTAGCCGGGTTGACATTTGTAGGCTTTCCGCACGCGGCCATGGCGGCGGTACTGGCGGCGAGGGTGGCCGCCAGGAACGTGCGTCGTGTCAATATCGTCGTGCCGACGCTCCCACCGTTCATCGCCAATGCGGGGGTTTCGTCGTTGCGACGCAATCATCAATGGTGAGGCCGGGTACCTGTGCGTCGCGCTGAACGTCGATGTCCTCCCGACGCTGCGGTCTGTTCGCCCCGAGTAGCGCCGCCAGCGCGGCGATCACAGCTCCCCAAAACGCAAGGAGCATCACGATGGCCAGCAGGCAGCCGCCCCAACCCCAGTGGGCGCCGGCTTCGTTCCACCACGTCATCGGGTCGTCTCCTTCTTCGCATTCCACACTCATGCCGCCGAGTAGCGAATCGACGATGGTTTTATGAAGATTCACTCAAGACTTGGGTCGCGGGTTCCTGAATCTTTTCGGGGCGGCACGATGAAGACATGGACAAGCCTGCGGTCACCCCTTCGGCGGGATATCGAGCATTGGTGGTCGACGACGAGGTGCCGCTGGCCGAAGTCGTGGCGAGCTACCTCAGACGCGAGCAGTTTGACGTCAGCCTCGCCCACAGCGGAGCGGACGCCTTGGCCCAGGCCCGTGAGATCGACCCGGACGTGGTCATCTTGGATCTCGCGTTGCCGGGCATCGACGGCGTGGAGGTATGCCGCCAACTTCGCACGTTCTCCGATGCCTACGTGGTGATGCTGACCGCACGCGATACCGAAATGGACACCATCGTGGGCCTGTCGGTCGGTGCCGACGACTATGTCACCAAACCTTTCAGTCCCCGCGAACTGGTCGCGCGGATCCGCGCAATGTTGCGCCGGCCTCGCACCGTCGCAGCGCCGACCAGTGCTGCGGCCGCGGCCGACGAACCCCCGCCGCGGGCCTTCGGGCCGTTGTCCATCGACGTTGCGGGCCGACAGGTATTCATCGACGACGAACCAGTTCTGCTCACCCGCACCGAGTTCGACATTTTAGCGGCGTTGTCGTCGCGGCCGGCCGTGGTCTTCAGCCGCCGCCAACTCCTCGAGGCCGTCTGGGGAGACTCCTGGGGCGGCAACGAACATCTCGTCGACGTCCACATTGGACATCTGCGCCGCAAATTGTCGGATGACCCCGCCGACCCGCGCTATGTGATCACGGTCCGCGGAGTCGGATACCGAATGGGAAGCGGCCAATGAGGACAGACACGAGCATTCAACCCAGGTCGCGGCGCAGTCCTGGAGTCGGGGCGCGACTCCTGCTGGCGCAAGCCTTGGTGCTCCTCGCCGGCGGCGCAACCACCGGGGTCGTCGCCGTCATCGTCGGTCCGCCGCTGTTTCGGGAACACCTGAACCGCGCCGGACTTCCTCACTCATCCAATGAACAGTTCCATGCCGAGGAGGCCTACCGGTACGCCACCGCAATCTCCGTCGCGGTGGCGATCGGCGTAGCCGCATTGACCGCGCTGGTTGTGACCTGGTATTTCAGCCGTCGCCTGCAGCGCTCTATCGCCGAGGTCGCATCGGCCGCCACTGCAGTCGCCGACGGCCGCTATGACATCCGTGTGTCGCCGCTGCGCTTGGGGGAGGATTTCGGGAACCTGTCCCGCGCGTTCAATCGGATGTCCGAACGGCTCGAATCGGTCGAGACCACCCGGCGCCAACTCTTCGGTGACCTCGCCCACGAGATTAGGACACCCGTCTCGGTACTCAAGGCCTACATCGAGGCCGTCGAGGACGGAGTGAAAACCCTTGACCCCGAGACGGTTGCCGTGCTCAACGATCAAGCCAGCCGGCTGGTGCGCTTCTCCGATGACTTCGCCGCGCTCGCTCAAGCCGAGGAAGGTCCCGGCGCGGTCACACCGCAGTGGATCGACCCCCAGGCCGCGATCGTCACCACCGTGTCTGCCGCAGCCGACCGATACGCGGAGAAGGACGTCGCGCTGACCTTCGATGCCGCGAACCCGCTGCCCGAGGTGTGGGTAGACCCTCTGCGCCTGGCACAGGTGATCGGGAACCTTCTCGACAACGCTCTGCGCCACACCCCCGCGCGAGGCCGCGTCGAGGTCGACGCGGCGGCAAAGCCCGGCGCAGTAATCATCACGGTGCGCGACAATGGTGATGGCATTTCTGCCGAGCACCTCCCGCACGTGTTCGAACGCTTCTACCGCGCCGATGTGGCCCGCGATCGAAGCCACGGCGGCGCGGGGATCGGGTTGGCCATCGCCAAAGCACTCACCGAAGCCCACAGCGGCCGCATCACGGCGGCCAGCCGCGGACCAGGCCTGGGCAGTACCTTCACCATCGAGCTACCCGCACGCACGGACCGCCGTGACGACTAATGGAACTCGACAGCGTTGTCATGCAATATGACTCGCGCGACACGCTGCCATGACCTGACTTCTACAACGAGGCCAGGATCTTGTTCATGGTGTCGATTTCCTGCTGCTGGCTGGTGACGATCGAGCGTGCCAACGCGACCGTTTCGGGGAACTGGCCGTCCTTGATCTCTTTCTGCGCCATGGTAATTGCACCCTCGTGATGCTTGACCATCTGCGTCAGGTACAACTTGGAGGCTTCCACCCCCTGGGCGTTTTGCAAGGCGGCCATGTCCGCCTCGGACATCATGCCCTCCATCCCCGGCATATCACCCATACCGGGCATGCCCGGCATTCCAGGCATCATCGACTGAGTCGGCGTACCGGATTCGCTGGGCGCGGCACTGGCGCTGGGCATCCCACTGTGACCGGGCATGTCGTCCATCCCGGGCATCATCGGCATCGTGGACATGCCCCACTGCGTGAGCCAGGCCTGCATCTGTTCGATCTCGGGAGCCTGAGCAGCCTTGATCTGCTTGGCCAGGTCCACCACTCGCGGGTCGATTCCCTGCTTACCCAATAGCATGTCGCTCATCTCGATGGCCTGTTGGTGATGCGGGATCATGTGCTGGGTGAACATGGCATCAGCCTGATTGTGGGCTTCGGTGGCCGATGTCGACGAAGGCGCCGACACCGACGACGACGAAGCTCCCTGCGTAGTGCTGGTATTACTACAGGCACCAACGGTGACCAGCGCCGCCAAGGTGGCCGCACCGACGGCCAGCGTCTTCCTCTTCATCACAACAAGTCCCTTCCCGGGTTTCACGGTCGATGCGGCTGCAGCGCGCCCAGTTGACGCGCGGGTATCCCGACCTGTCTTCGAGCATTCGCGCCGCCGGTATGGCCCGACTAGTCGTTCTATGAAGATTCGATAAAGAACGGCAACCGCCCTTGGCGTCGGGAGGTCCGCGGCGCAGCCTTGGCTGTGTTCGCCCCACAGGACCATCGAGAGGACCGGCATGACCATCGCACTGTCGACAGCGCTGCAGACGTCGTTCGCCGACGCTGTCGCTCGCACCCGAGCCGCCCTGACAGAGCAGGGTTTTGGCGTCCTGACCGAGATCGATATGAAGGCGACGCTCAAGGCGAAGCTGGGCGAGGACATGGAGGAGTACCTCATTCTGGGCGCCTGCAACCCACCATTGGCTCACCGGGCAGTGAATGTGGACCGTCAAATCGGCCTGCTGCTGCCCTGCAACGTCGTTGTCCGAGCCGACCGTGCAGACGACACCTCCGTCATCGTCGAGGCGATGAACCCGCAGATACTGGTCGAGGTGACCGGAGAGCCGGCTTTGCGTGACGTCGCTGACGAAGTGACGCGAAAGATGCAGGCCGCCATCGACTCGCTTCAGACTGCGGCCGCACCCGCCTAGTCCCTCAAACACAGAACAGCGACGGCACGCGGAGCGTTACGACTTGGCGCCCGCCTCCGCTGACGCCGGTACGGGAAGCTTCAATCTCTTCAGCATCAACGCATTGACGGCCACGATGAAGCTGGAACCTGACATCGAGAGGGCAGCGATCTCGGGCCGCAGCACCAAGCCGAGCGAAGGTACGAAAACCCCAGCCGCGATGGGCAATGCGATCACGTTGTAGCCGACCGCCCATCCAAGGTTCTGCCGCATCTTTCGTAGCGTGCCCCGTCCAATCCGCAGCGCGATCGCGACGTCGAGCGGGTCTGATCGCATCAACACCAGATCTGCGGTTTCGATGGCGACGTCGGTGCCTGCACCGATCGCCACGCCGAGATCAGCTTGGGCGAGCGCCGGTGCGTCGTTGACGCCGTCGCCGACCATGGCGACCTTCTTGCCCTGTCGTTGCAATTCAGCGATCTTGGCTGCCTTATCACCTGGCAGCACCTCGGCGATGACCGTGTCGATTCCCAGTTGCGCGGCGATGCGATCGGCAGTGGCCTGATTGTCGCCACTGAGCATGACCACCTCGACACCGAGGTCGTGCAGCGCGGACACCGCTTCGGCAGACGTCTCGCGCACAGCGTCCGCCAAGGCGATGACACCGACTCCCCGGCCGTCGACGCCCACCAAGACCGCCGTGCGTCCGCTGGCGGCGAGTTCGTCGCGGCGTTGCATCAACACGCCGAACTCGACGTCCTCCTCGACCATCAGCTTGCGATTGCCGACGGCAACGCGGCGCCCATCTACCGTCGCGACAGCTCCGTGACCGGGCACGTTACGGAAACCAGTCAGTGACGCCAAAGCGATCCCGTGCGCGGCCGCGTAACGCACGATCGCCCCCGCCAGCGGATGCTCGGACTCAGTTTCGACCGCAGCCACCATGGCGAGTACTTGATCCTCTGGAATGCCGTCGACGACGACGTCGGTCACTTCAGGCTCGCCCTTGGTCAACGTGCCGGTCTTGTCCATGACGACGGTATCGATGCGCGCCGACGTCTCCAGCGCGGTCGCATTCTTGAACAACACTCCCCGCTTGGCGCCCAACCCGGTGCCCACCATGATCGCGGTCGGAGTCGCGAGTCCCAACGCATCGGGGCAGGTGATCACCACGACGGTGATGGCGAACAGCAACGCGGTCTGGACACCGGCGCCGACCGCCCACCACACCAGGAAGGTGGCAGTGCCGCCGATCAGCGCCACCAGAACCAGCCAGAACGCTGCCCGGTCGGCGAACCGCTGCCCGGGGGCTTTGGAGTTCTGCGCTTCCTGAACCATCGCGACGATCTGTGCCAGCACCGTGTCGGAGCCGACCTTCGTTGCCACGACCCGCAACGTGCCGGTGGTGTTGATCGAGGCGCCAATCACCTTCGAGTCCGGCGCCTTTGACACCGGCAGGCTTTCCCCGGTGACCATCGACTCGTCGACGTCTGACGTTCCCTCGGCCACCGTGCCGTCGACGGGAATCTTGGCACCTGGGCGGATGAGCAGGAGGTCACCCACTGCCACCTCGGCGGTGGGAGTTTCCACCGGCTCACCGTCGCGCAGCACAACTGCCATCGGGGGCGCCAGCTCGAGCAGGGTGCGAATTGCATCGTTCGCGCCACCGCGAGCTCGCATCTCGAACCAGTGCCCCAACAGAACAAACGCCGTCAGCACCGAGGCGGCCTCATAGAACACCTCACCGCCGCCGGTCAGCGTCACCCCGAGGCTGTAGAGCCAGCCTGCGCCGACCGCCACGGCAACGAGCACCATCATGTCCAAGGTGCGGGCCCGTAGCGCTCGCCAGGCACCGTCGAAGAAGATCCACGCCGAGTAGAAGACGACCGGCAGGCTCAGCAACAGGGTGAACACGTCATCGCGAAGCCCGAACGGCGCAGGCACGGTGAACCCGAACATGTCGCGGCCCATCGGCGACCACAGCATGATCGGGATCGACAACGCGAGCGCTACTAGGAATCGGTTGCGCATATCGCGGACCATGTGATCCATCGACATGCCGGCGTGTCCGCCGCCGTGACCCATCGCTTCTTGCGGAGTTCGTGCCGGCGCGGCCTCATGCGCATGCACCTCCCCGGCTGTCGGCGACGGAGCCGACGTTGGCTGCTCGTGCAGGGTGGCCGATGGGTCGTGATGGGGCTCGGACATCGGATCGCAGACGTGATCTGGCACCGACCGCCCCGCGCAGTGGAAGCCGCAGTCACGTATCCACCCGGCCAGGTCAGCGACCGAGGTCGTCGCCGGGTCGTAAACAACTGTCGCCGTTTGATTTACCGCATTGGCTTCGACCGACGTCACGCCCGGACGTCTAAGCAGAGTGGCCTCCACCACCGCCGTCGAACTTGCCCAGTTCAATCCGTGTACGTCGAGAATCGTCGACTCCGTCATAGCGTCTCTCGTTCAGTGTTACCAGAGCGGCTCCCTGCAGGGTGCGACGTCCTCTCGATCTCGCATCCGTCAGGCTAGGCGCCTCAACCGCCCACCCTTCCAATGATCGATATGCCTGCAGTGCTGGTTCGACAAAGATTCGATGAAGATTGCGCATATCACGCCCGCAGTGCGGTGATGACGGCCACGGGCAAAGTTGCCGTCCTCGTGGGCGGCGAAATTTGTTGTGGCCTAGACGAAAGCCGGCCCTTACACGGTCGTCGCTGCCGACGCGCTGGTGCTCAAGGTCCGTGAAGCCAGGCGTGTGGTCAACGTGCACGCCCTGATCGCGGTCGGAGTCAACGCCGAGGGCTACCGGAAGATCCTCGGCGTCGACGTCAGCACCGCCGAAGACGGAACGGCCTGGCTCACCTTCTGGGTTCGCTGACCGGCCGCGGAATCTCCGGGGTACGACTGGTCACCTCCGACGCCCACGCCGGTCTGGTAGCCGCAATCGGCGCCACCCCGCCCGGCGCGGCCTGGCAGCACTGGCGCACCCAATGCACAACCAATTTGATGGCGATCACCCCGAAGGCGTCGTGGCCGTGGGTACGCACCCTGTTGCCTTCGGTGTTCGAGCAGCCTGACAAGGAATCGGTTGCCACGTAATAGGATCGGATCATCGACGCGTTGGCTGACAGGCTCCCCAAGGTCGCCGACGACCTCGAAGCCGCCCGTGCGGATCTGCTGGCGTTCACCGCGATTCCCAAGCAGATCTAGCGCCACATCTGGTCGAACAATCGCCAGGAGGACCTTCGCTATCTTTGCGCGTCGGATCCATACGACCGGAACCGAGAGTGATTTGGGTACGTACCGCGACAGTCCTTAGCGAGGTTAATGGTCGTGGTCGAACACGACGAGGGTGTCGACCAGATCGCCGTCGACAAAATACGCACGGCACGTGAAAGGGTCATGCAGCGTGCCGCCCATTTCGTTCGGCGCCACGACAACGCCCTCTACACTCTGCACGCTGATGCGGGAGTGGTCGACGCCGTTGAGGCGCCCGCCGCTTAACAACGAGAACAAGTCCATTACTTCCGGGTCCAGTTGCGCGCTCGTCACTGTGACGTCGGTGAGTTTCGCTGTCGACGGCGCCACCAGCCGCGCTACGACGTCACGTTCACACCGCTGCTGGGCCGCACGCTCGCGCGGGTCTACGGATCCCGAGTCGATGAGCCCGAAACCACGCGTAATTATGGCGATGGCAGCTAACAGCGCACCGCACATCGCCGCGGCTGCCAGAAGCAGCGCACGTTTCCTCTTTCGAGCTCCCATGTACGCCCGCTCCGTCTATCGCCAGGACAGGTTCGACTTCCGCGTCGATTCTGCCTCCACGGCATCCACTCCAGCCTCGGACATCATGCCCGCCCCAGGCATCCGCTCATTCCTGACCTCCACGACCCGCTGCGCATCATAGAGCTGCTTGGCACAGGCGAAGCGTTCTGCGCTCAGTTCCGCGCCGATCGCGATGAGCTCGCACGCCAACTCTCTCGACACGTGAAGGCATGTACGTTGGCCACGACGGCCGGTGGCCAGGTTTCCAGCCAAAATGCCGATGCCGATGATGGTGTTGTAGAAGCCGTAGTGCGTACCGACCAATCGGTTGCCGGCGAGCGAGACGACGGTGTCCATCTCGAAGGTGAACACAGCCGCTAAGCCCACCGCAAGCACCGCTGCTGCAACGACGAGGGCGATGACCGCAGCGACCTCGCCCCCTTGCGACGTTGGGGAACGCGATCATCGGTGTGAATGCGGCTGCAAGGATCAGCATTCCGATCACCAGCGAATGCCCTGACCCCCATCGCTGAGTGAACCACCGGGTAATGCGGAGCTGATCGGCAACGCATTTGCTGGGCCCGCACAGCCGGCGTGTGCGCGCTGCCCGTGTGGTTCGACGCCACAACGGTGCGCCCGCCGCGCGACGCGGTGCTCCTGCAGCGCGGCTAAAGCGCCCTCTCGCCCGCTCCCCTGGCCCGTCCAGCTCGACGCTGCGACACCGCCCGCCAGGGCGACGAACCCGCCGTCCAAGGGTCTCTGGCGCGACACCAGCCAACGCCGCTCCGCCCGCGCCAGGATCACCACAGCGTGGGCTGATCACCAAGCAGCGCCGCCTGCACCGCGGCGGCGTCCCAGCCGTGCCGCACCGCATCGCATCGCATCGCCACCGAGCGCTCACGCCGAACACCGCGACTGTCGAAGCGCCGCACCGCATGGCGCCCACCGCCGCGACGCATCCGCGCCATCCGCTCCATGTTGTCGCCCTGGGTGCCCGACACCACGTGCTGTTGAACGTCTGCCTCGGCAGCGATCTTCACGCACACCGTGTTGTCGCATTCGTGCAAACCCAGCACGCCCGCTGCCACACTTCCGCCTGCGATCGCCAACGCGTAGCGATGCGGACGCACACAGAACCCCACACCGTCGCGCGTGAGATAGAAACGGCCGTAACCATCGGCACCGATCGCCCCGGTCCAGATGTTGCAATCCGAAAGCGTTGGACCGCAGACGACGTGGCTGTGGAACCGGGCAATCTCAGCGGCGTGCAACACCCGATCAACGATCAGCTGCCCCGCGCTTCTCATGGCCGCCGACCCTACGTCCGAGCACCGACACCGGGCACGCCCAGAGCCGCCGCCAGCGTCCCCACTGGCCGAGCCGCAGCGGCGTTCGAGGAGCTACCGCTGCGCTGTGCCATCTGAGACACGGCTGAACAACGCCCTGCGCCGCTGCAACCCCCCTGAGACGCGACCCCCGTGCGCTCAACAGTCCCGGGTCCGTGCGCAGCTCCCGCAGCGCATCGTCGCGATGCGCCAGGGCCGGCGGATTCCCGGCGCCGAGGCCGCCGGAGTTCTGCTGCCCGTGCAAACACGATGTTCGTCTCATCCACCGCGCCGCGCATCTGTCGTCCCCTTCATCAAGCCGAGGCCGCGTCGGGCTCGTCGGCCCCCGGGTAGGCGACACCGCCAGGCTCGACACCTACCTCACCGCCACCGAATACTGCGTGCGAACCGTTGCTGGGCGTGGACTTCTCGCCTTTCGGAGCGTGCCGCAGCATGGCGCGAACAATTCCGATTCCGACGTCTGTCCGTGCGGCGATGGTCGTCAGCGTCTCACCACGGCCCTGCATGCGTGCAACCGCCGCGCCGGCCTTTCCCCGGTGCGTGGCCACTCGCTTCGCAGCTTCGGCGTCGACCTGCTCGCGCAGCTGGGCCAGGCGCTCCTTCTTCCAGACCTCGACTTCGGCGACCTTGCCCACTTCGTAGAGGAAGTTCGTGGCGTCGTCGATGTTCGCCTTGTCCCGCGCAGCGCGCGCTTCGTTGGCGCGCCGGGTCGCTTCCACAGCCCGTCGCCGGGCCTCCAACTTGGACGTTCCTGCTGCTGTCATGACCGAGACACTAAAACGGGCCGGACCGGACGTGCCACCACCACAGCCACATTCGCCATCCACCAATTTTTTCGTCGCCGCCCCTACCGCACCACCGCCCCTCGCTCCACAACCGTGCAGCCCGTCCCCTCACCACCACCGCACCGCCCACTCAGCCCACCCCCCAACAGGCCCCTTCCACCGCCCAACGACAGACCACACACCTCTTGCACTCAGGTAACCCGGCTGTCTAAGAGTTTTCTAAGAACCTCCGGTTTGGTGGTGGCTTCGCCAGCCCCCGAGTTCGTAGCGTGCGGCGCATGCGGACACCGGCGTGCGCGTCATGGTGATGACGCTGCACAAGCTGACCGCCGGGGACGGATACCTGTACCTGGTGCGGCAGGTCGCTGTCGCCGACAGCACCGAGCGGGGCCGCTCCACCCTGGCCGACTACTACTCGGCCAAGGGTGAATCGCCGGGCCGCTGGATGGGACGCGGCCTGGCCGCCCTGTCTGACACCGGTCGCAGTGAGGTCAGTCCGCAAGCCCGCGAGGAACTTTGGACGGTCGACGAGGGATCGAGCGTCGATGAATCGCAGATGCGGAACCTCTACGGGGTGGGATTGCATCCCAACGCTGACCGCATCTCGACCTACGTCAATAGTCACGGATCGGGCGCGCCAAGGGCAGCCGGTCGGCTTGGGCGCGAGTTCCAGGTCCGCGACGGCGAGCCAGAGTTCACGCGCCGCTTGGCCGTAGCCTTCCGCGACCACAACGCCGAAGTCGGCGCACATTGGAACGCCACCATCGACCCCGAGATCCGCTCGCAGATCCGCACTCGGGTCGCAGTCGAGCTGTTCGGCGAGGAGTACGGTCGCCCGCCCGCCGATGACCGCGAACTATCCGGATTCATCGCCCGCAACACCCGCGCAAAGACCACCGCTGTGGCCGGCTACGACCTGACCTTCTCGCCGGTGAAATCCGTATCGGCACTGTGGGCCATCGCCCCGCTACCGGTGGCCGAGCAGATCGAAGCCGCTCACGATGCGGCCGTGGCCGACGTCCTGGAATGGCTGCAAGAACAGGCCGCGTTTACCCGCACCGGCGCGGGCGGAGTGGCCCAGGTCGACACCGAAGGGCTCATCGCCGCAGTGTTCACCCACCGCGATTCCCGCGCCGGGGATCCTGACCTGCACACCCACGTCGTGATCTCCAACAAGGTGTCCTATATCGACGCCAACGGGGTGCGCCGCTGGCTCGCGTTGGACGGTCAACCCCTGCACCGCCTCACCGTCGCGGCCTCGGAGTTGTACAACACCCGACTGGAAGCCCACCTGATCGCCAGGCTGGGTGTGCGCTTCGCCGAACAGTCCCGTGGGCGCGGCAAACGGGCGGTGCGTGAAATCGTCGGAATGTCAGCGAAATTGATGGAGCGGTGGTCAAGTCGCCGGGCGGCGATCAAGGCCCGCACCGCCGAGCTGGCCAAGCAGTTTCAGGTCGATCACGGACGCGAACCGACCAACGTTGAGATCATCGCGCTCGCCCAGCAGGCAACCCTGGAATCGCGCGAGGCCAAGCACGAGCCGCGTTCGCTGGGCGAGCAGCGCCAGGAGTGGCACACCCAGGCCGTCGAGGTCCTTGGAGAACGCGGCGTGAACCAGATGCTGGCCGACACCTTGGCCGCACCGCAGACCACCCGCGAAGCCGTCACGATCGACGAGGAATGGATCGCGTCGCGCGCTGGCGAACTCATCGCCACGGTGGCCGAAACACGCTCCTCCTGGCAGCGCCACCACGTGCGCGCCGAAGCGCTGCGCATGGCGCGCGGCCACGACGTGGCGCACGATGTCGCATTGGTCGAAAGACTCACCGATACCGCCCTCGGAGAGGGCTTCTCGGTGCCGCACGCCCGCGTCGAAGACGCCGAGTTGGGTGAGCCTGTCGCATTGCGTCGCCGCGACGGTGCCAGCGTCTACCGCCGCCATGGCGTCGCGCTCTACACCAGCCGGGAAACACTGGCCGCCGAGCGCCGAATCCTGGACGCGGTGCACCGCGGCGACGGACGTGTCGCAAGCGTCTCCGACGTCGAAATGGCACTGGCGGATTCGACGGCGCGTGGGCGCACGCTCAACCCCGGCCAGGCCGCGCTGGTCACCGAGATGGCCACCTCGGGGCGTCGTGTCGCACTCGCGCTTGCCCCGGCTGGAACCGGCAAGACCACGGCCATGGCGGCGCTGGCGCACGCGTGGCGGAGCTCGGGCGGACACGTCATCGGATTGGCCCCCACCGCCGACGCGGCGATCGTGCTCGGCGAGGACCTGGGCGCCACCACCGACACCTTGGACAAGTACGTGTGGTCAGCCGCCCCCGCCAAGGCCGCGACATCCCATGTGCCCGAATGGTTCAGGCGTGTCGGACCCGACACCTTGATCGTGGTCGACGAGGCCGGAAAAGCGTCCACCGCCGGGCTAGACGCGATGGTCCGCGACGCCCTGAAGAAGGGCGCCAGCGTGCGTCTGGTCGGTGATGACGGACAGCTCTCGTCGATCTCGGCCGGCGGCATTCTGCGTGACATCGCCGAGGCCACCGACGCCCTGACCTTGAGCGAAGTGGTGCGGTTCAAGTCCCCGGCCGAGGCCGCCGCCGGGCTCGCGCTGCACGACGCTGACCCGGCCGGAATCGGCTTCTACATCGACCATCACCGCGTCCATGTCGGCACCGACGAGACCGCCGCCGACATGGCCTATCAGGCGTGGCGCGCCGACCTGGCTGCCGGCGGGGATTCGATCCTGCTCGCCCCGACCAACGACGTCATCAACGAGCTCAACGCCCGCGCCCGACTCGACCGTCTGGCCACCGACCCCGAGGCCGCCAAGGCGCCCACCGTGGTGCTGGCCGATCAGCTCCACGCCAGCGTCGGAGACACCATCCGCACCCGCAAGAACAACCGCCGAATCACGGTCGGCCGCAACGATTTCGTGCGCAACGGCTACCGCTACACGATCACCGAAGTCCTGCCCGATGGCGCCGTGAAAGCCCGCCATCTGCGAAGCGGGCGCATCGTGACGCTGCCGGCGCACTACATCGCAGAACACGTCACGCTCGGCTATGCCGCCACCATCGACTCCGCACAGGGCTTGACCGCCGGCGGCCGCGCCACCAGGGGCACCTGCCACATCGTCGGCTCGGACATGCTGACCCGCCAGCACCTCTACGTCGCGCTGACCCGCGGAACCGACGAAAACCACCTCTACCTGTCCACGGCCGAGGGCGACCCGCACCGGCTGCTCTCCCCCAAAGCCACCCACCCCGAAACCGCAGTCGATGTGCTGACCAGGATCTTGGCCCGCGACGGAGCGCAGGTCTCGGCGACCACCGCCGCCCGCGAAGCCGCCGACCCCGCCATGCGTCTGCAGGCGGCGGCCGACATGTACTACGACGCGCTCGGTGCCGCCGCCGAGAACCGTCTCGGCGTCGGTGCCCGCGATCGCCTCGATGCCATTGCCGACGCGGTGATCCCGCAATTGAGCCAGCGCGAAGCCTGGCCGGTGCTGCGCCGCAACCTGTCTGTCCTGGCCCTGCGTGGGGCCGACCCGCGCGAGCTGCTGACCGAGGCGCTGGCCAAGGGCAGCGTCTCCGACGCCGCGGACCCTGCCGCGGTGCTCGATCACCGCATCGACCCCGCCGGCACGCATTCCTCCGGCATCGGGGTGCTGCGCTGGCTACCCGCCGTGCCCGCGGCGTTGGCCGAGGATCCGCAATGGGGCGCCTATCTGACCCGCCGCGAGAAGCTGGTCGAGGACCTGGCCGATGCGATCCGCGAACGCGCACGCGACTGGACCAACGCCACCGCACCCGCCTGGGCACGCCCGCTGATCACGGTGAACCCGATCCTGACCGCAGAAATCGCGGTGTTCCGCGCCAGTATTGGGGTCTCCGAAGCCGACACCCGCATCACCGGTGCCCGCCAATTCCCCGTGCGCACCCGCGGTGTCCAGACCGCGCTGCAACGCCAGGCCGCCAGCGACGTCGGCCGCCACAGCGCCGACACCACCCGCTGGAACGACCTCATCGACGCGATCGACCCACGCCTACGCTCGGATGCCTACTGGCCACAACTGGCCGACCAGCTGGTCAAGGCCGCCCGCATCACTCCGCAACTGCGCCAGATCATTACGACCGCAGCACGGCAAGGACCGCTGCCCGACGAGCTGCCCGCGGCAGCACTGTGGTGGCGCATCTGCGGCGCGCTGTCCCCGACCGCGACCCTGGCCACCACCCATTCGCGGCTACGCCCGCCCTGGGTCACCGATATCGACGTCGTGTTCGGGACCGAGCTCGCCGAAATCATCACCTCTGATCCCGCCTGGCCTGGGCTGGTCGCCGCGATCAGCGCGGCGGATCCGCAGAAGTGGACACCGCGGGATCTGCTGCACGTCGCCGCCGAGCAGCTCGCTGACGCCACCGACGAAGACCATCCGATCCCGCCCGGCGATTACGCCCGGCTGATCACCTACACCGTCGATGCCTTCACCCATCGCCTACAAGCCTGCCTCGGAGTGGAATTCGTGGACCTGCCCGCGCCCGAAGAGGCACCGATCGATCCCGCCGAGGAAGCACTGTTCCCGCCCGACCCGCAAGATCCCTACGCGCACGTCGAAGAGCATTCGCCTTTCGGTGACTCTTTCGAGATTGCCCCGCCCGAAGAAATCAACTCCTTCGAATACTGGGCAGACGAATATGCCGGTCTGCAATTTGAGGACCTCACCGCAAACCGCCCTACACCCGAACTGGGCATCACCATGGAGGCATTCATCGCGCGGCGTGCCGAGTACCGGAATGTCTGCGACGAAATCAAGACTCTGGCCGCCGCTATTAAGGCCGGAAATGGCCCGGCGCTGCGCGCCGCCGCCGACGAGCTGGTGCGCATGCGCCGCAAGGTCGACGCCGACCGTCCCTACAGTCACGCCATCACCGAGGTGATGGAACAGTGGTCCGACGCCGATAGGGCCTACAACGACACCTTGCGCCTCATCGAGCACTCACGCAGCCAGCTCGACGTCCTGCTGGCCACTCCCGACGCCGACGAACTCGACATCATCTCGTCCCGCCAGCAGATCGCTTTCTACACCGACCTGCTCCCCGACCAACCGCCCGCTTTGAAGTTCCAGCAGGCCCTCGCCGACGCACAGGCTGCCCGCGCGGCAGCCGCCGGCGGCGCAGACAAAGTCGTCACCGAGCGCGACATCGCCGCCGCACGCGGCGACGCCGAACGCGCCGACATCGCCGCCCTCAACGCGCTGCGGGTACGGCGCCCGGCGCTGCGCCGCGCGCTTGAAGGTGCCGAGCGCGACATTGCCACCGCATTCGCGGCCGCGCAGACCTCCACCTCCGACACCCTCGAACAGCTCCTTGGGTCGGCATGCTCGGAAGTCGCACTCCTGCAAGTCGCCGGCCACCTCGACCCCGAGCGCACTCCCCTGCTCATTCCCGACGCCGCACTGTCCGGTCTCGAACCCCAAACCGCCGACCGCCTCAAATCCGTGGCCGCGCAGCCTTATCGGCTCGCCGTCATCCGCGCCGACATCACCGACCGCGAAACCGTCGCCGCGCTCTACACCCTGCGCAGCGCCGCCAACGCCGAGGACCGCAAGGTGCTGTGGCTCGCGCCCACCGCGGCCAGCTCGACTACGGTCCACGACGCCGAGCTGGCGGACACCATCACCACCATCGAGCACGCACAACAGCAGGTCAGTGAGCAGCAGTGGGCGCTGCCGCCCGGAGCCATCGTCGTCATCGAGGATCCCGCGGCGGCCGAGCCCGGCCAGCTCGTCGGCCTCGCCCGCCACGCTGCGGCCGCAGACGCCCGCCTCGTCCTTCTCGATCCCGGCACCAGCCGAGGGCCCAGCTCGTCCGCGGTGCAGCTGCTCACGCACTCGCTGCCCTGGAACAACGCACTCACGATCTCCACGTCAGCGCCCGAAGATCCGCTCCTGGCGTCGACGCCAGCGGTCACGCTGGCCGACCGCCTCGGCCGCAAACGGCTCAGCGAACCATGGCAGCAACTGCTCACCCACTACGACACCGCCGCCCGCGCGGTCCGCTCCGCACAACGTCGTCAACTCGCCCGGGGATGGCGCAGCACCGACCTCGCGGCCTCAAAGGACCGCGACCGCACCCTCGGCGCCGGCATCGACGACTAACAGCCGCCAATGCGCTCTGTGGTGGACTCCGGCGCGCGTTCCCCGCGACGTAAGCCTATGAGCACACGCCCCGAGCTTTATAGCCCCGTTGCGGGCTGGTGGTCAACCAAGACGAATAGTCGAGAAGTTGGAAGGCACAACGTTTCTGGCGGTCAGCACCCCAGCCGGACGGGAAAAACCCGGCGCCTGCTGGCGCCAGCGGCGGTCGGCAGCGGCCGAAACCTCGCCTCCGTGTCCGCCACTGCCGCGCGCCATCCCCGCACTACTGTCACCTAACGAGTCAAGTGCCAGGCGCAATACGCCGGAGATCCTCTGTCCCGGCGCGTTTCGGCGCGGAGAACCAAGCGGCCGCTAGGTCCAGTAGGCGGGCAGTGACTGCATGTGGTCTTTATCGCCGTGCTCCAGCGCGGTCAATTCGGCTATGGCCGAGGGCCCTTCGAGGGATGAGAGTCCGTTCGTCCAGGTCGTGATTCGGCCGCGGTACCAGCCACGCCAATCGACATCGAGCCCACCAGCGGCCAACCCGGCGTGGTACCAGGCACCCTCCCAATCACGCCATCGACGGCGGCCTTCAGCCGCCCGCTCAGCGAAGTTTCGAAGTACGGGGTTCTGCGCGGCGGCCTCGGTGAACTCCTTTACCACCTCGGGCTCATCGGCGTCAGCCCCTGGCATCAACTGTTCTGTCCGCTCGCGGGTCTCGTTCACCTCGACAACCGCCGCGTACCAGGCGTCCAGCGCCACCCTCCAGCCTGATCCGGTTTGCGGCTCCCAGGGCTGTACGTCCATCGTCGCAATATCATGCACTGCAAGGCTATTGCTGCGCCCAAGGGCCTCGTCTGAGGTATTGCCAACTATTGCTGGCGACAGGACGTGTCGCCAGTTTGGATTCAGGGTCCCAATTCGCGTGTCCATGAGGATCGGCTTGAGCAGCACGTAGCGAGCCCACCCGTACTGGTGGCGTGCGCCCTGTTGTTGAAGCTCCCATATGTATGAACTCATGAGCCAACCGCCAGGTCGTCTTCGACGCTCACCAGAGCCTTGACGATCATGTCGTGCAGGTCAGGGTCGCCGGTGGCGGCCGCGGCGTAACACATGTCAGGTAGCGGTAGCGGGCGGTTAGCCCAGCCGCCAATGTGTTCGGCGGTACGTGCCACCAGCCAGTGCGCCCGGTAGTTGGCCAGCGCTTCGCTGCTGTCGCGGGGATGGCCTGCCCCGCCGGTCAGGAACGCGGGTCTGGACATCGCGGTGGTGCCGTTGAAGGTTTGGGCTTCCTCGTTGTATTTGGCCCACTGCTGCGTGCTGGGCTCACGGTCTCCGCCGCGTGCAACCCAGATGTGGCGCAAAGCATCAGGGATCTCGACGACTTGGGCCTGGGTAGTCGCCGCGGCCATCAGTGCGGCGCTCACTCCCGAGACGATCCTGTCCTGACAAATCGGGTCAGCGTCCATGACCCGCAGAAGACGCGGATAAACCTCGGGCCACAGCACCGCCAGCCGATGCACGTGCATATCGTCGAGTACCGGAGCAGGCACCTGGATGCCAGGCTGCAGCAACGGATTGGTTTCTCGCGTGCACGCCGGCGGATGTTCCACCCCCGCGTCCCGGAGCGCGGGCGTCGGGAGTGTGCTCGCGGCCGCGACCAGGCGCCAACCCCACTCGGCACGCTTCTGGGCATACTCCACGAGCACGCGTGCAGGATCGGACCAACCGAACCACAATTGCCGAAAACTATCGTTTACCAACGGATCTGTCGCCATTACCCGCACCGAGCGCGGAACGAAAACGCCCGCGGGGATATAGCTGGCTCCGTCGTTGGACGTGATGACGGTTTCGGTCCCGCTCGGGGAGCGGAAAACCCCGACCGCCCACCCCGTCAGGTAATTGCCCGCCATGTAGGAGGCATGCTGCAACTTCCAGACCAACTCCTTCGCCGCCGCCGCATCCGCTGACTCGCGCCGCTCCCGCGCGGCCGCCGTCTGGCCCGCGGCCACCACGCTCGCCGGAATCAGGGTCGGCCCAGCACCGGTGGCCGCTGCCGGCGGCGCTGCCGAGAAATTGCTACCAGCGCCGAGAGCGCCTGCCGGCACCGTCGCCGCAGGAGGCGGAACAGCCCCGGCAGGGGGTCCCATCGAGCCGGGCGGAAGCATCATCGGCGCGCCAGCGCCACCGGCGCCGATACCCATTCCCGCCCCGGTAGGAGCTGCGGTGGGGGGCGCCATGCCTGAATGAGCGGCGGCCGGTGGAACCCCACCGCCCGCAGTCGCCGAGACCGGCGTCGCCTGCGCGCCAACCGACAGGGCCGGTGACGGACTCGCTGGAGCTGGCGGGGGCGCAGCAGTCATTCCCCCACCGATAGCCCCGCCGGTCGACATCCCTTGGGTAAAGGCGGCAGCGGGTGACCCCGCACCTGAGCCAGCGCCCGGCACCCCACTTGCACTCGGCAATCCGCCTCCAGCAACAGGTGTTTGGCCCACACCGCTACCCAGAGGATTAGAGCCCATCCCGGGCATTCCGCCACCCCCCAGACCGCCCGACAGCTTCGGCGCACCACCAGAACCCATTCCGCCGCCGCCCATCGACGGCACACTGCCACCGCCCGAAGTTGAGGCTCCTGTCCCCGGAGAAGCCACACCCGGCGTCGGCTGCACCGGTCCTGTTGCGACCTTGATCTCCTCGTCACCGGTTGCCGTTTTAATCCCGGGTTGCGTCGTGGACGTTCCCGCTGAATCCGTTGGCGACATCGCTGGCGGTGACTGATCACTGCCTTCTTGAAGTGGTGTCGATCTTGAGCTGTCGTCCTCCTGGGGAGGTGCTGTTTTGGGGTTGTCGTCCCCCTGCGGGATGCCGGGTGACGGACTATCGAGAGGTTGTACTGGCGGGGCCGCGGGTGCGTCACCCCACTGTTTCAAAAGATCTAAAGCCCTTGTGTTTTCAGCGCTCTTCTTGAACGAGGTATGGGATGCCATGGCGGCGGTTACTCCCGCCTCGGTCCGGTAGCGCGCTATGCCGTGATACTGCGTTACCAGGGCTTCGGCTTCGCCTGGAAGCTTCGCGCTGGCGATCTTGGCATCCGCCTCACGGACAAGCTGCTCCTGACCTGACCGTGTCTCGCGCAGCACCGTGGCCATATCCGCGCACTTGTCAGCCACTTTGGCATGCCATTCGGCAACCGTCTTGGCTTCCTCGGCCAACACCGCGTTGACCCGGTGAACCTCGTCAAATCCCTGCGAATCGGCCGCATCGCGAAATCTTGCGCTGTCAGTCACGATCTGCTGGTGGATCCCGTCCCACGACGTTGCACCAGCTCGGTACGTCTGCTCCTGGACATCCCAATGCCCAGCGTCTGGCGGCTCCATATCCGGCGTAACGATCAGCCGCCCATACGATCCCGCAGATCGTCCGACAGCGGGCATCAGCTGAACCCGCACTTTGCATCAATGACGTCGACCAAATCATTGCCCTGCGTGATGGCGTGATTCGCAGCGTTCCAGTTGCGCATGTTGACCCCATGCATGCTGTCGATCTGAGTCCCGATCCAGTCATTGATCGGCGTCCCAACTTCTGCGGGCGTCGCCGGGCCTATCTGCGTCCGCAGGAACGCGACCTGCGAAGTCATTGTGCGCTTTTCGACGGTTCGCGCCTCGTTGGTTTCGACGCTGGACCTGCCGGTTGTTGCGGCAATGAACGCACGCTGTTTTCCAGCGGAAGTGATGGATCGGGCGGCGTGATCCCACGCCGTACACGCGGCCGCCTTGGCGCCCTGGGTGTCGCTGATGCTGTACGTCAGTGGTGCCGGCGAAACGACGTTCACTGTGTGCCGTGCCGGTTCGATCGGATCGGCGAGGGTCAGGCTGCCGGTCACCACAGCAGCTAATGCGATCACGAACGCCGCCGTCGAAGCGGTGATCCCGGTGCGGCGACGCCACCGGCCCCTCATCGTCATGACACGACGGTATCGCGAGCGAGTGACACCGGCCACCTCCGCGGGCACTTTCGAAAGAGCGACTATCCGCAATTCTGTTGCCTATAGATAACACTCGGCATATCAGCCCTGGTAGAGGGTGTGCCTGAACCGGTCGAATTTTGGGCATGCCTGGCGCAGCGAATCGAGGTTCGACGACCGCGAGGCGAAAGCCAGAAGCGAGCGCCTGTGCGTGTCGCCCGCCACGATGCGCCCGTCCTTATTCCCGCGCCGGAAGTCCCAACTTCCCTATCCTGGAGAGATGACAAGCGAGGACGGTGACGCCGGATCAGAGCTTCCCTTGCCCCTCACTCCCCCGCGCCGCTTCGGTCAACTGCCCAACCTTACTGTCCCAGATGACTTCGACGAGCCGCTACCCCCTACCGAAGCCGCGGTGTGGGAAGGGCCTGAACCGGCCGACGAGGACATAAGCGCTGCACTCGACGACGATGACTGGCCTATCGATGAGGCAGACCTGTGAGGCGCTGCAGGAATCAGAAGCCGGCAGCACGTTCAGCGAGGTCGAGATCCGCGCTCGCTACGGCATACCGCGGTCAGACACTAACGGATGAGATTCCCACTATCTATGACCCGCGGGGGACAAACGACGGACTGCCCCGCCGCGGTCGTCGACTGCGGCGAACTCTCCGCGCACCTTCGAGGAAGCCAGGCCGCCGATTCTGCGAGGAATACCTTCACTCGTCGAGAACTACGGGTGGTTCAAATATTCTGCTGCCGTTGTAATCACGTTCGAGCTGGTCACATAGATCAGCCATTGCCTTGCGGATGAACTGTTGTTGAGTACTGATGCCGGTATGGGGCCGCGTCCACGCGATGGTGTTGACCATGCGCTCTTTCAATTCTTCAGGCACCGAGAGCAAAATATCGACATACTTTCGACCAGGGACGCTCCGACCAACTCCGATGTCCTTACCTGCAGCGCACACAACACCATCCTTGATATCTGAAATCAAACAACTCAACTCGGACATCGAACTCCGTACTAGGAATGTCCGCCAGAATCAGGACGCTCATTCTTCTTCGTGCAGCCAAGCACTCTTGCTATTGAGGCAACAGGACACCGCCTCCGGCGATGCAACTTTTAGGTCGCGCAGTTCCAAGACGCACTCCTCGAAGCTGAACCCTCCGTCAGCCAGTGCCTTCATCCATGCCATGAGTACCCGTCCCTCATTGGCCTGGGAAGCACGAGCCCAAATCCGCCCATAGGTGACCGCCACCGAGTGTGCGTAGGCTTCACGAACCACTGTCGAAGCGTCGTCGAAGAGCGCTTGCGAGATCGCGGCATACCGCTCCAGCCCGTCAGTGCGAATACCGCAAACACTGAGATACATTGCTGCGTTTGTCACTTCATTTCGCCAAAGATCCTGCAAAGTCGAGCGATGCGCGCTTCTTGATTGAAGGACGTGTACGAAGTCTGCGCCGATCACGTATGTCGGTGACTGGATCGCAGCCCCGTGACTGAGTGGCGTTACTGAAACATCCTGGGCGCTCATGCGGCCTTCGAGAGAGGAGGCCAGGTTGACGCACGCGCCCCCAAGAAGCCTCCAAAGCTCTACTAGGTAGTCAGCATGCTGCGAGAGCGGGTATGTCATGAACACCGACCCATCAGGTAGGACCTCGGCGGTTGAAACCCCGAAGGAGCTTGCCCAGAGTGCTGCTTGCCCAATGACATCCGCGAGTGCGGCATGTCTCCTGCCGAGCTCGAATCCGCGGTTATTCGCCTGACTCAGTTCATCGCTCACAACATGCCTCCGCGACTTCGGAGAAGCCTCTCGGACCCGTTGTCACCGTCGCCACAACGACGAGGCGCGCGTGTTCGAAGGGGATTGCTGGCCATCGCCAAAAGCCTGCAGCCGACGTGGTGCGGTACACACGCCCAGGCTACCGGTACAGCGCGGTGATTGACCACCAATCCAAAGGTATTACCTAACAACATCACTGGTCGCCCCCGGCCGACTGTCAGAGACGCATACGTTCATGGACTAACGAATGCTTCACCAGTGCACAACAAGTCGCCAACTAAGGGTCAACTAGCACTCAACTAGTGATCAACCATACTGCTGCAGAATTATTTTCGGCTTGCCAGGCTCGCACGGACAGACCACAGAGGACGAATATCTGCGGTCCTTGCGTGAAGGTTTCTGATGCCCCCTTGCGCAGACGACATGGCCGGTCGTGGCGGAGCGCCCCGCACCGTTCCAGATTCGCCTTCTGTCCGAGCGGGATGACGACAGGTATTGAAATCTGACTAAGTTGCCCAACGTAGTGGACGCCGTTTCATCCGTTCAACTACGTTCCGGTGAACCGAGATTGCTACAGCTCGTGACAGCCGGAGCGAGCGTGCACGACGTCCGTCCAGGCGTTCGCCTTTAACCGTTCGAGAGAGTTTGGAAACCGAATGATCGACGCAATGATGTTGGCAAGTACGGACGATTGATGAGTTGGAAAGCACTCAACTGGTCAATAAGTATCAAGGTCGAGACTCCTATCGAGCGTCTTATCCTCATGCTGCTATCGAACCGCGCAGACCAGAGCCTCTCCTGCTACCCGTCCCTAGGTACGCTCGTGTCGGAATCATGTGCTGCGCGAAGCACGGTCCTCAAGGCGCTCAGCAAGCTGGAAGAGGCCGGGCTCGTTGTGCGAGTTGCTCAGTACCACAAATCCGGAGCCAGACGCCCAAGTCATTACCTTCTTAAAGTTCCCGATGCGACGCACTCGCGCCCCAGTCTTGATGTCGGACTCCCCCAGTCCGCCAACGCGACCGGGACCGTCCAATCTCCAGACCGGGACGGTTCACCTCCCGGACCGCCGGAGGTCCAATTCGCGGACCCCTTGAACCCCTCAAGAGAACCACCATCCGAACCATCATCGGCCTTCGTGCTGGAGTCTCTTCCCGCGCCATGGCGAATTAGCAGTAGAGAAGCGAAAAGACTGTCACCAGCAATCGAGGAGGCTTTTGCGGCGGGCTGGACATCGCAAACGTTGGTGGCCCACCTTTCATCCCGGCCTGAAGGGAGTCCGTAATCCCGCTGCCGTTCTCGCGTCGCGTCTATCAGAGCTGCCAACCCCACCAACCTTTTCCATACGGCGAAAGACCCCGTGGTGCGGCGAGTGCGAAGACCCCGTGTCTCGCACGATCACAGTCACACAGTCGGACGGCACAGACGCAGCGGAGTTCTGCCCGCGATGCAGCCCCCAACAACTGTCAGTGTCTACCGACAATTCGACCACCCGCGAGGGGAGGTGAAATTAAATGGAGTCAAACGTATTTAAAGATCTGCCGCTGCTCCTCGCAGTACCCCGCGCTGCCGAAATTCTGGGAATTAGCCGCGCGGCTGCTTACCGGCTCGCTGCATCTGGCGAGCTGCCAGTGCGCAGGCTGGGAGGACGCGTCTACATCGTCACTGCCGAGCTGCGTGAGTTGGTCGCCTCGTGAAGGGAGCCGTCTATCAGCGCGGGCGGACATGGACATACCGTTTCCGAGCGCCTGAGAGAGATTCGTCTACCGGCGAATATCCCACGATCTCGAAGGGCGGATTTCCGACTGAGAAGGAAGCATGGAAGGCGTGTCGCGATGCCATGCGGGATGCCGATCAGGGTCGCGTCGTCCGACCCTCTACCCGCACGGTTGCTCAATTCTTCGCGGAATGGTTTGTCGCCGTTGAGGCATCAATGGATGCCACAACGTGGCAGAACTGGAAGGACTACGAGAGGAGCTACGTTGTGCCGCACATCGGGGCAGAAAAGCTCCAGAAGCTCGATGAGCCACAACTGCTGAAGCTGTACGCCAAACTCCTTGCCGAAGGCCGGATCAAGCAAGACCGAAACTACGAGATGTAT
Source organism: Mycolicibacterium sp. CR10 (assembly GCF_005222675.1). Lineage (GTDB taxonomy): Bacteria > Actinomycetota > Actinomycetes > Mycobacteriales > Mycobacteriaceae > Mycobacterium. The sequence goes on along the minus strand of NZ_STGE01000072.1, from coordinate 8,213 downwards.
CGCTACTGGCTCAGCCATGTGGTCGACGAAGAGTCGCCGGCACCACGCGAAGTCGCCAACGCCTGTGGCACAACGATTCACGCCGCTCGCGCCGCTGTCCGTCGGTACAAAGCAGGAATAGTCCCGACAAGGGTGAATCCCGGACTAGCACCAAAGACTGTTAGAAACATTCACGCCATGATCCACCGAGCGTTGGTCGATGCCGTCGCGTGGAAGTACAAGGCTCACAATCCAGCAGCGAACGTGAGGCCACCGAAACGTTCCCGGGCGCGACGCACTGTATGGAACCCGGAGCAGATACAACAGTTTCTACGGGCGGTCAGTCACGACCGCTTCGCCGCTCTCTTTCTTCTAGAACTCACCACCGGAATACGTCGTGGGCAGATCTGTGGCCTTAGGTGGCACGACGTTGACCTAGATGCTCGCGAGATCACGGTCCACGACAATCGAGTTGTCATTGGCGGGCATGCGCGGGATAAGGCGGGCGGCAAGACGCGCAACGCAGATCAAACCATCGCGATCGACCGAACTACTGCTGCGGCACTTGAGAAGTGGCGGGAACTTCAGAATGAAGAGCGGGCATTCTTCGGGACGGACTATTCCCCCGGGAACTACGTCTTCACGTTCCAAGATGGCCGACCACCGCACCCCGATTCTATCCGCCAACGCTTCGACCGCTTGGCTGCCGCCGCCGGCCTCGAAAGAATTACCTTCCACGATCTTCGGCACTCGTATGCTACCGCCGCTCTCAAGGCTGGGGTCAGCCCCAAGATCGTGAGCGAGCGCATCGGGCACGCAGACGTGGGGTTCTTCCTGCAGACCTATGCGCACGTGCTCAAGAACGATGACCGAGAAGCCGCTGAGCAGGCGGCTAAGTTTCTCATCGGGGACGGGTACGGATCGTCAACTGCATTCGATTGAGGCCAGAAGCGTTTATGCGCCTCGCGGGGCTGCTCTAGGTGAGTGCCGGAGGTTCGAAACCTGTTGCGGGCCGGCATGTGAATGTGCGTTTCCACCGTTATCGGGCTACAAGGGTGTCCAGGCGTAACGACCAACGACCTCTGCAACTTTATAAAAGGAGTTCTTGGACGCCGCGCCCAGCTCTCACCCGAGCACCGTGCCCGACTCCACGAAATGCCTCGCCCGGTCTCAGTCGATCCCGCGCACACTGAAGCCCCTCCCCATCACGATCAGACAAACTTAAGCATTCCGGGAGCCGGCGAGTGCAGCCCCTGCTCGCAGAGCGAGACGTCAGGCTTGTCGGAGAATGTCTCTGACATCTTCACAACGCAACCAGGTGGTGGCACGTACTTGCCCATCGGACCCCGATCGGAGCATCGGAGGCGGACTTGCGTGCGGCGGCGGAACAGCTTGCCAGTTGGCAGTCGGTCACGCTGGGCCTCACTGGCAAAGATCATTCGTTCGCGGCCTTGCTCCACAGCATCTCGCACAACGCCAACGAGTTGACCTGTCGCTTCGCGGATGACCGCCTTCTCGCCAACGTCGTTCCTGCTGAGCGCCACGACGCGTTGCGGGCTCACCGGCCAGATAATGTATTCGGCGTCCAGCGTTCCCGGTCGCTCGGACCGCACGAATGGAATCAGCACAGGGGCATCGCACGTCATGAACCGTGCCTTCGGGTCGTGCCAGACCTCGATCTGCCGTTTGATGAGCACATCCGCGCCGCCCCACATGGCCTTGAACAGCATTTCGGTGTGGATACCCGCTGCTTGATGCGGATTCTGGTCGTCGTCTGCGATTACGTGAAACTTGGGGCTCTGAGCCGCCATCCACGCGCTGTATTGGATCTGGACGCGCCTTTGCTGCAGAGTTCTCGTCCGCTGCACAGCCATCGTGATCCCGAGGCCTAAGAGGTCATCGAAGTCCAGTGCTTCCGGATCTTCGAGACCGGCAAACAGTCGTTGAACTCGACCAAGTTCCGTATCTACGACACCGAACAGCTTCTCGACTCGGTTGTGCGGAGCGCCATCTGGTCCCATAACCCGATAGAAGTTCTCATTAACGCAGACGTCCCTGGTGCCGAGCGGCTTCACCAACCCCGTCACCGTATCCAGCGTCCAAACCCGCCGACCATCGAAAGACCACTGACGGAGGTACGCCTGCGGCACGTAATGGTGCCGACGGCTCTCTGTGTCAGGCACGCGCTGCTGAGCGAGCAGCCTATCCATGTAGGCGCGAGCGGCACCGGAGAGATACCGCCCACCCCCGGTGTGGGGAATCTGACCCCAGGGGTTTCGGACCCTGGTTACCCGCCACTCGCTGATGTCGTCCAACTCCTGCTGATGGTCGTTGATTGAGGGTCTATCCGGTCATCAGGTTGCCGCCCGCACCGCCGAGCGCGCCGATGGCGATCTGTTGGAGTGCACCGGTGAGCCATAAACCGGCCTGCTTGGCGCGGCTCCGCTCCTCGTCGGGCCGGGCCTCATCGGCGGCGACAGCCGCGAACGCGGCGACCAGTCTGTTCAGCTGCACCTCGGGCGACGGCCACTGTCCAGCGACTCGCAGGGCAGCGCTGGTGGGCTTGCCGACGGCAATGACTTCGCCGCTACCCGACAGAGACTTCTCAAAATAGGGCTCCGTAGCTAGGGCGCGCAGCGCCCGTTGAACGGTGTCCTTGTCGAACCCGGTCCTGGCCTCGATCGTAGTCGCGCGCGGAGGCCGCCCATGCTCCTCCCACATTTCGACTGCTGCCTCTAGGACGGGAAGGTCACGCGATTCCCAGGTGTCTGCCACGTCCGGCAGTATGCCCGACGACCCCGACAGCGATGGGGGAGTCAGCTAACCGCCGAAGTCTCCGAGTAGTCCCTGCCTCGTCGGTGGCAGGCGGTAGCGTGCCCGACGTGGGGGACCTAATCGCCGAACAGCGCAGATGCCAGACGCCAGTGTTCGTTTCGCCCAAGGTGTGAGCAATGTATGGACGCCGGAGCACCTGGTCGCCTTGCGTGACATCGTGCGCCGCGAGCACACGCAGCAATTGCGCTTAGTGCACGCGGCCCTCGACCGGCGGTTCGAACAACCCAACGTTAATTGGATGGGTGTGTTTCGCGCTGCGGCGGAGATGGCAGTGATGGAACAGGTTGGTCATGAGGAACTGCCAGTGGAGGACCGCAATCTCTTGCTCCAACTCTGGCGAGCGTTGCTGGCGGCCACGTAGACCCGACGGTAGCTGCAGGGGCAGCGATGGCTGAGTCGAAACACAGGGGGATTAAAAGTGACTGGCTCACCGATTCATGAGCTGTTGTGGGAAGTCACACTTCCCGCTGTCCGTGCTGCGTGGGCCGCGGCGAAGGCCTATGTCGATAGCGGCAAGTATGTGCCCCGCTTCGAGCCGCCTACCTTCGAGGTGAACGACGCTGGCTGGCCGGCAACCGTTGAATTCGACCGTATCCAGGTACCAGTAACTGCGCCGGTTGACTGGTCGAAGCTATTTGCGCTTGAGCCATCTACATACACCTACGTGACGGTCCCAGAACTCGGTAACGCGTTGGCTGCCGTTCGGCAGGCCGCCGAGCACGACGAGGCGTTTGCGGACGGGATTAACCCGTTCAACCACGTTGAGGACCCCAAGTTTCGCGAGCGCAGCCTGGGAGTCGACTACCTCACGCTGGTTGGCTCAATTATCGGACGGGCAGCCGCATTGGGGCTCGATTCCGACCAGGACCTTTTTGAGATTTACGCGCAATTGGAACGCGCCAGATTCGCGCCTCACCTGACAGGTGATCTTGTTATACCTCTGACTCTCACCGACTTCGGCACTGGTGAGCCTTTCCTTCTTGGTGACGATGTATTCGTCGAGCGCATCGCGCCAGAATTTCAGTGCTCGCGTGCCGCGAGCATCGGCTCGTCGGGGGCAAATCCGTACCTCGTTGCGGCCGCAACCCATGCTGTCGTGGTGCGGGGAATCACCGTCCCGAATCGACCCTATTCGACTCGGCTCCTGGGGACTTGGGGTGGCTTGAACCCAATTGATTCGAAGTACTTCGAGGAAGTTGACCGGGCCATCCAAAGCATCCACATCGTCATGGGTCGACGGGTCGGGTACAACCAAGTGCTTGTCAGACCTGACAACTGGGCTGACCGCTGGGTGCACGACCTGCCGCCGGTCTGGAAGGTCGAGACTGTCTCCCGCTACCCGGAGAATTCGTCCTTCGCGCCCTGGCATACCTCCCCCCGACCCATAGATCCCGACCATGGTCGCGAGATAGGAGCGGCCTTTTTGGCGCTAACGTCGGCTCCGGACGATGTGAAGCTGGCCGCTCGAAGAGCCGTACGTGCGCTGATGCGAACCAACGACGAGGACCGCACCTTGGACGCAACCATCGGCATTGAGGCTCTACTGCTCGATGAGAATGCCGAGTTGAAATATCGCATGGCACTCCGTGCAGCAGCAGCCCTTTTCGATGACCATGACCCTGAGGGAGTTTTCAACCTTGCAAAGAAAATCTACGACCACCGCTCGGACATTGCGCACGGAAAGGTGAAAGCGAATCCCTCGTTTAACTACCGTGGTCACACGGTGAGCAGCCCCGACATGGCGCCTTTGCTGCTTCGCGCCCTACTAAGAAGCCGCCTTTTGTCGAAGCACCCGTGGACCAAGAAGGATTTGGAGCCCCGCATACTGGCGGCTTTGGCGAACTATCGCCCAGGCGCGTAAGAACGCGAGACCGTAGGCGAGACAGCCTGACTGTCTCGCCCTGGTTAGCCCGCTGCGGGGGCGGCGGCGAACTCGGCCAACGCGTTCCGGTCCTCCGGTAGGGGCGGTTGGCGTGACAATGGGCTAGATCGGGCCCTCGGCGACAGCGGCAATGGCCAGTCGTCCCGTAGGCCCGATACATCAGCGAGGTCGCGCGGGCGTCGGTCTTCTCCGAGGCGATGCCGTACAGAAACGGCGCGATGCCCTGAGCGTCAGGGAGGGCTCGTTACGCGTCAAGCTCTCACGAGCCAGCCGAGCCGAGCCGAGCCAGGAATCCCGACGTTCACAAATCCGTTCACAAGTGGCATGAAAACGGCCCCCGGAGAGATCTCCGAGGGCCGTTTTACCTGGTAGCGGGGACAGGATTCGAACCTGCGACCTCTGGGTTATGAGCCGGTCAGTAGCGATCCAGCACGGCTACCTGCGTCTCGAATGTGCTGTTCAGCGGCCATTGACGGGTTGGTACGTTGCGCTCCGTCCATCTGATCGCGTCCGTTTCGCACTGTTTCGTTCACAAATCCGTTCACACGCGAGTGGTCCGTGCCGACTACTAACCTGCCGGACGGTCTCAACAGACCTGTGTGGTGCGCCCTGACTCTGACTCACACCCCATGACAGACCAACGCGACTTCCCGCCGCTTCATTGCGCCAGCCGGAGAGGATTTGCATGCGGTCACTTCACCCCCAGCCGCGTTGACGTCTTCTGTCGTAGCCCTAGGTCGTCGTTTTGAGGTGGGCCCACGGCCCTCGCCGAGGCCAGCCGAGTCTGTCGGAACCGACGCCTAGATTTAGACGACACCCCGCGCAGCTGTGTGGGGCCGGAGCTGGAGGTTGCAGATGGATCCCATAACCCTGATCGTCGCGGCGCTCGCCCTTGGCGCGTCCGACGGCGTCCGCGACACCGCGAAGCAGGCGATCGGCGACGCCTACTCCGCGGTTAAAAACTTGGTCTCACAGCGCTATTCCTCGGTCAGCGCAGACCTCGAGGGGCTGGAGCAGGAGCCTGAGGAAGGGCTTCGCCGCGCGCTGCTCGAGAAGAAGCTCAACCAAGCCGGGGCCGGCGACGACGTGGAGCTGTACGGACTCGCGCAGGCTCTCCTGTCGACCGTCGAGGAGCAGGCCCCGGATCTCCCAGCCACCATCGGTGTGGTGGTCCGCCGCGCCGCGGTCGGAGGCAACATCGAGGTCGAAGACGTGGCCGTCGACGGTGGAACCGGTGTTGCAGCGGAGGACGTCGCAGCTGGCGGTGATCTTCGGATCAGCCGAGTCGTTGCGCGTGCCCCCCAGGCGCCGCCCCACCCTCCCCGGGCGCGGGAGCAGTAGACGATTCGTCTGCTTCCGCGCCATCCCTCAGCACCACGCAGAAGAACGTCCTCGTAGGGCGTGACAACAACACCTACTTCTCTATCGGCGCCACGGAGACTGGGAACAGTGGTGGCCGAATCCGTGCGGTGACCGCCTCTGTGAAACCCGTGCCCATCGGTCTGGGACTGTGGACCGTAACGGTGACCAACGCGAGTTCCGGTCCGATCACCGACCTCGGAGTCGACGTGTACGGCGTCGACGGGGACGGCAACCGGCTAGAGGATGCGTGTCACCCGGCGAAGGGGAAGATCTCGGTGCAGGAGCTCTTCCGCGAGATTCTGTCGGGCGGGATGAGCGGAACTTTCGACGCTATCGGCTCCCGCGCCCAGTCGATGTACCCGCCCGGGATGGTAGCCGAGATGCCAGCGAACCTCGGTGCGTACGGCGGAATGTTCACCGACCACGTCATGACCGCCCCAGGTCTTTCCTCGGCTCTCCGGAACGCGCAGCAGCAGATGGTTGACAAATACCCCCAGGTGATCCCGCGGGACCAGTCTGCTGAAGTGCTATACAGCGCACAAGGGGCGGTTGAGGTGCGCGTCGATCTCCAGTTCGCCGACGACGTCGGCAACCTCTGGCGTCGACGGCACGGTCAGCAGCCCGAGCCGGTGATGGAAGGCGAGGGCCGTTAGTCCCCCTTCCCAGTGGTCCGCGGCCGAGATCTGATCGTTGGCCGATCGGGGAAGGCGTTGATATGCATCCCCGCACGGCGACCACTTCCACCGTGCGCGGCATACAGCCGGGGCGCTGGCCCGGGTGATTACACCTGTCACAATGGCGGCCGTCACGCCGGATCCGCGAAGACCTTTGGCCACTCTCGGCGCCAGTTCCGCCAATCGCGCTCATACCGCTGGTTCGCCCGGGTCGACTCCGCAAGTTGCTCAGCGGGGGCCCCCGCTTCCAGTAGCAAGTACAGGGTTAGGACCCAGCGCAGCGATCTCGATATGGCGTGCATCTTCGCGAGGTCGATATCGTTCCCGCCTGGTGGTAAGCCATGGGCAAGCGCGTTTCGCTGATCGGTCACCGCGCGTTTCCACTTACTCACCTTCCCGACGCAGCCGGGAAGCACCTCGCCCACACGAGCAGCCAGCGCCTGGATTCGCATCGGGAACGACGGCTCGAAGAGATACTGGCGCAGCGCCTGGTGCAGCGCCTCCTGGACTTCATGGGGCAGTGTGGCCTGCGCTAACCCAGATAAACCGGCGTCCACCGTCTCAGCACTCCACCGTCGCTCATCCGGGTTCAGGCGACGGTGCAACGTCTCCGCGGCCGTGCACATATAAAGCGCCTCCGCCTCGACCGTGGCGCGAACTCCCCGGAGTAGGCAGCGGCCAAGATTTGCGGGACCGGGGAGGTCCGCTCAGCCAGCTCAAGCCAGCGACCAACGAAGTCAGCACCACCGACCCTCCCCAGGGTGGTCAAAAGACTCCCGGTGGCGTCGCGAGCCGCGTCGAGATCGACGACGTGCCCGTACACATCTGCCGAGCTTCCGGTCGGCGTCGAGACGCTGAGCCGACGAACCCAACAGTCGGACCCGTGCAGGATCGTCAACAGGCTCCTGATTGGGATCGCGATGTCGGCCACCACCGCCGGCAGCTGAACGGCGCCGTCAAACCTGAATTTCAAACGTGTGTCCGTGGTGACGCTGATGTCCGGCCCGCCGAGCGTCGGCAACGTCGCCCGAGGATCGAACTTCACCTCTCCCGGTATCGGTGTCGAGGTCGTTCCGGTCGCGGCATCCGGTGGGTCGTACACAAACGTCATTGGCACCATGCCCCGCTCTGTGAAACGCGCATAGACACTCAGCATGTCAGCGAACGCGTGGAGCCCAGTTAGTTCGAGTTCTACTACGTCGAAATCAATCTCGTCGTTTGGGAAGAGCGCTCCGACGAGACACCAATCCGCTCTTAGCACCTCGCGACTGCGCTGTTCCTCCTGCTCCGGTGACGGAAATCCCAGCATCTGTCGATCCACACTGCGCACTCCCCATAGCGATACCTCCCCCGGCTGTCGGGCGATTGTCGACGCTCTTTGAATTCCGGCCGGTAGCACTCTTGGGACTATCTCGCTAACGGTGTTTCCGGCGGTTTTCATCAGTAGGTTTCGGCTGCCGGGAATCGATCGGCGAAGGTGA
>NZ_STGE01000071.1 GCF_005222675.1 Mycolicibacterium sp. CR10 | reverse complement strand
ACGCTCACCACCCCGCCGGGGCCAAAATTCGTGAAGAACCACGACCAAAGTGGGGCCAAGTCAGGTGACCACACTCACCGGGCGGCACCGCGGCGAAACGGCGAGCCATTGGTGGCGTGTCCCTGCGGATGAAGGTCAAGCAGCCCTTCACGCCGGGACATGGAGGCAGTGCGACTCTCGTGGTCAATAAGGACCGGCACGGCGGTCTGCGCAAGCACTGCCCGGTCGGGGACCGCGAACCCGTCGCAGGCACCTTCCGGCTATTGGCCTTCACCGAAGGCGTCCTTGAGTGGGCGGTGTATCCGCCCGCTGATGGTGAACGCAACGACGACGAGAACGCGCCCGCGGAGGATGTCGCGGCAATAGCCGCACTCGACCCATTACCCGCCACGGTCGAGGACGCCCGCGGCCGACTCAAGTGGCAGAAGCAACGCACCGCGAACGCCCTACGCACCTTCAGAGAACAGCAGCCCACCGCCTCAGGAGAATCCGCATGACCAACACCATCACCACCCGAATAAAGAACGTGGACGCCGAGCCCATGCTCGACACCGAAGCCATGGCGCTGATCTTCGGCGTCGACCCCGCCGCAGTCCTCGCCTTGCCCACAGTCGACGGAACTTCACGCATCCCAAGGGAATGGGTCAGACGAGGCCGACGCCGCGCCAAGGAAGCTCAAGCCCACACCGGCAGTGACTTCATCCTCGACGCCCTGCACTACTGGGCACGCAAGGACCACGGCGCCACCCTCGAGGTGGTCTACGAATGAGCCTCCGCAACGAATCCGGGTTTCCGGTGCTCGACGCCAACCGCGAGCACCAACCCGGCCGCGTCATCCTTGACGACCTCGGCGTCATCGAGCCCTACGTCGACGAAACCGACTACTGGTGCGCCATGCCACTGCGGGTCAGCCACAGCCCCACCACCCATGTCGCCATCGAAATCGGCCCCTACACCATTGACTCCCGCGACATCGAGCCCTGCGCGTCTACGACATCACCACCCGAGGCAACACGATTCGGCGGATCAAGTGAGACACCGCAAGGCAGACCCAACACCACCAACAGAAGGGACCCACCCCGCATGACTGACAACGAACACGACGACCGGGAAGCCGCACGCCAGGTGTTCGGCAACCCGTCACCCATCCCCGCGGACATCGTCCCGACACCCGGCCTGACCCGCGAAGACCTCGAACGCCAATCAGCCGCAGCGATGAAGCCGTGCACCGGGTCGATCCCCGGTCAGGTGATCTGCGACGTCGACGGCAACCCGATAGGTGTCGAGGAAACCCGTTACGTCACTGCCGTATTCGCCGGCACCGCCATCACCGACGTCCAGGCCGAACAACTCGGCATCACAGCGGGCGAACTCCCCGGAATCCACATCATCTCCACGAAAGGCGAAAACCGATGAACAACACCACTACCGACACCACCCAGTCCGACACGGTCGAGTTTCCCGATCCCAAATCGGACAACCGCGAGGCATCGGACAGCACCGAGGACGCATCGAACGACCACCCGGACCTGGCAGGTGACAGACCTCTGTCACCTGCCGAGGGCGACGACCAGGACGACGAGCACGGCGGGAACCGGGAAGCCGCGAAGTACCGCCGCCGCCTCCGCGACACCGAAGCCGAACGCGACACCCTCGCAACACTCCTCGAGGACATGCAACGCACCGAAGCCGAACGCCAAGCCGGTGAAGTCCTCGCCAAAGGCGCTGCCCTATGGGTTGGCGGCACCACCCTCGCCGACCTCCTCGACGACGACGGCCACCTCGACCCCGACAAGATCCGAGCCTGCGCCGAGGAAGTCCGCGAACAGTACGGAATCCCGAAACCGAAATCCGGGCTGCACGTACCCCGCGAGGGCTACAGCCCCGGCACGCCACGCAGCAGCGGAGCCGATGGCATGGTGAGCGTCGTTATGGGCCGACAGCAGTAGAATGGTTTGTGGCAGGGGGTTTCGGGCCCGGAGCTCAACCCCCGCCACAGACCGCCCCAGGAGGGCAACGGCGACACCCGCGGTGACCGCCCACCCCAATTCCGTTCTCCTGAAAGGTCAACTTCCGTGGCAACTCAAACCACACCCCTCAGCCCCGCCGCGTGGCGGCCAGACATCACCGCCTACGTCCCCGACGACGTCATCCCCGACGCCCTCATCCTCACCACGGCCACCGTGGTCGGACGCATCGAAGGCGACGAACCCGCCGTCCGCGTCCCCTACGTCTCCGATGACGGCACAGTCGGATTCATCGCTGAAGGCCAGCCAATCCCCGACGCTGCCCAAGAGTTCGACGAAGTGGTCGTGCAAACGAACAAGGTCGCCGCGCTCGGCAAGTACAGCTACGAGACGCTGGCGCAGCCCGAAGCCGCACGCATGGTCACCAACTCGCTGCGCCGATCCGTGGTCCGCAAAGCCAACGCCGCCTACCTCGGCAACGCGTCCGGCCCGACCGGTCTGCTCAACATCGCCGGACTCACAGACGCAGGCATCATCGACGAGAACCTCGACCCCGTCGTCGACGCCATCGCCGGTATCGAAGCAGCCGGCGGCATGGCAACCAACATCATCGCCGCACCCGACGCCTGGGCCACCCTTTCCAAGCTGAAGGTCACCGACACGTCGGCTCAGCCACTCATCGGCCCCGACGTCACCCAACCCGGACAGCGCGCACTGCTCGGCGTCCCGGTGTCAGTCACCCCCTCAATGCCTGAAGGGGAACTGATCGTCGTCGACCGAGCGAGTGTCATCGCCGCCGTCAGCCAAGTCCGGCTGGCCCGCAGCGAGGACGCTTTCTTCGCTAACGACGTCGTCGCGATCAGGCTGACGTTCCGCCTCGGCTGGGACGTCATGCACACCGACCGCGTCGCCAAGCT
>NZ_STGE01000070.1 GCF_005222675.1 Mycolicibacterium sp. CR10 | reverse complement strand
CCGCGGCCCACGTCACCCCGGTAGGGGAGGTACCCATCGCAGGAGGTCAGCCGCCCCTCATGGCATAGGCAGGCACCCCCCATTTCTTTTTTTGTTTCCCCGGGTCACGTCAGGCCAAAGTCGTTGGGGGCCGCCTCGGTGAGAAAAAAAGCACCTCCCTCTCACAGTGCCTATGCCCTGAGCGGCGACGGCAGCACCCCCCAGGGGTCACACCCCCTACCCCCGGTCAGCATCGGGCACGGTTGGCATAGCGTCTGACAGTCTGTATAGAACCTGGACTATTTCGTGGCTGCGTTCGCCCGGCCTGCAAAAATGGCTAGGCGCTGCCTGCCCCTGCCTACATCTGCCACACTGGCTCTATGACCCAACCAGGAGTCGGGCCTGTTGACCCATCAGTGGACGATTCTGCCGAGAACGTCGAGACGCGTTGGCCGGATTATGTCGGTGCGAACGCTGTGGCAGTCAACCAGGTCTTGTTCGCTTGGGACCAGACTATTCAGGACATGCTGTACATGTATCTGGGCCATATTGCGCCCCCGCCGTGGCTCTCCGTAGAAGTCGGTCAAGAACGCATTGCTGAACTTGGTTACAAACTAGACATTCTGCCGAAGGGGGCCTTTGTCCTTAGCCGCACGCGGGCCGAGGAATTATGGACTGTTCTCGGTCGACACCTCGGAAAGTTGCCGCCGGAATGACCACACCGTGTGTTCGCGTGTTTTCGGCTAGTTCGTCGCCGCAGAAAGTAGCTCTGCCGATCTTTGCGCAGCCCCAAAAGCACTACACCCTGGCAGTGGCGTCCGGGTCCTCCAGACTAAGCGGCATTAGTGGCGCGTCTCAGTACGGTTTTGTTGGGGGCCGATCCTTTGTGATCGGGGCGCAGGTCACCGGCACGGGGCAATTTGAGGCCGACCAGCGGCGCATAAACGACGGCTACCTGATCTTGGCCGCGCAGGCCGAGACCGAAGACGAGAGAGCCACAAACGCCGCTCGGCGATTACGCCGTGATCGGATCCGAGCCCTTCGTTCCGTATGACAGCCGCGGTCCGCGGCCAGATTTACCACATAGATCTTGGTGGTGAGCGCGGGCCGCATTACTACGTCGTGATATCGAACAATCGACGAAATCGGAACCTGAAAAGTGTCCTCGGTTGCATGATTACCTCCACTGATAAGTCGCATATCCCGACCGCAGTGCGGCTGAGTCACGAGGATTCGTTCACGGGCAGCCACATCTTGGCTGACACCATCGATGAGCTGTGGGAGGACGAAGTTGCTGGCCCGCCTGCCGGCTATGTGTCAACTCGGACCATGGCTGCGCTGGGTGAAGCGTTGAAGATTGCGCTGGCTCTCACCTAGCGGTAAGTGAGCCCGATACCGAGTGGCGGCCGCCTCGCCTACGAAGGCGTGTCTTTGATGTGCAGGGTGAGCACGTCACCCCTCGTAAGCCCTGGCTCGACGTCCTCCAGCAGACCCTCGACATGGCGACGTGCGGCCACCCTCGAGTCGTGGTCGTGCCGAAATTGGTTGTCGCGGCCGTTGATCTTCCAGGTCCACTCGACAAGCCACCGCTCGTAACCGTGGGCATCCGGCTCGCCCTGCGTGACGGTCACACTGGTCACGAACCTAGGCATCGTTCCAAGCTATTACGGAATCCCGACATAGGTTCGGCCCGCCACCCGTGGGGTTGGGTGACGGGCCGAGGAAGGGAATCGAAGAGGACTAGCGTCGATCCGCCTCGTGGGCAGCCTCGATGAGCGCAGCGCCGAGCTGGCGGGCCTGCTCGCTGGTCAATGCGGCGATCGCTTCAGTGTCGCCTTCGGCGATCATGATTTGCTGTACAAGTTGACCGTTTGGTCTTTGTAGGCCGTCGACTAAGACCTTTATGTCGTTATCGCTGTCACGATGAACGACGCGCACTGCGCCGCGAAAGTAGCGGTTCGCATCGCCGACCACATCGCACCACTCGTCGACATACTCTGTTTCGGCCGGTTCCGAAATGCTGGCGAGGTGGCGCCTTGGGCCGTCACCGCCGAACGTGCCGTGCGGTAGACCCTCTCCGGGACGCAAGTTCTGCCTGGTTTCGGCGATGTCTCTGAAGTCCGGGCGGTCGTCGTCACGCAAGATCGCGTGGCGGCTCGGGCGACGGCAGTTCGAGCATTTCAAAGTCATCGTGCATCGCCAGCCCCGGGGATGCTGGTTGTCATCGCGGGTGCGGTTGTCGTCGTTTGGGGCGCTGTAGCGGCGGCTGACCGTTCGCAGGTGGCCGCAGTCGCAGCACAGTGCACGGACCTTTGGTGGCGTAGTGTTCGGCATTGTCAAACTCCTTGTTAGTTTGGCCATTCCCGGGGCAGTGCTAGCTGCCGCCGGGCCTTTACTTTCGGGTAGCGCAACGGGTAGCGCAACGGTCTTGATTTCTTGGGTGTTCGTGGGTGCCCGCTCATGAACGGATGTAGGCGTCTAGCTGGGTGACTGCCCGTCGGCGAACGCCAGCAAACACCAAATTCAAGGCTGGGGGTCAAGTGGTCGCAGGTTCAAATCCTGTCAGCCCGACCAAGAAAACCCACTCTGACCAGTCTCAGAGCGGGTTTTGCTTTTCCCGGCCTTCCCGGCCTTCCCGGCCTTCCCGGCCGGAGTGCCCCCGTGGGCCAGGAGTATCCCAGAAGCTGTGAGCGTCCATCTCCGATCCGGTCGAACGTCATCTGGGCGATGGACTTCCAGTTCGACACCACCGCCGATGGCCGCACCCTGAGTTGTTGAACGTGATCGACGAGTGCACCCGTGAAGCCCTCGCGATCAAGGTCGACCGTGCCATCGACGCAGACGGCGTCGTCGCTGTCCTGGCCGCGCGGCCTGAGAAGTGACGGCGCTGCTCTGCACCGTGGCTAGCTACCGTCACCAACCATGCCGATCACATCGAGAACACCCGTCAGCGACCCGACCTCGCTGTCGCCCGGCCAGTGGGGCTCCAAGCTGGCCGCCTTCAAGAGCCGTGGCGTCCCCGACACCAGGATTTGAACCTGTGACCGCTTGACCCCCAGAACCGCTTCCGCAGGACGCCGGGCGGTTTTCGCCGCCATGGCTGCCGCGCGTGTCGTCCGGCGAGTGCCCGTACATCTCCGGTACTCCTCCCGCAACCTGGCCTAGTCCGTCACCGTCAAGTAATCAACGTGCCGGTGAGACGGCCTGGCACAGCGAAGAGCCTCGGCGCGCCTCGTGCGACGCCGGGTTCCGCTGCGCGAGTGCTTGCTAGTCGGCGTTGTCGGCGTTCTGGGCCCACAGGTCGGGGCCGAAGACTTCGTAGTGGACCCGCTCGCCGGAGACGCCCTTGTCGAGCAGGGCCTTGCGGGTCGCCTGCATGAACGGCAGCGGACCGCACATGAACACCGTCGCGTCCGAAGGGATCTCGATGTCCGATAGGTCCATGAAGCCGGGGAGGGCTGGGTGCAGCGTGGGCGCGGACTCGGCGTCCTCCTCGTACCAGTTCTGCGCCTTCGCGTCGCTCATGGAGAGCACCTGCCGGCGCAGGTTGGAGTAGAGCGCGTGGTTTGTGTGCGACGTGTCGGCGTGGAAGATCCGGACCTGACGCTCGGGCTGGCGACGAGACAGGTCCTCGACGATGGCAGCGATCGGCGTGATCCCGATGCCCGCCGAGACGAGCACCAGCGGGCCGTCTGACTCGTCGAGCACTAGGTCACCGCACGGCTGCGAGACGTCGAGCACCGTGCTGGGTTTCGCGTTGTCTCCCAGCCAGTTCGAGACCTGGCCATCCGGGGTGCCCCCGACGCCGCGGACGCGCTTGATGGTCACCCGGAGCGAATCGCCTCGCGGCCCGGAGGAGATCGTGTACTGCCGCGGCTGCCGCTCACCGCCCGGCAGGTCGACGGCGATCGCGACGTACTGGCCGGTGCGGTGCTCGGGGGTCTTGCCCTCGACCGGGGCGAGGACGAGTGAGAAGGTCTCCGGGTTCTCGTCCATCCGTTCGACGACCCGGTACTTGCGCCACGGCTGCTCAGGGTCGGTGCCCCCGAGCGCGTAGAGACGGCCTTCCTCGGCGATGAGCTGGCAGCCGAAGAGCCAGTAGACCTCGTCCCAGGCGGCTGCGACCTCGGGGGTGACGGCGTCGCCGAGGACGTCGCCGACGGCCCACATGAGGTGGTGGCCGACGATTGGGTACTCGTAGGATTTGATCCCCAGCGACACGTGCTTGTGGGCGATCCGGCGCATGACCGGACCGAAGTCGGGCGCGTCCGGGTCGATGAGGTTCACGGCGAACGCGACGACGCTGGCGGCCAGCGCTTGCGGCTGCTCTCCGATTGCCTGGTTCGCCTTGTTGAACACCCGCATCAGCTCGGGGTGCGCTGCGAACATGTGCGGGTAGAACCGCTTGGTGATCTCGACGGAGTTCTCGGCGACGACGCCGGCAGTCGCCTTGACGATGGCGGTGGACTCGGAGGATAACACGGGGACTCCTTTGACGACGGACGGGTGAACGGGGAATGAAACCGCTGGACGGTCCGACGGGACCCGTCGAGAGGCGAGGCACACCAGGTGCGCTCGCCTTGGAGGATTAACAGGACGCAGGTATGGACGGTGCCGCCTCGACGGTTTCGTCCTATCTTCGCGCGGTCGTAAACGGCTTCCGACTCATTGCTACCTACCAGCATGGCATGCCGCACGCCATGGTACGCCGATCAGCTCCATTTTGCGGGTGCTTATTTATTGTGTGTTGGTGGACACAAAAGGGCTTGAACTGCGAAAATCGCGCTCTGACCGAGCAAGCGACCGCGCTAACCCTTGATGGGCACCGCACCCACATCCCAGATGTCGTCGCAGTACTCGGCGATGGCCCGATCCGAAGAGAACTTGCCACTGCGCGCCGAGTTGAGGATTGACTTGCGAGTCCAGGACCCGGTGTCGCGCCAGGCGTCGCTCACCTGCGTCTGGCAGGTGATGTAGTCGGCGTAATCGGCCATCACCAAGAACGGGTCTTGGTGGGTCAGGTTGTCGATCAGGTCGCGGAACACCTCGGTGTCACCGTCGGAGAACCGGCCGTCGGCGATCAGACCGAGAACCTCGCGAAGCTCCTTGTTGCCTTCGACTACCCGGCTCGGGTGGTAGCCCCCGCTCACCACACGCTGGACGTCCGGCACGGTGAGACCGAAAAGGAAAAAGTTCTCCTCGCCGGCCTCCTCGCGAATTTCGACGTTGGCGCCGTCGAGAGTGCCGATAGTCAGCGCACCGTTGATCATGAACTTCATGTTGCCGGTTCCCGAGGCCTCCTTGCCGGCGGTCGAGATCTGTTCGGACAGATCGGCCGCCGGGTAGATCAGTTCGGCGCTTTGCACATTGAAGTTGGGTACGAAGGCGACTCTGAGACGGTTGTTGACCTCCGGGTCGGTGTTGACCGTCTCCGCGACGGCGTTGATCAACTTGATGATCAGCTTGGCCATGGCGTAGCCGGGCGCCGATTTGCCTCCGAAGATGAATGCGCGCGGCGGGATGTCGAGGTCGGGATTCTTCTTGATCCGGTTGTACAGCGAGATGATGTGCAGGACGTTGAGGTGTTGGCGCTTGTACTCGTGAATTCGCTTGACCTGGATGTCGAACATCCAGTCCGGATCGAGGTCCACACCGGTCGTCGACGCGACGTAGCCGGCCAACCGCGCCTTATTGGCCCGTTTGACCGCGCGCCAACGCTTCTGGAACGCGGGGTCGTCGGCGAGAGGTTCCAGCGCGCGCAACCGCTCCAGGTCGACCATCCAACCCTCGCCGATGGTGTCGTCGAGCAGGGCGCGCAACCCGGGATTGGACAGGCCCAGGAAGCGGCGCGGTGTGACGCCGTTGGTCTTGTTGCTGAACCGGTTCGGCCACATCTCGTAAAAATCTTTGAGCACAGTGCTTTTCAGCAGATCGGAGTGCAATGCGGCGACCCCGTTGATCGCGTGGCTGCCGACGGTCGCCAGATGCGCCATCCGGATTCGCTTTTCGCCGTCCTCACCGATAAGCGACATGCGCCGCACTCGGTCCTCGTCGCCGGGGAACCGGGCGCGCACCTCGTCGAGGAAGCGGCGGTTGATCTCGTAGATGATCTCGAGGTGGCGGGGCAGGAACCGGGCGAACATCGACAGAGACCAGGTTTCCAGCGCTTCGGGCAGCAGAGTGTGGTTGGTGTAGCCCAGCGTCGCCACGGTGACCCGCCATGCCTCGTCCCAACCGAGTTCTCGTTCATCGACGAGCAGCCGCATCAGCTCGGCGACGGCGATCGAAGGGTGAGTGTCGTTGAGCTGGATGGCGACCCGGTCGGGCAGATCCCTGGCCGAGCACCCGGCGAAATCCTCCAACAGGTGCAGCATGTCCTGCAGCGAGCACGTCACGAAGAAGTACTGCTGGGCCAGCCGAAGCTGCTTGCCGACTTCCGGCTCGTCGTTGGGGTAGAGCACCTTGGTGATGTTCTCGGACACCACTTGGTCTTCCACTGCCCGGTAATAGTCACCGGCGTTGAACGCGTCCAGCGCGAGCGCCTTGACTGCGCTGGCGCTCCACAGCGTCAGCGTGTTGCAGGTGTTCACGCCGTAACCCTGGATCGGGGTGCCGTAGTAGACGCCCTTGACGACACGTTCAGGAATCCAGCGCACCCGTTCATGGCCGTTGTCGTCGCGGTAGCGCTCGGTGTGCCCGCCCCAATTGACCCGATAGTTCAGCTCGGGCTTGACGATCTCCCAGGGGTTGCCGTCGGCCAGCCAGTTGTCTGTCGTCTCCACCTGCCAGCCGTCGTGGATCTCCTGGTCGAAGATGCCGAACTCGTAGCGGATGCCGTAGCCGATGGCGGGGCGCTCAAGAGTGGCCAACGAATCCAGGTAGCAGGCGGCCAGCCGTCCCAGCCCACCGTTGCCCAGGCCGGGTTCCTGCTCGCAGGCCAGCACAGTGTCGAAATCCTGGCCCAGCGCGGCCAGCGCGGCGCGGGCCTGCTCCTCGATCTGCAGGTTGAGCAGGTTGCTGCCCAGATGCGGGCCCATCAAGAACTCGGCCGACAGATAGCAGACCACCTTCTGGCCGAGTTCGAGGTAGGTCTGGGTGGTGTCGATCCAGCGCTGCTGCATGCGGTCGCGAACGGCCAGAGCGAGGGCGTGGTAGTAGTGCTGTGGCTCCAGTAGTGCCGCCGGGCGCCCAAGCGAGTACCGCAGGTGGTCCTCGACAGCCTTGCGCAGCGCACCGGCGCTCATCGAGGTCCGGATGTCTTCGTCGGCCTGGCCGTCGGCGGGAATGGATTCGCTCATGTACCTGACGCTTTCTGCTGTCGGCGTACCTGACCTGCTCGCCGTATTGAACCGGCACGGCGCGGACATCGCAGGTAAACGGACGAAATGTAGTTACATTCGCGGGTCACACGCAACGATCGCCGCGTCAAACCCGTTGGGCTCGTGGGGTTTCCGGACAACGACTACCCGGCGCGGGTGGACTGTGGGGGCTCTTGCTGCACGACTCGGGGAGCCACCGGCCCGTTGACCTGGCCGGGCGGGTGCAATTCATGTCGAATTCGGCCTTGCGGTGCTTCGCGGGGAGTTTAATTGACACCCTCGCCGGTTCTGAGGGGGTCGGGCCATGGCTGTCGAACGGGGTTCTCGTCGGGCGGGCCACGGCGGCCCCCGGCAGGCCGGCAGATTCCCGGTGCTGCGCTGGCTGAAAGTCGGTGCGGCCACCGCCGGGGTGGGTGTAGCTCTGGCGGCCGCGCCAGCGGCGGCGCTGGCCGACACGGGCACCGCTTCATCGGGTGCCGAATCCTCGCAGGGGGCGGCATCCTCAGCGGGTGTCGGCGCCTCGCCGGATGCCAGCAGGTCGGGGGAGTCGTCGGGCAAATCTCACCAGGACGGACCGGACGCCGACGGGGAGGACGCGCCAGAGTCGCCGCCCGACGACGCCGACACGGTCGCAGCAGATGCGGACCCCGAGCCTGGTGAGGATTCTTCAGAGCAGCTCGCAGACCAGTCGAGCGCGTCGACGAATCCTCCTGACGACACCACCATCGACGACGAACCACCGGCCACCGCCGGCGGTGAAGCCAACGACGAAGCGACCCCGCGCAGTGGTCGCGAGGGCAGGCCGGCCAGCGCCGCCACCGGAACCACGGGCTCATCCAGGGCCGTCGGTGCCGCACCCACCACCGCGGATGTGGCCAGCGGCCACGTCGGGTCACCGCCTGCCCCTGCGAAACCGATCCTGTCCGACATCCCGGCGGAGCCACGATCGATGAATCGTCAGGCGATGTCGGTGAACGCTACGACCACTCCGGCCGCGTCCGCCCAGTCCACTGTGAGCTCGCCGGCCGCGCCGGCCGCGCCGGAGGAGTCGACGAGCCGACCGCAGTATCCGGACTCGGTGAGCGCACCGGTGAGCTGGCGCGCGATTGTCACCGAGGGTCTGTCCTGGATCGGGCTGGGCGCTCTGGCGCCGCACCTGCCGGTCCCGCAATTCCCGGTGCCTGATCTGATTGCCGGGGCGTGGATCGGCTTGCGCAGGCTGCACTACACCTTCGTGAACTCGGCCCCCCGGCTGACGCCCGGCGCCTACACCGAAGACCCCCACACCGGGGTCAGCACCGGCAACCTCGGCGGGCATGACGCCGACGGCGACGCCATCAGCTACGTCGTGACCAGCGCCCCCGCACACGGGACCGTGCATATCGCCGACGATGGGACCTACACCTACACCCCCGGCGCCGAGTTTGCCCGCACCGGTGGCACCGACACCTTCACGGTGGTCGCCGAGGACACCGGCGCAGCCAATCCGTGGCACCTTCACCCGATCAGCGACCTCGTTGCGGGCCTGACCACGTTCCTCAATCGTCTTGGGCTGTCGACACCTCCGAATGCGTCCACCGCCACCGTCACCCTCATCCAGTCCCCGGTGGTCTGTAACGCCGATGCCGGAGGCAACGGTTGCAGCGCCGGCGGTGCCACCGTGTCCCCATCGGTCATGGTGCACAACAGCTCTGATCACACTATCTGGGTATACAACCTGACAAACTCCGGCGACTACAGCATCGCCGCGGACTTCGTTCCCCTTCGAATCGACATAGGCGCCAGTGCACCGGTGTCCCTCGCCGTGGGTACCGGCGCAGTCGGTACACCCGAGAATCGGATCTACATCGTGGAGGGCGACGCCGGGTTCACCCTTCCCGTTGCCTCGCCGGGCGGCGTCGACGCATTCAATCCGACGGCGGCATCAGCAGGCAACTCATTCCTGAACTACAACTTCTTGGAATATTTTCTGTACCCGGCCGACGGTGGGTACGAATACACCATCGACACGTCGTACATCGATGAATGGTCGCTGCCGATTCAATACAAGTTCGCCCTCAACGGTGCCGACTGGTCGGGCGCTGTAGACGGAAAAACCTATGGCTTCAAGGACTTCGACACGGTGGTGAGCCAACTGACGGCCGCTGGCGGGCCCTACAAAGATCTGGTGTGGAATGGCCAGTCGCCGTGGGGACCCCAGCCTCCGGCGACGGTGAGTCGGATCATTGGTCCCGACAAGGTGTGGGCGCAACAGGAGAATCAGCTGGCAAGTAATGTCAACATGAATGAGGCGGGTTGGGTCCCCGCCTCATATCAAGAATTTGTTCAGTACGGGTCGTATGTGGTCAATGCGGAGACGGTCTACCCGTACGCGCAGAATGGCACCCAATATTCTTCTGAGGGCAACTTCACCTTCTGGAAGAACGCAGTAGACGCCCCATCCTCGACGCCGTATCCGACAGCGCTGCGCACCGCCGCAATACTTGACGGTTTCCCCGCAGAGCAGGGCGTCTACGGGTTCTTTACCTATCCCAACGATGAGACGGCCGGGCAGTTCACCAACATTCCCAACTCCGTCTCACTCGACATCTACGTTCACGGCTCCTCCGATGGCAGCAGCGACAGCGTGATCGAAGGGGGACAGTGGATCTACTCCGGCTCCTCATTGCGACCCGACACCGAGCTTCGAAAGCACCACCGCGACTTGATGATCGGTTCCAGCGCCACGGATACCTTCATCCTGGATTCCGTGTTCACCACTCGGCGCGCGGCACCTCTTGTCGGAGCTGAGGGGGAGCAGCGCGACATCGTTGTGATTGACAGGGCAGCCCTGGCGGGGGCCACAAGTTTCGAGGTGGACACCGTCCACTGCGCCTGGTTCCTGGGAAGTGGATTCGCTAACTACGACAGCCAGTTCGTCTACGAACGTTCGACGGGTTACCTCTATTACGACGAGGACCCTCGGCGGTTCGGCTACACAGGCGTGCTTGCCAAATTGCCGCGCGGCTCCATCGACCTCGCAGAGGCAGTGTTTGTCCTCTGACCGGTGGGCTCTCGCGGGTGCCCGGACACACCGATAGGTTCCTTATCGAGATGCACACCGATGACGACGCCGGGGGCGCCCGCGAGGCAGCCGCCCTCCTGCCGGGCCGGACCAGCCACCGGAAATGGCCGCTGCCGAGCACACTGGCCGCCGACGCCTCGCCGCCGTTCCGGGACGTGGCCGGGGCGCTGACGGAATCCATGCGCACCAACCGAATCCCTGGGGCGGCGCTGGGTATCCTCGCCGAAGGCCGGGAGGAGCACGCCGAGTTCGGCGTCGCCAGCGTCAACACACTGACGCCGGTCACACCTCAGACGCTATTCCAGATCGGCTCTCTGGCAAAGACTTACACCGCCACCGCCATCTGGCGGCTGATCGATGACGGGGCCCTGGCCCTCGACGCTCCGGTCCGCACCTACATCCCTGACCTGCGACTCGGCGATGAGGAGACCGCCGCCCGGGTGACGGTCGGCAATCTCCTGGACCACACCGCGGGCTGGTACGGCGATGACTTGTCCTGCACCGGCGAAGGCGACGACGGCATCGCCCGCTATGTCGACGAGCGACTCCCGACGCTGCCGCAGCTTTTCCCGATTGGGCAATTCTTCTCGTACAACAACGCGGCATTCGTCCTGCTGGGCCGTCTGATCGAGGTCGCTTCCGGAGCGGTCTACAACACCGCGATGCAGAACCTCCTGCTCGGCCCGCTCGGTGTGGCCGACACCGTTCTCGACCGGTCGGAGATCCTGCGGCGCGGATATTCGGATGGCCACTACGCCGGCCCGATCAACGGCACCGACGGTGTGGCTGTGCAGTCCCCGCTGTGGTTGCCCCGCTCCGTCGATCCGGCAGGCGGCATCTGGTCGACGACGCGCGATGTGATCCGTTATGCCCGAATGCATCTCGCTGCTGGTGCCACTGCCGAAAGCGTTGTCTCGCCGGAGAGCCTGCGCCGGATGCAGGACCCGGCCGTCGCCGTCGACGGGTTGAATCTCAGCATCGGTCGAAACTGGTTTGTGCAGGATGTCGGTGGCGTCCGCGCCATCATGCACAACGGCGACACCGGCGGCCAGCACACCGTGTTCGTGGCGATCCCGGAACAGCAGTTCGCCTTCGTTCTCCTGATCAACAACGTGTTCGGCGGCGTACCGGTAGAGATCGACGTTCTCGACAAGGCGCTGGCGAGCTATCCGGGTTTCGCGGAATCGGCGGGCAAGCTGGGGTTCAGCCGCGCTCTCTTGCCGCCGCCCGACGCGGCTACAGTGGCCCTGCCGGAGGGGCAGGCGGCTGACTATGCGGGCAGCTACACCGATCCAGGGAAGGTCCTCACTCTCACGCCCTCCGACAATGGACTGACGATGACGGCGCAACTGCAGCACACGGACAACTCCTGGGAACCCGCCATCGGGCCGCCACCGCCACCGCCGGCGACGGTCACCTTCCTCAGCAAGGACGCCGCACTACGAGACGGAATGCGCATCCCGTTCGTTCGCGATGCCGCCGGTCGCGTCGGCTGGATGTCAGCAGGGCTGCGTCTCGTTCCTCGCACCGCAGGGTCCTGAGCCCGCGAGCCCCAGAGCGCGGGACGTCAGATTCCGGTGCACAGCGATACGAACGGAATGGGCGCACAGATGCCGATCGAGAAGCCCGGGGTGGGATCACCGTTCCACGGCGGCGGTGGCGGCGGGGGAGGCGGCGGTGGTGGAGGCAGCGGTGGCGGCGGCGCCGCCAGACAGGTGTCGGTCGCCGGGTCGTACACGGTTCCCGGGCCACACTCGGCTGCATTGCTGGTCGCGGGAGAAACCAGCGGCCCGACTACCAGGGCCGCGACAGCGGCCGCGACGGTTATCGCCCGACGATTCACAGTCATCAGCACGTCTTCTCCGAGGTCTCCCCGACCCTCCGTGTCCTTGAATGCTACGCCCCGACCACCGCCGATGGCACCCTCCTGGCTGACCTTGCTTAGACGGTGTGGAGTCGATACGCCAGCGTCAAATCCAGGAGCGGTTCTTCAGGTCGAGTTGTGAACAGATCGGTTGCAGTACAGCATGATTGGGCTTCATCTCATCCAGATGCGAGCAGTCACACCCCTGGGGCTGGCAGCCCGACTATGAATGGCTCCGGTGGTTGGCCCGCCATTCGGGGGGCGATACGTGGCGGTAGCCTGGTCAAGAAGTCATTTGACCCCACCCGCCTAAGCCGGACCAACACTTAGTAACGCTTGTCGTTAATAGCGCGAACCGCTACTATCGAGTTCGTGATCCGCTCGTTCCGGGACAAGGACACCGAAGCGATCTGGCAGCGCCGCTACGTCAAGAAGCTCTCTCCCGAGCTCGGCAGACTCACGTACAACAAGCTCGTCCTCATCAATGCTGCCGAGAACATCAATGACCTGCGGGTACCGCCGGGCAACAGACTGGAAAAGCTGACAGGCGACCGCGCCGGGCAGTACAGCATTCGCGTCAACAACCAGTGGCGCGTCTGCTTCACGTGGAGCACCAGTGGCGCCGCCAATGTCGAACTTGTTGACTATCACTAGAAAGGAGACACAATGGCAGCCGACTTCGCCCCGACCCACCCCGG
This sequence comes from Mycolicibacterium sp. CR10, assembly GCF_005222675.1. Taxonomy (GTDB): domain Bacteria; phylum Actinomycetota; class Actinomycetes; order Mycobacteriales; family Mycobacteriaceae; genus Mycobacterium. The sequence goes on along the minus strand of NZ_STGE01000070.1, from coordinate 9,211 downwards.
CGAGATCCTCCTGGCTGAGTTCCTTGAGCCGATGGGTATCACGCAGTACCGGATCGCCAAGGCGATTGATGTACCCGCACGCCGCATCAACGAGATCGTGCACGGCAAGCGCGGAATAACCGCAGACACCGCGCTCAGGCTGTCCCGCGCACTTGGCCTGAGCGACATGTTCTTCATCAACATGCAGGCCCATTACGATGCTGAGGTCGCCCGCGAGAAGCTGGCATCCGAACTGGCAATGATCGACCGCATCGCGTGACCGACCGTCCACGGTTGCGCGTGATGAGCGTTACGTGCAGGTCGTCGCTGAGCGGGGGGCGAAGGGCCTGCCGTCGCGCAGCTACCGCGCGTCGGCGCGCGCGGGCGGGATGCTCTGCTCGAAGTGAAAGACGTTGTCGGGGTCGTACTTCGCCTTGATCGCACGCAGCCGGTCCACGCCGGCTCCCCAGTAGGCGGTGGCCCAGTCGTCCGCACCCGCATTGGGGACGTTGACATACGCGCCGTCCACGAAGGGCGCCAACGCCTGATGGAACTCGGCGGCCCAGTTCTGGCACGTCTCGGTCAACGGATCGTCGCGTGCCGGTGTTCCACCGCGAACACCCCAGCCCGCGCCGGGTTCGGCGTAGAACAGGGCGTGGCGATGGCTGAAGGCTGAGCCGCCCGACCGCTCGCTGTCGGCGACCACGCCACCGAAGGCGTTGGTGAAATAGTTGCAGTCCGACGTCGGGGCGTTCGCCATGAATGAGCAGATCACCTCGATTGCCTCGGCGGGGAAGGGTTCGGAGATGAACTGCGAGAAGAACTTCCAGTTCGCCGCCTCCTCAGACGGCGGTATCTGGAAGCCGGCATACGTATCGGCCCAGCCCGCACTCTTCGTCGCGACGTCGGGGCTACCGACAGACAGGATCGGTGCCAGCAGCTGTGTGGCCTCGGCCTCCGACCCGGAGGCGAGAACACCGATCAGCTGAATCGCGTCACGGAGGATCTCGAGTTGGCTGGTGAGACGGTTGTCGACGTTCGGGGCGCAGCGCTGCCACGCCTCGAACACGGCGGGCAGGTCGTCGAGACCCGACCACGTCGCGGTCACGTACACGGTCTGCGTCAGGGGGTGAATCCGGTACGTCATCGAGGTGACGATCCCGAAGTTGCCGTTGCCGGCGCCGCGCAGCGCCCAGAGCAGGTCCGCATTGTGCTGCCTGTCGACGGTGATCGCCTGCGCCCCAGCATCGTTCGATGGCACGACAACCTCGGCCGCCAGCAGGTTGTCCGACGCCATACCGAAGAGCCGGGTGAGCAGGCCGAAGCCACCGCCCAGCGTCGCGCCCACCAGGCCGACGGTTCCCTCGGTACCGGTCGGCGCGGCAAACCCGGCGCTGCCGAGCGCGGTCACCGCCTCCAACTGGTTGAGCCCGGCGCCGACGGTCGCGGTGCCCGCCACGGCGTCGATCGTCGCCGACTTCATGCCGCTGACGTCGATCACGATGCCGTCGTCGACGGTGGACCAGCCCTCCAGGCAGTGGCCACCGCTTCGCACCCGGACCTCGACGCCGTTGTGCCGCGCCCAGATCAGCGCATTGACGACGTCCTGCGTCTGCTGGGCGAACACGATCACGGCCGGCTCGTGAGTGAAGAGCAGGTTGTAGGACCGGCGCGCCTGAGGGTAATCCACGTCGCCCGGACGAACGATTCTGCCGGTCAACTCCACGGGTCGTGCTGCGGTGGAGGTCATTCGGATGACTCGGCCGCCGCGAAAGTGTCCTCGCCCGGTTCGTGATCGAGCACCTTGCCGTTGAACAGCATCATGTAGCCGAAGTACAAACCCCCGACCGCCAGGAGGCCCGCCACGATGACCATCGAGACACGAGAACTGGTGGGGGAGAGCAGGATGATCAGCACGCAGATCGACCAGATCAGGGCCGAGATGGCGATGGGCATTTCGAAGCGCCCGAGAGTGAACCCCCCTTCCTTCTGCTCGAGCCGTTTGCGCACCGCGAGGTACAGGACGACGATCCCGCCGTACGTCATCGCGATCAACACCGTGCCGGAGGTGATCAACTCCAGCAGAGCGTCACCCGGGAGCGCGACCAGCATGGCGGTACCGAGCACGACCGGCAGAATCGTTGCCGGAATGGGCGTCTGGGTGCGGCTGTCCACCTTCTTCATCAGCCGGTGCGCGGGAAACCGGTCATCACGCGCCATCGCGTAGATCATGCGCGAGCAACTGGCCAGCGTGACCATGCCGCCACCGAAGAACGCGATGGCGATGGCGACCAGGAAGATGCGCTCGGTGACCGTACCGAGTTGATCGGCCATGATCGCTGCAACGGGCGACTCGGCGGCGGTGACTTCGGGGATGTTCGTGATCGCCACGGTCAGGGCGATCAGGAACAACATGCCCAGAATGCCTGCTGCGGCAACGGATCCCACGATCGCTCGCGGGACACTGCGGAACGGATCCTTGGCTTCCTCGGCCATGTTCGCCGCGGCGTCGAACCCCACCAGCGTCGCCAGGCCGACGATCATGACCGCCATCAATCCGCCGCCGAATGCGAAGTAGTCGGTGGCGCCCTCGGCCACGCCGCGCGATCCCAGGTTGGCGACAGATCCGTTTCCGGTCACCGCCACGGCGACCAACAGCGCGACCACCAGCACGGCCACGATCGTCACCTCGACCGCGACCGCCAGCGAGTTGATCATCCCGACGATCTTGGTCGACGCGATCGCGAGCACCGCCTGGATCACCATCAGCACCACGGTGATGATTCGCGCGGTGCCTTCATCGGGCGCCATGTTGAACAGCGGCATCAGGCACTGACTTGCCATCGCGCTGTTGATGGCCATCAGGCCGGCGACGAGGTAGCAGAAGGTGAGCCAGCCGAAGAACCAGCCGACCTTCGGGTTGGCCAGACGCGAGGCCCACTGGTACGACGACCCTGACAGGGCGATGCGGGCGGCGAACTGCGCGATCACCAGCGCGACCAGCAGTTGGCCGAATGCCGCGATGATCCAGGTCCAGATGCCCACCGGTCCGGAGTTGCGCAGCAGGTCGTCGTAGGTCCCGAAGACGCCGACGGCCACCGAGATGAACGCGAACGAGATTGCGAAAACCTGGAAGGAGCCCAGTGTTCGCTTCAGCTCCGGTTCGTATCCGCAGTCGCGACACTCCTCGTCTGCGTTGATGGGTTCCGCTACGTTCTCAGCCGTCATTTCGGACCTTTCGTAGCAGGTGATGATCGAAACAGTAGAGGACGCAGCGAACAGTTGAGCTCGGAAATTGACGATCGTGACTAAACGTCATCCCGCCCGACCAACGCGAACCCAGCGCGACGCGCGCCGGCGGGATGGGGGCGGCGACACGCCGCGAGACCAAACTGGTGATTCGGTGACAGTGGACTGCGTGGACGGCGTAATTTACGGCCCAGCAGGTTCACCGAAAGTGTGCGACAGCAATGCAGCCAGGACGACAACGACGGACCACGGCATGAGCGTGCGTCCGCGATTTTTGCCGAGAGCGCTCCACATTTCTGACCATCCGTAGTGATCCCTCCGCACCAACGGGGGTGCGGATCGTCGAAAGGAACCGCAATGGGTTACGCCAGGCACATCGGTCGTGTAGGAGCGTTAGCGATCACCCTGGGGGTGGGGGTGGCGCTGGGATCCGCACCGGTCGCCTTCGCCGAACCGTCGAGCCCGTCCTCAGCCAGCGATTCCTCGTCAGCCGATGACTCCTCGTCGAAAGACGGCGCGGAGGGCGGCGGTTCGGCCACCTCGGACTCCAGCGCGGACTCGGGCACGAAGTCCGATCCGGACGCCGATCGTTCCGCGGACGACGACGCCGACGACGCCGAGGACGCGGGTGACGCCGGCGTTGAGGCCGCCGACGTCGACGAGACCAGAGCCTCGGGTTCGCGTGATCGCCGTGCGTCCAAGCGCGCGGTGACTGCACGCACCGTGACCGTGTCGGACGATTCCGTCGACGTGACGTCGTCACCGACGCCGGAGGTCGAAGAAGCCGCCGAGGCGAGTGCCGCCCCAGCCGAGGTGCTCAGCATTCCCGCCGCGGTACCGGCCGAAGCGCTGGTCACGGTCAGCCCCGTCACCGCGGCGCCGAAGACGAGTTCCACACGTGTCGAGGTGACCTCCAGCGCCACGGCATTGTCGCCGCTGGTCGAGCCGACACCGGAGATGCCACCGGTCCAGGCTCCGGTGATGTTGGCCGCGCTGGCCGCCGTGCGCGACGAACAGGAGCGAAACGCCCTGCGCCGCACCGCGACTGCACCGATCCCACAGGCCGTCGTCATTCCTGCGGATCCCTCACCGAACGTGCTGGTGATCGGCGTGGATGGGACCAATCTCAGCAGGGTGCTCGCCGACCCGCTCAACGTCAATTTCTTCGGCCTTATTCAGGACAGCACCACCGCCCCGGCCAGCATCGTCGGGCACACCACCATCTCCAACCCGTCATGGTCGACGATCCTGACCGGCGCGTGGGGTGAGAAGACGGGCGTGATCAACAACGTCTTCACCCCGTGGACCTACGACAAGTGGCCGACCGTGTTCAATCAACTGGAGACGGCGAACTCCGCCATCGAGACGACGTCCATCGCCAACTGGGACGTCATCTCCGGGATCGCCGGAGCCGGGGACAAGTACGCCGAGAACATCGTCAACATCGTGCACGACGAGAACGACGAGTTCTGGTTCCTGGCCGACGACGCCGTCGGCGACGCCACCGAGGCCGCGATCGACGCGGCCAGTGCGGCCACCCCGAACTTCATCTTCAGCTACTTTGTCGGCGTCGACGAGAACGGGCACGCGTACGGCGGTGACTCGCCCGAGTACGCGGCCGCCATCCGCAATTTCGACAGGAACCTCGGCGAGATCCTGGCCGAGGTGAACGCCTGGGAGGCCGAAACCGGCGAGCAGTGGACGATCATCATGGTCACCGACCACGGCCACCAGGCGGAGAAGGGCCTCGGCCACGGTTTCCAATCACCCGACGAGACAGCGACGTTCGTCATCGCGAACAACCCGCTGCTCTTCGACCAGGGTGTGATCAACCTGCAGTACCAGATCGTGGACGTCACACCCACGGTGATGGCACTCTTCGGAGGCCCGCAGCCGGTGAACACCGACGGCGTGCCCATCACGGACCTCGACGGCGCCGATGTCACCCCGGTCAACGACGACGACGCGCTGCGCGACTCGCTGCAAGACGTGATCGACAAGTACGGCTACCCCGACATCAGTACCCAGGTGGTGCTGGGCGTGCGCACCGTGGTCACCGCGATTCCGTACTACGTCTTCGGCCTCACCAATCAGTTGGTGTCGGGGCTGCAGGCGATCGCCGATCAGGGCATCTTCCTGATCAGCCTGCTGGCCAACGTGGCCATCCTGCCGGTGCAGTTCATCGGTGACCTCACCTACGCGGCAACGAACTTCCTCGCCCAGGTCGTCGCCGGGTTGACCGGGGTGACAGGTGCGAGCATCTTCCCGCTGTGGCCGCCGGCCCCGCCGTCATGGCCGACGACACCGGAGGAGGCCAACACCCTGGACATCCTCTCGACCTGCGGGGAGGTTGCCGGATCGACCGCTGAATTGCGTTGTGGCGACGCAGCTCTCGCGGTCTGAGCGTCAGGGCCGCATCGAGCCGATGTAGTACGTCTCGTTGCCGCGCGGATATCCGCCGCCGTCGGTGGCGATGTGCACGTGGTCGTAGTGGTTGGCGGTTTCGTTCCCGTAGTCGGCCGTCCAGCTCGGCGCGCCGATGCCGGGGTAGTAGCCCTGCCTCCAGATCACGTGGAGCACCCCCCAGCGCTCGGCGTTCGCCAACGCCAGCCCGGCGATCTGGTTGCCGAGCTCGATGCCTTCCTCGGTGCCGTGATTGGGGATCATGACATCGATCGCCAACCCGTTGGGGTGCCACCGCAACGGATCCTGTCGAAACCCACCGATGGTGGTGATCTCAGGGAACATCATGCTGATGGCCCGGGCCGCCCAGATGGTGTGGATCTGCAGGCCGGCTTCCGGTGCGACACCGGACGGCAGGGCAAGGTCGAATACCCGGGCATCGACAGGCGCACTCGCCGCCAACAACTCCGCCGCCGGAGCGGGCGTGATCGCCGCACTCGGTGGCAGAGCCGCCTTGACCGCCGGGGGAGCGCCCGGCTTCTCGGCGCTGCGCGGCGCTTCGGACCCCTGGGCATAGAACATTCCGGCCGAGATGACGAGCGACGCCGCGACAGCCAGCCAGCGACCTCGGCCGTTGGCTAACACGCTTCTGCTCACGACCAGCACCTTAATGTCATCTGGGACGCATATCCGGCAATCTCGGCAATCCTTTCATCAGCTACATAAGCCGAACAACCCGTCGCAGCACCCTTCGAACATATGATCGAACAGTGGGCATGCAGGAGATCGGCTACGGCGGTCAGCCGCTGCCCTTGGTGTTCCGTCCGGTACACCCGCCGCTGCCCATTCTGATCGATCTGGCCGCCCTGTTTCCGCGGGAGCCGCACTGCACCGGCCGGTATCACCCGAACGGTCTGCAGATGGACTCCGTCGTCGAGGGCCGACTCACCCATTGGGCGCTCGGTGAGCACGGCGGCTGGTGGGGATTGGTGACGTACCCGATCAGGCACGGCGCCGAGAATCAGACCGTCACGCACTGGGCACCGGCGTGGGTGCTCAGACGTCGGGATCGCGACGGCAGCGTCTCGTCGTAGTCCAGAGCGACGGCGTCTCCGCGCGAGCGGTACCGCCAGCACACGTAGCGGGGTGAGGCGAATCTGTTTCCTGTCAGCGCGACCCGACGATGCCGGGGGTGGACGAGAGGGCTGCGGTGAGGTCGGACAGCCGGCCGTGCAGGTTGTGGACGCGCTGAAGAGAGTCCGCCGAGCCCGGTCTCGTCGCGGCGCCGACCTTCGCGGGCGAGAGCGGTTCCTCGACGGTGTCGGCTCTATGAACCGCTTCGCCGCGCGCCGTGGACGCTGCCCGCGCGACCGCCGACCGCAGGCGCTGAATGCCTCGCGTGAACTGCTCGTCGGACCATCCGTGCAGGGCCCGCGATGAGTCGGACAGAAGCGGTGTGAGTCGCTGATAACCGTCGTGGACGGCGTCGACGCGGGCGGCTTCCTCGTTACCGACGTTCGCCGATTGAGAGAAGACGTTGGTCTCCACTGCAGCCGAAGTGACCTTGGATGCCAACGCCGCATGCGCGGCATCCAAGGCGGCTTCGGCGGGAGCGGCGCCACCCTCATGGCCAGGAAGGTGCGAGGCCAGCGCGGTGTCCAAGGCGGCCAGGTATTCCAGGACCGCCGGCCGGACCTCGTGCGCTACACGGATCGGGACGACGGTGAGCGCGACGATCGCGGCTACACACCCGCCGATGAGGGCCGCGACGCCTTTGTCGATGATCAGATCGAGGTAGCTGCCCGGCTGCGCGAACAGCGGGACGAAGGCGATTCCCATCCAGAACACCATGGCCGGGTATGACACCGGGGCAGTCACGATGGTGAAGAACACGCCGATCGCGACCACAGCGACCGTCCACAGCACCGTGGTCTGGGACGGTCGCGGCAAGCAATACGCCGGCGACCGCACCCACGATGGTGGCGGGTATGCGCACCATGGCCCGGCGAGTGGACAACCCGGCCGATCCGGCGATGATGACGAACGCGGTCCATGCGACCACCAGACGCTGTTCGTTGCCGACCACGGTGGCGATCCCGCCGGCGACGACGGCCGCGACGACCGCCTGAATCGCGAGGGCCATGGTCGGCGACAGCCCAGGCGGATCGGGTGGCGCGCTCGGATCCGGCGACGGAGCGCTGGGAGCGGGCGGCTCGGAGATCGAGGTCAATAGTGTTGCCCGGGTGACCGATTGGGCGACGAGCTCACCGTCACCGAGAACCGACAACGCAGCCAGGAGAGCGATCGTTTCACCGGGCACCGAGGTCGTCGCGGTCCGAGCCAGCGCGGCGTCCAGGTGACCGCGCAGTGTCCGAGCCGACCGTGCGGCGAGATGCGTCGACGCCTCGGCGGCGTGGTCACGCAGGTCGACCGCGAGCGCGTGCAGACCGTCGGTAATGGACCCGGCCAGGTCTCCGGGCAGTGATCCCGCCCAGGTCGGCACACGCACCTGCTCGGCCATGTCCTGTAAGGCCTTCTGGGCCGAGTGCAACGCCACCCGCAGGTGGTCCGCATCGGCTTCTCTCAAACCGCGCACGACTGCGCCGGCAATCTGCCGCTCGATGGCGCTTCGGCACGAGCACACCCGCTCGAGGTGCACGTGCAGAACCCTGCCGGCAGGTTCGGACGGCGTCACGCCACGAATCTCGTTGAGCACGTTCACCACATCGTCGACGGTGTCGGCGGCCCGCCGGGAGAACGCCTGCACCGACCGCGCAAGGGAGCGCAGCGGGTCATCAGGGAGAAGGACGGATTCCCACAGCGCAAGCCAGCCGAAGCCGATCACCGCTGCGAGCACGAACCAACCGACCCGGCCGAGGGTGACGTGTCCACCGCCGGTGATGTACACCGTGATCGCACCCATCAGTGCCAGGCTGGCGGCACGGGCACTCCACGATCGCAGAGCGAACGACGCAAACATCAGCAGGACGAGAAATCCCGCGGTAACCCAGACTCCGATCAGGCTCAGGTGCACTGTCGCAACGACTGCGCCCGAGCAGGCCAGGGTCGCCCAGCCCAGCGTGCGCAGCCTGTCCCGGGGTAGCGGATCAGGCGCCAGTAGCGCACCTTCGAACGCGGCGCCTGCGGCGAACAGGGTGATGCGCAACGGGTCCGCGACATCGAAGGCCACCGTCACCGCCAGCATCGTGGCCCACGCAAGCACGGTGGCACACGCCGCCCGCACGCCACGTCGGGTCCGGACCGCACCCGGGTCGATCACTTCGAGACGCGCTGCGATCCCGCCGATCATCGAATGACGGCCTCCCCACCTGTCGATTCCGGCCTGGCCCCGCCCGCTCGCGGACACCGTAACCGAACGCGTTGGCGGTCACGAGTGCTCAGGTCCATCACTGAAGGCGGACAGCGTCTTACGGGATCAAGATCGTCAGGTGTCCGCTGCACATCGGGGTATCGAGACTCCACGGATAACAGCGCAGAAGGCTGTCCGTGGCCATGAAAAAGTACCCACTGGTGGCCAAGTCTAGGTATCCGTTTTTGGCCAGATAGAAGTATCCACCCC
>NZ_STGE01000069.1 GCF_005222675.1 Mycolicibacterium sp. CR10 | reverse complement strand
CAACTCCGCCACCACACCCGGCAACTCCAACAACGAGTACTCATGATGAAACGGCGTCGGATCCAACGCAACCTTCATCAGCGAGTGCCGCCCTTGGCGTACTCGGCGATGGCGTCAATGTTGGTCTCGTCGATGAACGCCGGTCCGGTCAGGGTCGGCTGGCCACCGCCGATCACATTGCCGTTGTTCAGGAAAAGCCACAGCGAGTCCACAGCGAGATAGCCCTGCAGGAACGGCTGCTGATCGACCGCCCACTGCACATCGCCACCCTTGATGGCGTCGACGAGCGCGGCGTTGGTGTCGAACGTAGCGATCCGTGCCGTACTGCTTGCGGCATCGGCCGCATCCACCGCCGCCAGGGCGATCGGTGCGCCGAGTGTCATGACGTAGTCGATGGACGGGTCCTGTTGCAGCTTGGCGGTGATGGTGGACTGCACCGACGGCATATCGGTGCCGTTGACGTTCAGATTCTCCACCTCGCCGCCGAAGCCGGAAGCAACACCGGCACAGCGGGATTCCAATGCCACGTTGCCCTGATCCTGGATCACGCAGATGACCTTCTTGGCCCCGTCGCCCGCCAGGCGCTTGCCCGCGGCTTCACCGGAGATCTTCTCGTCCTGGCCGAAGTAGGCCTTGACGCCTGCCGCCTTCCAGTTGTCAATCCCCGCGTTGAACGCCACCACCGGGATTCCGGCCTGCACGGCGGTGTCGATCGCCGGCGTCACCGCCTCGGGCTTGGCCATCGTCACCGCGATCGCGTCGACCTTGCTGTCGATTGCGTTCTGCACCAGGTTCGCCTGATCGGGTCCCTGCAGTTCGCCGGAGTACTTCAGCTCGATGTTGTCCTTTGCTGCAGCGGTTTCGGCGCCCTTGCGGATCAGGTCCCAGAACGTGTCGCCCGGCGGGCCGTGGGTGACCATGGCGATAGTGAATCGTGGGGTGTCCGCCTGGCCTGCACTCATGCCACCACCGGTCTCGCGGGGTTTACCCCCGGTGCTCGAGCACGCGGTCATCGTGACCAGCGCAGCGACACTCATCGTCACCGCGGCGAATCTCCGGTATTGCGTCATGGTTGAACCTTTCTCCTACGATCAGCCGACGAGGGCCGAATTGGCGGACTTGAGGGTCTCGGCGGCAACCTGGAGGCCTTCGAGCGGACCGAAGGCGACATCCTCGTGCTCGATGTTGACCCACATGTTCGGGTCCACTCGCTCGAGCGCCAGCAGGAATGACGACCAGAAGTCGACGTCGTGTCCCTGGCCCACCGCAACGAAATCCCACGCCGAGTCCTCGGGCCACTTGTTCACTACATGCCTGCCGCCAAGCCCGGTCGGGTTCTGCTCCAATGGGATTCGGGTGAAGCGGTCGTCGAGAACTCCGTAGATCCGGCAGTTGTCGTTGATGCGGGTGTCCTTGGCCGCGGCATGGAACACCAGCGGGCCCAGCCATTCGATCGCGGCGACCGGATCGATGCCCTGCCAGAACAGGTGGGAGGGATCCATCTCGGCGCCCACGTGGGTGGCTCCGATCTTCTCGACCAGACGCTTGAGTGTCGGCGGGTTGAACACCAGGTTCTGCGGGTGCATTTCGATGGCGACCTTGACACCGTTCTCTCGGGCCAAGGCATCGATCTCAGACCAGAAAGGCACCGCGACGTCGTCCCACTGGTAGTCCAGTGAGTCCAGATAGCCTGAGTCCCAGGTATTCACGTGCCAGGCCGGCCACTGTCCGCCGGCGTGGGGCTGCGGGAGGCCCGACATGGTGACCACGCGGTCGACGCCGAGTAGGCCGGCGACCTTGATCGCCTTGCGCAGATCATCGGCATCCTCGGGCCCGACCTCGGGGTCGGGATGCAACGGATTGCCGTTGCAGTTCAGGCCCGCGATGGACACACCGGTGCCGTCGAACACGGACAGGTAATCCTGGACGGAGACGGCCCCCGACAGCAGATCGTCCACCGGAAGATGCGGGGTCGGCAGGAACCCGCCCGCGTTGATCTCTGCTCCGGTCAGGCCGAGTGAGGCGATGACCTCGAGAGCCTCGCGCAGCGGCTTGTCGTGCAGGATGGCGGTGTAGACACCGAGCTTCATGGTGTGAATTCCTTTTCTGGTGATCGACTAGTAAGCGACTTTGACGGTGGCACCGCCGGAGGCGGCGGATTCGGTGATGGCCGCGACGAGTCGCAGGCCGTGCAGGCCGGCGTCGAAGCCGGGCAGCGGACCCAGTTCGCCACTGGGGCGAGCGGAGCCACGGGGATTGAGACTGTCCGCGATCTGGTCGAGGAACGCGCGCGCCTGGTAGGCGAACAGGTCGGCGACACCGTGGCCGACGCCGCCGGCATCCATGGGCAGCCCGCCGCGGATGTAGGGATGCTCGGGTCCGACCAGGACCCGCCGTGGCCCTGCGAGCGCTCCCTGGATCTCGTCGGTCGAGATGTGCAGTTCGCCGGCACGGTGCAGATCGAAGGCGGCCGAGCCATGCGAACCGAAGAGTTCGAAGCCCAGACCGTCGGGCAGGTTGTGCGCCACCCGTGACGCCGAAAAGGTGCCCACCGCGCCGCTGTCGAAGCGGGCAGTGAACGTCGCGATGTCCTCGTTTTCCACCGGCGAGAGTTCTTCGCTGACCGCGCCCTTGGTGTGGCCATACGTGACGCCGAGCGGAACGGGGCGCTCCTTGATCAGGGTGGCGAACGATGCGCCGCTCACCTCGGTGATGGGCGAGCAGACGAACTCGGCGAGATCGAGCAGATGGCTGCCGACGTCGGCGAGGGCACCGGTGCCGGGTCCGCCGCGGTAGCGCCACGTGATGGGCGAGGTGGAGTCGAGCGCATAGTCACACCAGTAGTGGCCGTTGAAGTGGACGAGCTCACCTAGAGTCCCGGCGGCCAGCTCACGACGGATCTGCTCGACGACCGGTGAGCGACGGTAGGTGTAGCCGACCGCGGTCACCGTGTCGGACTGAGCAGCCGCAGCCACCATTGCCTCGGCGTCGGCCACCGTGCCGGCCAACGGCTTCTCGCAGAGCACGTGCTTGCCCGCGGCCAGCAGTCCCTCGACCATCTCGCGGTGCAGGTGGTTCGCCACCACGACGCTCACGGCGTCGATGTCGGGGGCGTCGGCGATCGCGCGCCAGTCGTACTCGGCGCGCTGGTAGCCGTACCGCACCGCATTGTCATCGGCGACGGCGGGGTTGGCGTCGGCGATCGCCACCAATCGCACGTTGGGCCGCTCGGTACCGAACAGGGTGGTCGCGGTGCGGTAGCCGGCAGCGTGCGCGCGGCCGGCCATGCCGCCGCCGATCACGGCGACGCCAATCGAGTTGAGGTCTGACACGTGCACTCCATTCATCGGTGAGTTGTCTCGTCTGTCCCGGTCTACTAGACCGGTCTAGTTCCGCTACTATGAACCCGGTCACACCGCGCTGTCAACCCCCCGATGGCCGGACGAACAGGAGGACCCGTGCTCCCCGAACGCCAGCGACCGACGATGCAGGACGTCGCGGACAAGGTCGGTGTGTCGAAAGCACTGGTGTCCTTGGTTTTTCGCAACGCTCCGGGTGCCAGTGCCGAGACCCGCAAGCGCGTGCTCGATGCTGCCGATGAGATCGGCTACCGGGTCAATCGCCACGCAGCCCTGATGACGGCCAAGCGTTCACACCTGATCGGCGTCATGGCCAATATCGGCAGCGGCTTCCACGCCGAGATCGTCGAGGACCTCGTCGCCGCCGCCGATCGGGCTGGATACGAGATCGTCCTGGGCGCGGTCACCCCGACCCACGACGAGTCCCGGGTGATCGAAACCCTGCGCGACTTCCGCTGCGAGGGGCTCCTGCTGATCGGACCGGAGTTGCCCACCGACGATCTCGCGGCGCTCGGTGCGGCGATGCCCACCGTGGTGATCGGCCGCCGGATCGCGGAGCCGACCCTCGATGTCGTGCGTTCGGCGGACGGCCGTGGCATCGCCGCAGTCGTCGACCATCTGGTCAGCCTGGGACATCGCGACATCGTCCACGTCGACGGAGGTACGGGCACCATCAGCGCCGACCGGCGCACCGGATTCCTGCGCGCGATGCGCCGACACGGACTCGGCGACGACGCCCGTGTCCTCACGGGCGACTTCACGGAGCACTCCGGAATGGCGGCTGCCACAGTGCTGCTCGATACCGAGCTACCCACCGCAGTGGTGTGCGTCAACGACTACTGCGCGATCGGTGTCATCGACCGCCTGCGCCGTGCTGGAGTTGCTGTGCCAAAGCAGGTTTCGGTGACGGGATTCGACAATAACGTGCTGTCGCGACTGGGCAGCATCGACCTCACGTCGGTCAGTCAGCAGCCCGTCGAACAGGCCGACCGCGCGATCGAGGCGGTGGTGCAACGCCTCGACGGCGGCCGCACCGAGGCGCTGTCGACCGTGCTGGCCCCGGCTCTGGTGGTGCGCGGCACGACTGCCGCGCCACGCCGAACACGCTGACCTTCGCCGAAATGGCATTCCGGCAGAGGAAGTTCGAGTGGGTGTCTGCTGGAATGCCGTTTCGGCGGGTGGGTCAGCGGTGTTTGTTGAGGTATTCGGTGATGGTTTTGAGTTGGTAGCGCGACACGTCGTGGGCGGTT
>NZ_STGE01000068.1 GCF_005222675.1 Mycolicibacterium sp. CR10 | reverse complement strand
GCGTGCCGCGGACACGACCTTTGATGGGCGCTCGCGGGGGCAGGTGATGGCCGACACCGTCTACGAGCGGGTCACCGGGCGCTGCGCCACCGCGCCGGTGCCGGTGGCGCTGAACATGGTGATGTCCGACACCACCTTGGCCGGCGACGACGAGGAGCCGGCGTGGCTGGACGGCTATGGTCCGATTCCGGCCGGGTTCGCCTGCAAGCTGACCGGCGACGCCGCCGCCGACAAGGAGACCAAGGCGACGTTGCGCCGGCTCTACCGCCACCCCGACAGCGGGCAGTTGGTGGCGATGGAATCACGCGCCCGGATCTTCCCGAAAGGGTTGGCGGCGTTCATCGGGCTGCGCGACCAGACGTGCCGCACTCCGTACTGCGATGCCCCGATCCGCCACCACGACCACGCCGTCCCGCACCGCGAGGGCGGGCCGACCAGCGCCGCCAACGGATTAGGTGACTGCGAAGCCTGCAACTACGCCAAAGACGCCCCCGACTGGACCGTCACCACCACCGACACCGACGGCGACCACACCGCCGAATTCACCACCCCCACCGGGGCGACCTACCAATCGACCGCCCCACCACTACCGGGCCCACCGGTCCGACGACGACTGAGCCTGCTCGAAGGCCGACTCAGCATCGACCTCATCACCTTCGACGCCGCCTAGCCAGAGATCCGGTACCGACGTTCGGGTCGGCCGACGCCGTACTGCAAACGCAGTTCGACGGCGCCGGTGGAGAGGAAGTGCTCGAGGTAGCGTCGCGCGCTGACGCGGGAAATACCGACCAGGTCAGCGCATTCCGCTGCGGACACCTCGCCGGCCTTGCGAACCGCGGCGATCACCAGCTGGCCGGTCTCCGCGCCAAGTCCCTTGGGAAGCACCTTCGGTGCTGACGGCGCCGCCGAGGGTCCGCCGAACAGCGAATCGATCAGCGACTGATCGACACCGTCCGCGGACTCGAGCGCAGCGGCGCGGGTGGCGAACGCCTCGAGTTTGGCCTGCAACTGCGGGAACTCGAACGGCTTGATCAGGTAGTCGGCGGCGCCGCCGTCCAGCGCTCCACTCACCGTGTCCAGCTCGCGCGCAGCGGTGATCATGATGACGCCCACCCCGTCACCCTCGGAACGCAAGCGCTGCAACACATCCAGGCCGGTCATGTCGGGCAGGTACACGTCGAGCAGAATGAGCTGCGGTCGCAACTCCCGCGCCGCCGCCAGCGCTTCGGCGCCGGTGCGGGCCACGCCGACGGCCCGAAATCCGTCGACCTGGTCGACGAACCGGCGGTGGATCTCGGCGACCATGAAATCGTCGTCGACGACGAGTACGTCACGCATGGCTGCCCACCGTGGGAGTCAACCGCACCACGAACTCGGCCCCGCCGTCGGGGGCGTCGCGCACCTCGACGGTGCCACCGTGCTGGGCGGTCACCAGGCGCACCAGGGCCAGGCCGATTCCCCGGCCGCCGGGAACTTCTGGCTTGGAAGTGACGCCGCGCGCGAAGATCGCTTCCCGGAGATGTTCGGGGACCCCCGGGCCCGAATCGAGGACCGAGATCGCCAGCCCGTCCCGGTCGTCGATGTGGACACAGACGCCCGCATCCGAGGAACCCACCGAGACGTCCACCGCATTGTCGATGAGGTTGCCCAACAGCGTGATCACGTCGGTAGCCAGCGCCGGATCCAGCGTGGCGAGGTGGGAGTCCGGGTGCAGCTCCAGCGCCACGCCGCTTTCGGCGGCCAGGGACGTCTTGGCGATCAACAGCGCCGCGACCGCGGGATCGGAGATCCGTTGCGTCACCGCGTCACTGATCGCCGCCCGTCTGCGCGTCAACGTGCCTACCAGATCCCGGACGGAGTCGAACTCGCCGAGCTGGACCAGACCGGAAATCGTGTGCAGCTGGTTGGCGAACTCGTGGGTCTGCGCGCGCAGGGTGTCGGTCACGCTCTTGTGGGACGACAGCTGCCCCTGGAGGGCGGCCAGCTCGGTGCTGTCACGCATCGTGGTCACGGTTCCGATCCGCTGTCCCTGACTGGTGGCTGCCCGCCGACTCAGCGCCAACACCCTTGTCCGGGTGGCAATCACGGTATCTTCAGGAGACCCGGCGGAGCCGGGTTCCTCCCCGGACATCAGGAACGACACCACCGCGGGATCGAGGCCCACGGAGTCGACCCTGCGGCCCACCGCGGCGCCGGTGACGCCGAGCAACTCCTGGGCGCTGTCGTTGAGGACCGTGATGTCGCCGTCGTTGTTCACCGCGATCACGCCTTCACGGATGCTGTGCAGCAACGCCTCCCGGTGGTCGGCGAGGCTGGCGATCTCGGCGACCTCGAGTCCGCGGGTGTGCCGTTTGATCCGCCGCGACAGCAGCCACGACGCCACCATGCCCAGGGCGGCACCAAGCCCCAGATAGATCAGCAGGCGTTCGCCGGCCCCGCTCAGCAGCGCCCACACCGACGGATAGCCCTCGCTGACTGAGGCGACGGCCAATACCTCGCCGTCGCTGGACAGAATCGGCACCTGACCGACGAGGCTGTGGATGCCGTCGAGGTCGGCATCGCCGAACCAGGCTCTGCCCTCGTCGGCCCGGCTGGGTCCGAGGTCTGTGCGCGCGCCGATACGCGACGGATCCGACGATGCGAGCACCGTCCCGTCGGGACTGAGGATCTCGGCGAGGGTGGCCCCCGACAACGCGACCGCCCGGTCCACCTCGGGAGCGAGGGTGCGGGAAAGGAAGGGATCCACCCCAGGCCGTTCGCTCCGCTCCCGCACAATCGGGGTGGACGCCATGTTCTCGGCGACGGCGATCATGCGCTGACCACGGACCTCACGGAACTCACGGGTGGACTGCGCCACCGACACCGCCGCCACCGCGACCAACACCACCGCCACGACCACCAGCTGAAACGCCAGGAACTGCCCGGCCAGACTGCGCCCACGCAGCAGCCCGACGATCGCAGATCTCGTCGGCGGGATGTTCTTAATGACCAATACTTCCTTTGCGTCCATATCAGTGACCTGAGTCACTGCCCGGGTCCAGTATTGCTGAGCATCACAACCAAGTGATTGGGGACGACATGTTCGTATCGGGCCGACATCGAAAAGTCGGGGGCGTGATCACCGGCGTAATCGTGGCCATGATCGCCATTCTCACGCTCACGGCCTGCGGGGTGACCCGAGGGGATCAGAGCGGACTGCACCGGCTGCGCATGATGGTGCCGAACAGCCCCGGTGGCGGTTACGACCTCACCGCGCGCACTGCGGTCAAGATCATGGAAGACGACAAAATCACCGGCCGCGTCGAGGTCTTCAACGTCATCGGCGCAGGCGGCACTGTCGCGATGGCGCGCCTGATGAACGAGCGCGGCAACGGCGACCTGATGATGATGATGGGCCTGGGCGTCGTGGGTGCGGTGTTCACCAACGGATCCAAGGCCCGTGCCTCAGACGCGACCGCACTGGCCAAGATGGTCGAGGAGCAGGAGGGCATCCTCGTTCCCGCCGATTCGCCGTTCAGGACGGTGCAGGACTTCGTCGCGGCGTGGAAGGCCGATCCCTCCAAGGTCACGCTCGGCGGCGGGTCGAGCCCCGGTGGCCCCGACCATCTGTTCCCGATGGAGACGGCGAAGGCTGTCGGCGTCGACCCCACCAAGGTCAACTTCATCTCCTACGACGGTGGTGGTGATCTGCTGACCGCATTGCTGGGTAACAAGATCGCCGCGGGCACCTCAGGGCTCGGCGAGTATGTCGACCAGATCGAGTCGGGCCAGGTGCGGGTGCTGGCCGTATCGGGCGACGAGCGGGTCGAGGGCGTGGACGCGCCGACGCTGAAAGAGGCGGGCATCGACCTGACCTTCACCAACTGGCGCGGAGTCCTTGCCCCGCCCGGAATTTCGGACGAGGACCGACAGACCATGGTCAAGATCCTGGAAGAGCTTCACGAGACCGCCGCATGGAAGGAGGCGCTGGTGACGAATGGATGGACAGATGCCTTCATGACCGGGCAGCCGTTCGAGGATTTCCTCAAAGAGCAGGACCAGCGCGTCGAGACGACGCTGACGGATCTGGGGCTGGTATGAGCACCAACGTGGATCCAGCCGACGCGACAGGCGACACCCGCACTCCCGAGCGGCCCGATTACGCGCAGTACGTCGTCTGCGCCGTGATGGCTGTAGTCGGCGCGTTCCTCATCTACGACGGTGTTTCGATGCCCGGCGGTTACGCCGAGGTGGATCCCGTTGGGCCCCGGTTCTTTCCGATCGTGATCGGGGTGGGCCTGCTGTTGATGACGGTCGTCCTGGCGATCGCGATCCCGCGGGGATACAAAGGCGAGGCCGATGCCGGTGAGGATATCGATCCGGACATGCCCAGCGACTGGCGGACGGTCGGGCTTCTGATCGGCTTGTTCGTTGCGCTGATCGCGCTCGTGGTCCCGTTGGGTTGGACGATCGCCAGCGCGTTGTTCTTCGCCGGCTGCGCGACCGTACTGGGCAGCAAGCACTACGTGCGCAACATCGTGATCGGCGCAGTGCTGGCGGTTGCCAGCTTCTACGCGTTCTACTCCGGGCTCGGAATCCCGCTGCCCGCAGGCATCTTGGATGGGATTCTGTAATGGAGAATTTCGACTGGCTCCTGCAGGGGTTCGCCGAAGCGGCTACGCCGATGAACCTGATGTACGCCGCGATCGGTGTGCTGCTGGGCACCGCCGTCGGCGTGCTGCCGGGTATCGGCCCGGCGATGACGGTGGCGCTGCTGCTACCCATCACCTACAACGTCAGCCCGAGCGCGGCGTTCATCATGTTCGCGGGCATCTTCTACGGCGGCATGTACGGCGGCTCGACCACGTCCATCCTGCTCAACACACCGGGTGAATCGTCGTCGGTGATCACCGCCCTCGAGGGCAACAAAATGGCCAAAGCCGGCCGTGCAGCTCAAGCGCTGGCCACCGCGGCCATCGGCTCATTCGTCGCCGGTGCCATCGGCACCACCTTGCTGGCGGCGTTCGCCCCCGCGATCTCACGATTCGCGGTCACGCTCGGCGCGCCGTCGTATTTGGCGATCATGCTGTTCGCACTGGTCGCCGTGACCGCGGTGCTGGGGTCATCGAAAATGCGTGGCGTGATCTCGCTGCTGCTCGGCCTCGCGATCGGCGTCGTGGGCATCGACTCGCTGACCGGTCAGCCACGCGCCACCTTCGGCGTGCCGCTGCTGGCCGACGGCATCGACATCGTGGTGATCGCGGTGGCCGTCTTCGCCCTCGGCGAAGCGCTGTGGGTGGCCGCGCATCTGCGTCGCCGCCCGGCCGAGGTCATTCCGGTCGGACGTCCGTGGATGGGCAAGGAGGATTGGAAGCGCTCGTGGAAGCCGTGGCTGCGGGGTACCGCGTTCGGATTCCCGTTCGGAGCGCTCCCCGCCGGTGGCGCTGAGCTCCCGACGTTCCTGAGCTACATCACCGAGAAGAAGCTGACGAAGCATCCCGAGGAGTTCGGCAAGGGCGCCATCGAGGGCGTCGCCGGACCGGAAGCCGCCAACAATGCCTCGGCCGCAGGCACATTGGTGCCGATGCTGTCGCTGGGCCTGCCCACGAACGCGACCGCAGCGGTCATGCTCACTGCATTCGTGTCCTACGGCATTCAGCCGGGCCCGACGCTGTTCGACAAGGAGCCGCTGCTCATCTGGACGCTCATCGCGAGCCTATTCATCGGCAACTTCCTGTTGCTGGCGCTCAACCTGCCGCTGGCGCCGCTGTGGGCCAAGCTGCTGCGCACGCCGCGGCCGTACCTGTACGCGGGCATCCTGTTCTTCGCCACCCTCGGTGCCTTCGCGGTGAACCTGCAGCCCCTGGACCTGGCCCTGTTGTTGATCTTCGGGTTGATGGGCTTGATGATGAGGCGCTTCGGACTTCCGGTGCTGCCGTTGATCATCGGAGTGATCCTCGGCCCCCGCATCGAGCGGCAGCTGCGGCAGAGCCTGCAATTGGGTGGCGGCGAGTGGGGCAGCCTGTTCACCGAGCCGGTCGCGATCGTTACCTACGTCCTGATGGCGCTGCTGCTGCTGGCACCGCTGGTCCTGAAGCTGATGAACCGAAGCGAGGAGAGTCTGTTGATCGTCGAGGACGACAGAGACCAGAAGCAGAAGGCGGGCAAGCTGTGATAGTCGTCGGGTACACCGCAGACACCTTTGGCCATGCCGCACTGGAGCACGGCATCGGGGAGGCCAAGCTCCGCGAAACCAGCCTGCTGGTGATCAACGCGACGTCGGGGGAGTCCTACGTCGACTCCAGGTTCGCCGGCACACACGAAGTGCACGACGTCGAGACGCGGCTCGCGGAGTGCGGTGTGGAATACGAACTCGCCCAGCCGGTCGGGGTCGATGCGGCCGACGAGCTGCTGGCCGCCATGAGCCGCGAGGACGCCGAACTGCTGGTCGTCGGCATCCGGCACCGCAGCCCGGTCGGCAAGCTGCTGCTGGGCAGCGTCGCGCAGAAGCTCATCCTGGAATGCCCGAAACCGGTGCTGGCGGTCAAGCCGCTCGAGGACTGACCGGCTTGTTGCAGCCGAATTGTTCGGCACGAACCTCGTCGAGTGGATCTCCGGGATCAAGTCGTGATCTGGATGGTTCCGTCCACCACGTCGGCCGGGTAGCTGCGAACCGCCATCCCGGTACCCGAAGTCTCTGTGCCCGTGCACATGTCGAAGGTGTGTCCGTGCAGGGGGCACACCACCACTTTGTCGTCGGCGAGGCCGTCGGCGAGCGGCCCGCCCTTGTGGGGACACACCGCGCTGACCGCCCGCACCGATCCGTCCCGCAGCCGGAAGACTGCAATCTGCTCGCCGCCGACCGCGAACGTTCGGCCCTCGCCGACGGGGATCTCATCCACCTGTCCGACTTCAACAAAAGCCATGTCGCTCATCGTCGCTCCCTGGTGCGTCGATACTGCGCCCATGGCGGTGTTTTCATCATGATCACCACCGTGGGTGCAGTCTCGACGAAGGACACGCCGCTCATCGGACGGGAACCATGGGGAGCGGCAACAGCGGCAGCGACGTGCGGAACTGACCCACCGAGGCGGGTTCGCGGCCGTCCTGCCATGGATCGCGGTAGGCGTCAACGGACTTCTGCATGCGCTCGTCCAAACCTGCGGCCAGCCCGTCGGCGTCGTCCACCAGGACCGCGCGGAGGTGCTCGATTCCCACCCGTGGCACCCATTTGTAGGTGCGCTCAAGCCAATTGGCGCTCTCACGGTAGTACTGCATGAACCGGCCGGCCAGGGTGATCACGGTCTGCGGGTCGTCGACGGTGGCGAGCAGATCACCCTTGCGGATGTGCGCACCCGCCGCGCCGCCGACGTAGATCTCCCAGCGGCCACCGTCGACCGCGACGACCCCGAGGTCCTTGCAGAGCGCCTCTGCGCAGTTCCTGGGGCAGCCCGTGACGGCCAACTTCATCTTCGCCGGGCTGGCCAGGCCCTGATAGCGTTCCTCGATCGCGATGCCCAGCGCGGTCGAATCGCCGACACCGTAGCGGCAGAAGTCGCTGCCCACACAAGTTTTCACGGTCCGAAAACTCTTGCCGTAGGCGTACCCCGAAGGCATGTCCAGATCCGCCCACACCGCGGGGAGGTCCTCCTTACGAACCCCGAGCAGGTCGATGCGCTGCCCGCCGGTCAGCTTGATCATCGGGATCTCGTACTTCTCGGCGACGTCGGCGATCCGGCGCAGCTGGGCGACGTCGGTGACGCCACCCTTCATCTGCGGCACCACCGAGAAGGTGCCGTCGCGCTGGATGTTGGCATGCACGCGATCGTTGATGAACCGGGCGTCGCGCTCGTCGATGAACTCGTCGGCCCACATCGTCTCCAGCAGCGACGCCAGTGCCATCTTCGAACAGGCATCCTCCCGACCGTCCGGCGCCAGGGCGGCGAACACGGAGGAGACCGAATGCAATTGGAGCTCCCGGATGTGGCGCATCAACGTCGGCTTGTCGTAGGGGATGGCGGGCACGTACCACGACGCCGACGGATCCTCGCTCACCGCACCGCCGGCGGCCCACTCGACCACCTGGCAGACGAGTTCCTTGCAGGACCCGCAGCCCTTCCCGGCCTTGGTCTTCGCCATCACCCCCGACACCGAGGTCTCACCGTCCCGCACGCAGGCCACCAGCGCACCCTTGGACACCCCGTTGCAGTTACACACCTGGGCGTCGTCGGCCAGTTCGGCGACGCCGACGCCGACCTCGGGCGTGCCGATGTCGAACATCAGCGCCACCCGCTCGTCGGGTAGCGGCAGCCCGCTGTCGAAGGCCTGCGTCAGAAACGACACCTTGGACACATCGCCGACGAGGGTGGCGCCCACCAGCTTCCCGTCGCGGATCACCACCGTCTTGTACACGCCGTGTTTGGGTTCGGAGTACTGCACGAACTCGTCGTCAGGATGCTCGGGCGCCTTGACGCCCATCGAGGCGACGTCGACGCCGGCGACCTTCAGCTTCGTGGCGACCCGGGAACCGTGATAGGCCGCTCTGGTGTCGGCGCCCGTGAGGTGGTCGGCCAGCACCTTGGCCTGCTCCCACAGTGGGGCCACCAGACCGTAGACCTGCCCGCGGTGCTGCGCGCATTCGCCGACGACGTAGACGTCGTCGTCGTCGATCGAGCGCATGTGGTCATCGGTGACGATGGCGCGTTCCACCGTCAGGCCCGCCCGCTGCGCCAGGCCGACGTTGGGCCGGATGCCGGTCGCGATCACCAGCATGTCGCAGTCCAACCCGGTCCCGTCGGAGAAGCATATTCCGGTCAGCCGGCCCTCGCTGACGGTCACTTCCGTCGTCCGCCTGTCGGTGTGCACACCGATTCCCAACGCTTCCACCGACTTCCGCAGGATCGCGCCCGCGGGATTGTCGAGTTGGGCGTTCATCAGCGTGGGTCCGGCGTGCACGACGTCGACGGTCAGGCCCCGATTCTGCAGTCCCCGCGCCGCTTCCAGTCCCAGCAGACCGCCGCCGATCACAACGGCCTTGGACCGATTCTCGGCTTCGGCGATCATCGTCGCGGTGTCATCGAGCGTCCGGAAGCCGAAGACGCCATCGGCCAGCGTCTTGTCATCAGCCCACAGCCCGGTCATCGGCGGGAAGAACGACCGGCTGCCGGTGGCCAGGATCAACTTGTCGTACCGCAGCGAGGTGCCGTCGTCGGCGTGGACCAGATGTCCGAACGAGTCGATACGCACCACCCGAACTCCGGCACGCAGTTCGATCCCGTTGTCGGAGTACCAGTCCAGCGTGTTGAGGTAGATCTCGGCCGGATCATCGATTCCGGCAAGAACATTCGACAGCATGATGCGGTTGTAGTTGCCGTACGGCTCATCGCCGAACACGGTGATGTCGAATTTGTCGCGGCCCCCACGGGCCAGGACTTCCTCGAGTGCCCGGATCCCGGCCATGCCGTTGCCGACCACCACGAGTCTGGTTCGTTCGGCCATCAGACCTCCACGAGACCCAGGTCGACGACGACGGTGCCCGTGACGCCGTCGGGCGCGGCCACGTAGAGCTCCAGCACGGTGTCCCCGAGCAGATCCTCCACCACCCGCAGCGCCACATGGGTGGCACCCTTGGCCGCTATGGGGAAGTAGCGCATGGGTTTCCCGTCCCGGAACAGGACCACCGTGATCATCTGCTTCGACGAGTTGCCCCCACGGAAGTAGACGGGCTGGGTGGTGGCGCCGGCAGGCACCACGTAGCGCAACGAGTCATCGAGCGGTACCGGCTTGTCGTAGCCGTTCCCGTCGAACTCGAACGCACCTTGCAGGAACCGCGGACTGCTTCCATCGGTCATGTCTGCTCCTCGCATATGCGCTCGTCGGTCATGTCTGCAAGCTAGAAGCAGCGTGTTTCGAGTTCGTTTCCCCCGCAAGTCACCCGTGGATACCCCTGATCACCCGGCTCATCGCCTCACGGTGAGCTGATCTGCGGTGTGAGGCCGTGTTTTCACCGCGGTCACCAACGTGCAACGGGTGCGGAATGCCCAGGCAGTAGACCTGAGACAAGCCCGAACGCCCTAGATCCGACCCGGAGGCAAGAGCCTGTGACCAGCACGTCTGCACCGACGCCCGTTTCGCCCGCCACCCGTAACCGGGACATCGAACACTGGGACCCCGAGGACGTCGAGGCGTGGGAGGGCACCGGGGGCAAGCCGCCGGGAAAGAACATCGCGAAGCGCAACCTGGTCTGGTCGATCGTCGCTGAGCACGTGGGCTTCTCGGTCTGGTCGATCTGGTCGGTGATGGTGCTGTTCATGCCGCAGAACGTCTACGGCATCGACGCAGCGGGCAAGTTCTACCTGGTGGCGGTTCCGACCCTGGTCGGCGCTTTCATGCGGATCCCGTACACCATCGCGCCCGCCAAGTTCGGCGGCCGCAACTGGACCATCGTCAGCGCGCTGCTGCTGCTCATCCCGACGGTGCTCACGCTCTACTTCATGAAGAACCCGGCGTCCTACACCACGTACATGGTGGTCGCGGCGTTCGCCGGTCTCGGCGGCGGCAACTTCGCGTCGTCGATGACGAACATCAACGCCTTCTACCCGCAGCGGCTCAAGGGGTGGGCGCTCGGTCTGAACGCCGGCGGCGGCAACATCGGGGTGCCCGTCATCCAGCTGATCGGCCTGTTGGTGATCGCCACCATCGGCAATACCCGGCCCGAAATCGTCTGCGCCGTATATCTTGTCGCGATCAGCGTGGCCGCGGTCGGCGCCGCGGTCTACATGGACAACCTGCGCAACCAGAAGTCGAACTTCGGCGCACTGGTCGAGGCGATGCGGTTCAAGCACTCCTGGGTGATGAGCTTCCTCTACATCGGAACCTTCGGGTCCTTCATCGGCTTCTCGTTCGCGTTCGGTCAGGTGCTGCAGATCAATTACCTGGCATCGGGTGACACTGCGGCGCAGGCATCGCTGCACGCCGCGCAGATCGCGTTCCTCGGCCCGCTGCTCGGCTCGATCTCCCGGCCGTTCGGCGGCAAGCTCGCCGACCGTGTCGGCGGCGGAAGAATCACCCTGTACGTGTTCGTCGCGATGATGTTCGCCGCGGGCATCCTCGTGGTCAGCGGCGTGCTCGACGACGCCCAGGCCGGAGCGCCGTCGGGTGGCCAGATGTTCGGCTACGTCGCGGGATTCATCCTGCTGTTCATCCTGTCCGGGCTCGGGAACGGATCCACCTACAAGATGATCCCGTCGATCTTCGAGGCCAAGGCGCAGGGTCGCGACGACCTGAGTCGCGACGAGAAGGCCGCCTGGTCCCGTGCGATGTCGGGTGCGTTGATCGGCTTCGCCGGCGCGGTCGGCGCGCTCGGCGGCGTGTTCATCAACGTCGTGCTGCGCGCGTCCTACGTCAGTGACGCCAAATCGGCGACCAATGCATTCTGGGTGTTCCTCGCCTTCTACTTGGCCTGCGCATTCGTCACCTGGTTCGTGTTCCTGCGACTGCAGGAGCACCGGGCGCACAGTGGGGAACATATCGGCCGGCTGCCCACCCCGGTGCCCGCCGGCTAGTGATCACCCGCACCGCATGCTCCTATTGCGGGGTCGGGTGCGGGATCTCCATGGAGACCCGCACCGACCCCGCAACGGGTGTGCCGGTGATCGCGAAGGTGTCGGGGGACAAGCTGCACCCCACCAACGTCGGGCGGCTGTGCACCAAGGGTGCCACGCACGCGGAGATGATGGCCGCGACCGACGGCCGGATGACGACCGCGTTCTTGCGGCCGTCGCGCGACGCCGACCCGATGGCCGCCGACGTGGACGACGCACTTGCCGAAGCGGGCCGACGACTGCGCGCGATCGTCGACGAACACGGCCCGGACGCGGTGGCGTTCTACGTGTCGGGCCAGATGTCCATCGAGGCGCAGTATCTGGCCACCAAGCTGGCCAAGGGCTTTCTGCGGACCGTGCACATCGAATCGAACTCGCGGCTCTGTATGGCCAGTGCCGGAACGGGCTACAAACAGTCCCTGGGCTCCGACGGACCGCCGGGTTCCTACACCGACTTCGACTGCACCAACCTGTTCTTCGTCATCGGCTCCAATATGGCCGATTGCCATCCCATCCTGTACCTGCGGATGGCCGACCGGCTCAAGGCGGGTGCCAAGCTGATCGTCGTCGACCCGCGCCGCACCACCACCGCGGAGAAGGCCGACCTCTACCTGGCGATCCGGCCGGGAACAGATCTGGCCCTGCTGAACGGGATCCTGCACCTGCTGGTCGAGGGCGGCGCCATCGACAAGGAGTTCATCGCCGAGCACACCCAGGGGTGGGAGGCGATGCCGGAGTTCCTCACCGACTACCCGCCGGACCGGGTCGCCGAGATCACCGGACTGGCCGAAGCCGACATCCGTACCGCCGCGGCCATGATCGCCGCGGCGGGGGACTGGATGACCTGCTGGACGATGGGTCTCAACCAGAGCACCCACGGCACCTGGAATACCAACGCGATCTGCAACCTGCACCTGGCCACCGGTGCGATCTGCCGCGCCGGAAGCGGGCCGATGTCGCTGACCGGTCAGCCCAACGCCATGGGCGGGCGCGAAATGGGTTACATGGGGCCGGGTCTGCCCGGTCAGCGGGCCGTGCTGTCCGCTCACGACCGGACGTTCGTCGAGCAGCAGTGGGAGCTGGAACCGGGCGCCATCCGTGCCGACGTCGGGCCCGGCACCATCGAAATGTTCCGGCAACTGGGCAGCGGCCGGATCAAGGCCGTATGGATCATCTGCACCAATCCCGTTGCCTCGGTGCCGAATCGAGACACCGTGATCGCCGGACTGAAAGCCGCGGAGCTGGTCATCACCCAAGATGCCTACGCCGACACCGCCACCAACCGTTACGCCGACATCATGCTGCCCGCCACGCTGTGGGCCGAAGCCGACGCCGTGATGGTCAACTCCGACCGCACTCTCACGCTGCTGCAGCAGGCCATCCCACCGGCAGGCGATTCCCGGCCGGACTGGGAACTCCTCTGCGGGGTCGCCCGGCACCTCGGGTTCGGCGACCAGTTCGACTTCAAGTCGAGCGAGGAGATCTTCGACGAGATCCGCCGGTTCCACAACTCCCGAACCGGATACGACCTGCGGGGCGTCAGCTACGAGCGGCTCCGGGAAACCCCGGTGCAGTGGCCCTGCCCGCCGGAGAACGGTCCCGCGGGTTCCGCTGATCGCAATCCGATCCGCTACCTGAACGACGGGGTATCCCAGGATCTGTTTACCGACGACCACGGGCACCGACCCCGGCTGGCGTTCGCCACGCCGTCGCGGCGCGCGGTGTTCCATCCGCGCCCGCACATGGACGCCGCCGAACTTCCCGATGACGACTACCCGATGATCCTGAACACCGGCCGGCTGCAGCACCAGTGGCACACCATGACCAAGACCGGCAAGGTGGCCAAGCTCAACAAGCTCAACAGTGCGCCTTCGATCGAGATCCATCCCGATGACGCTGCCGCGCTGGGCATTTCCGATGGCCGCGAGGTCGAGATCGTCTCCCGGCGCGGTCGCGCCGTGCTTCCGGCCGTGGTTACCGACCGGGTGCTCCAGGGCAATACCTGGGTGCCATTTCACTGGAACGACGAGCAGGGCGAGTTGTTCGCCGTCAACGCTGTCACCAACGACGCCGTCGACCCCGACTCGCTGCAACCGGAATTCAAGGTATGCGCGGTGCGCCTCACCCCCGTGCCGTTCGCGTCGTCCCTGCCCGTGCTCACAGCGGCGCCCGATCTCACCGAGGACGAGAAGCTCTATCTGACAGGCTTCTTCACCGGTATCGACCAGGGCCCACCCGGAGTGCCGGTGCTGCCCGCCGCAGCGCCGGTCGGCGGACGTGCCCGCCTGTGGGTCGACGGACTGCTGGCCGGAATGCATTCCCGGCTCGAGGCGTCAGCGGTCACCGACCCGGCCGAGGACACGGGACCGCTGGTGTTGTGGGCCTCGCAGACCGGTAATGCCGAGGAACTGGCGGGCACGCTGGGCGGACGGCTCACCGATGCCCGGCTACGCGCAATGGACGACGTGGACCTGGCCGATCTGTCCGGCGCTGATCACGTCGTCATCGTCACGAGCACCTTCGGCGACGGCGGACCGCCGGACAACGGCACCGACTTCTGGGCGCGGCTGACGTCCCCGGATGCCCCGTCGCTCAACGGTGTCCGGTTCGCGGTGCTCGGAATCGGAGACCGGTCCTATGACAACTTCTGCGGCTACGCCAAATCGCTCGACACCCGGTTGGCCGACCTCGGGGCCACCCGGATCCTGGACCGCGCCGACTGTGAGGTCCACGACGATCAGCCGTTGAGCCACTGGTCCGATTCGGTGGTGCGCCTGACGGCGCCAGCGGGCGCCCTCTCCGTCCAGGAACCCGAGTCAACCGCGCCCGCTGCGCCTGAACCGTTCACGCGGGCACGTCCGATCAGCGCGCCGCTGTGCCGGAACACCGCGTTGACGCCGGCTTCGGCGGCCAAGGAGGTGCGGCACTTCGGGTTCGACATCAGCGCACACGACGCGGCACACGACGCGGCATATGCCGCCGGCGACTCGCTGGGGGTGTACGTCCGCAATTCCGATTCGGTGGTTCAGAGTTGGCTCACCGCAACCGGATTCAGTGGGAGCGAGTCGGTCTTCGTCGACGGCAGCGCAATTCCGCTGCGCCACGCGTTGACGTCGCACTACGACGTCGCCAAGGTGACGTCCAACCTCGTCGGTTTCGTCGCCCAGCACTGCGCCGACCGCGGCGCCGTCAAACGGTTGCGGTCGGACCGCGGAGCCCTCGACACGTGGCTGGTGAATAGAAACGGGCTCGACCTGGTTCGCGAGTTCGTGGTCAGGGCCGACCCCGAACTGTGGCAGCAGGTGCTGGTGCGGCTGACCCCACGGCAATACTCGATCTGCTCCAGTCCGTTGGTCAGCCCGCACGAGGTTCAACTGACCGTCTCGGTGGTGCGTTATGACAGTGCCGGCGGGGGACCGCGCGGGGGTGTGGCCTCGACATATCTGGCCGATCTCGCCGACGGCACCGCGGTGCCGATTTTCCTGCAGCGCTCGCCGCACTTCCGTCCACCGCAGGACAATCAGACCCCGATGATCATGGTGGGCCCCGGCACCGGGATCGCCCCGTTCCGCGGGTTCCTTCAGGAGCGTCGCGCGCTCGGGCACACCGGCCCCAACTGGTTGTTCTTCGGCGACCGGCACCGCGACCAGAACTTCTACTACCGCGACGACCTGACCGACATGGTCGACGACGGCTTCCTCAACCGTCTCGATCTCGCGTTCTCCCGCGACCAGCCCACGCGGGTCTACGTGCAGCACAAGATGCTCGACTACGGGGCCGACGTGTGGCGCTGGCTCGAGGACGGCGCGCACTTGTATGTCTGCGGCGACGCCACCCGCATGGCCAAGGACGTCGACGACACCCTGACCGAGATCATCCGCGCCCACGGCGGGCTGAGTTCAGACGCTGCCCGGGACTACAAGCGCGGGCTGGTCGCCGAGAAGCGCTACGTCCGCGACGTGTACTGAGCTGCGCAAACGCCCCCGGGAAAAGTATTTCGAAGAATCTCGGAAAAAAGTGAGGGATTCTGCGCCCCCGGCTCTCTTACCTGTGAACGCGGCACAACGGCCGCGACCCACACCAAGGAGAACGCCATGACCACCATCACCAACCGCATCGCCGCCGCCGCCACCATCGCCCTCGGATCGGCCGCCGTCGCCTTCGGGGCCGCCGCTGTGACGGCCCCGATCGCCGGCGCCGCGACATTCCAGGAGACCTGCGTCAACGACCCCGCCTCCTACGGCTCCGGTGCGGTGCGCGGCGTCTACACCACCGAGAAGCGTGGCATCGACCGCTACGAGATCTGCAAGGTCTACACCGCCGCCAACGCCTTGGCAGGCACCTTCACCGTGCCCAACTACGGCTACTACAAGCTGGCCGTGCCGGTCACCCCGCCGCCGTTGTCCGTCGAGCAGCCCTCGACGCCGGCCCAGCCGACGCCGACGGTCGCTCCGCCGCTGTCGATCAAGAAGTGACGTCGGCGATCGGCTGGTGCGCATTCCGCGCACCAGCCGATTGCATTAATGTTTTCGCCACGCCCAGGGGGGTGACCGATGACCACAGCACCAGAGGATGCCTCTCTCGTCCGCGCCGCAGTGGGCGGGGATCGGCAGGCGTTCGCGGCGATCTACGACCGCTATTCCGACCGGCTGCACGATTTCTGCGTCGGGATGCTGCGGGATCGCGACTCGGCGGCCGACTGCGTCCAGGACACCTTCGTCACCGCGGCAACCAAACTCGCGCAGTTGCGGGAGCCCGACCGGCTGCGGTCCTGGCTCTACGCCATCGCGCGCAGCGAGTGTCTGGCTCGGCTTCGTTCCCGGAAACGCGAACATCTCAGCGAGGACCTGCCCGAAATGCCCAGTGACGACGCCGATCTGGCGACACTTGCCGGCCGCACCGAACTCGCGGAACTGATAGCAGCGGCCTGCGGTGGTCTCGCGGACCGCGACCGGGCCGTGCTGGAACTGGCCTATCGGCAAGGCCTGGACGGACCCGATCTCGCTGACGCGCTCGGCGTGACCGCCCGCAACGCCAACACTCTCGTCGAGCGGATGCGCGACACTATCGAGCGATCCCTCGGTGCGCTCCTGGTGTGCCGCGGGGTCAAGGCAGACCCGGCGCGGTGCAGCGAACTCGCGGAACTCCTCGGCGATTGGGACGGCATCATGACGGTGCTGCAGCGCAAGCGCGCCGCCCGCCACATCGACGGTTGCCCTGTCTGCGGCGAGGAACGTGGGCGCTTGGTCACCCCGGCGGCACTGCTGGGCTCCGCGCCGGTGATCATCCCCGCCCCGGCGTGGCTGCGCGAGCAGACGCTCGACGACATCGACTGGCCTCCGGCCGCCGATACCGGCGAAAGCTGGTGGCCTGAAGCGGACTTCGACACCGCGGACCTCCAGCCGGCGACGTCACGCCGGGTGGTGCGCGGTGCCGCTGCTGTGGGGCTGGTCGCGCTCGGTGTCGGCGCAGCGGTGCTCCTCGCGCGGCCGCAGACGGTGAGCGTCGTCCCCGTCGACGCCACGGTCGAGATGACCCAGACCACGACCACCAGCCCATCGACCACCGCCCCGCCGCCACCGACCACGACAGCGCCGCCGACCACGACGACGCCGAGTGCGCTGCCACGCTCGGGAGCGCCGCCGACGACCACGACTTTCGTGGCCCCCGCACCGATCGTGACCACGACGGACGACCCCGAACCCGCGGCGCCGACCACGACAGCGCCTCCCAGCGTCAGCCGGACCCAGCCGACGACCCAGACCTCGGTTCCCCAACCGGACCGTCAGCCGCCCGAACAGCAACCCGACGAGCCCGACGACGACGCGGGGGAGCCGAACGTTCCGACGGTGCCGTCGACGCCACCCGACAAGCCGTCGGTGCCGACGATCGAGCGTCCGTCACCGGGCGAGGTGGCGCCGATCAACCCGTGCACACCGTTGAACCCGTGCCAGGACGGGCCGCCGGTGTTCAGCTGATTTCGCCTGTTCTGCCTGCTCGAGGGCACCGCAGATGTCAGCATTTGCTGATGCAGACACTCCGCGTGATTCTTCTGGCCGCCGGGCTGGGCGCCACGGGGATGGTTGCCGCCCCCACTGCCGCCGGGATACCCGGATACCAGCCGTGTCCGTCGCCACCCGGCTACCAGATCGAAGTCATGGGAATGCTGTGCTCGGATTCGTGGCTTTTCGACGCCTACAACTTCGAAGAGGGCGACAAGTACCAACAGATCATGAACTTCACCTGTTACAGCAGCACCGTCGACCAGAAGCCGATCGTGCTGACGTGCGTGTCCAGTGACGGCGAGTTGGTGGTCTCCGCTATCTGACGGCCGAGACGACACGCGGACGGACGGCCACCAGCAGCGCCCCCGCGGTGAACAACACCACCGCGGTGACGGGAAATCGTCCCTGCGGCGCGAAACCGGTGGAGGACAGCAGCGCAAGCGCGAGCGCGCATGCCGCGGTACCCGCGTACAGCATTGCCTCCGCCACGGCTCCGGGCACCGGCACACCGAATGTCGGCATCGGCGCGGCGAACAACCGGCGCTGCCACGACAGCAGAACCAGCAGGGCGGCGGTGACCACCGCGAGGACCACCTCCCATTCGAGTCGGGCCAGCCACCACGTGCCCGAGCCCAGCGGCGGCTGAGGAAGCAGCCCGGTCGGATAGCCGACGAGTGTGACGACGATGACCGGCAACATGTGCCACAGGTACAGCGCCATCACGTTGTTGTTCGCGATGCCGATCACCTTCGGCCACACGCCGCGTGCGAGGGCCCTGTTCATCAGCGGTACGGCGGCGAACAGCACGCCGATCTCGACGAGGGCCAGTGCCAACAGCGCCACCGACGGGGGAGCGGAGTTCTCGACGCGGTCGCCCGGAACCCCGATCATCGCGACCGGATACGGCCCCCACGTCACCAGCAGCGGCAGTGCGACCGCCCCGGCGGCAGCCATCGCGAGCAGCACCCGTCTGCGCAGAAGTCCACCGTGCCAAGCGATTCCGAGCTGATAGATCGCCGCCCAGCAGAAAAAGTAGTTGACCATCCTGATTTCCGGATGCCCGGTGCTGATCCCGACGACGTCGACCACCACCACCCAAGAACCCAGGACGGCCGGGACGGCGAGCCCCCAACGCCGGTGGGCGGCCACCGCGATGGGCGTCAGCGCCACCACCATCAGGTAGACCGCGAGGAACCACAGGTGCATGGCAATGGCCCAGCCGCCCAGTTCCAGCACCGACCCGTCGATCCCCGCGACCATCAACACCGCCATCACGGCGAGCACGAACACCGCGTACACAGCAGCAGGCCCGATCGTGCGGGCGACACGCCGACGGATCCACTCCTGCCTCGACGTGCTCCCGTCGACGGGCAGCCGCGACCACGAGACGGCGCTGGCATATCCGGCTACCGCGAAGAACACCGGGACAACCTGGAAGAACCAGGTGAGCCACTGGGTCCAGGGCATCAGGATCAGCGGGTTGTCCCGGCCGAATGCGCCATCGCGAAAAGTCATCACCGAGAGCAGCCAGTGCCCGATGACGACGATCATCACCGCCGCGGACCGGTACAGATCCAGCGCGATCTCGCGCGCTGGTGACGGCGCTGTCGTGCTGTCCATCCGAGCAATTGTGGTGTCGATCGCCGCGTTCGGGCGGCAGGCGTGCCGAAGAACCGGCAAGAGAAAGAGTGTCCGAGGGGGGACTTGAACCCCCACGCCCGTTAATAGGGCACTAGCACCTCAAGCTAGCGCGTCTGCCATTCCGCCACTCGGACCAGTTCGAAGGCAGCTTAGGTTATCGGATCACCGGGCCCGGGCCAAAACCCAGGTTGGGGGCCGCGTGGGGACGGGGTGGTAGGACTGTCACTGTGAGTCGTCCCCTGAATCCCAGCGACGAGGTCGTCGACCTGGTGAGTGCGCTCATCCGGTTCGACACCTCCAACACCGGTGACCTCGCCACGACGAAAGGTGAGGCCGAGTGCGCGCGCTGGGTTGCCGAGCGCCTCGAGGAGGTCGGCCTGGAGACCGAATACGTCGAGGCCGGTGCGCCCGGCCGGGCAAACGTGTTCGCCCGGCTCAAGGGGGCCGATCCGGCGCGCGGCGCGCTGATGCTGCACGGCCACCTCGATGTGGTGCCGGCCGAGGCGTCGGACTGGAGCGTGCACCCGTTCTCCGGGGCCGTCGAGAACGGCTACGTGTGGGGCCGCGGCGCGGTCGACATGAAGGACATGGTCGGGATGATCATCGCGGTCGCCCGGCACTTCAAGCGCGCGGGCATCGTGCCGCCCCGCGACCTGGTGTTCGCGTTCGTCTCCGACGAGGAGGCCGGCGGCAACTACGGATGCAAGTGGCTGGTGGAGAACCGGCCCGACCTGTTCGACGGTGTCACCGAGGCGGTCGGCGAGGTCGGCGGGTTCTCGCTGACGGTGCCGCGCCGCGACGGCGGCGAGCGCCGGCTCTACCTCATCGAGACCGCCGAGAAGGCGATGATGTGGATGCGGCTGACGGCACGGGGCCGTGCCGGCCACGGGTCGATGGTGCACGACGACAACGCCGTCACCGCCGTCGCCGAAGCCGTCGCCAAACTGGGCCGCCACCAGTTCCCGATCGTGCTGACCGAATCCGTCGAGCAGTTCCTGGCCGCGGTGAGCGAAGAGACCGGCTACACCTTCGACCCCGCCTCGCCCGACATCGACGGCGCTGTCGCGAAACTCGGATCCATCGCCCGGATCGTCGGCGCCACGCTGCGCGACACCGCCAACCCGACGATGCTCAAGGCCGGCTACAAGGCCAACGTCATCCCCGCCACCGCCGAGGCCGTTGTCGACTGTCGGGTGCTGCCGGGACGACTGGCCGAATTCGAGCGCGAGATCGACGAGATCATCGGCCCGGACGTCGTCCGCGAGTGGGTCACCGAACTGCCCTCCTACGAAACTCCTTTCGACGGTGAGCTACTGGAGGCTATGAACGGTGCCATCCTGGCCGCCGATCCCGAGGCGCGCACCGTGCCCTACATGCTCTCCGGGGGAACCGACGCAAAACACTTCGCCCGCTTGGGAATTCGCTGCTTCGGGTTTGCGCCGTTGCGACTGCCGCCCGAGCTGGACTTTGCCGCGTTGTTCCATGGCGTCGACGAACGGGTACCCGTGGATGCGTTGACGTTCGGCGCGCAGGTGCTCGAACACTTCCTGCTGCACTGCTGATTGACCAACCGAAACGAAAAAGGAGTGGCCTTCCATGGCGTTTGACTACAACCCCTACGACTTCCTGCCTGACCTGCCGACGTTCACCGTGACCTCGGAGTCGTTCACCGACGGGCAACCGTGGGGCAACGACCAGGTGAGCGGCATCATGGGTGCGGGCGGGTCAGATGTCTCGCCGCAGCTGAGCTGGTCGGGCTTCCAGGAGGAGACCCGCAGCTTCGCCGTCACCGTCTACGACCCCGACGCGCCCACCGGATCGGGCTTCTGGCACTGGGCGGTATTCAATCTCCCCGCGACGGTCACCGATCTGCCCGCCGGTGTCGGCGACGGCAGCGCCAGCGGATTTCCCGGTGACGCAGTCACATTGGCCAATGACGCCGGCCTGACGCGGTTCATCGGCGCCGCCCCGCCCGCCGGTCACGGCCCGCACCGCTACATCGTCGCGGTGCACGCCGTCGACGTCGAGAAGCTCGATGTGCCCGCCGAGGGCACCCCGGCATACCTGGGTTTCAACCTGTTCAGCCATGCCATTGCCCGCGCGCTGATCACCGGAACCTACGAGCAGAACTAGTTGGCTGTCGGTGCCACGCAACGCCCGCCGAGAGTACGCATTCTGACGGAATTCGCCTCAGTTCCATCATAATTCGTACACTCGGCGCCGGAGTGGCACGCAGAATTAGCGCGCAGCCGCCGATCCGACGGCGTCACCGAGGCTAGCGAACCCATTGTCGTGCAGGCGGCGGGCGATCCCGTCGTGGATGGTCTTGGCCCACAACCCGCCGCCATACACGAAGCCGGTGTAGCCCTGCAGCAGTGAGGCACCCGAGACGATGCGGTCCCACGCGTCGTCCGCGGTCTCGATACCGCCGACGCTGATCAGCACCAGTCGATCGCCCACGCGGCCGTACAGGCGACGCAGCACCTCCGCCGAGCGCCGGGCCACCGGGGGGCCGGAGATGCCACCGGCTCCCAGTTCGGCGACCGCCGGGGTCGCGAGTCCGTCGCGGGAGATGGTGGTGTTGGTGGCGACGATTCCTGCGAGGCCGAGCTCGAGTGCCAGATCTGCGATGTCGTCGATGTCGCCGTCGGCGAGGTCGGGTGCGATCTTGACCAGCACCGGCGTCGACGTCTCCGCCAGCACCGCCGCGAGGATGGGGCGCAGCGACTCGACGGATTGGAGGTCACGCAGTCCCGGGGTGTTCGGTGAGCTCACGTTGACCACGAGGTAGGCGGCCAGCGGTCCGAGCAGTCGCGCGCTCTCGGCGTAGTCGTCGGCGGCGTGTTCGGGCGGCGTGATCTTCGACTTGCCGATGTTCACCCCGATCGGCACCTCGGGGACGTGCCGGGAGAGCTGCATGGCCAGTGCGCCCGCACCGTGGTTGTTGAAGCCCATCCGGTTCAGCAGCGCCCGGTCGGCAGGTAGCCGGAACATTCTCGGCGGCGGATTGCCGGGCTGCGGCAGCGCCGTCACGGTGCCCACCTCGGCGTATCCGAAACCCAGCGCCCCCCAGGTGTGCACCCCGAGACCATCCTTGTCGAAGCCGGCCGCAAGGCCCATCGGTCCAGGGAAGCGCACGCCGAACACCGTGCTGGCGAGCACCGGATCCTGCGGAGCCAGCCGGCGCTCCAGGCGGTTGCGCAGGGGGGCCGGCGCGGTGGCGCTCCGCAGCGCGGCGAACACCCAGGTGTGGATCCGTTCCGGGGGCGCGAGGAACAGCGCGCGCCGCAGCGCTCGGTACATCAAGGCTGCTCCACTACAGCGCCGGCTGATCCGGATCGTGCGGCCGGTCGGCGCGCCTCTTGCGGCGCAGCAGCACCCGCCTGCTGCCGTCGTTGTACAGCCGGACCCGGGTGAGTTCCCAGCCGCGGTATTCGGCCTCGATCGACAATCGGATGGATGCGCTGACGCGGGTGACCTCCGGCGGCAGCCGCAGCGGAATCCACTCGTACTCGCCCGAGTTCTCGGAAACGACCTTGTCCCAGGCGGCGGGTAGCCGACCCCGCGAACCCGCGTTCACTTGTCGGCCCCCGCGGACGCGATCACCTGGACGCCCGCTCCCGCGCCGGACACCACATACAGGGTTCCGGACGCATCGTCGAAGGCGAGCGAGTTCGGCTGCCGCACTGTTCGATATCGCACCTTCTCGACGGGGATTCCGGTCGCCAGATCGTAACCAACGACGGTGTTGGTCGCCGTCTGTGCGACCCATGCGAGCCCCGTGTCATCGCCGGAGGCGGCCAGGCCGTACGGCGAGTCCGGCACCGGGAACCGCTGGCGCAGGATCAGCGGATCGACGCCATACACCAGCAATTCGCCGCCGCGGGTGTCGGTGACCAGGACCCGGCCCGCCGGGTCGGCGGCCATCGTGGTGGCGCCCTGCCCGGCCCGAAGCGCGTGTTCGGCTTTCGTGCCCTCAGGGTTGAGGCTGGTGACCGAGGTCTGCCCCCGATCCAGAACCACTGCGGTATTGCCCTGTGTCACAAGGCTGTCCACGCGTGCGAAGGTTTTCAGCTGGGCGCTGACCGTGGTCTCGGAGTCCAGGGTGTACACGGCTCCGTCGGCGCTGCCCAGCACCAGATTGCCGTCGGCGCGCCGCGCGACCGCGGTGAACTCGACGCCGTCCTGGCCCGCGACCTCGATCCTGGTCGCGGCGCGCGAGGCGACGTCGAACCGGAAATAGCCGCCGACGGTGGCCAGGAACACCTCGCCGTCGCCGTTACCGGCGATCGCCGTGGCCGCGCCCTCCAGGTCGACCGGTGCACCCGCGCCCGTCGGCGACACCACGTTGACGATCGAGCGGCCGGCCGCGTCGCTGCCGAGGACCACCAGCGAGCCACTCGCCTCGTCGAACACGGCCGCCTGTGCGGCCCCGGCCAGCGGGTGCACCACTCCCGGTGGGGCGGTGGTCACGGGAGGCGAATCGGCGGCCCGGGCGGGATCGATCGTGGGCGGGGCGGTGTCCACCGGGTTCGACGAGCAGCCCGCGGCCAGCGCAATTGCCAACAATGCCGCGCCGAGGCGAACCAGCAGTGCTGGTGGGTTTATTCGTCGCGGCAACGGGTAACTCTCAGTTTGATCTTGATGGGAATCTGATCGGAAGGCCAGTGTATGCAACGTCGTGAGCCCGACCTTCCCGCCACCTCAGGTCCGGGCGGTGCCCGCGACGGTATGGTACGGACCATGGCCCTTTCCGCGGACAGGGACGTGACCGTGCACCAGTTCGCTGTCGAAGACATCACCACCGGCGTGCACGCCAGCGGCTTCGGGCAGGTCGGTGACGGGCGGAGTTTCTCGTTCCACGTCGAACGGGGCGGCCAGGTGCTGGTCGTCGAAATCTACCGGCCCCGCCTGCGCGGCCCGGTTCCACAATCCGAAGACGTCGTCGCGCTGGCCACCCACCGGCTCACCGACATCGACCTCTCCGACGAGCGCAGCCTGGTGGCCGCCGTGCGTGACGCGGTCGCCGAGGCGCAGCCGGTGCCCCGCAACGGCCGCTGACGGCTCTGGGCGCCACGTCACGGTACGGTCGTCGTCGTGACCGACGGGCCTGCGATGTCGTGGATGCAGGTCGTCGTCCTGTCGATACTGCAGGGCCTCACGGAGTTCCTGCCGGTGTCGTCGTCGGGGCACCTGGCGATCGCGTCCCGGGTGTTCTTCGACGACGACGCCGGTGCCTCGTTCACCGCGGTCAGCCAACTCGGCACCGAAGCGGCCGTGCTGGTCTACTTCGCCCGCGACATCGTGCGGATCGTCAAGGCGTGGTTCAACGGCCTGTTCGTGGCCGCGCACCGCAACGCCGACTACTGGCTCGGTTGGTGGGTGATCATCGGCTCCATCCCGATCGGCGTGATCGGCCTGCTCTTCAAGGACGAGATCCGCACGGGCGCACGTAATCTGTGGTTGGTAGCGACGGCACTGATCGTCTTCTCGGTGGTCATCGCCGCCGCCGAGTACTACGGCAGGCAGACGCGTCACGTCGAGCAGCTCACCTGGAAGGACAGCGTCATCGTCGGTTTCGCGCAGTGCCTCGCGCTGGTGCCGGGGGTGTCGCGCTCGGGGGCGACCATCAGCGCCGGCCTGTTCCTCGGCCTCGACCGCGAACTGGCGGCGCGCTTCGGCTTCCTGCTGGCGATCCCGGCGGTGTTCGCCTCCGGGCTGTTCTCGTTGCCCGATGCGTTCGCACCCGTCGGGGAAGGCATGAGCGCCAGCGGAGCTCAACTTCTGGTCTCGACCCTGATCGCGTTCGTGGTCGGGTTCGCCGCGGTGTCCTGGTTCCTGCGATTCCTGGTCAGCCACAGCATGTACTGGTTCGTCGGTTACCGTGTCGTGCTCGGCACCGTGGTGTTGATTCTGCTCGGGACAGGGGTGGTGGCCGCCACATGACGGTTCTGCTACTGCGACACGGCCGTTCGACGTCCAACACGGCCCACACCCTGGCCGGTCGGTCCGAGGGGGTCGACCTCGACGACAAGGGCCGCGAACAGGCCGGCGCGCTCGTCGACCGGATCGGCGCGCTGCCGATCCGGGCGATCGTTCGGTCGCCGCTGCTGCGCTGTGAGCGAACAGTCGAACCGCTGGCCGCCGCGCTGGGGTTGGAACCGGTCGTCGACGACCGGATCTCCGAGGTCGACTACGGGGCCTGGACCGGTCGCAAGATCGGTGACCTGGTCAAAGAGTCATTGTGGGCGGTGGTCCAGCAGCAGCCCAGCGCGGCTGTGTTCCCGGACGGAGAAGGGCTGGCGGGGGTCCAGGCGCGGGCGGTGGCGGCCGTCCGCGACCACGACCGCAGGCTTGCCGACGAGCACGGCACGGACGTGCTGTGGGTCGCCTGTACGCACGGTGACGTGATCAAAGCGGTGCTGGCCGACGCGCTCGGCGCACATCTGGACACCTTCCAAAGGATCAACGCCGACCCCGCGTCGGTCAGCGTCGTCCGCTATACGACGCTGCGGCCGTTTGTGATCCACGTCAACCACACCGGCTCGACTCTGAACGCCGCACTGTCCACCCCACCCGCGAAAGAGAACTCCGAGGACGGTGCGGTGCCCGCCGGCGAGGCCGTGGTCGGCGGGTCGACCGAATGACGATCACGCCGCACAATTACGGCTGACCGGGCACAGCCGGTATTTTGGAATCTGCCATGGCCCGCGAAATCCACGTCTTCCGCACACCCGACCGCTTCGTGGCCGGGACCGTCGGCCAACCCGGAAACCGCACCTTTTATCTGCAGGCCGTCCACGACAAACGGGTCATCTCGGTGATCCTGGAAAAGCAGCAGGTTGCGGTGCTCGCCGAACGGATCGCCGCGCTTCTGCTGGAGATCAACCGTCGGTTCGGGACGCCGATCCCGCCGGAGACCGGCGAGATCGAGGATCTCAGCCCGCTGGTCACACCGGTGGACGCGGAATTCCGGGTCGGCACGATGGGCCTGGGCTGGGATTCCGAGGCCGAGACCGTCGTCGTCGAACTGCTCGCCGTGTCCGAAACCGAGTTCGACGCGTCGGTGGTGCTCGACGACGCCGAAGAGGGCCCCGACGCGGTGCGGGTGTTCCTGACCCCCGAGTCGGCCCGCGAATTCGCGACGCGTTCCAACCGGGTGATCTCGGCGGGACGCCCGCCCTGCCCGTTGTGCGACGAACCGCTGGATCCCGAGGGCCACATCTGTGCCCGCACCAACGGCTATCGGCGCGGTGTGTTCGGCGGGACCGAAGATGTCGACGACGAAGCCTGATCCCGGCAGCGGCGCCGACGAGGTGCTGCAGTCCGGTGAAATGACCG
Source organism: Mycolicibacterium sp. CR10 (assembly GCF_005222675.1). Classification (GTDB taxonomy): domain Bacteria; phylum Actinomycetota; class Actinomycetes; order Mycobacteriales; family Mycobacteriaceae; genus Mycobacterium. Next base: position 452,310 of record NZ_STGE01000068.1, on the reverse strand, counting down.
TCATCGGACGGATCCGTTCGGCGAGCAACGCCACCTTCCTGTGCGAGGCCACCCTGGGTGAGCGCACCCGCCATTGCGTGTACAAACCGGTCAGGGGAGAGGCGCCGCTATGGGATTTCCCCGACGGCACGCTGGCCGGGCGGGAACTCGCGTCCTACCTGGTCTCGGCGGCACTGGGCTGGAATATCGTGCCGTACACCATCATTCGTGATGGACCGGCCGGCCCCGGCATGGTGCAGCGGTGGGTCGACCAGCCGAGCGACAGCGCCGACGATGACGCCGCGGACGACGTCGCCGCCGGCCCGGACCTGATCGACCTGGTGCCCTCGGGAAAGATCCCTGCGGGATTCCTGCCGGTGCTGGAGGCATACGACTACGCCGGTGACGAGGTCACCCTGGTGCACGCCGACGACGACCGGCTCCGGCGGATGGCCGTGCTCGATGTGTTGATCAACAACGCCGACCGTAAGGGCGGCCACGTCCTGTCCGGAATCGACGGGTACGTCTACGGCGTCGACCACGGTGTCACCCTGCACGTCGAGGACAAGCTGCGCACCGTGTTGTGGGGCTGGGCAGGCAAGCCGGTCGACGACGACACCCTCGAGGCGGTCGCATGCCTCGGCGACGCGCTGACCGACGATCTGGGCGCCGAATTGCACTGCCACATCACCCCGCGAGAGGTGGCTGCCCTGAGGGCCAGAGTCGTTGCCCTGCTGAGAAATCCGGTGATGCCGGGGCCCGACCGGCGACGGCCGATACCGTGGCCGGCGTTTTAGCATGATCTACTGACGCGGTGACCCTCACCGATGCAGCGCTGGCCGCCGAGGTGGCCGCCGAGGCCGGTGAGCTGCTGCTGGCGATGCGCGAGCAGATCGGCTTTTACGATCCTTACGACCTCGGCGACGCCGGCGACAAGCGTGCCAACACGCTGATCCTGGACCGGCTGCACCGGGACCGGCCGCACGATTCCATCCTGTCCGAGGAGGCCGTCGACGACGTGTCGCGCGTCCACGCCGACCGGGTGTGGATCGTCGATCCCGTCGATGGCACCCATGAGTACTCGATGCCCGGACGCGCCGACTGGGCGGTGCACATCGCACTGTGGCAGCGGTCGGCTGCTGCTGAGGGCGGCACCATCACCGACGCCGCCGTGGCGCTGCCTGCGCGCGGCGAGGTGTACCGCACCGACACCGTGCCCGCGCCGCCGCCACGCACCGACGGGCCGATCCGCATCACCGCCAGTTCGAACAGACCGCCCGCGGTGCTGTGGCGGATCCGTGATCAGCTCGACATCCAGCTGGTCCGGATCGGCTCGGCAGGCGCCAAGGCGATGGCGGTGGTCCGCGGTGACGTCGACGCCTATGTGCACGCCGGCGGGCAGTGGGAATGGGATTCGGCGGCCCCCGCAGGTGTTCTGTGGGCGGCGGGCATGCACGCCACACGCCTCGACGGGTCCCCGCTGCTGTACAACCGCCGGGATCCCTACCTTCCGGATCTGCTGATGTGCCGTCCTGAGCTGGCCGAGGTGCTGCTCGGGGCGATCCTGTCGGCCTATCGCGACCGATGAGGGAATGAAACGGCCGTTGGCGTTGTCGCACACGACGATGTCTAAAGTCGACGCTATGCGATCGTGGTCGGCGCCGAGTGTTCCGGTGCTTCCTGGGCGGGGGCCGCAGCTGCGGCTCTACGACAGTGCTGACCGGCAGGTGCGCCCGGTCACCCCGGGCGCCACCGCCACCATGTACGTCTGCGGGATCACCCCGTACGACGCCACCCACCTCGGCCATGCGGCGACGTACCTGACCTTCGATCTGGTGCACCGCGTCTGGCTCGACGCCGGTCACGACGTGCACTACGTGCAGAACATCACCGACGTCGACGATCCGCTGTTCGAGCGCGCTCAGCGCGACGGCATCGGTTGGCGCGAGCTCGGCGACCGGGAGACCGAACTGTTCCGCGAGGACATGGCGGCTCTGCGGGTGCTGCCGCCGCGCGACTATGTGGCCGCCACCGAGGCCATCGCCGAGGTCATCGAGGTCGTCGAGAAGATGTTGGCTTCCGGTGCCGCCTACGTCGTCGACGACGCCGAGTATCCCGACGTCTACTTCCGCGCCGGTGCCACCGTGCAGTTCGGCTACGAGTCCGGCTACGACCGCGACACGATGATGGCGCTGTTCGCCGAGCGCGGGGGAGACCCCGAGCGGGCCGGCAAGGGGGATCCGCTCGATGCGCTGCTGTGGTTGGCGGCCCGCCCCGGCGAGCCCAGCTGGCCGTCGCCGTTCGGGCCGGGCCGGCCGGGCTGGCACGTCGAGTGCGCCGCGATCGCGCTCAGCCGCATCGGCACCGATCTGGACATCCAGGGCGGTGGCAGCGACCTGATCTTCCCGCACCACGAGTTCTCCGCCGCGCACGCCGAATCCGTGACCGGCGAGCGACGATTCGCGCACCACTACGTGCATGCCGGGATGATCGGCTGGGACGGCCACAAGATGTCCAAGAGTCGCGGCAACCTGGTGCTCGTCTCGCAACTGCGCCGAGAAGGCGTCGATCCGTCGGTGATCAGGCTCGGGCTGTTCGCCGGGCACTACCGCGAGGACCGGTTCTGGAGCCCGCAGGTGCTCGACGAGGCGCAGGCCCGGCTGCACCGGTGGCGCAGCGCCACCCAACTCGACGCCGCACCCGACGCCGCCGACGTCGTGGCGCGGGTGCGTCGTTACCTCGCTGACGACCTGGACACTCCGAAAGCGCTTGCTGCCCTTGATGGTTGGACCACCGACGCGCTGGCCTACGGAGGTCACGACGCCGAGTCCGGCCGGACGGTCGCGACCGCGGTCGACGCGCTGCTGGGAGTTCAGCTGTAACACCGTGCCCGTGGAGTAGGTTTCGGCCATGGATTCTGTGCGCGGGAAGGTCGCGCTGATCACCGGTGGCGCAAACGGTATCGGCGAGGAGGTCGCCCGGCGACTCCACGCCAAGGGCGCCACACTCGTCCTGACCGACCTCGACGAGGACCGACTGCGCGACGTCGCCGCCCGTCTCGGCGGGGACCGGGTGCTCACCGTCGTCGCCGACGTCCGCGACCTGGCGGCGATGCAGGCGGCCGCGGACCAGGGGGTCGAGCGCTTCGGCGGGATCGACATCGTGGTGGCCAACGCCGGAATCGCAGTGTTCGGCTCGGTGCTCAACGTCGATCCGCAGGCATTCAAGACCCTGGTCGATGTCAATGCCCTCGGTGTTTTCCACACGGTCCGGGCGGCGCTGCCCTCGGTGATCGCGCGCCGCGGCTACGTCCTGGTGGTGTCGTCGTTCGCGGCGTACGCACCGGTCGCTGGGTCGGCGGCCTACAGCCTGTCGAAGGCCGGCGTCGAGCACTTCGCCAACGCGTTGCGGCTCGAAGTCGCCCATCACGGCGTCGACGTGGGCTCGGCGCACATGTGCTGGATCGACACCCCGCTGGTGCAGGAGGGTAAGGCCGAATTTTCGGCGTTGCGCGACGCCATCGAGAGCCTGCCCGGTCCACTCGGCAAGACCACGTCGGTCCAGGCATGCGGCGCGGCATTCGTGAAAGGGATCGAGGGTCGCAAACGACGCATCAACTGCCCGAAGTGGGTGGGTCTGTTCCGTTGGTTGGGCCCGGTGTTGACCACGCCATGGGGAGAGGGCGCTCTGAAGAAGGGCGTGGCCGACCGGGTCGCGCTGATGGATGCCGAGGTGGCCGCCCTCGGACGGTCGATGAGCTCACGAACCAAAGAACTGACCAAAGAACTGGAGGAGCAGTGATCCGCAGGCTGACTGTGGCGCTGGCCGCGCTCGCGTTGCTAGTGGGCTGCAGCACCGACACCGCACCCAACAGCGAGACCTCGGCTTCGGCTCCGTCGCCGACCGAGTCGTCGACCGCCGTCACCCCGGAGCAGGCCCGCGCCATCGCCAAAGAGGCCTACATCTACGGGTTCCCGATGGTCGACAACTATCGGGTGCAGTACTCCTACTTCGTCGACAAGCAGGATCCGGAATACAAGGGCGGATGGAACGAGATCCACAACACCGCCCGGGTGTACACGCCGGAGGACAAGGCGATCCAGACGCCCAACTCGGACACTCCGTACTCGGCCGTCGGCGCCGATCTGCGCGCCGAGCCACTGGTGCTGACCGTGCCGCCGATCCAGCAGGACCGCTACTACTCGCTGCAGTTCGTCGACGGGTACACCTCCAACTTCGCCTACGTCGGCAGCCGCACCACGGGCAACGGTGGCGGCACGTATCTGCTCGCCGGGCCGGGTTGGACGGGCGAGAAGCCCGAGGGCGTCGACGAGGTGATCCGGTCGGACACCGAACTGGCCATGGTGCTGTACCGCACCCAGCTGTTCGGGCCCTCCGACATCGATGAGGTCAAGAAGATCCAGGCGGGGTATCAGGTCACGCCGCTGTCGGTGTTCCTCAACCAGCCGTCGCCGCAGCCCCCGCCCGCCATCGACTTCGTGCCGCCGCTGACCGCTGACCAACAGCGGACGTCACCGCAGTTCTTCGAGATCCTCGACTTCGCAATGCGATTCGCGCCGACGCTGCCCGCCGAAAAGGAGCTTCGGGACCGCTTCGCCACGATCGGTATCGGCGTCCAAGGCTCGGACGGCGGGTTCGACGCCGACGCGTTGAGTCCTGAGATGCGCACGGCGATCGAGGGTGGAATGGCCGACGCCTGGACCGAGTTCGACGCGTTCAAGAAGAACGAACTGGACACCGGCAAGGTGACCTCGGCGCAGTTGTTCGGCACCAAGGACGACCTCAAGGGCAACTACCTGTACCGGATGGCGGGAGCGGTGCTCGGCATCTACGGGAACACTGCCGCCGAGGCGATCTACCCGACCTTCTCGAACGACTCCGCGGGCGCGCCGCTGACCGGGGCGAACAACTACACCTTCCAATTCCCTTCCGGGCAGTTGCCGCCGGTCAATGCGTTCTGGTCGTTGACCATGTACGAGATGCCGAGCAGCCTGCTGGTCGACAATCCGATCAAGCGGTACCTGATCAACTCTGAGATGCTGCCCAGCCTGGTGCCCGATGCGGACGGCGGCTACACGTTCTCCATCCAGCACAACTCGCCCGGCCTCGACAAGGAGGCCAACTGGCTGCCCGCGCCCGAGGGGCCGTTCATGCTGGTGCTGCGGCTCTACTGGCCCAAACCCGACGCGCTGAACGGCACGTGGAAGGCACCGCAACCCGTCAAGGCCTAGCGTGGCGGGTGTGAACAAGGCCGATCTGGTTCTCTCCGGCGGCGGCGTCAAAGGCATCGCTCTGGCCGGTGCCGTAGCGGCACTGGTCGAGGCAGGCTATGTGCCGCAGCGCATCTCGGGCACGTCTGCGGGCGCTCTGGTCGGCGCGGTGTTGGCCGCGGCGGTGCAGAGTGGCCGGCAGTCGGCCGCACAGCTCGAAGAGCTCGCCATGAACATCGACTACCGGGCATTCCTCGATCCGGGTCCGATCGAGCGGGTGCCGGTGGTCGGGCCCGCCTGGGGCGTGCTGAGCGGTGGCGGCATCTACCGCGGCGAGGCACTGCGGGACTGGGTGGCCGATCGTCTGGCCGACTACGGCGTCACGACGTTCGCAGACCTCGCGATCAAGGACCGCAACCTGCCGCCGGAACAGCGGTACCGGCTCGTCGTCACCGTCGCCGACGTCACCCTGGGCCAGCTGATCCGGCTGCCCTGGGACTACGAACGGATCTACGGCCTCGACCCCGACGAACAATCGGTGGCCGACGCCGTCCGGGCGTCGACGGCCATCCCGTTCTTCTTCCAGCCTGCGACGCTGACCAGTGCCGAGGGCCGGACGTCGACCCTGGTGGACGGCGGGCTGCTGTCGAATTTCCCGATCGACTCCCTGGACCGCACCGACGGTGCCCAGCCCCGCTGGCCGACCTTCGGGGTCACCCTGCTGCCCAATCTGCCCGCCGACAACGCGCAGGTGATCCCGGCGCTGCGGCCGTTGCATCTACTGGGGTCGCCGACGCTGCTCGAACAGGTCGTGACGACCATCCTCGTCGGGCGCGACCAGGCATACCTGAACCAACCGCGGGTGAGCGTCCGCACCATCCGGATCGACACCAGCGAGGTCGGCGTCCTCGACTTCGACCTCCCGGAGCGCGACAAACGGCTCCTCTACGACAAGGGGCAGCGCGCCGGCGAGGACTTCCTGGCGACCTGGGACTGGGCGGACTACCTGACCAGATTCCGCTGAGTCGGGCATGGTGACTGTCGCCGAAATGGCATTCCGGCAGGTCCTCACTCGCAAAACCTCTGCTGGAATGCCATTTCGGCAGGAGAAGCTACCGCCCTCGCTACCTTCTGTCGGGCGCTACCGCCCTCGGCGCCGCAGGTAGCGCTCGAACTCCGCCGCCAGCGCGTCGCCGTCGATCTTGCCCAACGCCTCGTTCATGTCGACCTCGGCGTCGCCGCGTTCCTCCAGCGACTGGACGTACTCGGCGATCTCGTCGTCCTCGGAGGTCATCTCGGTGACCGCCTGCTCCCACTCCTCGGCCTGGGCCGGCAGATCGGCGAGCGGCACCTCGATGTCGAGCACATCCTCGACCCGCCGCAGCAGGGCGACCGTCGCCTTGGGGTTGGGCGGCTGCGACACGTAGTGCGGGACGGCCGCCCAGAACGTCACCGCGGGAATCCCGGCCTGGACGCAGGCGTCCTGGAACACGCCGGCGATGCCGGTCGGCCCCTCATAGCGGGTCTCTTCCAAGCCGAACGTCTTCGCCGAGTCGGCGGAGTAGGCCGCCCCTGACACCGGAACCGGCCTGGTGTGGGGTGTGTCGGCCAGCAGCGCGCCGAGGATCACGACTGTCTGCACGTTCAGTTTGTCCGCGATGGCCAGCAGCTCCGAGCAGAAGGTGCGCCATCGCATGTTGGGCTCCACGCCGTGCATCAGCACGATGTCGCGGTCGCTGCCCGGCGGGCGGCAGTGGGAAATCCTCATCGACGGCCAGACCAGCTCCCTGGTCACGCCGTCCACCTGGCGAATCACCGGCCGGTTGACCTGGTAGTCGTAGTAGGCCTCGTCGTCGATCTCGACGAGCGTGTCGGCCTCCCAGATGGCGTCCAAGTGCTCGAGCGCGTCGCTGGCCGCGTCACCGGCGTCATTCCAGCCCTCAAACGCTGCGACGATGATCGTGTCGCGCATGTCGGGCAGGTCGGATCGCTTCGGACCGCTGAAATCCGAGGGGGTCACCAGGCCAGCGTAAGCCCTGCATGGGCCGGATGACGGGCATCGACCCGCGCCGGAGGTTGCGAATCCCGGATACGACACCGAACGATTCCAGGCGACCGACGACTTCAACGACCTCTCGGGCAGCAACGAGATCGTCGACGAAACCCGGACCGACGTCATCGAGCAGATGCACCGCGACGACGTCGCGACGTGCGCCAGCGATGTCGCGACGAAACACGTTCGGCGGCAATCTGGTTAACCGTAGTGACGACAATCTCCGGCAAGGTTCGCGGCTGTCGCTCGCGGGTATCGCGATCGCCACGCGGGTCGGGGTTGATCGCAGCGACAAGATGGGCGTCCAGCCGTCGATCGGGTTACCACGTAGACTTTTCTGGTCGAGAGGCGTTGCAACGGTTCTGGGGGGATCGAATCCCCCGGTATCCGCCACGCTCGGCAGAGTTAAGGACGCCTTCCGCTGAGGAAGGAGTGCACTTGTGAACGCCCCAGAGTCGACCGTCCCTGACTCGGACATTTTTGTGCCGAACATCCGCCCCGACTGCACCGACGAACTGACGGCTGCGCTGGGCCAGCGGATCATGGTGATTGACGGCGCGATGGGCACGGCGATCCAGCGGGACAGGCCGGACGAGGCCGGCTACCGCGGCGATCGATTCACCGAGTGGCCGACCGCTCTGCAGGGCAACAACGACCTGCTCACCCTGACGCAGCCGCAGATCATCGAGGGAATCCACCGCGAGTACCTCGAGGCCGGCGCCGACATCCTGGAGACCAACACGTTCAACGCGAACGCGGTCTCGCTCTCCGACTACGACATGGCCGACCTGAGCTACGAGCTGAACTACGCCGGCGCCGCGCTGGCCCGCAAGGCCGCCGACGAGTTCAGCACCCCGGACAAGCCCCGATACGTCGCCGGCGCTCTCGGACCGACGACGCGCACCGCGTCGATCTCGCCGGACGTCAACGATCCCGGAGCCCGCAACGTCTCCTACGACCAGTTGGTGGCCGCCTACCTCGAAGCCGCCAACGGTCTCGTCGACGGCGGCTCCGACCTGATCATCATTGAGACGATCTTCGACTCGCTGAACGCCAAGGCGGCGGTGTTCGCCGTCGAGACGCTGTTCGAGGAGCGCGGCCGCCGCTGGCCACTGATCATCTCGGGCACCATCACCGACGCGTCCGGCCGGACGCTGTCCGGTCAGGTCACCGAGGCATTCTGGAACGCGATCAGGCACGCGAGGCCGCTCGCCGTGGGTCTCAACTGCGCGCTGGGCGCGCCCGAGATGCGGCCCTACATCGCCGAGGTCGCGCGGATCGCCGACACCTTCGTCTCCTGCTATCCGAACGCCGGGCTGCCCAACGCCTTCGGCGAGTACGACGAGTCCCCGGAGGCGCAGGCCGGATACATCGCCGACTTCGCCGAGGCCGGGCTGGTCAACCTGGTCGGCGGCTGCTGCGGCACCACGCCCGAGCACATCGCCGAGATCGCCAAGGTCGTCGAGGGCAAGCCGCAGCGGCAGCTGCCGGAGATCCCGGTGGCCACCCGTCTGTCGGGCCTGGAGCCGCTGAACATCACCGACGACTCCCTGTTCGTGAACATCGGTGAGCGCACCAACATCACCGGCTCGGCCCGGTTCCGCAACCTGATCAAGGCCGAGGACTACGACTCCGCCCTGTCGGTTGCCCTGCAGCAGGTGGAGGTCGGTGCGCAGGTCATCGACATCAACATGGACGAGGGCATGATCGACGGCGTCGCCGCGATGGACCGGTTCACCAAGCTGATCGCAGCGGAGCCGGACATCAGCCGCGTCCCGGTGATGATCGACTCCTCCAAGTGGGAGGTCATCGAGGCGGGCCTCAAGAACGTGCAGGGCAAGCCGATCGTCAACTCGATCTCCATGAAGGAGGGCGAGGAGAAGTTCATCCGTGAGGCACGGCTGTGCCGCAAGTACGGCGCCGCCGTCGTGGTGATGGCCTTCGACGAGCAGGGGCAGGCCGACAACCTGGAGCGGCGCAAAGAGATCTGCGGGCGCGCCTACCGGATCCTCACCGACGAGGTCGGCTTCCCGGCCGAGGACATCATCTTCGACCCGAACTGCTTCGCGTTGGCCACCGGTATCGAGGAGCACGCCACGTACGGGATCGACTTCATCGAGGCCTGCGCCTGGATCAAGGAGAACCTTCCCGGAGTGCACATCTCCGGCGGCATCTCGAACGTGTCCTTCTCGTTCCGGGGCAACAACCCCGTCCGCGAAGCGATTCACGCGGTGTTCCTGTTCCACGCCATCAAGGCCGGCCTGGACATGGGCATCGTCAACGCGGGTGCGCTGGTGCCCTACGACTCCATTGACCCCGAATTGCGGGACAGGATCGAAGACGTCGTGCTGAACCGTCGCGAGGACGCGGCCGAGCGGCTTCTGGAGATTGCCGAGCGGTTCAACTCCTCGGAGAAGGCCGACGACCCGGTGGCCGCCGAATGGCGATCCCTGCCGGTCCGCGAGCGGATCACGCACGCCCTCGTCAAGGGCATCGACGCCAACGTCGACGCCGACACCGAGGAACTGCGCGCCGAGATCGCCGCTGCGGGCGGACGCCCGATCGAGGTGATCGAGGGCCCGCTGATGGACGGCATGAACGTCGTCGGCGACCTGTTCGGCGCGGGCAAGATGTTCCTTCCCCAGGTCGTGAAGTCGGCCCGGGTGATGAAGAAGGCCGTCGCGTACCTGCTGCCGTACATCGAGGCGGAGAAGGTGGAGTCCGGCACCACTGCGGCCAAGGACACCAACGGCACCATCATCATGGCGACCGTGAAGGGCGACGTGCACGACATCGGCAAGAACATCGTCGGAGTTGTCCTGCAGTGCAACAACTTCGAAGTGATCGACCTCGGTGTGATGGTGCCCGCCCAGAAGATCCTGGACGCGGCCAAGGAGCACAACGCCGACATCATCGGCCTGTCGGGCCTGATCACCCCGTCCCTGGACGAGATGGTCAACTTCGCCGTCGAGATGGAGCGTCAGGGGCTGGAGATCCCACTGCTGATCGGTGGCGCGACCACGTCGCGCGCCCACACGGCCGTCAAGGTGTCGCCGCGCCGTAGCGGTCCGGTGGTCTGGGTCAAGGACGCGTCGCGCTCGGTGCCGGTGGCCGCTGCGCTGCTCGACGACAAGCAGCGGCCGGCCCTGCTGGAGGCCACCGAGACCGACTATGCAGCCCTGCGCGAACGGCACGCCCAGAAGAGTGAGCGGCCGATGTTGACGCTGCAGAAGGCCAGGGCGAACCGCACGCCGATCGAGTGGGACGACTACACGCCGCCGGTACCCGCGCAAGGCCTCGGCGTGCGGGAATTCCTTGACTACGACATCGCGGAGCTGCGCGAGTACATCGACTGGCAGCCGTTCTTCAATGCCTGGGAGATGAAGGGCAGGTTCCCCGACATCCTCAACAACCCGGTCTCGGGCGAGACGGCCCGCAAGCTGTACGAGGACGCCCAGGAGATGCTCGACACCCTGATCAAGGAGAAATGGCTGACCGCCAACGGGGTGATCGGGTTCTTCCCGGCCAACGCCGTCGGGGACGACATCGAGGTCTACACCGACGAGACCCGCACCGAGGTGAAGACCAGGCTCTACAACCTGCGCCAGCAGGGCGAGCACCGGGCCGGCATCCCGAACCGCAGCCTCGGCGATTTCGTCGCGCCCAAAGACACCGGTCTGGCTGACTACGTCGGCGCCTTCGCCGTCACGACGGGGCTCGGCAGCCACGTCAAGATCGACGAGTTCAAGGCGGTCCACGACGACTACAGCGCGATCCTGCTGGAGTCGCTCGCCGACCGGCTGGCCGAGGCGTTCGCCGAGCGGATGCACCAACGGGTCCGCAAGGAGTTCTGGGGATTCCAGCCTGACGAGCAGTTGGACAACGAGGCGCTCATCGGTGAGAAGTACCGGGGAATTCGCCCTGCCCCCGGCTACCCGGCCTGCCCGGAGCACACCGAGAAGGCGACGCTCTGGGAGCTGATGGACGTCAAGGAGCGCACCGGCATCGAGCTGACCGAGTCGATGGCGATGTGGCCCGGTGCCGCCGTCAGCGGCTGGTACTTCTCGCACCCGCAGTCGCAGTACTTCGTGGTCGGCCGGATTGCCCAGGATCAGGTCGGCGACTACGCGAAGCGCAAAGGCTGGACCCTGAAGGAGGCGGAGCGCTGGCTCGCTCCCAACCTCGGCTACAACCCTGAGGACTGAGCCCCGCGGCCACGTGCCTCACCGCGGGTCAGGGCCGGTTCGTCGAATGTACGGTTTATGACGGATGTCGGCCGATTTCCGTCATAAACCGTACTCTCGGCGTTCAATCGCGGGTGAGCGTCCGCCACACCGCCGCGGGTGTCATCGGTAGGTCGCGCACCCGGGCGCCACAGGCCCGCGCGATCGCGTTCGCCAGCGCAGGCGCCACCGGGTTGTAGGGTGATTCGCTCATCGACTTCGCGCCCAACGGCCCGATCTGGTCGTAGGTGTCGGCGAACAGCACCTCGGTCACGGGCACATCGGCCAACTGCGGGATGTGGTAGTTGCGCAGCGCATCGGTGAGCACCGTGCCGTCCGGCCCGATCAGGATCTGCTCGTAGAGAGCGCCCCCGATCGCCTGGGCGACACCGCCTTCCACCTGGCCGCGGCACTGCTGCGGGTTCATCACCACGCCGGCGTCGGCGGCCTGCACCGACTGCAGGATACGGACCTCACCGGTCTCGGGATTCACTGCGACCCGGAACCCCTGAACGTTGAAGGCCACCGAACGCGGTGTGCCGTCATGGCTTCCGTGCCCGATCAGCGACGTCGGCAGGTCGGCGAACTCCACGAGACGGGTCCCGCACTGCACACCGTGCGGGGTCAGCACGCAGGTGTGCATACCTGCCCCGGTGTGTTCGGCGGCAGCGCGCAGCATCGAGGCCCGCAGGTCGCGGCACGCCGCCATCACCGCCTGACCGGCCACCACCGTTCCCGCCGAGCCGAACGCCCCCGTGTCGTAACCCGTTGCCTGCGTGTCTGATTGGCGAACGAGAACTTTGTCGGGCGTGGTATTCAACTCAGTGGCGACCACCTGGGTGAGGACGGTGGTGGTGCCATTGCCGAACTCCGCGGTGCCGACCGAGAGCAGGTAGTCGCCATCAGAAGTGACGGCGACCGACGCCTCGGCGAAATGGCCGCGCGGCGGAATGGTCGCGATCATGGCGATCGCCATCCCCTCACCGACAGGCCAGCCGTCCGGGCCCGCGACACCGTTGCCGTCGACGAGCGCCTGCTGCGTCAGGTCCAGGCACTGGTCCAGGCCGTAACTGCCGAAGGCGAGGTCATCGTCGAGAACATGGGCGTCGACGAAGTCGTCGCCGGGGACGACGACATTGCGTCGCCTCAGCTCGAACGGGTCGATGTCGAGCCGCTGCGCGAGTTCGTCGAGCGCGGATTCGACCGCGAAGATCATCTGACCCAGCCCGTAGCCGCGGAAAGCGCCGGACGGCAGGTTGTTGGTGTAGACGGCCTGGGCGTCGATGCGCTTGTTCGCGCAGCGGTACACCGATACCGACTCGCCGCAGCCATGAAACATCACGCCGGTGCTGTGGTTTCCGTAGGCGCCCGCATCCATCAGCACCTCCACCGCAAGGGCGGTGAGGACTCCGTCACGTCCTGCGGCAGCGGTGACGTCGATCCGGTAGGGATGCCTGCACGGCGCCATCGTGAACTGGTCAGAGCGGGTGAACTCGTAACGCACCGGTCGGCCCAGACGCAGTACCGCCAGCGTGACGATGTCCTCGGTGAGCATCTCCTGCTTGGCGCCGAAGCCGCCGCCGACCCGCATGGTGAACACGCGCACCTCGTCACGATCGAGGCCGAACACATGGCACAGCTCGTCACGGACCAGGAACGGCACCTGCGAACTGGTGCGCAGCACCAACCGCCCGTCCTCGTCGCGCCAACCCGTGCAGCCGTGTGTCTCCAGATGCGCGTGCTGAACGCGCTGGGTGGTGAACCGCTCGCGCACCATCGTGCCGCCGGCGGCCAGCGCCGAAGCGATGCCCTCGGCCACGTCGCCGACACCGCCGTGCACCTCGGCGACGAGATTGCGGGAGGCATCGGCGATGCGGGTGTCGGCACCCTTCTCGCCATGCAGCAACGGCGCACCGGGGGAGCGGGCGACCTCAGGGTCGAACACCGTCGGCAGCTCCTGATACGTCACATCGATTGCTCGACAGGCCTTTTCCGCGATCGCCACGGAATCTGCCACCACCGCGGCCACCCGCTGGCCGCGAAAGCGCACAGTGTCATCGAGAACCACGGTGTCGTCGGGGTCATCGTGGCGATTCTCGTGGCGGGCGGTGGAGAACGCGACGCCGGGGCTGTCGCGATGCGTCAGCACCAAGTGCACCCCGGCGATCGCCTCGGCCGCGGACGTGTCGATCTCGACGATCCGCCCATGGGCGATCGGGCTGGTCAGCACCGCGAGGTGCAGCAGACCGGCGACCGTGAAATCCATGGTGTACTGCTCGGTTCCCGTCACCACCGCCAGCGATGCCGGCGCCGCGATGGACCGCCCGACCCCGCCGGACTTCTCGATGTTGACCTTGCCCTCGAGCCCGTCGGTGATCGCGCGATAGCCGGTGCAGCGGCACAGGTTTCCCTTCAGCGCCTGTGGGAGGTCGGCGAGCTGTTGCTCGGACAGCGACGATGCGGTGGTGATCATTCCTGCCGTGCAGAATCCGCACTGGAAGCCGCCCGCTTCGACGAAGCGACGCTGCAGCGGATGCAGGTCGGTCGGTGTGCCCAATCCCGCGACGGTGGTGACGTCGCGGCCGTCGGCACGAAATGCCGGGAACACGCACGAGTGCACGGCCTCGCCGTCCACTAGCACCGAGCATGCCCCGCAGTCGCCCGAGTCGCAGCCCTTCTTGACCTCGAAGTGACCGTGATCGCGCAGATAGCTGCGCAGGCACTGGCCCGGGCGCGGAACACCCTGCGTCGCATCGCCGTTCACGTGGATGCTCACGCCAGGTCCTCGCGGACCTGCTCGGCAAGTACCAGGGTGACGGCCCGTCGCCAGTCCGGGTCGCCGTGTGCGTCCACCGTCCAGGCGTCATCGTCGATGGTGGCGTGCGCGGCTGCCAGGTCGTCGGCGGTCGGGACGCCGCGGAAGGTGAATACGTACGGGCGCACGGTGGCCGCGGTCACCGACAGGACGAAGCGGCCACCATCGACAGGATTGTCGCGTCTGCCGATCACGACCACACCCGAGCGGCCCAACGGCGACGGAGCGAGTTTGCGATAGGCCGTGGTGGCACGCAGCGCAGTCGCGGGCAGCGATACCGACCTCAGCACGTCGCCGGGGCCGAGTGCGGTGGTGGCCGAACCGGTGACGAACTCGGTGACGGGCAGCAGGTAGTCGGTGCCGTCGGCGCGCCACACCGTCAGTGTGCCGTCGAGTGCCGACGTGAGCGAGATCATCGCGCCGGCCGGAAACGCCAGGCAGATGTTTCCGCCGATGGTGGCTGTCGCCCAGATCTTGAACGAGGCGAGCAGGGCCGTGCAGCACTGGTGCAGAAGCGGTGCCGCGGCCCACTCGGGGCGATCGTCGGCCAGCTGCGACGACAGCCGCGAGATCTCGGCCAGAGTGCAGGTGGCGGCTAGCTCGATCCCGTTGTCGGTCAGGGTGATCGGTTCCCAGCCGAGCCGGGTGATGTCGATCAGCCGGCGAACGTGGGGCTGGGGCTCGGAAAACAACCAGGTGCCGCCTGCGAGGATCGAGTCGCCGGGCCCGAGCGGCCAGAGCTCGTCGCGGCGGGTGGGGATGGCTGTCGTCTCGACGGTGTTGAGGTCCATGCGTATGTCAGCTGACCGGCGTCACGGGTCCGCCCATGATGTTGCCGACGATGCCGCGAATGATGTTGGTACCATCCTCATTTCGCAGGTCGGCGTACCATTCGGCGGTCTTCTCGGGGTCTTTGGCATGCGTCACGTCGCACCGCTTGCGCGCCCGCAGCACCAGATCGCCTGCGCGCTCGGAGCGCGCGTCCTGGTAGGCGGCCAGCGCCGCGTGCACGTCGTCGGGGTGATCCTTGAACGCCCACTGCAGCGATATCGCGTCCTCCATCGCCGAGCATCCGCCCTGCCCGATGTCGGGTGTGGTGTTGTGCGCGGCGTCTCCCAGCACGGCGACCCGGCCCTTGACCCAGGTGTAGAACGGGTCCAGGTCGAGGATCTCGACGCGGTTGGTGGTCGCCGGATCCAGCTTGTCGATCAGCGCCTGCACCCCGGGCGCCCAATCCGCGAAGTGTCCGCTCAGAACTTCACGCGCACTGCCCCTTTCGTAGGGCGCGCCCTCAGGTTCGACAACGTCGAAAAAGAAGTAGAACCGGCCGTCGGCCACCGGCATCACCGACACCCGCTTGCCGTCGCCGACGTAGGTGGTCCACTCGGTCGCGGGGCCGATCGCGTCGTCGGTGTCCACCAGGCCGTTGAAGTTCACGTACCCGGCGTAGCGCCGGGTCACCGGCGCACCGAGCACGTACTCGCGGGTGATCGAGCTGGCGCCGTCGGCCCCGATGATGACGTCCGCCGATACCACGGTCCCGTCGGCGAATGTGGCCGTGGCCGCGTCGGGGCCGTCCTGCACGCTGACCATCTTGCGGCCGAAGTGGATCTGGTCAAGCCCGTAGGCCTTCATCAGCATCATCTGGAGCTCGGCTCTGGCGATGGGGTAGGGGCGTTGCCCGACCTCGTCGATCAGCGGCTGCATCGAGAACCGGCACATCGTCTCACCGGTGTGCCCGTCGATGTAGCTCATGGTGTCGACGATCCCGCCGAGCCGGGCGGTCTGTTCCTCCAGCCCAAGGTAATTGAGGCATTTCACGCCGTTGGACCACACCGAGATGGCGGCACCGACAGGTTTGTTCTCGGTGACGCGCTCGTAGACCTGGGTATCGATCCCGATCTGTCGCAGGGCGATCGCCGCACTCATGCCACCCATTCCGGCGCCGATGATGACCGCTTTCACGTCCGGACTCCCCTCATCAGCTGCCCCGGTAGGTGGAATAGGCGTAGGGCGACAACAGCAACGGAACGTGGTAGTGGCCGGTCTCGTCGGTGACCTCGAAGGCGATCACCACTTCGGGATAGAACGCGCCGATTTCCCTGGCGGCGAAGTAGCTTCCGGTGTCGAAATGCAGTCGGTAGATACCGGATGCGAGCTCGGCGACCGTCTTGACCCGGCCGTCGTCATCGGTGAGCGCGGAGGCCACCGGGTGGCCGGAGGAGTCGGTGAGCGTGACGGTGACGCCGACGGCAGGTGTTCCCGTCACGGCGTCCAGGACGTGGGTGCTCAGAGTGTTCACGCAGTCTCCTTCGACAGCAGGCGCTGCAGTCGGAGCCGGTTGATCTTGGCCAGCTCCGAGCGCATCACGCGGCGTTCGGTCTCGGGATCGTTGTCCAGTCGGTCGGTGAGAATGGCGAGCAGTTCCTCGGCCGTGCGGCCGCTGGCGCACACCAGGTAGACGTAGCCGAACGCATCCTCATAGCTCCTGTTCTTCTGTGCCAGTTCGGCTTTGACTGCCTCGTCGGCATCGGCGACTCGCGCCTGCTCCCGTGCCGAGGACGGACTGTGGGACGACGACACCGACGCTCCGATGCGGGGGTGACCGTCGAGCGCGGAGTCGATCTCGGCGTCGGGCAGTTCCGCGAGCACCCGGTCGGCCCGGTCGAGCAGTGCCTCCTCGTCGCGAAAGGGACCGCCCCGCAGCACCCTTCGGGCCCAGATCGGCGATGAACACACCTCGAACAACAGGTGCATCCGCTGTCGCTCGGACAAGCGGTTGAATCCTTCGACGCCGAGTTCTTTCGGGGGTCCCGCGCCAGCCATCTACTGGAGTTCGTTGAGTCGGCTGAAACGCGCTGCGGCAATCGGGTTCGCGTCGGCGACGAGGTCGCTGAACCGGCAGTTGGCGATTTTGGCGACCTCGATCAGCGCGAACGCCTTCTCGGCGCCGGGCGAATTGTCCATCCGTGACCAGCCGTTCTTGAGCACCCGGTCGAAATGTTCGGTCTCGCGGGCGCAGATGATCAGCGGGAATCCAAAGTGTTCGCGGTAGTCGCCGGCCAGCTGCACCACGTCATTGTGGTCGTCCTCGTCGAGATTGGACAGCGCGACATGGTCGACGGCCAGCGCGTGGCCGGTCTCGTCCTCGGCGCCCAGATCGTGGAAGGCGTTGAGCAGTTCGAGCTGTTGCTCGGAGGATCCAGTGAGCACCGCATCCTGGAATGCCTCCCGCATCGCCCTGGTGTCGGCGAACGGACGCTGCTCGTAGGCCCGCTCGACGGCCCATGGCACGTCCTGCACGACGTGGCCGAACACCTCGGTGAAGCGCTCGTGGGTCATCGAGTTGACCTCGTCGAGGGTGATGGAGCCACCGCCGGCGACGGCGGGTCCGCGGGAACCTGTGTGAAAGAACACGATGTTGAGCAGGATCGCCGACACCGCACCGATGCTGATGCCGCTGCCGAAGATCAGATCCACACCGGTGGGCATCGCCTGCGCGATGTCGGGGTAGGCGGTGACCCACAGCGCCAGCGCCAAGCTGGTGGTCACGATGATCAGATTGCGGTGGTCGGTGAAGTCCACCTTGCCCAACGTCTGGATGCCGACGACGGCGACGGTGGCGAACAGGGTCAGGGCGGCGCCGCCGAGCACAGGGTTCGGGATCGACGCGACGACCGCGGCCACCTTAGGGAGGAACCCGAGGATGATCATGATCACCCCGGCCGCGGCGACGACCCAGCGGCTCTTGACACCGGTCAGGCGCACCAGACCGACGTTCTCAGAGAATGCGGTGTAGGGGAACGAGTTGAAGATGCCGCCGATGGTGGTGGCCACGCCGTCGGCGCGCAGCACGTTGCCGATGTCGGAAGCCTTGACGCGCTTGCCCACAATCTCGCCGGTGGCGATCGTCGAGCCGGTCGACTCCACGGCCGTGATCAGCAGCACGATGATCATCGTCAGGCACGCGACGAAATCGAACTTGGGCATGCCGAACAGGAAGGGCGGGGTGAAGCCGAATGCGGAGGCCTCGCCGACCCTGTCGAAGTTCATGTCGCCCAGCAGGTAGGCCACCGCGCAGCCGATGACCAGGCCGAGCAGCACGGCGATGGTCGCCATGAACCCGCGGAAGATTCGTTGGATGGCGACGATGACGGCGATCGTGCCCAGTGCGTAGAGGAACCACCGAATGTTGGTGGGGTCCGGCTCGTGGGTGTTCGGGTTGGTCACCGCGTCCATCGCGCCGACCGGAACCAGGCACAGGCCGATGATGGTGATCAGCGTGCCGGTGACCACGGGTGGGAAGAACTTCAACAGCTTGATGAAGATCGGCGCGATCAGGAAGGTGAAGACGCCCGCGACGATCACCGCGCCGTAGACGTAGAGCATGCTGGCGGCGCCGCCGCCGTTCGCCAGCCCGATCGCGATGATCGGCGAGACGCCGGCGAACGTCACTCCCTGCAGCAGGGGCAGCCGCACACCGATCTTCCAGAATCCGACCGCCTGGATGATCGAGGCGATACCGCAGGTGAACAGGTCCGCGGTGATGAGCATGACCAGTTCGTCCTGCGACAAGCCGACGGCACCGGCGATGATGATCGGGACCAGCACGGCGCCGGCATAGAACGCCACGACGTGCTGGAAGCCGTAGGTCGCGAGCTTGGGGATGGGCAGCACCTCGTCGACCGGGTGCACACGCTTGGTCTGTTTCGCCGTGATGGGGGCCGCCATCGTCCAAGAATCCGGCAGATTGCACGTCTTCGCATGTCGAGCGGTTCGCGCGCGTCTGTCCGCGCGTGACACAATGGCGACATGCAAGCGGTGCTGTGGGACATGGACGGCACCCTCGTCGACTCCGAGAAGCTGTGGGACGTATCACTTTCCGCGCTCTATGAGGCCTACGGCGGTGCGATGAGCCGCGAGACGAGGACGGCCCTGGTCGGCGCCTCGGCCGAGGAAACGATGGTGACGGCTTACGCGGAATTGGGCCTGGATCCCGATGCCGCGGCGATGGCGGAGTCGATCCGCTGGTTGCACGACTACACGGCGGACCTGTTCGACGGAGGGTTGCCGTGGTGTGACGGTGCTCGCGAGATGCTGGAAGCGCTTGCCGCCGAACGCACTCCCATGGCACTGGTGACCAATACCCAGCGGGCACTCGCCGAGCGCGCACTCAATAGCATTGGTCGCCACTACTTTTCGGTGACGGTATGCGGTGACGAGGTGCCCAGCGGCAAACCCGCGCCGGATCCGTATCTGCGTGCCGCGGACCTTCTCGGACTGGCGCCGGCGGACTGTCTCGCGGTCGAGGACTCGGTGACCGGGACCGCTGCCGCCGAGGACGCCGGTTGCGCTGTGCTGGTGGTGCCCAACGACGTCCCGGTGCCCGGCGGTCGGCGGCGACGGCACGTGCGGTCTTTGGCCGAGCTCGATGTGGCCGATCTGCGCAGGATCCACTTCGAGATCGATCAGGAACTGGGCGAACGCAGCGCCTGAAATACCGCGTAGACACGCGCAGTTCTGGGAACCCTTCCGGCGGCATCCCACGAGTGCTTGAATGTGACTCGTATCACGCAACGCTGCGGAAAGGTCGTGTCATGGCCGGTCAAGGTCCCCCCGTCGACGACTCGAACTCGGTCATCACCGACGACGACTTCTCCTCTGGTGGCACAGCCATCCGCATCGCCTCGGTGGCGGCGCTCGGTGGCCTGTTGTTCGGCTACGACAGCGCGGTCATCAACGGTGCGGTGGACTCCATCCAGGAGGACTTCGGGATCGGCAACGCCGAACTCGGTTTCGCGGTTGCGTCGGCGCTGATCGGTGCGGCAGCAGGTGCCATGACCGCCGGGACGATCGCCGACAAGATCGGCCGCATCTCGGTCATGAAGATCGCCGCCGTCCTGTTCTTCATCAGCGCGCTCGGGACGGGCTTCGCGCACGAGGTCTGGACCGTGGTGCTGTTCCGCATCGTCGGCGGTATCGGTGTCGGCGTGGCCTCGGTCATCGCGCCCGCCTACATCGCCGAGACGTCGCCGCCGCGGATTCGCGGCCGACTCGGTTCGCTGCAGCAGTTGGCGATCGTGTCCGGCATCTTCCTGTCGTTCGCGGTCAACTACCTGCTGCAGTGGCTCGCCGGCGGACCGAACGAACCGCTGTGGTTCGGACTGGACGCCTGGCGCTGGATGTTCCTGGCGATGGCGCTGCCCGCGATCCTGTACGGGTTGCTGGCCTTCACCATTCCGGAGTCACCGCGGTATCTGGTTGCCAGCCACAAGATTCCGGAGGCGCGCCGGGTCCTCAACATGCTGCTCGGGGAGAAGAACCTCGAGATCACCATCGACCGGATCAAGGAGTCGCTGGAACGCGAGGACAAGCCGTCCCTGCGCGATCTGAAGAAGCCGACCGGCGGTATCTACGGCATCGTCTGGGTCGGCCTGGGGCTGTCGATCTTCCAACAGTTCGTCGGCATCAACGTGATCTTCTACTACTCCAACGTGCTGTGGCAGGCGGTCGGCTTCAGCGCCGACGAGTCGGCGATCTATACCGTGATCACGTCGGTGATCAACGTGCTGACCACGCTGATCGCGATCGCCCTGATCGACAAAATCGGCCGCAAGCCCCTGTTGCTGATCGGCTCGTCCGGCATGGCGGTCACGCTGATCACGATGTCGGTGATCTTCGCCAACGCGACGGTGAACCCGGACGGCACGCCGAGCCTTCCCGGCGCTTCGGGTGTGATCGCACTGGTCGCCGCGAACCTCTTCGTGGTGTCGTTCGGGATGTCGTGGGGCCCGGTGGTCTGGGTGTTGCTCGGCGAGATGTTCCCCAACCGCATCCGTGCCGCAGCGCTCGGCTTGGCCGCGGCGGGCCAGTGGGCGGCCAACTGGTTGATCACCGTCACGTTCCCCGGCCTGCGTGAGCACCTGGGAATCGCCTACGGCTTCTACGGACTCTGCGCTGTCCTGTCGGGTCTCTTCGTCTGGCGTTGGGTGATGGAGACCAAGGGCGTGTCGCTGGAGGACATGCACGGCGAGATCCTCCACCACGAGAAGAAGCCGACGACAAAGGCCTGAGGCTCGGGCAAACCGCCGTGACTTCGACATCGGCGGCGTGACACAATCGCGACCCGTGAAGACCTTCGATGCGTTGTTCGCCGAACTGAGCGACAAGGCGCGCGCCCGTCCGGCGGGCAGCGGCACGGTCGCGGCGCTCGACGCCGGTGTACACGGCATCGGCAAGAAGATCCTCGAGGAAGCCGGTGAGGTGTGGTTGGCCGCCGAGCACGAGAGCGACGACGCTCTCGCCGAGGAGGTCAGCCAGCTGCTGTACTGGACGCAGGTGTTGCTGATCTCGCGCGGCCTGTCGCTCGACGACGTTTACCGGAAGTTGTGAGCATGCTCAGGGTCGCCGTTCCCAACAAGGGCACGCTCAGTGAACCGGCCGCCGAGATTCTGTCCGAGGCCGGCTACCGCAGGCGCACCGACACCAAGGATCTGACCGTCGTCGACCCGGCCAACCAGGTCGAGTTCTTCTTCCTGCGTCCCAAGGACATCGCCATCTACGTCGGGTCGGGGCAGCTCGACCTCGGCATCACCGGCCGGGATCTGACACAGGAGTCCGTCGCGCCGGTTCGTGAGCGGTTGGCGCTGGGGTTCGGGTCCTCGACGTTTCGCTACGCGGCCCCGGCCGATCGCTCGTGGCAGGTGGCCGACCTCGAGGGCAAGCGCATCGCCACCGCGTTTCCCAATCTGGTGCGCAAGGACCTGTCCGCCAGGGGGATCAACGCCACCGTGATCCGGCTCGACGGCGCCGTGGAGATCTCGGTGCAACTCGGCGTCGCGGACGCGATCGCCGACGTTGTCGGGTCCGGTCGCACATTGGGGCTGCACAACCTGGCCGCCTTCGGCGAGTCATTGTGCGATTCCGAGGCGGTGTTGATCGAGCGTGACGGCCCGGCCGCCGGTGCGGATGGCGATGATGCCGGCACCGAAAAAGCGGCTGCGCGAGACCAATTGGCGGCGCGAGTCCAGGGGGTGGTGTTCGGTCAGCAGTACCTGATGCTGGACTACGACTGCCCCCGTACGGTTCTCGACGAGGCCACCGCGGTGACCCCCGGGCTGGAGTCGCCGACGATCGCACCGCTGGCCGACCCGGCCTGGGTCGCGGTGCGCGCGTTGGTGCCGCGCCGCGACGTCAACGCCATCATGGATCAGATCGCGGCGATCGGCGCCAAAGCGATCTTGGCCTCCGACATCAGGTTCTGCCGCTTCTGATCTCGACTTGGCGCATGCTGCGTTTCTCCGTGTTAGCGTCCGGATGTCAATCCACCGCTCGGAGGTCCGATGACTCAGGTTCTCGTAATTCTTCTGGCCCTGCTGATCGGTGTGATCGCCGGTCTGCGCGCAATGACCGCACCGGCCGTGGTGGCCTGGGGTGCGATGCTCGGCTGGATCGACGTCACCGACAAGTGGTCGGAGTGGGTGGCGCATCCCATCACCGTCACCGTGCTGACGATCCTGCTGGTCGGTGAACTCGTCACCGACCAACTCCCGAAGACGCCGAGTCGCAAGGTCCCGCCGCAGTTTGTCGCGCGTCTGCTCTCCGGCGCCTTCGCCGGTGCGGTGATCGGCAGCGCGTTCTTCCACACCTTCAGCTCCATCGGCGCCGGCATCGTCGGTGCCGTGCTCGGCACTCTCGGTGGCGCCGAGCTCCGTATCCGGGCGGCGGCCGCCAGCAATGGCAACGATCGTCCCGGAGCGTTCGGCGAAGACGCTCTCGCCGTGGGCGGCGGATTCCTGGTCGCCTTTCTCGTCAGCCTTCTGTAGGAGCTCGGGATGGCACAGCGATTCGACGCGATCATCATCGGCGCCGGCCAGGCCGGTCCGCCTCTGGCAGGGCGGCTGACTGCCGCAGGGCAAACGGTCGCGGTAATCGAGCGCAAGCTCGTCGGCGGAACCTGCGTGAACTACGGCTGCATCCCCACCAAGACCCTGGTGGCCAGTGCGCACGCGGCACACCTGGCGCGACGCGGCGCCGAATTCGGCATCGGCACCGGGGACATCACCGTCGACATGGCGAAGGTCAAGGCGCGCAAGGACCGCATCAGCGTCGGCGACCGCGAGGGCGTGGAGTCGTGGCTGGAAGGCATGAAGGGCTGCACCCTGATTCGCGGCCACGCACGATTCGAGAGTCCGCACACCGTGCGGGTCGACGGTGAACTCCTCGAGGCCGACCGGATCTTCCTCAACGTCGGCGGCCGCGCGGTGGCCCCGGACATGCCGGGACTGGCCGACATCGACTACCTGACCAATGTGGGCATCCTCGAACTCGACACCGTGCCCGAGCATCTCGTGGTCATCGGCGGCAGCTACATCGCGCTGGAGTTCGCCCAGATGTACCGCCGGTTCGGGGCCCGGGTGACCGTCATCGAGCGCGGGCCCCGCTTGACGGCCCGCGAGGACGAGGACGTCTCCGCCGCGATCAAGGACATCCTCGAAAACGAAGGCATCGACATCGTGCTCGACGCCGACGCGATCAGCTTCGCCAAGCAGGACGGCGATTCCGGAGGCTTCACCGTCACGCCACGCGCCGGTGCGGAGCCGATCGTGGGCAGTCACGTGCTCGTAGCGGTGGGACGGCAGCCCAACACCGACGATCTCGGCCTCGACGCCGCGGGTGTCGAGACCGACGGCCGCGGCTACGTCGTCGTCGACGATCAACTACGGACCAACGTCGACAACATCTGGGCGATGGGCGACTGCAATGGACGCGGCGCGTTCACCCACACGTCCTACAACGACTTCGAGATCGTCGCGGCCAATCTGCTCGACGACGACCCCCGCAAGGTCAGCGACCGCATCACCACCTACGCGCTCTACATCGATCCTCCGCTCGGCAGAGCGGGGTTGAGCGTCGAGGAGGTCCGCCGCTCGGGCCGCAAGGCGTTGGTGGGAAAGCGCTCCATGACCCGCGTCGGCCGGGCCGTCGAGAAGGGTGAGACCCAGGGCTTCATGAAGGTGGTCGTCGACGCCGAGACCGAGGAGATCCTGGGAGCCGCGATCCTGGGGGTCGGCGGCGACGAGGTCGTGCAGGACATCCTCGATGTGATGACCGCCAAGCTGCCCTACACAGCGATCTCGCGGACGATGCACATCCACCCGACCGTCAGCGAGTTGGTCCCGACGATGCTGCAGGACCTCAAACCGCTCACGTAGCCACCCTTGACTGTGGCGCGCCTCACAGTAATATGACCACTGGTCATATCAGGTTGGAGGCGCGATGCCGACAGTGACGTGGTCTCGCCTCGGCGGGGACCGCCGCGCCGCGGTGGTGGCGGCCGCTGAAGCGGAGTTCGCCGCGCACGGCTTTTCGCGCGGCAGCCTCAACGTCATCGCCCGGAAGGCCGGCGTCGCCAAAGGCAGCCTGTTCCAGTACTTCGCGGACAAGCGCGACCTCTACGCCTACATCACCGACGTGGGCAGCCAGCGGGTGCGGTGCTACATGGAGGACCAGATCCGCGTCCTCGATGCCGGCAGACCCTTCTTCGAGTTCCTCACCGATCTGCTCGACGTGTGGGTCGCGTACTTCGCCGAGCATCCGCGGGAACGCGCACTGCACGCGGCGTCCAGTTTCGAGGTGGACACCGACGTGCGGGTCAGCGTGCGGGCAGTCGTCCACCGGCACTACCTGGAGGTGCTCCGCCCTCTGGTGCACGACGCGCGTCTTCGCGGCGATCTGCGCCGGGACGCCGATACCGAGGCGTTGCTTTCGCTGCTGTTGATGCTCCTGCCGCACCTTGCGCTGGCTCCGTACGTCCGCGGCATGGACCCCGTCCTCGGACTCGATGAGCTCTCACCCGAGCAGCCGGCACTGGTGGTGCGGCGCTATGTCGCCGTCCTCACGGCGGCGTTCGCACCTGCCGCTCCACACGCCGTCACAACCGCAACCAACGGAGGAGACCACTCTCATGAATAGGACACGTTCGGACTCGCTTGCCGCAGGCGGCCTCAACTGGGACAGCCTGCCGCTCAAGCTCTTCGCCGGTGGCAATGCGAAGTTCTGGAACCCGGCCGACATCGACTTCTCCCGCGACCGGGCCGACTGGGAGTCGCTGACGGACCTCGAACGGGAATGGGCGACGCGACTGTGCGCCCAGTTCATCGCCGGTGAAGAAGCCGTCACCCAGGACATCCAGCCGTTCATGGCGGCGATGCGGGCCGAGGGACGCCTCGGCGACGAGATGTACCTGACACAGTTCGCCTTCGAAGAGGCCAAGCACACCCAGGTGTTCCGCCTGTGGCTGGATGCCGTGGGGGTCACCGAGGACCTGCAGGTCTTCCTCGACGACCTGCCCACATACCGGACGATCTTCTACGAAGAGCTGCCCGAATCCCTCGACGCGCTGGCCACCGACCCGTCACCGGCCGCGCAGGTGCGCGCATCGGCGACCTACAACCACGTCATCGAAGGAATGATGGCGTTGACGGGATACTATGCGTGGCACCGTATCTGCGTGGACAACAACATCCTTCCGGGCATGCAGGAACTGGTGCGCAGAATCGGTGACGACGAGCGGCGGCACATGGCATGGGGCACCTTCACCTGCCGGCGTCACGTCGCCGCGGATGACAGCAATTGGGCGGTGTTCGAATCCCGGATGAACGAGCTCATTCCGATGGCGTTGCAGAACACCGACGACGCGTACGACCTCTACGACGTGGTTCCGTTCGGCCTCGAAAAGGACGAGTTCCAGCAGTACGCCGCCGACAAGGGGATGCGCCGCTTCGGCACCATCAGCAGTGCGCGTGGACGCCCACTTCCCGAGATCGACATCGATTACTCGCCGCTGCATTTGGAGGACACCTTCGCTGAGGAAGACAGGCAATCGCTGACCGCCGCAGTGTGAAGGGCGGCAACGTAATTGGCGGCCCCGTCACGCCGCTGCGGTAGCCGACCGCCCGGCGATCAGCTGCCGGGTGACGTCGGCGACCCGCTGGCCGAGGTGCCGACAGGTCGCCACGTCGGCGGTATGGACCTGCTCGGGGTTGGCGTCGACATCGGTAGCGGCGCCCGCGCCCAAGAAGAAGCCGAGTCGGTTGAGGTCGTGCTCACTGCGGGCGGAGCTGTTCCATCCTGGGCCCAATCCCAGGTTGACCCAATGCATGTGGTGCTGGGCGGCGAACACCGCCAACGAGACCAGGGTCTGCAGCTTGTCGCCGCTCTTACCGCCTGAGTTGGTGAAGCCGGCGGCGACCTTGTCGCGCCAGGTGCCGTTGATGCAACGCCGACCGGTCTGTTCGGCGAAACCCTGGAACCCCGCCGACACGTTGCCCATATAGGTCGGGCTGCCGAAGATGATCGCGTCGGCGCCGTCGAGTGTCTGCCAATCGCCGGCGGTCACCTGGTCGACCGCGATCACACTGACGGTCGCACCGGCATCGGCGCCGCCCGCCGCGACGGCCCGGGCAAGCGCTGCGGTATGGCCGAATCCCGAGTGATAGGCGATGGCAAGGGAGACGGTACGGACCGGGGTCATGGCGCTGCTCCTTGATTGATGATTTCGAGACGACGAGTGAGCCAGTCCGGCAGGGGATTTCCGCCGAGATACGACTCCAGGCGGTCGAGGAATGCGTGTGTGCCGCCGAGGAAGCTGCCTGCGCTGCGCGCCCCGAGCCCGCGATGACTGAAGCGAAGTAAGGTGGCCGACCCGTCGGGGCCGTCGGGTTGCAGTTCATAGCGCACCACGCCGTCTTCGACGATCGGCTGCTTCCATTCGTGCTCGAAGACATGCGGGGGGTCCCACACCAGAATGCGCCCGGTCATCCGCTTGCGCTCCGGCGGTAACGGTGGTCCGTCGGCGACCATGTCGATGGATCCGCCCTCGCGCGCGTCGATCGTCGTTTCGCCGAACCACTGCGCGCGTTGGGCGGGATCGGTGATCGCGGCCCAGACCGTGTCGATCGGAAACGGCAGGCGGCGTTCGAAATTCAGCACCGCTCGGTCACCGTCGATCGACACCCGCCCGTCCCGATCACCCATCTGCCTCACCGTGCCTGCGTTCGAGATGGCGTTCGAGCGCGTCGAGATGACCGGTCCAGTAGCGCCGGAAGCGCTCGATCCAATCGTCGATGGCTACCAGGCCGTCGGCGCGCAAGGCATAGATGCGGCGCTGGGCCTGCGGTCTGACCTCGACCAGTCCGACTTCGCGAAGCACCCGTAGATGCCGTGACACCGTCGGCTGGGTGAGCCCGGGCAGGACCGCCACCAGCTCGCCGGCGGTGCGTTCACCGTCGGCAAGGGCATCCAGGAGGGTCCGCCGGTTGGGCTCGGCGACCGCTTCGAACACGTCCATGCCATCGAGTATTGCAAGCCATCTATATAGATGCAAGCGTAATAACTGGGGTTCAGCGACAGGCGGCGCGAAGCAGTCGCAGTTGTCCCAGCTCAGCGACGTTCTTGGTCAGCTCAACGGTGGCCCAGAGAATCGTGTCGGCGACCGTGCGCCCGGCGTCGGGGCCCCACGGGAACTGTGCGGGAGCCGTCAGGTCCTGATCGGTCATGTCTGCCAACATCTTCGACCACTGTGCGGCCAGATCTCGAAGTCGCGACACGGCGGCCGCGCCGTCGCCGGGCCAGGGGACCTCGGACGGGTCTCGGGGTGCCCCGCCCGCCACGGCGTCGATCGTCGCGGTCCACCAATAGTCGATGTGCCAGGTCAGCCACGCGATGGTCGGCACGGGCACCGGATCGGGCTCCACCTCGGCCCAGTCCGGCCGCCATACCCCGGCGTCGTCCTGCCGAACGGTCCAGCAGAGGGCGGCCGGTTCCCACAGGAAATCGTCCTCGACGAGCGCCGCGAGATGCAGCTCGGCCAGCGACCACGCGAGCTCGAACTGGCTGCGCGCCCCGGCGATCACGTGCGGCGCTGCACCAGCAGCGTCTGCGCGCAGGTGCCGATGAATCCGTGCCGGTCGAAGATCTCCGCGGTGGTCACGCCGATGCCGTCCGGACCGATCGAACCGCGGGCGCGCAGCCCGAAGTCCTCGCCTGTGGGCAGGCGGTGCAGATGCACGGCGGTGTCGGTGTTCATGAAGACGAATTGCTCCGGATCCAGCGCGGCCCCGATCCCGTTGGCCGAGTCGACCACCATCGCCAGCCGCTGAAGCGGCGTCGTCGGCTCCGAATCCACCAGCGGCACCAGCGGACTCAGCCACACCTCGGCGGCGGCACCCTCGGGGGTTTCCTGTCTGCGCCAGGTCACCGTCTCGAGGTATCCCGGTGCCCCCTCCCAGGCGTGCGCGACCTTCATCGCACGGCCTTCGGCCAAGGGCGGGTGCCGGTCGGTGGCGGCGTCTCGGGTATCGCTGGGGGCGAGCAGCCATGCGCTGACGCGGGCGACGGTGCGTCGGCTGCCGTCGGGGCGGTCGGCGACCATGTCGGCGCACATCAGCGAGATCCGGCTGCCAGGCCGTTCCACCCAGGCCCGGACCCGCACCATGGCCACCGGTATGGGGCCGAGGATGTCCAGCGTGAGGCGCCCGATCCGCAGCCCGCCACCCGCCGTGGTGCCGGCGAGGTCCTCGATCGACTTGGTCAACAGCGCCAACGGCGGCGAACCGTGTTGGATGTCGGGGTCCCAGTTGCTGCGGGTGCCGTCGGTCGACTCGAACACCTGGTATTCGCCGTCTGAAGCATCTCGGGGTTGCCGACGGTACAGACAGTCGATCACGCAGCCGGCTCCGCCACCTGCAGCACCGTGTCAGGATCGCCGTCGTCGAACACTTCGGGCCAGCCCGGGTACGGCGGGGGAGTGCCGCCGAAGACCGGGCAGTGGGCGTGGTGGGCGCACCAGTCGCACAGACGCGACGGGCTCGGCCGGAAATCGCCTGTCGCACCGGCAGATTGGATCGCCTTCCAGATCGCCATCAACGTCTTCTCGAAGCGCAGCAGCTCGTCGAGGTCGGGCGTGTAGTCCAACACCTGGCTGTCCGCGAGGTACAGCAGCCGTAGCCGGGCAGGCAGAACTCCCCGCGAACGCAGCAGGGCGACCGCGTAGAACTTCATCTGGAACATCGCCTTGAACTCGGCGAGTGCCCGTGCCTCCGGCGGCGCCTTCCCAGTCTTGTAGTCGACGACCCTGAGCTCGCCGGTCGGCGCGACGTCGATGCGGTCGACGAAGCCGCGCAGCAGGGTGCCGTCCTCCAGCTCGACCTCGACGCGCTGTTCGCAGCTCTGCGGGTCGAACCGGGTGGGGTCCTCCAACCGGTAGTACCCCGACAGCAGAATGCGTGCCTGTTCGAGGAGCTCGGTCTGCAGCGTCGGATCGATGTCGTCGGCCACCGAGGGCTGCTCTGCCACCACCCGCTCCCACGCCGGTGTGACCAGCGACAGCGCCGTCTCCGGACCGCGCTCGGCGGCGGGCAAGGCATAGAGCTGCTCGAGTGCGGCATGCACCACCGACCCGCGAACCTGCGCGGTGGAGGAGGGCTCCGGCAGCCGGTCGATCGCCCGGAAGCGGTACAGCAGCGGGCATTGCTTGAAGTCACTCGCCCGCGACGGAGACAACGCCGGGCGCCGACGGGCGGGCCGAGCCGGCAGTTCGGAATCGGCGGGCCGCTCCGTCTGCTCGTCCATGAGTTCAGCGTATGACCGGGGTGCGACATATCCGGGCAACCCGGGCTTCGGCCGCGGCGCGTCTACT
Source organism: Mycolicibacterium sp. CR10 (assembly GCF_005222675.1). Classification (GTDB taxonomy): domain Bacteria; phylum Actinomycetota; class Actinomycetes; order Mycobacteriales; family Mycobacteriaceae; genus Mycobacterium. Next base: position 422,309 of record NZ_STGE01000068.1, on the reverse strand, counting down.
GGCAGGGTGAACAGCTGTGCCAAGAACCGGTCCGTTCGAACTCGGTGATCGCGTGCAACTCACCGATGCGAAGGGCCGGCGCTACACGATGGTGCTCAAGCCTGGTGGCGAGTTCCACACCCATCGCGGCATCATCTCCCTCGACGACGTGATCGGGCAGCCCGAGGGCAGCGTCGTACGGTCGACCAACGGTGACCAGTTTCTGGTGCTGCGGCCGCTGCTCGTCGACTACGTCATGTCCATGCCGCGCGGCGCTCAGGTCGTGTATCCCAAGGACGCCGCCCAGATCGTGCACGAGGGCGACATCTTTCCCGGAGCACGGGTGCTCGAAGCCGGCGCCGGATCCGGAGCCTTGACGTGTTCGCTGCTTCGCGCTGTCGGGCCCGAGGGCCAGGTGACGTCCTACGAGGTGCGCGACGATCACGCCGAGCACGCGGTGCGCAACGTGACGACGTTCTTCGGTGAGCAGCCGCCGAACTGGGACCTGGTGATCGCCGACCTCAACGACTACTCCGGCCCGGAAGTGGACCGCGTGGTGCTGGACATGCTTGCGCCGTGGGACGTCCTCAGCGCCGTCGGGAACGCACTCGTGCCCGGCGGGGTGCTGATGATCTACGTCGCTACCGTGACCCAGCTGTCCAAGACGGTCGAGGCACTGCGCGAACAACAGTGCTGGACCGAACCACGGGCGTGGGAGAGCATGCAGCGGGGCTGGCATGTCGTCGGTCTGGCGGTGCGCCCAGAACACACGATGCGCGGGCATACGGCATTTCTGATCAGTGTGCGCAAATTGGCGCCGGGTGCTGTCGCACCGATTCCGCTTCGCAAGAAGGGCCGCGGAGCTGAGGAGCTGAAGAGACGCGAGGAGCAAGAAGGGGTGCAGCCCTAGTCATCGGTGCTGCGCCGCAGCCCGCGACGGGTCGACAGCAGTTCGAATTCGGGTCGGGCCGCCACCAGTCGCTCGGCGGCATCGAGCACGGCGACCACATGGGAGCGGTCGGCAGCCACCAGTGCGACCCCGACTTCTGCGCGGCGATGCAGATCTTGCGCGCCGGTCTCTGCGGCAGACACGGAGAACGTGCGCGCCAGCTCCGCGATCAATGGTCGGATGGCCGAACGCTTCTGCTTCAGCGATCGCACGTCGCCGAGCAGGATGTCGAACTCCAGCCAGCCGATCCACATCGTTCAGCGCGTGGGTGTCGGCGGTGCCGGGGACGGAGGCGGTGCCGGGGGTGGAGGAGGCGGCGCCGGGGAGGGAGGCGGTGCTGCCGGCGGCGGGGCGGTCCCGTCGTCGAGCTGCAGCAGCAGATCGGCGGTCTGCCGTGTCAGCTGCCACGAGCCCGCGGCCGGAACGAACTCCATCGGGTAGACGAACTCGCCGCCCTGCGGGTTGGCGGTCCTGATCACCACCGTCGCGACGACGTTGCCGGGATTGGCTTGTGACCACGCGAGATCTCGGGTCTCGAACGACAGCGGCAAGGAACCGTTATCGCGCAGCGCGATACCGAAACGGTCCAGGCTTGGAGCTTCGTCGGGCGTGCTCTGTTCGACGAGAGCGATCTTCTGGTCACCCGGGATCGCCGGATCGGACAACCTGCTCATCACGTCGATCAGTGCGCTGCCCGGTGGCAGCGGAGGTCCCCCGGGCGCGGGGACCGCCGGCACGGGCATGCCGACAGATGGTGGCGGTGAGGTCTCGACCGACGGCGACACAGCCGGGGGTGACGGCTCGCTACAGCCGCTCAGCCCGAGTGCCGCCACAGTTGTGGCGGCACTCAGGACCAAGACGGTGCGACGCACCCGCGTCATAGATCGGTAAGGACCACGAAAGAGATCAGCCCACGGACGAGATCAGCGCCATCGCCGACTGCTTCGAGAGCTGCCAGCCGGTCGGGCTCGGCCCCGCGATGAATGTCAGCGGCTGGGTGGCCACGGCACCCGATGGTGACGATGCAGTGACGTTGGCGGTGGCCACAGGGCCGTTCTGATCGATGTCGGCGATGGTGAAGCTCAACGGAAAGTAACCCTTGGCCGCGGCGTTGTTATAGCCGTTGTCGGCCACCCGGGACTCGATGCGACCCAGGCCGCCCTGGACGTAGCTGGCCTTACCGCCGGAGAACGAGCCCGGTCCCGACAGCGCGGTCAGTGTCGACAGCAGCGGTCCCTGCAGATCAGGGGCGGGTGCGGCGGGCAGTGGCACGTCGAACACGACGGGCTGAACGGCAGGCGCAGCGGGCGCGCCTGCAGTGCCGGAGCCGACTGCAATCGAGGTCACACCCGCCGCCGCAGCGCCTACGACCAAGGCTGTTGCGGCTCCAGCTGTCAGGCTGGTAAGGAGGGGTTTCAGGGTCACGACTGTCCTCTCGTTCGGACGACTGATCATCAAAGGCTAACAGTGTTGCTGGTGTGTCGAATTCCTACAGCGCACACAAAGACTGAATCGCCGGTAGCGTTGAAGTTGTTACCGCGCCAACATCCGGTGTGGGAAAGGAGCTCAGCATGAGTGAGTCCGAGCGTCCCGAGGCCCGAGAAGGCTCTGAAGCCTTTGGGTCATCCCCCGATAACCACCTGTCTCCTGAGGATGCTGCGGAACTGGAACAGCTTCGTCGCGAGGCCGCCGTGCTGCGCGAGCAGCTTGAAGACGCGGTCGGCCCGCAGAGCGGGCTGCGCAGCGCCCGCGACATCCACCAGCTCGAGGCGCGGATCGACTCGCTGGCGGCACGCAACGCCAAGCTGATGGACACGCTCAAGGAAGCGCGCCAGCAGTTGCTGGCCCTGCGCGAGGAAGTCGACCGTCTCGGTCAGCCGCCCAGCGGCTACGGTGTGCTGCTCACCGTGCAGGAGGACGACACCGTCGACGTCTTCACCTCGGGCCGCAAGATGCGGCTCACGTGCTCGCCGAACATCGACACCAAGGAACTCAAGCAGGGTCAGACGGTTCGCCTCAACGAAGCGTTGACGGTCGTGGAGGCGGGTCACTTCGAGGCCGTCGGTGAGATCAGCACGTTGCGCGAGATCCTCTCCGATGGTCACCGTGCCCTGGTGGTCGGCCACGCCGATGAGGAGCGGATCGTCTGGCTGGCCGAGCCGTTGGTCGCCGACGAGCACCTGCCCGACAGTTACGACGACGACGTGCTCGGCGACGACCGGCCGCGCAAGCTGCGCCCCGGCGACTCGCTGCTGGTCGACACCAAGGCCGGGTATGCGTTCGAGCGCATTCCGAAGGCCGAGGTCGAGGATCTGGTTCTGGAGGAAGTGCCTGACGTCAGCTACCACGACATCGGTGGTCTGACCCGCCAGATCGAGCAGATCCGCGACGCGGTAGAACTGCCGTTCCTGCACAAGGATCTCTACCGGGAGTACTCACTTCGCCCGCCCAAGGGTGTGCTGCTCTACGGCCCGCCCGGTTGCGGCAAGACCCTGATCGCCAAGGCTGTCGCCAACTCGCTGGCCAAGAAGATGGCCGAGGTGCGTGGGGATGACGCCCGCGAGGCGAAGTCGTACTTCCTCAACATCAAGGGCCCCGAGCTGCTGAACAAGTTCGTCGGCGAGACCGAGCGCCACATCCGGCTGATCTTCCAGCGCGCACGGGAGAAGGCCTCGGAGGGCACGCCGGTCATCGTGTTCTTCGACGAGATGGATTCGATCTTCCGCACCCGCGGCACGGGCGTCAGCTCCGACGTCGAAACCACTGTTGTGCCACAGCTTCTCAGTGAGATCGACGGTGTCGAGGGTCTGGAGAACGTCATCGTGATCGGCGCCTCCAACCGCGAGGACATGATCGATCCGGCGATCCTGCGGCCTGGCCGCCTGGACGTCAAGATCAAGATCGAGCGGCCGGACGCCGAAGCGGCACAGGACATCTTCAGCAAGTACCTCACCGAGAACCTGCCGATCAACGACGACGACCTCTCCGAGTTCAGCGGCGATCGTGGCCTGACGATCAAGGCGATGATCGAGAAGGTCGTCGACCGGATGTACGCCGAGATTGACGACAACCGGTTCCTGGAGGTCACCTACGCCAACGGTGACAAGGAAGTCATGTACTTCAAAGACTTCAACTCCGGTGCGATGATCCAGAACGTCGTCGACCGCGCGAAGAAGAACGCGATCAAGGCGGTGCTCGAGTCGGGTCAGAAGGGCCTGCGCATCCAGCACCTGCTCGACTCGATCGTCGACGAATTCGCCGAGAACGAGGACCTGCCCAACACGACCAATCCCGATGACTGGGCGCGGATCTCGGGCAAGAAGGGCGAGCGGATCGTCTACATCCGCACCCTGGTCACCGGCAAGTCGTCGAGCGCAAGCCGCGCGATCGACACCGAATCGAATCTGGGTCAGTACCTCTGATCGCCGTGGCGATCAGAGGTCACTCGCCGCAGAGGTAGGCGGCGGCCGCATCGTAGAGCACCTGTGCGTGCTCCGCGGTGATGTCGTTGCCGGTGTTGGTGTAGATCGAGACCACCGTGGTGCCCTCGGGGACGCCTGCCGCGATCTCCTGGCAGACAGCCATTCCCATCGCGTAAGCCGCATCGTTGCCGATGATGCCGCCGGCTTCCAGCGCGGCGTTGTACTCGGCGTCATCGGCCAGCGCCGGTGCGGCGAAGGCCATTCCGAGCACGAATACGGCGGCGGCGGGGATGAGAAGTTTCTTCATGGCGAGTTCCTTCGGCGTCGGGAGCAACAAGGCGCCCCTACTCCGGGCGGTCACGCGAGGAGTTCGCGGCGTGCTGGAAGTTTAGGACCGCTAGCCGTGACCCATCTGAGGTCTGATCGAAATCTGATCTTGATCTTTGCGTCGGCAAAGACCGCAGGAGCATCAGCGACCTCATCCGTCACGAAAAGTGCAGTTCAGGACCCAATTCCTGCGGCTCGAGCCGCCGCGCCCGCTGGATATTGACACTGGCGTCAGTCGGCATCGTGCCCGGTCAGGCCCGTAGTGAGTAGCTGTTGGCCAGGTCGTCCTGCGTGACACTGGCCTTGCGGGTCGAGGTGTCGACGGTCAGTGGGCTGTCCAATGTGCGGGTCTCGTAGGTCCAGCCCTCCGGCAGCGTGAGCCGGGCGGCGAGAGTGGAAAGGTCATCCAGTGTGAGCGTGGGATCGACCGTCTGGCTCCAGGTCTGCATCACCCAGCGGCGGCCGCCGGGGTCGACGAGCTCGAAAACCGGTCGTCCGGCGTCGAAGACGAAGACGGCCCGGCGATCCACCTCGTTGACGGAATACGGCGCCGGGTTCATCGACGACAAGTCGACCGTCGCCTGGCGCAGCATCTCGATGCCTCCGAACGTCCGGGTCTCCAACTCCGTGCCGCCGGCCTTCTCGATATGGCTCATCAACCAGTAGCGCGGGCCGTTGAGCAGTGCGGCCGCCGCGCCGTTCTCGGTGGCGATCGCCTGCGCGTCGAGTCGGCCCCACAGGTCGGCCGGGCAGTCGTTGAGCGGAAAGGTGTTGTAGACGGTGGCCTGCGGGCCCGCATCGCCGAGTCGGACGAGGAGCACCTCGCCGTACCTTTTGCCGAACACGTCGTCCATCAGGTTGTCTCCTTTTCCCTTTCGAGATAGGCATCGCGGCCGGCCAAGCTCACCGCGACATCGGCGATCAACGGCTCGAAGAAGCGTTGCCGGTACAGCGGGTCGACGCTGGTGCTGACGGTGAAGTAGAGACCCGACAGCACGGCGACGAACAGCGACGTGTGCACGACGGTCTGCGGGATCGGGATGTGGATGCCGAACCAGGTTCCGGCGCAGGGGGGTTCGCCGACGGTGCAGGTTTCCTCCGCCGCCCACAACACCGTCACGTCGTCGGGGATGGCGATGATGCCCAGCGCAAGGAAGAACATGAAGAGCCCGGTGGTGAACAGCGCGACCTGAATTGCCTGCGCAACGACCATGACGGCGACGACGTTCACCTGCTCGGCGAGTGACAGCGCGGTGCGCGGTGGGGGATGCCCGTCGGCCGATTGCAGCGGCGTGCCGACGAGAAGCGCCGTGGGGTCGGTGTTTTCGGACCGGTCTTCACGCAGCGCCCTGACCTCGTCGCGGATCGTGGCGATCATGAACACCAGTGCCACCACCGCGAGGAAACCGATTGTCTGCCATAGCCTTTGCCGGGTCATCCGGGCGGCCAACTGCCACAGCTCGCCGGTGAAGTACACCACCACGGTCAACATCAGCAGCGGTAGCGCCCGGCTCATCAGGGTGCCAAGGGCGCCCAACTGCACCCACGCAAACCTAAACGCCCACAACAGAATGGAACCGAAACCCAGATAGGTGAACCAGATCGCCAACAGCGACACCAGGAGGAAAGCGGGGACTTCGGCCAGCGCCGCCGCCGACCAACCGGATGCGATCACCGGCATGAGGAGTACGAAGATCGCCATCACCAGCAACGCCGTGGTGCGCCGGCCGGCTTCCGAGGCGGTGGTGGCCCGCCGGTGCAACACGTACAGGGCGAACGGCGCGGCGGCCAGGGTTGCGGTGATGATCGCCAACCGCACGATGTAGCCGTAATCGGGATGGTCGCCGGTCCAGTCGGCCAGCAACATGGTCACCGCGGTCAACGCACCGAGCCCTGCCACCATCGGCGCCGAACGCGCGATCAGGGCGCGTGAGCGCACCCGGCGGGTGAGCACCAGAGGCAGGCCGCGGTGCAGGAACCAATCGTGGATCTGTCGCGACTGCGGCGTGGACCCGCTCACTTCGCCACCGTCGCGGTCCGGTAGCGGTCGCGGGCGACCAACGTCAGCCTGAGGTCGTCGATCAGCGGATCGAGGAACTGCGCGCGGTACTCCTTGTCGCCGACCGTGCGCGCGGCCAGGTACATGAAGGTCAAGGCGGTGAGAAACATCGCCACCTGGATGAGCGACTGGGGTACCGGAAGCGTCATTCCCAGGATCTGACCGTCGGTGGATCCGTTGCGGGTCAGCGCGGCCAGCATCTCCGGGCTGATCAGGATCAGCCCGAAGACGAAGAACAGCAGGCCCGTGACCATCGAGACGGTCAGCACCTGCGTGATCTGGGACAGCGCGAGCACGAACACCACATTGATCCGTTCGGCCTTCGACAGGGGCACGCGGCGTGGTCGGTCGGGCATCGTCTCGAACGGTGTCCCGCTCAGCCTCTGGGCGTCCTCGGGCTCCTTGGCATCCGGCAGCAAAATGGGCCGGACCCGGCCCAGCGTGCTGGACACCAGGAATGTCGCGGCAATGAGGAACAGGAACAGCAGTGCCATCCAGAGCCGGCCACGGCTGACGGTCGACGCCATCGTCCACACCGGTCCGTTGAAGAACACCAGCACGGTCAGCAGCATCACCGGAAGCGCTCGAAGCAGCATGCTTCCCATCGACGCGAGGTTGGCCATCGTCATGTGTACGGCCCACCCCAGCACCGATCCGATTCCCGTTGCGGTGCAGAGCAATATCGCCGCGATGACCACGGCCTCCACGATCACGTCGATGACGATGAACGGGCTCGGGCCCCCGAATACGGTGCTCAGTGCCGCCACCGCGAGGGCCGCCACCGATATCGCGAAGCGCTGGCGCGCATCCTCGATCCGCGACACCAGCCAGCCCACCAGCGCAGCCGCCGGGAGCACCAGCACGACGGTCACCAGGATGAACCACTCGGTGCGGGTCGGGGTGCCGTCGATGTCGATCGTGTGCTTGCCGGTCACGGTGACGACCACGATCGAGAACGCCATCGTCACGGCGAAGGCCGCGAGCGCGGGCACGGACCTCAGCCAGACCCGTCGCACCAGGGTGCCCGGACGCAGCACGGCGGGCAAGCCGCGCTGGAGGAACCAGCGTTCGGCGGCAGTGCGCTGCGCGGATGTCGGACTCATCGTCGGCAATCTCATCACGCGGTCCTGCTCCGCGCCTGCATTCCGCGCAGCCTCGTGACCTCGCCCGTATTGAGTCCCACGACATTTTTTGGTCGGGCTCCTCGTGGCCTCGTTCCTCGGCCCCTTCGTCCTCCCTCTAGGGTGGCCGGTATGCAAAGGATCATCGGAACGGAGGTCGAGTACGGCATCTCATCGCCGTCCGACCCGACCGCGAATCCGATCCTGACCTCTACCCAGGCAGTGTTGGCGTACGCGGCAGCCGCAGGAATTCAGCGGGCCAAGCGGACCCGCTGGGACTACGAAGTGGAATCGCCTCTGCGTGACGCGCGGGGATTCGACCTGAGCCGCTCCTCGGGTCCGCCGCCGGTGGTGGATGCCGATGAGGTCGGTGCCGCCAACATGATCCTGACCAACGGCGCGCGCCTCTACGTGGACCATGCGCATCCCGAGTACTCCGCTCCGGAGTGCACCGACCCGCTCGATGCGGTCATCTGGGACAAGGCCGGTGAGCGGGTGATGGAGGCCGCGGCGCGCCACGTCGCCAGCGTGCCCGGTGCGGCGAAGCTTCAGCTCTACAAGAACAACGTCGACGGCAAGGGCGCGTCGTACGGTTCCCACGAGAACTACCTGATGTCGCGCCAGACGCCGTTCTCGGCGGTCATCGCCGGCCTGACGCCGTTCCTGGTGTCCCGTCAGGTGGTGACCGGGTCCGGTCGCGTCGGCGTCGGCCCCTCCGGTGACGAGCCTGGCTTCCAGCTCAGCCAGCGCTCCGACTACATCGAGGTCGAGGTCGGTCTCGAGACCACTCTCAAGCGCGGCATCATCAACACCCGCGACGAGCCGCACGCGGACGCGGACAAGTACCGGCGGCTGCACGTCATCATCGGGGACGCGAACCTGGCGGAGACGTCGACGTACCTGAAGGTCGGTGCGACCGCGCTGGTGCTGGACCTGATCGAAGACGGGGTGGATCTGTCGGACCTCGCGCTGGCGCGGCCGGTGCACGCCGTGCACGTCGTCAGCCGAGACCCGTCGTTGCGGGCCACCGTCGCGCTGGCCGACGGTCGTGAGTTGACCGCGCTTGCCCTGCAACGCATTTACCTCGACCGCGTGGCGAAGCTGGTGGACAGTCGCGATCCCGACCCCAGCGCCTCCAAGGTCGTCGAGACCTGGGCGCACGTGCTTGATCTGCTGGAGCGCGATCCAATGGAATGCGCCGACCTGCTGGACTGGCCGGCCAAGCTGCGGCTGCTCGACGGTTTTCGGCATCGCGAGAACCTCAGCTGGTCGGCGCCGCGGTTGCATCTCGTCGATCTGCAGTACTCCGATGTCCGCCTGGACAAGGGCCTGTACAACCGGCTCGTCGCGCGCGGCTCGATGAAGCGGTTGGTCACCGAGCAGCAGGTGATCGACGCCGTGGACAACCCGCCGACGGACACCCGCGCGTACTTCCGCGGCGAATGCCTGCGGCGCTTCGGCGCGGACATCGCCGCCGCCAGCTGGGATTCGGTGATCTTCGACCTGGGCGGCGATTCGCTGGTGCGGATTCCCACGCTGGAGCCGCTGCGGGGCAGCAAGGCCCACGTGGGGGCGCTGCTGGACTCTGTCGACAGCGCTGCAGAACTCGTCGAACAGCTGACCAACTGATCGGGCTATCCCCAGCAATCTCGCTGCCGACCGGTAGGGTGGTGGAACCGGTGGGCGTGAACCAACACAGTTGAGACCACCGATGACATACGCAGGAGGCAGCGATGGCTCAGGAGCAGACCAAGCGTGGTGGCGGTGGCGGGGACGACGACGACGCCACCGGCAGCACGGCCGCCGGGCAGGAGCGCCGCGAGAAGCTGACCGAGGAAACCGACGACCTCCTCGACGAGATCGATGACGTCCTCGAGGAGAACGCCGAGGACTTCGTCCGTGCGTACGTCCAGAAGGGCGGCCAGTGACCTGGCCGCACCGCGAACAGTCAGCCTTTCCGTCTGCAGTACCCGGAGCGTTTAGCGCCTCGTCGCAAGGCCTGTCACAAGGCGGTGTGAACCTGTCCTCGTTCTCCGATTTCCTGCGCCACCAGGCACCCCACCTGTTGCCCGGCACCGGTACCGGGCCGACGGGACTGCCCACCGAATCCGTGCCTCACGGCACCACGATCGTCGCGCTGAAATACCCGGGCGGCGTCGTGATGGCCGGTGACCGGCGGGCGACGCAGGGGCACATGATCGCCAGCCGCGACGTGCAGAAGGTCTACATCACCGACGACTACACGGTCACCGGCATCGCGGGCACCGCCGCCATCGCGGTGGAATTCGCCCGGTTGTACGCGGTGGAACTCGAACACTACGAGAAGCTCGAAGGTGTCGCGCTGACGTTCCCCGGCAAGGTGAACCGGCTTGCCACCATGGTCCGGGGCAATCTGGGTGCCGCACTTCAAGGCTTCGTCGCGCTGCCGCTGCTGGCCGGATACGACCTCGACGACCCCAACCCCGAGGGCGCTGGCCGAATCGTCTCGTTCGATGCCGCCGGCGGACACAACCTCGAAGAGGAGGGCTATCAGTCGGTGGGCTCGGGTTCGATCTTCGCCAAGTCCTCGATGAAGAAGCTCTACTCCCAGGTGACCGACGCCGACTCGGCGCTGCGCGTGGCGGTCGAGGCGCTCTATGACGCTGCCGACGACGACTCCGCGACCGGCGGACCGGATCTGGTGCGCGGCATCTACCCGACCGCCGTGGTGATCGGCGCCGAAGGAGCCAGCGAGATACCCGAGCAGCAGATCGCCGCGGTATGCCGCGAGATCATCGAGAATCGTTCGCGGGCAGACACTTTCGGACCCGATGCGCACATCGTTCGAGGTGACGAGCTGTGAGCTTTCCGTACTTCATCTCGCCCGAGCAGGCCATGCGCGAGCGGTCCGAGCTCGCACGGAAGGGCATCGCCAGGGGACGCAGCGTGGTCGCGCTGGCCTACGCCGACGGTGTGCTGTTCGTCGCGGAGAACCCGTCGCGGTCATTGCAGAAGGTCAGCGAACTCTACGACCGCATCGGTTTCGCCGCGGTGGGTCGGTTCAACGAGTTCAACAACCTGCGCAGCGGTGGCATTCGGTTCGCCGACACCCAGGGGTATGCGTACTCGCGCCGCGATGTGACGGGCCGCCAACTGGCCAACGTCTACGCCCAGACGCTGGGCACGATCTTCACCGAGCAGGCCAAGCCCTACGAGGTGGAGCTCTGCGTGGCGGAGGTTGCCCACTACGGCGAGACCAAGTCCCCTGAGCTTTACCGCATCACCTACGACGGCTCGATCGCCGACGAACCGCACTTCGTCGTGATGGGTGGGACCACCGAGCCGATCGCGACGGCGCTCACCGATTCCTATATTGAGAACGCGAGCCTGACCGAGGCGGTGGCCATCGCGGTGGGAGCTCTCAGCGCGGGTGTGAACGGCAGCGAACCGCGGGCGCTGGGGCCGGCCACGCTGGAGGTGGCGATCCTCGATGCCAACCGGCCGCGGCGGGCGTTCCGTCGGATCACCGGAAGCGCACTCGAAGCGCTGCTGCCGCAAAGGGATTCGGCCGAGGCGGCCGAGAGCTCCGAATCCGCCGAAAGCGACGACGCCGGCGACTCCTAGCAGTCCGTGAGGTTGCGGTAGCGCCGGTGCAGTTGCTGACGCGAGATACCGAGTATCCCGCCGATCTGTCCCCAGGAGAGGCCGACCTTGCGTGCGGCGCGGACGGAGTTCTCATAGCGCGCCTTCGCCCGTTCGAGATCATCGCGGGCGTCTCGTAACTCGCGGATGCTGGTCCCGCTGAGGACGTCGGCGAGCACCGGATCGGGGTAGTCGATTGCGGGTCGCTCGGGTCTTCCGTAGATCTCGCGTTCGGTGCGGGCGACCATCGCCTCGATGTCGGGGTGGCCTTCCCACCAGGGTTTCGGCGGCCGGGCTGTGGGGGTGGCACTGTCCGTGTCTGGGTCGTCATCACGTGATGACGCCGGCACCAACGCATCGCCACCTGACAGCTCGTGTCGCTGGGTCGGTCCGCCGTCGGCCGGCCAGAATCTGTCCCACCAGGCGTCGTCATCAAGTGATGACGCGTCCGGCGCCGTCTGGTGTGCCGGGTCCGGTTGTTCGGCCGGATCGCCGTAGATCTCGCGTTCGGTGCGGGCGACCATCGCCTCGATGTCGGGGTGGCCCTCCCACCAGGGTTTCGGCGGCCGGGCTGTGGGGGTGGCACGGTCCGTATCTGGGTCGTCATCAAGTGATGACGACCCTGGCGGGGATTGGTGCGCCGGGTCCGGGTGAGCGCCCGTAGCGCCACGGATCACGCCTTCGGGTGGCTCGTCGGACACTTCCATGGGAGTTCCTCTCTGCGCGGTGTCATCATGTGCTGACGCCCTGGCAGAAGTGTGGGTGCTCGCTCTGACATCTCCCAGCGTGTCCGTCTTGCGCGACGCCTACCGAAGGTGGATGATTTGTTGCGTATGACGCATTCCGTTGCGTAATACGCAACAACTAATCGTTCAGAAATGAGAGCGGTCGAACCATGCCCAAGGTCGTCGTGATCGGAGCAGGCATCGTCGGCACCTCGCTTGCCGATGAACTGACCGCACGCGGCTGGACCGACGTCACGGTCGTCGACCGCGGACCGTTGTTCGCAACGGGCGGTTCGACCTCACACGCCCCCGGTCTGGTGTTCCAGACCAACCCGTCGAAGACCATGACCGCGTTCGCCAAATACACGGTCGAGAAGTTCGGCTCCCTGCAGCATCCCGACGGCTGGGCCTTCAACGCCGTCGGCGGGCTCGAGGTCGCGACTACGCCCGAACGCTGGGGTGATCTGCACCGTAAGGCCGGCTGGGCGCAGTCATGGGGGATCGACGGACGGCTCGTCACCCCGGCCGAATGTCTGGCTCTGCATCCGCTGATCGACAAGGACCGCATCCTCGGCGGCTTCCACACCCCGACCGACGGACTGGCCAAGGCCCTGCGCGCCGCGGAGGCGCAGGCGCGGCGCGCCGAAACCCGCGGCGCGACACTGCGTCCGCACACCGAGGTGCTCGGGATCGTCGACAACGGCAAGCGCGTCACCGGTGTTCGCACCGCCGACGGCGTCATCGATGCCGATGTCGTCGTGTGCGCGGCCGGGTTCTGGGGCGCCCAGTTCGCCCGCCAGGTCGGTCTGGTGCTCCCGTTGGTGCCCATGGCCCATCAATACGCGCGGACCGGGCAGATCGAGGCGCTGGTGGGGCGCAACACCGAACTGGCCGAAGCCGGCCTGCCGATCCTGCGCCACCAGGACCAGGACCTGTACTTCCGCGAACACGTCGACCGCCTGGGAATCGGCTCCTACAGCCACAAGCCGATGCCCGTGGACATGTCGACGCTGCTGGCCGACACCGCAGGCGAATCCATGCCCTCGATGCTGCCGTTCACCGAGGAGGACTTCGCGCCCGCCTGGCATGCGGCCGCCGAAATGATTCCCGCACTCAGTGATTCAAAGATCGAGGAAGCCTTCAACGGCATTTTCTCTTTTACCCCGGATGGTCTGTCGATCATGGGTGAGCACCGCGAGCTGGCGGGGTTCTGGGTTGCGGAGGCCGTGTGGGTGACGCACTCCGCGGGTGTGGCCAAGGCCACGGCCGAGTGGATCATCGACGGCTCGTCGTCGGTCGACGTACACGAGTGCGACCTGTACCGGTTCGAGGACGTGGCGCGCAGCCCGAAGTTCGTCATGCAGACCAGCTCCCAGGCGTTCGTCGAGGTGTACGACGTCGTCCATCCCCATCAGTTCCGCACGGCGCTGCGTGGCCTGCGCACCAGCCCGTTCCATGCCCGTCACCAGGAACTCGGCGCCTACTTCTTCGAAGGCGGCGGCTGGGAGCGACCCGCCTGGTTCGAGGCCAACGCCGGTCTGGTCGACAGCATCGAGGGGTTGGTGATCCCCGAGCGCGACGACTGGTCGTCGCGTTTCTGGTCACCCATCGGTGTGGCGGAGGCGCAGTGGACCCGTAGCGCGGTCGCCATGTACGACATGACCCCGCTGACCCGCTACGAGGTCGCCGGACCGGGTGCGGCGTCATTTCTGCAGTGGATGACCACCAATAACGTCGACAAGTCGGTCGGGTCGGTGACCTACACGCTGATGCTCGACGAGACCGGTGGTGTGAGAAGCGATCTCACGGTTGCGCGGTTGTCCGAGACAGTGTTCCAGGTTGGTGCCAACGGGCCACTCGACATGGACTGGCTGACCCGCCATCTGCCTGAGGACGGCAGCGTGACGGTGCGCGACATCACCGGGGCCACCTGCTGTGTCGGCGTCTGGGGTCCGCTGGCCCGAGACCTCGTGTCACCGCTGTGCCCGGATGACATCTCCCACGAATCCTTCGGGTACTTCCGCGCCCTCCGCACCTACCTGGGCGCTATCCCGGTGACGATGATGCGGGTCTCGTATGTCGGCGAACTCGGCTGGGAGATCTACGCCAGCGCCGAATACGGAACGGCCCTCTGGGATCTGCTGTGGGAGCGGGGGCGCGAGCATGGCGTCATCGCCGCGGGCCGGATCGCCTTCAACAGCCTGCGCATCGAGAAGGGGTACCGGGGCTGGGGTACCGACATGACGGCCGAGCACCTTCCTGCCGCCGCCGGTATCGATTTCGCGGTGCGGATGGCCAAGAACGACTTCTTCGGCAAGGCCGCCCTCGAAACGGCGGGCGCTCCGCCGAACACCCTGCGCAGCATCGTGTTCGACGACCCGACCGGTATCGCGCTGGGCAAGGAGCCGGTCTTCGTCGGGGCTGACTGCGTCGGCTACGTCACCAGCGCCGGCTATTCGCCGACGATCGGGCGCACCATCGCCTACGCGTGGCTGCCCACGGGTATCGGGGTCGGCGACGCCGTCACCGTCGACTACCGGGGTGCCACCCACGGCGCGGTGGTGCACGCCGAGCCGGTCGTCGATCCCGAGATGGCACGGATCAAGAGGTGAACGCGATGGAACTCCCACCCCTTGCCCCGGCCGCGTCGCAGCCTTCCCCCGCCCTGATCGCCACGCTGCCGGGTGAGTCCTACGTCAGCGACGCCATCTTCGCCGCGGAGCAGGAACGCATCTTCGAGAACATGTGGTTCTGCGCGGTCAGGTCGTCGGATCTCGCGGAGCCCGGCAAATTCAAGAAGGTCCAGGTGGGCCGTGAGAGCGTGCTGCTGGTGCGTGGACGCGACGGACTTCTGCGGGCGTTCCTGAACGTCTGCCGACACCGCGGTGCGCAGCTGTGCACCGAGTCCGAGGGACAGGTGAAGCGCAGCCTGCGCTGCCCGTATCACTCCTGGACCTACGCCCTGGACGGCAAACTGATGGCTGCGCCCAACATCGGGGCGCTGACCGACGACGCCGGCTCACCCATCGACCGGTACACGTTCGGATTGGTTCCGGTGGCGCTGACCGAGTGGCTTGGCTACGCCTGGGTGTGTCTGTCCGACACCCCGCCGCCGTTCGACGAGGTGATGGCGGAGACCACCAGGACGCTCGGTGACCCGGACGCCATCAACCGGTACGGCATCGGTGGACTGGACGTGGGTCGACGGGTCGTCTACGACGTGGCGGCGAACTGGAAGCTGATCGTCGAGAACTTCATGGAGTGCTACCACTGCAGCTCGATCCACCCTGAGCTCGTCGACGTCCTTCCCGAGTTCGCCCGCGGGACGGCAGCCCAGGTCAACGTCGGTCTTGGAGCCGAATTCGGCTCGGATGTAGCGGGATTCACCCTCGGCGGCGAGGCCGGGTTCGACCGGTTGCCGGGCATCACCGACGAGCAGGACCGGCGCTACTACGCCATCACCGTGAAACCGACGGTATTCATCAACCTGGTGCCCGACCACGTGATCTTCCACCGGATGTTCCCGATGTCGGCCGAGCGCACCGTGGTCGAATGCGACTGGCTCTACACCGGCGAGGTGGTCGGATCTGAGCAGGATGTGTCGCACTCGGTCGAGCTGTTTCACCGGGTCAACGAACAGGACTTCGCCGCCTGCGAGCGAACCCAGCCGGCGATGTCATCGCGCGCCTACCGGCAAGGAGGAGTACTCGTACCCGCCGAACACCACATCGCGGAGTTCCATCAGTGGGTAGTGTCCCGTCTCGGTTGACGCGACGGGAGATCGGCCGGGTGCGAGCGAAGCGAAGGTAGATCGGCCGGGGCGAGCGAAGCGACGGGAGATGGTATGGACGGCGAGCCTGACCTCTATATCGCTGGAACGTGGCGCCACGCGTCCGACGGCGGCACCCGCGACATCATCAACCCTGCTGACGGCTCTGTTGCCGCGGTGGTCGACGAGGCCACTCCCGGTGACGCGCGAGAGGCGGTCGCTGCGGCGCGCGCCTCGTTCGATGACGGTGCGTGGCGGGCAACGCCGATAGCCGAACGTGCCGCGCTGCTCGAGCGTATCGCCGACCTTCTCCAGCGTGACAAGGAGGAACTGGCGACGCTGGAAACCCGGGACACCGGAAAAACCCTGGCGGAGAGCCGCATCGACATCGATGACGTCACCTCGGTGTTCCGCTACTACGCCAAACTCGTCGGCGCCGACGGGGACTGCCGCGTCGTCGACGTTGGCGACCCGGCCGTGATCAGCCGGGTGATCCGCGAACCCATCGGGGTGTGCGTGCTGATCGCCCCGTGGAACTATCCGCTGCTGCAGATGTCCTGGAAGATCGCGCCGGCGCTCGGCGCGGGCTGCACGATGGTCGCCAAACCCAGCGAAGTGACGCCGCTGTCCACGATCGCGTTCGTGCACCTTCTCGAGGAGGCTTTCCAGGAATTCGCAGTGCCGGCAGGCGTCGTCAACCTCGTGCAGGGCAGCGGTGCGGTCCTCGGCGAGGCACTCACCGCAAGCGCGGACGTCGACTTCATCTCGTTCACGGGCGGACTCGCGACGGGCCAGACCATCTCGAAGACGGCGGCGGACAACGTCACCAAGGTGGCAGTCGAGCTCGGCGGCAAGAACCCGCACATCGTGTTCGCCGACGTCCGCGGCACCGGCGACGGGGACGGCTGGGACGCGGCCGTCGACCACGTGCTGACCGGGGTGTTCCTGCACTCGGGGCAGGTGTGCTCCGCGGGCACCCGGCTGATCGTCGAGGAGTCGATCGCCGACGAGTTCGTCGCTGCCGTCGCCGCCCGCGCCGCCAAGATCACGATGGGCGATGGCATGAACCCGGCCAGCGAGACCGGGCCGTTGGTCTCCGAGCAGCACCGGGCCAAGGTCGAGGCGTACGTGGAGCTGGGTATCTCGGAGGGTGCCACGCTGATCACCGGTGGCGCCCGGCCGACCGATCCGGCGCTGGCAAAGGGCAGTTTCTATCTGCCGACGATCTTCGACCGGTGTGACCGGTCGATGCGCATCGTGCAGGAGGAGACCTTCGGTCCGATCCTCACGGTCGAGCGATTCACCACCGAAGCCGAGGCGATCGCCCTCGGCAACGACACGGAGTACGGTCTCGCGGCCGGTGTGCGGACATCGGATATGGCGCGGGGCGAACGTGTGGTGCGGGCATTGCGGCACGGCACGGTGTGGCTCAACGATTTCGGCTACTACACCGCTTCGGCGGAGTGGGGCGGCTTCGGCAAGTCGGGCAACGGTCGGGAGCTGGGTCCCACGGGCCTGGCCGAATACCAAGAGACGAAACACATCTGGCACAACACCGCTCCCACTGCCGCGGGCTGGTTCAAAAACTAAACAGGTCGGGAAGGACTGCACATGGTGATCAGAGAGCCGCACGCCGACAGCGGCATGGAGGACTTCGGGTACAAGGAGTCGCTGGATCGCAGTATCGGCAAGTTCGCCAGCTTCGCCGCGGGGGTCAGCTACATCTCGATCCTGACCGGCACGTTCCAGCTGTTCTACTTCGGTTTCGGCACCGCCGGGCCTGCGTACCTGTGGTCGTGGCCGATCGTGTTCGTCGGTCAGATGGCCGTGGCGTTGTGCTTCATGGAGCTGGCGGCCAAGTATCCGGTCGCTGGATCGGTCTACAACTGGAGTAAGAAGCTCGCCAGCAGGCTGGTCGGCTGGACGTCGGGTTGGCTGATGCTCACCGCGTCGATCGTGACGATCTCGGCGGTGGCGCTGGCCTATCAGCTCAACCTGCCCCGGCTGTGGAGCGGATTCCAGATAATCGGCGACGGCACCGGCACATACGATTTCGCCGCCAACGCGGTGCTGCTCGGCACGATCCTGATCGCGTTCACGACGCTGATCAATGCGCTCGGCGTGAAGCTGATGGCCCGGATCAACAGCGCCGGTGTGTTTATCGAGCTCGTCGCCGCGGTACTGATCGTCGTGCTGCTGGCGGTCAACGTGGAGCGCGGCCCGGAGGTCTTCTTCTCCACCAACGGATACGGGGCCGGTGAGAGCGGCGGCTTCCTCGGGGTGTTCCTGATCGCCTCACTGGCATCGGGGTACGTGATGTACGGCTTCGACACCGCGAGCTCACTGGGCGAGGAGACCGTCGAACCGCGTCGCACCGCGCCCAAGGCGATCGCCCGGGCGATCCTGGCGTCGTTCGTGATCGGCGGCGGCATCCTGGTGTTCGCGGTGATGGCCGCCCCCAACCTGGACGACCCGGCGATCGGTGAGAGCACCGGTGGCCTGCAGTACATCGTCGAACAGGTGATGTGGGGCCCACTGGGCACCGTCTTCCTGATCTGCATCGTGGTGGCGGTGACGGTCTGCACGTTGGCTGTGCACACCGCGGCGATCCGGCTGGCCTTCGCGATGGCCCGCGACAACGCCCTGCCGTTCGGAGAGAAGATCGCCACCGTCAATCCCAAGACGCAGACACCGATCATCCCTGCGGTGACCATCGGCGTCATCGCGGTGATCATCCTGGTCATCAACATCACCCAGCCGAAGATCTTCACCGTGCTCACCTCGATCGCGATCATCATGATCTACCTGGCCTACCTGATGGTGACCGGTCCGCTGCTCAAGAAGCGGGTCCAGGGCCAGTGGCCGCCAGCGGATCTCAAGGAGGGTGGCTACTTCACCATGGGGAAGTGGGGGATGCCCGTCAACATCGTGGCGGTGGTCTGGGGCGTCGGGATGGCGCTGAACCTGGCCTGGCCGCGTGAGGCGGTGTACGGCGAGGGTTGGTACAACGCCTGGGGTGCCTTCATTTACATCGGAGTGATCCTCGGCTCCGGCCTGATCTGGTACTTCGTCAAGGGGCGCAACCACATCGGCACCCTGAAGTCGCATGCGGCCGAGGCCCTCCCCGCGAATCCGGCGGAGGCCTAGACGGATGGCTGGATCAGCGGAGGTTGCCGCCGAATTCGATTACGTCATCGCGGGCGGCGGCACCGCGGGCTGCGTGCTCGCGGCGCGGCTCTCCGAAGACCCCGACGTCTCGGTATGCCTGATCGAGGCCGGACCCTCCGACGTCGGCGACGACGCCATCCTGGTGCTTTCCGAGTGGATGCATCTGCTGGACTCGGGGTACGACTGGGACTATCCCGTCGAACCCCAGGAGCGCGGTAACTCCTTCATGCGCCACGCCAGGGCCAAGGTGCTCGGCGGCTGTTCGTCACACAACTCGTGTATCGCATTCCACCCGCCCGCCGAGGCCCTCGATGAGTGGGTGGAGATGGGCGCCACGGGGTGGGGTGCGGCCGAGATGCTGCCGCTGGTGCGGCGTTTGACGGGAACCGTCGGGTTGCGCGACGTGCCGCCTGACGACCCCTGCGGTGCGGCGGTTCTGGAGGCGGCCGCGCTGGTGGGTCTACCGACGGTGGCCTTCAACCGCGGCGAGACGGTGCGCAACGGAGCAGGGTGGTTTCAGATCAACGCGGAGCCCGACGGCACCAGGAACTCGACGTCGCACGCGTTCCTGCATCCCATCCTCGGGAAGCGCAAGAATTTAGAGGTTCGCACCGATTCGTGGGTGTCGGAGATCCTGTTCGATGACTCGCTGCGGGCCAACGGGATTCGTTATCAGCGGCCCGACCTGACCGGCTACGACACCGTGGCCGCCCGCCGCGAGGTGATCGTCACCGCCGGTGCCATCGACACGCCGAAGTTGTTGATGCTCTCAGGAATCGGGCCCACCGCGCACCTGCGGGAGATCGGGATCCCGGTCCGGGTCGACTCGCCCGGTGTCGGGGCCAACCTCGACGACCACGTCGAGGGTCTGGTGTTCTGGGAGGCCGCCCGGCCGATGGTGACGGAGTCGACCCAGTGGTGGGAGATCGGGTTGTTCACCACCGTCGACGAGGGAGTCACCCAACCCGATCTGATGATGCATTACGGCAGCGTGCCTTTCGACATGAACACGCTGCGCCACGGCTACCCGACGACGGACAACGGATTCTGCCTGACTCCCAACGTCACTCAGGGCAGGTCGCGGGGCACGGTGCGGCTGCGCTCGCGTGACTTCCGGGACCGGGCACGGGTGGACCCCCGGTACTTCACCGACCCCGACGGCTACGACGAGCGGATCATGCTCACCGGGGTCAAACTCGCCCGCAGGATCGCCGAGCAGACGCCGCTGAAGCCGTGGATCGCACGTGAGCTCGCACCGGGCCCGGCCGCCACCACCGATGACGAACTGCTGGACTACATCCACAAGTGCCACAACACCGTCTACCACCCGGCGGGCACCGCCCGGATGGGTTCGCAGTCGGATCCCATGGCGGTGCTCGATCCAGCACTGCGGGTCAAGGGGGTCACGGGCCTGCGCGTCGTCGACGCCTCGGCGATGCCGAAACTGCCTGCGGTCAACCCCAACATCACGGTGATGACGATGGCGGAGAAGTGTGCCGATCTCATCCGATCGAGCTGAGCACGCTGATCGACCAGACGAGGGCGACCTCACGTCGTTCCTGGCCGAGCACACCCCGTTCCAGGCGTCAACGGAACTCGAGCTCGCCGAGCTCGCGCACGGAGCGGCGGTAGAGCAGTTTCCCGCAGGAGTCGTCGTCGCCGATTACGCCACCCGGGTGCCCGATGAGATCTGGATGGTCCGCAGCGGCCTGGTGGCGTTGCGCGGCAGCGGCGACGGCTCCCTGATCGACGTCGTCGAACCGGGCGGGCTTTTCGGGTACATGCCGCTGCTTGCCGGCGCGGGAATGGATTTCGAGGCGCGCACCACCGCGCCGAGCGTGTTGATCAGGCTGCCCGGTGCGTTGGTGCGGGCGCAGTTCGCCAAGCCGGCGGGATTGGCGTTCCTTGCCTCCTCGGGCTGGAGTCGCAGCACGGTGGAACGGCCCACCATCGCCCCCGCGACCGACAGCAGGCCCGTCGCCGAACTCGTGCACGGTGAGGTTCTGATGGTCGGACCGGCTGACTCGGTCCGCGACGTCGTCGTGGCGATGACCGGGCACCACGTGTCCTACGCGCTGATTCGGCTCGGCGACGGCCGGCTGGGCATCTTCACCGATCGTGACCTGCGCACCCGGGTGGTGGCTGCCGGACTGCCCGTCGACGTGCCCATCGCCGAGGTGATGAGTGCGCCCGCGCGCACGGTGACCGCCGATCTGACCGCGGACAGCGTGCTGATGGAGATGCTGGAATGCGGGCTTCGGCACATGCCCGTGCTGACACCGCGCGGCGAGGTCGTCGGCGTTCTCGAAGACGCCGACCTGTTGGCGGCGTCGGCGCGGCAGAGTTTTATGCTCCGTCGTTCCATCGCGCAGGCCGCCGACGCGACGCAGTTGCAAGAGGTGGGACAGCGTGTCACCGGGATCGCCGTCGACCTGTTCCGCAACGGGACCAAGGCCACCGCCACCAGTGCGATATTGTCGGTCGTCATCGACAGCCTGGTGCGCCGTGCACTGGAAATCGTTCTTGCACAACCGGATCACGCAGATCTCGCAGGGTTCGCATGGTTGACCCTCGGCAGCGTGGCGCGCCGCGAGGCGATGCCGTCATCCGACGTCGACAGCGCGCTGTCGTGGCGCGACGACGTCGAGGCCCAGGCCCCGCGCCTGCGGGCCGTCGCCGCCGACGTTCACGAGGTGCTCGACGGCTGCGGGCTGCCGTCGGATCGCAACGGCGCGACCGCCGCCAAGCCACTGTTTTCGCGTTCCCAGTCGGACTGGTTGCGTGCCGCCAAGGGTTGGCTGGAAGACCCGTTGCGCGATCGCGGGCTGATTCTCTCGTCCCTGCTCATCGACGGGCGCGTGGTGTGGGGTGATCCCGGCCTGCACAGTGTGTCGACCGCCTTCCAGCGGGTGCGCGCCGAGCATCCGAACACACTGCGACTGCAGCTGCTCGAGGCGCTGTCGGGAAAAGTGAGGACCCGGTCGTTGCGCGACGTGCTGTCGCGGCGCGGTGGCACTTTCGACCTGAAGAGCCACGCGGTGACACCGATCGTGAACCTCGCCCGATGGGGCGGGCTGACCGCCGGGATCACCTCGGCGAGCACCCCCACCCGGTTGGAAGCGGCCGCCGAAGCGGGCGCCCTCAGCGAGCAAGATGCCCGCACGCTGTGCGACGTGTTCGCGATGTTGCAGCGCCTGCGGATCACCCATCAGGTCGAACAGGTCGCAGCGGGCAACAAGCCGGGCGACGTCATCACCATGTCGGAGTTGTCGCCGTTGCACCGCAGCCTGCTCGGCGACGGCCTGCGGGAGATCGAGGCGGTGCGACGACGGGTCGGCAATCTCGGGTTCCCGGGCGTATAGGGTCGGGCGGCAATGGCCACTCGTGACAATCCGCCCGCAGCGGTGCAGTCGGTCGACCGCGCGCTGCTGATCCTGGAAATTCTTGCCGATGCGGGCCAGGTAGGGGTGACCGAGATCGCCGACGCGCTCGGTGTGCACAAATCCACCGCGTCGCGGCTGATCGCGGTGCTGGAGGCGCGCGGGTTCGTCGAGCAGGTCTCCGAACGTGGCAAGTACCGGTTGGGTTTCGCGGTGGCGAGGCTGGCGCGCTCCGGTGGGTCTCAGCTGGACCTCGTCAAGGTCGGCCAGGACATCTGTGACCGGCTCAGCGTCGAGGTCGGTGAGACCGCGAACTTGGCGGTGCTCGACGGCGACCGCATCGTCAACATCGTCGAGGCGATCGGCCCGGCGGAGATCACGTTGCGCACCTGGGTGGGCCAGAGCTGTCCGGCGTACGCGACCTCGAGCGGGAAGGTGCTGCTGTCCGGGCTGGACGCCGCCGACGTCCGGGCCCGACTGGGTGCCGCGATGGAGTCGTTCACCGAGACCACCGTGTCGAGCCCGGCCGATCTGTTGCGCCAGCTTGCGGTGGTGCGGGATCGCGGATGGGCCAGCGTGGCAGAGGAACTCGAGGTCGGCCTGAACGCCATCGCCGCGCCCGTCCATGACGCCCACTCGCAAGTGATTGCGGCGCTGAGCGTTTCGGGCCCGGCCTACCGCCTGGGGGAGGAGCGGTTCGAGGAGGTCTCGACGCTGACGATCGCCGCGGCGGATGCGATCAGCCGCCGCCTCGGCTGGATCGGGCGCGGCTGACGTCGTGCCCGCGCAGGGGTGACGTCGGAGCCGCTACCGCGGCGCCTCGGCGCTCGCGCGGTGCAGGGTCGGTGAATCCCCAGTGATGACCGCCAGGATGGTCCGCCACGAATCCGACGGCCGGTTGAGCATCCCGCTGTGGGCATCCCACCCGGCCACCGGCCGCCCGTCATCGTAATGCCCTGTGCCCAAACGGATCACACCCCGCATCTGGTCGGGATCGGCGCCATGGGGGCCGCCGGGGATGCCCTGCACCGCTTCGATGAAATCGCCGGGGGCGGTCATCGAGAACCTCAGCACATCCGGATTCCGGTTGTGCCAGTCGCCGGTATCGTCGACGCCGACGCCGGCACCGGCCGCAGCCAGGAACAGCGTGCGGTCCGACGTCAGGCCGAGCACCTCGGCGGTACCGACGATGGAGCCGCCGTAGGAATGGCCGATCACCGTCACGGGAACCCCGTCGGAGACGACCCGGTCGACGTCCTCGGTGAATGCGACCAGCCGTGGTGCCATGTCCAGGGCGTAGCGGGGGTCGGCGGCCTCGAGTAACACCGCAGACGGATCGCGGACCTGCGGGAAACGGCCACCGAGATAGGTGATCACGGCGACCTCACCGTGGCTGCCGGACACGAACCGGCGGGCCGTGGTGGTGTTGGCTGCCGAGCCGTCGGTCGTGGTGTTCACGCCGGGAACCAGCACCGCGACACTGCGGGCCGCCGCGATGTCGCCGTGCAGTTCGACCAGCGACGCGCGGCGGGGGTCGAAGGCCACGATCTGCCGCTGGATCCGGCCATTGTTGCCGGCCGGATCGTCGATCTCGCCGAGGAGGCTGCGGTAGAGGGTGATTCGCCGTCGCGAGTCGGCATCGCGGCCGGTCTCGGCGGTAACCGCCTCAGCGATGTTGAGACGGTTCGCAGCGACCCGCATGCTCCACGGCACGCCATCGGTGTTGCCGGTCTGCCGCGGGAATTCGGCGACCAGACGGTCCCGTTGCTCCGGCGTCATCTCCGCGATCTGCGAGGCGATCCGGTGCTGGCTCATCGCAGGCCACGCATCAACGATGTCGGCCGCCTGCACCGGCCATGCGCCCGCGGGCACGGTCGCGGCGGGTCGTTGAATCCCGTTGACTCCGAACGCCTCGGCGATGTCCCGGGCAGCGTCGGCATCGGCGGCGCCCAGCCGGTCCAGGGCATCGGCGATCCGGCTGCTCAACTCCACGGCCCGGGCATCGAGCAGCTCGCCGGCCGCCGCGGGATCGCCACCGGCGAGAAGGACCAGCAGCGGCGCCGGGTCTGCGGCCGGGGTCACCGACCCGTCGTCGGCGACGGCGAAGCCGTCCCCGCGAGCCTTCTCGACCCACGCCACGACGTCCGCGCGGGCCGCCGCCATCTGGTCGGCGCCGTCGTGGGCTGCCACCCCCGCGATGACGAGGACGCGCGCCATCGCAGCGGTCTCGGCGGCGATCCGGTCGGCGCGCTCTCGGGCGGCGTCGGCTGCGGCGCCGGTCCAGTAGTCGCGGCTGCGGTGCGCGTCGGCTGCGGCGTCGTCGACCAGCTCGCCCAGACGGCGGGCGGCGGCGTCCCACGCGTCGGCCAGCGTGTGCAGCGCGTCCGGTCGCCACGCCTGGGCCTGCGCGACGGTCGGTCGGGTCACGGGGGCACGAACCTGTCGCCGCCCGCCGAGTCGGCGCGTTCGAACGCGTCGGCCGACGCGCGCGCGGCCGTCGCCCAGTCCTGCAGGTTCGATGCGATGCCGCGGAACTGGTCCATCACCGGCAGGGTTGCCACGGCGGCGCTCGCCGCGGAGCCGCGCAGTGCCTCGGCGGCCAGCTCCGGCACGTGCATGTCGGCGACCTCGGAACCGGCGATCGAGAGGCGGTCGGCGAGGCGGCGCACCCTGCCGAGGTCGGCGTGCGCGATTTCCCCCATGGCTCATGCTGGCAGATCCCAGGAAGGCCACCGCGAGTTATCCACAGTGATGATTGGCGGGCCGTGATCCGGCCGCCGAAAGTACGGATTCTGATGGATATTTGGCGAAATCCGTCAGAAATCGTACGTTCGGGCTCGTCCTCCCGGCGCTCATCGGCGTGGTCAAGGCGCCCTGCCCGCCCAGCAGCAAGTACGCTCGGTGAGGTGCAGCGACGAATCATGGGCATCGAGACTGAATTCGGTGTGACCTGCACGTTCCACGGCCATCGCCGGCTGAGTCCCGACGAGGTCGCCCGGTATCTGTTCCGTCGGGTGGTGTCGTGGGGCCGTAGCAGCAACGTCTTCCTTCGTAACGGCGCGCGTCTGTACCTGGACGTGGGCAGCCACCCCGAGTACGCCACCGCGGAATGCGACAGTCTGATCCAGCTGGTGACCCACGACCGCGCAGGTGAGCGGGTCCTGGAGGATCTGCTGATCGACGCCGAACAGCGCCTCGCCGACGAGGGCATCGGCGGTGACATCTATCTGTTCAAGAACAACACCGACTCCGCGGGCAATTCGTACGGCTGTCACGAGAACTACCTGATCGTGCGCGCCGGCGAGTTCTCCCGCATCTCCGATGTGCTGCTGCCGTTCCTGGTGACGCGCCAGCTCATCTGCGGCGCAGGCAAGGTACTGCAGACCCCCAAGGCCGCGACGTTCTGTCTGTCGCAACGGGCCGAGCACATCTGGGAGGGTGTCTCGAGCGCGACCACCCGCTCGCGTCCGATCATCAACACCCGCGACGAACCGCACGCGGACGCCGAGAAGTACCGCCGCCTGCACGTCATCGTCGGCGACTCCAACATGAGCGAGTCCACGACGATGCTCAAGGTGGGCTCGGCCTCGCTGGTTCTGGAGATGATCGAAGCGGGCGTCGCGTTCCGTGACTTCTCACTGGACAACCCGATTCGCGCGATCCGCGAGGTCAGCCACGATCTGACCGGGCGACGCCCGGTGCGCCTCGCCGGCGGCAGGCAGGCCAGCGCGCTCGATATCCAGCGCGAGTACTACGGCCGCGCAGTGGAGTATCTGCAGACCCGCGAACCCAACACGCAAATCCAGCAGGTCGTCGAACTCTGGGGCCGCCAACTCGACGCGGTCGAGAGTCAGGACTTCGCCAAGGTCGACACCGAGATCGACTGGGTGATCAAGCGCAAGCTGTTCCAGCGATACCAAGACCGCTACAACATGGAGCTGTCAGACCCGAAGATCAGTCAGCTCGATCTGGCCTACCACGACATCAAGCGCGGTCGCGGCGTGTTCGACCTGCTCCAGCGCAAGGGCCTTGCCGCGCGCATCACCACCGATGAAGAGATCGAGGCCGCAGTCAACACCCCGCCGCAGACCACCCGGGCCAAACTGCGGGGCGAGTTCATCAGCGCGGCGCAGGAAGCCGGCCGGGACTTCACCGTGGACTGGGTGCACCTCAAGCTCAACGATCAGGCGCAGCGCACCGTGCTGTGCAAGGACCCGTTCCGCTCGGTCGACGAGCGAGTCAAGCGGCTCATCGCGAGCATGTGATCAGCTCGCCGGCAACCGGTGCAGCGACACGGCGTAGTCGCCTCCGGTGAACGGTTCGCGGTCCCAGGTGGCCCACCGGTTCACCAACTCGAGGCCGGCCGCGGCCGCCACTTCGTCATAGCGGTCCAGCGTCAACCGCCCGGTGAGCAGCTGGAAACCTGCGATCAGCAGCCCGCCGGGTTCCAGCAGCGCCGCCAGTTGATCGATCACCCGGCCCTCGCTGCCGCGCTCGACGAAGATCATCACGTTTCCCGGCAGTCCGACGAGGTCGAATGTCTCGTGCAGGTGCGCGCCGGCGTCGGCCAGATCTGCCTCGACCCACCGCAGTGTCGGTGCCTTGGCGCGTGCCGCGTCCAGCATTGCCGGGTCCAGGTCGAGGCCCGCGACCGAGAATCCCCGGGCGGCCAGTTCGATCGCGACCCGGCCCGTCCCACACCCGGCATCCAGCACGCGCGTCCCGCCGGACTCGCGCAGCAGGGCCTCGATGAGATCCGCCTCGCCGTGCACGCTGGCGCCGGACGCCGCGAGGCGCTGCCATCGGGCGTCGTACTCCTGTCCGCGAGGTCTGTCGGAGTCCTGCCAACGGGTGCCCATCAGCCTTCGTTCCTCGCGCACGCGTTCATCACCACCCGCATCCTGTCAGACGCGCGCAGGTCGGCGTCCGGCCGAATCCGCGACGCCCCTTAAGCTCTAACCCGTGGGGATCTCCAAAGTGGAACGCTTGATGAACCTCGTCATCGCGCTGCTGTCCACGCGGACGTTCATCACCGCCGACCGGATCCGCGAGACGGTGTTCGGATACTCCGAGGGCGCCAGCGACGAGGCGTTCTCCCGGATGTTCGAACGGGACAAGAACGAACTGCGCGATCTGGGCATCCCGCTGGAGACCGGCCGGGTGTCACCGACAGACCCGACCGAGGGCTATCGCATCAGCCGCGAGGCCTATGCGCTGCCCGCGGTCGGACTGACCGCCGACGAGGCCGCCGCGGTGGCGGTGGCGACCCAACTGTGGGAGTCACCCGAACTGATCACCGCGACGCAGGGGGCGCTGCTCAAGCTGCGGGCGGCCGGCGTCGACATCGAACCCGGCGACGCCGACATCGCCATCACCTCGACCGCCGCCCTGCCCGGGTTGCGTGGGTCGGAGGAGGTCCTCGGAATCCTGTTGTCCGCCATCGACTCCGGCCACGCCGTGCAGTTCCCGCACCGCCCGTCGCGCACCGATCCGTACGTCACCCGGACCGTCGAACCGTGGGGTGTGGTGACCGACAGAGGCCGCTGGTACCTGGTCGGTCATGACCGCGACCGCGACGCGGTGCGAACATTCCGGCTGTCGCGGATCGGTGCGGAGGTGACGCCGATCGGGGAGCCCGGTGCGGTCAGCAGACCCGCGGGGTTGAACCTGCGCGAGATCGTCGACCGGGTGGTCGGTGACTGGCCCGCGGCGGGGCAGGCCAACGTCTGGGTCGCCGACGGTCGGGCCACCGCGCTGCGCCGCCGGGCCACGATCGTGGGTCCGCGGGACCTGGGGGGACGGCCGGGGGAGGAGATCGCGCTGGACATCGACATGTTCGACCGGGTGGCGCGCGAGATCGCCAGCTACGGAGCCGACGCGGTGGTGCTGGCGCCGGAGCCGCTCCGCGAGGACGTCATCGCCCGCCTGGAAGCTCAGGCCGGCGAGTGGGCGGAGCGCGCATGACCGCCGTGAGCACGCGCCTGGTGCGGCTGCTGAACATGGTGCCGTACTTCCAGGCCAATCCCCGGATCACCTACGCGGAGGCGGCAGCCGACCTCGGTGTCAGCGTCACGCAGCTGCGCGACGATTTGAACCAGCTCTGGATGTGTGGGCTGCCCGGTTACGGACCGGGCGATCTGATCGATTTCGAGTTCTCCGGCGACACCATCGAAGTCACGTTCACGGCCGGCATGGACCACCCGCTGCGGTTGACGTCGCCGGAGGCCACGGGTGTGCTGGTCGCCCTGCGTGCGCTCCTCGACGTGCCCGGCATGGTCGATCCGGAGGCGGCCCGCAGCGCGATCGCCAAGATCGAGTCTGCGGCCGGCCACGCGGGTCCCGGTGTCGAGGGTGCCGCCGTCGACGAACCCGCACCCGCCGAGAGTGAGGCCGCCGCCGCCGTCCGCACCGCGGTGCGCACCGACCGGGCGCTGGCCATCGATTACTACTCGGCGTCGCACGACATCCTGTCGAGTCGCGTCGTCGACCCGATCCGCGTCGTCCTCGTCGCCGACCACAGCTATCTGGAGGCGTGGTGCCGGTCGGCCGAAGGGGTCCGACTGTTCCGGCTCGATCGCATCGTGGAGGCGCGACTGCTCGACGAGCCCTCCGCGCCGCCACCGCCCGCGGTGCAGGCCGGCCCCGACACCTCCCTGTTCGACCCGGACACCGCCGATCCGTCCCTACCCACGGCGACGCTGCTCGTCGACCGGTCGGCGTCATGGATGTTCGACTACTACCCGCTGCGGGTGGTGCAGGAGTTCCCCGATGGGTCGTGCGAGGCGACGATGACGTACGCCTCCGACCAGTGGATGGCGCGCTTCGTCCTGGGATTCGGCTCCGCCGTGCGGGTACGCCACCCACAACAGCTGGCCGATCGCGTCCGGCAGTCCGCCGTAGCCGCGTTGGACGCCTATCGGGTCGGTACCGAGTCACCGGACGGGTAGACTCGGGCCAGACGTCTGGAGGTAACCAAATTGGGTGGTCTACAACCCTGGCACTGGGTCATCGTCATCGCCGTGTTCGTGCTGCTCTTCGGTGCCAAGAAGCTCCCGGACGCGGCACGGTCCCTGGGCAAGTCGATGCGCATCTTCAAGTCCGAGATCAAGGAGATGCAGGCCGATTCCAAACCGGATCAGCCCACCCAGATCGCTTCCGAACGGATCTCGGACGCCGATGGGGCTGCCACGCAGTCACCCGTCGAACCGTCCTCGGACAAGCGCCCGGCCTGATCGGTCACCTCGCCACTCGCGGGCGCTGCGCCCGCGTCGTGGCATCGCGCCTGTGAGCGGCAGCTAGGCAACCTCCGTGCAGATACCCGGACTCATCAAGAAACTCGATCCGCGGCGACGCCGTTCGCGGGTCAACCCCGACGGCACGATGTCGTTGGTCGAGCACCTCACCGAACTCCGTGGCAGGCTTCTGATCGCCGCGTTCGCCGTCGTGCTGACGACGATCCTCGGGTTCATCTGGTACACCCACGGCGCATTCGGGATGCCGAGCCTCGGCGACTGGCTGCGGGGGCCTTATTGCGCGCTGCCGGAATCGGCCCGCGCCACCATCGCCCCCGACGGCCAGTGTCGGCTGCTGGCCACCGCGCCGTTCGACCAGTTCATGTTGCGGCTCAAGGTCGCGCTGACGGCCGGAATCGTGCTGGCCTGCCCGGTGTGGCTCTACCAGTTGTGGGCGTTCATCACCCCCGGTCTCTACAACAAGGAACGGCGATTCGCGGTGGCCTTCGTGGCGCTGGGCGCGACGCTGTTCATCGCGGGCGCGCTGCTGGCGTACGTGGTGCTGTCGAAGGCTTTGGGATTCCTGCTGACCGTGGGCAGCGACGTTCAGATAACCGCCCTGTCCGGCGACCAGTACTTCGGGTTCCTGATCAACCTGCTGCTGGTGTTCGGCATCAGCTTCGAGTTCCCGCTGCTGATCATCATGCTCAACCTCGTCGGGGTCCTCACCTACGAACGGCTCAAAGCGTGGCGCCGCGGTCTGATCATGGCAGTGTTCATCTTCGCGGCGTTCGCCACGCCGGGGTCGGATCCCTTCTCGATGCTCGCGCTCGCGCTGGCGCTGACCCTGCTGCTGGAGTTCGCCATTCAGATCGCGCGGGTCAACGACCGACGCAAGGCCCGCCGCGCGCGGCTTGATGATCTGGCCGACGACGAGGCGGCACCGATCGGCGCCGCCGAGACAATCGAGCCGCCGTCCGCGGTGCCCACCCCGTCGCGGCTCGTGGTCGATGACGAATCAACCTGAGCCACTCGCGCTGCCCCTTCCGACCCTGGAAGACTTCGCCTCGCGGTTGCCGTTCACCCTGGACGGATTCCAGCGCCGTTCCTGCGAGGCGCTGGCGCAAGGCCACGGGGTGCTGGTCTGTGCGCCCACCGGTGCGGGTAAGACGGTCGTCGGTGAGTTCGCCGTCCATCTCGCGTTGGCAGCGGGCCGAAAGTGCTTCTACACCACGCCGATCAAGGCGCTGAGCAACCAGAAGCACAATGACCTGGTGCGCCGCTACGGGCCCAAGCGCATCGGGCTGCTCACCGGGGATCAGGCCATCAACGGTGACGCCGACGTCGTGGTGATGACCACCGAAGTGCTGCGCAACATGCTTTACGCGAATTCTCCTGCATTGCAAGGACTCTCGTACGTCGTCATGGATGAAGTGCACTTCCTTGCCGACCGCATGCGCGGTGCGGTGTGGGAGGAGGTGATCCTGCACCTGTCCGACGACGTGCGGTTGGTCAGCCTGTCGGCAACCGTGAGCAATGCCGAAGAGTTCGGTGGCTGGATCCAGACGGTCCGCGGCGACACCACGGTCGTGGTCGACGAGCACCGCCCGGTGCCGCTGTGGCAGCACGTGATGGTCGGCAAGCGACTGCTCGACCTGTTCGACTACCGTGCGTCCGGTCCGGCCAAGCCTGGCCGGGATCTGCTTGTGGACCCGGAACTGCTGCGCCACATCGCGCACCGGCGCGAAGCCGACCGGCTGAACGACTGGCAGCCGCGCGGCCGCAGCCGGACGGGCAGGCCCAGTCTGTATCGGACGCCGGGGCGACCCGAGGTGATCAGCGTGCTCGACCATGACGGTCTGCTGCCGGCGATCACCTTCATCTTCTCCCGCGCGGGCTGTGATGCCGCCGTCAAGCAGTGCCTGCGCTCGTCGCTTCGGCTCACCACCGAGGAGGAGCGGCGCAGGATCGCCGAGATCGTGGACCGGCGCACCGCCGACCTCAACGACTCCGACCTGGTGGTGCTCGATTTCCACGAGTGGCGCGAGGGGCTGCTTCGTGGCCTGGCCGCCCACCATGCGGGCATGCTGCCGACGTTCCGCCACACCGTGGAGGAGTTGTTCACCGCCGGCCTAATCAAAGCCGTATTCGCTACGGAGACACTGGCGCTCGGGATCAACATGCCTGCCCGCACCGTGGTGCTGGAGCGGTTGGTGAAGTTCAACGGTGAACAGCACATGCCGTTGACGCCGGGGGAGTACACCCAGCTGACGGGCCGGGCGGGGCGCCGCGGCATCGACGTCGAGGGCCACGCGGTCGTGTTGTGGAACCCCGATGTCGATCCCGCCGAAGTCGCCGGCCTGGCGTCGACCCGCACGTTCCCGCTGCGCAGCTCGTTCGCGCCGACCTACAACATGACCATCAACCTGGTGCACCAGATGGGACCCGAGCAGGCCCACCAGCTGCTGGAGCGGTCCTTCGCGCAGTACCAGGCCGACCGCTCGGTCGTCGGTCTCGTGCGCGGGGTCGAGCGTGGCGAGCGGCTACTCGGCGAGTTGGCCGCCGAGATGGGCGGGCCGAACGCGGCGATCCTCGACTACGTCCGGCTGCGGGCTCAGATCTCCGAACGGGAGCGCGCACAGTCGCGGGCGTCGCGGCTGCAACGCCGACAGGTGGCCAACGAGGCGCTGACCGCGCTGCGCCGCGGGGACATCATCACGATCACCCACGGCAAGCACAGTGGGTTGGCGGTGGTGCTCGAGCCCGCGCGCGACGACGACGATCCGCGGCCGCTGGTGCTCTCCGAACACCGCTGGGCGGGCCGGATCTCGTCGGCAGACTACTCGGGAGTCCCCGCTCCGATGGGCACGATGACACTGCCGAAACGGGTCGAACACCGAAATCCCCGCGCCCGGCGCGACCTGGCATCGGCGTTGCGGTCCGCCGCCGCGGGCCGCGACGTTCCCTCGGCACGGGGCCGCAGGAGCGGACCGCCAGCCGAGCGCGACATCGACCCCGAGCTGACGTCCCTGCGCGACCGGATGCGTGCGCACCGCGCGCATTCCCTGCCCGACCGCGAGGACAAGGCGCGTGTCGCCGAGCGCTACCTGAAGATCGAGCGCGACAACGACCAGCTCCGCAAGAAGATCGCCGCGGCCACGAACTCGCTGGCACAGACCTTCGACCGGATCGTCGTGCTGCTCACCGAACGTGGGTTCATCGCCGTCGACGGAGTCGACGGGGACGGCAGTGCCCCGAACCCGGTGGTCACCGATGACGGCAGGCTGCTGGCCCGCATCTACAGCGAAAGCGACCTGCTGGTGGCCGAGTGCCTGCGCGCCGGCGCCTGGGAGGGACTCGACGCGGCCGAGCTCGCGGCAGCGCTGTCGTCGGTGCTCTACGAGTCCCGCCGTGAGGTGCACGGCGGCGTCAGCGCCGACGTGCCGACCGGTCGGTTGCGGCGCGCGCTGAATCAGACCCGCAGGCTGTGGACCGAGCTTCGCGCCGACGAGCAGCGGCACCGGATCGCCCAGAGCCGCGAGCCCGACGACGGTTTCGTCGCCGCGATCCACCGGTGGGCGAGCACCGGCGACCTCGCGTCGGCGTTGGCCGCGTCCGACACCACCGGGACCGGATCGACGATGTCGGCGGGCGACTTTGTGAGGTGGTGCCGCCAGGTGCTGGACTTGGCCGACCAGGTGCGCAATGCCGCTCCGTCACCGGAGTTGCGGGCGACCGCGAAACGCGCAATCAAGGACGTTCGGCGCGGCGTCGTTGCCGTTGATGCCGGGTAGTGTGTGGCCAGCAGGCCAGAAGCGGCACATCAGCCGCGGACGATCGAGGAGAGAAATGAGCGGACCGCAGGGATCTGACCCGACGCAGCCTTGGCAGGGTCAGCAGCCTGGGTCGGGCGCAGACCAGCCGTCGGCCGATCCGGCCGCGAACCAGGGGTGGCAGCCGCCCACTCCGGGAGCGGGTTCGGAACAACAGCCTCCCCAGGGTGGCGAGCAGCCGTCGTGGCAGCCGCCCGCATACACGCCGCAGCAGTATCCGCAGTACCAGCAGCCCACGCAGCCGCCGACGTACTCGCCGCAGCAGTACCCGTCGACCGAGCAGCAGTACGGCCAGCAGCCCACCGAATACAACCAGGCGGGATACCCGCCGCCGGCTCAGTATGGACAGCCGGGCGCCTACGGTCAGCAGTACGGCCAGCCGCAGGGCTACGGCCAGCAGACCGGTCAGTTCCCGCCGCAACAGCCGGGCCAGTACGGCCAGTACCCCCCGGGTTATCCAGCGACCGGCGCCGAGGAGGGTTCGAAGCGCTCACTGGCCGTCATCGGCGGCGTTGTCGGCCTGCTCGCCGCGGTCATCGTCGCGGTGGTGCTCGTTCTCGGCTTCTGGAAGCCCGGCTTCTTCGTGACCACCAAGCTGGACGTCGGTGCGGCGCAGAGCGGGGTCGAGAGAATCCTCACTGACGAAGCCAACGGTTACGGCGCCAAGAACGTCAACAACGTGAAGTGCAACAACGGCGAGAGCCCCACGGTCAAGAAGGGCGACACCTTCAACTGCGAGGTCAGCATCGACGGGACCAAGCGCCAGGTGACGGTGACGTTCCAGGACGACAACGGCACCTACGAGGTCGGCAGGCCCAAGTAGGGGTCAGCCGGGAAGGGCGTCCAGCGCCTTCTGCAGCCGACCGAGCGACGACGACACGCCGTAGCGCTCCGCGAGTTCTGCGACCTTTCGTGGATGCGCGGCCACCAGGGGCAGCGCGTCGGTGTCCGTGGTCATGGTGACCTCGGCGTCGGTGGCCACCCGCACCACCGGGCCTGCCCTCTCGATGTAGTCCGTAGCCGCCAGCAGTTTGGTGCGGTGCGCCTTGGACAGCGTGGACTTCGGATCGTGGGCGGCGGCCAGGATGTGCTCCAGTGAGCCGTGCTGTGCCAGCAGCGTCGACGCGGTTTTCTCTCCGATGCCTGCGACTCCGGGCAGTCCGTCGGACGGGTCGCCGCGCAGCAGCGCCAGTTCCGCGTAGGCCGGCCCGGCCCGGTCGACGGGCACGCCGTAGGTCTCGGCAACCTCACCGGGTCCGTATTTCGTTGCCTTGGCCAAGCCACGCCCCAGATAGAGCACCCGCACCGACACCGGCTCGTCCCGGGCCAGCTGCAGCAGGTCGCGATCACCGCTGACCACCACCACGGGGTCACGGCGTTCGCGGTCGGCGAGGGTGCCCAGCACGTCGTCGGCCTCGCATTCCGGCGCGCCCGCGGTCGCGATGCCGAACGCGTCGAGGATCTCCATGATCATGTCGACCTGCGGGGTCAGTTCGTCGGGCACCTCCTCGACGTCGGGTTCCCCGGCGGGGTTTTCCTCGGCCACCCGGTGCGCCTTGTACGACGGGATCAGGTCGACGCGCCACTGCGGGCGCCAGTCGTCATCGCGGCACACCACCAGCCGATGCGGTCGTTCGCGGGTGATCAGTGTCGCGACAGCGTCGATGAAGCCCCGCAGCGCGTTGACCGGCCGGCCGTCCGGTGCGGTGATCGACGACGGAATTCCGAAGTACGAGCGGAACCACATGCTCGCGCCGTCGAGAAGCAACACGGGGGCCTCAGTCATCGTCGCGTCCCACTGCACGTCATGCGTGTCATCCTGCCAGGCACCCCGATCTGGCCAGGATTAGCCTGAACGTATGACGGAAGGCCGTTTCAGCTCAGACGTATACGCCGCACGAATGGCCGCCGCCGCGCGCGCTGCCGCCGACGCCGGGCTGGCGGGCCTGGTGATCACGCCGGGGTACGACCTGCGCTACCTCGTCGGGTCACGCGCCCAGACTTTCGAACGGCTGACGGCGCTGGTGATCGCTTCGTCCGGTGAGTCGACGGTCGTGGTCCCGCGGCTGGAGCTTGCCTCCCTCAAGGAATCTGCGGTCCCCGAACTCGGTGTCGCCGTTCGTGACTGGGTTGACGGTGAGGATCCCTATCGGCTGGTGGCCGACGCCCTCGGCGGGGGGACGGTAGCCGTTGCGGTCACCGACGCGATGCCCGCGCTGCACCTGCTTCCGCTGGCCGACGTTCTCGGGGTGGTGCCCGTGTTGGCCACCGATGTGCTGCGCACGCTGCGGATGGTCAAGGATCCCGCCGAGGTCGACGCGCTACGCAAGGCCGGTGCGGCGATCGACCGGGTGCACGCACGGGTGCCGGAGTTTCTGGCGCCGGGCCGCACAGAGGCCGACGTGGCTGCTGATATCGCCGAAGCGATTGTGGCCGAAGGGCATTCGGAGGTCGCCTTCATCATCGTCGGATCGGGTCCGCACGGCGCTGACCCCCATCACGAGTGCTCGGATCGCGAACTGCAAGCCGGCGACATCGTTGTCGTCGACATCGGCGGCCCGTATGAGCCCGGCTACAACTCCGATTCCACCCGCACCTACAGCCTCGGTGAACCCGACCCCGAGGTCGCTCGGAGATACTCGGTGCTCCAACACGCACAGCGCGCCGCGGTCGAGGCGGTGCGGCCCGGCGTCACCGCCGAACAGGTCGACGCCGCCGCCCGCGACGTCCTCGCCGCGGAAGGCCTGGCGGAGGCATTCGTGCACCGCACCGGGCACGGTATCGGTCTGTCGGTCCACGAGGAGCCCTACATCGTGGCCGGTAACTCGCTGCCGCTGCAGGAGGGGATGGCGTTCTCGGTGGAGCCGGGCATCTACTTCACCGGACAGTGGGGCGCCCGGATTGAGGACATCGTGATCGTCACCGCCGACGGGGCGCTGTCAGTGAACAACCGCCCGCATGACCTCGTCGTGGTGCCGGTAGGCCCGAGTCGTTCGTA
This sequence comes from Mycolicibacterium sp. CR10, assembly GCF_005222675.1. GTDB lineage: Bacteria > Actinomycetota > Actinomycetes > Mycobacteriales > Mycobacteriaceae > Mycobacterium. The sequence continues at coordinate 385,726 of NZ_STGE01000068.1, read as the reverse complement.
AAGCTCAGTCGGTGCCGCGGTCCAGCAGGCTCGACGAGCCGAGCACCCGCTCGACGCGCACTTCGATCACCACCCGTTTCGGGTTGGGCCGCGGTGTGCGGTAGCGCTGGGCATAGCGCAGCTCGGCGTCGCGGACAGCCTCGATATCGGTGTGCACCGTGGCCTTGCCCTCCAGCGACAGCCAGCGTGCGCCATCAACCTGGCTGAGCACCGCGACCCCGCGTTGACCGGCGTTGACGGCCTTCTGGGAGCCGCCCGTGGTGATGACGCGGGCAATGTGAGTCTTCGGGTCGAAGGTGAACCCGACCGCCACCACGTGCGGGGATTGGTCCGACCGCAGGGTGGTGAGCATGGCCAGATGGCGTTCGGTCAGAAACGCCAGTGCGTCGTTCGTCAGCTTCGTGGTTGCCTTGCCACCCGGTGTAGCCATCGGTGACCACGCTAGCGCAGGACATAATCAGTGCCGTGGAGGACACGAACGTCGGAGGCCGTCGATCAGAGGCGGTCGGTGAGTTGGTCGTGGTCTTCGGCGGCCGCAGCGAGATCGGCATGGAGTTGGCGCGGCGGCTAGCCTCGGGGGCTACCGTGGTGCTCGCGGCCCGCAGGCCCGACGATCTCGCCGGGCAGATCGCTCTTCTGCAGAACGCCGGTGCCGTCGCGGTGCATACCCTCGGATTCGATGCCGACGATGTGGCGTCGCACCGGCCCCTCGTCGACGCGATCGTCGCCCGACACGGTCCGATCGCCACTGCGGTGCTGGCATTCGGCATCCTCGGTGATCAAGCTCGCGCGGAGAAAGACGCCGGGCACGCCGCGGCGATCGCCCACACCGATTATGTCGCCCAGGTCAGCCTGCTGACCGTGCTGGCCGACACGATGCGGTCGGCGGGCGCCGGGACGTTGGTGGTGTTCTCGTCGGTGGCCGGCGTCAGGGTGCGCCGAGCGAACTATGTGTACGGGTCGGCCAAGGCTGGGCTGGACGGGTTCTGCAGCGGACTGGCCGATGCGCTCCACGGCTCGGGCGTGCGACTGCTGTTGGTGCGACCCGGATTCGTCGTCGGGCGGATGACGGAGGGGATGACGCCCGCGCCGTTCTCCAGTACCCCCGCGCAGGTCGCGGAGGCGACGGTGCGGGCACTGGACGGCCGCCGCGACACGGTGTGGGTGCCGTGGGTGCTCAAGCCGGTGTTCGCGGGGATGAAGATGCTGCCGCAGTGGGCGTGGCGAAGGCTCCGGCGATGATCGCTCGCGCGAAGAGCAGAGGGTGCAGATGATCGTCGTTGTGGGTATCGGCGCCGACGGAGTGGCCGGGCTGTCGCCCGCATCGCGCGCCGAATTATCAAGGGCGACAGTGATTTATGGATCGCAGCGGCAGCTCGATCTGCTTGACGAGAGCGCATCCGCGGTGAAGCGGCCGTGGCCGTCGCCGATGCTGCCCGCGCTGCGCACCTTGCTCGACGACGTCGACGGCGACGTGCACGTGGTGGCCAGCGGGGATCCTCTGTTGCACGGCGTCGGCAGCTCGCTCATCCGGCTGTTCGGGGCGGATCAGGTTTCCGTGCTCCCGCACGTGTCGTCGGTGACGCTGGCGTGCGCGCGGGTCGGCTGGTCGGTGCAGGACACCGAGATCATCAGCCTGGTTTCGCACGAGCCGCGCACCGCCGTGCGCCGCGGCGGGCAGGCGATCGTGCTGTCGCGCGACCGCACGAGTCCGGCGTCGTTGGCGCGACTGCTGACCGACACCGGGCGCGGAGAATCTGAGCTGACGGTGCTCGAACAGCTTGGCGGCCCAAGGGAACTGCGGCGTTCGTCGACGGCACGCGAGTGGGCCGGCCGTCCGCCGGGTAGCGTCGACGACCTCAATGTGATGGCGGTGCGCTACCTGCCCGACGAGCGCGTGTTCGCGACGCTGCCCGACGAATCGTTCGCCCACGACGGCCAGATCACCAAGCAGGCGGTGCGCGCGGTCACGTTGGCGGCTCTGGCGCCGCGGCCGGGCGAGCTGCTGTGGGACGTCGGTGCGGGCTCGGGGAGCGTCGCGATCGAATGGTGCCGCAGCGGAATCGGCTGCCGGGCGATTGCTTTCGAGCGCGACGAAGCGCGGCGCGCGCGGATCGTCGAGAATGCGGTCACATTCGGTGTGCTCGTCGACACGACCTTCGACGCGCCGGAGTCGTTCGGCGTCTCACCGCCTCCCGCAGCGATCTTCGTCGGTGGCGGTGTCAGTCAGCCGGGGTTGATGGACGCCTGCTGGGACAAGCTGCCCGCCGGTGGCCGGCTGGTCGCCAACGCGGTCACCGTGGAGTCGGAAGCTGTTCTCGCGCAATGGTTCTCTCGCCACGGCGGAAAGCTGAGCAGGTTCCAGAACTACCGCGGCGAGCCGGTCGGGTCCTTCACCGGGTGGCGCCCGGCGATGCCGGTCACGCAGTGGTCGGTGCTCAAGCCGATGGATACGACCTGACCAGCTCGATGGCGTCGAGCTCGCGGATCGCACGGCAGCCGCGGTGCAGCATCGTCAGGATCATCTCGTCACCGCGCTCGGTGGACGCGGCGAAGGCGAATCCCAGCGTGGTGAGCAGCGGAGCCTGCAGGACGCCGAGACGGTAGTCGTGCCAGCAGGTTTCCCTGTCGTAGTCGGTCACGCCGTAGCGCAGCAGAGCGCCGTGGTAGCGCTCGACCAGGTCGCGTTCGACCGTCTGGCGGAGTTCGGGCAGCAGGCTGGTGGCGGTGAAGTACGCCAGGTCTCGGGTGGGCAGGCCGATGCCGACCGTCTGCCAGTCGACCACGGTGACGCGGGTGCGGTCCGGGTCGAACAACAGGTTGTCGAGGCGGTAGTCACCGTGCATCAGCGAGAATCGGTCCGGCTCCGCAAGCAGCCACGGCGTCACGATGCTCATCGATGTGGTCAGGGTCTCCCGGTCCTCATCGCTGACGCGGTCGCCGAGTTTCTCGAGGGTGATCGCGGCTGCCATCACGCAGATATCACCGAGTCCCTTGGCGGCGTCCACGTCGCCCGGTTTGGGCATCACGATGGACGGTAGGTCGAACCAGCGCCGGTCGCCCCAGCTCGGGCCGTGCAACCCGGCCAGTGCTTCGACGGCGAGCGCCGCCTCGGCCGGGGAGCACCCTGCGATCTGGTCGCCTTGCACTGCGGGCGCAAGGTCGGCCAGTAGCAGTACGAAATCCGCACCGTCGGAGGAGATCTCGCTGTGGAAGCACCGTGGTACCGGGATCGCGACGTTGTCGGTGATGGCCGAGTAGAACTCGACTTCGGACAGGTAGCCCAGCGCCACCCGCTCCCGCACGGCATCATCTTGCGCCGGCAGTTTGACCGCGAACGTCGTAGGCGGCGCCGATTCCGTTCCACCGGAGGCGGTTCCGGCGGAGTACGTCGCGGCCACCCGGTAGGTGGCGCCCGTCTGTCCGGTGCCGATGGCCGTCACGTCCACCTCGGTGACATCGGCGCCCAGCACCGCCCCGAGCCAGGCAGGGGTGATGTCTTCTGGGCCGCGGGGAATCGTCACGATGTCGCTCTCTTCTGTTCGCCGGGGATCCGGTCCTGCCCGGCCAGGTCGACCCGGCCGTAGATCGTGCCGAGCCATAAGGTCTCCGCACCGTCGAGCAACTGCTCGCGGCTCAGGGTGCCGCCGATCGTGTGCCGCTCGAGGAGACGGTCGTTGAACTCCAGCAGCATCCCGGCGATCACCTCCGCCGGTGGGCCATCGGGTGCGCGCCCGCTGTCACGCTCGGCGGTGATCATCGCCGCGACGACCGGAATGAAGGTCTCCCGGGCGTCGTCCCAGACCTGACGAATCGCCGCACTCGTCGCCCTGGCTTCGAGCATTGCCTGGAGCAGATAGCGGTGATGTTCGACGGTGTCCAGCAGCGCCTCGAGCATCGCGCGGATGCGCCAGTGCGGCGGCTCCGTGGTGCTGGTCAGGATGTCGCTGGCCATGAAGCCGTCGTCGTACATCGGCTCGAGCAACGCCGCCACGGCGGCGGCCTTGTTCTCGAAGTAGAAGTAGAAGGCCGACCGGGTCACGCCGGCGCGCTTGGCCACGTCGGCGATGTTCAGGCCGTCGAAGCCGGATTCGCGAAGGTGGTGGTCGAGCGACTCGAGGATCGCGCCGCGCCGCAGGTCACTCTTCTGCGGTTGGCGCCGGTCGGTCGCTGACCGTACCGGTAGTCCTCGCTGCACGCGCGACATTAACCCGCAGTTCTGACGACTGTCAACGATGCGCGACAGGTGTCAAGTGTCGGGGTACCGGCGCGGGGTGAACACCCGATCGGAGCTGGTGCCAGAGGCGGATTCGCCGGAGTACCACTGCGTCTGCGAGGAACCTACGATCAACAGACACCGCATGTCGACATCGTCCTGGTCCAGGTCGGCAAGGCGGACCACCTTCACGTCTTCGTTCGGGCCGGCGACGTCACGGCCGATGACGACAGGTGTTCCCGGATCGCGATGTTCCAGCAACAGCTCGCGCATCGCGCCCACCTGCCACGTTCGGGTCTTCGACGCGGGGTTGTAGAGGGCCAGCACCATGTCGGCGCTCGCCGCTGCCGTCAGGCGTTGGGCGATGATGTCCCACGGCTTGAGGCGGTCGGACAGCGAGATCACTGCGTAGTCGTGGCCCAGCGGAGCGCCGACCCGGCTCGCCACCGCCTGGGCCGCCGTCATGGCCGGGATCACCCGCACCTCGACGCCGGGCCACTGCTTGGCCTCCTCGAGGACAGCGGTGGCCATCGCGAAGACACCCGGATCACCCGACGACACGACGGCAACGGTGCGACCCTCCTCGGCCAGGGTGCACGCCAGGCGTGCCCGTGCCGGCTCGTCGGTGTTGTCGCTGGGGTGCCTGCGCTGCCCCTCTCGGGCGCCGATGCGATCCAGGTACGGCCCGTAGCCGATCAGGTCGGTGGCCGCAGCCAGTTCATGCCTGCTCTGCGGCGTCATCCAGTCGAGGTCACCGGGGCCCAACCCGACCACCGCAATGGTTCCGGTGGGTGCGGCGGCGCGCTGCCGGCCCGCAAGCATCGCCAGCGCGAAGTAGGGCACCGATCCGTCGTCCACATCGGCAGCGGGAAGTACGCGTTGTCTCGAGGTGCTGGCACGTTCCACATAGAACGCGTCGTCCAACCGGCCGGCGGCGGAAAGTGCTTTCCGGACAACAGGATAGGAGCGCCCGAGCTTGAGGATGACGGCGGCGTCGGTGTCCGAGAGGCGGCGCTGGAGCTCATCGGCGGGCAAGGTTCCCGGCAGAATCGTCAACACCTGGTCGCCTTGAACCAGCGGTGTGGCCACCGCGGCCGACGCTGCGCTGACCGAGGTGACCCCGGGCACGATCACCGCGTCGAAGCGTTCGGTGAGGCGGGTGTGCATGTGCATGTAGGAGGAGTAGAACAGCGGATCACCCTCGGCCAGCAGCGCGACGTCGCGGCCCGCGGTCAGATGCTCGGCGATGCGCTCGGCGGACTCGCGGTAAAAATCCTCCATCGCCCCCGCGTAACCGCCGGGGTGATCGGAGGTTTCGGTGGTCACCGGGTAGACGAGGTGTTCCTCGATCTGGCCGTCCCGCAGATACGGCTCGGCGATCGAGCGCGCGATGCTGCGTCCATGACGGGCGCTGTGGTAGGCGACGACGTCGGCGGATCCGATCACCCGGGCCGCCTTAACAGTCACCAGCTCCGGGTCGCCGGGTCCGAGTCCGACGCCCCACAGTGTCCCTTTAGTGCCGCCTGCCCTGCTCATTCGTGTTCGGCTGCAATCGCATTGACGGCGGCGGCGGCCATCGCGCTGCCGCCGCGGCGGCCGGTCACCACGAGGTAGGACATGCCGCGAGGGGCGTCGACCAACTCCTGTTTCGATTGGGCCGAACCGACGAAGCCGACAGGGCCGCCGAGCACCGCGGCCGGGGCCGGGGCGCCGCTGTCGATGAGCTCGAGCAGCCGGAACAATGCGGTGGGCGCGTTTCCTATGGCGAGCACCGCGCCGCCCAGTCGGTCAGCCCACAGATCCACGCCGGCCGCCGATCGCGTGCTGCCGAGGCGGGTGGCTAGCTGCGGCGCCCGCGGATCGGCGACCAGGGACACCACCTCGTTGTCGGCTGGCAGACGGGACCGGGTGATCCCGGCGGCAACCATCGAGGAGTCACAGAGGATCGGGGCACCACCGAGCAGGGCGGTATGTGCCCGGGTGACGACGTCGTCGGTGAAGGCCACGTGATCGGCGACGTCGACCTGACCGCAGGTGTGGATCAACCGCACCACCACCCTGGCGACGTCGGCGGGGAACCGGGAAAGCTCCGCTTCGTCGCGGATCATCGCGAACGACTGTCGATAGATCTCGGCCGCGTCGCGGATGTAGTCGAGCACCCGCTCACCCTACGGGTGGGCGATCCGAGGTCGGTAGCCGTCTCCGGTCGCGATCAGCACCTGACCGTGCCCGGGGCTGCCGCAGGCTCGTTCGCAGCCGACGAAGTGCCGGTGACCGGCCGCCGGATCGTCGACCGCGGCCGCGGCATCGGCGCGGACATCGGCAGCAGACCGCTCACAGCCAGGGCTTCCGGTGCACGCCGACACCGCCAGCCACGGCGAGTTCTCGTCGAACACCAGCCCCCGGGGGGCAAGAACCCGGAGTGCGACGTCGGCGGTGCCGTCGTCGAGATCGAACAGCAGCACCGAACGCCACGGGGTGACGGCCATAGGTGCATTCACGGCCGCCAGGAAACGCGCCGTGTCGGCGTCGAGGACCCCCAGCGGCACTCCGGCCCCCAGCGTGATTCGTCCGTCGCTCTGCTCGATCCAGCCGACAGGCGCGCGGGTGGTGGCTGCCCATGTTCTGCCCGGTGGCGCCGTCGGTGTGAGCGCGCCGAGCAGGGTCAGGGGATCACCCAGTTCGTCCACGCGCCAGCAGTTTCCCCGTATTTCAGTGAATCTCGCTGCGAGGGAGCTGAGTTCGGTGACCGCATCGGGAATGCCAAGCCGGACACCGGTGTCGCGGCCTGCGAGCAGCAGCGCAGCGGTGGAGTCGTCGAGGGCATGGATGCCTGCGTCGGCTCCCAGTCCCGACACGTCGCCTCGGCCGTCGTCAAGGGCGAAGAGGAAGCGGCCCGGGAGTCGCGCGAGCCGGGGGTCCTGCTGCACCGCGGTGTCCAGTGCGGTGACGAGTCCGCGGATATCGCAGACCCCGCCGCTGCGCCCTGACAGGGGCGAGGCCACGATGTTGCGGACCCGTTCGTGGGTGGGCGAGGGCAGCAGTCCGGCGGCGTCGACGAGCTCGGCCGCGGCCTCGGTGTCACGTATCGCGCGAACCTGGAGGTTGCCGCGCGAGGTCAACTCGATGGTCGACGACCCGAACTCGGTGGCGGCGTGAGCAACCGCCTCCAGTTGAGCGGCGGTGATGATCCCACCCGGCAACCGGATGCGGGCCAACTCGCCGTCGGCGGCCGGGTGAGTCTGGAGCGCGCCGGGACATGCGTCATCGTCCCGTTCCCTGGCCACCCGTCCACGGTACCCGGGGTGTGCGAACGGCCCGAAGGTGGACTTTCTGATGCTTGCTGGCGGTGCACTACGGACCTCGGGGTGGAGGCATCGACGGGATCGTCACCAACGGTTCTGGAGAAAGCTCCCTGTTCAGCGCCATGGTGCAGGCTGCCTAGGTAGCCGAACCTTGTGGATAGGTACCTCTAATACAGGTAACTGAGGAATCGGGTACCGAACTACCCGTGTTGCACAGGACCTTCGTCCGTAACTTTGGTTCATCGGGGTTCCGGCAGTGGGAATCCCACACACCACATCACGGGGGAGTCATCGAAATGACCGATCTAGCAACGACTCTTGACATACAGCCGAACGAGGACACCGAGATCCTGGTGCGGGTTGTGCAGACCGGGGAGCCGACGCTCATCACCGAGGGGCAGGTCCTCATCGGCTCGGCGCCGGCATTGGCCAGGACCACGGCGCGCCGCCACCGCATCCGCGATGCAGTGCGGGCGATGTTCGCGTCCACCGACGAGGCGGACGCGTCCGAAACCGTCAAGACGCCAAAGCATTACCCGCGGCGCTACACGTTTATCGAGGATGCGTCGATGTCGCGGATGATGGACCGGCTCTGAGCCTTCATCTCGCGAGCCGCACGGGTGCGACGACTGCCGAGTAGTCGGACGCATCGCCGGCGACCACCCGGCTGCGCTCGCCGCGGACATTGAGGGGGATGTCCCCGGCGAGCGTCACGCGGCTGAGGCGGCGGAAGTGGTTGTCATAGTCGGCGACTGCGTAGTGCTGGGTGGCCCTGTTGTCCCAGATAGCGAGGTCACCGAGATCCCAGTTCCAGCGAATCGTGTTCTCGAGTTTGGTGATTCGCGTCTGGAGCAGCTGGAACAGCGCCGCCGACTCGGCATGGCCCAATCCGACGAAGTGTTTGACGAAGTGGCCGAGCAGCAGGACGCGATTGCCGGTCTCGGGATGTACCCGCACAACAGGGTGCTCGGTCTCGTAATAGTCCGACACGAACTCCTCGCGGTACTGCCGCTCTGTGTCGGCGGGCTGCCCCTCGCCGGCGTCGACGTCGCCGACGTAGTCGTAGGCATTGGTGTGCACTGCCCACAGGTTCTCGGCGAGGGCACGCAGGGGTTCCGGCAGCCGGTCGTAGGCCGCTTCCGTCGACGCCCATGTCGTCGTTCCACCGTAGGGCGGCAGGGTGACTGCCCGCAGCAGTGACGCCTTCGGGATGCGGTCGACGAAGGTGACGTCGGTGTGCCAGCTGTTGGCCTTGTCGTAGCGCGAGTCGATCGGGAGCACCGTGGCGCCGCGGGAGGTCACCGTAGGGTGTGCCGCGGTCGGCGTGCCCAGTGAATGCGCGAACGCCAGCTGCGAGTCGTCGTCGAGGTCGTGTTGGCCACGGAAGAAGATGACCTTGTGCTCGACCAGCGCGTCGTTGATCTGCGCCGCGACCGCGGCATTTACACCGTCGGCGATCCGGACACCGTCGATGCGCGCACCGATGACGGCCCCGAGTTTGACAACACCCAACGATGACAACGACCCACCTCCGTATCGCTTCCGTGGCCACTGTGCCCACTGTGGGCATGGCCCGCGATCGGGCCAACCCTTTGATTCACCGCGAACGGAAGCCGGGCGATTTCAGCGCAGCGGGCCGGCGTCGATTCCGGTGTGCCGCAGACGTGGCCGGAGTAACGTACCCACAGGTCACAGGGGGTCAGGCGATGGTAGACACAAGCATTGAGCAGACGTCGTCACTGCGGCAGGTGAGCGTCGCGATCATCGGCGCGGGCATGTCGGGTCTGTGTATGGCGGCCAAGCTGCAGGATGCCGGCATCGACAGCTTCACGATCTTCGAGAAAGCCGATGAGGTCGGCGGCACCTGGCGGGACAACACCTATCCCGGCCTTCATTGCGACATTCCGTCGCGCTACTACACGTACTCGTTTCGGCCCAACCCCGAGTGGTCGCACCTGCTCCCGCCGGGACCCGAGATTCAGCAGTACTTCCGCCAGGTGGCCACAGAACGCGACCTGCGGCGCCACATCCGATTCGGCACCGACGTCGTCGACGCCAGTTATCGAGACGGCAGATGGTGGCTGACCACCTCGGCCGGTGTGGAGGCATTCGATGTGCTGATCACCGCCACGGGGGTGCTCCGCATTCCCCGCTATCCCGACATCCCCGGCCTGGACACGTTCGACTGGCCGATGTTCCACACCTCGCGGTGGGACCACTCGGTGTCGCTGCCCGACAAGCGAATAGGACTCATCGGTACCGGGTCGACCGGTGTGCAGATCACCGCAGAGCTCGGCGGTAAAGTCAAGGAGCTAAAGGTTTTTCAGCGTACCGCCCAGTGGATCTGTCCCTGGCCTAACCCGGCGGTGTCGGCGCGGACCAAGGCCGCGCTGCGCCGCTCGCCGTTGCTCAACAGGTTCGGTTACTGGTTCTGGGGGAACTTCGTCCGGTTGATGTTCGGCGTTGCACCCGTGCGTCCGGGGTGGCAGCGGCGGCTGTATCAGGCGCAATGCCGGTGGAACCTGCGCCTGTCGGTGCGCGACCGCGACCTGAAGGAGAAGCTGACGCCCAAGGATCAGCCGATGTGCAAGCGGATGATCTTCGCCGGCCACTACTACCGTGCGGTGCAGGAACCCGGTGTCACGATCATCACCGACGGGATCGACCATATAGAGCCCCGTGGCATCGTCACCGTCGACGGGACGCTGCACGAGGTGGACCTGCTCGTGCTGGCGACGGGATTCGACGCGCACGCCTACACGCGGCCGCTGGCCGTCACCGGCGAGAACGGCTACACGCTCGAGGAGGCGTGGGCGGGTGGCCCGACGGCGTACCGGTCGGTCGCCGTACCTGGCTTTCCCAACATGTTCATGCTCATGGGGCCGCATTCGCCGATCGGCAACAACTCGCTGATCCACATCGCCGAGGATCAGACCAACTACGTGATGTGGTGGATCGACCAACTCCGTGCGGGGCGGATCGTTTCCGCCTCGCCGACCGAGGCCGCCACCAAGGTCTACAACGACGACATGAAAGCGGCGATGCCGCAGACGATATGGGTGACCGGCTGCAGCAGTTGGTATCTCGGCAAGGACGGTCTGCCCGAATTGTTCCCGTGGCCGCCGGAACGCTACTCCGAGTTGTTGCGCGCCCCGCAGGTCACGGATTTCGACGTCCGCACCGGCTGACTGTGACGGTCGTCACAAATCCGCGCCCCAGTTCCCTCACGCACAGACGCGTCCATCTCTGCGGTACCGGCGGTACCGTCACGCTTACTGAACCCGTGTCAAACAACGGGGCGTAGGGAAGGAACGACGATGTTCACACTCCTCGCTGTAACGGCGGTCATCCTCCTGCTTGTAGCGGCCATCGGGATGCCGTACCGGCAGACCTGGTACGGCCGCTGGCACGGCTGAGCCCTCACGCCAAGGACGGGCGGTAGGTCCCGAAGCTCCAGATGTTGCCGTGCGGGTCGCGGGCGGCGAACTCGTGTGAGCCGTAGTCCTGGTCGGTCAGGCCCATGACGATCTCGGCTCCGGCGGCGGCCGCTCGGTCGTGCAGTGCGTCGACCTCGTCGGCAGTGTCGATGACTACGTAGATCACGACCGGACCCGGGAGCGCGAACACGCCTTCCCGATCGGCATCGTCGATCATCACCAACCCAGTGCCGATCCTGACCTCGGCGTGCTTCAGGGGCAGGTCGGGCTCGGGCGGGTGGACGGCCGTCGGGATCGCGCCGAAGGCTTCCTGCAGCCAGGCGATGCCCTTGCGGGGTTGGACGAACGGGACGATCGGCACCGCGCCCGCGAAGGTCTGTGTATCGGTCATGGTCCCAGGCTATGGCCAGGTCACGACACTGTCTTGGACGGAATTGACACCCTCGGAGCGCAATTCGGTGGGCGTAATCCCCGCAAGCTCACGAACGTCGCGGGCCAGGTGCGCCTGATCGAAATAGCCACACTCCGCAGCGGCGAAGGCCAGGTCGGCGCCCGTGCCCAGCAGAGTGCTGGCGCGCTCGAAGCGCACGATGCGCGACATCACCTTGGGTGCCAACCCCACCGCATCGCGGTATCGCGCGATCAGCCGACGATGACTCCAGCCGAGGTCGGCCGCCAGTTCGCCGATCGCGGCGGTGCCGCCGCTCGAGGTGATCCTGCCCAGAGACCACACCACGCCGGCGTCGACGTCCGGCGCCTCGCTGAGCCGCGCCGTCAGCGCGGCGTCGACCAGGGCGAAACGCTCCTTCCAGGTCGCAGCGTCGCCGATACGCTGCACCAGAGCAGCGCCGGACCGGCCCAGCACGTCATCGACCGGCACCGACCGGTTGGCCAGTTCGCCCATCGGGACGCCCAGGATGCGACGGGCGCCCAGCGGTGTCAGATCGACCTGCAGGCAGCGCGCCGACCCGCCATGGCCGACCATGACGGGGCCGTCGGTGACACCCGCCACGAACGAGTGCAGGTGCAGCGGAGCGGAATCCACATGTTCGCGGTGGGCGACGGTCCAGCCACGGTCCAGATCGATGATGATCGGCACGAAGCTGCATGGCAGTTCTCGAAAGGTGACCGGTGCCCCATTGTCCTGCCGGAAGCCCTCGTAGCGCAGGACCACACCACGCAGCGAGTGATGCGGCGTGCCCGTGATCATCGTCATGGTCACCTCACCCAGGTTAGCCGCCTCGGGTGGTGAGCCATGGGGTACGAATGGTGCGTGCCTGAATCGTCGAGTGTCCCGACCATCCTCGTGCTGTCGACCTCGGACACCGACCTGATCGCCGCCCGCGCCAGTGGCGCCGCCTATCGATGGGCGAATCCGTCCCGACTCGTCGACGGCGAGCTGGCCGAGCTGCTCGACGGGGTGCAGGCGGTGGTCGTGCGGATTCTCGGTGGGTACCGCGCCTGGGAGGACGGCATCGACCAGGTGGTCGCGGCGGGTGTGCCCGCGGTGGTCATCAGCGGTGAGCAGGCCCCCGACGCCGACCTGATGAGCCATTCGACGGTGCCCGCCGGTGTCGCGCTCGAGACGCACGTCTACTTCGCGCAGGGCGGCATCGAGAACATGGTGAACCTGCACGCCTTCCTGTCCGACACGCTGTTGATGACCGGGTTCGGGTTCCAGCCGCCGGTCAGCACCCCGACGTGGGGAGTACTGGAGTGTCCGGCCGGCTTCCAACCCAGCGGCGACGGCCCGACGGTCGCCGTGCTCTTCTACCGTGCGCAGCATCTGGCAGGGAACACGGATTACATCGGAGCGTTGTGCCACGCGATTCACGCCGCGGGTGGCCGCCCACTGGCGATCTACTGCGCATCGCTGCGGACACCCGAACCGGAACTGCTCGAATTGCTGGGCGCCGCCGACGCGTTGATCACCACGGTGCTGGCCGCCGGGGGAGCGATCCCCGCGACGGTTGGCGCCGGTGGTTCTGATGACCAGTGGAGCGTCGCACACCTGGCAGCGCTGAATGTCCCTATTCTGCAAGGTCTTTGCCTCACGAGTTCGCGCGCGCAGTGGAGCGAGAACGACGACGGGATGTCACCCCTTGACGTCGCCACCCAGGTGGCTGTCCCGGAGTTCGACGGCCGGATCATCACAGTCCCGTTCTCGTTCAAGGAGATCGACGACGAGGGACTCATCTCCTACGTACCCGATGTCGAACGCTGTGCCCGGGTCGCCGGAATCGCCGTGCGACATGCGCGGCTGCGCAGCATCGCGCCGTCGGAGAAGCGGGTGGCGCTGGTGTTCTCCGCGTACCCCACCAAGCACGCGCGCATCGGCAACGCCGTCGGCTTGGACACTCCGGCGAGTGCGGTCGTGCTCCTGCGGGCGATGCGGGATGCGGGCTACGACATTGGCGACGTCCCCGGAGTGGACGCCGAAGACGGGGATGCGTTGGTGCACGCGCTGATCGAACGCGGTGGTCAGGATCAGGATTGGTTGAGCGAGGGTCAGTTGGTGGGCAATCCGATCCGGTTGTCCGCCAAGGACTATCGCGAGTGGTTCGCGACGCTTCCCGCCGAGCTGACCGACGCGATGGTGGAGCACTGGGGCCCGCCCCCCGGTGAGCTGTTCGTTGACCGCAGCCGCGACCCCGACGGGGAAATCGTCATCGCGGCGATGCTGTCGGGCAACGTGGTGATCCTCGTGCAGCCGCCGCGAGGGTTCGGCGAGAACCCCGTCGCGATCTACCACGATCCGGACCTACCGCCCAGTCATCACTATTTGGCGGCGTATCGCTGGCTGGACAAGGGGTTCGGCGCCGACGCCGTCGTGCACCTCGGCAAGCACGGCAACCTCGAGTGGCTGCCGGGCAAGACCCTGGGCATGTCCGCCTCCTGCGGATCCGATGCGGCGCTCGGTGACCTTCCGCTGATCTACCCGTTCCTGGTCAACGACCCCGGAGAAGGCACCCAGGCAAAACGGCGTGGGCATGCCGTCCTGGTGGACCATCTGATCCCGCCGATGGCTCGCGCGGAGAGCTATGGCGACATCGCGCGGCTCGAGCAGTTGCTCGATGAACACTCGAACATCGCCGCTCTGGATCCGGGCAAGCTGCCCGCAATCCGCCAGCAGATCTGGACATTGATGCGTGCGGCGAAGATGGATCACGATCTGGGCCTGGAGGATCGGCCCGATGAGGACGTGTTTGACGACATGCTGCTGCACGTCGACGGCTGGTTGTGCGAGATCAAGGATGTCCAGATCCGCGACGGCCTGCACGTGCTGGGACAGGCGCCGCACGGCTCAGTCGAGCTCGACCTGGTGCTGGCGATGCTGCGTGCCCGCCAGCTGTTCGGCGGCGAGCAGTCGGTGCCCGGACTGCGCCAGGCGCTTGGCCTCGTCGAGGACGGCTCCGACACCCGCGGCGCTGTCGACACCGCCGAGGAGCAGGCGCGTACTCTGGTGGCTGCTCTGCAGGAATCGGGTTGGGACGCAACCGCTGTAGACCGCCTCACGGAAAGCGCCGACGTCGCCGCGGTGTTGCGGTTCGCTGCAGAGGAGGTCGTGCCGCGGCTCAGACAGACCGATGGCGAGATTTCCCAGATCCTGCGGGCACTTGACGGCGGCTTCATCGCTGCGGGGCCGTCCGGCTCACCGCTGCGCGGTCTGGTCAACGTCCTTCCTACCGGCAGGAACTTCTACTCGGTCGACCCCAAGGCGGTACCGTCGAGACTCGCCTGGGAAACCGGTGTGGCCCTGGCGGATTCGCTACTGGAGCGCTATCACGCCGACCACGGCGAGTGGCCCCGGTCGGTCGGGCTTTCGGTGTGGGGCACCTCGGCCATGAGGACGTCGGGTGACGACATCGCCGAAGTGCTTGCGCTGCTGGGAGTCCGGCCGGTGTGGGACGAGGCCTCGCGCCGCGTCGTCAACCTCGAGGTGATCTCGCCGGCAGAGCTCGGACGGCCCCGCATCGATGTCACCGTCCGCATCTCGGGGTTCTTCCGTGACGCCTTTCCGCACGTCGTCACGATGCTCGACGACGCCGTCCAGTTGGTGGCCTCCCTCGACGAGCCTGCCGAGCAGAACTACGTCCGGTCTCACAGCGAGATCGACCTGGCCGAGCACGGCGACAGGCGGCGCGCCACCACGCGGATTTTCGGCTCCAAGCCCGGTACCTACGGTGCAGGGCTGCTTCAGCTGATGGACAGCCGCAACTGGCGTGACGACGCGGACCTCGCTCAGGTGTACACCGCGTGGGGTGGGTTCGCCTACGGCCGCGGCCTCGACGGCGCCCCGGCCACCGACGACATGAACCGGGCCTATCGACGTATCGCCGTGGCGGCCAAGAACACTGACACCCGCGAGCACGACATCGCCGACTCCGACGACTACTTCCAATATCACGGCGGGATGATCGCCACGGTGCGCTCGCTGACGGGTAGGGACCCGGTCGCCTACATCGGTGACAACACCCGCCCCGACTCGGTGCGTACCCGGACGTTGTCGGAGGAGGCGACGCGGGTGTTCCGGGCTCGCGTGGTCAACCCGCGATGGATCAATGCGATGCGCAGGCACGGCTACAAGGGGGCGTTCGAGATGGCCGCCACCGTCGATTACCTCTTCGGGTACGACGCCACCGCGGGCGTGATGGCCGACTGGATGTACGAGCGCCTGGCGGGGGAGTACGTGCTCGACGACGAGAACCGCAAGTTCATGGGGGAGTCGAACCCGTGGGCGCTGCACGGGATGGCCGAGCGACTGCTGGAGGCGGCGGGCCGGGGCATGTGGGAGCAGCCCGAGGCGGCCACCCTGGACGGGCTTAAGCAGGTGTTGTTGGAGACCGAGGGCGACCTCGAAGGCTGATCAGGGTTCTTGTCGGGGGTGCGGTGTAGCGTCGGTTTCGTGTTCGAATGTGTGTTCGATATCGATCCGGAGGCTGGTGAGGCGGCGCTGCGCGCGCAGGTCGAGCAGTTCGAGCGGCTGAAGTCCGCGGCGGCCGCCGCCCAGGCCCGCGCGACCGCGTTGTGGGCGGCCAAACGTGTGGCCGCCGAGCAGGTATCGGGGGTGCCGGCTACCAAGCGGGGTAAGGGGTTGGCCTCGGAGGTCGCGCTGGCCCGCCACGATGCCCCGGTCAAAGGCAGTCAACACCTCGGGTTCGCCACAGCGCTGGTGCAGGAAATGCCGCACACGTTGGCGGCGTTGGCGGCCGGGGTGCTCTCGGAGTGGCGGGCCACCCTGATCGTGCGCGAATCAGCGTGCCTTTCGGTGGAGCACCGCCGCGCGTTGGATGCCGAGCTGTGCGCCGACATGGCGCGGCTGGCGGGCTGGGGCAACACCCGCGTCGAGGCCGAGGCCAAGAAGATCGCGCTGCGTCTGGATGCGGCCGCGGTGGTCGAGCGTGCCGCGAAAGCGGCCAACGATCGGTGCGTGACGATCCGGCCGGCGCCGGACACCATGACCTGGGTCAGCGTGCTGCTGCCGGTCGCCCAGGGAGTGGCGGTGTACGCGGCGTGCAAGCGTGCCGCGGACACGACCTTTGATGGGCGCTCGCGGGGGCAGGTGATGGCCGACACCGTCTACGAGCGGGTCACCGGACGCTGCGCCACCGGGCCGGTGCCGGTCGCGCTGAACATGGTGATGTCCGACACCACCTTGGCCGGCGACGACGAGGAACCGGCGTGGCTGGACGGCTATGGTCCGATTCCGGCCGGGTTCGCCTGCACGCTCGTCGGTGACGCCGCCGCCGATGCCGACGCCAAAGCGACGCTGCGGCGGTTGTATCGCCACCCCGACAGCGGGCAGTTGGTGGCGATGGAGTCGCGGGCGCGGATCTTCCCGAAAGGGTTGGCCGCGTTCATCGGGCTGCGCGATCAGACGTGCCGCACTCCGTACTGCGATGCCCCGATCCGCCACCACGACCACGCCGTCCCGGCCCGTGAGGGCGGGCCGACCAGCGCCGCCAACGGATTAGGTGACTGCGAAGCCTGCAACTACGCCAAAGACGCCCCCGGCTGGCGGGTCCACACCACCGACACCGACGGCGACCACACCGCCGAATTCACCACCCCCACCGGGGCGACCTACCAATCGACCGCCCCACCACTACCGGGCCCACCGGTCCGACGACGACTCAGCCTCATGGAAGGCCGACTCAGCATCGACCTCATCACCTTCGACGCCGCCTAATCAGCGGTCGGCCAGGCTCGTCGGTCTGCGACGTGCGGTTAGATTGGCCGCATGGCTACGACATTCGCTGACGTCGCGGGATCCGAGTACATCCTGCTGACCACATTCACCAAGGACGGTCGGCCGAAGCCGACCGCTATCTGGGCCGTCGTCGACGGTGACCGCTTGATCGCGATCACCCAGGAGCAGTCCTGGAAGGTCAAGCGGATCCGCAACACCCCGCGCGTGACCATCGCCGAGTGCGACCGCGGCGGCAAGCCCAAGGGTGAGGCCGTCGAGGCGACCGCCGCGATACTGGACAAATCGGTCAACGGCGCCACCTATGACGCCATCGGCAAGCGCTACGGCGTCATCGGCAAGGTCTTCAACCTGTTCTCCAAGCTGCGCGGCGGCATGGACAAGAACGTGACCATCGAGTTGAGGGCTGTCGGGGCCAGCGAAGCGCCAGGGTCGGGAAGAGCCTGATCATGGCGCCCACCTTCAAAGACGTCTACGGCGAGAAGTACCTGCTGCTGACCACGTTCACCAAGGACGGACGGCCCAAGCCCACGCCGGTGTGGGGTGTGCCCGATGGGGACAAGCTGGTGATCAGCACCGACGATGGCTCATGGAAGGCCAAGCGGATCAACAACACCCCGCGGGTCACCATCCAGAAGTGTGGTGTGTTGGGCAAGCCCAAGGGTGAACCCGTCGAGGCGGTGGCCCGCAACCTGCCGAAGTCCGAGACCCGCCGGGTATTCGACATGGTGACCAGGCGCTACTGGATGCACGCCTGGTGGTGGATCCCGCAGGCGCTGCTGCGCGGTGGCGTCGACAAGGTGCACGCCGCGATCGAGGTGGAGGCGGCCCCGGCTGCGGGCTGAAAACCACGTGAGGAACCCGCAGCGTCGCCCGGGCGTTGGTAGGAGCATGGCGATGAGGCTGTTCCTGCTCTATGCGGTTGTCGAGATGGCCGTTCTGGTGGCGCTGGCGTCGACCATCGGTTTCGGTTGGACGGTTCTGCTGGTGGCGGGCTCCTTCGTGGTCGGCCTCGCACTGGCCGGATCCCAGGTGCGCCGCCACATCCGTCGGTTGCAGTCCGGGCTGACCGCGGCCAATGCCCAGGGGGCGGTCACCGACAGCGCGCTCGTCGCGCTGGGTACGGTGCTCGTCGTGATTCCCGGCCTGGCCAGCTCCGTGCTCGGCGCACTGCTGCTGCTTCCGCCCACTCGCGCCGCCGCGCGACCGCTGGTCACCGCGCTGGCCGCGCGGCGCGCCCCGCTGATCGTCGGCGTCAGCACCGCCGGCAGCGCTGCCGCCGGCGCCCGTTCGCGATACACGCCTCAACCTGGGCGAGGTGACTACATCGACGGTGAAGTCGTCGACGTCACCGACGCCACCGATTTCCCAGAGGTCGAGCAGCGCAGACTTCCTGAGTGACGACCACCCTTCTGCTCAACGGGCGAGTACACAGCCCGGCCATGCCCGACGCGACCGCCATGGCGGTGCGCGACGGCGTGGTCGCCTGGCTGGGCAGCGATGACGTCGGGCGCGCCCAGTTCCCCGACGCAACGGTCACCGACCTGGCGGGCGGATTCGTCGCCCCGGCCTTCGTGGACAGCCATGTCCACGTCACCGCCACCGGGCTGATGCTGACCGGCCTCGACCTGCGGCGGGCGACATCCCTCGCCCACTGCCTCCAACTGCTCGGCGACTTCGCCGCGTCCCATCCCGACGCGATGATCTGGGCGCATGGCTGGGACGAGTCACGATGGCCGGAACGCACCGCGCCGACCACCGCCGACGTCGACGCCGCGGTCGGTGACCGGCCCGCCTACCTGGCCCGGGTCGACGTGCACTCCGCGGCCGCCTCGAGCGCGCTGCGGCGCCGAGCCGGAGAGTTGGCCGGGGCGGCAGGCCTTGATGCCCAGACGCCGCTGACCGCCGACGCGCATCACCGGGTACGCCGGGCCGCCCGCGCCGGCCTCACCGCTGCGCAGCGCCGAGATGCCCGACAGGCCGCCCTCGACACGGCGTCCGCCTCGGGCATCGTGGCGGTGCACGAGTGCGCGGGACCCGAGATCGGCGGTCTCGACGACTGGCACGAACTGCGCGGCCTCGCCCACGGGGTGGAAGTCGTCGGCTATTGGGGACAGAACGTCGGGAGCGCCGGTGAGGCGCTCGATCTGATGGCGCAGACCGGGGCCCGCGGGCTGGCCGGAGATCTCTTCGTCGACGGCGCGCTGGGGTCGCGCACCGCGTGGCTGCACGAGCCGTATACCGATGTGCCCGCGTGCTGCCCGGCGCCGACCGGCAACAGCTACCTCGACCCCGACGCGATTGTCGCCCACCTCGCTGCCTGTACGGACGCGGGCGTCACGGCGGGATTCCACGTGATCGGCGACGCCGCCGTATCGGCCGTCGTCGATGCGTTGGCAACGGTCGTCGAGCGCTTCGGTCAGGTGACTGTGGCGCGTCTGGGTCACCGCCTCGAGCACCTGGAGATGGTCACCGCCGAGCAGGCGGGCAAGCTGGGTCGCTGGGGAGTGGTGGCCAGCGTGCAGCCCAACTTCGACGCCCTGTGGGGCGGTGAGACAGGGCTGTATGCCCAGCGCCTCGGCGTCGACCGAGCCCGTGGGTTGAATCCGTTTTCGCTGTTAGCATCCCAAGGCGTGCCACTCGCCTTCGGCTCCGACACCCCGGTGACCGACATGAATCCCTGGGCCGCGGTTCACGCGGCGACAACTCATCAGACCCCCGGCAGCGCCCTCTCGGCGCGGGCGGCGTTTGCGGCTGCCACCCGCGGTGCGTGGCGGGCGGGCGGAGTCCGCGACGGCGTGGTGGGCACCCTGGTCCCGGGTGCGCCGGCCTCCTACGCGGTATGGGAGGTCTTCGGGGGCGACGATGCATTCGAGGTGAGCGCCCCTGCCGACGCGGTGCAACGGTGGTCCACCGATGCCCGCTCACGGGTGCCGGTGCTTCCGCGTCTCGACGGGCGCCTCCCGCGGTGCAGGCAGACCGTGCACCGAGGGTCGGTCATCCATGGCTGAGGCCGACATCGAACCGGACAGCGGCGAATCCACCGCCTCAGAAGCCACCCCACCCTCCCGCGCCAAACGATTCGGGACGGTCTTCGGTCGCGCGCTGTCGGCGCGACTTCCCGCGCTGAGCGTGACGATCGTCGCGGGCCTCGCGTTGTGTGTGAGCTTCCCGCCGTTCGGCTTCTGGTACGCGGCGATCCTGGCGTTTGCGTTGCTGGGTTGGGTACTGACCCGGCCGTCCACCACGGCCGCGGGTGGTCTGGGCTACGGGCTGCTGTTCGGGCTCGTGTTCTACCTGCCGCTGCTTCCGTGGATCAGTGGGCTGGTCGGCGCGCTGCCGTGGGTGATGCTCAGCCTCCTCGAGGCGCTGTTTCCCGCCCTGTTCGCCCTGTTCGCGGTTCTGGTCCGTCGCTTTCCCCGCTGGCCGCTGTGGTTCGCGGGGCTGTGGTCGGCCCAGGAATGGCTCAAGTCGACGGTGCCCTTCGGTGGCTTCCCGTGGGGTGTCGTGGGGTTCTCCCAATCCGAGAGCCCGATACTGCCGCTCGCGTACTTCGGCGGCGCTCCGCTGGTGTCGTTCGCCGTGGCGCTGCTCGGCTTCAGCGTGTCGGCGATGGCGCTGGAGGTTATCCGCTGGTGGCGGGGTGACGCCGCGGCCCGGGCCTCGGCCCCTCCCGCGGTTGTGCTTCCCGGGCTGTGTATCAGCCTGGTGTTGCTGTCGACGGCGCTCGCGTGGCCCCACGTGCGGAAGTCCGGCGTCGGCGCAGGTGACGATCCGACGGTGACGGTGGCGGCGGTGCAGGGCAATGTGCCGCGGCTCGGCCTGGAGTTCAACGCACAGCGCCGCGCGGTGCTCGACAACCATGTGAGCGAGACGCTGCGGCTGGCCGAGGACGTCCGGGCGGGTCGTGCTCGGCAACCGATGTTTGTCATCTGGCCGGAGAACTCGTCGGACATCGACCCCCTGGCCAATCCCGACGCCGGGCAGCAGATCGCGGCCGCAGCCGAGGCGATCGACGCTCCCATTCTCGTCGGCGGCGTCGTCGCCGCCCCGGACTACTCGCCGGACAACCCGGTGTCGACCAATTCGGTGATCGTGTGGAATCCCCAGACGGGGCCCGCCGACCGCCACGACAAGCAGATCATCCAGCCCTTCGGCGAGTACCTGCCGTGGCGCAGCTTCTTCAGCCGGCTGTCGCCCTACGCCGAACGGGCCGGGTATTTCGTCCCGGGCCAAGGGACCGGGGTGGTCCGGGCCGCAGGCGTTCCGGTCGGGGTGACCACGTGCTGGGAGGTCATCTTCGACCGCGCGGCCCGCGAATCGGTGCGCAACGGCGCGCAAATACTGGCGGTGCCGGCCAACAACGCCACCTTCGACCAAGCGATGAGCGAGCAGCAGTTGGCGTTCGGCAGGCTGCGCGCGGTCGAACACGATCGCTATGTCGTGGTGGCAGGCACCGTCGGGATCAGCGCCATCATCGCGCCCGACGGTCGCGAGCTGGCCCGCACCGGATTCTTCGAGCCGGCCTACCTCGACCAGCAGATCCGGTTGAAGACCGCGCTGACCCCGGCCACCCGCTTCGGACCGATCATCGAGGCCGTGCTGGTCGCTATCGGCGTTGCGGGACTGCTCGGCGCGATGCTGCACAATGGATCATTCGTGCCTGCAAGATTGAAGAGTCGGCGAGCGACGACCGATGACGGCGAAGGAGCCACATGAGCGTCCCCGGTGGCACCAACGATGGAGCCAGTCGATCCCCTGAGAGTGCGGGTGGACCGGCTCCGCGGCCAAGCGATCGCACGCTGGTCATCATTCCGACGTACAACGAGCTCGACAATCTGCCGACCATCGTCTCGCGGGTGCTCGAATCGACACCCGAAGTCCACATCCTGATCGTCGACGACGGCAGCCCCGACGGCACCGGCGAGCTCGCCGACGAACTCGCCTTCGCCGACCCCGATCGCGTGCACGTCATGCACCGCACCTCCAAGGAGGGGCTGGGCGCCGCCTACCTCGCCGGCTTCGCGTGGGGCCTGAATCGGCAGTACACCGTGCTCGTCGAAATGGATGCCGACGGCAGCCACGCTCCCGAGGAGCTCCACCGACTTCTTGACGCGATCGACGCGGGGGCCGACCTGGTCATCGGGTCGCGCTACGTCGACGGCGGTCAGGTACGCAACTGGCCGCGGCGGCGCCTCGTCCTGTCACGCACCGCCAACGGCTATTCGCGCATCCTGCTTGGTGTCGACATCCACGACATCACCGCCGGTTACCGCGCCTACCGGCGGGAAGTGCTGGAGAAGATCGATCTCGCCGCGGTGGATTCGAAGGGCTACGGCTTCCAGGTCGACCTGACATGGCGCTCCATAAACGCAGGCTTCACCGTCGTCGAGGTGCCCATCACCTTCACCGAGCGCGAGCACGGCGTATCCAAGATGGATGGGTCGACGATCCGCGAGGCGATCATCAAGGTCGCCCAGTGGGGGGCGCGGGCCCGCATCGACCGGGCCCGCGGCACCGTCCGATAGCGGCGAGGCCGCTGCTCTCAGCTGCCCCTGCGGCGGGTCTTGATGATGTCCATGCGCTCTTTGAGCAACTCGTCGAGTTCCTCGACGGAGCGACGCTCCAGCAGCATGTCCCAGTGGGTACGCGGCGGCTTGACCTTCTTCGGTTCCGGTACGTCCCCCTCGATGAGGGTGCCTTCCAGCCCGTTGCGGCACAGCCAGGTGCCAGGAATCTCGGCGTCGTCGGCGAACGGGACGTCGAACTCTTCGTTGTTGTCGGTCCGGTAGCGGGCGACCTGACGCGGCGCCAAGTCGTGGTTGCGGTCCGTTTCGTAGCTCACAGCTCCGAGGCGGCTGCCTCTCAAGACACGATCAGCCATCGTCAACTCCTCAATAAACGCAATTCGTCCGGGCTTCGCCGGAGGCGAATGTGGACCGATGTTCAACGCAGAGGTCTCTCGTAGAGTTCCCGACGCGACCCCAAATGATACCGGGATCGGTGCCGCTCCCGGTTTACAGTCGCCTCGTGACCTCCCTGGCCCCCCCGAGCACCACCCGGACGCGCCCCCAGAGCTGCCGCTGGTGCGGCCGCGAAGTCGCCGACAGCGGGCTGGGCAGACGAAGGCAGTACTGCAGGCAGTCCTGCCGTCAACGCGCCTACGAGCAGCGGGCTCAGATCAAGGGCACCTCCGTGCCGGACGACTCCGTGGTCCTGACAGCCGACGAGGCAGCCGAACTGTCCGATCGGGTGTACCAGGTCAGGTGCGCGGCCGAGGACATGGCGACCGCGATCGACGAGGGAGCGGACCGCGCCGAATTGCGGGAACTCTGCGCCGCGCTGATGCAGGTGGCACGCGCTGCGGACGGGTGGCGATAGCCCCGGTCAGCGGTACGCTGAGCGCGACTGTCCGCCTTCCACGCTCTTCGAGGGTTTAGGTGATCTCATGTCCAGCGCTGAGACGGACCCCTCCTCGCCCGCCCCGACGCCGCCGCGGTCCTGGCGCTTCGACGACTTCGTACTCGACACCGCCCGCTACGAGCTGCGCCGCGGCGACACCGTCATCCGGGTGGAACCCCAGGTGTTCGACGTCCTCACCCAGCTGATCGCCCATCACGAGCGGTTCGTCAGCAAGGAGGAGCTGTTCGCCTCGGTGTGGGGTGGCCGATTCGTCGGCGAGGCGGCGCTGACCAGCCGGATCAAAGCGGCCCGGCACGCGCTCGGCGACGACGGGGAATCGCAGCGCTACATCCGCACGGTGCGCGGCCGGGGATACCAATTCGTCGGCACCCTCCACGCCGAGCCCGTGCTGGTGCCCCCGCCGCCGGAACCCGAACCTGAGCTGCCGCGCCAGCACATCGCGTTCTGCCGTGCGGCTGACGGGGTGCGCCTGGCCTACGCCGTGGCGGGAGAGGGCCTGCCGTTGGTGCGCGCGGCAAACTGGATGACCCACCTCGGGTATGACATCGAGAGCCCGGTGTGGCGCCACTGGGTGCGGGATATGTCGTTGCGGCACAAGTTCATCCGGTATGACGAGCGGGGCTGCGGGCTGTCGGATTGGGAAGCCGGGGACTTCTCGTTCGAGGACTGGGTCGCCGACCTTGAAACGGTGGTCGAAGCGCTCGGGTTGGAGCGTTTCCCGTTGCTGGGGGTGTCGCAGGGCGCCGCGGTGGCCGTTGCCTATGCGGCCCGACACCCCGACCGCGTGGCGGCGCTGGTGTTGTCGGGCGCCTACGCGCGGGGCCGCTTCGTCCGTGCCATGACGGAGGACGAAAGGCGGGCCGCTGCACTGGATCTCGATCTTGCCAGGGTCGGTTGGGGCCGTGATGACCCGGCGTTTCGTCAGGTCTTCGCCGCCCAGTTCATTCCCGACGGCACCCGGGCCGACTGGGCCGCCTTCGACCAGTTGCAGCGGCGCACCACCTCTCCCGAGAACGCGGTGCGGTTTCTGGAACAGTTCGCGCGCATCGACGTTCGGGACGAGGCGAGCCAGGTCCGCTGCCCGACGCTGATCCTGCACTCCCGCGACGACCACCGGGTCCCGATGCGCTACGGCGAGGAGTTGGCGGCACTGATCCCGGAGTCCCGGCTGGTCGCGCTGTCGAGCAACAACCACTTGCTGACGGGCACGGAACCGGCGTGGCGGGTGTTCTGCGACGAAGTCGAGGCATTCCTGGCGGTCTGAGCCAGCGCCGGGAGGTTCTCCATGCAATCTCCACGCAATCTCCATGCACGGCCCGCGGCGCGCGTTCATGCTGCTCACATGAGAAAACACACTCGTCCACTGCTCGTGGGAATCAGCGCGCTGGTCGCGCTGAGCACATTGTCGGGCTGCTCCGGCGGCTCATCCACCGAGGCGACCTCATCGCCGCAACCCGCGCCGGAGACCACGACCGCGGCGCAGTTCCCCGCCTCGGCCCGCTACATGGCCGACATGACCGCGGCCGACGGCAAGAAGATGACGATCGGTATCAGCGTCGACGGCAGCGAGATCGCCGCATACGCCTGCAACGGCACTGACGACGAGGCATGGTTCTTCGGCAAGCAGACCGACGGCCAGATCGACGTCAAGTCCAGATTCCGGGACACCTTGCAGGCCGAGTTCAACGGCACCGCCGTCACCGGCGAGGTCACGATGAACGAGGTCGACTACGACTTCACCGCCAATTCGGTGTCGGGGATGGCGGGCATGTACACCGCGGAGTCCGACGGGGTCCGCGCCTCCTGGGTGGTACGTCCCGACGGATCGGCGACCGGAGTTCAGTTCGCCGGATTCCCGGAGGACGACCGCAACTTCGACCCGTTCAACCTCGACGGGCTCACCGACTTCCAGGTTCGCAACGACGTCCGCAACAAGCGCAATCTCGGGCCCGCAGGCCCGATCGAGTTCCCGCAGGGCGGCAAGCCGCAGTCGAGCATCAACGGCAAACCGGTCTCACCGACCCTGGTCACCGGTACCTTCCGGCTGGGCTGAGGTGCGGGCGGGCGACGCGCTTTGCCTCACGCAGAATGAAACCCTTCGGCTGATGAGGGTCCGGCCGTAACGTCGCTGCACCGTGACCCCTCCCGCCGAACTCGCTGCGCCACTTGGCCGGCCCGACGCCGCGGCACCCGGTCGTCGGGACCGGCGCAAGTGGGCGTTGATCCGGTGGGCATCGCCGTTCGTGCTCCTCGCGCTGTGGCAGATCGGCAGCGCCGCCGGCATCATCCCGCAGGACGTCCTGCCCGCGCCGTCACTGATCCTGGAAGCCGGCGTCGAGCTCATCGACAACGGTCAGCTCGTCGATGCCCTTGCGGTATCGGGTGTTCGGGTGATCGAAGGGCTGCTGCTCGGCGGCATCGTCGGGGTCGCGCTGGGAACGGCAGTCGGTCTGTCGAAATGGTTCGAGGCCACCGTCGATCCTCCGATGCAGATGGTGCGCGCTCTGCCCCACCTCGGGCTGATCCCGCTGTTCATCGTCTGGTTCGGGATCGGTGAGCTCCCCAAGGTGTTGCTGGTCGCCCTCGGGGTGACCTTCCCGTTGTACCTCAACACGTTCTCGGCAATCCGCCAGGTGGATCCCAAACTGTTCGAAACCGCTCAGGTGCTTGGCTTCTCGTTCTGGCAACGGTTCCGCACCATCATCGTGCCGAGCGCCGCGCCGCAGGTGCTGGTAGGTCTGCGGCAGTCCCTGGCGATCGCGTGGCTCAGCCTCATCGTGGCCGAGCAGATCAACGCGGACAGAGGAATCGGCTATCTCATCATGAACGCCCGGGACTTTCTGCGTATCGACATCATCATCTTCGGACTGATCGTCTACGCGCTGCTGGGAATCGGGACCGACGCGATCGTGCGGACGCTGGAACGCCGAGCCTTGAGGTACCGCTCATGACCGCCGTTTGCGGTGCGACAGAAGCCGATTCGGTAAGCGCGTCCGAGACCAACTTTGCCGGCGAACTGCGGAACGTGGACAAGTGGTACGGCGAGCACCACGTCCTCACCGACATCTCCCTGACGGTCGGGCGGGACGAGATCGTGGCGCTCATCGGGCGCAGCGGGTCGGGTAAGTCGACGGTGCTGCGCGTGCTTGCCGGTCTGTCGCCCGACCACACCGGCGACCGGGTGGTCACGGGTGCGCCGGCGTTGGCGTTCCAGGAGCCCAGGCTGTTCCCGTGGCGGGATGTGCGCACCAATGTCGGCTACGGCCTGACCCGCAGTCGGTTGTCCACGGCCGAGACGGTGTCGCGTGCCGAGCGGGCATTGGCCGACGTCGGCCTTGCCGACCGGGCCACGGCGTGGCCTCTCACGCTGTCCGGCGGTCAGGCGCAACGGGTTTCGCTGGCCCGCGCGCTCGTGGCGGAACCCGAGTTGCTGCTGCTCGACGAGCCGTTCGGTGCGCTGGATGCGCTGACCCGCCTCAGCATGCGCGGCCTGCTGCTGAACCTATGGCGCGAGCACGCGTTCGGCGTGCTGCTGGTGACCCACGACGTCGATGAAGCGGTCGCCCTGGCCGACCGGGTGCTCGTGCTGGAGGACGGCCGTGTCGTGCACACGCTCGACATCGACGATTCGCGTCGCGCTCCGGGTGAGGGTCGCACCGATGAATACCGCGCCGAGCTGCTCGACAAGCTCGGCGTCCACCTCTGATATCCACCGACGAAGAAGGGGACACCCGTGTCCAGAGTCATTGCCGTGATCGCGCTGTTGAGCCTGATGCTCACCGGCTGCGTGTCGCGGGAGGACGCCGCGGGGGCGCAGGGCGCGCCCGATACGGTGCCGCTGTCCGAGCTGGCCGGCCTCACCTTGCAGATCGGCGACCAGAAGGGCGGCACGGAATCACTGCTGCGGGCCGCCGGGGTACTCGACGATCTGCCCTACCAGGTCGCCTTCTCGACCTTCACCTCCGGGCCCCCGCAGGTCGAAGCCGCCACCGCGGGGAAGATCGATTTCGCGATCACCGGAAACACGCCGCCGATCTTCGGGGCCGCATCCAACGCCAAGGTCAAAGTGGTCTCGGCGTACGACGGCGGGGGCGTCGGCGACCAGGTCCTGGTCCACGCCGATTCGCCGATCACCTCGATCGATCAGCTCCGCGGCAGGAGCATCGCGGTCGGCAAGGGTAGCTCGGCGCACGGTCATATCCTCGCGCAGCTGAAGAAAGCCGGATTGTCTCCCGAGGACGTGAAGCTGGTGTTCCTCCAGCCGGCCGACGCTCTGGGGGCGTTCACCCAGCGCCAGGCCGACGCATGGGCGATCTGGGATCCCTACACCGCCCAGACCGCCGAGCAGCTGGCGGTCCGCAGCATCGGCCAGGCGCGCGACGTCACCAACGGTTACTGGTTCGGGATAGCGTCCGACCAGGCATTGGCTGACCCCAAGCGCAATACGGCGTTGGCCGACCTGCTGGTCCGATACGAGAAGGCGGCGCGCTGGGCCAAGGACAATCCCCAGCAGTGGGCTCAGAGCTACGCTGGCGCCGTCGGGCTGGACCGCAGGGTGGCGGAGGTGTCTCAGGGGCGCAGCGTTCGGTTGCCCACTGAACTGGACGACGATGTCGTGACCTCCGAACAGCAGATCGCCGACCTGTTCGCCGAATCCGGACAGATCGCCTCTCCTGCACCGGAATTCGATAAGTGGGTGGACCGCCGCTACAACGAGACCCTGCGCCCCCTACTGCTCTCCGACAACTAGGAGCGAAATGTCTGATGCTTCATTGCCTGCGCCGCAGGCGAAGTTCTTCTGGTTTCTGCCCACCAACGGCGACAGCCGCTCGATTGTCGGCGCCTCGCACGCGTCGTCGCACCACACGGTGCCCGCGAGCTACCGGCCGCCGACACGCAGGTACCTGGCCGAGGTCGCGCGCGCCGCGGATCGGCTCGGTTACGAAGGGGTCCTGACCCCGACCGGGACATGGTGTGAGGACGCCTGGCTCACCGCGGCGGCCCTGCTCGCCGAGACGGAGAGGCTGAAGTTCCTGGTGGCCTTCCGGCCCGGTCTGGTGCCGCCGACGCTGGCGGCCCAGCAGACGGCGACCCTGCAGCGGTTCTCGGAAGGCCGGGTGCTGCTCAACATCGTCAGCGGGGGCGACGACAGCGAGCAGCGGCGGTTCGGCGACTGGCTGGGCCACGACGAGCGCTACGCCCGGACCGGCGAATTCCTGCACATCGTCAACTCGCTGTGGCGGCAGGAGTCGCTCGACTATGAGGGGCGGTACTACACAGTCGCCGACGCAAGGGTGTCCGATCCGCCGGATCCGTTGCCGCAGATCTTCTTCGGCGGTTCCTCAGCGGCGGCGCTGCCGATCGCGGCCGAGTATGTGGACGTGTATCTGACATGGGGTGAGCCGCCGCAGGCCGCGGCGGCCAAGATCGCGGAGGTCCGTAGGCTGGCCGAAGAACGCGGGCGCGCAGTGCGATTCGGCATCCGGTTGCACACCATCAGCCGCGACACCTCCGAAGCGGCCTGGAAGGTGGCCGACGAACTGCTCGCGGAGCTCTCGCCCGACCAGATCGCCAAGCAGACGCAGTTGCACGCGAAGTCGGAGTCCGAGGGGCAGCGGCGGATGACGGCGTTGCACGGCGGTCGCGTCGACAAGCTGGAGATCTATCCGAACCTGTGGGCGGGCGTCGGCCTGGTCCGCGGTGGGGCGGGCACGGCGCTCGTCGGCAGCCACGAGGAAGTCGCCAACCTCATTGTCGAATACCACTCGGTGGGCTTCGACGATTTCATCCTGTCCGGGTACCCGCACCTGGAGGAGGCGTACTGGTTTGCCGAGGGTGTGTTGCCCATCCTCAAACGCAAAGGTGTCGCCTGACCACCTATTTCGGGTAAACCTTGTGTCGTGGAGGAATGGTTCGAGCGCAGCCCGTTCATCGGATTCGTCCCGTGGATCATCTACTGGGTCGTCGCCGACGGCCCGAGCACCTGGATGTTCGGAGCGATCTGCGCGGTCATCGCGACGCTGATCATGGGGGTCTCTGCGGGTTTCGGCGGACTGCGCACGCTCGACATCGTGACGGTGGTGTTCTTCGCGGGTGTGACCATCGCAGGCATGGTCGTCGGTGCCGCTGACCGCGACTGGATGGACAACTACGCGACTGCGCTCTCGAGTGGCGTCCTGGCGGTCATGGCGTTGGTCTCGCTGGCGTTCGAGCCGTTCACCGCGCAGTACGCGCCGCAATCCGCCCCGCGGCAGGAATGGGAGCAAGCGGCCTTTCGGCGCACCAATCAGGTGCTGACCCTGATGTGGGCGTTGGTGTTCGCGCTCATCGCCGTGCTGGGGTATGTGGCCGTCGCCTCGCCGTCGACGGTGCACTGGACGAAGGCGGTGGTCCCGGTGGTGGTGATCGTCGGCGCGTTCGGCATGACGCAGATCTATCCCCAGAAGGCCAGGGAGAACGCGCGTCCCGACGCGGTCTAGCTGCGCGACACCGGTTAGCAGCTGAACAGTGCCCCGGGTTGTTCCGGAAGGGGAGTGTCCGGTCGCAGGCAGCCGAACGGCACGACCCCCGCGGCGCTGATCCAGACCGCCGTGCGGTGTGCGTAGTTCACGCAGAGCAGGCCGGCCGCGTCACTGCGGCAGCGGTAATCGCCGAATGCCAGCGACTGGCCCGCCGCCAACTGCGGTCCGGTGCCTTTGACGAATGGGCCGGGGTCGCCGTGGAAGGAGCCGACCTGCAGGCTCGCGCCGGCCCAGTCGATCCAGCCCGCCTTCCACACGCCCTCGGCGCCCGTGGGTCGGGGAGCGGGGGAGTCCAGGTCCAGCAGACACGTCACGCCGCCGCTGTTGTACTTCACGTCGGTGATGCACTGCGTCGTGCCGCTCGGTGCCCCGGATGGCGCGGTGAACGCGGTCTCGTCGCCCAGTCGGGTGGTGACCCCGCCGAGGTAGGCCTCGTGATAGGCGTTCGGATCGGCGGGCGTTCCCGCCTCGACCCAGGTGATGACCTCCGCGATCGGTGCGCCCTCGCCTGGCGGCGGGGCGGCCGCCCCTGCGGTGGGCGGGGCCAGGGAGTTCTCGGTCGTGGTGCTGGGCGACGCCGATGGCGAGGACGCCGAGGGTTCGGCTTGACCGCCCACCGACTGTGAACAGGCCGCCACGAGCGCAGCGATCGCTATCAGGCCCGCTATCCGCATCCAGCCAGGCTAGCGGCCCGACACGCATTACCAGGCCAGGCGAGCCGGGCGCGAGTTCGCTACCGTCGGGAGGATGCACGAGCACACCGTCCAGGTGAAGACCGCTGCGGGCACCGTCGAGGGCTTCACCCGCGACGGGGTCCATCGGTGGCGGTCGATTCCGTACGCCAGCCCGCCGGTAGGCCGGTTGCGGTACCGCGCGCCGCAGCCGGTGCAGCCCTGGCCAGGGGTTCGGTATTGCCACGGATTCGGTCACTGCGCACCGCAGCAGCGGATGTACACCATGCTTGCGCCCGGTAGGTACCAGCCCATGAGCGAAGACTGTCTGACCCTCAACGTGGTCGCGCCCGCCGAACCGGAAGCGGCGCAGGGACCTCTTCCCGTCATGGTGTTCATCCACGGCGGCGGGTACATGCTGGGTAGCTCGGCGACGCCGATCTATGACGGGGCCTCGCTCGCGCGCAAAGGCTGTGTTTACGTGTCGGTGAACTACCGGCTCGGCGCGCTGGGATGCCTTGAACTGTCCTCGCTGTCCACCGCCGACGTCCCCATCGACGACAACCTGTTCCTTCGCGACCTGGTGATGGCGCTGCGCTGGGTCCACGACAACATTGCGGCCTTCGGCGGGGATCCGGACAACGTGACAATCTTCGGCGAGAGTGCCGGCGGCCACGCGGTGGCTACTCTGTTGGCCGTCCCCGAAGCCGAAGGCCTTTTCTCCCAAGCGATCTCACAGAGTCCACCCGGCGGAATGCTACGTGCCGCCGAGATCGCCGAAGAGTACGCCAGGAGATTCGCCGGTCAGCTGGGAGCAACCGGATCCGATGCCACACAGGCGTTGATGACCGCCCGCCCCGCCGATCTCGTCAACGCGCTGGAGCGACTCATCGTCGAGGGTCAGCGCGACATGCTCGGCGCGTTCGCGATCGGTCCTACCTTCGGAACGGAATTTCTTCCGGTGGACCCGGTTCGGGCGATGCACACCGGCGCGGCGCACCAGGTACCACTGATCATCGGTACCAACGCCGATGAAGGCCGACTGTTCACCCGCTTCCTCAAGATGCTGCCGACCACCGAGCGGACGATCGAGAAACTGCTTACCGGCACGGATCCCGCTGTGCGCGAACGGATCACCGCCGCCTACCCGGACTACCCGCATCCCAGGGCATGTGTCCGCCTCGGCGGGGACTTCATTTTCGGCTCGTCGATGTGGCACATCGCGTCGGCGCACAGCAAGCATGCACCGCTGTACGTGTACCGCTTCGACTACGCCACCCGGGCACTGCACTGGTCGGGCTTCGGCGCCACGCATGCCACCGAGTTGTTCGCGGTGTTCGACGTGTACCGCTCCAGATTCGGCAGGTTGCTCACCGCGGGAGTGGACACCCGCAGCGCCCATAAGGTCAGCGACGACGTGCAGAGTCGCTGGCTGGGATTCGCCGAGAACGGTGTCCCGGGAGCGGACTGGCCGCAGTACACCGGCGATGAGCGGGCGGTGCTGGTTCTGGATCGTCGGCGCCAGATCGTCTACGACCCGCACGCTGAGCGCCGACTCGCGTGGGAGGCGTTTGCGCTCGGCGTCCGCTGACCCACTCGGGCAACAGGGCCGCGTCTGCAACGCTGTACTCCGTGGTGATCAAGTCCGTTCTGCTGTTCGTCCTCGCCGCTGTGCTCGAGATCGGTGGCGCCTGGCTGGTGTGGCAGGGCATCCGCGAGCACCGCGGTTGGCTGTGGATGGGCGCAGGTGTGCTTGCGCTCGGCGCCTACGGATTCGTGGCGGCGTTTCAGCCGGACGCACATTTCGGTCGGGTCCTGGCGGCATACGGCGGAGTTTTCATCGCCGGATCGCTGCTGTGGGGGATGGTGGCCGACGGCTTCCGGCCCGACCGCTGGGACATCGTCGGCGCCGTGGTGTCCCTGATCGGTGTCGGCCTGATCATGTACGGCCCTCGCTGACTCAGCTCAGGTGGCTGCTGTCGTCGTCGAGATCATCGCGACTGAGGCCCATCGGCGTCCCGGCGGGGACATCACCTGCGGCCACTACCTTCCTGGTGATGGGTGTCAGCGCCTGGAAGAGCGCTTCCACGTCGTTGTCGTCGAGGACATCGAGCACCGGCAGGGCGAGCACATCGGTGGTGTCCTCGATCCGTTGCTTGAGTTCGTGGCCGGTCTGCGTCAGTGCGCCGGCGGCGTCGAGAAGGCCCCGGTGCGCGAGCGCATCCCGATGGTGTTTCCACCGCGCATCGTCGTAGTCGCGGCTGCGTTTGATCATCTCTTCAGGCACCCGACCGGCCGCCGCGTGCAGCACGTTGCATTCGCGCCCCGACACCCCTTCGGTGGTCAGCACGGCGACATGGCCGTCGCCGCGGTGTTCGCGCAGCAGGGTGGTGGCGTGCCAGAGCCGGGCCAACGGGCGCTGCGGCCAGTCCAGCGCCCGGTTGCCAGCGAACAGTGTGCGACCGCCGATATCGGCGGATGCTGCTGCCCTCGCTGCGAGGTCGGCCGCCACGGCGGCGTCCTCGTCGGTGACCCCGTAGCGTCGCAGCGCCGCCACCGCGGAGGTTTCCCGCGCCTGCAGGGCCTCGGTAGGCGAGGCGATGGCCCATGCGGCGGGCAGCGCCTTGGCGACGCGCTCCGGGGCGAAGTTGTAGAAAGCGGCGGTGACCACGTCGGGCGGCACCACTCCGAACGGCGCCGAGCGCGCTGCGAAGTAGCCCATCCAGAATCCGCGGTAGCCCAGCCCGCCGAGTGCCGCCCTGGCCTCCGGGGCAAAGTAGGTGACGGCGTGAACGGGTTCGATGCGGTCGAACAGCCGCCGGGCGAGGAGGGGTGTTCTGGCCATCGTGCCAGTCAACCATGCTTGACCAGGGGTTCTGCTAGGGTCTGCTGCAAACTTCCCAATGGTGACGGGACCGCGCGTGAGGCAGGTGATCGGCTCTCTGGCCGCTCTGGCAGCAACAGCTGCCGTGGTGGCGGGCTGCACGCTGGACGCATCCGGGGCGGTTCCGACGGTGGCCGGTCCCGACCTGCAGTCCGACATCGCTGAGCGTCTCACCGGTGCCGGGGAGCAACCCCAATCGGTGACGTGCAAGGACGATCTGGTCGGCCAAGTGGGGCAGACGGCTCGCTGCGATGTGGTGATGAGCCCGACGAACAGCTTCGAACCGCTGGTGACGGTGACCGACGTCGACGGGCCGACGATCGACTACGAGATGAAACCCGCACTGTCGCAGGAGCAACTCGAGCGGGCGGTCGAACGGTTGGTCAGCGTCGGCGGTGCAGCACCCAGCGACAAAGTGGCGTGCCTGTCGGGTCTGATCGGTGAGATCGGTGCCGCGGCGCTGTGTGATGTCACCACCGCGGGTGTCACCCTGCGGCGCACCGCGGAGGTCAGCAGCGTCGAGGGCCTGATGATGAACTTCGATCTGGTCCCGGTGTTGACCAAGGCCGAGGTCGAGGTGTCCCTGCTCGACGAATTGGCGGCCCACCTTGCCGCGCGCCCGGATTCCGCGGTCTGCGCGGGCAACCTCGAGGGTCGGCCGGGTACCACGGTCGAGTGCACGGTGGTCGTCGGTCCCGACAGCGCGGCGTTCACGCTGACGGTCACCGCCGTCGACGGCACGAAGATCGACTACAGCTACGCGCCGAAAGGCTGAGCCGCAACAAGATTCAGCCCTTGACGACCTGGGTGCCGCCGGCGAGTTCGTCGTGCTTGCCCTGCTTGGTGGGGCTGCCGTTGATGGTCACCGCGATGATCACGATGGCGACCACACCGAGCAGGCCGCCGATGAACGGGATGATGGGAAGCAGCGTCCACGAGTTGCGGATCGCGGATTGCTGCACCGTCGGCTTCGGCGCCCCGCCGGGACCGTGCACGCTGAGCCCCAGCACCTTCTTGCCGATCGTCCAGCCCTGGCTGACCTCGAGGCCCACGTAGTAGGCGAAGGTGATCACTCCGGTGAACAGTCCGGTGATCCACACGTTGGACGCGAGGCCGATGGCGTAGACGATGATGCCGCCGACGACCCCGACGATCAGCCCGTCGATGATCCTGGCCACAAAGCGCAGGCCGAGACCGCCGGGCTGTTGACCACCCGGTGGCGGATAGGACCCTGGATATCCGTACTGCCCAGGCTGCTGGGGTGGAGGCGGGGGCGGGTAATCGCTCGTCATGTGGGTCCGCTCTCTGTGCGAAGTCGGCGATGCGACCTCACCGTACCGAGCGGTCCGGTGTCACGTCAGTGATATCAACCGGAGTGATCAAAAGCGCTATCCGAGGTCAGCGCTTGCGGCGCTTCTTCTTGGCCTCGGTTCCTGCGGCGTCTGCGAGCTCGGTGGCGCGATGTCGCGCCACCTCGGCGCGATCGCGTGCCATCTCCGCGATCTCGGCACTCCGCCCGCGGGCCACCTCGGCCAACTCAGGTGCCCGATCGCGTGCAACCTCAGCGAGCTCGCTGCCGCGATCCCGGGCCGCCAGCGCCAGTTCACCGCCGCGATCGCGCGCCACCTCGGCCCATTCGGCGCCGCGCTCGCGCGCCACGTCGGCCCACTCGCTGGCCAGCTTGCCGCCGCGATCGCGCGCCACCTCGGCCAATTCCGTACCACGCTCGCCGGCGACGTGCGCCAGTTCGCGGCCACGCTCGGCACCTACATGCAGGCCGTGGCCCACCTTCTCGGCGAGCGCGCTGTCGGTCAACGAGCTGCCTGCCGCCGCCCCGGCGGGCAACGCCGATGTCACCGCCTCGGACACCTTCCGTGCCGCTCGCCGTCCACGCCAGCCCAGCGAGGGCTTGCCCTCGGTGTCCACCGCGGCGATGATCAGCCCGCCGATCAGGCTGATGTCCGTGACGAACGCGCGCCGTTCTTCGGCCTTGCGGGCAGGCTCAACCTCATTCCAGAAAGCGTGTCCACCAAGCGAACCGGGCACCACGCTCAATGCCAGCGCCGCCGAGGCGAACCGGGGGAGCTTTCCCGTCGCGAGCAGCAGCCCGCCGCCGATCTGCACCGCGGCGTTGACCCGCGCCACCGTCTCGGCATTCGACGGCACATTGCCGCCAACCGGATCGGGCAGCTTGCTGAGGCCCTCGAGTGTCTGGCGGGTCGCGTCGGCCGCCGGTTTCGGGCTGCGCAGGGCCTCCACCCCACGTGAGATGAACACTGCGGACAACATGGGGCGCGCGACACGGCGGATCAACATGGCGCCTGTGTTCCCCGGGTCGTGCCGCCGCAAACCCAGAGTGTGGCGAGCAGTATGACGCGGTCCCGCGTCGTTGGTCCGCAGGTCGGCGGGGTGGCTCGGCGACCGTGGCCGTCATCGCGGCGGCACCCCCTCCGGCCGTGGCCAGGGCGGACGGCCGAGTCGCCCGCCACGCGGCGGGCGCATCCGCTCCAGGACAGCGCGCAGCGGCGGCCAATCGGTCCGGCCGCGCCGGGTCACGGCGTATGCGGTGAACGTCACCTCGGGATCGCGCAGGGGAAGCACGGTGACGCCGGCGCTGGTGGGTCTGTCGATGGGCAGCAGGCCGACCCCGAAGCCCGCGACGATGAGCTCCTCGACCAGGTCGAGGCTGTCGATCTGATGCGCGATGGACGGGGTGAATCCCGCCAGTGACGCCAGCGCGCGCACGGCGTTTTCATCAGCAGTGTTGCGGGAGTTGACGATCCAGGTGGCATCGGCGAACGCATCGATGCCACCGGCATGGGGCGAGGTGCCCGCCGGAACACCGAGTCCCCACCTCACCGACCACAGTGGCTCCGTTTCCAGGACGGCACCCGGCGATGCCGGTGCCAGGTTGTAGTCGTAGGTCAGCGCGAGGTCGAGGTCGTCGCGTGTGAGAAGGGTGAACGCCTCGATCGGCTCGTACTCGCTGATGACGAGCTTCACCTTCGGATGGCGCGTGGCGAGTTCGGCGACAATCGGCAGCAGCGACACCCGGATTCCCGTGGCGAACCCGCCGATGCGCACCGTGCCCGCCGGTTCGGCGTCGGGGTCGAGGTCGAGACGGGCGCTGTCAACGGCGGCGAGGATCGTCACGGCGTGGTCGGCGAGCCGCAGACCCGCCGGCGTCAGGCGGACGCGGCGGCCCTCGGGCTCGATCAGCTGCGCCCCGGTGTCCCGCGCCAGCGCCGCGATCTGCTGCGACACCGTCGAGGTGGTCAGGTGATGTGCCTCGGCGACGGCGCGCATCGAGCCGAGCCGCGACAGCGCCAGCAGCAGTTCCAGTCGGCGGGTGTCCACGAGGGCAATTGTCTACAGTGTCTGCACGATTTGTCGACAACCATTCGGTATCACGCAACAGTTGCCACAATCGGCCGCGTCGTAGTGTTGAGACGTGGATGTGCTGCTCGGGATAGACATGGGGACCGGAAGTACCAAGGGTGTTCTCGTGGACACGACGGGCGCCGTGCTCGCGTCGGAGGCCATCGCGCATTCCATGAGCCTGCCGCGCCCGGGATGGGCCGAGGTCGATGCCGACGCGGTGTGGTGGTCCGAGGTGTGCGCCATCAGTGCCGCACTACTGGCGAAGATGCCGTCACATGCTTCGTTGGCAGGGATGTGTGTCAGCGGTGTCGGGCCGTGTCTGGTGCTGTGCGACGACGATCTCAAACCCCTGCGTCCGGCCATTCTGTATGGAATCGATACGCGCGCTCACGTGGAAATCGGATCTCTGACAGACGAATTGGGTTCCGATGCGATTCTGCACCGGGCCGGGACGCTGCTGTCCAGCCAGGCGGTCGGACCGAAGATCGAGTGGGTGCGCTCCCACGAGCCGGAGGTGTTCGGGGCGGCAACGGGCTGGTACGGGTCGAACTCCTACATCGCCGCCAAGCTGACCGGTGAGTACGTGATGGATCACCACACCGCCAGCCAGTGCGATCCGCTCTACGCCACACGCGACTTCGAGTGGAACCATCAGTGGGCCAGTCGCATCTGTGGGCATCTGCCGCTTCCGCGGTTGGTGTGGCCCAGCGAGGTGGTGGGGCAGGTCTCTGCGGCAGCAGCCGCGCAGACCGGCCTACCGGTCGGATTGCCGGTAGCGGCCGGAACCGTTGACGCGTACGCCGAGGCGTTCTCGGTGGGCGTGCGCAAGCCCGGGGATCAGATGCTGATGTACGGCTCGACGATGTTCCTGGTTCAGGTCATCGACGAGTATCACAGCGATCCCACGTTGTGGACGACCGCGGGCGTGGACCCAGGCACTCTCGCGTTGGCCGCAGGTACCTCGACCGCCGGAAGCTTGATCGCATGGCTGCAATCCGTGACTGGCGGAGCATCTTTCGACGATCTGACAACCGAGGCGCTGAGCGTGCCCGCGGGCAGCGAGGGCCTGCTGATGCTTCCGTACCTGGCCGGGGAACGCACTCCGGTGTTCGACCCTCAGGCGCGCGGCGTGCTCGCAGGGATGACACTGCGCCATGGCCGTGGGCACTTGTTCCGTGCCGCCTACGAGGGCATCGCGTTCGGGATCCGGCAGATCCTCGAAAGGTTCGATGACGCGCACACCGGAACACGGACCGTTGCGGTCGGTGGGGGCTTGCAGAGCCCGGTCTGGGCCCAGGCGATCAGCGACATCACCGGGCGATCACAGCTGGTTCCCGAACAGGCGATCGGCGCCAGCTATGGCGACGCGCTTCTGGCGGCGATCGGCGTCGGCCTGGTCGAAGCTGACACCGATTGGGCCAGGATCTCGCGGGAGATCACCCCGAACGCGGACAACCGCGGGATCTACGACGAGCTCTACCGAACATGGTCCGAGCTGTACCCGGCGACGCGGGATCAGATGCATCGGCTCGCCGCGGCCGATCCCGGGTGAGCGTCAGCCCATCGTGTAGCCGCCGTCGACGGGGATGTCGACGCCGTTGATCATGCTCGCCGCGTCGGAGGCCAGCCACACCACCGCGTCGGACACCTCATGCGGAACAGCGAAGCGTCCCAAAGGGATCCGGTCGATCATCGGCGCCGCCTTGGCCGGCTCGCCCCAGACCCGTTGCCCCATCTCGGTGAGCACCACCGTCGGACACACCGAGTTGGCGCGGATGCCGTGTGGCCCGAGCTCACGGGCCAAGACCTTGGTGGCCATCACCAGACCGGCCTTCGACGCGCAATAGGCGTAATGGTCGGGCAGCGGTGCGAGTGCAGCCGCCGAAGCCACGGTGATGATCGCACCTCGGATGCCCTGCGCCACCATGTCAGCTCCGACTCGGGCGGCCAGAAGGGCGGGGCCGCGCAAGTTCACGGCCAGCGTTGCGTCGAACAACTCGGCATCGGTCTCAGTGACCGGCTGGGGGTGTGAGATGCCGGCATTGTTGACCAGGATGTCCAGGCCGCCGAACGCGTCGGCTGCCCGGTGTGCCAGCTCGGCCGGACCTTCGGCAGCAGCCAGATCGACTGCAGCCCAACGTACTTCGGTGCCGAACTCGTCGTGCAACGCCGCTCCGGCACGCGCGAGTTCATCGAGGTCGCGACCACCGAGGACCAGGTTCGCCCCGGCGGAGGCGAACGCGCGGGCGATGTCGGCGCCGATTCCCTTGCTGGCACCGGTGATCAGCGCGCGTTTACCGTCGAGGCGGAGCACGCCCGAGTACCGGGACTCGGCGACCTTCGTCACGAGACCTCCCCGTCGCCGCCGGCCACGCCGTCCCCGTCGGCGCCGTTGGCCACCAGCAGCGCGTCAGCGGTCGCGGGATCGGTGACCAAGCGATTGAAGTACCCGCCGCGGGCTCCCGCAATGATCGAGCCGATCTTGTCCCTGCCGACGGCGATGGCGATCGTCACCGGGATGTGGCGCAGCGCTTCGAGCTCAACGGCGATCAAGCGGTCCCCGCCCTCGAACTCGACGGGGTCGCCGTTTCGATCGTAGAAGCGCGAGCACACGTCACCGACGGCAGCGCGCAGCGACGTCGAACCGGTGGGAACGAACTGGGGGATGTCGGAGCGGGTCAACGGCGGTGCGCCGACACCCATGAGCGCGCATCGGGCGTGTGGCCACTGATGCAGGACACGCTGGATGCTCGGGTCGTCGAGCAGAGATTCGTGCAGGACCGGGCCAGGAAGTGCCGGTGCAAAAAGGTAGTAGGGCCGGCCGCCGACGCGGTTGGCGACCAGTCGGGTGATCTCGTTGGTCTGGTACCACTCGTCGGGCTGGTCGTTTCCGCCGACAGTCGGGGCGACGACGACCCCGGGTAGCGGAGTGAGCTCGTGCTGGGCCACTTCGTAGAGGGTGCGACCCGAGGACACCAGCATCACATCGCCGGGCAACAGGCCCGCTTCGTCGAGCGCGCGTCCCACCGCCGGCGCCAGTGTCCGACCCATCACGTCGACGATGGTGCGGCCCGGCCCCGGAGTCGGCAGCGGGGACGACAGATACACGGTGTTAAGGCTCAGCGCCCGCGCGAGGCGGACGGCCAGTTCCGTCGGGCGTGCATCCGAGGGCGGCACGACCTCGATGCGGACGATGCCCTGGCGCTTGGCCTCGGCCAGCAGCCTGCTCACGGTCGCCCGGCTGGTGCCCAGTTGCTCGGCGATCTCGGCTTGCGTCGCGTCGTCCTCGTAGTACAGGCGAGCGGCGGTGTACAGCAACGACCGTGGGAAATGACCGCTTTCAGATTCGGGCGCACCGTCGCCGTTCGGGGCGGCGGACGTGGGCTGGGCCGGCCGGGGCATGCACAGAGTATGGCACTGAACATCTGAGCTGAAAAGAATTTTGCTGAACAATCGTTCTGGACAAATGTGCACCGCCTTCGATAATGTGACTGCGAACACAGATGGAGGAGCACCCGATGACCGCTCAGATTCCCGAGAAAATGCAGGCTGTCGTCTGTCACGGCCCGCATGACTACCGACTCGAGGAGGTGGCCGTTCCCCAGCGCGGTCCGGGTGAAGCGCTGATCAAGGTCGAGGCGGTCGGCATCTGCGCCAGCGACCTGAAGTGCTACCACGGCGCAGCGAAGTTCTGGGGCGACGACAACCGTCCCGCATGGGCCGAGACGATGGTCATTCCCGGGCACGAGTTCGTCGGAAGGGTCGTCGAGCTTGACGACGCGGCCAGCCAGAGGTGGGGGATCACCGTCGGCGACCGGGTGGTGTCCGAGCAGATCGTCCCGTGCTGGAAGTGCCGATTCTGCAAGCGCGGGCAGTACCACATGTGCCAACCCCATGACCTGTACGGCTTCAAGCGCCGGACACCGGGAGCCATGGCCAGCTACATGATCTATCCGGCAGAAGCGCTGGTGCACAAGGTTTCCGGTGATGTCGCACCACACCACGCGGCGTTCGCCGAGCCGCTGTCGTGCTCACTGCACGCAGTCGAGCGGGCCCAGATCACCTTCGAGGACACCGTGGTCATCGCCGGCTGCGGACCGATCGGTCTCGGCATGGTGGCCGGTGCCAGGGCCAAGAACCCCATGTCCGTGATCGCACTCGACATGGCGCCGGACAAGCTCGAACTCGCCAAGGCTTGCGGCGCCGACATCACGATCAACATCGCCGAGCAGGACGCGGAGGCGATCGTCAAGAATCTCACCGACGGATACGGCGCCGACGTGTATCTCGAGGGCACGGGCCACCCCTCGGCAGTTCCGCAGGGCCTCAACCTGTTACGCAAGCTCGGCCGCTACGTCGAGTACGGCGTGTTCGGCAGCAACGTGTCCGTGGACTGGAGCATCATCAGCGACGACAAGGAGCTCGACGTCCTCGGTGCGCACCTCGGGCCGTACTGCTGGCCGGCCGCGATCAAGATGATCGAGTCGGGGGTGCTGCCCATGGATCAGATCTGCACCCATCAACTCCCGCTGACCGACTTCCAGAAGGGGCTGGATCTGGTGGCCAGCGGCAGGGAATCGGTCAAGGTCTCCCTGATTCCCGCATGAGCGAAGGGCAGCAGCAGATGAGCGATTTTTCGAGTTCGTCACGAGGACTGCGCTTTTCGCGCAGACGGATGCTGACGGCGATGGGCGTCGCCGGCGCGGCCGCCGCCAGTGTCCCGGTGCTGAGCTCGTGCGGGGTCGGGGGCCGGGCGAGCGCACCCAACGGCGCCGATGCGGTCACCGGTGGGTT
This sequence comes from Mycolicibacterium sp. CR10, assembly GCF_005222675.1. GTDB lineage: Bacteria > Actinomycetota > Actinomycetes > Mycobacteriales > Mycobacteriaceae > Mycobacterium. The sequence continues at coordinate 343,886 of NZ_STGE01000068.1, read as the reverse complement.
CGACTGGCGCAAGGCCGCCGGATCGACCATCAACATCCTGCAGACCCCGCACCCCTACCAGCTGTCCTATCAGCCGTTACTGGCCGAGTTCACCGAGCTGACCGGCATCAACGTCAACGTCGACCTGGTGCCCGAGGCCGACTACTTCACCAAGCTCAACACCGAGTTGGCCGGCGGGTCCGGCAAGCACGACGCATTCATGCTCGGCGCCTACTTCATCTGGCAGTACGGGCCGCCGGGATGGATCGAGGATCTCAACCCGTGGCTACAGAACGGCTCGGCCACCAACGCGGAGTACGACTTCGAGGACATCTTCGACGGGCTGCGCACGTCGACGCGCTGGGACTTCGTCACCGGAAACCCGTTGGGCACCGGCGGTCAGTGGGCCATCCCGTGGGGTTTCGAGAACAACGTGGTGGCCTACAACAAGCGCATCTTCGACGAGAAGGGCATCACGAAGCTGCCCGACAACTTCGACGACTTCATCCAGCTCGCCGTCGACCTGACCGACCGCGCGCAGAACCGCTACGGCATCTCCACGCGCGGGTCCAAGTCGTGGGCCACCATCCACCCGGGTTTCATGACGCAGTACAGCCGCGCGGGCGCGGTCGACTACACCTTCAACGGTTCCGAGCTGATCGCCGAGATGGACAGCGACAAAGCCATCGACTTCACCGAGAAGTGGATCGACATGCAGCACCGGGCGGGCCCGACGTCTTGGACCACCTACGACTATCCCAACGCCACAGGCGATCTCGGCGACGGTAAGGCCATGATGGTGTTCGACGCCGACAGCGCCACCTATCCGAAGAACAAGCCGGGGGCAAGCAAGGAAGCGGGCAACATCGCCTGGTACGCCGGGCCGGCGGGGCCCGACGGGAACTACAAGACCAACCTGTGGACCTGGAGTTGGGCGATGAGTGCCAACTCCCGCAACAAGCTTCCCGCGTGGCTCTTCATCCAGTGGGCCACCGGCAAGGAATCGATGAACAAGGCCGTCGAAGGCGGCACGTACGCCGATCCGGTGCGAAAGTCGGTGTTCGACAGCACGTTCAAGCGTGTCGCCGCCGACCAGTACGGCTACCTCGAGGCGTTTGAAACTGTCATCGGCGATTCGAAGATCCAGTTCACCCCGCAGAAGAAGTTCTTCGACACCACTCAGAACTGGGCCGTCGCACTGCAGGACATCTACGGCGGTGACGACGCCGCGACCCGGCTGCGCAGCCTCGCCAAGACCAACACGTCCAAGGTCAACCTCTAGGAGCGCTGGCACACATGACCACTCAGACTCCCAAGGCGCCGGCGTCCGCGCCGGAGCGCGTCTCTCCGTCGGAGGGTCGCAGGCTTCCCGAAGTCCCGACCTGGCGCCGCAAGCTGCGACCGTACCTGCTGTCGATCCCCGCTCTGGTGATCGTGATCGGCATCCTGTACCCGTTCTTCGTCGGTGCGTACTACGCGTTCCTCAACTACGCCGCCGTCAACCCCGACCCGCACTTCATCTGGTTCGACAACTTCAGATCGGTTCTCGGCGACCAGGTCTTCTGGCAGAGCGTCAAGGTCACGACGATCTTCGCGGTGGCGGCCACCGCGATCGAGACGGTGCTGGGCGTCGGCCTGGCGCTGCTGCTCAACCGGTCCAGCATCATCGGCAAGGTATTCGAGAAGGTGCTCATCCTGCCGCTGATGATCGCTCCGGTGATCGCAGGCGTCATCTGGAAGCTGATGTTCAATCCGCAGTTCGGAATACTCAACCACGTTCTGGGACTGGGCAACACGTTCGACTGGCTGTCGGCCAACAACGCACTCTTCTCGGTGATCCTGGTGGACATCTGGATCTTCACCCCGTTTGTGGCGATCCTGGTGCTGGCCGGAATCCGCTCGCTGCCGAGGGAACCGTTCGAAGCGTCGGAAGTGGACGGTGCCGGCTGGTTCTTCATGTTCCGCAAGCTGATGCTGCCCATGTTGTGGCCCTACATCCTGGTGGCGGTGATCTTCCGGTTCATGGACAACCTCAAGGTCTTCGATCACATCTATGTGCTGACCGCAGGCGGACCGGGTGTGGCGACCCGCACCCTGCAGATCGGAGCCTTCGAGGACTCGATCATCAACCTCGACTACTCCCGGGGCAGCACCTACATGCTGCTGCTGTGGATCATCGTGTTCATCACCGCACGCTATCTGGTTAGCGTGCTCGGAAAGGCGCAGCGGCGCGCTGCCGGAGCGGAGTCCTAAGCCATGGCACTCAACACTTCCCGCAGCGAGCTCCTTCCCGGCCAGAAGCGCTGGTCCATCGGGTCCCTCGCCGCCGACGTCGGCCTGGTTTTCTGGTTCGTCTTCTCCCTCTTCCCGATCATCTGGATGTTCATCCTGGCGCTGAAGAACGCCGAACAGCAGACCACCACCTATTTCGCCTTCAGCCCGACATGGTCGAACTTCGCAACAGTGCTGTCCGACAAGGGCACCCAGATGACCAGCGTCGACTTCAAGGCGTCGCTGCTGACCAGCCTGATCAACTGCGGCGGCGCGGTCATCGTCTCACTGGTGATCGGCATCCCCGCCGCATACGCCGCCGGCCGTTGGCAGTACAAGGGATCCAACGACCTGATGTTCCAGATGCTGTCGTTCCGGTTCGCCCCGGAACTGATGGTCATCGTGCCGCTGTTCGTCATCTACAACCAGATCGGGCTGTTCGACACGAAGGTCGGCATGATCTGGGTCCTGCAGTTGGTGACGATGCCCCTGGTGGTATGGATCCTGCGGTCCTACTTCCAAGACCTCCCCGAAGACCTCGAGCAGGCGGCCCTGCTGGACGGCTACACCCGGCGCCGGGCGTTCCTGATGGTGGCACTTCCGATCGTGCGGCCGGGCATCGCCGCCGCTGCGTTGCTGGCGTTCATCTTCGCCTGGAACAACTACGTATTCCCGCTGATCCTGGCCGACAGCAATGCCGGGACCGTGACGGTTGCCATCACGAAATTCCTCGGCGGCGGCGGTCAGGCGTACTACAACCTCACGGCGGCAGCGGCGCTCATCGCCGCGCTGCCTCCACTCATCCTCGCGCTGACCATCCAGCGGTATCTGGTGCGGGGCCTGTCATTCGGGGCGGTGAAGGCCTGATGGCCACGGTATCGGTTGCAGATGTGCACAAGACCTACGGCAAGACCGTCGCGGTCGACGGATTGTCGGTCGACATCGCCGACGGCGAGTTCTTTGTGATTCTCGGACCCAGCGGCGCCGGGAAGACCACCACGCTGAAATCCATCGCCGGGCTGGTGGACGTCGATGCGGGATCGGTGTCCATCGGGGGCGTCGACGTGACCATGGTCGAGCCCTACCACCGCAACGTCGCCATGGCGTTCGAGAGCTATGCGCTCTATCCGCAGAAGACCGTCGCCGAGAACCTGGCCTCGCCGCTGAAATCCGGTCGCACGGGCAAGTACTCGTCGGACGAGCAGGCCGCCCGGATCGACCAGGTCACCACGACGCTGGGGATCAACCACCTCAAGAATCGACTGCCCAAGGAACTGTCCAATGGCCAGCGCCAACGGGTCGCGCTGGGACGGGTCCTGGTGCGCCCGGCTGACGTCTACCTTCTCGACGAGCCGCTCAGTCACCTCGACGCCAAGCTGCGGGCAGCGATGCGTGCCGAACTGAAACAACTCGGTGCGATGTCGAAGACCACGACCGTCTACGTCACCCACGACTACCAGGAGGCACTGGCACTGGGTGATCGCATCGCGGTGATGCAGGAAGGCCGGTTGATGCAGATCGGCACCCCCGACGAGATCTGGCGCAGACCCGCGGACACGTTCGTCGCGCGTAGCCTCGGCCAGCCGGAGATCAACCTGCTCGACGGCGTGGTCGATGACGGACGGATCAGGCTCGCCGATGGTTCGCTGGATGTCCCGATCCCCGCGGACGTGCGCTGCGAGCGCGGCGATCATGTCCGGGTCGGACTGCGGCCCTGCGACATTCATGTCACCAGCCGGGAAGGTTCGTTGCGCGGCAAGGTGCTGCTCGCCGAACGGCTGGGCCGCAACATCGAGCTCACCGTGGATGTCGGCGGAGCGCAGCTGATCGCCCTCACCTCGGGCCGGCACGGCGTGGGTGAAGGCGACAACGTGACGATGCGCATCGCCGACGCCGACGTGCACGTGTTCGCCGCAGGCGACGGCGACACCAGGCGGCTGAGCGCCGACTCGACTCTGGAGGCAGTGCAGTGAGTGTGATGACCGAGAGATCCGCGTCCACCCAACAGACGGCGAAGAGCCTGACCCTCACCGACCTCGTCAAGACCTACGCATCGCGAGGCCGGGACAGGGTGACTGCCGTCAAGGGCATCAACCTGGCTATCGAGCCCGGGGAACTGGTGGCGCTGCTCGGGCCTTCGGGGTGCGGGAAGACCACTACCCTGCGGATGATCGCCGGACTGGAGACCGTCACCGGAGGGTCGATCAAGATCGGTGACGACGAAATCTCGCAGCTGCCCGCGTCCAAGCGCGGGATCGGCGTGGGCTTCGAAAGCTATGCGCTGTACCCGCCGATGTCGATCCGCGAGAACCTGCTGTACGGCCTCAAGGCGCGCAAGGTGAAAGGCGCCGAGGCGATGGTGGCCTCGATTTGCGACCGCCTCGAGATGAACGATCTGCTCGAGCTGCGGCCGGCGGGGCTGTCCAGCGGACAGAAGCAGCGCGTCGCGCTCGCCCGTGCGCTGGTGCGCAATCCACCGGTCCTGCTGCTCGACGAGCCGCTCAGCCATCTGGACGCCTCCGCGCGCAACCGGGTCCGTCGGGAGCTGAAAGTCCTCCAGCGCGAATTCGGTTACACCACCATCGTCGTCACCCACGATCAGGTCGAAGCGCTGTCGCTGGCCGACCGGTTGGCGGTGATGGACAAGGGCGTGGTTCAGCAGTTCGGGACCCCCGACGAGGTGTTCGACGATCCGGCGAATCTGTTCGTCGCCGGGTTCGTCGGCGAGCCACAGATCAACGTGCTCCCGGGTACCGCTCGGGTCCACGACGGCCGCGTGCGCATTGAGATAGGTTCTGGTGCAGGGTATCTGGAGACAGAAGTCACAGGACTCGCCGATGCGCAGCGGGTGACCGTGGGAGTCCGCCCGCAGGACTGCGCACTGTCCGCCGGTGACCACGGCGGCGTGTCGGCGACCGTTGCCTATTTCGAGCACCTACTCGAATTCGGTCTGGCCACCAGCACGGTGGCAGGCATAGAGGAGGGCATCGTGGTGCAGACCCCCGCCGAGGAGGTCTACGAACCCGAACACCAGGTGAAGATCACCGCGGCCCCGGAACGCGTCTACCTATTCGATCCCGACACCGGAGAGCGCCTGCGATGACCAAGCTCTACAACGACCCGGCCCGCTTCACCGAGGACATGCTGAAGGGCTTCCTCGACGCCAACTCGCGGTATGTCGCCGGGGTTCCTGGCGGCGTGGTGCGGGCCCACCGGACCAGGGCGGGCAAGGTCGCCGTGGTGATCGGCGGCGGATCCGGACACTATCCCGCATTCTGCGGGACGGTCGGTGACGGCTTCGCCGACGGCGCGGTGGTCGGCAACATTTTCACCTCGCCGTCCGCCGAGGAGGCGGCCTCTGTCGCCCGGGCCGCGCACGGCGACGCCGGGGTGTTGCTCACCACCGGCAACTACGCAGGCGACGTGATGAACTTCGGTCTCGCGGTGACCCAGCTGCGCAGCGAGGGAATCGAGGCGCACTACTTCGCCGTGACCGACGACGTCGCCAGCGCCCCCCGCGGTGAGGAAGCCAAAAGACGGGGCATCGCTGGGGATTTCACGGTGTTCAAGTGTGCGAGCGCCGCCGCGGAGGAGGGCCAGGATCTGGCCGCGGTGATACGGGTCGCCGAAGCGGCCAACGCCGCCACCAGAACGCTCGGCGTCGCCTTCGACGGGTGCACGATGCCCGGCGCCGATCATCCGTTGTTCACCGTGCCGGACGGCAAGATGGGCGTCGGGCTCGGTATCCACGGCGAGCCCGGTATCGCCGACGAACCGATGCCGTCGGCGGCAGATCTCGCGGCCACCCTCGTCGATGGCGTGCTCGCGGACAACCCGCAGGCCGGGTCCACGCGAATTGCGGTCATTCTCAACGGTCTTGGGCGAACCAAGTACGAAGAGCTTTTTGTCGTGTGGGCAACGGCGGCTGACCTGCTGCGCCAGCGCGGGTACGAGATTGTCGAACCGGAGGTCGGCGAACTGGTCACCAGCCTCGACATGTCGGGGTGCTCGTTGACGGTGATGTGGCTGGACGAGGAACTCGAACGGTACTGGACCGCACCCGCCGATACTCCGGCCTATCGCAAGGGCGCCGCCGCGCACAGCACAGGCGACCGCCGCACCGCCGCCGACGCGCAATCTGCGGTGAACACCCCGCCGCTTTCCGAATTGTCCGACGAGGACGGTCGACGCGGCGGTCAGCTGGTCGCCCGTGCCCTCGCGGCCATGGCCGAGATGTTGGCCGATGCCGAAGACGAGCTCGGCCGCATCGACGCGGTGGCCGGCGACGGCGATCACGGCAGGGGCATGGTCAAGGGTTCGGCCGCGGCGCGCGAGGCCGCGGCCACAGCCGTGACCGCCGGAGGCGGAACGGGGTCGGTGCTCAGCGAGGCAGGCAAGGAGTGGGCCGCCAGGGCGGGTGGCACATCCGGAGTGCTCTGGGGCGCACTGCTTTCCGCACTCGGGGCCCGGCTCGGGGATACGGGTCGTCCCGACCCGCACACCGTCGCGGCCGGTGTGGCGGACGGATACGACGCGCTGGTCCGCCTCGGCGGCGCCGCGCCGGGGGACAAGACGATGCTCGACGCGCTGTCACCGTTTGTCGAGGAACTCCGCCGGCGGGTGTCGGACGGAGAGCAGTGGCAGGACGCGTGGAGCGCGGCTGCCGACGTCGCCACCGACGCGGCTGCGGCCACCGCCGAGCTGCGGCCCAAGATCGGTCGTGCCCGACCGCTGGCCGAGCGCAGCGTGGGCACGCCCGATGCGGGAGCCACGTCGCTGGCGATGTGCGTGCGGACCGTCGCCGAGTGCTTCACATTGACCACGAAAGGGGAGTGAGGGGTCATGGCTTCGGGATTGAGGATCGTCGTCGGCTCCGACGACGCCGGCTACGAATACAAGGAAGCCCTCAAGGGCGATCTGCTCGGTGACGACCGCGTCGCCGAGGTCACCGACGTCGGGGTGGGTGCCGACGACAACACCGCCTACCCCCATGTCGCGGTCGCTGCGGCACGGCTGGTCGCCGACGGCAAGGCCGACCGCGCGCTGCTGGTGTGCGGCACCGGGCTGGGCGTGGCCATCAGCGCCAACAAGGTGCCCGGCATCCGGGCGGTCACCGCGCACGACAGCTTCTCGGTCGAGCGGTCGGTGCTGTCCAACAACGCTCAGGTGTTGTGTTTCGGCCAGCGCGTCGTCGGTCTCGAGCTGGCCCGCCGACTGGCCCGGGATTGGCTGGGCTACACCTTCGATCCGCAGAGCGCGTCCGCGGGCAAGGTCGACGTCATCGGCGACTACGAATCGTCACCGGTGGGCGGATAGGGATTCGCCCCGCTGACGTCGTGGCGAGGCCGGTAGGTTCGGCCCATGACCGACGTGACCGTGACGACCGCCGGCGGTATCGCGGTGCTGACCCTTAATCGGCCCGACCGGCGAAATGCCTACACCGCGTCGATGGGCGAGCAACTCAGCCGGGCGTACCGGCGATGCGACGACGACGACGAGGTCCGCGCGATCGTGCTGACCGGCGCGGGGGAGGCGTTCTGCGCCGGTGCGGATTTCGACGCGCCGACGAACCCGTTCGACGCCGCTCCGGATGACGCTGACTTCACCGCCTCACCGATCGAGCCCGCCGCCTTCGAGCTGCGGACACCGGTGATTGCGGCGGTGAACGGCCACGCCGTCGGCATCGGGCTGACCATTGCGCTGCAGGCCGACATCCGGATCATGGCCACCGACGCCAAATACGCTGTCGCGCAGGTCCGCCGCGGCGTCATTGCCGATTGCATGGCGCACTGGACCCTGCCGCACCTGGTGGGCGCCGCGGTGGCCGCGGACCTGTTGCTCACCGGGCGCACCTTCGACGGTGCCGAGGCGGCGGCGATGGGTGTCGCCACCCGCAGCCTGCCCGCAACCGAGGTGCTCGACCACGCGATGACCGTCGCACACGACATCGCCGTCAATGTCGCCCCGATGTCGGCCGCGCTGAGCAAGCGTCTGCTGTGGGACGCCGTGAGCAACGGATACTGCCCGCGCGAGGTCGCCGCCCTCGAAACCGAGCTGCACCACCGGGTGATGGGGACCGCCGATGCCCGCGAGGGTGTGACGGCCTTCCTGGAGCGCCGGTCGCCGCGATGGAGCACGTCGGTGTCGCAGCGGTGGGAGCCGCTACCGGAGCTGCGTTGATGCATGGCGGCTGCCGCCAACCGACTAGGGTGATCGCATCGCCGGCCGAGGTCCGTTCACGATTCTCGAACGGTATATCCATGAAAATCACGTGGACCTGAATGGTCGCGGTGCCGTTCAATGCAGGGGTGAGCGACGAGCAGGCCCGCACGGGCGCATTCATGGCGCTGGGTTCCATGGTGTGCGTCCAGTTCGGTCTCGCGATCGCGGTCACGCTGATCGACGACATCGGTGTCGAGGGCGCGGCGTGGCTGCGGCTGGCGTGGGCCGGGATCCTGCTGCTGGTGATCGTGCGACCGCGACGTGCGGCGTTCACCCGCAACAGCTTTCTGATGTGCGTGCTCCTCGGCATTGTGACCGCTGCGATCACCTTGTTGTTCATGGCTGCTCTGGACCGCATCCCACTCGGCACCGCGAGCGCATTGGAGTTCCTCGGGCCACTGGGTGTCGCGATCGCCCGCGGGCACGGGCGTGGCCGCATGCTCTGGCCCGGCCTGGCGGGCGTGGGAGTGCTGCTGCTGACCCAGCCGTGGAGTGGCACGGTTGATCCGGTCGGCGTCGCGTATGCGCTTGCGGCGGCGGTCTGTTGGGCGTGTTACATCCTGCTGACCCAGCGGGTAGGCGACGAGGTGGCCGGCATCAACGGTCTCGCCGTATCGATGCCTGTCGCGGGGTTGGTCGCGACGTTGACAGTCGGCCCCGCGGTCTTCGACCGGATGACCCCGCAGATCCTGCTCATCGGTGTGGGCCTGGCGATCCTGCTGCCGGTGGTGCCGTTCGCGCTGGAACTGCTGGCGCTTCGCCGACTCACCACCGCCGCGTTCGGCACCCTGATGAGCCTGGAACCGGCGCTGGGGATGCTCGTCGGATTCCTTGTACTGCATCAGAGTCCGGGATTGTGGGGGCTGGCCGGAATCTGCTTCGTGGTGGCTGCGGGTGTCGGGGCGGCACGCACCGGGGCCCGGACCACCGTGCCGCTCGAGGTCGGCTGAGCCCGGGCCACCGTCGCGAAGGGCTACCGTGGTGGTCATGGCCCATGGAATCTTCAACTCGCCAGTCGTCGGCGTCGTCAACTCCGGGGCGGCTCGTCTGATCAACGCACCGCTGATCGGTCCGCTGGTGCGGCGCAGCATGGTGGTGATCCGCTACACCGGACGGCGTTCGGGGAAGTCCTTCGAGACTCCGGTCAACTACCGGCGGTCCGGTGACGGCATCGCCATCCGGGTGATGGCGCCGGATTCGAAGAACTGGTGGCGCAACTTCACCGGCGAGGGCGGGCCGATCACGCTGGTCGGCTTCGACGGCGCCGACCGCCCGGGGCATGCGGTGTCGCACCGTGATGAGCGGGGACGGGTGACGGTCGACGTTCGCCTGGGTTCCTAGCCGCCGGTCAGTCCGCCGGAATTGCATTCCACGCGCGCATATCTCGAAGTTTTGCGCGCGGAATGCAGTTCCGGCGAAGGTGTGCTCAGCCTTCGAACTTCTTGCGCCGCCACAGAGTTCCCACTGCCAGCAGCGCCAGGCTCACCAACAGGATCGCCGTGGCCAGCACGTTGATCTGCGGCGGTACGGCCGCTTTGACCGCCGCGTTGACATACAGCGGATAGGTGACTGTCGAACCGCTGACGAAGTAGGTGATGATGAAGTCGTCGAGCGACAACGCGAACGACAACATCGCCGCCGCGATGATGCCGGGAACGATCAACGGCAACGTGACCTTGAAGAAGGTGCGGGCGGGACCCGCGCCCAGATCCAGTGACGCGTCCTCGAGTGTCCAGTCGAAGCCCCGGACCCGGGCACGCACCGTCATGGCGATGAAACTCACCTCGAAGGCGATGTGCGACAACAGGATCGTCGTGTAGCCGGCCGGCCAGCTGAAGTCCAGGAACAGTGTCAGCAGGGCCGCGCCCATCACCACCTCGGGGGCGGTCAGCGGCAGGATCAAGAAGGTGTCGACCGCGCTCTGACCGCGCCACCGTTGGCGCACCAGCGCGATCGCCACCAGGGTGCCCAGCACCACGGCGACTGCCGTCGAGACCGCGGCGACATTGAGGCTGAGCTTCAGCGCCTCCGTCAGCGGTGGGTACTTGAACGGGTTCAACCAGTTGTCCAGCGTGAAGCCCTGCCAGGTGTAGTTGAACTTGCCCGCGGGATTGTTGAAGGAGAACAGGATAATCACGAAGATCGGCAGGAAGAGGTACAGCAGCACCATTCCCGCGACCACCCGCAGGATCAGGTCACCCCAATTCCGGCGCGCCCGCACCTTTTTGGGGCCGGCTGTCCGCTGGGCCGCGGTCGCGATGGCGGCGCCCGCCTGGGTGGTCATACCAGGTCCTCGGTGCCCAGCGCGCGGGTGTAGAGCAACACCCCGATGAGGATGATGAACATCAGCCCCAAGCTGAGCGCGGCGGCGGCGGGATAGTCCTTCACGACCAGGAACTGTTTCTGGATGACGTTGCCGATCATCGTTGTCTGGGGACTGCCGAGGTAGTCGGCGTTGATGAAATCGCCCACCGCAGGAATGAATACGAGCATGCTGCCGGCGAGCACCCCCGGCATCGCCAGCGGCATGATCACCCGGCGGAAGCTGCGCGGTGCCGTCGAGTAGAGGTCCTTGGACGCCTCGAGCAGTCGCGGATCGATCTTCTCGAGGCTGACATAGAGCGGCAGGATCATAAAGATGATCCAGTTGTAGGTCAGGCCGCCGATCACCGCCCAGCTCGTCGACAGCAGCCGGCCTTCATCGGGGAGCAGGCCGATGGTGCCCAGGGCACTGACCACCCAGCCCTCGTCCGCGAGGATCGTCTTCCACGCGATCGTGCGGATCAGGAACGTCACGAAGAACGGCAGGATCACCAGTCCGAGGATCAGGTTCTTGAACCGGCCCGCCTTGAAGGCGATGACATAGGCGAGCGGGAACGCCAGCACCAGGCACAGGATCGTAGCGACGAACGCGTACCCGAACGACCGGAAGATCTGCTCGCGGTACAGGTTGAACGCCTCGGTGAAGTTGCCGAAGTCCCACGCGAACGTCAGCGTCGGCATGAACACCGATCCACCGGTCGCCGACAACGATGTCCGGGCGAGCGAGTAGAACGGCACCACGAAGAAGATCGCGAGATACGCGAGTGCCGGCAGAACCATCAGGTACGGAGCGATCTTGCTCCGCTGACGACTGCTGGTGGCTGCACCGGCCATCGGTCAGCCGCCGGTGACGGCGGCGTACGCGGTGTTGAATTCCTGCGTCTGCTCGTCGGTCAGTGCCGCCCAGCCCTTCGAATTCGCGAGCACCTCAGGTGTCGGATTGATCAGCGGATTGCTCGCCGCGGCCGGATCGATCTTCTCCAGCTCTTCGGTCATGTCCGACAGCACCGGCACGTACTGGACGTAGGCCACCAGCTTCGCGTAGTTGGCCCGGTCGTAGATGTAGTTGATCCACGCCTCGGCCGCCTTCTGGTTCTGCGTGGTGTAGGGGATCACCATGGTGTCGACGAACGTGGTGGCACCCGACTCCGGCACGACGAACTGAAGGTCGGGATTGTCGGCCTGCAGCTGCACCACGTCGCCCGAGTAGGCCTGTGCCACAGCGATATTGCCTGCGGCGAGGTCGTCGGCGTAGTCATTGCCGGTGAACCGGCGGATCTGACCCTTGTCGTTCTGTTCCCGAACCAGGTCCACGGCCTTCTGGACGCTCTCGGTGCTGGGGTTCTCGGGGGAGTTCCCCTGGGACAGCATGATCATCCCGAGGCCGTCCTGCGCGTCGGAGAACAGGCTGACCCGGCCCTTGAACGCCGGATCCCACATGTCGTCGATGGTCTTGATGTCGCGGCCGGTGGCCGCGCGGTTGTAGGCGAGGCCGACGAGGCCGGACATGTACGGCGCGCTGAACTTACGACCCGGATCGACGCTGGCTTCGATCAGGTCAGGGCGGATGTTCTTCTTGTTCGGGACGGCCTCGTCGCTGATGTCGTTGAGCCATCCGAGTTGGTGCAGCCGAACCGCCAGGAACGTCGTCGGAACCGCAAGATCGGCGCCGATGTCCTGCTTGCGCGACAACGGCTCCTTGATCTTGGCGAACCATTGCTCGTTGTCGTTGAGGTCTTCCTTGTAGTCCACGGTGATTCCCGAGGACGTCTGGAACGCCGCGATGAAGCCGTCGGCCATGTAGAGCGGCCAGTTCGAGATGCGCAGGGTTCCGCTGGCGGGGCCGCTGTCTTCCGAGGTGGAACTCGACGTGCTGCTGTCCGACCCGCAGGCGGCCAGGAACGACGAGCCGAGGCCCAACGCTGCGGCGGCCGCTGCGCCGCCGCCGATGAAGCGCCGTCGAGACGTCCGGCTCGAGGTCAGGCGTGCGATCAGCTGGGGGTCGATCTGTGGATCACGGGACATGGCTTCTGTGCCTTTCGTCGGCTCCGGAGAGGGGCGGGGTCGCGCCGGGTGGACCGGCGAGTGAAGAGAGCATCAGGAGTCGTCGAGCATCTCCTCGAGATCCTCGGTGGTCGGGATGTCGGCGCCGGGCAGCACCAGTGAGGCGTCGGGTGCCCAGCACACGTATACCTCGTCGCCCGGGCGCAGCATCGGAAGATCCTGTTCCGGTCCCACATGCGCGATGACCGTCGAGTCGTCTGGTGCCGCCAGCGACAACCGCACGACCGGCCCCTGGAAGGTCAGGTCGCTCACGGTGGCGCGGACGCCGGCGATATCACCGGTCGGTGCGTCCATCGACACCCGCACCCGTTCGGGGCGCACCATCAGGGTGGCCTGGCCGCCGGGTTCGATCGTGGTGTCCCCGGGACGCGCTTTCAGCGTCGAGCCGAGGACGTCGACCTCGACGAACTCGCGATTGGCGCGGCCCGTCTGGCGGCCCGCCCACAGGTTGGCCTGGCCGATGAAGCTCGCGACGAATACGGTCGAAGGCCGATCGTAGATCTCGGTGGGGGAACCGATCTGGTCGACGTTGCCGGCATTCATGACCGCGATGCGGTCGCTCATCGTGAGGGCTTCTTCTTGGTCGTGGGTCACGTAGACGAAAGTGATCCCGACCTCCCGCTGGATGCGCTTGAGCTCGAACTGCATGGCATGGCGCAGCTTGAGGTCCAGCGCGCCGAGCGGCTCATCCAGCAGCAGAGCGCTGGGGTAGTTCACCAACGCGCGGGCCAGGGCGACCCGCTGCTGCTGTCCGCCGGACAGCTGGGCGGGTTTGCGTTCGGCGAAATCGGTGAGGCGGACGATCTCGAGGAGTTCGTCGACGCGCTTGCGAACTTCGGCTTTGTCTTTCTTGGTGCTGCGCGGGCCGTACGCGACGTTGTCCCACACCGTCATGTGCGGGAACAGCGCGTAGTGCTGGAATACGGTGTTGACGTTGCGTTTGTTCGGGGGCGTCCGCGAGACATCCGCCCCTTCGAGGCGGATGGCGCCCTCGGTCGGCGTGTCGAAGCCCGCGATCATCCGCAGCGTCGTGGTCTTTCCGCACCCGGACGGGCCGAGCATGGAGAAGAATTCGCCGGACGCGATGGAGAAGTCAGCGTCGGCGACCGCGACGTAATCGTCGAAGCGTTTCGTGACATGGTCGATCTCGATCACCGGACCGCCCGTGGCGCGGGTATGGCCCGATGCCCGTGACGGCTCGGTTTGGTCTACAGCGGTGGTGTGTGTGCCGCTCAGCGCAGGTCCTCCTCAGGTACAGCCCGGTGGGGGCTGTCGGTAAACCTTCGCGGATCGCGGGGACCTTCGCAAGCGATTCCGCAACGAATTTACATTTCTACAATGGAATCCCTCGTCGCGCAGCGTTGATAGCGAGAGAATCCGCGCATCAGCGCGCAGCGAACTGTCGGCGGATCAGAGGTCCGTCGCCAGCTTGATCTTGGTCGGTCCAGTGTCGCAGTTGACGGCTCGGCCACGCTCGGAAATCGGCTGGCCGTTTACCCGAGCGACCGAGTGGGGTAGTGAGAGGGGCATGGCAGCGGTCGATGTGGGGGTTTCGTCGGAGCTGAGTCCGGAGCGCGCCTGGGAGCTGGCCTCGGACCTGCGGCGTTTCGATGAGTGGTTGACGATCTTCGGCGGCTGGAAGAGTGACGTCCCCGCGGTGATCGACGTGGACACCCAGGTGGCGTCGTTGATCAAGGTCAAGGGATTCCGCAACGTCATCCATTGGCGGGTCACCCGCTACGACGAGCCCAAGGGGATCGAGCTCGTCGGCACCGGTCGCGGCGGCGTCACGATCACACTGACGATGCAGGTCGAGCCCCATGCAGGCGCCGGCGGACGGGAGGGGAGCCACTTCCGGGTGCTCGCCGAACTGTCCGGCGGACTGCTCAACACCCCGATCGGCGGCGTTGTCGCCCGGCTCATTCAGAAGGATGTGCGCCGGTCGGTGGCAAATCTGGCCGCCCTGCGCTGACGGATCTTCGCGGAATCGCGCGGGTCTAGCCCCACTCGTGGTTCATCGCGCGCGATTCGTAGCGTGCCTCAGGCGAATCGACCGCGGGGCTCCGCTGCTTCGACAACGCGATGAGCACCATCGCCAACGCAGCCGTCACGGCGCCGCCGACGAAGATCGCGACGAAGCTGCTCTCCATCGGGGTGCCCGCGAGGGTTGTTCGACCGAGCATCACCGCCACGAGTGCGGCGGCGGTGGAACTGCCGACGGTGCGGGCGATCGCGTTCATGCTTGTCGCGATCCCGGTCTCGCCGGGGCCCACCTCGCTGACCACCAGCGCCGGCAGCGCGCCGTAACCGAGGCTGATGTAGGCGTTGGCGAGAATGCTGGCAACGATCACCTGCCACGTCGACGAGTGCGCGAATGCGACGAACAGGAAGCCGACGATCCCGGCCGACGCCGCGATCATCAACACCGGCCTTGCGCCGAACCGATCGATGAAACGCCCGCTGATCAGCGCGATGACGAAACCGGTGAGCGCGCCGGGCAGCAGATAGACCACGCTGGCCTCGAGCACGGTGGCACCGAATCCGTAACCGGCTGTCTCAGAGGAGATCTGGACGAACTGTGTGAGGCCGAGGAACGCGAAGTACAGCCCCATGCCCACGAAGATGGTGGCGAGGTTGGTGAACAGCATCGTTCGCCGGGTCAGCATCCGGGTGGAGACCAGCGGCCGGGCTGCCCGTCGCTCCCACAGCCACCAGCCGGCCAGGATGGCGACACCCCCGCCAGCGCTGGCGACGGTCCGGGGTGAGCCCCAGCCCCAGGAGTTTCCCTGGGTGATCGCCAGCAGGACCGCCGAGAGGCCCGCGGCCAGCCCCACGGCTCCCAGCCAGTCGATCGAACCGGAGGCGCTGCGCGGCCGGTCGGGGACGATGAATATCACGATGGCGAGGACGAGCACCGTGAATGCCGTCGTCAACCAGAACACCCGGTGATACCCGGCGTCGCCGCTCATCAAGAGGCCCACGACCACGAGGCCGGTACCGCCGCCGACGCCGAGGGTGGCCGACAGCACCGACATCGCCGATCCCATTCGGTTGTCGGCGAGTTCCTCGCGCAGGATCGCGATGCTGATCGGGTACAGCGCGAACGACGCCGCCTGCAGAACTCGGGCGACGATTAACAGCGGCAGCGAGGTCGTGGTCGCGGCCAACAGGGAGCCTGCGAGCACGACCGCGAGGACCACCAGCAGAACGCGTTTCTTGCGGTGCAGATCGGCCAGCCGCCCGATCAACGGCGTCGCGCCGGCGGCCGCGAGCAGGTTGGCCGTGACGGCCCAGCTCACCGCGACCATCGAGACGTCGAGTTGATCGGCGATCACGCCGAGCACCGGAACCACCGCGGTCTGCAGCACCGCGACGGTCAGCACGACCACGCTCAGCCCGATCACCAGCACCAGCGGCCGTTTCACGGTGGTCGGGGGTAGCGGCGCGACCGAGGCGCCGGATTGCCCGGTGCCGGTCTCGTGCACGTCCGCTCCGATCGTTAGCTGATCTTGTCTTCTCCTTCGATCATCACATCTGACCTAGCGGCGCCGCCAACCGGTCAGGCGATCGACACGGCGAGTGGTGCCGGTGAACGGACATCGCACGGGGGAATGTTGGTATCGTCAACATCGACAACGGGAAGGGGGATTCGGTGTCCGATCGACGATCCCCGACCACCGCCGACACCTACCACCATGGCAATCTGCGGCAGACCCTCCTCGAGCACGCCGTCCACCTTGCGGCAGTGGGCGGGCCTGACGCGGTGAAACTGCGTGACGTTCAGCGGATGGCGGGCGTGAGCAATGCGGCGGCGTACCGGCATTACGCCGATCGTGACGCATTGGTGGCCGCAGTCACCGAGTACGCCGAGGCGCGCCTCGCCGACGCGATGGAGATGCGTCTGGCCTCAGTGCCCAACCGCGGCCCGAAGGCCAAACGCGCGATCGCACGCCTGCGTGCGACGGGGCAGGGTTACATCGACTTCGCGCTCGCGGAACCGGGGCTGTTCAGAACCGCATTCGCATCCAATAGTGCTGCACGCGAGAAGCATTCGCCGCATCCGGAGGATCGCGCAGGTGTCAGCGAGCACCACCCGTTCCAGATCCTGATCCGGTGCATCGATGATCTGGTCGCCGCCGGCGCACTTTCTCCGGGCCGGCGCGACGGCCTGGATGAGGCGGCTTGGGGCGCAGTGCACGGACTGTCCACGCTGTTTGTCGATGGCCCGTTGCGTGAGGCCGATGACGCGCGCAAACAGCTGATCACCGATCGACTCCTGGACGCGATCAGCGTCGGACTCCGGTAGCGACTCGCCTAAATGTTGGCAGCACTAACATGGTCTGCCATGCTCCCCATGTTAGCGTTGTCAACATAAGGCGGCACAGTCCATGACTACCGAAATCCGCTCGCACGTAGGTCCACATCCAGTCCCGCCGAGAATGCGGCCAGCCCTGGTTCTCACCGTCGTGCTCATCGCGGCGCTGGCCATCAACGTCGAGACCACGATCGTCAATGTGGCTCTGCCGACGCTGAATTCGGAGTTGGGTGCCTCAACGCGCGGGCTTCAGTGGATTGTCGACGCCTATAATTTGGCGTTCGCCTCACTGGTGCTGGCAGGCGGAACCATCGGCGACAAGTTCGGTCGGCGTGGCACTTTGGTGGCGGGCCTCATCTTGTTCGCGGCCAGCAGTGTCGGCGCGGCGCTGGTCACCACCACCGAAATGTTGATCGTCATGCGGCTGGTGATGGGCATTGCCGCGGCGCTGATCTACCCGACCACCCTGGCCATCATCACCGACACCTTCCGTGAGCCCAAGCAGCGCGCCGCGGCGATCGGTGTGTGGGGCGCGGTCACCGGTCTCGGGGTCGCGATCGGCCCGATCCTCGGCGGGGCGCTGCTCGAGACGTTCTGGTGGGGCAGCCTGTTCCTGGCCCTGGTCCCGATAGCGCTGGCGGCGGTGCTGGGAGCCCTGCTCTTCGTCCCGGCATCGACTGCGCAAGCCGGGGCGCGACTCGACCGCGGCGGCTTGATCCTGTCGGTCGTGATGCTGGGTGCGTTGGTCTACACCATCATCGAGGCGCCTGAACACGGGTGGACGGCGACGCCGACGCTGCTGGGCTTCGGCGTGGCGCTGGCGGCCGCGGTGGCGTTCGTGTGGTGGGAGCGACGCCTGAGCGATCCGCTGATCGACGTCAGCCTGTTCACTAACCTGAGGTTCAGTGCGGCCAGTGGCGCGGTCACGGTCGCCTTCTTCGCGCTGTTCGGCTTCATCTTCCTGATCACGCAGTTCTTCCAGCTACTGCAGGGCTTCGGACCGCTGGAAACCGGTGTCCGAATCCTCCCTGTTGCGTTGTCGATCGCGGTTGGTTCGGTGGTCGGCACCAAGCTCGCGGTGACCAGGCTGGGCACCAAAGCGGTGGTGTTCACCGGCCTGCTGATGCTCACCGTGGCGTTCGCGTGGGTTGCCGTGATCGACGTCGACGTTCCCTACCTGCAGGTCGCCGCGCAGATGGTGCTTCTCGGGGGCGGTCTCGGTCTGACGACAGCGCCCGCCACCGATTCGATCATGGGCGTCGTGCGGCCCGAGCAGGCTGGCGCAGGCTCGGCGGTCAATGACGCGACCCGCCAGATCGGTGGCACCCTCGGCGTGGCCGTGGTCGGCAGCATCTTCTCCACGCTGTATATCCGCAACCTCAGCGACAGCCAGATCCTGGCGGCAACACCGGAGGCCGCCCAGACGACGGCACGTGAGGGTCTGGCCCAGGGCCTGCAGGTTGCGGCCCAGTCACCGGCATCGATCGCCGGAGCGGTTCGGGACTCGGTCAGCGACGCCTTCATGTCCGGCCTGCACGCGGGCTGCCTGACCGCGGCCGCCGTGTGCCTGATCGGGGCACTGTTCGTGCTCGCGTTCCTGCCCGCCCATCCGGCGAAGACCGGCCCGGCATGAGAAACCCAGATCGGTACGGCCCGTGGGCACTCGTCACCGGTGCCAGTGACGGCATCGGCAAGGCTCTGGCCACTCGCATCGCCGGTGAGGGAATCAACGTGGTTCTCGTCGCCCGGAGAGGGGAAGCGCTGCATACCCTGGCCGCCGAACTGACCGCCTCCTACGGGGTCGAGACGATGGTGCTGCCTGCCGATCTCGCAGTCCCCGGCGCCGCCGGCGATGTCGCGCGCCTGACGGGCCGAATCGACATCGGGCTGGTCATCCTCGCCGCCGGATTCGGTACCACCGGAACCTTTCTGAAAACGCAACTGGCCGAAGAACTGCAGCTGGTTGCGGTGAACATCACTGCGGTCACGCAGCTGGCGCACGCCTTCGCAGGCAGGCTCGCGGCCCGCGGCAGAGGCGGAATCGTGCTGTTCGGGTCCATCGTCGGATGGCAGGGCGTTCCCGGGCAGGCCAACTACGCCGCGTCGAAGGCGTACGTGCAGAGCCTGGCCGAAGGTCTGCACGATGAACTGGCACCGTGCGGTGTCGACGTTCTCGCCGTCGCGCCGGGCCCAGTCGACTCCGGGTTCGGAGCCAGGGCGGGCCTGACGATGACGTCTGCCACCTCGCCCGATGTCGTCGCCGCTGCGACCCTGGACGCGCTCGGCAGGAGGCGCACGGTGATCCCGGGCGCCCGCGGCAAGTTCCTCACCGCCGCGTTGACCCCGTTGCCGCGTCGCATTCGCAGCCTAATTCTCGGCCGGGTGATCGCCGGCATGCGCGGCGCACACCTCAGTTCGGCTTAGGAGCCGGCAGATCCGTTGGTGCGCAACAGCTCCGAGAGTCGGTCGAGTGGCAGCCGGGGGGAGCGGTGCCCGTCGCGGCCGATCATGTCGATGTTGACGACCAGAGCGTTGAGCACCGCTTCCTCGACGCTCTGCACGACGGCGGTGTACAGGGCGTCCATCCGGCCCCACGGCACGAAGCTCAGGGTGCCGAGCTCGTCCTCTGTCACCGGTCCGAGCGGGAACTCACTGGCCAGTCCGGGGACGTCCGCGGTGGAGAACGCGAGGAAGATGTCGCCGGAGAAGTGACTGCCCGTGGTTCCGGTCCGGGCCAGCCCCAAGGGAACCCGCCGTGCCAGCGCCTTGCACTGGCCGGGGAGCAGGGGAGCGTCCGTCGCCACGATCGCGATGACCGATCCCGCCCCCGGAGGTCCGAACGCGAGGTCACGCGCGAACCAGTCGCCGTCGAGGGGGTTGTCGTCGAGCATCTGCGCTCCGACGGGACGCCCGGCGACGGTCAGTTCCGCGCGGGCGCCGAAGTTCGCCTGCACGAACGCAGCGACGGTGAACGTTCGTGAGCCGTAGGGCACCAGCCGCGACGCGGTTCCGTTACCGCCCTTGAAGTCATAACAGTTCATCCCGGTGCCGCCACCGACGGATCCTTCGGCCACCGGACCGCCGGTTGCCGCATCGAGGGCTGCCTCGACGTGCTCGGGACGCACGTGTTCGCCGTTGATGTCGTTGAGGTAGCCGTCCCACGTCTCGGTGCACACCGGCAGCAGCCACTGCCGGCCCAGCCGGGGAGCGACGCGGTTAGTCCAGCGCACGACGCCGGTGTGACAAGTCCCGACAGCGTGGGTATTCGACAGCACGACAGGAAGATTGAACGAGCCCACCTCGTCGATCCACGTAGTGCCGGTCATCTCGCCGTTGCCGTTGAGCGAGAACCAGCCCGCGGCGCAGGGCTCACCGACGCCTGCCCGCCCGCGCGGCAGGATCGCCGTCACCCCGGTGCGCACCGGGCCGTGCCCGACGACCATCGGGCCGTCGCCCTCGATCAAGGTCGTCACCCCGACCTCCACGCCGCTGACATCGGTGAGGGCGTTGAGCGGTCCCGGCGTGCCGCCCAGTTCGACACCGAGGCCCCGCACCCTGGGTCGGCCGTCGGGGGTGTGGTTTGCGAAGTCCGTTTCGGTCACCCTGTTGATTGTGGCCAACCGCGACAGCCGGGTCGAGTTTCGAATGTTCTCGACGCGCGCCGAGTAGGGTGCTGAACTTCTGGGTATTGACGCTCATGCCAGGCAACCCAGCAGGACCCCCGAAAGGACCATGATGCGTGCGATGACCCTCGCCAAGACCGCCGGAGGTGCTTTCGCCGCGGCCGCAGCCGGCGGGCTGGCCACCAAGCCCGCCGTCGAGTCGGCCTGGTACCGGCGTCTGAAGAAGCCCGGATTCCAACCGCCCCGGCTGGCGTTCCCGATCGCGTGGAACATCCTCTACACCGACATCGCCGTGGTATCGGCGTCGACGATCGACACGTTGAATGACCGCGGCGAGACCGATCAGGCGCGCGCGTACTCCGTGGCACTGGCCGCCAACCTGGCGCTCAACGCCGGCTGGAGTTGGATCTTCTTCAACCGGCGGCGTTTGGGGGCTGCGGCGGTGACGGCGGCCGCGCTGACCGCCAGCAGCGCCGACCTGGCACGCCGGGCCTCGGCGGTGAACGCTCCCGCGGGCGCCGCCCTGGCCGCCTATCCGCTGTGGTGCGCGTTCGCGACGACCCTGTCGACGCGCATCTGGCAGTTGAATCGTTGAAGCGCTGATGGCGGAGTCTGAGCCCGAGGAGGAAGAGGAGCGTCAGCGCCTCGCCGACCGGGTGCTGAGCCTGGTCGAGGACGCCATCTACTGGGCGATCGCCGTCATGCTGGTGATCGGTTCCGGGGCGCTACTGGTCAGCCAGTTCAACACCATGCTGCGGCTGCGCAGCATCCCGGCCAACACCGTGATGCTGGAGATCCTCGACGGTCTGCTGCTCATCTTCATCTTCGTCGAACTGCTGTACGCGGTGCGCACCTCGCTGCGCTCGCACGAGATCGCCGTCGAACCTTTCCTGATTGTCGGGATGCTCGCCGGCATCAAAGAGATCGTCGTCCTGTCCGTCGAAGCGGCCAAGCTGCTCGACAAGGGGCCGAACTTTGCGCGTGCTGTCGTCGAAATCGGCGTGCTCGGCGCCGTGGTGCTCGTTCTCGCTGTGGCCGCGGTCATCCTGCGCGGGCGGAGTGGCAGAGAGGATGGCGGCGTGCTTGCGGTGAAGGAGGAGACCTCGACGTCGGGCTGATCGCGAGACAGGCCGGCGTCACTTCGGTACGTTCGCGGCCAGTTTCTCGACGATCTGTTCGGCCTCGTCATAGACGTCGTCATGGCACGCGGCCGCCTCGAGAACCACATTCGACACCACCCGAAGGACATGCTGACAGGCGTATCCTGCGGCGGCTTCAGCCGTTGCTCTTTGCACCACCTGGGAATCGCTTCGGTCAACCTCGTCGACGGTCCAGCGTTCGTCGCCGGTGGGGCTGGCGAAGGAAACGGTCTTGCCGATGCAACGATCCCACTTGTCCGCCAATGCGTTCACGAACGTCTTTGACTGCTCCGCGGACGGAAACAAGACGGCGGTCTGCGCAATGAAGTAATTGGGATTCTCGTGTGTGAAGCCCTGGTCCCGGACCGCCGTCTGGCCGCTGCCTGCATACACCGCACCGAGGGCAGTACCCATCACGCCTGTGCAGTCCGGGTCGGAAATCGTCAGCGACGTGTCGTCCATGTCCGTCAGGACCTCGGTGGCGACCAGATCCGACCGCCCAACTGTGGCGTTGATCTCTTCTGCGGCAAGCAGAATCGAGTCCAACGCGGCGCTGTCCACCAGGGGCGGTGGTGGAGTGGGTTTGGGTTGGTTGAGGATGATGGCGACGATGATGACGGCGATGAGCGCGGCTGCGGTTGCGCCGCCGCCGATGAGCCATTTGGCGCGGGACGTCGGGGGCTTGGCGGTGGTGACGGGTCCAGTGGTGCTGGGGCTGAATCCTGTTGACCCCGTGGGTGGTTGGTTCCAGTGTTGGTTATATCCCGGTGGTGGGCCGCTTGGTGGTGATCGGTAGAGCGGTGGCGGGGGCGCGCTGACCGGCGGGGGTGGTGGCGGTTCGGGGGTTGGTGGGGGTGGTGGAGATTGCAGGGAGGCGAGGACTGCTTCGACTTCGGTGCGGGTGCGCCAGGTGACGTCGTTGCGGTCGCGCAGCATGCACAGCAGTTGGGTGATGTCACCGCGGGCGCTTGCGTCGTCGCCGTCCTCTTCCAGGCCGGCTTTGAGCTCGGCGACCAATGTGGACTGCTGTTGCGCGGTCAGTGAGGGGGCCGAGATGGTGGACGCCAGCCGCATCAGATACGCGAACGGTATGGGTGGCTCTTCGGGCAGGGGGTCAGGTAGCGGCTTTGCTACGCTGCGCCGTGTCTGCACGGTCGACACCAGTTCGATGCCGCTTTCGATGCTCGGGTTGCGGTAGTCGATGACCTGCATGTGGGCCAGTGGGTTGATCCGCATGTTGTCCAGTGGTCCGATCTGCACGGGGAGGATCGCTTTGTCCAACGCCTGGGCGTAGCGCAGCTCGGCCTGACAGGCTTTGGACTCCAACATGTTCTTCGACAGCGCGAGGATGAAGACCTCGCAATCGCGGATCTGCTCGAGGATCGTGCGCCACCAGGCTTCCCCGCCGGTGAGTTCCTCGTCGAGCCACGCGGGTTGGCGGGCGCGGCGCAACGCAGTCAACAACCCTTCGACCAGCGCCCTGTCCCTGCTCGAATAGCTAATGAAAACAGCCATGGTCAATCCTTCTCCAAGACGGACGGCCAGCGATACCGCCCCACACACACCCGCGCAGACCAGACGCTAGCAATAATTGCGGCCGACCGCCTGAAACCCGCACCTGACGCCTCGCAGCTTCGGTACTGCTGGCTGCCCGCGGTTGAAGCCGATGGGGGCGTCACGATTGGGGCCGGACAGTATCGTGATCGACCCGACATGGCGTTAAGTTAACGCCAGTAGCCCAGACTCCGCGGTAGGCGATGTGACGTTCGGAGGCTCGCATGTTAGCCAGCAGAGGTGGACAGGCGATAAACCGCCGCGCCCATAGTGACCGCGGCAGGAGCTCTCGACTCCTTATCTTGTTGGACGCCTGCTACGTCGCCTCGGTGCTCTACATCTGCGCGGTTGCGTTGGACCCCGCACTGTCGAAGGGTGCGCCGTCAGGGATTCGGTGGTTCGGCGCGCCCGGGTCGCATGCGACGATCGCGGTGGTTCTGGCCTTCCCGCTGCTCCACTTTGCGCTGCGGCGTGTCGCCGGGAAAAAGGCGCTGACGGGCCCGCCATTGGTGGTCATCGCGGTAATGGCAGCATCCGCACTGGCGCTGGGAATGAGCGCCTACTGGCGCTGCAGTGGTAGCCAGGCACCGTTCTTCGCCCCGCTTTCATGGACGCTTGCCCTGTTCGCAGGCAACGTGGAAGCGCCGTTCGGGCCTGGCGGCTCCGCGGCGTGTACGACGATGCCGGTTGCCCTGGAGATCGGTCGACTCCTTGCGATCGCGACGACGCTCACCGCGGCGGTCGCTGCCGCACTGGCGCTGTTTCAATCTCAACTCGACCGGATCGCCATCTGGCGTGCTTCCTCGCTGACCGTCGTCGTCGGTATCGACGACGAAACGGTGTCCATGGTGCGTGCAATCGCCCGCACCACCAATCCGAACGGGACGCTGGTGGTACTCACTGACAGCGCCGAGAGCGCTCTCGCTCACGCGGTCCACGATCTTGGTGCAAAGGTCCGAGCGGTGAATCTGGCTGAGCCCGAATCGATGTCGACGTTGACGCTGTGGAATCGGCTGAATCGACTGTACTTGCTTTCTGCTGATCCTGTGGAAAACCTCAAGCGTTTCAGGGTCATTGACGCCAAGATCGGCAAGGCCCGAGGTGCCGGCGTCCGGCTGCCGCTGACCATGCGAATCGACGATCCATGGCAGGCGGAGGTCTGGCGGCGCAGCTTCTTGGCGAACAGTGAACGCGGCTGGGTGGCAGACGCCGTCGGGCGCAACGAGATCACCGCGGCCAAACTGGTCCGTCACATGACGAGGCGAGACAGGGATGCCGGCGATCTGAGCCCGCCGACATCGGTGGTGCTGTGCGGCCTGCACCCGTTGACGTATGCATTGGCGTCGGAGTTCGCGCAGTTGCGACGCGAGCAGCAGTTGTACCCGAAACCGGACGTGCATCAGCCCGTGAACGTGACCATCTTCGCCAGGGGGGCGCAGAGCTTCGTCGACGACCATCACTTGAGGCAGGGCCGGATGGCTCCGGAAGGCGCGATGGTGCCCGTCGGGGCGCGTGACGAAGAGCCGACCGTAGACGCGATCACGGAGTATCTGCGTAACGAAGATCCGACGAGTCACGCCATCGTGCTCGCCGATTCGTCGATGGAGACTCTGGGAACCCGATTGGCGTCGCGATTCCCCAAGCTGCGGGTGTATTCGGCCTCGGCCGCATCGACATCTCTGGGGTTCTCGATTGTCGGGCACCTGTACAGCTTTCCGATCAACATGGACCTTGACGCGGATGCCCCACAAGATGTCTGGGAGCGCGCTGCTGAACTCATTCACGAGCACTACAGCTCGGGCACGCAACGGAATACCCCCGCTACGAGACCGTGGAGCGAGCTCGACCCGTTCCTCAAGCAGTCCAACAGGCGACAACTCCTGAACGCGCTGTCGATGGTGGAGACGATCGCCGGCCGCACCTGGAACAGCCTCGCTCAGGCAGGGCATGCGGAACCGCTGCCCGACACCTTCGCGGCAATGGAGCCTCTCGAGCAGCTCCGGGTACTGGGATTCGACGAACCGACCGTCGCGAAGATGGTCGAGGCCGAACACGAAGATTGGCGGAAGTACTACGAAGACGCCAGATGGAAGTACGCCGACCGGCGCGACGATCGCCACCGCCGTCACAACAAGTTGCTGCCCTGGAGCGTGCTGGTGGACCGGCACCCGGAATTCGTCCGCGACGCCCGCAGGAGCCTGGTGAGCACTCTGGTCAACCTGCGCGATCTGGGCTACCGGTCGGTGCCGAAGGCGACCCCGGCTTACGACGGATGGCGTCAGTACCGCCGTCACGGCGAGGTCACCGCCGAGCAGCGTTCGCAAGGGTGGACATGGACGACACCGACCGGAGAGGTGATGAACGCTCAAGCGGGCGATTGGGCCGTCACCGATGACAACGGCGACGAACGGTCGGTCGCCGCGGGAGTTTTCCCGTCGACACATCGACAGGTCGGTCCTGGGCGCTATCGGCGCGCCGGCACGGTGTCGGCCAGACAGGCGACTGAACGGGAAGTCATCGAGACGCTGGAGGGTAACGCGGTCGCCAACGAGGGGGACTGGATTCTGCGAGGCCGGCAAGGTGAGCAGTGGCCAGTGCCCGACGAACAGTTCCGCGACAGCTACGAGGGACCGGTCGACGACCACACCGCCGACCGGTAGCCGACGGACACCCCGGAGGGAAGGGTCACGGCTAGCGATGGCGCCCGGTCATGGGCCTTTCGGAATCGAGCGACGAATCGTGAAGTGTCAGCCATACTGAGCGCGAGAGACGCCCGCACCTACGACTACAGCAAAGGCATCGCATGGGTTCGCCCGGCTGGGCGGGGTTCCGGGGAGGGGTTGTTGCGCATGGACGCATCGCCCGCAGGGGAGTTATGCGCTCGACAGGAGGAGTTCATGGACGCCGCCCGCGCTGACGTGACGGCGCCCGCCGATGCCGCCGACGTGATCGCGCGACAACAGGCGGAGATCGACCGCCTTCAGCGACGAATCACCGAGGACCACTTTGCGCAGGATCTTCGCGATGCGTTGGCGACCGCCTCGGCCGCCGCCGCGATCGGGGCGCCGGTCAGCTACACCAGCCTGCTGTCGATGATTGTGGCCACCGCAGCCGACATCATCGATGCGAGCGCCGCCCTTCTGTGCTTGATCGACCACGACAGCGACGAGCTCGTCTTGATGGGAGCGCTGGGAAGCTCCGACGAAGGGGAGACCCATGAAGTCCGTGTGCCACTCGGCTCTGGGGTGGCAGGTCTGGTTGCACTGACCGGACATCCGATGGCCATCTCGGACACCGCCGACGATGACCGCGACGCGAACGACATCGCTGCGGCGGTCGGCTTCACCCCCAAGAACATCCTGTGCGTACCCCTGTCCTTTCAGGATGAGGTGATCGGTGTTCTCGAGTTGCTCGACAAAGCGGGAGCCACCACCTTCAGCGTCGCCGACATGGAGGCGATGGGCCTGTTCGCCAACCTGGCCGCGGTCGCCATTGAACAATCCCGCAACCACAGCAGAGTGGGCGCGATGGTTCTCGACCTGATCCGCGCCGTGGACGGCTCCCCGGATTACGACCGCCACGGCCTCACGCAGCGGGCCCGGGAATTCACCACCGATCTCGGGAAGCAGACCGGCTTCCGCTACTCCCTCGAACTTGCGCGGCTGATCCAGGAGATCGTCCACTTCGGTGACGAATCCACAGATGCTGCCAGGGGCATTCTGACCAGCTTCGTCCAGTTCCTGCGGTCCCGCCCCGCGACCGCGGGCGAAATGGGAGGCATCCAGTGGTGACCTTCCGTCCCGCCTACTCAGCGGCTTTCGCTGACACCCGGCTGGTCAGTTTCGCGCCGCTGGACCCCATCGAGCGCATCACCGCGGACTGGGCCTGGGGTGGCAGCTCTGGCGAGGGCGTGAAAGTTGCCGTGGTGGACAGCGGCATCGACGCGACGCATCCTGATGTTGGCAATGTGCAAGGTTATGTGGCGATCCACGAGGGCGTGGATCTGAAGCTGGTGTACGACACTGAGCCGCACGAAGACAGCTTCGGACACGGCACCGCCTGCGCGGGGGTGATCCGGTCGATCGCACCGGCCTGTGAGCTTTACAGCGTGAAAGTTCTCGGTGGCAAAAACACCGGCAAGGGACGCGTATTCGCGGCGGGGCTGCGGTGGGCGATCGACAATGGCATGCACGTCTGCAACCTCAGCCTCGGCACCACCAAGCGCGATTTCTTCAGCATCTTCCACGAGCTCGCCGATGATGCGTACTTCAAGAACGTTGCGCTGATCACGGCCGCCAACAACATGCCGATACCGAGCTATCCGTCGGTGTACTCGTCGGTCATTTCCGTTGCCTCACATGCGGTTCAAGATCCGTACACGTTCTACTACAATCCGAAGCCGCCGGTGGAGTTCGGAGCACTCGGCATCGACGTGGACCTCGCCTGGCTGGACCACAAGCGCCGCACGATGACCGGAAACAGCTACGCATCACCGCATTTGGCGGGAGTCGTGGCCAAGATCCTGGGCAATCATCCCGGTTTGACGGTGTTTCAGTTGAAGACGATCCTGCGGGAGTTGTCGGACAACGTCGATCGCAACCAGGTGTCCAGCCCGCCCCGTCTGCTGGGGGAAAGCCGGCGTCGAGAGGGGGACGTTACCGAATGATGCTGTCCTGCATGCTTTCTTGGAGATCTCGTCGACTTTCTGACTTGAGAGCGAGTCGCGGCCCTCGTGCCCGCCATCGGTGATCCGACCGAACTTCGCAGGGTCGCGCTCTTTCGCGACCTCTCCCTGTCGCAGCTGGCGGTTCTCAACGGACTCATGAGACGGCACGTGCTGTCAGCCGGCGCCCGGGTTTTGATGACCGATCAGCTCGTGGACACGGCCTACGTCATCCAAACGGGCCTGGTGAAAGTCGTAGTCGAACAGGCCGACGGCAGCGAGCTGATCCTGGCCATCCTCGGGCCGAGCGATGTCATCGGCGCTCTCACCATCGGCGAGTCTCCCGATGGAGCACATTCGATTCTACCCCTCGGAGACACGAACCTGTTCTGGATCGACCGTCACGCCTTCGAGAGGTGCCTGCAGACGATGCCGGAGCTCAGCGCCAACCTCTCGGGCGTACTCGCACGACGAGTTCGGTTGGCCAACGATCGAATTGAAGCCATGGCCGGTATGGACGTGCGGACTCGGATAGTCCGGCACCTGCTCTTGTTGGCCCGCGAGTACGGAGAGGTCGCGGACGGCGATGGGGGTGGATCGGTACGGATTCCGCTGCGGTTGACCCAGGGTGATCTGGCACGCCTGGTCGGAGCCTCGCGCGTGCGCGTGAACCACGCCCTCAGCGAATTGCGCCGCCGACAGACGCTGGAAGTGCACGGCGACCACCAAATGTGGATTCGCGACCTGGCGGCCCTTGAGAAGCTTCGCTGAGGACTCGTTGGGTCATTGCTCACGACCGTTCCGCAACAGGCTGTCCGGTTTGACTTACGTCTGTGTAAAAAACGCGACAGGTTGCTGTCGCACCGTTGATTGCCGCGACGTGGGCGCAATGGTCAGATCGTGTTGTTCAGATCGGCCGAGCCAAGATCGCGCCGAACTCTTCGAAGTAAGGAGCACCAGATGGCAGTCTTGAGTGGAGTCGATGAAGCGGGCGCACCGGCGTTGTACGACATCCCGGATGGGGAACTGTCGAAGTACAAGTTGAATCTGAAGCCGATCACCGACGAGGTCCGTAACCGCCTGTTCCCGGGCAAGGACAAGTTGACCAAAGACGACGCACAGGGCGTCGTTCCGGCCGGTCGGGCATCCAGCGAAGTCGAGGGCTACGCGGCGATCTGCTGGTACTACATCGATGACGGCTTCGGCAACTGGGTCTACTGGGAAGAGTACTGCTAGACAACATGATTTCGGATGCGCGGGGCGTTGCCGACTGGCACGCCCCACGCGTCGTTTACGGATCGGCCGTTTCATGGTCGGGCCGCCGACACCGAGGACACCGCACATGACGCCGGGAACCCACCCATGACGGCACCGCCACAGCGTGCTGCTGTTCCGGAAGCAGTTGTCGAGGCCGCCAGGCTGAGGCGGGACCGTCGCGTCGGGGACGCGGTGGCTGTCGTCGAAGCAGCATTGGCCAAATCCCGCGCGACGCCACTCGACGTGCCGTTCAGGGAGCGCGTACTGCTGGGCTTGACGCTCGCCGATCTGCACCTGGTCGCCGGGCAACGGGACCGCGCGCAGGAAGTGCTCGTCGCCGAGGTGGCATTCGCGGAGCAACTGCGTGATCTGATTGCGCAATCCGGTCTGCCGGAACAGATCCGCGCCGCGTCGGCGGGCTGTCTTCAGCTCCGCGACAGGGCGACCCAGGTCGACCTCCTGGGCGGCCCGGCGCCGGAGATCGACTTGGTGGAATGGGCGCAGGGCGGGCCCACGACGATTGCCGGGCAGCGCGGCAGGGTGGTGCTGCTGGAATTCTGGGCGCCGTGGTGCCGGTCGTGCACGGCGATGTTTCCGTTCTTCCGCGACCTGCACAGTCGTCACGCGAGCGACGGGCTGACCATCATCGCGTTGACGAGTCACCGTGAAGGTTCAGGGAGTCGGGAGCTCGTCCAACAGGCGATCGCCGACCACGCGGTCGACTTCGCGGTAGGTATCGCGCCCGACGAAGGACTGCAGGCACGATACGGCGCGAACGGCATTCCCACGTTCGCGTTGATCGATCGGGACGGGCTTGTCCGACTCGCTTCGTCGAAGCCGGACAAAGCGGCACTGGAGGAGGCGGTAATCGGTCTTCTCGAGCATCACCACTGACATTTGCTCGTATCGTATTCCCATGCCGATCACGTCCCGGCGCAGCAACAGGAGCAAGCGCCCCACGACTTGCTCTTTGGGCCGAACTGAGACATTGCGCCCACGAAGGATGAACAACCGATGACCGAGCCCACGAAACCGAGCGACGCGGGAGACGAGGCTCCGGTCGCGATGGCCGGAACCCCATTGCCGGGAACGCGGCCGGGACGACGACCTGGCATTGCGGGCATGCCTGCGGGCCCCCCGGCGGGTGGCTCCGCCGGTTCGCGAGTTGGCATACCGGTCGGGCGGCCCGGCGGTCCACCACCTGGAGCGGTGATGATCGGCGGGCCGGGCGGCAGGAGGGGCGGGCCGCCGGTGCCACGCAGGGTCGCGTGGGGATACATCGTCCGAAGCCTGGCACTGCTGCGGCCGCTTCGGGGGCTGGTCACCGTCTCAATTCTCTTGGGCCTCATCGTGACAGCGCTGCCGTTCGTCACCCCCGCTGTCTGGGGCCCGATCATCGAGATCCTCGGTCGGGTCGCCAGCCAGGACGGGGCGGGAAGCCTCCAAGGTGTCTGGGGAGCCAGCGGTCCGAGGATCAGCCGGCCTGAC
Organism: Mycolicibacterium sp. CR10; assembly: GCF_005222675.1. Classification (GTDB taxonomy): domain Bacteria; phylum Actinomycetota; class Actinomycetes; order Mycobacteriales; family Mycobacteriaceae; genus Mycobacterium. The sequence continues at coordinate 312,989 of NZ_STGE01000068.1, read as the reverse complement.
GGGACGTCCTCGGGCCCGGTGCTGTCGTTCGGAATCTGGCTGAGCATCTGGGCGGCCTCGCTGGTGCTGTCACAGGTGCTCGGCTTCGTCCGCGCTTGGGTTGACGCACAGGTGGATTGGAAGCTGTTGACGGAAATCCGGCAACGCGTTCACGACCATCTTCAGTCGCTTTCGCTCGACTTCTTCACCGGTGCGCGCAGCGGCGCGCTGATGCAACGGGTCCAGGTCGAGGCGGGTGGTGTGCAGAAACTCCTGACAGACTGCATCATTCCGCCGGGCATCGATGCGATCGTGCTGCTAGCCGCGCTGGTGTACCTGTTGAACCTGTCATGGCAGATGACGATCGCCTCGCTAATCCTGTCCCCGTTCGCGTTGATGGTTCTTCGCTTCGTCGGCAACAAGCTTCAGGCGACCACCCGACAGATCATGGTCAGCAGCCGCCACCTGGGCGGCGAGCTGGAGGAAACCATCACGGGCATCTCGGACATCCAGGTCTTCCACGCCGAGCAGCGCCGCAGTGAGCGGTTCGAAGAAGCGTCCAAGGCGGCGGCGAAGAACTCCGCGATGATGGTTGTCTGGCTCCAAGCCAGCAGCCGGAGCACGCAGATCTTCGTTGCGTTGAGCACGGCGCTGGTATTGATCGTCGGCGTTGCCTTCAGCAACAGCTTCGGTCTGACATTGAACAGCCTGATCGTCTTTGTCGGCTTCGTCCCGACGATGTTCGCGCCGGCCCAGCGGATCATCGATGCCTACACGTCCTACAACTCGACCGTCCCGAATGTCGCGTCGACCTATGAGCTGCTCGACACCAAGCCGTCCATCGCCGAGCGCTCGGACGCAAAGAACCTCGACGAGGTGCGCGGCAACATCGTCTTCGACGACGTCGTCTTCGGCTATGGCGAACGCCAAAAGGTTCTCGATGGGCTTTCCTTCTCCATCAAGGAGGGCGAGACGGTCGCGCTGGTTGGCCAGATCGGCTCCGGCAAGTCGACGATCTTCAACCTTCTGCTCCGCTTCCTCGATCCGGAACGCGGACGGATCGAACTCGATGGCCACGACACGAAGGATCTCTCGTTCGACACGCTGCGCGCTCAGGTCTCCAAGCTCTCGCAGTTCCCGTTCTTCCTGAAGGATTCCATCCGCGAGAACGTCCGTCTGGCGAAACAGGATGCATCCGATGCCGAGGTCGAGGAAGCCTGCGAGCTTGCACATATCCACTCTGTGATCGTCGACCCGGCCAAGATCGAAAACGGCTACGACACAGTGGTGGATGTTCAGGTGCCCTCGGGCGGCCAGAAGCGACTGATCGCCTTGGCGCGTTGCCTGCTGCGCAAGCCCGAGGTGTTGCTTCTGGACGAGCCGACCGAGAATCTGGACGGAGACCAGCGGGTACGAATCTCGCACGTCATCCGTGAGTACGCTCGCGACAGGACCTGCATGGTCATCAGTCACGACATGGATTTCATTGCGGCCGTGGCGGACCGCATCATCGTCCTCGACGGCGGACGCGTTGCCGAAGAAGGCACCCACCATGAACTGCTGGCGCGCGGTGGCCTGTACAAGAGGCTCTACGAAGCTCAGATTGTTGAGGGCACCGCAGGAGACACTCCGCCGAGTGCCGCCGCCGCAGCAGGCCGCGGTTTGACAACGGATAACGCGGCACCGTGACGTCGGCGAAATCGGGGAAATCGGGCATCCCCCTGCACTGAGGGCCCCCTCGCCATTTGCTTTACGATCGGCCAGTAAAGTACTTTACGATCGTAAAGGAAACGGCGACGGGAGACGGCCGTGGATGCCTCTGTGGTTCTCGGTCGACCCAGCACGGACACCCGGGAGCGCCTGATCGGGGTGGCGATCGATCTCTTCACCCGGCACAGCTTCGCGGGCACTTCGCTACAGATGATCGCCGACGATATCGGCTTCACCAAAGCCGCGATTTATCACCACTTTCGGACTCGCGAGCAGCTTCTGCTCGCCGTGCTCGAGCCACTTCTCGACGAGTTGCGGGTGGTGGTCGACACCGCGCAGGCCAAGCGCTCCGCCCATGCCAGGGCAGACCAGATGCTGACCGGTTATGCGGCGCTGGCGGTACGCAACCGCAGCCTGGTGGGGGTGCTCGCGGCCGATCCCAGCGTGGCCGCCGCTCTGGAAGAGCGCGCCGATTGGACACAGCTGATCGCACGGCAATTCGCGCTGTTGGCCGACGTGGATCCCGGTCCCGCAGGCAAGGTCAAGGCGGCGATGGTATTTGCCGGGATGGCCGCGGCGGCCGGGCCGCTGTCGGTCGGGCTGGACGATGACGACCTCCGGGCGTGCCTGATCGACGCGGGACGACGAACGCTGGGACTCCGTGCGCCTCGGCGCGACGAAAGGAAATCGCCATGAAGACTGCGGTAGTGACGGGCGGCGGCTCGGGCATCGGTCGCGCGGTGACGGAGCGTCTGCGTGCAGACGGCCACCACGTGGCGACGATCGACCTCAATGCCTCCGACGAGGACTTCGCCCACGTCGCCGATGTCACCGATCGCGAACAGGTGGACGCCGCCCTGACCGCGATCCGCGACCAGTTGGGTCCCGTCGCCATCCTGGTGAACGCGGCGGGGTTGGACGGGTTCAAGCGATTCACCGACATCGGCTTTGCCGAGTGGCAGCGGGTGGTCGACGTGAACCTCAACGGAGTTTTCCACTGCATCCAGGCCGCGCTACCCGACATGATCGAGGCGGGTTGGGGACGCATCGTCAACATCTCGTCGTCGAGTACCCACTCCGGGGTTCCGTACATGGCGCACTACGTGGCGGCCAAATCGGCGGTCAACGGGCTGACGAAGTCGCTGGCGCTCGAGTACGGACCGGCAGGCATCACCGTCAACGCCGTGCCCCCGGGCTTCATCGACACACCGATGCTGCGTGGTGCCGAGGCCCGCGGCCTGCTCGGCGATGTGCAGGCGTCGATCGACGCGACACCGGTGCGCCGGATCGGCAGGCCGGAGGACATCGCGGCGGCCTGCGCCTTCCTGGCCTCGGAGGAGGCCGGCTACATCACCGGGCAGATTCTCGGGGTCAACGGCGGCAGGAACACCTGAGTGTCAGAGGAACCGGCGCACTTCACGGCGGTCGATGGCGGCTTCATGCCGACCCGGTTCGCGCAGAGCCACTGGGGCGACGACCATCTCAACGGCCCGGCGATCGTCGGGCTCGCCGCTCGCGGGCTCGAGAACGATTGCGGGTCAACCGAATTCCGTCCGACACGGTTGACGGTGAATCTGTTCCGAGCGGCACGCAACGTCCTCACGACGCTGGACATCAGGGTGGTGCGCGAGGGTCGCAGGGTCCGCAGCGCCGAATGTGACGTCATCCAGAACGGACATGTCACCGCGCGGGCGACGCTCGTGCAGTATCGGCCGTCGACTGCGCCGCCGGGGGAGTTGTGGACATCGGCGGCGACATTTCCGGACCCGCCGCCGACCGACGGCACCCTGATGCCGTACGTGCGCAGCGACGACGCCGGATGGACGCGTTCCCCCGCGGCGCATCAGAACGGCTCGCGGAAGTGCTTCTATAACGATGGCATCAGAGTGGTTGCCGGTGAAGCCAACTCGCCGTTCTCCCGGGCGGTGATGGTGGCGGAGGCAACCAGTCTCGTCACCAATCTGGGCAGCGCCGGTGTGGGATACATCAACGGCGACCTGACGGTCGCACTGGCCCGATCCCCGGTCGACGAGTGGATCGGGATTCAGGCCGACTCCCACCAAGCCGCCGACGGCATCGCGGTCGGGACGGCGACGCTGTTCGACAGCGTCGGGCCGTTCGGTTCGGCGATGACCACCGCCGTCGCCAACGCTGCGGCCCAGATCGACTTCTCGGCAACGGATTTCCGCTCGATCATCAACTACGAGTAGGCATGGGCGGTCACCTCGGTCACAGACCGATCCGTTCGCACGCCTCGTCGAACTCCTCGAACGCCACCTTGTCACCCTTGCCTGCGGCCAGGGCACGCTCATAGAGGGGCAGGACCTCGTCCTGGACCTCCGAGAACCTTGCGTCCCACGCTTCCGACTCGGCGCGCCAGTATCCGGTGATGTCGTACTGGTCGATGGTCCACCCGAGACTTCGAAGGTGTTTGCGCACTGCGCGGGATTCGACGGCTTCTCCGGCGAACCAGCAGTAGCCGCGTCCGCCGGGGAGCGTCAGGTCGCGAACCATCTGCGCCAATATGCTTGGGCAGCAGCCATTTCCGGTACCAACGCTGGAAACGATGGTGACGCCGTCATGCGCTTGCAGATAGTCGAGGTCGTCGGCGGCGGCAACCTCGATCAAGAGCATCGCGCTGGCGTCCACCGGCAGTTCCTCGATGATGCGCGCCGCGGCGGGCATTCCGGACAGGTCGCTGACGAGTAGCTGCCACTGGGTTGTCGGCTCCGGTTGGTACCACGACCGGGAGTGGTCCAGACCCACACGGTCACCCGGTCGCGTGGTCGACGCCCATGTCGTGCCGGGTCCGTGGGTGTGCAAGACGAAGTCCAGGGTGATGTGATCGCGGTCGTGGTGCCGAACGGAGTAGTTGCGCCCCTCTCCGGCGCTAAGGTCATCGCCGCCGCCACTGGGGAAGTAGATGCCGACCGCGGAGTCAGCAGCGAGTGTGACGTCGAGTGCGCCAGGATCGTCGAGCCGGAGCACGACCCGCTGCAAGCGGCCGCTCAGCGGGGTGGTCTCGACGACGATGGCAGACGAGAGCGACACCCGAGCAGGTTAGCTATACCTACCCACTGACGCTTATCCGCCACCACTTTGGCCCGATTGGCGCGATGACGGCTTAGACTCGCCACGGGCGCGCAGAACCACCCGACGTCCGCTCGAAGAGGCTCAGCCTCCGTGCTCACATCGTTGATCGTCGCCGACCTTGTCTCTTTCTCGGCCCGACCACGCGGACGGCGGGTTGACGAGAGGAGGCCGCGATGGCCAGCACACTGCCCGACAATCCCTCTCTGAGTTATCTGCATGACGAGGCTCGCGCTCTCCAGCGGAGCGTGTCCGCCGTCGACCCCCGCGGTGTCGAGGTGGTCCGCCAGCACCACCCGACACCCGACCTGGCATTGGCGGAGGCACCCGAGAAGTTCGCGCTGCACGACGCGCGGCTGACCGTCGCACGCGGCTACGGCTTCTCCAGCTGGCCGGCGCTCGTCCACTATCTCGAGATCGCCGACGATCTCAGTGTCGACCCCAGCCGCGTCGACGAGGACAGCCTGGCTGACGTCGACCGGTTCTGCGCGTTGTCGGTGCTGCGCTACACCGACACCGATGCACCCCCACGCTGGACCGCGGCCGCCGGGATGTTGGCTGTCGAGCCGGGCCTGGTGGATCGGCATGTCTGGGCGGCCGCGGCGGCCGCCGACCCGGCAGCCCTGGAACGCCACCTCGCCGGCCACCGTGAACTGTCGACGAGTGCCGGCGGACCGTTCGGTTGGGTCCCGTTGATGTACCTGTGCTACTCCCGCATCGACACCGGTCGCACGCAGGGCCAAGTGATCGCTGCCGCAACACTTTTGCTCCAGGCAGGTGCCGATCCCGATGCCGGCTACCTGTGGCGTGGAATGTCTACGCCCTTCACGGTGCTCACCGGCGTCTTCGGCGAAGGGGAGCAGGGCCCACGGAGACAGCCCCGGCACCCGTTCGCGCGAGGGCTCGCCACGCTTCTGCTCGACTGGGGCGCTCATCCCGCCGACCAGCAAACGCTCTACAACCGAATGTTCCGGCCGGATGACTCGCACTTGGAGCTGCTGTTCGACTACGGCCTGGCCGACGCGGGCCCGAGCCCGTGGGAACTGGTGTTGGACGAGGCGATCCCCACCCGTGAGCAGATGTGGCGGGTCCAGGTGGCCTGGGCGGCCGAGCACGGGTTCGCGCGACGGCTGGCTCTGCTCGCCCGCCACGGAGTGGACGTGACCGGGGTGGAACTGGTCGCCCGCACGTTTCCCGAGGACCCGAACGCCCGCGACGAGCACGGCGCCACGGCGCTGCACCATGCGGCCTGGGATGGCGAACTCGGATTGATTCAGAAGCTGCTCGCGGCCGGCGCAGACCCGTCGGTCGTCGACTCCCGCTTCGGATCCACGCCGCAGGGCTGGGCCGAGTACGCGTACCAGGGGGAGGCGGCTGAGCTACTGCGTCTCGCCACCGCCGGCCGTTCGGGCTGACGTTGCCACCCTCCCGGGACGTCGCTCAGCGCCGCCAGAAGTCGAAGCGATCGCTGCCGGAACGGAATCCGGCGGCCTCGACGATGTCGCGCGCCAACTCGAAGCGCTCGCCGACCCGCTGAGGTTGGTGGGCGTCGCTTCCGAAGGACACCGCGTCGCCGCCCTCCTGCCACCACCATCGGACCAGGTCGACCGAGGCCATCGGGGAGCGGGTGTTGATCTCGAGTGCCCGATCTGTGGCGGCCAGCGCCCGGAACACGGTGCGGTAGTGCTCTTCGAAGTCGGTCTCGCGATACGCCCCGGCGCGCTCAGCCGGCCAGTACCGCCGCGGGTAGTCGCAGTGGGCAAGGACGTTGAACACCGCGGAGCGTTCGACCAGCGTCAGCATGTCGGTGAAGTAGCGGTCCACGAGGTCGTGCGGATCGAGCCGGCGGAACAACGCGGAATCCACCCATTCGAGCGAGCCGTCCAGGGGGATGGCGTGCAGGCTGCCCAGAATCCGGTCGAATCTGCCGGCACCGAGGACACCGGCCACGCTCACGGGAAAAAGGTGGGGCTCGCCGGCTTCGATGCCCGCCAGGATGCGCAGGTCGGGAAACATCTCGCGGCATCGTTCGATATCGGCTGAGTACCCCTGGACGTCGAACGACCGGACCTTTGGCCGATCGCCGACTTCTGTTGCGGGATAGCCGGTGTCGCCGTCACCCCACTCGGTGAAGTCGACGTGTTCGGTGAACGCCACCGCCGGAACGCCCCGCTCGACGGCGCGCGCGCAGGCGAGCTCCAGCGTCGACGTCTTGGCGGTGTCCCACGACCAACGGGAGTGGACGTGATTGTCGGCGGGCAGCACGCGCTACGCCTGAGCCGGCCCCTGACTGGCGTCGATCGCCTCCCGCTGAATGCGGTCGAACTGCGCACCCATGGCGTCGGCCAGTGCCGTGGCGCCCGACAGCGGGCGGACCATCACCATGAAGTCATCGATCAGGCCGTCGTCATTCATGTGGAGGAAGTCGCATCCGGTGACGGCCTTGCCTGCCACTGTCGCCTCGAAGACCAGGGCGTGATCGCGGCCGTCGCTGTCGGCGATCTCCCGGATGTAGCGGAAGTCGTCGAAGACGCGCATGACGCCGCGCAGGATCGCCGCGGTGATGGGCTTACCCGGGTAGGGCCTGAAGGCGACCGGGCTGGTGAAGACGACATCGTCGGCCAGCAACGCTTCGATGGCCATCTCGTCGCGGGCTTCGACGGCCTTGCGGAACGGATGCATCACACGCCTCATTTCTGGTCGGGGTCGGCGCCGGTAGCAGCCCGTGTCCTGACGGTATCGCCTTCGATCCCGCACGCGACCGTCGAGGACCGTTTGCTCATTGCCTCGGGTTTTGGGCGATTCCGCCTTTTTGCAGCGTCGTGGGTGGGTTGTGCAACAATTGCGGTTCGGCTTTTCGGGCGAACGCTGTCCAGTTCGGGTTGAGAAAGGTCTACTGATGCGGCGCTTACGCGGTGCCATGGGAGTGTTGGTGATCCTCACTGCGCTACTCCTGGCTGGGGCCGGCGGCGCGGTCGCGACAGCGGACACCGGTGCCGGGGATACCGCCTCGCAAAGCCCCGCAGACACCCGCGAACCAGGTTCCAGCCAGTCCGAGGGCTCGGTGGCCAGCAATCGCGATCTCGTCAAGACGTCATTGCGCAACATCGTGCGCAGCGCCACCCGAAGCTTGGAATCGCGCCGCGATCGTACGTGGAAGCCCGCTCAGCAGACGCAATCCTCCGCGAGTGGTGCAGAGGGCTATGACGGTGCAGCCACCGTCGATGGCGACTTCGCCGTTGATGGCGACACCGTCCTCGATGGCGAGATCGCCGTGGATGGCGACACCACCCTCGAGAGCGATGAGGCGGCGGGTGCCGCCCCTGAGAACGTCACACTCGATTCAGTGCCCGGTGAAGATGCGCCGTCCCTGGCGCCCGATGCCACAGTTGTGGATTCTCCGGTGTCGGAGGCCGAGGCGCTCGCGCCCGTGGTGCCCGTGCCGGACACACGTGACACCACAGACTCATCCGGGATCTCCTGGAATGGCCCCTCGTCTGGAACGTCAGATCCCGTCGCGGCGAGTCCCTACGGACCGGTGGCGCAGCCCAACCCCGTCGGCCAGGACGAGCGCGAGGTGACACGGGCACGGGTGCAGATCGCCCAAGTGCTCTCCACGATCACCAAGGTTGTCGTATCCCTGGGAAATGCTGTCGCCGCGGTGCCACCGGTGATCTTGGGGCTTCCCTTCTCGCAAACCCCCGTAGTCGACGTCATCACGTTGCTCCACACCGTCATGAGATCGGTGACAGATTCGGCAACCGCAGCCGCGCAGCTGCCCTCGGACTTCGCCGCATTGTTCGGCGTTTTTGTCCCCGCCGGCCCGGTGGGGATCGGTTCCCTCTCCGATAGCCGGGCTCAGTTGGCCACCGCCAGGACGCCGGCCGTCGGCCTGCCAGAGGCACCGCACCCGATGCTGACGGCACCGGTGCACGTGGTGGACGACATTGACCCACGTTCGGGGATTGAGGCGTTCTTCCCCGCTGCCCTTTCTGCGGTGTCGGCGCCGGTTCAGGCAGTTCCGTCGCCGGTACCCGGTCCAGTAGGCGAACCGCAGTCGCTCATCGATCGAGCGTTCGACGCGCTGCTCGTGCCGCTGTCGTTGTGGGCGTTGTTCACTGGTGCTCTCCCGGGTCTGGCCGGACTGCTCATTGTCTTCGGCGCCGGGACCCGCGTCGGATACCGGCAGGCCAAAGCGGGCTTCGCGGTAAAGGTTGCGGGCATCGGGCGCTTCGCGAAACCTGGGCCACTGGGCGTGGTTCGGTCGGGCTCGCTCGTCGCGCTCCATCAGCGCAGAACCGTCGTGGGCCGCATCCATTACGGGCGTCCGATTTTCGACGATCAAGCCGCTTGAGCTCCTGATCGCCGACTCCTCCCTCAGGCGGTAGCAGTCGCTGGGCTGCATCGCGGCAAATGACCCTGTGCGCCTTGCGAATCTCGCGCTCGCACCCAGAGCATGAGCCGATGTCGAGACCGGTGAGTGTCAGCCATTTCGGCAGTCTCGTTGACATCACGACTGCGGCAAATCTCGATGAAACCAGCAAATCCTGGGGGAATGCGTGTCACAGTTTGCGGTGGCACATCGATGCAGGGGAGGCATAATGCCCATTCCGACAATGTTGCACAGGATTGCGGCCGAACTATTCGGCACTTTCTGGCTGGTGCTCGGTGGTTGCGGAAGTGCGGTTTTCGCTGCAGCTTTCGTGTCCTCCGGCGACGTCTCCCTGGGTATCGGATTTCTCGGCGTCGCCCTTGCCTTCGGGCTCACGGTGCTCACCGCTGTGTACGCGTTCGGCACCGTATCGGGTGGCCATTTCAACCCTGCGGTCACGCTCGGGGCGGCGATCGCCGGACGAATCGAGTGGAAAGCCGTTGTGCCGTACTGGCTGGCGCAGGTAGTCGGAGGACTCCTGGGCGGGCTCACCATTTTCGTGATCGCCAAGGGCCGGCCCGATTTCGATCCGGTCGGAAACATGGCGGCCAACGGATTCGGCGCGCATTCTCCCGGCGGCTTTTCGCTGTGGTCGGTGATCGTTGCTGAGATCGTGTTGACCGCGGTATTCATCTGGGTGATTTTGGGCGCCACAGAAGACCGCGCACCGAAAGGCTTCGCCGGATTGGCGATCGGGCTGTGCCTGACACTCATTCACCTGGTGAGCATTCCGATCTCGAATACCTCGGTGAACCCGGCACGGTCCACCGGCGTCGCCTTCTTCAACGCCGACGGTGCGCCCGCCCAGTTGTGGGTCTTCTGGCTCGCTCCGCTGGTCGGTGCGGCCATCGCCGGTGCGCTGTACCCGCTGATCTTCGGGCGGCGAGAGGCACTCGCCGAGCGCCCCGTACGCGAAGACGCGCTCGAGACCACATAGATCGACTCGGTCGCACGGACAGCGGACGCAGCGTCGGTCCGCCGGTGATGCGGCACTACTCAAGGGGGCCCGTTGGCATTGCAGTCAGCCCGATCCGTCCGGCGTCCGCGGCAGGGTCTGGGAATCCAGTCGAAACTGCTGATCGTCCTGCTGCTCGTCAGCATCATCTCCGTGCTGGTCGCCGGAACCATCGGGTACGTTTCCGGCACCCAATCGCTGCGCAGCGCCGAGTTCAAGAGGATGACGCAGCTGCGGGAATCACGGGCCCGCGAGATCACCAACTATTTCGACACGGTGAGCATCGCCGCGTCGATCGTGACGCACGGGGTCACCACCGTCAACGCGGTCCGCGATTTCAGTGCGGCGTTCGCGGAACTCGACGGCACCCCGCCGGCACCGGAAGCCCGGGCGGCGGTATCGCGCTACTACGAGAACATTTTCGCGCCCGCGCTGAGCAAGCAGACCGGCGAGTCCGCCGATCCCACACTGTTCGAGCCGACGGGGAATGCGGCGATCTATCTGCAGAACGCCTACGCAGTGCCCGCCAAGGGTGATTTCGACGCGTCACTGGCCATGCAGACCGCGGGTGATCCCAGTGCCTGGTCCGCGGCCAACGCCCGGTATCAGCCGTTCTTCACCGACCTCACGACCCGGTTCGGCTTCGAGGACTCGATGATCCTCGATCTCAACGGCAACGTGGTGTACACCGCCTACAAGGGTGCCGACCTCGGAACGAACCTGTTCACCGGTCCTTACCGGACATCGATTTTGGCCGATGCCTACCGCGATGCGTTGAGGGCGACGTCGGTGGACCAGACGTTCATCACCGATATGGAGCGTTATCCACCCTCGTATGACAGACCGACGCTGTGGGTGCTCTCGCCGATCGGCAACGGCGGCAACATCGCCGGAGTGCTGGCCCTCCAACTTCCCATCGATGGCATCAACAACGTGATGACTGGCGACAAAGGTTGGGAGGAAGACGGTTTGGGGGCAACCGGCGAGACCTACCTCGCCGGGCCCGACAAGTTGATGCGCTCCGTATCGCGTGAACTCCTGACGAATCCGGACACCTACGTCGCCGATGTCGTCGCGAACGGCACGCCGACAGACGTAGCTGAACGCGAAGTCGACGTCGGCGGCAGTGTCCTGCTGCAGCCCGTCGACACCCTCGCCGTCAACCGAGCCCTCGCAGCAGAGTCCGGCGTGGCCACCGACGACGACTACATCGGCCCCACGTCGCTGGTCGCCTACATGCCCCTAGACATTCCCGGACTGGACTGGGTGCTGGTGGCCAAGATCGATGAAAACGAGGCGCTGGCCCCGGTCAACACCTTCGCCCGAAACATCGCCTTGTCGACGGCCGCCATCGTGCTGGTGGTCTGCATCGTCGCGCTCTTCATGAGCCGTCTGTTGACCCGCCCGCTGACCCGGCTGGCCGCCGCCGTCCGGCGCGTCACCAGCGGCGAACTCGGGGTGACAGTCCCCGTCACCACCAAGGACGAGTTCGGTGATCTCGCAGCCGAATTCAATGATCTGAGCGCCAGTCTGCGCACCAAGCAAGAGCTGATCGACGAACAGCGACGGGAGAACGACGAACTGCTGGCTTCGCTGATGCCCGAATCCGTGGCGCGGCGCTTCCGCGACGGTGAGAAGACCATCAGCGGCGATTACCGTGACGTGTCCGTCGTCTACGCCGAACTGCTGAACTTCAAAGAATTCGCCGAATCGCTGTCGTCCGAGGAATCTGTGCGTCTGCTCAACACCCTGATCGAGGCGTTCGACGCCGCGGCGGAGCACCACGGAATCGAGCGGGTACGCAGTCTGCACAACGGATTTCTGGCCACCTGCGGTCTTGCGGTGCCCCGGGTCGACCATGACAGCCGGACGGTGGCGTTCGCGATCGAACTCGTCGAGATCATCGACCTGTTCAACGAGCAGCACGATGCCCATCTGGCCCTGCGGGTGGGTATCGACAGCGGGCCGGTGTCGAGCGGACTCATCGGGCAGCGCTCGCGGATCTACGATCTCTGGGGAGAAGCCGTTGATCTCGCACACCGCGTTCACGCGGCCTCCAACAGGCCAGGTGTCTTCGTCAGCGATCGGGTGCACGTCAGCCTCACCGCGTTCCACGCCTTCACCGAGGCCGGATCGGTCGCCGGCGCCGACGGCACCGAGCCGGTCTGGTCGCTGCAGCTGCCTGGGCGCGTGACGACGTGAATGCCCTAACGGCCCAGCCCTGGTTCTGGCCCACAGCGGCCGTCGTCGTCGCGCTACCCGTCGCCTTACTCATCCTCACCGAGATCCACCAGTGGCTGCTTCGTCGGAAGAGCAGCTACACGCGCCCGATTCTGCTGCTGCGCAACGGAGTTCTTCCCGCGCTGGGGTTGTTCATCCTGATCGATCAGCTCAACGACGCAGGTGTGGAGGCGACGTGGCCGCGAATTGCCGCCACCGTGTTCGGGTTCCTGCTCATTCTGTTCGCACTGTCGGGTGCCAACGCGGCGCTGTTCGGCCAAGCACGGCCGGGCACGTGGCGCGAACGCCTGCCCACCATCTTCATCGACCTGGGCCGTCTCGTGGTCATCGTTATCGGTCTGGGTCTGCTGTTCTCCTGGGTGTGGGGCACGAACATCGGCGGCCTGTTCGCCGCGGTGGGTGTCACCTCGATCGTCATCGGCCTTGCGGTTCAGACAGCTGTCGGCCCTGTCATCGCCGGCCTTTTCCTGCTGTTCGAGCAACCCTTCCGCAAGGGCGACTGGCTGGACACCGGCTCGGTCAAGGGACGGGTGCTCGAGGTGAACTGGCGTTCCGTCCACATCGACACCGGTAACGGGATCAAGATCGTTCCCAACGCCGTCCTTGCCGGGGCTGCCTTCACCAACCTCAGCCGCGTCGCCGGTTCGGCGTTCTCCTGCACGTCGACGCTCACGTTCTCCGTCGACGACCGGCCGGGAGTTGTGGTGCAGACGGTGAAGGCAGTCGCCGATGCGCTTCCTCAGCGGCTCCCGGGATCTGAGGCCCGCGTGACCGCGCTGGGCGCGGGGGAGTACAAGGTGTCAGTGCCCGTCGCGTCTCCTGCCGACGAGGGTGCCGCGAGAAACCAATTGCTCCAACGAGTCTGGTACGCCGCGCGACGCGCGGGGCTGCATCTCGACGACGCTGAGTGCGGCGACGAGGACCACACCGTGGATACGGCGGCACACGCGCGTCGGATCGCCACCGCGTTCGGACTGGATGCGAAAACGGTCGATTCCATGCTCTCCCATAGTCGTACGCTGATCTACAGCGAAGGAGAGACGGTGCAATCGGTGGGCTCTGTCCCCGATTCCATCGCCTTCGTCGCCGACGGCGAACTGGCCCTCACCGCCACCACCGATACCGGCGAATGGCTGACCCTCGGGCACCTCGATGCCGGCAACTACATCGGATCCACGGCGCTGACCCGACAACCTGTACTGACCGGGGCCGTGGCACTACGGGACACCACGCTGATCTCGATCCCGCGGGATGTGATGGCCGCTGTGGTGCAACGCAATCCGCAGCTGGCGCGGATCCTCGGCGAGACGATCGATGTCCGCCGGCGCGCCGCCGAGCAGCGGCGAACCGCCGAGACGGATAAAGTCGTCGACGCCTGAGCCGATCGGTCATCCCCCCTCGGGATGCCACGACTGCAATCGCGGCAGCAGATCTTCCTTCTTGTAGTGATGCTCGGTCATCCGGCACAAGATGTCGCTCAGCACCACGACGGCATCATCGATGTGCGGGCCCTTGTTGAGCATGACGCACTCAGCGCGTTCGCCCATCGCCGCATCGCTGATCTCGGCACGGGACGGCAACCCGCTCTTGGCCAGTTGCTCAAGAACCTGGGTCGCCCAGATCACGGGTAGGTGCGCGGCCTCGCACAACCACAGGATCTCCTCCTGAAGTTCGGCGAGCCGTTCGTAACCGGCCTCCACGGCGAGATCGCCGCGGGCGATCATCACTCCGACGCGCGGCCGCCGCATTGCGGTGAGCAGCAGTTGCGGCAGCTGCTCGAATGCACGCCGAGTTTCGATCTTGAGAACCACGCCCACATGGTCGCCATGGAGCCGGGACAGCGTCCTGTGCAGCCGCGTCACATCGGAGGAATCCTGCACGAACGACATCTCGACGACGTCGGCGATGTCCACCACCGTGGCCAGGTCTGCAATGTCCTTGTCGGTCAGGGCCGAGATCGGCAGGTGGGTGTCCGGCAGGTTGATGCCCTTTTCGGCGCGAAGTCGTGAGCCGCCGGCCGCGGCCCGGTCGATGCGCACCCGTATCGCATCGCGGTCCACGGCCACGACCTCGCCGCCGATGCGGCCGTCGTCGAAGCGAATCGCGTCGCCTGGGCGCGCGTAGTCGAAGGCCTCCGGCAGCGTGCAGCCGATCGAGGACCCGCCGTCGGTGTTGTCGACCGCCGCCGGCGCACAGTCCCGCGTCAGGGTCAGGATGTCACCCCTGTGCAACAGCAGGCTCTGTTCCCGCGCCGGCAGTACACCCACCTCGGCGTGGTCGTCGGCATGGCGGGCCTTCAGCACGGTGCCGGTCGCCACATACATCGTCTCGTCACAGGTGGCGACGAAGCCACCCGATGGTGCCTGCGCTCTGGTCAACACAAGAACACGCTTCTTGCCGCGGGTGTCGTGAAGCGTGACGACATCACCGTCATTGCGGCGAGCCAGCCACTCGCCGGGGACGGGAAGGGTCTGGATACCGGGTTCACCCGCAGCGCCGGGTTGGCCCGCCGCACCCAACCGGACCCTGCCCGGCGCGACCACGCGGCCGAGAGCGTCGCGGGTGGGCCGAACCTTGATCACTTGGGGTCCCGGCTGGATCGGCCCGGTGCGCAGCTTCGGCCCGGCAAGGTCCATCGCCACCAGGCAGGGGCGCCCGGTTTCCTCAGCGGCGCGTCGCACATGAGCAGCCATCGCGCGCCAGGCGTCGGGATCGTCGTGCGCGCAGTTGATGCGGGCGAGGTCCATCCCCCGGGCGATCAGGATGCGCACCAGGTCGGGGTCCGTCGCTGCCGCCGAGGGCAGGGTGACCATGATGCGGGTCTCTCGGTCCTCAGGTGGCGGTCCCAGCACGTCGATCGCGCGCCGCCGGAGCAGCGCGCGGCCGGTGTCGGTGGTGTTGGCGGGCGGATGCCAGGTGTCCTCGAGCATGGCGATCACGGCGGCGCGAACCAGTCGCAGAGAGGCTTCCACGTGCGGTTCGCTCCGCCCCAGGGACGACAGCCCGAAGGCGGCAAGCCGGGCCTGCAGGTCCCGCAGATCACACTGCCGAATTGCCCAGTAGTGGAACATGTTTCGAGCACTGACCCGATACTCCGGCGCCACTGCAGTTAGCCACTTCGACCACGCGGCCTCGGCTCCACGGAGATGGTCGATCAGCGCGTCCAGCTGATCGACCAGGTCCACCAACTCTCGTTCGGTCGGCGCCGAAAGGGCAGATTCAGGCAGTGACGACACGTGGTGCTCCTGCCTTGGCTTGTGTGCCGCCACGCTATCGGTCGCCGGTTACCTGAAGGTGAACACCGCGAAGACAGGGGAGTCGCGCTGACCATCACTGGGACACAGATGCAGTGTGAAGAGAGGTGAGTGGACTCAGGGCTTGGGGCGGGGCGATCGACCCTTGGACGGTTTGGCCTTGGGCGCAGGGTCGGAACCCCGGTTGGCCAGCCGGCCGAGAGTGGAGACGCCCGGGACGGACGCCACCGCGCGGTACACGTCGTTGCCCGTCGCGACGAGTGCCTCCAGCTGGGGCAGCAATGCATCCATGGTGCGGATGGCGGGGTCAGCCAGGGCGAGGTACCGCTCCGCCCGATCGATCGCCGTGTTGAGTCTCTCGGTGGCAATCGCCAGGTTCTCGATAAGAGCCGGCAGTTCGCCGACGATCTGCAGCGTTGCGGGCGGGATCCGCAGCGCACCCGCGGCGACGGCCTGAGCCGTCTCGGCAACAGATTGCGCTGTCCCCGCCGCGGCCTGCGCCGCTGCTTTGATGTCTTTAGGGCCTGGGACCTTTTGGCTCGCCATCAGTCAACGATCCCGCACATCGGCGGCTTGCGTGGTTAGCCGCACCTTCGGGCGTGTCGATCTGTTCACTTCGAGTGTGACCACAGCCGAATGCTGCTCAGCTGGGCGTATTGCGGCGCCCGGCGCGAACGGCGAACGAGTCGAGGGCGCTCAATACTTCCGGGGTACGCCAGGCTCTGTTTCGGCCTCTATCGGTGAACTCCACGATGATCCCGGCGTGGGTGAGGGGATCGATATACCTGCGTGCGTTGCCGGTCGTGATGGCGAGTTCGCGCTGGAGCAGTCGTGCATTGAACACCGGATGCTTGATCAATAGGTCGGCGACGCGATGAACTGCGGAGTCGCGACGTGCCGTGATCCTTGAGTTCCATTCGTCGCGAATCGACTTGAGGTCTGCGACGAGCTTGCGGCCATTGGCGACGGCGATCAGCGATGCTTCCGAGAGCCGTTCGACAATCGGGGCGGGGTCGCCGTCGCGATAGGACCCGAGTGAGCGGAAGTAGGCGCTGGTGTTTGTCAGCAATCCTGCAGAAACCGGCACAGTGATCTGGCGGGTGAGTCGCTTATGGCGCAGCATCGCCTGGACCAGCGCTCTTCCCGTGCGGCCGTTGCCGTCTGTGAAGGGGTGAATGGTCTCGAATTGTGCGTGTGCAATGGCGATCTGGGGGAGGGCGGGGATGTCACTCCGGCCCGTGAACCCCAGTAGGTCAGCGATGGCCCGAGGAACTCGGCTGTGGTGTGGGGCGACGAAGTCTGCACCGCGGGGGCCGAAGTTGCCGCCACCGATCCAGACCTGTTCAGTGCGCCAGCTGCCGGCCGAGTCGGGATCACTGTCACGCATGAGAGCGGCATGCATGGCAAGGATGGCTTTGTCATCGAGTCGATCGGCTAACGCGACCGCAGCCTTCATGGCTTCGGTGTTGTTCACGATCAGCGTTGCGTTACGGCGGCGGGTGTCGCCGAGTGCTTCAGCTTCGGCGATGGCACGAGCCGACGCCGTCAGGTTCTCGATATTGGAACTCGCGGCCGACTCCGATCGAAGCAAGACTGCGGAGAAGGGCGCGATCTCATCGCCGAGTTCGGCATCGAAGCGAGTGATCTCGTTGCTGGCTTCCTCGGCGTCGGCCAGGACGGCCGCGGGCAGCGTGACGGCGAGTTCGGCGATCGAGGCGGGGACCGCGGCTGCGAACTTCCCGGCTTGTCGCTGGGCTGCGCGCAGATCCGCTAAGCCGTAGCCCGCCTCGACGGGCGCAGCCCATGTCAGCGTCTCGTATCCGATCGCGGTCCCCCCGCCAGGTGATGCCACCGCCTCAAGATAGCATCACTTATGATATGAAGTGATGCTATCATCTGGTCGATGAACTCAGTTGTAACCGCGGCTTGGGGGTGATGCCGTGCACCGTGGAGGTCCGCGAGGGTCCCGGCCTCTGGCGTGAGCCCGACGTGTCGGCGCCTGGTGCTACAGATATGGGAAACACGCCGAGATGGAGGTAGTCATGACGGACAGGGCGCCCGTAGAGATCGTCAGGGACGAGTTGGTGCTGGGTCCGGTGACGGTGAGCTTCCAGCGGACGCTGCGAATCCCCGAGACGGGTTTGCATCCGCTGCCGCCGGGTCTGGGCCGGTTTCCATTGCGGCGGGTCGCTGATTACCCGGACACCGCACCGGCCGAGTGGCTCTCTCGTGGCGGAGTCATGCTGCCGGTCTATCAGCGCGAGGCGATGTGGCTGTCATTTCATGCCTCCGAACCCACCGCGCTGCAGGTCGGCGTGGGCAAGGTGTGCGCGGTCAGCGGCTTGCCGTGGATCGAGCACCTTATCGGTGATCCGCAGAATTATGTTGCGCTGCCGGATCAACCGTGGCTGGACGGCATCAATTCGGGGGACGGGTTCGTCCGCCAGTTCGTTGCTGTGCCACTGGGTTCGGGAGCCACAGTCGAAGGTCAGGTCACCGGGCAGGAGACCCATGGTGGAGTGCAACTGCGGGCCGTCGGACTGACTCAGCAGGCGCTTGCGGCGTGGCGCGCCGCACAGGAGGTGCGCATGGAGTGCTGCGAGGACGCCGGTCCGCTCGCGGCGCCCTCGGCGGGCATGGGGCTGGGGGCCGGCGGGCGGATGCGGCAGGAGGTGTACGCCGACGATCGTCCGCTCGCTGATTACGACGAGAGCGGTGCCCGGCGGGTGTTCGTCCACTTGTGCTCAGCCGCGCAGTGGGCCGCCATCACCGGTGAGGTGCCGCCCCCCACGCCAGTCGACCGGGACGCCTACGTAAGTGCCGGCCTGCGATGGTTCGACTATTACGACGCTGAAGCGCACGACCTCGCAGCGTCCGAGATTCTGACCAACGTCAAGACTGTTGGTGAAGTGCTTGGTGCTCAGAAGGATTCGTTTGTGCCCGTCGACCCGAAGACGGTGATCACGTTAGCTGGCGTCAGCGGCGATGCGGTCACCGACGGGACGTGCTAACCGAGGCGTCTCGGTGTCAAGAAGGCCGTCACAATTGTCCGAGCCGGAACATGAGAGGGTAAGGCGAGCCTGCGAGCTGGCGAGGGCGCAACTCGACGCGGACGAGACTTGACCGGGCCGTGCTGAGCCACATGAGAGCACAGATTGGTCGAGAAGTCAGCGGTAGTCGTCGTCAGCAGCACGGCCGATCTTCGACCTGCGTACCGCTTCGCCGATCGCGGCACCAGCCACGGCGCCTACCGCCGCCCACCACCACTGATCAGTCGCCGATGCCGCGGAGGTTCCGATGACCAGTCCGATGATCAAGGGGAAATAGAAGAAGCGCCAAGCACTAATTTGCTTGCGTGTCAACCGTTCACGGGCCATAGTGCCGACGGTAGCGCGAGACCTAAGAGGTGTCATCGACCCTCGCCAGAGCGTTGCGTGCCCGCGCTTACGGCCGCCGTCGCGCTACCGACTGCGTGGGCCTCTCGGATCGTCCGGGCGGCACCGCTCGAATCGTAGGTCTCGGCGACGCCGTCGACCAGGATGATGTCGCCGCTGATGTGGCGCGAGCGCAACGGCGCGATCTGTTGGTAGGCCGGGGATTCCCACCATGCCCGCGCTTCGGCGATTCCGGGAAACCCGATCACGACGACATGCCCGGGCCAGTTCCCCTCCTTCACCTCGTGCGGCGTCGCGTGGACGAGGAAACGACCGCCGTACGGCACGAACGTGCTGGTGATGCGCTCCATGTATTCGGCGATATCCGGGTGTGGGGGAGCGTCGTGCAGACGCGCTATGGCGTAGGCGGGCATGGCTTTCCTTTCACGAGGTGAGTTGAAGGTGGTTGCACCGCGCTGCAGGTGGTGCAGGGCGTCTGGACGATGTGCTCGGCAGACGTTGTGATCGCGGTCGGCACGGGATGCCCCATTCATTCTCACCACGAGTCTGGTCACACCGGTGCAGCTTGGCCATTACCTCCAAGGTCATGAGCATGCCTACGTCCAAAGCGAGCTCAGTGACGATCAGTCGGGTTTCGCCTCGTAGCGCAGCAGGACCGTGCCGCACGGGAAGGTGCGATTCTCCAAGAGTCGCAGCGAGATCCATGACGGCAGGGTCGGGAAGAACGGCGTGCCGCCGCCTACGGCGATGGGCGCGAGCACGATTCGGTACTCGTCCACTAGTCCGGCTTGCACGATCGGTGCGGCCAGCGTCGCGCCGGCCACCTCCAGTTTGCCGTCGGTTTCGGCTTTCAGCTTCGTCACCACCTCGACCGGGTCGCCGCGTTCCAGGCGGGAATTCCAGTCGACGGACTCCAGCGTGCGCGAGAACACGACCTTGGGCATGTCTCGCCAGGTGCGGGCGTAGTCAACGACGAACGGGGTGGCGTCCGGGGCCTCGTCGGCGGTCGGCCAGTACGCGGACATCAGGTCGTAGAGTCGCCGCCCGTAGAACGACAGGGCGGTCTCCCGCTCGAAGTCGTTCCAGTACTGATGCAATTCTTCGCTCGGATCCGACCAGTCGATGTTTCCTTGCGCGTCGGCGATGTACCCGTCCACCGAAACGTTGAAGCCATAGATGAGTTTGCCCATGCAGATCAGACTGCACCGGAGGGAAAGACTCATCGCGACGCCACACGAGACTTGTTCAAAGTCTTGTAGATGAGCGCGGGCCGGGGTGATCGCGGTGCCGGCCAGTGAGGTATCCCAAGACGAGTGTGGCGCGAGGGTTGTCGGTGCCGTTGGCGTCATCAGCGAGTGACACCATCGGGCCGAGCGGATGCGCCAGACCTGCGGACCTACCACCTCGACGCCGGCAATGCTTCTCAAACCGGGCTGTCGCAGCTCAATCGATGAGGTGTTTGGGGCTCCGTGCCCGCTCAGCCGTGCTCAGCGTGGTGACCATCGCGTGAGTCGGCGAGCTTCAGCTGCGCGTAGGCCGCACGGGTGTGCTCGGCGAGCGCGTGCACGTCGCTGATCGCGGCGCTGTTGGCGACGAAGCCGAAGTCCATGTGATCGCAGTAGGAGCTCAGTGTCACATTCAGGCCGATGGCGGCGGCCAGCGCGGAGACGGGGAAGATGCCGGTGAGTCGCGCGCCGTTGAGGTACCGGATGTCGTTGCTGCCCGGCACATTCGAGATGACCAGGTTGCACGCCGGGTGACCCACGCGGTCGAGGTGGGTCGACGCACCGGCGCCGGCGAGAGCGACCAGCGCGACGGCATAGGTCATCGCCGCGTCGGCCGACAGGGCGCCGAGCTCTTTCTTGGCCGTGGCGACCGAGTGGGCTACTTGGGCCAGCCTGTCGGCCATCGCCGCCTCCGGCTGCCCGAGGCGGACGAACATCGCCGACACCTTGGTGCCGACGGTGGTGTCGCCGTCATCGCGCAGCGACACCGGGCACATCGCGATGAACTCGTGGGCGTAGCCCTGATCGGTATCACGTAGGTAGGCGTGCAGACCGTGGTCGATCACCGCGGCCGCGACATCATTGAGCGTCGCCCCGTAGTGGTGGGCGATCTGGTGCATCTCCTCGAGTGGCAGCGACAGCGTGGCGAAGCCACGAGCCTGTTGCAGAGGTGCGTTGGTCGGGGCGCGGCCCGCGACGAACGGCAGGCTGCCCTCCACGTGTGTGCCGAATGCCGCGCTGAGCGCCTTGCGTATGGCGCCCCGCGAGATCTGGTTCACCGCAGCGACTTGAGTGAGCACCCCGTGCACGGCATCGGTGAGCCGTCGCACTGCCGGAGGCGGTGCAGAGGATGTCGGGGGTGGCACGGGCAGCGCGAACGCCGGCGCCGGGATGGCATCGTCAGGCGACCGGCTCAGGCCGTCGTAGAGTCTCCTGAGGCCGGACACACCATCGATGATGCTGTGGTGGGTCTTGGTATAGATCGCGAATCGGCCGCCGGGAACCCGGTCGATGACCCAGCACCGCCACAGGGGGCGGTCGCGATCGAGCATCGGCTCGTGCAGGTCCGCGACGAGGCGCAGGAGATCGTCGTAGGAACTGCCGGCGGGGAGGGCCAGATACTGCACGTGGTAGTGCGGATCCCAGGTCTGCGCCTCCTCGAAGTGGGGCATGCCCGCGCCGAGGTTCTCGGGCACGTAGGTGAACGGCCGGATCGGTTCGCGGCTGCGGTAATCCGCCACCACTTGGGAGACCAGTGCTCGACGGCCGGGCGGTTTCTGGAACAGCAGCATCGCTCCGACGTGGGTCGTTCCGCCCGGTGTCTCCATCAGCAGCCAGGCGAGGTCGAGCGGGGGAATGGCGGCGCTCATCGTCTGATACCTCCATCTCGGGTCACACCCCGCAGCCGAGAGTGTGCCCGAACCGCGCCGCACGCGCAGGCGATCGGTGTGCGAGGAATTGAGTCGACGGGAGAGTCGAACGCGGACTTCAGGTGGTTTGACATCAGCGGCGTCGCCAGCCGTCTTGCGTGACAAAGGTCCCCGAAGGTGAAGTACTTGGGTACTGATGACGCCTGGCCGCGCCCGCCTAACGTTTGCTGTGGTGAGTCGCAGAGAGCAGTGCGGTGCAGCATGGCGGGTGGGGCGCGGTCTCGGGTCGGCCCGTCATAGCAGGCCGGGACACAGGGGGATGAGCAGATGACGACTGTCGACGAAGCCCGTCAGCGGTGGGTGTCGCGGGCGCGGTGCCGGGACGCCGACCCGGAGGCGCTGTTCGTCCGCGGGGCCGCGCAGAGGCAGGCAGTTCTGATCTGCCGCCGCTGTCCCGTCGTCACGCAGTGCGCTGCAGAAGCCCTCGACAACCGGTTGGAGTTCGGTGTCTGGGGCGGGCTGACGGAGCGGCAGCGCCGCGCTCTACTGAAGACCAACCCGAACGTGACGTCGTGGGCCGACTACTTCGCCGGACCCAGGAGTGCGCGGGCCACGAGCCACCCGGCCTAGGGACCGTGGGCGACCTCACCCGGTGCGGCAACTGATCTCCACGCCGTCGCCGCCCCGAACGGGAGCTCAATCCGCGTGCAGAGCGCTAAGCAGGTCCCGCCGTCGCATTGGCGCGAGCGCGAGGCCCCATCACACCAAAAGCTCGGAAGCATCACGACGCGCACGGCCGGTATGACTGCAAACCGCGTGCGCTCGGTCGGCGAATCAATGAAAAAGTCGGAGTCTGCACAACGCCATCCGCAACTGTCCAATCCGGAACTAATTGAGAGGGGGGGAGTGCGCTTATTTGGGCACTCTCAAATAGTTCTGGACGGAATCGTGGCTGTTTGTCCAGAACCAACCGAGAGTGTCGGACAAAATTCAGAACGACACGATAGTGCCGGACAAAGGATAGTTTCAATGGATCAGAATTCTGCCCCGATTCGATCCGACCTGTACGCGGCTCTGCCAAGGGCGATGGAGCTGGCGACCGAATACCTGGCGGGTCTCCCATACCGGCCGATCGATGCGAGTACCAGCTACGACGAAGTAGTCGATGCCCTGAGCGGGCCGCTCCCCGACCAAGGCACGAATGCGGTGTCGGTGGTCGAGCAGTTAGCCGCCACTCTCGGTCCGGCAACGATTGCGTGCGCCGGCCCCCGCTACTTCGGCCTCGTCGTCGGGGGAACGCTACCCGCGGCGTTGGCTGCCGACTGGCTGGTATCGACCTGGGATCAGACGGCGTACAGCCGGATGTCGTCGCCGGCGGGTGCTGCAATCGATGCCGTCGCCGAGCGCTGGGTTCTTGACGCTCTCGGGCTGCCCACGGCCGCATCCGTGGGTTTCGTGACCGGCGCCACGGCGGGAAACGTCGTCGGGTTGCTTTCCGCACGGCACGTGCTGCTAGCGCGGCGAGGTTGGGACGTCGAGGCCGATGGGCTCGCGCAGGCACCCCGTGTTCGCGTGCTGGTGGGCGACGAGGTCCATCCCTCGGTACTGCAGGCGTTGCAGATGATCGGTTTGGGAGCGCGCCGCGTCGAGCGCGTGGCAGTCGACGCACAAGGAGCCATGAGAGCGGACGCGCTCGCCGACGCGCTCGCCGCTGACTCCGACCCCGCCATCGTGTGCGCACAAGTCGGCAACGTGAACTCCGGAGCGTGCGATCCGATGTCAGAGATCGTCGCGGCAACCCACGAGCACGGCGGATGGGTTCACGTTGACGGCGCGTTCGGACTGTGGGCTTGCGCATCACCGCGACTGTCGGCACTGGTTCAAGGTGTCGAGCTGGCCGATTCATGGTCGACCGATGCGCACAAGTGGCTCAACGTTCCCTACGACTGCGGCCTGGCCATCGTTGCCGATCCCCAAGCTGCCCGCTCGGCCCTGGGCGCCAACACCAGTTATCTGCCCACCAGTAGCGAGCGCGAACCCGGTGTCCTGGTGCCCGAGATGTCCCGGCGTGCACGGGCGGTACCCGTCTACGCAGCGCTCGCCTCGCTAGGCAGGCAGGGGCTGCGACAACTGATCGAACGCTGCTGCGACCATGCCGACCGTCTGGCCCAGATGATCCAGGGCACGCACGGCTTTGTGGTGTGCAACGACGTCGTGCTCAACCAGGTCCTGATCCGTGCTGACGACAGCGACGAGCGCACTTGGCTTGTAGCAGAACTCGTGCGACGCAGCGGAGAGGCGTGGGTCGCGGGAACCGAATGGCACGGTCGAGCGGCGATACGCGTGTCTTTCTCCAACTGGACGACAGCGGATAACGACGTCGACCGCCTCGCTGAAGCGCTGCGGCAATCGCTGGCGGCGGCGAGAAAGGCTCAACAGGAGTAAGGCCACTGCTGCCGCTCAGCGGAGCCGCAGCAGTGGACGGCCTTCCTGGACGATTGCGCAGCCAAGCGCCAAAGCGGTGGCGTGCCCCTGGGTCACGCCAAATCCGTCATCAGACGCAACGCTCGGCCACGTCAGCGAAAGCTCAGCCAAACGGTCGAGAGAGGTTGTCTGCCAATAGGTTCCACGCCTCGTTTACCGGGCCAGATTCGTCACTGTGACGTATTGAGTCACGTCGGCCGATTCGGAGCGAGGGCCAGCCCTCGGCCCGTCTCGGGGAGGTGGTCGACAGACGATCGCGAGCACTCACCGGGTCGTCCACCGTCATTGGCGTGAGGCCAACCCAAGCCAAGCCAGCGTCTAGCTTGACCGCCGGGTGCAACGACCGGGAAAGTCTGTGCAACAACAGATTCCGGTGTCCTGCTAGGCCAGGTCAATTTGTCACTGTGACGTAATGTTGACGGTCGGCGGGGAAGCGGTGAGGGGTCGCCGTCGACCATGGCCCGGCCCGCAACCTTTCATCAAGGTCCTTGTCGCTGCAGCCCGTCTGCCGTCCCGTCGCCGGCGCAGTGAGTCAGGCCGTCGTGAGATACGTGCCGACCGTCGCGAGAGGCCGACCGTGCAACCGAGGGCGCGGCGGTGACCGGTCCAATGCGGATGACGGGTCATTCCGCAACAGCATCCAGGTCCGCCGGGTGTGGCCCAGGTCAGTAAATTGCCGATAAGCCACATTATGTCAAGTAGAGTAAACGGCATATTGTCTTGTTGTCCAACGCTTTTCGACACCAGCGGTCAGGTAGCGTCCGCCCTACTTGTGATGCGGGTGGGTGACCGACCGGACCTCAAGCCGCGGGATTCCTGCGAAGTCGGCTGGGTTGCATGTGTAGAGCGGCAATGCGTGCGCGATCGCGCTCGCAGCGATGAGCGCGTCATACGCTCGCGCCGCCGGTTTGCGCCCTGCGGCACGCAGCGCCGCCGCCACGGCGCCAAAGGCCCGCGCGCAATCACCGTCGAACGGAAGAGCATCAAAGTCCGCCTCGGCCTGCTGCAGGTGCTGCTGACGGGCACTACGCTCGGCATCGTCGAGCGCTACATGTGGACCCACGGAAAGCTCGGCCAGCGTTATCGCGCTAATCACCGATTCGTCGGGAAGCTCAGTTGGGTCGGATATCTGACCCAGGAGGATCACCGTGGAGGTGTCCAGCATCCCCTGGCTCGACGCTTGTGTCACAGCGAAGGGTCGATCAATTTGTCGATGTCGCGCCGGAGCGAATCTGGGTTCACCTGCGGAAGATTCTTGCGGCGACGAATGAGTTCGGCCGGGCCGGCGCTGCGTCGGGACAGGGGGCGGAGCTCGGCCACCGGCGCGCCATCGCGAGTAACGACGATGCGTTCACCGTGCTCGACACGACGCAGGACCTCTCCCCCGTTGTTCCGAAGATCGCGCACCGTCACCGTGTCCATGTGGCAAGTGTATCACCGGTGAGACGTTGGTCAGACGGGCCTAGCTAGCTAGGCCGCTGGCGGCTATTCGTCCGGCAAGGGAGACCGTGTACCGCTCACGCGTCGCGGATCTGTACCTAGTCGCGCTCTGGCTGGAGCGTCCGGCTGCCCGCGACAAAGGCCTGCGCGTGCACCCCTACTCGTTCGCCATCGCCGCGGCCAGATCGACCGGGTAGGCACCGCAGCAAACTGCTGAATCACGCCGCACTCGACGCGATGCGCCGGAATACGTGTCGCAACGATGAGATGCGGGCGGGGCCTCTATCCCCCGAGCCCTCGGGCGCCCGCGATTCATACCGGAGGAATACGGCGGAATCGAATATGGCGGGTTACCAGTAGGACCGCCGTTCGGTCTGATGAATCACAGACGATCGGAGTGTCCCGACAATCGTTCGACAGAGACCACCCGCAGTTCATCGCAGCGCGCGTAGGAAGTGTGGATCAGCCCGCTGCTCGCTAGTTCACGTTCGACGTGGCTTCGTAGTCCGTAACCAACGCTCGAGATCGACGAGGTATACCTCCCCTCGCCAGACCAAGCCAGTGCGTCCCAATCATGGCGCTCGGTCAGAAGGCGACGGCCTGAAGTACGGTCGTGGAGTGAGCCGTGCCCTCGATATCCGAGTGCCCGGTGGACCCTACGCGCTTGCGGCGGGACCGGACGGCGCAATGTGGGTGACGCTTGTCAACTCCGGGGAGATCGCACGCATCGATCCGGGCGGCGGACTCGACGTGTTTCCTGTGCACCCGCAGAGCAAGCCCTCGATCATCGTCGCCGCGCCTGACGGCGCCCTGTGGTTCACCCGCAACGGTGATGACCGGATCGGGCGCATCGCGGTGGACGGTGCCCAGCGCGAGATCGAGTTGCCTGACGGTAGTGCTCCATTCGGCCTATGCATAGGACCTGACGACGCACTGTGGTTCACCACGATGACGTCCGGCACGGTGAGCCGCATCGGTGCGGGCGATGAGGTAGACGTCGTGGCTATCCCCGGCGGCAGCCCGTCGATGATCACCGCGGGTCCCGATGGCGCGATGTGGTTCACCCTCAACCAGAGCAGCGCCATCGGGCGGCTGGACATGGCAGGAACAGTGAGCATCCGGCAGACCCCGACCCCAACGGCGGGGCCCGTCGGCATCACTGCGACACACGATGATGCGTTGTGGTTCACCGAAATTCGCGTGAGCAAGCTCGGCCGCATTCCACTCAACGAAGCGATTCAGGAACTCGATCTGCCGGGCAAGCCTCACGCAGTAGTAGCCGACCAGGCGGATGGGGTCTGGGTCAGCCTCTGGGAAACCGACCAGCTCGCCCGTGTCAACGCCGATGGCGAGGTCACGATGATCGACCTTCCCGCAGGCAGCGAGCCCCATGGACTTGCGGTGGCACCCGACGGCGCGCTCTGGGTCGCCCTCGAAGCGGGGTACGTCTTGCGCCTGCCCATGAACTAGGCACCCCGGTTCTCGCGCGTGTCGGGGCCGGGCGGAGGCGTTGCTGTCTGGATACGCCTACACCGACCATCACGACGTGTCGGTCCCAACCGGAATAAACTCCGCGCGCGTGAACTTGGCTCAAGAGTCGCCACTCCCCGACTCAGGAGCACCCATGACCCGTCCCATCCGCGTCGCCGTGCAGATCCAGCCCGGCGGCACGCCCGATTACCGCACATGGCGCGACGCCGTCCTGGCCGCCGACGACCTCGGCGCCGACGTGATTTTCGGCTACGACCACTTCCACCGCCCGGCGATGGAGGCCATCGTCGACGGCAAGCCCATCCTGTCCGATGAGCAGCCTGACGTCGCCAACTTCGAGGGTTGGACCGCGCTCGCATCGTGGGGCGAGATCACCTCACACGCCGAGATAGGGCTCCTCGTCACCGGCGTCGGTTACCGCAATGCGGACCTGCTCGCTGACATGGCGCGCACCGTCGACCACATCAGCGGCGGCCGGCTCATTCTCGGTCTCGGCGCGGGGTGGTACGAAAAGGACTACACCACATACGGTTACGACTTCGGCACCTTCGGTTCCCGCTTCGATCTGTTCGACGACAGTTTGATCCGCATCGAGAACCGGCTCGCTGCACTGATTCCGCCGCCCGTGCGTAAGCTACCGATCCTCATCGGCGGCACGGGGCCCAAGCGCTCGCTGCCCGCCGTTGCCAGGCACGCCGACATCTGGCACGCGTTCACCGACCTCGACGCGTTCCGCAGGTCCAGCGACCGCGTTGATGAGCTGGCAGCGACGTGCGGCCGCAACGGTGCCGATATCGAACGCTCGACGTTGTGGCAGAACGCTGACAGCGCCGATGCCTTCCTCGAGGCGGGAGTGACGTTGTTCCAGATCGAACTCACCGCCGAAGACGGTTACGACGTCACGTCTCTCAAGCAGGTGCTCACGTGGCGGGACAACGGGTGACGGCGTTCGACCTCGGGCGCTTCGCGGGCCTATCGGATAGACAAGGCTTATGACTTCTATTGTTAGTTAACGCTTCGCGCTCTCGCACTGCTCGCCTGGGACGCTGACATGTTCCGCGTCGCCCAGGTAATCGGCATCGACCTGGATGAGGGATCGCTGAGCGCTTGACCTCCCCTTCAGAATCAAGCCAATGTGTTCAGCCCGCGTACGAATACCTGCCGTCCAGGGATCGGTGGACTCACACAGTCGTGGTGTCTGTTGCTGGCATGGAGCCAATGTGGACAAAGGTAGACATCGAGCGCTGTGAATCGTTTGGAGCGCCGCTCACATGCGACCGTCGAGAACCTGTTCGCGGAGGATGTCCGCGTGCCCGCAGTGCTGGGCCAGCTCGCGCAGGACCTGCAACGTGACCCAACGTAAGGTGCGCGGCCCGGCCCGATGGCCGGTAACGATCGCGTCCAACGGCAGGTCGACAACCGCCGCCCGAGCCCTTGCACAGGCATCACGGTGGGCCGACAGGACGGAGGCCACCGTGTCGTCCTCGTCGAGCCGGAAGGACTCGTCGACGCCCTCTACGATGCCGAGCTCCCGGCGGGAAGCGCCGCCGACACACTCCTCAAACCACACCCGCTGCATCCACGTGACGTGCTTGAGCAACCCGAGCAGCGTCGTTGCCGACGGGACGAGCCGGCGGCGGGCCTGCTCTTCGGTGAGGCCGCCAAGGGTGAGCTCGATGGCGCTCCGGTACTCCTCGACGAACGCATCGAGTTGGGTGCGTTCCTCGTCAAGCGGCACGTCGAATGAGCCCATCACAATCTCCCATTACGCCGAGGCCAAGGGGCCATAGCAGTTGGTCGGTTCAGCGCCCCACGAGGACATCCTAGGACCGGCTGTCGCGATGAACACTTCGCCCACTGGGCAAGCAGCATAAGCCATTTCCCGATGACCCAGACGGCGTGGGTAACGTCGGTGGCATCCTTGACAGAGTTTGTATCGAGGTTTTGGGTGCGAAGCGGTCCATGTGCGAAAGCCACTTCCCCGTCGAATATCAGGGACACCTGTTACCCGACATGGTGGAACGCGTTCACACGTCTCACCCGAGTTGCGACGTCCGCTGACCGCACTGCGCTGTTCTCCGAAACCGTTCGGCGCATCTTGTCACTGAACGACTGAAGGGAGCATTTCACCATGTTGGCCGCCATCACCACCCCGATCACGATGGAACTTTTGCGCGGCGCTCAGGAACTCGAACCTACGGCGCGCGGACTACTTCCGCATCGGTTGCCCGGCTGGGCCAGAGCGCAATGCGCCGACCCTCAGCTCGCGATGGCCGAATCTCAACCCGCCGGTTGCCGATTGGTGTTTCGGACCCGCTCCACGGTGATCGAACTCGATGCCCTGCGCACCCGTCCTGCCTATCGGGGCGTGCCGATGCGTCCCGACGGTCTATACGACCTGCTGATCGACGGCCAGGTAACGGCGCAGCACAGCCTCAGCGGTGGCAACATCCTGATGAAGGACGCGGCAACCGGCACAGAGGAACTCCTGCCCGGCGCGCCCGCGACGATCCGCTTCGCCCACCTCCCCGACCGACCGAAGACCGTCGAGATCTGGCTGCCCCACAATGAGACCACCGAACTGATCGCCCTCCGCAGCGACCATCCGATGGAAGCCTGCCCGATCGCTCGGCCCATCTGGCTGCATCACGGCAGCTCGATCAGCCACGGCTCCAACGCGCTGCACCCCACCGGTACGTGGCCCGCCCTGGCCGCTGCCGACGCAGGCGTCGAACTGATCAACCTCGGGATGGGCGGGTCGGCCCTGCTAGATCCCTTCACCGCACGCACGATGCGCGACATTCCGGCCGATCTGATCAGCGTCAAGATCGGCATCAATGTCGTCAACGCCGACCTGATGCGGCTGCGCGCGTTCGGTCCGGCGGTACACGGCTTTCTTGACACCATCCGTGACGGACACCCAGCAACCCCGATCGTCGTCGTCTCCGCCGTGTACTGCCCGATCCACGAACACACGCCGGGACCGCTGGCTCCCGACTTCAGCAGCGGCACAATGGCGTTCGTTGCCACCGGCGATCCCGCGGAGACCGCGGCCGGCAAGCTCACCCTCAGCGTCATCCGCCAGGAACTCGCGGCCATCGTCAAGCAACGGTCAGCCAGCGACCCGAACATCCATTACCTCGACGGACTGACGCTCTACGGCCCGGCCGACTTCACCGAGTTCCCACTCCCCGACAACCTGCATCCGAGCCCACAGGCTCACCAGCTCATCGGCCGGCGCTTCGCAAACGCCATCCGCGACATACTCACGGCGAGACGGTGATGTGACGGACGTCGCGCGCTTATCTCAGTGCTTTTCGCGAGTGGCAGCAGCCGTCAAGACGAGGTTTCGGCAGCGAGCCGGGCCAGCGTATCGCTGAGCTGATCCTCGGTCACCAACGGAAACTTCACCTTCTCCAACAACTTCTTGTCAGTGACCTTCGACCAGTCATAGGTGTGACGGACCAAGGTCTCGTTTGGGCCTTGGGCCTCCAATTCCCACAACCATTCCCAACCGGGCGGCTCAGTTCCCGCGGGCGCGGTCTTCCACGCCAGGAGTTTGTCCTTGGCGTAGCCGGAGACGTGATTGTCGGTCTTGTACTCACCGCCCATGTGGTCACCCTGCATGTTCATCGTGAACACGTCGCCGACCTTCTGGATTCGATCGGCGTGATCCACGCTGCGGACGAATCCGGACCCGTCGAGCGCCGGATGCCGCTGGGGATTGGACAGCACGTCGAAGACCGCGTCGGCGGGTGCGTCGATGTTTCGTTCGACAGTGACTTTGTTGTCATCGCTCATACCCCTCACATTGCCCAGACCATCCCCTTGCCCAAACCTGCGGGGGTGTACCGGTAGCGTGGCGGCGATGAGATCCGTTCGTCTGTCCGCGTTCGCGCTAGCCGCTTGTGCCGTCCCCGTCGCGGCATTGACCGCCTGCGGCTCCGCGCCCTCGTCGGAAGCTCAGGCGCCGGCTTGCCCGACGGCAGCCCCGGACATCACCGGCACGCCGGAGTGGACTCTGCCTGGCACGACCGGCAGCGTCGCCGTCACCGGATCGACCGACACCACAGCTCCCGTGGTCACCGTGACCCCGCCGTTCAGCGTCACCGATACCCAGGTGCAGACCCTGCAGGCCGGCTCCGGACCCGTTGTCCCGGACACCGCGGCCGTGTCGGTCTGCTACATGGGAGTCAATGGTCGCGACGGATCGGTGTTCGACAGCAGCTACCAGCGCGGCGCCCCGGTGGAATTTCCCCTCGACGGTGTGGTCCCCGGCTTCCAGAAGGCCATCGCCGGTCAGAACGTCGGATCAACCGTCGCGGTGGCGATGACCTCGGCCGACGGCTACCCCAACGGCCAGCCCGGCGCCGGAATCCTGCCCGGCGATTCGCTCGTCTTCGCGATCAAGATCCTCGGCGTCACCGGCTGAGCCGACCGGCTCACGGCAGTACTCTTCTGAGTCCTGCCGGGATCGCATTGTGCGCGACAGAACGGGTACACCGTTTCGGTGACCGTCATTGGATTCCACTGCTCGCATGAACAGATCAGCCCCGCCCAACTGCTCCGCGACGTCCAGCACGCCGAGCAGGCCGGCTTCACTGCCGGAATGTCGTCAGACCACCTGAGCCCCTGGAGCGAGCGGCAGAACGAATCAGGCTTCGCCTGGTCGTTTCTCGGCGCCGCGCTGGCCACGACCAATCTGCCGTTCGGTGTCGTCAACGCCCCCGGGCAGCGCTACCACCCCGTCATCATCGCCCAGGCGATCGCCACCCTGGCGCAGATGTTCCCGGGCCGGTTCTGGGCGGCACTCGGATCCGGTGAAGCGTCCAACGAGCGGGTCACCGGTGAGGTATGGCCGCGCAAGGAGATTCGCGATCAACGCCTCATCGAGTGTGTCGAGGTCATCCGGCGACTGCTGCAGGGAGAAGAGGTCAGCCACGATGGTCTGATCCAGGTCAACCGTGCCAAGTTGTGGTCGCTACCCGACGCCGTGCCCGCTCTTGTCGGCCCCGCTGTCACCCCCGCCACCGCCGCGCGGCATGCCTCCTGGGCAGATGCGCTCATCACCGTCAACCAACCGGGCGACACCCTGCAGAGGGTGATGGACGCCTATCGCAATGCCGGTGGAACAGGCCCGGCCCGACTGCAGATCCACCTCAGCTGGGCGCCGACAGAAGACGAGGCGATGGCGATCGCCCACGATCAGTGGCGCACCAACGTCTTCGCTCCCCCAGTCTGCTGGGACCTCGAAACCGTGGAAGCCTTCGACGTCGTCGGAGAGTCCGTCACACCTGCGAAGGTCGCGGAATCGGTGCGGGTGTCCGGCGACCTCGGCCAGCACGCCGCGTGGCTCAACGAATACATCGACCAGGGCTGGGACGAGCTCTACCTCCATTTCGTCGGTCAACACCAGACCGCGTTCATCGACGCTTTCGGTGAACACGTGCTGCCGCAGCTGTCGCCCACCGCCCCGGCGAGAACGGCATGAGGAAAATCGAGAGCGGCGACCTGTGGTGGAAGAACGCGGTCGTCTACTGCGCCGACATCGAGACGTTCTACGACTGGAACGGCGACGGCACCGGCGATATCCGCGGCATGACCGAACGCATCGAGTACCTCGCCGATCTCGGCATCACCTGTCTGTGGCTGATGCCGTTCTACCCGACCTCACGCAAGGACGACGGCTACGACATCACCGACTTCCTCAGCGTGGACCCGCGGTTGGGCAATCTCGGTGACTTCGTCGAGCTCATCAGGACCGCGAGATCCACCGGGATCCGGGTGATCGTCGACTTCGTGATGAACCACACCTCCGATGCGCACCCGTGGTTCAAGTCGGCCCGCCGAAGCAAGGACGACCCGTACCGCGACTACTACGTCTGGAGCGCCACCGAACCCAAAGGCACCGCGAAAGACGTGGTCTTCCCCGACCAGGAAGACAGCCTCTGGGAGCTTGACCCGAGGACCGGTGAGTACTACCTGCACCATTTCTACAAGCATCAGCCCGACCTGAACATCGCCAATCCCAAGGTTCAGGAAGAGATTTCGCGAACCCTCGGGTTCTGGCTGCAGCTCGGAGTGTCGGGATTCCGCGTCGACGCCGTGCCGTTCCTGTTTGCCGACGACGGCGCACCTGGTGATCCCGGGGTGTTCGACCCGCAGGAGTATCTCGGCGACGTTCGCAACTTCGTCACCCGTCGCCTCGGTGATGCAGTGCTGCTCGGCGAGGTCAACGTGCCGTACAAAGACCAGAAGCGTTTCTTCGGCGGATCCGACGGCGACGGTCTGAACATGCAGTTCGATTTCATCGGGATGCAGCACATCTACCTGTCGCTGGCACGCGGCGACTCGCGACCACTCGCCAAGGCGCTGCGGCAGCGGCCCAAACTCGACATCACCAGCCAGTGGGCCAATTTCGTGCGTAACCATGACGAGCTCACCCTCGACAAGCTGAGCGAGACCGAGCGGCAGGAGGTCTTCGACGCCTTCGGGCCCGACGCCGGCATGCAACTCTACGGCCGCGGGCTGCGACGGCGGCTCCCGTCCATGCTCGGCGGCGATGAGCGCCGGATGCGGATGGTCTACTCGCTCGCATTCTCGCTCCCCGGTACCCCCGTGCTGTTCTACGGCGAAGAAATCGGCATGGCCGAAAACCTGGATGTACCGGGACGATTCGCAGTGCGCACCCCGATGCAATGGACGGGCGACACCAACGGCGGCTTCTCCACCGCCGCCAAGCGGCGACTCCCGAGGCCGTTGCCCGACGGACTGTTCGGCCCCGAGCGCGTGAACGCCGCCGATCAGCGCCAAGACCACCACTCTTTCTGGTGGTTCATCCGCGACCTCATCTACACCTACCGCCAGCAACCCGAGATCGGCTGGTCGACAGCCGAAGTGCTCACACAACCCAACCCGGCAGTGCTGGCACATCTGTGCCGGGAGAACTCCGGCTGGGCGATGGTGGCACTGCACAACTTCGGGGCGGACAGCTGCATCGTGCCGATCCAGCTCGAGGAAGCGCCGCCCGGCTCAGTCCTGGTCGATCTGCTCGATGATCTGTCACGCCACGAACTCGGCGCCGACGGGCGGATTGATATGCAACTCGATGCTTATGGCTATCGCTGGTTACGCCTGCTGCGACCCGGGGACGTGCCGATCATCTGAACCTGGTTGCGTCAGTCAACAGACTTGCCCTACCCGGCCTGCTGGATCTGGATCAGGTTGCCGCAGGTGTCGTCGAGCACCGCCGTGGTCACCGGTCCCATCGCCGTCGGCTCCTGGGTGAAGCGCACCCCGAGTCCGCGCAGCCGTTCGAACTCCGCGTGGACGTCGTCCACGGCGAATGCGGTGAATGGGATGCCATCGGCAATCAGCGCGTCCTTGAACGGTTTTGCCGCTGGGTGTTCGTCGGGTTCGAGGACGAGTTCGGTGCCGTCCGGAACCTCCGGCGACACCACGGTGATCCAGCGGTGCTCGCCCATCGGTACATCGTGTTTCGGTGCGAATCCGAGTACCTCTGTGTAAAACCGAAGCGCCTTGTCCTGGTCGTCGACGAACACGCTGGCCAGATTGATTCTCACGTTGCCTCCCCGGGCTTGTGGAGCCACCGCTCGACGATCGGTTCCAGCGGCGTGGTGTTGATGAAGTGGAACTTGCACCGACCCTCGCGGCGGGTCTCGACCAGCCCCGCGGCCTCGAGCACATCGAGGTGCTGGGAGACCGCTTGCCGGGACGAGCCGAGGCCGTGCTTGGTCGTGAGCCGCGCGCAGATCTCGAAGAGCGTCTGCCCGTTCCGGTCGGTCAGTTCGTCGAGAATGGTGCGGCGCGTGGGATCGGCCAGGGCCTTGAAGACGTCACCCACACCACGCACCATATGCAAGCAAACACTTGCCTGTCAACGACGACTACGGGGATGTCGAGATCAATTCTGCTGAGGCGGCGATCGAGTCCATCATGGAGTGATGGAGGCGACCCGTGTGGACCGGTGGCTCTGGGCCGTCCGGTTGACGAAGACCCGCCCTGACGCCGTCGCGGCGTGCCGCGGTGGTCACGTGACGGTCAACGGTCGGCCGGCCAAGCCGGCGTCAACGGTGTCCCCCGGTGACGAGGTGCGCGCCCGGGTCGGTGACACGACGCGGATCGTCGAGGTGGTTCGCGTGATCCAGAAACGGGTGGGTGCGGCCGATGCCGTCACGTGTTATCTCGACCGCACCCCGGCGCCGCCAACAACCCCGGTCGTGCCGGTGGCGGTCCGCGACCGCGGGGCCGGGCGGCCCACGAAGCGGGACCGGCGACTTCTCGACAAGTGGCGCGCCGCCCAGCGCTGAGCCCTCAGTTGTGGCAGATGTGACCAGAGTGACGCTCCGCCCCGTCGGCGTAACGCCGAATCGTCACATGACGAAGTAACGAACGCGACCGTCGCGCTTCGGCGATGGCGTGCTTGCGAACACGCGGCGGATGCGAAGCAGCGGCATCCATACCGGCGAATCGACGTCGGCCCGCACATAGGTATCCCTGAGACCCCCGCCTTCTGGGCGGGCGAAGAGGACGGCTGGATATGAGAATCATGCACAGTGTGAGGCGGCGGCTAATGGCCGGTGCCATGGCGGCCCTACTGCTGCCTTGCCTGATCGGCGTCGTCGGTGGATCGGCGACCGCAGGCGCGTTTTCGCGGCCGGGACTGCCGGTCGAGACGCTGATGGTGCCGTCTGCGGCCATGGGTCGTGACATCCCGGTGAAGTTCCAGGGGGGCGGCCCGAAGGCGGTTTACCTGCTCGACGGACTGCGCGCCCGCGATGACAACAGCGGCTGGGACATCGAGACCGCAGCGTTCGAGAACTACTTCGAGTCAGGTCTGTCGGTAGTGATGCCCGTCGGCGGCATGTCGAGCTTCTACACCAACTGGCAGCGTCCGGCCGTCGGGAACGGCGCCAGCTTCAACTACCAGTGGGAGACGTTCCTGACCTCCGAGCTGCCCGGCTATCTGGCGGCCAACAAGGGCATCTCCCCCAGCGGCAATGCCGTTGTCGGGCTGTCGATGTCGGGCAGCGCGGCACTGATCCTGGCCGCATATCACCCGGGCCAGTTCAGCTACGCGGGCTCGTTGTCGGGTTTCCTCAACCTGTCTGAGGGGATCTGGCCGCTGCTGGTCGGTGTCGCGATGCGCGATGCGGGCGGGTTCGATGCGACCGCCATGTGGGGACTAGGCGGCGGGCCCGCCTGGCAGCGCAACGATCCGACCGTCAACGTCGGCCGACTGGTGGGCAACGGCACCCGTATCTGGGTGTACTGCGGCACCGGCCGACCCGGCGAGCTGGGCGGCGCCGACTTCCCCGCGCAATTGCTGGAAGGCATCACGCTCGACAGCAACAAGAACTTCCAGGAGCAGTACCAGGCTGCCGGCGGAAGCAACGCGGTGTTCAATTTCCCCAGCAACGGGACTCATGGATGGGGTTACTGGGGTTCGCAGCTCAACGCGATGAAGGCGGATATCCAGCGCACGCTGGGCGTCTGAGTCGCAGTGCGAGGGGCCGGAGCGGGATGTTCCCCCCGCTCCGGCCCTCTCTCGAACATCTTCGCGCAGAAACGTTTACACCGGATCGTCACCGGGACCGCGGATGTCGGCCTGCCAGCGAATCCGTCGCTGCCTCTCAGTCTGCTCCCACCATGGCGGCGACCCACGCTCCCCAAGCGCAATCTTCGACGCATTCACGCCTGCGCGGGCCGTCGGCTCGGCCTGAGTTCCCTTGGCTCTGCGCACCTCTCGGCGCCACGCCATCAGAATCCGCGTGAGTTCGGCCCGCCGCTCATCGGGAATCTGGGGATCGGTGGCGCGCCATCGGCGGCCGTTGATCACCACGTGATGACCGTCGTCAGAAGTCGGTGGGTCCGTCACACAGCCTCCCGAATGTGGCACCGCAGAACCCGATCGGATCCGCGATGGCGGATCACGCTGCGATCAGTACGTCGGAATGAACGCACCGTTGAGCCAGACACCCCAGTGCTGCCATCCCTGATCCCACACCTGAGGCTGACCCTGTGCCCACAGTGGTTGCACGGGCTTCGGCGGCGCACCGGCCGGCGGCTGGCCGACGCTGGGTCCCGCGGGCGGCACCGGCGGTGGCGTCCAACCGGGCTGTGCACTTGCCGTCGCGGCGCCGAATCCGAGGGCGCCCGCGGTCAGGCCACCGATGACGGCGGCGCTTGCGAGGTAGCCGGACAACGTCATTGCTCAAAACTCCAATCCCGGGTCGGCTGTGACCCGACAGTCGGCCAGTACAGCTAGGAACTAGCCGCATCGCGTGGGTGGTAAACACGCACCAGGCTGTGGCCGACGCCACGGACATCGTCTTCACTGGGTAGGTGGCCCATCAGTTGCAGACCGAGTTGACGCGCATCGCCGACGGCGCAGGCCGTGGCGCCGACGATGCGCGGATCGCGCTGGGTGACGGTCCGGTCCGGCAGCGGCTCAGGGCGTCGATCCGTGCTCTGGCCGCCCACCGGGGTCGCGACAGCAGCACCTGTCCGTCGGATGCCGCGCGAGCCGTCGGCGCGGACAACTGGCGCGACCTCATGCAGGATGCGCGCTCGCTGGCCCGGGAACTGGCGAAGTCTGGCGAGGTGGAAGTCACTCAGGGTGGCACCGTCGTCGATCCCGATGCAGACTGGCACGGACCTGTCCGCATCCGCATCGCCGACCGGGCGACGTGACCGAATCTGCTAGCTCTCGTCGTCCCGCGTCGACCACGTGTAGCGCTGGCCGGCGATGGCCTCTTGGTCGCCGAGCATGAAGGCGCGGTGGTAGCGGCTGGCACGGGCGATGGTCGCCAGCCACGTCACAACCGTGCTGACGCGATTGCGTACCCCGGTGAGGAACGCGATGTGGAGCAGCCCCCATGCCACCCATCCGGGAAAGCCGGACAGCCGGACAGGGCCAACCTCGAGCAGGGCCTGTCCCCGGCTGATGTAGGCCGCTGAACCGAGGTCGCGGTAGCGGTACGGCTTGCGGGGTTTGCCCTCGAGTTCGCGCCGGATGCAGGACGCGACGTGCAGTCCGCCCTGCATCGCGTTCTCGGCGACCCCCGGGAGTGCATCCCGACCGACGAGATCGCCGATGACGAACACCTCGGGGTGTCCGGGGATCGAGAGATCAGGGTCGACCGCGATCCGACCCGAACGGTCGCACGGAGCACCGAGGACGTCGGCGATGTGCCGGGCGAACGGCACGGCTTCGACCCCGGCGGTCCACAGCACCGTCCGCGCCGCGTAGTCCTCGTCCGGGCCGCCGGCCTTCGGCGAGACAGTGACGCCTTCCTTTCGGACGTCGGTGACGTGCACGCCGAGTCGTAGCTCCACGCCGAGGCGCTGCAGGGTACGGGTGGCCTTGGTGGCCAAGGCCGGGGAGAAGCTCTTGAGCACCCGGTCTCCCCCGTCGAAGAGCAGCACCCGGGCATCCTCGGGTTCGATGCTGTGGAACTCGTGGGCCAGCGTCCGTGTCGCGACCTCCCGAATCTGGCCCGCCAGTTCCACGCCGGTGGGCCC
This sequence comes from Mycolicibacterium sp. CR10, assembly GCF_005222675.1. GTDB lineage: Bacteria > Actinomycetota > Actinomycetes > Mycobacteriales > Mycobacteriaceae > Mycobacterium. The sequence continues at coordinate 274,099 of NZ_STGE01000068.1, read as the reverse complement.
GCCACCGGCGACGGCGAAGGTGAGCCAGCTGTCTCGCTCGGGGCCGGGCGGCAGTGTCTCGGCGATCTCGAATGCGGTGAACAGCCGCTGACGGATGCACAGGGCGTCGTCGAGTGTCTTCATTCCGGGCGCCCATTGCGCGAACTGCGGGTTGGCAAAATAGGACTGCTGCATTCCGGCGGCGACGACGAGCACGTCGTAGTCGAGCGTGAACGTCGTCTCATCGGGCCGGCGGGCAGTCAACCGGCGCCGCCCAGGGTCCAGATCGATCGCTTCTCCGAGGAGAGTGGTGACGTTGCGGTGGCGCGCGAACTCCTCGCGCAGCGGTCGGCTGATGTGTCCGATGCTCAGCGTGCCGGTGGCGCATTGGTAGAGCAGCGGCTGGAACAGGTGGCCGGCCGCGCGATCGAGCAGGGTGACGTCGACGTCGGCGCTGCCCAGCCTCCGCGCGCAGAACAGACCACCGAAGCCTCCCCCGATGATCAGCACCCTCATGCGGCCCTCACCCATGACGACTAAAGCTAGTCCCCGCCACCGGTGGCAGCGCGAAAACCTCTCGACGCGCCACCGGTGGCCGTCGATACTGGCGTTGGTGCTCACCTCCGACCAGATCGCCCGACGAACGGCCCGCGCGGTGGGCGCCGCATGCGCCGCCGGCCACGATCTGGGGCTGCGTGTGGACGATCCCCGGGTGCTCTATGACGTGTTCTCCGTCATCGTCCACCTGGCGCCGGCGCCCGTGGTGGTCCGTGTCCCGACCGTGCTGCCGCGCTCGTACCGCAGCAGTCCTGAGCGGCAGACCGCACAGCAGCGTTCGGAGATCGCGGTGGCCGGCTGGCTTGCCGACCGTGGCCATCCGGTAATCGGGCCGAGCCCGCTGGTTCCGCGTGAACCTGTTCGGCGGGAAGGGTTCTCGATGACGTTCTGGCAGCACGTCGACGAGGTCCCCGACGTTGAACCCGATGCCGCGCAGCGCTTCGAGATGACCGCGCGCCTGCATGCGGCCCTCCGCGGATACCGTGACGGCAACCTGGGGTTCTTGGCCCCGGTCACCACCTACATCCCCGATGGACTCGCCGAGCTCGGGCATCAACCCGCTCTGCTCTCGCACGCTGATCATCAACGGGCACAACGCGAATGGTCGATCATCGCTCCCTCGCTGGCGTCGCGCGCGGCGTTCGAGTCGACTTTCCCCGGGGTGCCCGTCCAGGCGATCCACGGGGACGCGCCGTTCTACAACCTGATCTACACCGCCGAGGGCCCGCTCTGGTCGGACTTCGAGCTCGTCACGTCGGGTCCGGTCGAGTCCGATCTCGCGATGGCGGGCCCGGAGGGCGTGGCCGCGTACAACGAGGCAGCGGCCAGGCTGGGTCCGCGCCCACTCGATGAGCGGGCGTTGCGGGTCACCGGGGCGACCGCGATGCTGGCGGCGGTCGCCTGCCTGGCGATGGCCCCGCAACTGCCGATGTTGGTCGACGCCGTGAAGCCGGTCATCGATGCGTGGCGGGCGGGACCATCGATCGCTGAGGTGCTCGGGGACTGCTGAACTGCGCCGTGCGCTACTGCGCCGGCGGTGTGTGCCGATCAGACGCACGGTTCTGAACCAGGATGACCAGGCTGATGACGCATACCCAGGCGGGAAAGACGAGCGTCACCCACAGGCTGTGACTGACGACCAGGAGCAGCGTCAGGGCCAGGAGATAGGTGATGACGGCCAGCCAGCGTGGCATCAGCCGGGTGCGGATCCAGATGGTGGCCAGCGAAATCATGAACACCGCGGCGAAGCGCACTCCCCAGACATTGCTGACCTGGAGCATCAGGGACCGGGCCAGGTAGATCAGGCCGTTCGACGCCACCGCCGGCACCTCGGCGACCATGACGATGGCTCCCGCGATCGCCATCGAGACGGCGACCATCGCGAGGAACAGCAGACCGCTGCCGAGGAACACCGTTCCGAAGAAGCGGTCCTCCAGATCGCCGAGCTGGTCCCGCACCACTCCGATGAACCACAGGAAGGCGATGCCTGCGAGCGGGGCCAGTGCCAATGCGACTCCGATCCTGGTTTCACCACGCGTCACCCAGGCGATCTGGGCGAAAGGGTCGTCGGGGACCGCGCTGCGCAGCAGCACCAGGCTGGACGCGAACAGCACGGCGAACAGAATGCCCGCGACCGCCGCGGCCCGGGGCGTGCTGAGCCCGCGTACGGCGCGGGTGCCGGGTCCGTCGCGCATCAACCGCCTTCTTCGAGATTACCTGCAGGACAAGTTGTTACAGCCGCAGCGTGACACCGAGAAGCGCAATGAGGCCGAGGCCGGCGACCATCGCCGCGACGATCGAGGCAATCGAGTACCGCATCGATCCGAAGTCGGCTCTGAGCGCCTTCAGTTCCTGCCGGTGCTGCACCCAGGCCAGGATCAGTGCGGTCAACCCCACCAGAATCATGGCGACACCGAATACCTGGGGACTGACGTAGGGGTCCCGCAGCCGTTCACTCTCCGACAGGTATCGGAAGATCTGATAGATCGTGAAACCGAAGGCGATCAGCGATGTGCTGGTGCGGGTCCAGGCCATCATCGTGCGTTCCAGTGCCAAGCGATTGCGTTCGGCGGCAAGCCGGGTGTTTGCATCCAGCGGCCGGTCTGCCATGGCCACCTCTCAATCGATGCTCCACGGGCCGCCTGGAGCGGGCGGTCCCCGGGGGATAGAGGCTACTCCGTGTTGCGTGGCTGACCGGCGGTGCCCGCGCGCAATCGGAAAGCGCCCGGGCGGCTTCTACGCTGATGTGTGTGTCCGAGGAAGACCGCCTCCGCTGGGACCGGCGGTACACCGACCGCCCTGCGGCGTCGCCCGACGAACCCGCGCTGCCCGGCGTGTTTCTGCCGTTCGCCGACGACTTTCCCACCGGCGGGCAGGGTCTGGATCTCGCATGCGGCCGTGGCGAGGCCGCGGTGTGGCTCGCGCGACGTGGCGTGGCGGTCTGTGGTTTCGACGTGTCCGCGGTGGCGATCGCGCACGCCCGCGCACTCGCGCAGCGATGCGGCGTGACCGACCGCTGCCGCTTCGACGTTGTCGACCTCGATGACGGCATACCCCCGGGACCGCCCGTGGATGTGGTGATCTGCAACAGGTTTCGCGATCCACGCCTGGACCGCGCCATTGTCGAGCGGCTTGCCGTCGGTGGGCTCCTTGCGGTCAGCGCACTGAGCGAGGTGGGGGGTTCCCCCGGGCCATTTCGGGCCGAACCCGGCGAGCTGCGAATCGCTTTCGGCGACCTGGAGGGAGTTGCCGGCGATGAGGCGGACGGCCTGGCGTGGCTGCTCGCCCGCCGCGGGTGACGGTCACCTGCCGAGCACCTGCTGGAGCAGTGACGCGGCCACTGTCGCGCCGACGGTGCAGATTTCGTGGAGTCAGGCGGCGGCCCAGGCCATGGCCTGATCGAGTTCGTCGAGGGTGAACACCGCGAGCTCGCCGGGAACCATCCAGGCGAACGCGTGCATGGCGTGGGCAACCCACTCCTTGTCCGACACCACTGCGACCCGCTTGAACGCCGAATGATGCTGGATCACCGCACCGAGGCCCACCTTCAGATCCTCGATCAGGCCGCCCGGGCCGAACCCCTCGTAGTCGTCGGCGATCACCTCGACGATCCTGATCTCCCCGGTCTGCAGTGCGTCTTTCATGGCAGGCTCGACATCGCGCAGGTCCTCGCCACGCAACCGGCCGGACACGCGGATACCGGTCACGCCTTTGGGCATGCCGGGCAGCATCTCGATCATGGCTCTCCCCCTTCGTGGCAGGCGTCGCGAAGCCGGCCTCGCGGCACCCCGTAAGTGTCCCCCTGGGCAACCCGCGTCGGCCGCGATTAGGGAAGATCGCCGTGTGGACCCGTCACCGCTCACGATCCCCGCGCTGCTCGCCCACAGCGTCCGTGAATTCGGTGAGCGCACCTACGTGGTGACCCCGACCGAACGCCTCACCTACGCCGAGGCCGATCGACGCTCGGCCGGGCTTGCGCGCTGGCTGCTTGCGCAGCGGGTCGGGAAAGGCACCCGCGTCGGGTTGTTCTTCCCCAACGGCACCCGACTGGGTGATCTGTGCGGCGACCGGCCGCGGTGGGCGCTCGGCCACAGCGACGACGAGAACCGGGTGCCCGTCGAGGTGCTGGAGTCCGCGCAATCCGAGGTCTCGCCCGCCGACCTCGCGATCATGGTCCACACGTCGGGATCGACGGCCGACCCCAAAGGTGTGCTGCACACCCACGGCACGCTGACACGGCAGACCTCGACATGGCCGGAAGCGATCCGCGTGGTCACCGGTTCGCCGGACGCACCGGTGATCCTCTGCGCGATGCCGTTCTTCTGGATCGGCGGAGTGCTGGCGGCGACCGGGGCGCTTCACGAACCCGTCACCCTTCTCGTGATGCCCAAACTCGACCCCGGGGTCGGGCTCGACCTCGCCGAAGCCGAGCGGGCCACCGGGATCGTGGGATGGCCCGCGTTCACGCAGCGGATCCGTGAGCACCCCGGGTTCGCGGAGCGGGACCTGTCCGCCGCACCGATGCTGCGGGACGGCCCCCTCGACATCGCCATGACGAACGTGCCGGACGGATTTCCCATCCACCGCACCATGTCCGAGACGGCGGGCGGCTTCGCCTACACCGAGATGAAAATCGTCGATGCCGATGGACTGCCCGTCGCCGAGGGAACGGTCGGCGAGTTGTTGGTGCGCGGCATCGGCGTGATGGCCGGATACAACAAGCGCGAACGCAGCCAGACATTCGACTCCGACGGGTGGTACCACACCGGGGACGAGGTATACCGCAGAGCCGACGACCCCCGGCTGTTCTATGTCGGCCGCACCAGCGACCTCATCAAGACGTCGGGAGCCAACGTCTCACCGCTGGAAGTGGAGGCGGTGATCGGGAGCTTCGAGGACGTGTCGCAGTGCGTCGTGATCGGCATCGCCCATCCGGAACGCGGCGAGGAGGTCTGCGCCGTGCTGGTGCCGGCCACCGGCAAAGACACCGATCTGGAATCGGTGGCCCGCCGGGCGCGCGATCAGCTGTCCTCCTACAAGGTCCCGACGCGATGGGTGACGGTGTCCAGCGACCAGATCCCCACGCTTGCCAGCGGGAAGTTCGACCGGAAGACGTTGCGCACCTTCGTCATCGACAGCGGTCGCTGACGTTCGGGATCGTCGGGACGCTTCAATTCTGCCGAGGCAGTAGCTCTTTCGCGAAGCGGTCGATGAACTCGTCGCTGCCGACCCCACCCGCCGGCCTGATCACGAACTTCGTCAGCCCGGCCGCGATGTAGTCATCGAGTTTGCGATGCAGCTGCTCCCAGTCTGTGGCCACGAGCTCTGTCGGGTCGAGGTCGGGCCGACGTCTGCGAATCGCGTTGAGGACGGCGCCGGGCAACTCGCCCTCGCCGACCGCCAGGTTGATGCCGTAGTGATCGTCCGGGATGTGGCGGCCACCTGCGTCCGCGGCGGCGCTGATGTCGAGCCGTGCCTGCCGCGCCTCCGCGGGCGTCAGGAAGCTGCCCAGCCAGCCATCGGCGTAGGCCGCGATGCGCCGGAACCCGGGCAGTGTCGCCCCGCCGAGCCAGATATCCAGCGGTGCAGCAGGTTTCGGAAGGATATCGACGTCCCGCACCGAGAAGTACGTGCCCTCGAACGTCACGTTCCTGTCGCGCAGCACGGTGCGGAGCAGCTCCAGCGACTCATCGAATACCGCGGCACGTTGCCCGTCGGGGACCACGAAGGCGTCCCGTTCGGCCGGTATCGCCGAACGCAGGCCGAAGACCGGCAGAACCCTCTTCGGCGCGAGTGCTGCCAGCGAGGCGAGTTGTTTGGCGACCAGCACCGGGTGGCGGCCCGGCAGCACGGCCACCGAGGTGCCCACCTTCAACCGCGCGGTCCGGGCGAGCGCGAAGGTCATGCCGATGAAAGGGTCGACGCCCGGTGAGTACACGAGTTCGGAGAACCACAGCGAGTCCACACCCGAGGTTTCGAGATGATCGACGATCCCGGGTAGTTTCTCGGGCGCGACATCCGCTCCCAGGCCGACTCCGTACCGGACCTTCACACGCCTCTCCTCGCTTCACCAGCGGCCATCCCCGTAGTGCGCAACGTGTCGGGTGCGCTGTTTGTGCCCGACGGGCCAGTGCGGGTTCGCCGGGTCTGCGGCCGTGCGCGGTGACAGGATGAGTCACGTGGCAGAACGCATCACGTTTCCCAGCAGCAGCGGACCCGCGTTGGCGGGCCTTCTCGACCTGCCCAACGGCGAGCCCCGCGGCTGGGGTGTATTCGCCCACGGTTTCACGCTCGGCAAGGACAGCCCGGCCGCGAGCCGCATCTGCAAGCAGCTCGCGTTCGAGGGCATCGGCATGCTGCGATTCGACAACCTGGGGCTCGGCGATTCCGAGGGTGACTGGGGTGACGGGTCGTTCTCCCACAAAGTGGCTGACACCGTCCGCGCGGTCGAGTTCATGAACGACTCCGGGCGTCCGGTGCATCTGCTCGTCGGGCACTCCTTCGGCGGTGCGGCGGTGATCGCGGCGGCGCACGACTGCCCTACCGTCGGCGCGGTGGTCAGCATCGGCGCGCCGTTCCAGCCCGCTCACGTCGAGCACAACTATGACGCTCTGGTGCACTGCATCGAAGCCGACGGCGAGGCCCAGTTCCTCATCGGCGGCAAGGCGCTCACACTGCGACGGCACTTCATCGAGGATGTCCGCGCGGCCGATCTGCGGGAGCGGATCAAGACCCTGCGCCGCGCCCTGCTCGTCATGCATTCGCCCACCGACAACACGGTCGGCATCGCGAACGCGAGCGAGATCTTCCGTGCCGCCCGACACCCCCGCAGTTTCGTGTCACTCGAGGGCGCCGATCACCTGCTCACTGGAAAGAACCAGGCGGCGCGGGCGGCGCGGATCATCAGCGCGTGGACCGACCCCTACCTGTGAGCCCGGCGGCGCGCAGATAGGGGTCGGTGACCACCGCGGGTCACTCAGTCGTCGCTGCTGGAATCCGAGTCGCTCGACTTGGCCGACGTGGCATCCGACGTGGCCGACGGAGCATCCGCCGACTCGCCGGCCTTCTCACCGGCTTTGTCTCCGGCCTTCGGCTTCGTAAAGCTGTCGGTGAGCTTCGAGATGCTCGAGTTGATGCTGTCCTGCACCTTCTTGACGGTGCCGCTGAGGGCGTCGGGCTTGCGGTGCTTGGGGCCCGACTTGGCGGTCCCGGCCTCGGGCGTGACCCCGTCCCCGGTGATCAGGGCAGGCGTCGACAGTGTCTCGGCCGTGGCCTCGGGTGCGGTCGTCGTGACCGGCGTCGACGGCGCTGCGGTGACGGGGGCGGCGGTGTCCGGATCCTCGAAGACCGGCCCGGGAATGGGCTTGTTGTCCGGGTTGGGAACGAACGGCGCACAGATACCGCACTGGGTGCCCAGCACGAAGGGGTTGAAGTCGGTGTTCAGCCCGGTGCCCAGGCTGACGAGGCTCCCAGTCACCAGTTCCGGAGTCGCCGGCGTGATCGTGGAGTAGTCCGGCGTCTTGGTCAGGCTGTTGTAGAAGCTGGTGAACGGCGTCGCGGGATCGAGCTTGACGGTCTGGCCGGACCACGGGACCTCGGGTCCTTCCGGGTCCTTGACGTAGCACTCGCCGTCGGCGCTGCACGTGATCGGCGCAATGGTCTTGGGATAGGTGTAGCCCTCTGGCGAAAACAGCGCTGCAATGTGACGAACATCAAACATTTTGCTGAGAATGGCGACCGGGTCATCGCAGGCACCAGGACCGGTTCCGGTGCAGCCAATGTTCATCGGTAGCTGCGAGGCGCCGATGGCGGCGAATATGTTGCCCAGCGGCACCGACAGGGCCGGGAACGGAATGAGGACGTTGGTGATCGCCTGTACCCGGGACGGATCGGCCGGATCGATGCCGAGGATGTTGGTCTGGCTGTAGACCCACCAGTTTCCGGTGTATCGCAGTTGTCTGCCGAGGCCCACGACGTTGCCCTCGGGTTGGGTCAGCGTGACGCCTTCATAGGTGGGCTGGAAGCTGAAATCGCCGTTGGGGTCCGACCCCAGTTGCACGTTGCCCTCGCCGAGTGCATTGAAGAAGTTGTAGGGCGTATTGGCAAGGGCGATAAACAGGTTGGCCGGAATGTTGAACATATTGGTCATGTCCGCCGAGGGCGTGAACGGCACTGCCGACTGCAGGCTCGGCGCCCCGTCGCACAGCGGGCTTGCGGCCGCGTCCGCGCAACTCTGAACGGCCGCGACCAGGTCTACGTCGTAGCCGGTCCGCTGCGAATCCGGCAGGGGTACGGTGATCGGTGTCGCGGAGATGACGCCGGCCCCTACCAGGGCGACGCCTGCGGCGACATAGGAACGTGTTGTTGTGGGCATGGCGGCCCCCTCCATGTTGCTGTGCGTGACCCCGACCGCAGAAAACGTATCCAGAATGTGATCATCTGTCTACTTAGGCGCGATAAATTGTCACCAACGGGTTATTTGCTGACGCATGCGTCAGTTAATTTCAGCCCATTCACGCAGCAAATGAAATTCAACGACACGACGGATTTCGTGGCCGTTCGTTCCCCGTACATATCGAAATCGGATCCCCGGGCCCATTTCGTCAACGACTCCTGCAGTCGAAGCCGCCCGCGATCACGCTGGCGTCCCGTCGAGGCGCAGCGTGTCAGCTGCCGCCCTCCTCGGCCGCCAGGGGTGGCGGCAGGGGCGTGGTGGGTGTCGGCGTCTCCTCCGGTGCCGCGGCCGATCCCGGCCGGTGGAAATCCACCATCGGTTCGTCGCGGATCACCCGCTCCCCCGCGCTGATCACCAGGTCACTCGAGGTCACCATGTAGTCGATCCCGTCCCGGGTGGCGGTGAACGCACCGTCCGCTGATCGCGTCGCTTCGGCGATGAGCTTGGCGCCGTCGCGCACCCGCACCCCGCGGTACTCCAGGTCGCCGTCGGGGGTGTTGCAGATCGCGACCCGAGAGCCGGCGGTGCTGCCGAAGACGACCGCCGTGTCGGGTGCGGTACAGCGGGCGGTCGAATCGATATAGCCCTGGCTATCGAAGGCCGGCGCCGGGGACGCCGGGGGCGCCGCGACGACAAGAAGCGCCGCGCCGGCGGTGGTGGCGAGAGCCACCCGGAGGGCAGTTGTGCGGTAGGAGGACATCACTTTCCACCAGACCACGTCTTGGCTGATCGTGCCTACTGCGACCGCAATTGATCGCTGCATCGTTTGCGCTTCGAGACCGGAACGTAATGACTGGGCGGGCACCGGCGATGAAATTGACGATGACTGAAACATCCTCGGTGCGGCGTCGTGCAACGGCGTCCCGATTCAGAGCGGTCCTCGTGGCCGCGGCGTTGGCCGTCGCGTTGCTCGGTGGCGGTGCGTTCGGCGTTTCCGGTACATCCGTGGGCACCGCCAACGCGGCGCCACCGGTGGTGGCCAAGGATTTCTCCAAGCCGGCGATCGTCATCCTCGGCTACGGCCTGAAACCGGACGGCACGATGCGCCTGATTCTGCACACCCGAGTCCTCGCCGGTTTGGCGGTCGCGCAACTCTTCCCGCAGGCGCCGATCATCGTGACCGGTGGCAATCCGCGCAACGGCAACACCGAGGCCGAGCAGATGGGCAAGATGCTGCGTCTGTACGGCACGCCACGGGAGCGGATCATCCTCGAGGAGCGAGCCAGCAGCACCGTGCAGAATGCCGCCTTTTCGGTGCCACTGGCCAAGAAGGCGGGTACATCAGGAATCATCCTGGTGACCTCGTCGTCACATCAGGACCGCGCCGACGGGAACTTCGCCGACGCGGGCGGCAATGTCCTGGCGACCGTGAGTTTCCCCGACCAGAACCCGTCGATCAACATCGCGCAGTTCGTCCGGGACGTCCTGAGTCCGTTCGTCGCCATCAGCTGATGCACCGGGGTTCGACGGCGGCCGCTGGAGCGGTGCCGCCCGCCTGACCGGATCAGTCGAAGGCGCCGTCGAGATACGCGATCCGGCACGCGCGGCGCGCCAGCTTGCCGCTCGTGGTCCGCGGGATCGACCCGGCGGGCATGATGCGTACGTCGACGACCGGAGTTCCATGGCGGCGCCGCACCATATCCTTGATTGCCTCGGTCGCCGCCGAAAGATCAAGCCGGGCAGTGCCGGTCGCGCGCTCGGCGACGATCACCACGCCCTCGCTGCCCTCGCCGCAGTCCCCGGACACCGTGAAGGCCACGGCGTATCCGCGCCGCACGATCGCGGATGCCTGGGCGGCGGTGGTCTCGATGTCCTGGGGGTAATGGTCGTTCCCGTCCACGGTGACAATGTCGGCGATGCGACCGGTGACGAAGAGCTCACCGTCGAGATAGAGCCCGAGATCGCCTGTGCGGAGCCATGACCCGGGAATCCGAGCGCCGACGGTGTGGCTTCCGAAGGGCAGGGTGGAGTGGATGCGCGCGTGGAAGGTCCGCTCGGTGTCCTGCGGCCTCCCCCAGTAACCCCGGCCGATGTTGTCGCCCTGCAACCAGATCTCGCCGACCTGCCCGTCGGGTGACTCGGCGGCGGTCTCGGGGTCGACGATCACACACCACTGGCTTCGTGCGACGTGGCCGCAGGACACCTGAGCCGTTGCTCGCGGGTCATCGGCACCGACCTGCACGGCTCGGCCTTCGGCAAGCTGCTGACGATCGAGATACACGACCCGTGCCTCATCGGAAGGCGCGATGGTGGAGACGAACAACGTCGCCTCAGCAATCCCGTACGACGGCTTGAAGGCGTTGCGCGGCAGGCCGAACGGTGAGAACGCAGAATTGAACGTGGTGATGGCGTCGATGCTGACCGGCTCAGAGCCGATGATCATCACCACATTGCGCAGGTCTATCCCCGACCCCTCGGCGGGCCGCCCACGCTGTGCCGCCCATTCGTAGGCGAAGTTGGGTGCGGCGGTCACCACCCGGCCGATCGCGGATCCTGCGGACAACGCCTCGATCCAGCGCAGCGGCCTGCGCACGAACGCCGTGGGCGACATCAACGTGGAGTGACCGCCGTAGACGGCGGGGAAGCCGATCATCGACAGGCCCATGTCGTGATAGAGCGGTAACCAGCTGACACCGTGGGTGTTCCGGTCGAGCAGGTCGATCGACAGAATCATCTGAATCAGGTTGGTCCCGACGGCACGGTGGGTGATCTCGACACCCACGGGCGGTCGTGTCGCACCACCTGTGTACTGCAGGTGGGAGACGTCGTCGGCGTCGATGACGACCGGGTCGAAGTCATCGGCCGCCGCGTCCGGAATGTCGTCGATGACGATGACCTCGGGTCGTTGTCGCTTGTCGATCCTGGTGTCGAGGAAGGCCTCGACGCTACCGCGGGCGGCCGCGGTCGTCAGGACCGCGGAGGGTTGTGCGTCACGCAGTGCGGTGTCGAGCCTTTCGGTGTGGCCCGGTAGTTCGGGTGCGAACAAGGGCACCGCGATGGTTCCGGCCCGGATCGCGGCATAGAAGCCGGCGACATAGTCGAGGCCCTGGGGCGCCAGCACGGCGACCCGGTCGCCCGTCGAGGCCGCGCGTTGCACGTGCGCGCCGATCGCCTTCATCCGGATGCCGAGCTCGCGCCATGTCATTTCGACGGCCCGGCCACCGTCGGGCCCGGTGAAATCGAGATACCGGTAGGCGATTGCGTCGGCGACGGTGGCGATGTTGCGTTCGATCAACGAGATCAGGTTGACCCCGGACGGCAACACCACGCCGCCATCGGCGTCGAGGCAGTCCTCGATCTGCAGCAGGCCCTCGCCCACGACGGCGTCCGGACCCACACTGCCGTTCATGCCGTCAGTCTAAGCGTCCCGACCCCGGTCAGGTCTGGCTCTTTCGGTCAACCCTGCGCGCCGGGTTCTTCTGGTGCACTGGCGTCGTGGAGCTTCCAAAACTGTTGCAGTGCAGCATCTTAGCGTGAACGATCAGGCGATGATGCGCACCAGGTACGGCGTCATGTCCTTGGTGCGAACCGGCGAGACGGTCACGCCCGTGTCGGTGGTCTCGACCATCTGCCCGTTGCCGATGAACAGCGCCACGCTCTGGGTTCCCTCGGGGCCGTAGAACAGCAGATCGCCCGGCAGCGCAAGGCTCGGCAAGACCTTCTGGCCGACTTTGTACTGCTCGCCCGATGAGCGGGGCAACTTCACGCCCGCACCGGCATAGGCGTACACCATCAGGCCTGAGGCATCGAATCCGACGGCCTCGACACGGCGCGGCTCGGGCGCAGGGACGGGAGCGTCCGGGGTGGTGGCGGCCGGTAGGCCGAGCCCGGGTGCCGTCAGATCCAGCGCGGACGCATCGACTTCGGCCTGGTCCGGTTCCGGTACCGCGACGGTGCCCTTGCTGGGACCGGTTGCGCCGCCACCGCCGTACGCGAACGGGACGCCACGCTGGGAAAGGGCGCGCGCGATCACGAGCTCGACGGCCTTCTGATTGGTCGCCGACCGCGTGATGTCCGCCGCCGCGAGTCCCGGTGTCGCCACCAGGAGCGCGAGACCGATCACGAGGACTAAGACGCGTCGCATTGCAGTTCCACCATTCCCAGACGTCAGCGCCCGGATGGCACTGAACTCTCAATTCACAACAGTCACTATGACCACTTCTACACCACCAGAAGGCGGGTATTTGCGTTGTCGCAGGATGGTGGATCAAGGAGATGCGGTTCCGGAATCGAACGGTGACCTATCGCGGCGGATCGCCCTCTAGGGTGTGTCGCGCGTCACGAACCGAGTGCCGCCAGTGCCGCGTCGTAGTCGGGTTCCTGCCCGATCTCAGGCACCAGTTCGGTGTAGGAGACGTTGCCGTCCGTCCCGATCACGACAATCGCGCGGCCAAGCAACCCGGCCATCGGGCCATCGGTGATCGTGATGCCGTAGTCCTCACCGAAGCTGTCACGAAAGGCCGACGCCGTGGTCACGTGCTCGATGTCCTCGGCGCCGCAGAACCGCTTCTGCGCGAAAGGCAGATCCTTCGATACACACAGCACCGAAACGCCGCCCGCGGCGGCCCTCTCGTTGAACGTCCGCACGCTGGCCGCGCAGACCGGGGTGTCGACGGACGGGAAGATGTTCAGCAGCAGCGGCTTGTCGCGAAACTGATCGGCGCTGACCGTACCCAGATCTGTGCCCGTGAGCGTGAAGCCTGGCGCCGGCGAGCCGACAGCGGGCAGTTCTCCGACGGTCTTGATCGCGTTTCCCCGCAGGGTTATCTGAGCCATGGGCACAGTCTGCCAAGCGGGACGCCCGGCGTCTCGCGGGGGTGTCGGACCTCAGACGCGGTGGGACGCGGATTCCCCGTACAGCCGCGCGATGTCCTCGGAATCGAGCCAACCCGAATACGTCGGTCGCTTCGGCCAGCCGTCGGGCGAATCCTGCCATTCCTCCTGCCGGCCCCACGGCAGGACATCGATGAGCGGGAACGAATGGCTGAGCTGCTCGGTGCCCCGGCCGTTGGTGTGCCAGGTGCGGTAGACGGTATCGCCGTCGCGCAGAAACACATTGACGCCGAAGCCGGTATTGGGCGCCGCGTCCACGTCGGTCGCGAACGGGCTCTCCGACGACGAGTACCACGCCATCGTGTTGCCGACCCGCTCCCGGTACGCGAGTGCTTCGTCGATGGGACCCGAGGTGACGATGACGAACCGCGCGTCGTAGTTGTCGAGGAATTCCAGGCGGGTGAACTGCGAGGTGTAGCCGGTGCAGCCGCCGCACTGCCACTGCGCTCCGTCGGACCACATGTGGTTGTACACGATGAGTTGTGATCGGCCTTCGAAGACATCGACAAGGCGGATCGGGCCGTCCTCGCCCATCAGCGTGTAGTCCGGCATCTGCACCATCGGCAGGCGGCGCCGCGCCGCGGCGATCGCATCCAGTTCGCGGGTGGCGGCTTTCTCCCGCACGCGGAGTTTGTCGAGCTCTTCGCGCCAGGTCGTGGCATCCACCACTGGTGGTAGTGCGGTCGAATCGGTCATCACAGTCACCCTCCGGCAGGTTTATCGATGTTGTCTTCGGTATTGACCGACCGGGTGCCGATTACTCATCGCTGAAAGGATGATCGGCATGACCCAGACGCACCGCGCTGCTCCGCGCATCGGTCCAGCAGATCCCGAGTCGTGGTCCACCCGGCTGTGGACGGAGATCGGCCCGATCTTCGACGCGATCGTCGCCCACCCGTTCGTCACGGGGCTCACCGACGGCAGTCTCGACCCCGACGCGTTCGCTCACTATGTCGCGCAGGACGTCCACTACCTGCGCGCCTACGCACGCGCGCTGGCGGTGGTCGCCGCCAAGGCACCCACTCTGGCGGACACCGCAATGTTCGCCCGGCATGCCGCCGAGGTCTTCGACGTGGAGTTGGCATTGCACGGGCAACTGCTTCCCGCCCTGGGATTGACTTCGGACGCGGTCGACGCCGCCCCGGCGACCCCGACCACCCAGGCCTACAACAGTTATCTGCTCGCCACCGTGTTCGGCGGCACCTTTGCCGACGGGCTGGCCGCGGTACTCCCCTGCTACTGGATCTATGCCGAACTGGGCGCCGAACTGCTGCAGCGCGGCTCGACCGATGCCCGCTATCAGCGATGGATCGACAGTTACGGCGGCGACGAGTTCGCCGCGACCGTCACCGAGGTGCTGCGCCTCGCCGACCGGATCGGACCTACTCTGACACCTGCCGACGAAGCGGTCGCGCGTGCCCACTTCGTGACGACCTCCCGGTACGAATGGATGTTCTTCGACGCCGCTCACCGACGCGAAGGCTGGCCGGTCTGATCAACGGGACATGTTCGTGCACAGGAGATTTCGGTGGACACCGATGGGTCCGCGGGGCGCCGATCTGCGCCGTGGTGACCTCATCACCCGACACCGGCACGCGCGAGTGATTATGCTTGCGCCTTTCCCTGAAGGAAGAGGCGTGCCAACAGAATGACTCCCGCCGGAGCGGCCGTCCCGCCTCCCGCCAAGTCCGAGGGCGGTCATATCAGGCTGACCTCCCATAGTGCGGGCAGCGGCGCACCCGCTATCACCTGGGGTGCACCCACCGCGGCGCTGCGCGGCCCGGTCGTCGGAACCACCGGCACGCGGGCCCATCGCAATGTGATCGGTGCGCACAGCGGCGCCTACGGTGTGTACCGGGCCTTGGCCGTCGCCGCGGGTGCGCTGTCCCGCGACCACCGCGCCGACCTGACCAACACCTCGCCCACCGACGTCTTCGGCCCCCATCCGCAATGGGCGGACGCCGCGACGATCGTCAGCCTGGATCCGTGGGGGGCGATGGTCGCCGACGCATTCGCCGACGATCTCGCCAAGGGCCTCGACATCCGGCCGACAATCGCGGTGACGAAGGCGCAGGTGATCCTGCACGAGATCAGCGACGCTATCCACAAGGGTCGCCTTACGCCTGACGGCACGGTCCTGCTGCCGACCGGCGCCGCGCAGGTCACCAAGGCCGCCGTCGAGCCCGTCTGGCACCTGCCGGGTATCGCCCGACGCTTTGGTTGCAGCGAAACCGATTTGCGCCGCGTGCTTTTCGAGGAGACCGGCGGCATGTATCCGGAACTGGTCACCCGATCCGATCTCGACGTGTTCCTTCCGCCCATCGGCGGACAGACCGTCTACATCTTCGGCGACCCCCGCGGCCTCGCCGATCCGGCCGTCGAACTGACCGCACGCGTGCACGACGAGTGCAACGGATCGGACGTGTTCGGTTCCGACATCTGCACGTGCCGGCCCTACCTGACGCACGCGATCGAGGAGTGCATCCTGGGTGCGCAGCGCGGCGGGGTCGGCCTGGTCGCCTATTCACGCAAGGAGGGCCGCGCGCTCGGCGAGGTGACCAAGTTCCTCGTCTACAACGCGCGCAAGCGCCAGGTCGGCGGCGACACCGCCGATCAGTACTTCGCCCGCACCGAGTGCGTCGCCGGTGTCCAGGACATGCGATTTCAGGAACTCATGCCCGACGTGCTGCACTGGCTGGGCATCACGAAGATCCACCGGCTGGTATCGATGAGCAACATGAAGTACGACGCGATCACCGGGTCCGGCATCGAGGTCGGTGAGCGGGTGTCGATCCCCGATGAGTTGATCCCGGCGGACGCGCAGGTGGAGATCGACGCGAAGACCGCCGCCGGCTACTACACGCCCGGAGCCGCGCCCGACGCCGAGGAGCTGAAGAAGGCCAAGGGCCGGGGGCTGGAGGGATGACCCTGGACGCCGGCGCGGCGACCGACGTCGACGCCGCGGTGGCAGCGCTGCGCACCACCGGCGCGGTGCGATCACGTTCGGCGCATCTGCTCGAGCGCGCCCGCGCCGGGGATTCGCGCTGGTTCGCCGTGCACGATGACGAGCTGCACGCGGCCGCCGACGCGGTCGCCGACGTCACCTCCAGCCGCTACCCGGACCTCGACATTCCCTACCACAGCCGGTGGCGTCATTTCGAGGTTGGCGGGGTGGACCGCCGCGCCGAGCTCGACGCCCTACTCGTCGGGGCCGACGAGGGCGAGCGGGCCCGAGCCATGATCGACCTGACGGTGGTCAGCGTGCTCCTCGACGCCGGGGCCGGCGCCGACTGGGGTTTCGTCGAGAGGCGCGGCGACACCGCACCGCGGTTCACCCGATCTGAAGGGCTGGCCGTCGCCAGCTGGCATGGGTTCGTCTCCGGGGCCTTCTCCAGCGACGCGGATCGCCCGCTACAGGTCGACGCCGCCGCGCTGCGCGCGCTGACCGAGGACCGCCTCGCCGGCGTGCTGCAGGCGGGCCCCGGCAACCCCCTCGTCGGCCTTGCCGGTCGTGTGCAGTTGCTGCGTGCACTCGGCGACGCGCTGGCCACCCAGCCCGAGGTGTTCGGTGGCGCGGGCAGGCCCGGAGGCCTGTTCGATGCGCTCGCCGCGTCCGCCGGCTCGGTGGACGCCCACCATATCCTGACGCAGCTGCTGACCTCGCTGTCACCGATCTGGCCGTCCAGCAACACCATTGGAGTCCATCGGCTGGGTGACTGCTGGCGCCACGATGCGGTGCCGGGGCCCGGCCTGACCGCGGGGTGGCTACCACTGCACAAGCTGTCCCAGTGGCTTACGTACTCGTTGATCGAACCGTTCGAATGGGCCGGGGTTGCGGTGACCGGAGTCGATTCTCTGACCGGATTGCCCGAGTACCGCAACGGCGGCCTGCTGCTGGATGCCGGGGTGCTGAGCCTGCGCGATCCCGGTTGGGCTGCGCGCACCTGGAGCCCGGCCGATGAATTGGTGGTTGAGTGGCGCGCGCTGACCGTCGCTCTGCTCGACGACCTGGCACCGCTGGTGCGCACCCGCCTGGGCGGGGACGCCGACCGGATGCCGCTGGCCTGCGTGCTGGAGGGCGGTACCTGGGCGGCCGGCCGCGTGTCGGCTCAGCGGCTGCGCGCCGGTCTGCCACCGTTGTCCATTGCCAGTGACGGCACAGTTTTCTAACACAGGAGGCGGCATGGGTCTCGGCACCGGTGGAGTGCATCTCATCGAGCATCCCCTGATTCAGCACAAGATCACCCTGCTGCGACAAAAAGACGTATCCACCAACAGCTTTCGCCGTCTCGTGCAAGAAGTGTCGGTTCTGATGGCCTATGAGGTGCTCCGTGAGATCGGGACACACGAGGTCGAGATCGAGACCCCGCTGGAACGCACCACCGGGCGGGTGATCGATGGCAAGAAGTTGGTTTTCGTGTCGATCCTGCGGGCGGGTACCGGAATCCTGGACGGCATGCTCGAGGTGGTCCCGTCGGCCCGCGTGGGTCATATCGGTCTCTACCGAGACCCGAAAACACTTGTGGCCGTGGAGTATTACTTCAAGATGCCCGGCGATCTGCACGAGCGAGATGTCGTGGTGGTGGACCCGATGCTGGCCACCGGCCACTCTGCGGTTGCCGCGGTGGACCGGCTGCGCGAGCACGACCCGAAGTCGATCAAGTTCGTCTGCCTGCTGACCTGCCCGGAAGGCATCGCCGCGATGGCCGATGCCCATCCTGACGTGCCGATCTACACCGCGGCCATCGATCGCCAACTCGACGAGCACGGCTACATCCTGCCCGGACTGGGCGATGCGGGCGATCGCATCTTCGGCACCAAGTGACTCCCGATCAGGCCCGGGCGCGGAGCCCCGGTTCCACCTGCCCGGTCGGCTAGTTCAGGCCCAGTTCCCACCCGCCGCCCGGCGCGCGCGCCGTAGGGTGAGGCATGGCCATCATCGAAGCTGACCTCCAGCCCCAGACCCCGTTCGAGCGGGATGTCGCCGAAACACAGAGTTACTTCGACAGCCCTCGCTTCGAGGGGATCATTCGCCTTTACACG
The DNA here is from genome assembly GCF_005222675.1 of Mycolicibacterium sp. CR10. Classification (GTDB taxonomy): domain Bacteria; phylum Actinomycetota; class Actinomycetes; order Mycobacteriales; family Mycobacteriaceae; genus Mycobacterium. Next base: position 255,732 of record NZ_STGE01000068.1, on the reverse strand, counting down.
GCCCGTCAGGTCGCCGAGCAGCGCGGCACGATTCCCGCCGACTACCCCGTCGCCCGCGAGGCGGCGCGCGAGTTCTACCCACACCTGCGTGAGCTGTACTCGCGCGGCAAGAGCATCACCACCTTCGGCCCGTACTCGCCCGGCCAGGCCGTGGTGATGAAGCGGATGGGGATCGAGGGCATTTATCTCGGCGGCTGGGCCACCTCGGCGAAGGGCTCCATCAGCGAGGACCCGGGACCCGATCTGGCGAGCTATCCGTTGAGCCAGGTCCCCGAGGAAGCGGCGGGTCTGGTGCGCGCGTTGCTGACCGCCGACCGCAACCAGCAGTACCTGCGGCTGAAAATGACCGATGAACAACGGAAGGCCACCCCCGCCTACGACTTCCGGCCGTTCATCATCGCCGATGCCGACACCGGCCACGGCGGTGATCCCCATGTGCGCAACCTGATCCGGCGCTTCGTCGAGTCCGGGGTGCCGGGCTATCACATCGAGGATCAACGCCCGGGGACGAAGAAGTGCGGTCATCAGGGTGGCAAGGTGCTGGTGCCCTCGGACGAACAGATCAAGCGGCTCAACACCGCCCGCTTCCAGCTGGACATCATGCGGGTGCCGGGCATCATCGTCGCGCGCACCGACGCCGAGGCGGCCAACCTGATCGACAGCCGTGCCGACGAACGCGATCAGCCGTTCCTGCTCGGCGTCACCAATCTGAAGATCCCGCCGTACAAGTCGTGCTTCCTGGCGATGGTGCGCCGGTTCTACGACAAGGGCGTCACGGAGCTCAACGGTCACCTGCTGTACGCGCTGCCCGACGGCGAGTATGCGACCGCCGAGGCCTGGCTCGAGCGTCAGGGCGTGCTGTCCTTGATCGACGAGGCCGCCGCCGCTTGGCAGGACGGCGCCGAAACGTCCGTCGACGCCGTGTTCGACGAGGTGGAGTCACGCTTCGTCGATGCGTGGCAGAACGATGCGGGGCTGAACACCTACGGCGACGCGGTGGCGGAGCTGCTCGAGTTCCGTGAGCGCGAAGGTGAACCGTCGGACATGAGCGTCGCCGATTGGCGCGCCTTCGCCGAGCGGGCACCGCTGTACACGGCCAGGGCGAGGGCCAAGGAGCTCGGCGCCGACGTCGCGTGGGATTGCGAGCGGGTCAAGACTCCGGAGGGTTACTACCAGGTCCGTGGCGGGATCCCGTATGCGATCGCCAAGTCGCTGGCCGCTGCGCCGTTCGCCGACATCCTGTGGATGGAAACCAAGACCGCCGACCTGGCCGACGCGAAGCAGTTCGCCGACGCGGTCCACGCGGTGTATCCGGACAAGATGCTGGCCTACAACCTGTCACCGTCGTTCAACTGGGACACCACCGGCATGACCGACGAGGAGATGCGGGCGTTCCCCGAGGAGATCGGCAAGCTGGGCTTCGTCTTCAACTTCATCACCTACGGCGGTCATCAGGTTGACGGCGTCGCCTCCGAGGAGTTCGCCACCTCGCTACGTCAGGAGGGCATGCTCGCGCTGGCACGGCTGCAGCGCAAGATGCGCCTCGTCGAATCTCCTTACCGCACACCGCAAACACTGGTCGGTGGGCCGCGTAGCGACGCTGCGCTGGCCGCGTCCTCCGGGCGGACGGCGACGACGAAATCCATGGGCAAGGGCTCGACCCAGCATCAGCACCTGGTGCAGACCGAGGTGCCGAAGAAGCTGCTCGAGGAATGGCTGGCGCTGTGGAGCGAGCACTACCAGCTGCCCGAGAGGCTCCATGTGCAGTTGCGGCCGCGGCGCGCCGGTTCGGACGTGCTGGATCTGCAGATCCTCGGCGACGGGGACGAGCCGCTGGCCAACGTCGTCGTCGACCCCATCAAGGATCGGCACGGTCGCAACATCCTCACGGTGCGCGACCAGAACACCTTTGCCGAGCAGTTGCGGCAGAAGCGGCTGATGGACGTGATCCATCTGTGGCTGATTCACCGGTTCAAGGCCGAGATCGTGTACTACGTGACGCCGACCGAGGACAACATCTATCAGACCGAGAAGATGAAGTCCCACGGCATCTTCAGCAACGTCTACCAGGAGGTCGGCGAGATCATCGTCGCCGACGTGAACCACGCGCGGATCGAGGAGCTGCTCGCGCCGGACCATGAAGCGTTGCGCCGCCTGATCAGCAAGCAGGACTGAGCCCCACCTTCGCGTCGAAATGGCATTCCAGCAGGCAAAGATCGAGTGAGCAGCTGCTGGAATGCCATTTCGGCGGAAATCTTGGGTTAGAGAAGTGTCGCGGCCCGCCGCAGCCGATCACGCCAGCGCTCGATCGTGGCGGGGTCGGTGACCCTCACGCGCGCAAGGCGCTCCGGGTCCGGGCCGGCGGGCATGGGTGCCGCGGGCAGATAGCCGTCCGCGGGCACCAGCGAGCGCGGCACGCTCACGACATCCGCCTCGCCCAGCCACGGTGGCGGCGGTGCACAGGCGAACGGGAGGTCCGGCAGCGCTGCGGCAACCGCGATGTCGGCGGCAACCCCGACGCTCGTCAGCCCCGTGAAGTCAACCAGCGACGGCAGACCCAGCGTCTCCGCCCGACGCAGCGTGCGACGCACTCCCCCGAGCGCACCACAGCGCAGGACCACGATGTCGGCGCACAGCCGATCCTGGATCACCATCGCGGCGTCGACGGCTATCGGTACGTCGACCCGCCGCCGAACCGCCCGCGCTTCCTGTGCGCTTCGGCAGGCCAGTTCGACGAGCTCGAGTCCGCCCGCGGCGGCGTCCAGCGTCGCAATCAGCCCGACGGCCGCGTCCACCTCATGAACCTCGACGGTCGCGCGCCGCGTTCCGTCGGAGACGGGCACCCGGCCGCGGACCGCGTCGGGCCATCCGACGGTGCTCGGCTCCATCGCGGCAACCAGCCACCGGGCAGCCAGCGCGTCGTCGGCGTCGACGGGTGGGCTGAACTCGCCCCAGCCCTGTGGACCCTCCACCAGCACGCCCTCGCGGGCGCCGCCGGCGTGCGGGATCGCGAACACGGGGGCGTCGTCGAAGTCGATGAGTGTTCTCACTGATCGATAAAGCTATCCGGTGCCGGGGATGGTTGAGTGAGCGCCATGCCGATCGACGAGCTGCGCCACCTCGCCGGATCATTGCGTGACCTCGACGTCGCGGCCGCTGCGGCGGACTGGGACCACGATGCCGCGCTGCGCAGCGCTGAGGCCGAGGCGCGGGCCGAGCTCGCCGCCGCGGCTGGCGGCGCCGGCCGCGACATCGCCACCGCCGCTGCGGACCCGTACTGGCGGGCCCGCGCCGATGACTACTCGCGGACCGTCGCGACGTCAAGGCAACCACCGACCACGGCTGCCCAGGCCACCGCGAATGCCGTTGTGGCGGTGGGGCTTGCGCGCGCAGCGATCGCCGAAGCGGTCCTCGAGGTGGCTGCGTCCCGCCGCGCACAGGGGGCTCTTGTCGCGGACCCGGTCCGCACCGCGACCATCGTCCGCTTCGCCGGCCACCTGCGCTCCCTCGCCGCCGGCGTCGTCGCCGAGATGCGGCACCTGCTGGCGGACAAGCCGCGGTCGATCATGGCGCGCATCGTCATCACCCTGGCCATCGCACTGTCGCTGGTGAGCTTCTACCACGTCACCGGGCTGACCCGCTACGACGACGCGGGCCGGCTCACCCTGTACTTGTTCTCCGCGGTGGTCGGCAGCGTGATCTGCACCAACGCTTTGTGTTTCGAGGCGGACCGGGTCCGCGCGATGCTCCAGGGAGGGGTTCGTCTGTGGCGGATCCTGTTGTCCAAGAACCTCGCCATGGCTGCGCTGGTCACGCTCGCCGGCCTTCCGGTCATCGGGCTGCTGTCGGTCACCGACGATGTCAGTGCGGTGACGATGGTGGATCAGCTGGTGACCATGGTGTTCATCTGGCTGGGTGTCGGCAACGTGTTGTCCGTCGTCGCCCCGCTGCGCCACGAGCCGGTGTCCGCGCGGTTGAAGGACGGCACCTGGAAGCTGTTTTTACTGTCGTTCGGGATTTCCTACGGGGTCGGGCTGACGGTGAACCTGATGATCTATTGGCGTCTGTGGGCCAAGCAGAAAGCCTCCGCCGAGCTCACGGGGGGAACCTGGGCAGCGTTCACCATGGTGCTCGCGAGCGCGCTGCTCAGTTGGTTGTTGCTCACGGTGTTCGCGGTCGCGTGCAGCCGGGAGATCTCGCTGCGCCGACGGCTGTCCCGCGAGATGGTGGCATACCGCAAACCGGGCTGACCATGGCTGGCTGTGGCTGCCGCGGTTACCCTTTACGCCGTGGCCGACGCCCCCTTCCTGTTGTTGTCGATCCGCGGCGAGGACGAAGCCGCCGACGACGAGTACCGGGCGATGATGCGGTTCGCGGGCCTCGACGAGGACGGCCTGCGACGGATCCGGCTGACACACCGGCCGCTGGGCGAGGTCGACCTGTCGCAATGGTCGGGCATCATTCTCGGCGGAGGCCCGTTCAACGTCAGCGACGAACCCGAGACCAAGTCGCCGACGCAGCAGCGTGTCGAGGCGGAGCTGGCCGGGCTCCTCGCCGCGGTGATCGCCCGTGACTTCCCGTTCCTCGGATGTTGTTACGGCGTGGGCACGTTGGGTTCAGCCATCGGTGCGGTCGTGGATCGGGCACACCCTGAACCGGTGGGGGCGGTCACCGTCGAACTGACGCCGGCCGGACGCCGTGACCCACTGTTCGCGGCTCTGCCGGATGCCTTCGACGCGTTCGGCGGCCACAAGGAGGCTGCGTCGTCGCTGCCTCCGAATGTCGACTCGCTGGCCAGCTCGGCCGACTGCCCGGTGCAGGCGTTCCGGGTGGGTGCCAATGTGTACGCCACCCAGTTCCATCCCGAGCTCGACGTCGACGGTGTGTGCACCCGCATCGACGTCTATAAGAACCATGGATACTTCGCCCCCGAGACTGCGGACTCGTTGAAAGAAGCTGCACGACAACGCATTGTGGAGTACCCGATGGCCATCCTGGGTACGTTCGCGCAGCGTTACTCCCGGCTCCGGTAGCGCCGCGTCAGCTCGCGCGGGCGGCGGCGTCGCCTGCGATATCGGCCTTCAGGGGTGCCAACGTCGCCCCGACTGCGTCGATGATCGAGTCGGCCACGCCGAGGTCGGCCAGGGTGTTCACCAGATGGTGGACCACGCGGTCGAAGTGGTCGGGCTGGATGTCGAAGAGCGCGTGGGCTTCTCGCATGGAGCGCCCGAGATACGGGTCCGGTGCCCCCATGGCCGCCGAGATGAACGCGCGCTGATGGTTCTTGAGCCGCCGCATGTCGACGCCATCGAAGTACGGGGACAGAGCGGGATCGGCCATCACCCTGCGGTAGAAGTCATCGACGGCCGCAGTCATCGCCGGTGGACCGCCGATCTGCTCGAAGATGCTCATACCCGCAGAGCGTGACCGGGCCCGGTAACGCGGGGCATCGCCGGGGTTTCCGAACGCGTTAACTTGTCCTCACCGTCGCGTGTCGCGGTCGGTGAGAAGGCCGGGTCAGATGTCGGGAACCTCGAACTGTGCCCGGGCGATCTGGTCGACCAGTGGCGCGAGCCGGGCGCGCCAGCGGTTGTGCTCGGCGTCCTCGTCGTACCCGCGGTATGCAGCGGTGTCGACGAAGTCGGCGACGATCACCAGATCCCAGTTGCCCTCGCGCAGACCCGCGTCGGTACCCACGGTGTAACTCAGGGTTCCGGGGAGGTTCAGATCGGAAAAGGCCTGCTGAATCCGCGCTAACTCGGCGGTGTCGTAGCCGGACTTCAGCTTGGCGAGAACGACGGCTCGGATCACTTGATCACCCTAACAGTGCAGCTAGACCCACCTGCGAAGAAATACTTGACTCAGTCCAAAAAACGGCGTAGACCTCTAATGGTGACTTCGGACTACGCGGATCTGCTCCGCGGCGCGGACCTCCGCGTGACGCGTCCGAGGGTAGCGGTTCTGGAAGCCGTTCAAGGGCATCCACACGCCGACACCGACACGATTTTCGGTGCCGTGAAAACCGCTCTGCCCGACGTGTCGCGCCAAGCTGTCTATGACGTGCTGGCGGCGCTGACGACGGTGGGCCTGGTGCGCAAGATCCAGCCGTCGGGCTCGGTCGCGCGCTACGAGTCACGGGTGGGCGACAACCACCACCATCTCGTGTGCCGCTCCTGCGGCACCATCGCCGACGCGGACTGCGCAGTCGGCGAGGCTCCCTGCCTCACCCCGTCCGACCCGGCAGGCAGCCTGGACGGCTTCATCGTCGACGAGGCCGAGGTCGTCTACTGGGGCCTGTGCCCCGAGTGCTCGCTAATCGAAGCTTCCCGATCACAACCGTGATCACAGCCCAATTCACCACCCACGGAAGGAAATGCTGTGCCTGAGGATCGTTCGATTGAAGACAGCCCGCCGATTGGCGAGGCGCAGACCGACCAGACCGAAGGTGGTTGCCCCGCCGGTTTCGGTCGCGTCACTGCGCCCGTCGAGGGCGGCGGCAACCGGGACTGGTGGCCCAACCAGCTCAACCTGAAGATCCTGCAGAAGAACCCCGACGTCATCAACCCGCTCGATGATGGCTTCGACTACAGCTCCGCGGTGCAGACCCTCGATGTCGACGCGGTGCGCGCCGACATCGTCGACGTGATGAAGACCTCGCAGGAGTGGTGGCCTGCCGACTTCGGCCACTACGGGCCGTTTTTCATCCGGATGGCCTGGCATGCCGCAGGCACCTACCGCGTCAAAGACGGCCGCGGCGGCGGCGGTGCGGGCATGCAGCGGTTCGCCCCGCTGAACAGCTGGCCGGACAACGCCAGCCTGGACAAGGCCCGCCGGCTGCTGTGGCCGGTGAAGAAGAAGTACGGCAAGAACCTGTCCTGGGCCGACCTGATCGTCTACGCCGGCAACGTCGCGCTGGAGGACATGGGCTTCAGGACCGCCGGCTTCGCCTTCGGCCGCGAGGACCGTTGGGAGCCCGAGGAGGACGTGTACTGGGGTCCCGAGCTCGAGTGGCTCGACGACAAGCGCTACACCGGCAAGCGCGATCTGGAGAACCCGCTCGCCGCGGTACAGATGGGCCTGATCTACGTCAATCCGGAAGGCCCCAACGGCAATCCGGATCCGCTGGGATCGGCGATCGACATCCGCGAGACGTTCGGCCGGATGGCGATGAACGACGTCGAGACCGCGGCCCTGATCGTCGGTGGCCACACCTTCGGCAAGACGCACGGCAACGGTGACGCCGAGCTCGTCGGCCCGGAGCCCGAGGCCGCTCCGCTGGAGCTGCAGGGCCTGGGCTGGCACAACCCGCAGGGCACCGGTGTCGGCCCGGACGCCATCACCAGCGGCCTCGAGGTGATCTGGACGCACACCCCGACCAAGTGGGACAACAGCTACCTGGAGATCCTCTACGGCAACGAGTGGGAGCTGTTCAAGAGCCCCGCGGGCGCTAACCAGTGGCGGCCGAAGGACGGCGGCTGGGCCAACTCGGTACCGGAGGCCTTCGGTAGCGGCAAGACCCACCCGTCGATGCTGACCTCGGATTTGGCGATGCGGGAGGATCCGATCTACGAGCGCATCACCCGCCGGTGGCTCGACCATCCGGAGGAGCTCGCTGAGGAGTTCGCCAAGGCCTGGTTCAAGCTGCTGCACCGCGACATGGGTCCGGTGGTCCGCTACCTCGGCCCCGAGGTCCCGAAGACCACCTGGGTGTGGCAGGACCTGGTTCCGGCGGGAACCGAGTTGTCGGCCGACGAGGTCGCCACTCTCAAGGCAGCCATCCTGGATTCGGGTCTGACTGTGTCGCAGCTGGTTTCGACCGCCTGGAAAGCCGCGTCGTCATTCCGTGTGAGTGACAAGCGCGGTGGCGCCAACGGCGGCCGCATCCGGCTGCAGCCGCAGCTGGGCTGGGAGGTCAACGAGCCCGACGAGCTGGCTCAGGTGATCCGCAAGCTCGAGGAGATCCAGCAGTCGTCCGGTACCAAGGCGTCGTTCGCCGATGTGGTGGTGCTCGGCGGCGTGGTCGGTGTCGAGAAGGCGGCCAAGGATGCCGGCTTCGACATCGAGGTGCCCTTCACCTCAGGCCGTGGCGACGCCACCCAGGAGCAGACCGACGTGGAGTCGTTCTCGTACTTGGAGCCCGGCGCTGACGGTTTCCGCAACTACCTGGGCAAGGGTGGTCAACTGCCGGCCGAGTTCCGGCTGGTGGACCGCGCGAACCTGCTCGGTCTGTCGGCTCCCGAGATGACCGTTCTGGTGGGCGGACTGAGGGTGCTCGGCACGAACTTCGGTGACTCGAAGCACGGTGTTCTCACCGACAGGCCGGGGATGTTGACGAACGACTTCTTCGTCAACCTCCTCGACATGGGGACCGAGTGGAAGCCGTCTCCCGCGGACGACGGAACCTACGTCGGCTCCGACCGTGCCACCGGGGCGCAGAAGTGGACCGGCACCCGTGTCGATCTGCTCTTCGGCTCGAACTCGCAGCTGCGGGCGGTGGCCGAGGTGTACGCCGAGGACGACGCCAAGGAGAAGTTCGTCAAGGACTTCGCCGCCGCGTTCGCCAAGGTGCTCGATGCCGATCGCTACGACGCCGGCAAGGGACTCGAGTCCTAGACCGATAGCAGATGAAGGGGCGCCCGGCTTGGGTTTTCAGGCTGGGTGCCCCTTTGTCGTTCGCACTGCGCCCAGGGCGGGAAAGTTCGAGTAAGCCCCGCCCTGAGCGCAGTCTCAACGTCGGCAGGCGCAGTCTCAACGTCGGCAGGCGCAGCCTCAACGACGGCAGGGTCAGTACGGGTTGAGCTGAGCGCCGATCAACGGGGCGAGCTTCTCCGCCATATAGGTGTGGCCGGCGTCGGTCGGATGCACGCCGTCGGCGCCGATCAGCTCGGGCCTGCCGACGAACCAACGGGCAGCGATCGGGTCGACGAAGGTCGCCCCCGCCAGTTCGGCCTGATAACCGAGCACGTCGCGAATCCGCCGGATGTTCGGTGGCGGATCCGCCGTCGGCCACGGTGGCCCGATCACGAGAAACTTCGCCGACCGGGCGATCTGGCGGGCCAACTTGAACGTGCCGTACATCGTGATCGACAGCCGCGTCGGGTCGACGTCCTTGTCGTTGCGCGACCCGAAGAACACGACGAGCACATCGGAGGGCTTGACCGCCCTGACGGTCAGGTCCTCAAAGACGTTGCCCTGATTGCCGCGGGTGCAGTAACCGGCACCGCCCTCAGCGGCCACCGTGGGAGTGACGGCGATGCCGTGATCGCTCAGCGCCCGCCACACCTGGGTCGGCCACCCTGCCGTGCCCGTGCCGCCCTGGTCGCTTCCGGTCGTGTACGAGTCGCCGATCACCGCAATGCGGTTGACGGCGTAATCCGCGAGGCGCACGTCGTGCCGCTGAACGTGCGGACCCTGCGGGTTGAGGGTGCCGAACAGCACAGCGACCGCCAGCACCAGTGTCAGCAGCCGACTCACCGGACCAGCCTAGGGTCGCCGGAGCCCCGATCCCGGCTCGACTCGCCGCGCATTCGAACCGTTATCCGGCGCGCGCGGCGACCGATTGCAGCTTGGCGTGTGGGTGATCAGCGGTCGCTGTGGCCTGCGCGTCCTTCGGGTCCTTCGACTCGACCATGCGGCGCATCCAGCGTCGGGCGGGCTCCTCCACCACGTGATAGAGCAACGCCGCCACGAGGCCCGAGATGAGAATGAGGCCGATCACGATCAACTTCGCCGACCAGCTCGGCGTCAGTGTGATCTCAAATTGCTGGACGGTCCAATTCCACACGGTGTGCACGATTTCGTGGACCATGTACAGCCCGAACGAGATGTGGCCGAGGTACACCAGCACCCGGGTGGACAACACCGCGGGCAGCGTGCCCGCGCCGATCGACAGCGTGATCACCAGCGGCACGAACAGGACATCGACGAGGCCGCCTGCGTCGAGCATGTCGCCCGGCGGATAGGCGTCGAGCAGGTACACCCCACCGATGACCGCCGCTCCGATCAGCAGCGCGGCCACCCCGGAGGCCTTCCGCGACCGCTCAGAGAGCTGGAGTTTTCGTACCGCAGCGCATGCCAGGGCGCCCGCAGTGAACTGCATGACGATCCGTGGGAGCCAACTCCACGGCGTGTAGAACACTCCGTGCGTGAGGAGCAGCAGTGTCGGGGCGAGGGCGGCCGCGACCGCCAGCCAGATGAGTCCGCGCGCCCGGGTTGCCGACGCGATCCGGAAGATGATCAGCACCAGACCGCCAAACAGCAAGTACGCCAGCCACTCCGCGCTGATCGACCACGCCGGCCCGTCCCAGCTGGACCCGTCGAAGTAGGGCTGGAACCAGAGCTGCACCAGCAGCACCTGCTTGAGCCAGCTCAGGGCATTGATCGATTCGATGACCGGCGGCGGAAGCGGATAGCCGCCCACGTAGAGCGTGAAGACCGCGAACGCCGCGGCCAGGTGCATCGTCACCAGATACACCGGCCACACCCGCGCCAGCCGCAGCCACAGAAAACGCAGGGTCGACCGGATCGAGAAGGACTCCCCCATCCGGTCGAGGTAGTTCCACGTCAGGACGAAACCGCTGAGAATGAAGAACAAGTCGACGCCCTGCGCCCCGGCGTTGAGCACCGGTGCCAGAGCGGTGCTGACGGCGGGCGACGCCTCGGCCACCAGGGGGCGGTAGTGAAAGAGCACAACCCAGAGGGCGGCAACGATGCGGAGGCCGGACAAAGCCCTGATCTCGCCGGTGCGCACACGCCTCATTTCATCGGGATTCTGCGGTCCGTCGCTGCTCGTCGCTCGAGGAAATGGCACTGGCCGCCTCCCCGATCACGACCGCGACCGGTCGCAATTTACCAGCGCCGGTGCCACGACGACGGCCCGCAACGCCGCGTCGCCCGTGCGGCGGCATGCCCAAGGTATTGTCGGGAAATTGTCAAAGGACGTGATGAGTGCGCGCCCCGGGCGCGTGCCGACGGGGGTTTCAGGGCACATGCGCGTGCCGAGTGACAGCGAGGAATTGTCGCTGCTCCTGGTCGAGGACGACCGTGCCGACGCGATCATCGTCGAAGAGCTGATCGCCGACGCCAGCTTCGACACCCGGGTGATCTGGGCGGAGTCCATGGCCGCCGCCGAGGCCGAGATCGCCCGTGCCCGCCCGGACTGCATCCTGCTGGATCTGCACCTGCACGACACCGACGGCATCAACGGGCTGACCCGGATCGCCAAGCAGGATTCCACGATTCCGGTTGTGGTGCTGACCGGACTCAACGACGAGCACGTCGGTGTCTCGGCGGTGGCCTCGGGTGCGCAGGACTACCTGGTCAAGGGCCGGGTGGATCCCGAGATGCTGCGACGGGCCGTGCGTTACGCCATCGAGCGCAAGCGCGCTGAGCTGACCGCCGTCGACCTGCATGCCAGCGAGTTACGGGCCCGGGAGAACGCGCGGTTGGAACGAGGCCTGCTCCCCTCCCCCTTGCTGCTCGAAGACCCGGGTGTCGAGATTGTCACCCAGTACCGGCCGAGCCGGGAGAACGCCCTGCTCGGCGGCGATTTTTACGACTTCGTACAGACTCCGGACCGCACCGTGCATGTGATGATCGGCGACGTGGCGGGGCACGGTCCCGACGAAGCCGCTCTGGGCGTCGCGCTGCGGATCGCTTGGCGTGCGCTGACTTTCGCCAACCTGCGGGGATCCGATCGGATGCGAGAGCTCGAGCGAATTCTGCGCGCCGAGCGGGCGGGCAAGGGCATTTTCGCGACGGTGCTCAGCCTGGCGATACCGCCGCACGGGTCGCACATCAGCGCGGTGCGGGCCGGTCACCCCGGGATGTTGTTGCACGGCGGGGGCACCGTGGATTGGGTCGAACCCCCAGGCGGTCCGGCATTGGGGCTGCGCGCGGGCCAGTGGGCGCCGCAGCAGGTCGAACTGCCCGAGGGGAAAGGCCTTGTGCTGCTCACCGACGGATTGTTCGAGGGACACATCGGGCGGGGCAACGAGCGACTCGGCGAGGCCGGACTGCTGGAACTGGCCCGCTCATTCGCCGCGCTGCCGGGTCGCGAGTTCGTCGACGCGCTGATCGATGCCGTCGAGGAGAGGGCACAGTCACACGGCGGGATCGGCGACGACATCGCCGTGGTGCGGGTGGAGCGGACACCGCAGACATGAACCCGTCCCGCGAGCGCCGGACCCTGGCGGCTGGACTGACGGTGCAGGGCTGGCAGTACCTGGTGTTGTCGGTGATGGGCCTGGTGGTACTCCTCGGCGGTGTCATCGTGGCCATCCTGCTGAACCGCACCGACCAGGTATCCGGACAACTCATCCAGAACATCCAGCCTGCGCGCGTGGAGGCCTACCGGTTGCAGGCCGCACTCCGCGATCAGGAGACGGCGGTACGCGGATACCTGATCACGGCGGACGCGGCGTTCCTGGCTCCCTACGGCGATGGCAGGCAGGTCGAGCAGGAGGCGGCGGCGGAGATCCGGATCCTGGAACAGGATCGTCCCGACCTGCTCGAGGACCTGGACGCGATCGAACAGGCCTCGGGATCGTGGCGCACGTCGTATGCCGAGCCCGTCATCGCTGCCGTTCAATCCGGCGGCGCGGGTGTTGATCCCGCGCAGTCCTCCGCGCTGGGCAAGACCGAATTCGACCGACTGCGCACGCTGTTCGACGTGCAGAACGAGCGCCTGTCGCAGGCCCGCGCCGACGGCGTCGCAGAGCTCGACCAGATCCGCTCCTGGCGCACCGCGGTTCTGATCGCGATGGTGGTGGCGTTCGCGGTGACGGTGCTGTTGCTGGCCGTACTCATGCAGAGTGCGCTGGTCCGTCCGCTATCGGCGCTGGCGGCGGCGTGCCGGCGCATCGCGCAAGGGAACTTCTCCGAACGCATCCACCCGAAGGGGCCCAAGGACATCCGCGCCATCGCCATGGATGTGGAGGACATGCGACAGCGGATCGTCGACGAGCTCGAGGCCTCCCGGGCAGCCACCGAGGCGCTCGACAGCCAGGCCGAGGAGCTCCGGCGTTCCAACGCCGAACTCGAGCAGTTCGCTTACGTGGCATCCCATGATCTGCAGGAACCGCTGCGCAAGGTTGCGTCGTTCTGTCAGCTTCTCGAGAAGCGCTACGGCGACCAACTCGACGAGCGCGGAACCGAGTACATCGGCTTCGCGGTCGACGGGGCAAAGCGCATGCAGGTACTCATCAACGACCTGCTCACCTTTTCGCGGGTCGGCCGGCTCAACGCCGCCGACATCGACGTCGACCTGGACGGCACTCTGGATGCGGCCCTGGCGAACCTCGCGGTCTCCGTCGAGGAGGCGAACGCGGTGATCGAGCGCCCGCCCGATGGTCTGCCAACCATCAAGGGCGACCCCACGCTGTTGGCGATGCTCTGGCAGAACTTGATCGGAAACGCCGTGAAGTTCCGTCGGGAGGGTGTGCAGCCGCGCGTCGTCATCGAATGCGGCAAGGGCACCGACGAGGATGACCCTCAGTGGTCGTTCACGTTGTCGGACAACGGGATCGGCGTCGCCCCCGAATTTGTCGACAAGGTTTTCGTCATCTTCCAGCGGTTACACGCCCGAGACGCCTACAGCGGCACCGGTATCGGGCTGGCGCTGTGCAAGAAGATCGTCGAACACCACGGCGGGACCATCTGGATCGATTCGTCCTACACCGACGGGACCCGATTCCGATTCACCCTGCCGGTCGCCGTAGGTGACACCGAGACCCCCGCCCTGGAAGGATCAGCTCCATGACACCCGCTGAACGCGCCATCGACGTCCTGCTCATCGAGGACGACCCGGGAGACGAACTGATCACGCGGGAAGCCTTCGAGCACAACAAGATCAAAAACAACCTGCACGTCGCCCATGACGGCGAGGAGGGGCTGGACTTCCTGTACCGACGCGGCGCCTACGAGGGCGCCCCGCGTCCTGACCTGGTGCTGCTCGATCTGAACCTGCCGAAATACGACGGGCGCCAGCTGCTGGAGACGATCAAGTCCGACCCGGATCTCAGCCACATCCCCGTCGTGGTCCTGACCACGTCGTCGGCCGAAGAGGACATCCTTCGCAGCTACAAGCTGCATGCCAACGCTTACGTGACCAAGCCCGTCGACCTCGACCAGTTCATGAACGCGGTGCGCCAGATCGACGAGTTCTTCGTGCAGGTGGTCCGGCTCCCGCAGTTCTGACCTGTTCTGACATGGAACTGCCGCGCCCCGATCCGGCGATCCCGCATCTGGCCGATGTGGTGCCGTCGGTGCTGGCGGCAATGGGCGTCGGCGGGTTCGACCCGCGCATCCCGCTGCCCTACGACGTCGCAGGCGCCTGCGTTCTGCTCATCGACGGCCTCGGCGCGGAGCTCCTGGACACCTACGCCGCCGATGCCCCGGTGCTGGCGGCACTGCGCGGGCTGACGCTGCAGGTCGGGTTTCCGTCGACGACAGCGGCCGGGCTGGCAGCGGTGGGTACCGGGTGCCGATCCGGCGAGCACGGGATGGTCGGGATGACATTCCGGCTGCCGGACGTCGGGGTGATCAACGCGCTGCGGTGGCGTCCTCACCCGTGGGGTGAGGATCTGCGCGACGGCGCGCCGCCGGAGAAGGTGCAGCCCAGGTCGACGGTGTTCGAGCGGGCGGCGGCGACGGGTGTGTCGGTCAGCGTGGTGTCGGGTGCCCAGTTCGGCGGATCGGGCCTGACCAGGGCGGTGTTGCGGGGTGGCCGCTACGTTGGCGTGCATGCGCTCGGCGATCTGGGCGCTACGGTTCGTGCCGCGGTGGCGGACGGCGGATTCTGTTACGGCTATCACGCCGATCTCGACCTGGTGGGCCACCTGCACGGGCCAGGGTCGACGGCATGGCGAATGCAGTTGAGACAGGTCGACACGCTGGTGGAATCGATCATCGAGGGGCTGCCGAGCGGTGGTCTGCTCGCCGTTGTCGCCGACCACGGCATGGTCTCGGTGGACGAGGATGCGGTGGTGGACATCGATGCCAGCGCGGCGCTGCGCGACGGCGTGGAGGCAATCGGCGGGGAGGCGCGCGCCCGCCACATCTACACGCGCGCAGGCGCGTTGGACGATGTCCTCACCGGTTGGCGGGACATCCTCGGCGACCGGGCCTGGGTGGTGACCCGCGATCAAGCGATCGCCGCGGGATGGTTCGGTGAGCGGGTGACCGATGAGGTGCGGCTGCGGATAGGTGATGTGGTCGCTGCCGCCCGAGGCTCCGCGGGGTTGTTGCGGCGCACCGTTGAGCCGATCGAATCTTCGCTGGTTGGCCAGCATGGCTCCCTGACCGATGCCGAACAGCGTGTTCCGCTGCTTATTGCGCATCGCTGAGCGCTCGAAATCCTCGTTCAACCGCCGCCGCAGGTAACGATCCGGATCGCGACCGTCGGTGGCTCGAGCCAGACTTGCCTGCGCACTGCTGAAGTCGAAAACCATTGAAGCGCAGTCACTTTGAATTATTGCCAAGATGCATCGATACCGAAACTCAATCAGGCCTGCGCGCAACGCTTTTCGTGAGTCACCCGTCACACGATGATGGATTGTGAACGCCATCACAGATTTTGACCGTTTTAGAGACCCTCTGCTAATGTCCGGCTGCATGTTTGCTCTCACACTCTTGACGCTTGTCAATCAGATGTCGGGCACGCCGTATGTCACCGGTGGCGATTCCCCCGCAGGAACGGACTGCTCCGGCCTGGTGTCGTTCGTGTCCAACGCCGCCACCGGCAGGCCCATCTACGGAGACCGGTTCCACACGGGCAACATCGAAAGCGCGTTGCTCGCCCGTGGCTTCCGGTACGGCACCCAGCCCGGTGCGCTGAACGTCGGCTGGAACAGCGGCCATACCGCTGCGACGCTGCCCGATGGGACCCCGGTCTCGTCCGGAGAGGGCGGCGGTGTGAAGGTCGGCGGTGGTGGCGCGTACCAGGGCCAGTTCACCAACCACATGTTTCTGCCGATGCCCGCGGAGGTGCCGCCCGCTCCCGACCCGATGATGGCGCCTCCGATGGCGCCACCGATGGGGCCCCCGCCGCCACCGCCCCCGGGTGTGAACCCGCTGATGCCACCCCCGCCTCCCCCCGGGGCACCCGTCGCGCTGATGGGCCAGGAAGCGCCCCCGCCTCCGCCTCCGCCTCCGCTCGGCGCACCGGTCTAGACAGGCGTCTGGGTCCGGAGGGCGGCGCGCTACCGTCTCCTGCGTGATCGTGCTGCTGCCACCATCGGAAACGAAGCGATCCGGCGGTGACGGTCCGGCGCTGACGATTGACGCGCTGGGCGCACCCGCCCTCGGTCCACTGCGTACCCAGTTGGTGGACGAGCTGATCGAGTTGGCGTCCGATCGGGAAGCCAGCAGGGCCGCGCTGGGAATCTCGGCGGCCCAGGACGCCGAGATCGACCGCAACGCGGCGCTGCGAACGGCGCCGACGATGCCCGCCATCGACCGCTATACCGGAGTGCTCTACGACGCCCTGGACGTCAACTCGCTGCGGGGCGCCGCCGCTGCCCGCGCCCGGTCGCGGCTGGCCGTCGTCTCGGCGCTGTTCGGGCTGATCCGTGCCGATGACCTGATCCCGGCCTACCGGCTGTCGGCGACGTCGCGACTGCCCGGACGGCAGACCCTTGCCGCGCGCTGGCGACCGGCGCTCGACCCCGTGCTTGCCGGCATCGCCGAGCACGAGTTGATCGTGGACCTACGTTCGGGTTCCTATGCCGCGTTGGGAAAGGTTCCCGGGGCGGTGTCCGTCGATGTGGTCGCCGAGCACGCCGACGGCCGCCGAACCGTGGTCAGTCACTTCAACAAGGCCCACAAGGGAGGGTTGGCCCGCGCGCTGTCGACCACCAGATCCGAGCCCGGCGACGCGGCGGCGGTGGCGGCGGTGGCCCGGCGGGCGGGCATGCGGGTGGAACGGCGGGGCAATCACCTGACCGTCGTGGTGCCGGCCTGAGCGCTCAGAGTTTGGCGATGAAGTCGGTGGCGTAGAACTCCTCGGGCACCTGTGAGTAGGGGCTTGGCCGGGTGATGAACACCCAGGCTCCGGTGGCACCCGACATGATCGGACCGCGCAATGTCAGCGCGCCGGCACCCACGGCGTCGGTGAACAGCGCCGCTCCCGCCACTCCCGGATCTCCGGGGTTGCAACTCGCCGCCGATGACCGGGGCGCCTGGATCAGGCGCACCTCGTAGCGGGTGTTGGGCAATGCGGTGGCGATCTGGACGTCGGCGACGACGTCCCCGCCCTGGGTGCGCACCTGCGCGGTCGGCCGGCCGTATCCGGTCCCGCCGACGTTCTTGATGTCACTGAAGTCGCAGCGCTTCAAGGTCTGGCCGAACGACACCACGGTCGGACCGTCCTGCGCCGCCGCCACCCCTGCTCCGATACCACCGGTCAACGCCATCACCGAGGCGATCACGATGGCCGCGGCAGCCCGTGCGGTTCTGAGGGTTCGTTGCATGTGTTGGGTCCTGTTCGTTAGAGCGGTTGCCCGCGGCAGCCAATTAACGCACGCGACAAGGTTAGATCGTCTCACTAGGCCGGCCCACCCGGATCCGTCGATTGACGGACGGGAGACCACGCGGGACACTTTCGCCCGATGTCCACATTGTGGGTTTACCTGCGGATCCAGGCGATGATGTTCGTGTTCGGGATCGTCGGGCCGATCTTCCTCATCGGCTATTTCGCTGCGCAGCCCGACCCGACGTTGCGATGGATGTACTGGTGGGGACTGCTCATCACCACCGCCGACATCCTCATCGCACTCATCATCACCGACGGGACGGTGCGGACGGACCGGGAGAAGGCGGACAAGCGGGCCGATCAGCGTCTGCAGTCGCAGGAGGGCTGATTCATCGTGACGTACCCCGGTAACCCGCCGCCCGCCAAGCCGCCGCGGTCGGGGGCGGACCTGGCGATCTCGATCGCCGCGCTGACGCTGACGGTGCTGTTCGGTGCCGCCGCGGCCTTCTTCGGGCTGTTCTCGCTGGCCTTCCTCGACTCCTGCCCGCCGGCGACGTGCAGTGCGGAGGGTGCCGTCACCGCCGTGCTCACCTCACTGCTGGTCGCCGGCGGCATCGGGGTAGTCGGTCTGGTGGTGACCATCGTGGCGCTGGTGCGGCGAAGGACCGCGTGGCCGTTCGGTGTCGGAACCCTGGTGCTGTGTGTGCTCGTGGTGTTCCTGGGTGGCGTCGGGTACATCGCCGCCGTCAGCTGAGTAGTGGTCTGAACATGCTGTGCCCCAATATTTCTGGCTCAGAAGTTGCCGCTTCCCGCCAGGCCCAGGATGATCCGCACCATGGATACCCGCACGGCATTCGAACTCGCTGAAACCGACGCGGTCGGGCAGGCCGCGCTCGCCGCTTCGGGTCAGGTGTCCGCGGCCGACCTGCTCGAGGCCGCGATCATCCGGCTCGAGGCCGGTCGCACGCTCAACGCCGTCATCGCCGACCTCTTCGACCGCGGGCGCCGGCAGGCCGCCGCGCTCGATGCCGCCGGTGCCCTGAGTACCGGGCAGGCCGGTCCGTTGGCCGGAGTTCCCTTCCTGCTCAAGGATCTTGGCGCATCCCTGGCAGGTGCACCCGAGGCGATGGGGTCTCGCGCGTTGCGCACCCATGTCGCGGCGGAGTCGGCCTGGATCGTCGAGCGCTACCTCGACGCCGGGCTGGTCGTCTTCGGCAAGACCAACACCCCGGAATGGGGAAACCACTGCACCACGGAGCCGTCGCTGTTCGGCGTCACCGCCAATCCGTGGTCACCGGCGGTCACCCCTGGCGGCTCCAGCGGCGGATCGGCCGCCGCCGTCGCGGCGGGCATCGTGCCCGCGGCCTCCGGCGGCGACGGCACCGGGTCCATCCGGGTGCCCGCCGCCTGCTGCGGTCTCGTCGGACTCAAGCCCCGTCGCGCCCGCACGTCGTTCGCCCCAGGTGCCGGGCACGCACTAGAAGGTCTGGTCAACGAACACGCACTCACCCGCACCGTCCGTGACAGTGCCGCGCTGCTCGATGTGATCACCGGCACCGGGGTGGGTGATCCGTACTCGGCGCCTGCTCCGGATGAGCCGTTCCTGCAAGCCATCTCAGCCCCGGCCGCGCCACAACGCATCATGATGGCCACCGCCTCGCCGTTCCCGGGCGCACCGACCGATCCCGCGGTCGTCGCCGCCGTCGAACAGACAGGGGCGCTGCTCGACGAACTGGGACACACGGTCGACGTCGGCGCCCCAGCCATCGATGCGGACGCGCTCGCCGCCGCAATCGCGGTGCTGCACAACGTCAGCAACGTGGCACTGTTCGACCTGGCGCGCAGCCATCTCGGCCGCGAGCCGCGCGAAGACGAATTCGAGCCGAGCACATGGGTGATGATCCGCGAGGGGTTCACCGCGACCGGCGTCGACTACGCCAGGGCCATCGCTGACGTGCACGCGCAGACGCGGCGGTTCGCCCGACAGATGGTCGGGCACGACGTGCTCCTGGTGCCCACGCTGCTCACTGCTCCCCCGCCGTACCGACTGCTCGATCAACCCCGCGGCTCGACGCGGGCGTTCTTCGACGTCGAATTCGCCACCACCGGTTGGACATCGCTGGCCAATGTCACCGGATGGGCGGCGGTGTCGCTGCCGCTGGGGAGCACCGAGGAAGGCCTGCCCATCGGTGTTCAGTTGATGGCGCCGGACGAGACGATCCTGCTGAAGCTGGCCGCGCAGTTGGAAGCGGCGGTACCGTGGGCCGGCCGTCGCCCACCGGGATGGGTCGGCGGTGGGCAGCCATAGGGGGCGCGATGCTGAGAGACATTCGGGAACTGACGGAGTCGCCGGAGGAATACGCCGCCGAGTTGCGCCGCCGGTGGGGTGGACTGCTCAGCTACCGCTACATCGGCCGCAGCTACGCGCAGATGGACCTGGGGCCTGAAGACAACACCGTGACGCTGCGTCGGGACATGCGCGATGGCGCAGGCGGCGTGCTGCTCTCGGTGCTCGGCATCTCGGCGCCGGAGAGTGGCCACATGTCCGACCTCGAAGCCGTCCCGAACCCGGTGATCCACTCCTGCCAGATCCTCGACCCCGGTGTCGGGGTCGCACGCATCGAGATCCTCTCCGAGGAGATCAAGCGCGGCAGACAGATGGGTTACAGCCGCGCCAAGATCGTCGACGCCGACGACCCCACCCGGGTGCTGGCGCTGATCGAAGGCCAGGGCGTCAGCATCGGCATCCCGCCCGAAGGGCTGGAGCGCATGGAGGCCAACCCGCTGGTGGTCATCGACTCCCCGGATCTGCCGCCGCTGTGGGAGGTGTTCGGGGCACGTCTGCAGCCGGAAGGCTGGTGGACGCTGCCCGAACTCTCCGTCGACGTCGCCTCACCCGATGCCGCACTGCACATCGGCCCGCAGTTCGTCGTGCTGGAGACCGCGGCGCGCCACCGGGCCGCCGAGGTCGCTGGAACTGAGCGGATCCACGGCGTCTCGTCGCACGTCATGTTCGTCGCGCGCGGCAAGGCCGGCCCGTTCCGTGTCGAGACCGAACCGATGCGCGGTGCGGCCGGAAGCGTCGCGGTGCGCGTGGTGATGCGCGACGAAGGCGCCGACGACCGGATCACCACCGTCGGCTCGTATCTGTTCCGGGCCGCCGAGTAGTCGCCGAATAACGGAGGGATTCGGCGGAGCCATCAAAGCGCCGACCGGGGCGTGACAGACTTTGCCCATGTCTGTCGAGATCGCCCGTCCCAAGCTTGAAGGCAATGTCGCCGTCGGCACCGACCGCCGTATCGGCTTCGCCGAGTTCGGCGATCCGCAGGGCCGCGCGATCTTCTGGTTGCACGGCACCCCCGGAGGTCGCCGCCAGATCCCGGTCGAGGCGCGGCTGTACGCCGAGAAGAACGGCATCCGGCTCGTCGGGGTCGACCGACCCGGTATCGGCTCGTCGACACCGCACGAGTACGGCACGGTCATCGACTTCGCCGACGATCTGCGGACGGTCGCCGACACCCTGGGCATCGACAAGATGGAGATCATCGGGCTCTCGGGCGGCGGCCCCTACACGCTGGGCTGCGCGGCGGCCATGCCCGACCGGATCATCGCCGTGGGGGTCCTCGGTGGCGTGGCGCCGACGCGCGGGGCCGATGGCATCGGTGGCGGCATCATGGGCAAGGTCGGGCTACCGGTGGCACCGCTGCTCGAGCACGTCGGGGCTCCGCTGAGCCTGGTCGCCACGGGGTTGATCCGCCTGATCAAGCCGGTCGCCGAGCCCGCGCTCTATCTGTACGCGAGCGTGTCTCCCGAGGGCGACCGTCGTCTGCTGGTCCGTCCGGAGTTCAAGGCGATGTTCCTTGACGACCTGCTCAACGGCAGCCGCAAACAACTGGCGGCGCCGTTCGCCGACGTGGTCGTGTTCGCCCGCGATTGGGGCTTCCGGCTCGACGAGGTCAAGGTCCCGGTGCGCTGGTGGCATGGCGATGCCGACCACATCGTGCCGTTCGCGCACGGCAGACACGTGGTGTCGATGCTGCCCGACGCCGAGCTCTACACGTTGGCCGGGGAGAGCCACCTCGGCGGGCTGGGCGAGGCCGAGGCGATCATGCGGACGATGTCGGAGATGTGGGACGCCTACAGCGAGCGGTGACGGAGCCCGTCAGCGCTTCAGCCAGCCCTTCACGGTCGGCAGGTCTCTGCTGTAGGTCTGCAGGAAGTCGTCGTGATACAGCGTGCCGCCGTTGATGTCGCTGTCGCCGCGCCAGACGATGTGGACACGGACCACGCCCTTGTTGAAGTAGTCGCTGCGATCGGCGATCCGGTGATTCCATCCGGCTTCCTCGGCGAGTGCCGAGATCGCCTGCCGGTCAGCGGTGTCAACCATCATTGCTTCCTCGATATCCGGGATGTCGGTGCATTGTCCGTTCACACCCTATCCCCTGCTGCCGGACACCTCGTCACAGCAGTTCAGAGCCACCCCGCTCACTCATCAGGGCCCGCCGCAGCAGATGCATCGCGACCGTCGTGGAGCGCTCACGGACGTCGGTGCGGTTTCCGGGCAGTGTCGTCGTCCGCGTCAGCGAGGTGCCGTCGGCCAGCGCCACCGAGAAGCACACCGTGCCCACCGGCTTAGTGGCCGTGCCGCCTCCGGGGCCTGCGACCCCGGTGATCGCGATCGCGGTGTCAGCATCGAACCGCTGCAGTGCACCCCGTGCCATCGCCTCGGCGACCGGCTCCGACACCGCACCGTGCTGCTCGATCAGCGAGGCCTCGACACCGAGAAGCTCGGTCTTGGCGGAGTTGGAGTAGGACACCACGCCGCCGGCCACGTAGGCCGAGGAACCGGGCCGCTCGGTGAGCCGGGCGGCCAACAGGCCCGCCGTACACGACTCGGCCGTGGCGATGGTGAAGCCGTCGAGGAGTCCGGCGACCTGATCGTCGACCAATGCGCCGTCGTCGGAGAACATCTCGCGCCCGTGCCGGTCGCGCAACACCGCGAGCAGGCCGGAGTAGGCCCCAGCGTCCTGCGGTTCGTAGCGGGTGACGATCTCGAGCTCGCCGCGTCGCAGGCACGTCGTGATCTCCAAGCGGTCGAACCCCTCGACGGTGCGTTCGGCATCGCGCAGGGTGTCGGCCAGACCGGATTCCGGAAGGCCGAACATCCGCACGGTCTGCTGCTCGAACTGCGTGCGGCCGGCGATCGCCGACTGCACCGCGTCGGTGACCACGGCTGTCTTCCACATCGGTTGCAGTTCCCGGGGCGGGCCGGGCAGCACGACCACGGTGGGCGTGCCCGGGATCACAACGCCGGGAGCGGTGCCCACCGGATCGAGAATGATCGCGCCCGCGGGCACCAGCGCCTGCTTGCGGTTCGCCGCGTGCACCGCGCCGACATCAACACCCGGAAACCTCGCCATCAGGCGGGTGACGATGTCGGCGATCGTGGCTTCGAGCGCGTCGTCGAGCAGCAATTCCCGCTCGCAGAACCGGGCGACGATCTCCACGGTCATGTCGTCGGCGGTCGGTCCGAGGCCACCGCTGGTGATGATCAGGTCCACGCCCTCGGCGGCCAGGAACCGCAGCTGCGCCTCGATGTCGTCGGGGCGGTCACCGCACAGGGTGATGTGGCGCAGCTCCACACCCAGTTCGAGCAGCCGGTCGGCCAACCACGGACCGTTGGCGTCCTGGACGCGTCCAGTCAGGACCTCGGTCCCCGTCACCACGATTCCGGCCCGTGCGCTCACGGGACACGACACTACGCACGTGGCGGGGCCGACGTGATTACCGCACCGGCACCATCACATCTTGCTGGGCACGTCGTTGACGAGGCCGCCGTCCATGACGAACTCGGCACCGGTGGCGTAGCGCGATTCGTCACTGGCCAGGAACACCACGAAAGTGGCGACCTCCTCGGGTTGCCCAGGGCGGCCGAGCGGGATGCGCAGCATGTTGTCCGGGAAGTGTTTGGTCATCGGGGTCCGGATGAATCCGGGGTGCACCGAGTTGACCCGGATGTTGTGGGCGCCCAACTCGAGGGACGCCGACTTCGTCAAGCCGCGGACCGCCCACTTCGACGCGACATACGGGTGCACCATCACCGCGCCGCGCAGACCCTCGATCGACGAGATGTTGATGATGGAACCGCCGCCGGCGGCCTTCATCGCCTCCACCGAGGCCTGCATTCCCAGGAACGTGCCGGTGAGGTTGACGTCGATGACCTTCTGCCACTTGGCCATATCGAACTGGCCGATGAAACCGAGTGCCACCGTGCCCGCGTTGTTGACGAGGACATTGAGCTTGCCGAACTCGTCGACGGCGGTGGCCACCGCCGCCTCCCACTGGTCGGCCTGGGTCACATCGAGGTGGACGTAACGGCACGAGTCCGGGGTGGACGCGTTGATCTCCTCCGCCAGCGCCTTGCCCTCGTCATCGAGGATGTCGCCGATGACGACCTTGGCGCCTTCAGCGACCAGTGCCCGTGCATCCTCGGCACCCATCCCGCGGGAACCGCCACTGATGAGTGCTACTTTTCCGTCCACGCGTCCCATGGGGCGACAGGTTACCGCACAGCAGTCGCAAACTAGAACCTGTTCCAATTTCTGCGTTGAGCACGCATACTGCTGCCCATGGCTATTCGCGTGGCGCTCGTCGGGACCGGCAACTGCGGCAGTCTGGCGCTGCGTCAACTCATCGAAGATGCTCGCTTCGAACTGACCGGCGTTTGGGTGTCCTCACCGGCCAAGGTCGGCAAGGACGCCGGCGAGCTGGCACGCCTCGAGGTGACGACCGGGGTGGCGGCGGTCTCCGACATGGACTCCATCATCGGTGCGCAGCCCGACTGTGTCGTGTACTGCGCGATGGGTGACGTGCGACTGCCCGAGGCGATGGCCGACGTCCGTCGCTTCCTGGAAGCCGGGATCGATGTCGTCGGCTCGGCCCCCGGAGTGCTGCAATACCCGTGGGGCGTCATCCCGGACAAGTACATCGACCGCGTCGAAGCGTCTGCACGCCAAGGTGATTCGACCGTGTTCATCACCGGGGTGGACCCCGGGTTCGCCACCGACCTGTTGCCGTTCGCACTCGCCGGAACCTGCCAGAGTATCTCGCAGATCCGGACCATGGAGATCGCTGACTACGCCACCTACGACGGCGCGACGGTGATGTTCGAGGTGATGGGCTTCGGTAACCAGATCGGCGACTTCCCGATGCTGTTCCAGCCGGGCGTGCTCAGCATCGCCTGGGGCACCGCGATCCGCCAGCTGGCAGCCGGTCTGGGTATCGAGTTGGACGAGATCAGGGACTCCGTCGAGCAGGAGCCGGCGCCCGAGGACTTCGACGTCGCGGTCGGGACCATCAAGAAGGGCACCGTGGCCGCGGTGCGCTTCCAGATCGAAGGCCTGGTCGACGGCAATCCGGTGATCGTGGTGGAGCACATCACGCGCCTTCGCGGGGATCTGCGGCCCGACTGGGCGCAGCCCGCCCAAGAGGGCGGGTCCTACCGCGTCGAGATCATCGGCGAGCCCTCCTACGTCATGGACGTCTCCCCGACCAGTGGCAACGGCGACCACAACTACGCGGCGATCCTCGCCGCGGCGGGCCGAATCGTCAACGCCGTCCCGGACGTCGTCGCGGCGGCTCCGGGCATCCGGACGACACTGGACCTACCGCTGGTGACCGGCAGAGGCGTGTATCGCCGGCCGTGATCAGGCTCGGGTGATCCCGTTCCATTCGAGTCGCACCCGGGTGCCCTCCGCCGAAGTGTCGATGGTGGCCCGGTCGGACAGGGCCTCCATCAACGGGATGCCGCGGCCACGGGTCCGGGGAACGGGGTCGACCTGTCGTTCCCGCCAGGTGCCGCGGTCGCTGATGTCGACCGTCAACTTCCCCTCAGCGAGGTGGTGTGCGGCGTGCAGGTCGATCGTGCCGGGTTGGTCGGTCAGCAGATAGGCGAACTCGGCGGCGTTGGCCAGGGCCTCGTTGATCGCCAGCACCATGTCGCTGCACTGCACGGGGTCCAGATCGAAGAATCGCTGGAGCCACAACGCGAACTCGTGACGCGTCTGGGCGACAGTCTGCGCGTCGGCGACGAGTCCGAAACGCTCGAAGCGCTCAGCGTTGGCTACCTCAGCCGGCGGCATGGGATCGATCATGGCAGTCGGTGGCTACCCCGGAAAGCACGTTCCTATACGGATTTTCTACGTCCGGTACGCCGCGATGGCCTCGTCCAGGCTCGGATAGAGGTTCACGATGTCGGCGATGCCCACCAATTTCAGCGGACGACTTGTCGCGGGACCGTCGGCGACGACGCTGAACGCCACCTCTGACCCAGCCTTGTCATGCGCGGCGACCAGGACGCCCATGCCCGCGGAGGCGAGGAACTCAACCTCGGTGAAATCGATGACGACACCGGCCGGCTGCTGCTCAAGGGCGCCGTCGATCGCGGTTTCGAGCTGGGGTGAGGTGAGCATGTCGACGACACCAGACACCGACACGACGGCGACGCGGTCGACCCATCGCTCGGTGACGACACAGTTGGAGGCCCCCGAGGAGGCGGTGGCGCCTTCGGCTGCTTGCTCGTCCAAGATTCACCTTCCATGTCAGGCCGCTCTACACATACTGCAAGAGCACTGATCAGTGCTGCCTGCGCAGGCTGCATCCTGAACCCGGCAAGATCAAACTACCCTGGCCGTCTGCTTCGACCCGGCCACAGATTAAACCAGCTGCGCAGACGACGCCCGTAGCATGGTGGGTCCACGCCATCGATCACACACGCCATCGATCACAGGAGCGGAATGACCGCGGACGCCGCAGATCGGGTGGATCCGGTCGCCCAGATCGACGCTAGTCCCCCTGGACCCCGTATCGGTGCCTTCTTCGATCTTGATGGCACCCTTGTCGACGGGTTCACCGCCACCGCCCACGCCGGGGACCGAATCCGACGTCGCCAGGCGCGCATCGGTGAGGTGGTGGGCGTGATCGAGGCCTCGATGCGGTACCGGTTCGGGCGAATGCAGTTCGAAAGGCTTCTCACCCGGGCGGCCGGATACCTGCGGGGCGAATCGCTGGCCGAACTCGACATCGTCGGAGAGCGGCTCTTCGGTGAGCGCGTCCGGTCGAGGGTGTTCCCTGCGATGCGGGAGATCGTTCTGGCGCATCAGCGGCGCGGTCACACCGTGGTCATGTGCTCCTCGGCGCTGACGATCCACGCAGAGCCGGTCGCGCGATATCTCGAGATCGACCACGTGCTGTGCAACCGTTTCGACCTCGACGAGGCAGGCAGGCTGACCGGTTTCATCGCCAAGCCGGTGATCTGGGCCAGCAAGAAGGCGGTCGCCGTGGAGCAATTCGCCGAAGCCAACGCCGTGAACCTGACGGGCAGCTACTTCTACGCCGACGGCGACGAGGACGCCGCGCTGATGGCCAAGGTGGGCAACCCCCGGCCGGTAAACCCGCGGCGCGGGCTGGCCGCGCTGGCCGCCGAACACGGCTGGCCGGTGCTACGGATGACGAATCCCGGCAAGGGCTCGCGTGGCGGACTCCGTGGTGTACTAAAGTAGAACACGTTTCAGTTTTTGCGGTGCACGTCCAAAAGCCCACCCAGGAGCGACTATGCATACTCCCCTGTGCGACCAGCTCGGCATCGAGTTCCCGATCTTTGCGTTCACCCACTGCCGCGACGTGGTGGTCGCGGTGAGCAAGGCCGGCGGGTTCGGTGTGCTCGGCGCGGTGGGTTTCACCCCGGAGCAGCTCGAGATCGAGTGCAACTGGATCGACGAACACATCGGTGACCACAACTACGGCGTCGACATCGTCATCCCCAACAAGTACGAAGGCATGGACTCGAACCTGTCCGCCGACGAACTGGCGAAGATGCTGGTCGACATGGTTCCGCAGGAGCACCTGGACTTCGCCAAGAAGATCCTCACCGATCACGGCGTTCCGCTCACCGCGGAGGACAACGAAAGCACCCTGCAACTGCTGGGCTGGACGGAGGCGACTGCGACGCCTCAGGTCGAGGTCGCGCTCAAGCATTCAAAGATGACGCTGATCGCCAACGCTCTGGGCACCCCGCCGAAGGACATGATCGACCACATCCACGCCGAGGGCCGCAAGGTCGCCGCGCTGTGCGGGTCGCCGAGCCAGGCGCGCAAACACGCCGACGCGGGTGTCGACATCATCATCGCCCAGGGCGGCGAGGCCGGCGGGCACAGCGGCGAGGTGGGATCCATCGTGCTGTGGCCGCAGGTGGTCAAAGAGGTGGCGCCGGTCCCGGTGCTCGCGGCGGGGGGCATCGGCAGTGGTCAGCAGATCGCCGCGGCCCTGGCCCTGGGCGCGCAGGGCGCGTGGACCGGTTCGCAGTGGTTGATGGTCGAGGAAGCCGAGAACACCCCGGTGCAGCAGGCGGCCTACGTGAAGGCGGGCAGCCGCGACACCGTCCGCAGCCGCTCGTTCACCGGCAAGCCGGCCCGGATGCTGCGCAACGACTGGACCGAGGCGTGGGAGAACCCGGACAATCCCCAGCCGCTCGGAATGCCGTTGCAGTTCATGGTCTCCGGTCTCGCGGTCGCCGCGACGCACAAGTACCCCAACGAGACCGTCGACGTCGCGTTCAACCCGGTGGGCCAGGTGGTCGGTCAGTTCTCCAAGGTCGAGAAGACCTCCACCGTCATCGAGCGCTGGGTGCAGGAGTACCTGGAGGCGACGAACACCCTCAACGAGCTGAACGAGGCTGCCTCCGTGTGATTTCGGTGTAGTTGGTCATGCTCAGCGTGACCAACTACACCGAAAACGCGGGGGTGTCAGTAGTCCCAGACGGTCGCGACGAAGCGGAAAGCATTGCCCGCGAACGCCACTCGGCACACCGACGGGAACGGCAGATGAGTGGCCACCAGTTGCTCGCCGCTTGCTGCCAGTTCCGTCAACAGGTTGACCCGCACTCGGGCGGACTCCTCGGGGTCGTGCTCGAAGCCGTTCTGCCACTCAGGGTTGTCGAACCCGGGCTGGAACACCGCGTCACCGGCGAATGTCAAGGCCTCACCGCGTGATTCGAGGCGGACGATGCTGTGCCCGGGGGTGTGACCGCCGGTGCGGCGGATCAGCACCCCGGGTGCCACCTCGTACTCCTTCTCGAAGGTCTGCAACTGGCGGCGATACACCTCCAGGAATTGCGTGGCGGTCGCCCGAAGCACGTCCGGAATCGGCGCAGGCATGACGGTGCGCGAGAAATCGGGTGCCTGCCAGAACTCGGCCTCGGCCGTCGCCACATGGACGCGCACGTCGGGCCGCAGCCGGCCGCGCAGCCCGTCGACGAGCAATCCGCCGATGTGGTCCATGTGCAGGTGGGTGAGCACGACGTCGGTCACCGACGACGGGGCGATGCCGGCGGCGTCCAGCCGCATGGCCAGCTGTCCGGCGCGCGGGAAGCCGGGGAACTCCGTGCCGAGCCCGGAGTCGATGAGGATCGTCTTGTCGCCGCTGCGCACCACGGCCACGTTCAGCGGCCAGTCGAGGACCTCCGGCGGCAGGTACATGTCCTTGAGCCAGGCCGACAAGTCCGCGGGGGCAACGTTGGTGGCCATCGTGACGGCGGTGATCGGAAGTACCCCGTCGCTGATCACCATCACGTCGATGTCACCGACCTTCAGCGCGTAGCGCGACGGAACCAACTCGTCGAGCCCTGCCCGACCGAGCAGCGGACTGCTGTCCAAGCTCATGTTCTTCTCCTTCTGAACGCGTTACCGGAAGACGAGGTGGGCATCACCTGTCTTTTCCGTAGAACCCTCCGCGGCAGCGGGATTCATCCGGTGATTCCGTTCTGTCCACAGCAATCTGGGCGGTGTCATCTGCGCGTTGGGAAGCCGGGATGAATCGGGCGGTGTCCAGCCGTTCTGGCCATCGGAGTGCGGCCATCCGCACCGCAACTGTCAGCAGCCGCGCAAGATCGCCCAGGAGGTCATCATGAGAATCGTCGTCATCGGAGGAACCGGTCTTGTCGGTGCGAAGGTCGTACACGCTCTGAGCGAACGTGGACACGACGTTCTGGCCGCATCGCCGCGGACCGGCGTCGACACCGTCACCGGCGTGGGGCTTTCCGACGCCCTGCGCGGCGCGGCGGTCGTCGTCGACGGGTCGAACTCGCCGTCGTTCGACGACGCCGAGGCGATGGAGTTCTTCCGGACCGCGACCGCAAATCTGCTCGGTGCCGAAGCCGATGCCGGCGTCGGCCACCACGTCGCACTGTCGGTGGTCGGGACCGACCGGCTGGCCCCGGCCAGTGGCTACTTCGAGGCCAAGCTGACGCAGGAGAGCCTGATCAGCTCCGGGCCGGTGCCGTACACGATCGTGCGCGCCACCCAGTTCTTCGAATTCCTGCGGTCGATCGCCGATTCGGCCACCGTCGACGACACGGTGTCGCTGCCGCCGGCCCTGATCCAGCCGATGGCGTCGGCCGATGTCGCCGAAGGCGTCGCTCTCGCCGCTGTGGCGGCCCCGGTCAACGGCATCATCGAGATCGGTGGTCCCGAACCGTTCCGCCTCGATGAGGTCATCCGCACCGCATTGGCCGCTCGTGGTGACGCCCGCAGGGTCGTCAGTGATCCGACGGCGCACTACTGGGGCATCGCGATCGGGGAGCGGACGCTGATTCCGGCCGAGGGAGCCGCGCTTTTCGACACCCGGCTGGCGGACTGGATTCTCGAGACAGCGGCACGGCTGTGACGGCGTGGCCTCACCCGGGTCCGCGATGATCCGGACCGGCACCGGGAACTGTCGAGACCGGAAGGCATCGACATGGACCGACAGGTTGGCACTGACTACCATTCGGGGCGATCGGACCGACCTCTGCTGAGAGCGGTATCGGCGGCTCCGTCGAGACCAGGCGCGGTGATGCCTATGTCGAGCAAGGGCCAGCGGCAACGCTTGCGCGGCCGCGACAGGGAATGCGAGACGCTACGGCGTCTGATCTCCGATGCCCGTTCGGGTGAAAGCCAGGTGCTGGTCCTGCGTGGCGAGGCAGGTGCCGGAAAGACAGCGATGCTGGCCTACGCCGAAGAGCAGGCCGCAGAGATGCGCGTCGCCCGTGTATCGGGTGTGGAGGCGGACATGGAACTCGCCTTCGCCGCCCTCCACCAGTTGTGCCTGCCGCTGATGGCGCGTATCGACGAACTGCCCGAACCTCAGCGCGACGCCTTGAATGTCGCGTTCGGCCGCGGCGTCGGCCCGACCCCCGACCGGTTCCTCGTCGGGCTGGCCGTGCTGAGCCTGCTGGCTGCATCCTCGAATGATCAACCGCTGCTGTGCATTGTCGACGACGCGCAATGGCTCGATCAGGTGTCTGTTCAGATTCTCGGTTTCGTCGCCAGGCGCCTGGTGGCCGAGTCGGTCGCCCTGATCTTCGGTGTGCGGGACGCCGTCGACGTCTTGGCTGGTCTCCCCGACCTCGTGATCGGGGGCCTGTCCGACGGAGATTCCCGCGAGCTCCTGGAATCCGTGATGTTGGGTGGGATTGACCCACGGATCCGCGACCGTGTCGTCGCCGAGACCCGAGGCATTCCACTGGCGTTACTGGAAGTGCCCCGGAAGTTCTCCGCGGCCGAGTTGGCCGGCGGCTTCTGGAATATGGGTGGGCGGTCGTCGCCGGGGCACCTCGAGGAAGGGTTCGCGCGCCGCATCCAGTCTCTTCCGACGGAGACCCAGAAGCTGCTTCTGGTCGCCGCCGCCGAGCCGGTAGGCGACTCGGCGTTGTTCCTCCGCGCGGCGGCGCTGCTCGGCATCGCGGTCGACGCCCTCGCGCCGGCGGAGACCGCGGGGGTGATCGAGTTCGGTCCACGCATGCGTTTTCACCACCCGCTGGTGCGCTCGGCCGCTTACCGCGCCGCGCCGCTGACCGACCGGCGGGAGGTGCACCGGGTACTGGCCGAGGCCACTGACCCGAAGGTGGATCCCGACCGGCGGGCATGGCACGCCGCGCACGCCGCGGCCGGGCCCGACGACGCGGTGGCCGCCGAACTGGAAGCTTCTGCGGACAGGGCACAGAGCAGGGGCGGAATTGCCGCCGCTGCTGCATTTTTGGAGCGGGCGACGGTATTGACGTCGGATCCCGCACAACGGGCCGGCAGGGCGCTGGCAGCCGCGCATGCCAAGCGTGATGCGGCAGCCCCGTCGGCGGCCTACGATCTGCTCGCGAACGCCGAGCTCTCGCCACTGTCGGATGTCCAGCGTGCCCAAGTCATTCGCCTGCGCGCGCAGATGGGGTTCTCCCGAAGTCGCGGTGGCGATGCGGGCGCGGGTCCGCTCAGCGAACATGCGGCGCAATTGCTCGATGCGGCAAGGCGTTTCGAGAACCTCGACGACTTCGCAGCCGCGGAGGCCTACCTCGAGTCGCTCGCCACCGCGATGTATGCCGGCCGGCTGGGAGAACCAGCTGCGGTTCCGGAGACGGCGGCCGCGGCCCGGACCGCCGCCGACCGGCTACCCAACTCGCCACGCACCGTCGAACTGCTCCTGCGGGGAATGACGGAACGGATCACGGCGGGGCCGGAGGCGGGTTCCGACGCATTGCGCGCTGCCCTGAAGAGCATGCGCGGGCAAGCCCGGGAGGACGAGGGTCAGGTCCTGCGCTGGCTCGTGCCGGCGTTTCCGATCCTGCAGGAATCTGCCGCGCACGAACTGTGGGATGACTCGATCGTTGTCGAGCTGGCCACCGTCACCGTCCGGCAGGCGCGTCGGGCGGGCGCTTTGGCCGTGCTCCCCCAGGCACTGCTCTACCGCGCAGGCACCCACATCCTTGCCGGTGAATTCGCCACGGCTGCAACGCTGATCGAAGAAGCATGGTCGATCCGAGCAGCCACTGACCGGTATACGCCGGTGCGGTACCACTCGGTGATGCTCGCCGCCTGGCGGGGTGATGCTCCCGCCGCACTGCCCGTCATCGAGGCCGCCGTCACCGATGCCACTGCGCGCGGCGAGGGCCGGGTGCTCGGATTGGCCGGCTGCGCCACCGCCCTGCTCTGTAACGGGCTCGGACGTTACGACGAGGCGCTGGCCGCTGCCCGAGGCGCGTGCGAATACGAGGACCTCGGTTTCCACGGGTGGTGTCTGCTCGAACTGATCGAGGCGGCGACGCGCAGCGGCGAACTCGATGAGGCCGTTTCAGCCGTCGGCCGACTCGAGAAGCGCGCACTGGCCAGCGGAACAGATTGGGGTCTCGGTGTTTTGGCGGCTGCGCGAGCACTCGTGGCCGCCGACGATGTCGCCGACAGCTTCTACACAGAGGGGATCGAGCGTCTCGCACGCACGAGAGTCGTCGTGCACCTTGCGCGCGCTCACCTCTGCTACGGCGAATGGTTACGCCGCGCCAACCGAAGGGTCGATGCCCGCCGACAGCTCGGGATCGCGCATGAGATGTTCACCCGGATGGGCGCGCAAGCCTTCGCCGAGAGGGCCCGCCGCGAGCTGATCGCCACCGGTGAGAAGGTGCGCAAGCAGCGCGTCGGATCAGGCGATGACCTGACATCGCAGGAGGCGCAGATCGCTCGGCTGGCTGCCGACGGCCTGACGAATCAGGAGATCGGCGCGCAGCTGTTCATCAGCACACACACCGTCGAATGGCACCTGCGGAAGGTCTTCGTCAAACTCGGTGTCACATCCCGCAGACAGCTACGCACTCTCGAATGGGCCAGTTAGCTTTTCGACAGACCACGAAGTTCCAAGGGTTCGGTCCCGTGCAGCCGCTGTGAGGCTGAATTGGTGAACATTTATGAAGCAGTAGAGAGCCGTCGGTCGGTACGCGGGTTCACCAGCGAGCCGGTCCCGACAGAAGTGATTGAGCGCGTGCTGTCCGCCGCGGCGTGGTCGCCGTCCGGATCGAACCTCCAGCCGTGGCGGATCTTCGTCATGACCGGCGCGCCGTTGGCCCGGCTCAAAAAGGTTGCCCTCGAGCGCGTCACCGCGGGGGAACCGTGGGATGAGCGGGAGTTCGAGATGTACCCGCGTGCCCTCAAATCCCCGTACGGTGAGCGGCGTTCGGCGTTCGGCAACGAGCGATATCGCTCGCTCGGTATCGCGCGCGAGGACTGGGAGGCCCGCCAGCGGGCCGCTATCGGGAACTGGGAATGCTTCGGTGCGCCCGTCGCCCTGTTCTGCTACATCAATCGGGAACTGGGCCTGCCCCAGTGGGCGGATGTCGGGATGTACCTGCAGACGGTCATGCTGCTGCTGCGCGCCGAGGGGCTGCACAGCTGCCCCCAGATGGCGTGGTCCCAGGTGCGCAAGACGGTCGCGGAGGCTGTCTCGCCGTCCGACGACCTCATCCTGTTCTGCGGTATGGCCGTCGGCTACGAGGACACTTCGGTCAGCTTCAGTCGGACCGGACGGGCGCCTTTCGACGAAACAGTCACCTTCATCGGCGACTGAGCGCAGGTGCTCGGGACCGTCGCCCGGCGCCACTGACCGCGCGAGGCACTACGGATTGCCGACCACGGACCACGAACTTCCAAGGGTCCGCTGCGCCCGCCTGGCAGCGAGTCTGGACTCGACAGTTCGCCAGACCCGAAACCTCCCAACGACATCGAAGGAGTCCGAACGTGACCACCACAACGCTGACATCGCTTCCCTGCGCCACCCTGGCAGTCGACGCCGATCTTGCCGCCCGGTTCGCCCGCGACGTCCCACCGTTCAAAGGCGCTCTACTCCGGGGCGCCCGGCGGTTGACCAAGTCCGAGGCCGACGCCGAGGACCTGCTCCAGGACACGCTGCTTCGCGCCTACAGCGGGTTCCACACGTTCCAGGAAGGCTCCAACCTGCAGGCGTGGCTGTTCAAGATCCTCTACAACAAATGGGTCAGCGGCTATCGCGCCAGGCAGTGCCGTCCGGTAGAGGCCACGATCGATGCGATCAATGAACGCGAATTAGCCCGTACCGCAACCGGATCAGCAGAAGCGGAAGCGCTGGAGGAACTCGGGGACACCGAGGTTGCCTCCGCATTGGCGGCACTGCCCGAAGGGTTTGCCGAGGTGCTGTACTACGCGGTCATCCAGGGCTACACGTACGTCGAAACCGCCGAGATCCTCGATATTCCGCTGGGCACGGTGATGTCGCGGGTGTCGCGCGGCAAGCAGCGCCTGCGGCTGGCCTTCGCCCACCGCGCACCCAGGAACGACGTCACCGCTCCGCGGTGGATTGCCTAGCGGGTAAGACCCATGGAATTGAGGGGACAGACAGCGTTGATCACCGGCGGCACGGCGGGCATCGGCGGCCGCCTGGTGGGCGAGATGCTGGTCGACGTCGGCCAGATGCAGCGGCGACGTACGTTCAGCGCCGCTCCTGGATGCGGATCATCGTGCCCGCGGGATCCCGCACGGCGCAGTCGCGCACCCCGTACGGCTGGTCGGTAGGTTCCTGGACGATCTCGGCGTCGCTCGCCCGCAGTCGCTCGAAGGTGCCGTCGAGGTCCCCCGTCGCCAGAACGACCATGGCGTAGGTGCCCTTGGCCATCATCTCCGCGATGAGGCGACGCTCGTCGTCGTTGATCCCGGGATCGGCCGCGACGGGATGCAGAACGATCGACGTGTCGGGCTGTGCGGGCGGCCCCATGGTGATCCAGCGCATCGGTCCCCCTCCGACATCGAGGCGAACCTCGAATCCCAGGACGTCGCGGTAGAACGCCAGCGACTCCTCGGGGTCGTCGTGCGGCAGAAAGCTGTGGTGAATCGTGATGTGTGTGGTCGCCATGCAATTCACGCTAGATGCAGCCTTGCGGGCGGCGCTTCTCGATTCCTGATCGGTCTGGTCACGTGCTTCTCGACGCACGACGGTATGCCGGCGGACGCGGTGGCGACCTGTTCGCGGTATCGGCTGGGCGGCATGCCGACCAACTCGGTGAACCGGGTGCTGAACGTGCCCAGCGATGAACACCCCACCGAGAAACACACCTCGGTCACCGTCATGTCGCCGCGGCGCAGCAGCGCCATCGCCCGCTCGATCCGGCGGGTCATCAGGTACGAGTACGGCGACTCGCCGTAGGCGGTCTTGAACTGGCGGGACAGATGGCCCGCCGACATGTTGACGCCGCGCGCCAGTGCTTCGACATTCAGAGGCTGCGCGTACTCCCGGTCGATACGGTCCCGGACACGACGCAGCAGCGCGAGGTCACGCAGGCGTTGCGCCGAGGCGGGTTCGCTGGGCACAGAGAAAATCTTACGTCGTCGATCCCTTCGCCTGAGCGCGATAATTATGTAGAGTCACATACATAGAATCAGGGAAGGCGGTCCGGCGCCGGTGACAAGTCCACGTGAACGCATGGTGATCTCCGCGGCGCTGCTCATCCGGGAGCGGGGTGCACATCCGACCGCTATCGCCGACGTCCTCGAGCACAGCGGCGCGCCCAGGGGGTCGGCCTACCACTACTTTCCCGGTGGCCGGACACAGCTGCTCTGTGAGGCGGTCGACTATGCGGGCGAGTTCATGGCAGCCAGGCTCGGCGACGCCACCTCGACACTCGAGGCGCTCGACGCTCTCTTCGACGACTACCGCAAACAGCTGCAGCGCAGTGATTTTCGAGCAGGGTGCCCGGTGGTTGCCGTCGCCATCGAGGCGGGTGATCCTGCCAAGACCGATCAGTCGGCGGCGCTGATTGAGCGTGCCGCCGCAGCCTTCGCCCGCTGGCGCGAGGTGATCGAGCAGCGACTCACCGGCGACGGCATTCCCGCGGAGCGGGCCGGCGCCCTCGCCATGCTCGTCCTGTCGTCGTTCGAGGGCGCGATCGTGATCGCCCGCGCCTCGAAGGACCTCGGCCCGCTCGACTCCGTCCATGCCCAGCTTCGGTCACTCATCAGTGCCGAGACCCGTTCCCCCGGAAGAAAGCGAACCACGCGATGACGCAGCAACCCGGCGATTGGCAGCCCACGGCGTGCATCCTCTGCGAATGCAACTGCGGAATCGTGGTGCAGGTCTCCGATCGCACCCTGGCTCGCATCCGCGGCGACAAGGAGCACCCCGCCTCCCGCGGGTACACCTGCAACAAGGCGTTGCGCCTGGACCACTACCAGAACAACCGCGCCCGTCTGACGTCGCCGATGCGCCGCACGCCGGACGGGACATTCGAGGAAGTCGGTTGGGACACCGCGATTTCGGAGATCGCCGCGGGATTCAAGGCGATCGCCGACACTCACGGCGGCGACAAGATCATGTATTACGGCGGTGGCGGGCAGGGCAACCATCTCGGCGGGGCCTACAGCGGGGCGTTCCTCAAGGCGCTGGGTTCACACCACCGCTCCAACGCCCTGGCCCAGGAGAAGACCGGGGAGCATTGGGTCGACGCGCACTTCTACGGAAACCACACTCGCGGCGAGTTCGAGCATGCCGAGGTCTCGGTGTTCATCGGCAAGAACCCGTGGATGTCGCAGAGCTTTCCGCGGGCCCGCGTGGTGCTGCACGACATCGCCAACGACCCGGCCCGCTCCATGGTCGTGATCGACCCGGTCATCACCGACACCGCGAAGATGGCCGACTTCCACCTGCGGGTCCGGCCGGGCACCGATGCCTGGTGCCTGGCCGCGCTGGCCGCCGTGCTGGTACAGGAGAACCTCTGTGACGAGGCGTTTCTCGCCGAGCATGTCTCCGGCGTCGGGCCGGTCCGAGAGGCCCTCGCGCAGGTGCCGGTCGGCGACTACGCGCAGCGGTGCGGCGTCGACGAAGAACTGATTCGCGCCGCGGCACGCCGGATCGGGACCGCAGGCAGCGTCGCGGTGTTCGAGGACCTCGGCGTCCAGCAGGCACCAAACAGCACGCTGTGTTCGTACCTCAACAAGATGCTGTGGATCCTGACCGGAAACTTCGCCAAACGCGGTGGCCAGCATCTGCATTCGTCGTTCGCGCCGTTGTTCCGGCCCGGCGGTGTCGGTCGCACTCCGGTGACCGGCGCGCCGATCATCGGCGGGCTGATGCCCAGCAATGTGGTGCCCCAGGAGATCCTCACCGACCACCCCGACCGGTTCCGCGCCATGATCGTGGAGAGCAGCAACCCGGCGCATTCGGTGGCCGACTCCCACGCGGTCGCCCGGGCGCTCGCGGAGCTCGAACTGCTCGTGGTGATCGACGTGGCGATGACGGAGACGGCCCGGCTGGCGCACTACGTGCTGCCCGCGGCGACCCAGTTCGAGAAGGCCGAAGCGACCTTCTTCAACCTGGAGTTCCCGCACAACACGTTCCACCTGCGGCATCCGCTGATGGAGCCGCTGCCCGGCACCCTGCCCGAACCCGAGATCTGGGCCCGACTGATGCGTGAACTCGGCGTCGTCGACGAGGCCGAGCTGACTCCCCTGCGCCGCGCCGCCGAGCAGGGGCGTGACGCGTTCACCGCGGCCTTCCTTGCCGCCGTCGGCGCCAATCCCGGGTTGGGCAAGGTGCTGCCGTTCGTTCTGTACGAGACGCTCGGCCCGACGCTGCCCGAGGGGCTATCCGGTGCGGCGGCGCTGTGGGGTCTGGCGCAGAAGGGGGCGATGACCTACCCGGAGGCGGTGCGCCGCGCCGGGCACGCCGACGGCAACGCGCTGTTCGACGCGATCCTGCAGAGCCGCTCGGGCGTGACGTTCACCGTGCACGAGTACGAGGACGACTTCGCGCTGATCTCGCATCCGGACCGCAGGATCGCCCTGGAGCTGCCGGAGATGCTCGCCGACCTCAAGGCGCTGGTCGACGCGCCGGCCGGGCTGACCACACCGGAGTTCCCGATCGTGCTGTCGGCCGGCGAGCGGCGCGCCTACACCGCCAACGACATCATCCGCGACCCCTCCTGGCGCAAGCGCGACGCCGACGGAGCCCTTCGGGTCAGCGCCGAGGACGCCGCCGCCCTAGGGCTGACCGACGGCGGCCGCGCGCGGATCACCACCGCCGCAGGCGCAGCGGAGGCGACGATCGAAATCAGTGACGCGATGCTGGCGGGCCACGCTTCGCTACCCAACGGTTACGGCCTCGATTTCGTCGGGCCCGACGGCAATGAGCAGGTTCCCGGTGTCGCGCCCAATTCCCTGACGTCCAGCGACTGGCGCGACGCCTACGCGGGCACACCGTGGCACAAGCACGTACCCGCCCGCATCGAGGCCGTGGCAGCGGTACCGCTGGAAGCGGCAGCCAGCTAGGGAGCGAGGGGCGGCGCTACCGCCGGCGCCTCCGGGGCGGGCAGCGGCGCCGCCAGCGGGTCTGCACCCGACGGCGGTGCTGCGGGCAAGGGTGCCTGCGGGCTCGCGGGCATCCCGGCCGGCGGCGTGGCGTTGGCGGTCATCGGCCGCTGCGTCAGCAGCAGCAGCGCATCGCTGCCGCTGACCTCCTGCGTCTGCATCGCGTGCCAGAGATCCTTCAGGTAGGTCAGTCGCGGCTGGCTCGGGGCGACGGGCGCCTCGCTGGTGCCGGGCGGGAGATTCTCCAGGCTCAGCAGATGCGGAACGCCCTCGGCGGGCGGACCGGCGGGATCGGTTGCGGCCGCGGGCGCGGGAACCTCGGCCGCAGGCGCGGGAACCTCAGCTGCCAGTGGCGCGGGGGCTGCCAGTGCCGCGGGGGCGGGCAATGGTGCGGGGACAGGCGGCGGGGCCGGATCAGCGCCGGCGGGTGCCGCGGTCACAACGAGCGTCGCGAACGCTGCTGCGCCCACCATGGAAACGGTCTTCGCGTCGAATCCGAACTTCACCGATGCCCCCTCCGGGTTTCGCGGGTGCGACTTGTCACTGGATGCATCTGCTCTGGTCGTTAAAGCGTTACACCGTTGGCGGCTCGCGTCCAGTCGGCGGGGCCACCTGGAAGACACTTCGCCCAACTTGTCTCGCCGACGCCCCTGTGTGGTGTAGCAATGCGGTACAGCCATTTTGACGGTTATTTAGGAGCCAACGCATGCCGACTCCCACCCTCCCACCCGGATTCGACTTCACCGATCCCGATCTCAATTGCGAGCGTCTGCCGATCGAAGAGCTGGCGGAGTTGCGTCGTAGCGCGCCGATCTGGTGGAACGAGCAGCCCGACGGGATCGGGGGTTTTGACGACGGCGGCTACTGGGTGGTGACCAAGCACAAGGATGTCAAGGAGATCTCCAAGCGCAGCGACGTCTTCTCCAGCCTGGAGAAGACCGCCCTTCCCCGGTATCCGGCGGGTTCCACCGGCGAGCAGATCGAGACCGGCAAGTTCGTCCTGCTGAACATGGACGCACCGCACCACACGCACCTGCGCAAGATCATTTCCCGCGGCTTCACCCCGCGCGCGGTGGAACGCCTGCGGGAGGACCTCAACGAGCGGGCGCAGAACATCGCCAAGACCGCCGCGGCGGGGGGCTCAGGCGATTTCGTCGAACAGGTGTCGTGCGAACTGCCGCTGCAGGCCATCGCCGGGCTGATCGGCATTCCGTTGGAGGACCGCAAGAAGATCTTCGACTGGTCCAACCAGATGGTCGCGGACGATGACCCGGAGTTCGCCCACAACGACGGACGCAATTCGGCGATGGAACTGATCATGTACGCCATGCAGCTGGCCGCCATCCGGGCGAAGGAGCCCGGCGAGGACATCGTGACCAAGCTGATCGAGGCCGACGTCGACGGACACAAGCTCTCCGATGACGAGTTCGGGTTCTTCATGGTGCTGCTGGCGGTCGCCGGAAACGAGACAACCCGCAACTCGATCACCCACGGCATGATCGCTTTCGCCGACAATCCCGACCAGTGGGAGCTGTACAAGAGGGATCGTCCGTTCACCGCGGTCGACGAGATCGTGCGGTGGGCGACGCCGGTCACCTCGTTCCAGCGCACCGCGCTACAGGACTACGAGCTCTCAGGCGTGCCCATCAAGAAGGGCCAGCGCGTCGTCATGTCCTACCGGTCGGCGAACTTCGATGAGGACGTCTTCGACGATCCGTTCTCGTTCAACATCCTGCGCGATCCCAACCCGCACGTCGGGTTCGGCGGTACCGGCGCCCACTACTGTGTCGGCGCGAACCTGGCCAGGATGACCATCGAGCTGATGTTCAACGCCATTGCCGATCACATGCCCGATCTGACCGCGGTCGGTACACCCGAACGCCTGCGGTCGGGCTGGCTCAACGGCATCAAGCACTGGCAGGTCGACTACACCGGGCAGTCCTGCCCGGTGCAGCACTGACGTCCGGGTAGTCCAGGATCGAGCGCCAGTAGTGCTCGGGGATCTCGACATTCGACTTCAGCACCATCGCCAGGCCGGTGGCCATCGCGATCCCCAGTAGGCCGAGCCACAGGCCGGCCGCGCCGATCGCCACCCACGCCGCCACGGTGAGCGGTGGCCACGGCGACAGGATCACGAGCGCAGGGGCGAAGAAGAAGCCGACGCCGATGTACCACGACGAGCCCGCCCGGTCGCAGATCAGCACGAAGCGCAACCACCGCGGGATACGGAGTTCGTCGCAGCGTCCAGTTTCGGAGATACCCGGCCCCTCGAACGTTCTGGTCATGTCTCCACAGTGCTGCGCAGAGGTAAGCGTCGCAATTACCTGACAGGTAGTGGCTGCACGCCCAGTTCGGAGCCACACTGGGCGGATGACGATTGTGGACCCATGGGCGGGCACGACAGGGAGCTTCGGCACGATGCTGCGGCGCTGGCGGCTTCGGCGGCGGCTCAGTCAACTCGATCTCGCCCTCGAGGCCGAGGTTTCCGCGCGGCACGTCAGCTTCATCGAGACCGGACGGTCGGCACCCAGCCGTGCGATGGTGCTGCGGCTGGCTTCGGTGCTCGAAGTGCCTCAGCGCGAACAGAATCGGCTTCTCGTTGCGGCGGGTTTGGCACCGGTGTACGCGGAACGGCCGCTCGACGCGCCGGACATGGCCGCGGTTCGTGCGGGGGTGGCGCGGGTGTTGGATGCCTTCAATCCGTATCCGTGCGTCGTGGTGGACAGAGGCTGGTGGATCGTGCAGGCCAACACCGGTGCGTCGGTACTGCTCGACGGTGTCGCACCGCACCTGCTGGAGCGACCCAACGCCTTGCGCATCGCTTTGCACCCCGACGGCCTGGCGCCGAGGATCGGCAACCTCGCGCAGTGGCGCAGCCACCTCATCGAGCGACTGCGGCGGGAGTCGGCGATCAGTGACTCCGATGCACTCGCTGAGCTGCTTGCCGAGATCGATTCGTACCCAGGCGGATTCGACGAGTCCCACGACCTGGGCGCGGTGGCGGTCCCGCTCGAGCTGGTGACCACCGACGGGCGGGCGTTGAGGTTCCTGAGCATGGTGACGACATTTGGCACCGCGCTCGATCTCACGGCCGCCGAGCTGAGCATCGAGGCGTTCCTGCCCGCCGACGACGCCACCGCGGCAGCGTTGCGCTGACCGCGGCAAGGGTTCTCCTCTGCCCGTGTGGAACTGTTGTGGCCGGGTTCCCGACGCGGGATGGTCGGTCCCATGACCGCAACCACTGATGCCCCCGTGACCGGGCTGCTGACGCCGACGGCGATCTCGCGACTGGCCGTGCCCGAGAACCGCTGCGCCTACTGCCACACCAACCATGCCAACAAGCTCGGCCAGGTCGCCGGTGACTGGTCGTTCGGCCAGCGCGTCGCCATCGACCACCATCAGGTGGCCGAGCTGACGCCTCGGGAACGCGCTCTGGCCGATCTGGCGGTGGCGGTCAACAACGATCCGCAATCCCTCCGGGACAACGACTTCGCGCGGTTGCGTGAGCTCGGCCTCAACGATCACGAGATTCTGGAGGGCATCTCGATAGCGGCGTTCATCGGTGCCACCAACCGCATCGGGATCGCGCTCTCGGTACCACCCAATCCGGAATACACGGGCATTCCGGCCGGACAGGAGCGCCACAGCGCATAGAGTCGGGCGCCATGGAGACCCGACACTTCGTGGTGGCTGCGGCCATCGGCAGCGCCGTCGTCCTCGCCGGCTGCTCGGCACCGGAACCGGCGCTCGGTGGAACCACC
This sequence comes from Mycolicibacterium sp. CR10, assembly GCF_005222675.1. GTDB lineage: Bacteria > Actinomycetota > Actinomycetes > Mycobacteriales > Mycobacteriaceae > Mycobacterium. The sequence continues at coordinate 213,322 of NZ_STGE01000068.1, read as the reverse complement.
GCCACGGTCAGCATCGACGGCAACGAGGTGGCCGGAGCGCACCCGGTGCGCTGCCATCAGTCGGGCTGGTCCTGGTACATCGAGACACCGGAGCAGGACAACGGCTTCACCGCCGTGCTGGAGACAGGCGGCTCTGTCACCCCGAAGTCCGTACTGTTTCGCGGATTCGGTGGTTTCACGGGCACCTACTGGGCCGACAACATCGGTGATGCCGAGGTGACGGGAGTCGGTGGCACCTACACGATCACCGGCTCGGCGAACGGCAACTTCACCGACGACCCGATGAAGGAAGTCACCGCGAAGTTCAAGATCCAGGCGAACTGCTGACTCGGCCTAAAGCCAGCTAGGCCTGGACGATGATCGGGTCGCCGACGCTGACGGTGTCGAAGTACCAGGCGGCGTTGTCGGGGCTGAGGTTGATGCAGCCGTGGCTGACGTTGGCATAGCCCTGGGAGCCCACCGACCACGGTGCCGAGTGCACGTAGACCCCGCCCCACGTCACACGGACGCCGTACTCCCCCTTGATGAGGTAGCCCTCGGGATCGTCGAGTGGAATCCCGATGGTGCGCGAGTCGAAGGTGACGTTGCGCTCCTTGCCGAGCGCCGTGAACTGCCCGATCGGCGTCGGGAATTTGGACTTGCCCATCGAGGCCGGCATCTGTCGGGCCACGACCCCGTCGATGCTGACGGTGAACGTGTAGTCGCCGAGGTCGGCGACGCTGACCACCGACGATCCGGTCTCGAAGCCGGTCCGGAATCCGCCGACCGAGACGCTGATCGGTGAGTGCGCCGGGAAGAACTCCGCCGGCGTCCATTCCACGGTCCGATCGTCGAGCCAGGTGAACGAGCCCTTCCCGGGCATCGACGCCGGGTCGGGGGTGCCTCCGGGCGCGATGGCGATGGACCGCTCCGCGGCAGCCCGGTTGTCGACGGTGCCGGTGAAGGTCACGGTCACGGGATGGGCGACACCGACGGTTTCGCCGGCCGCGGGTGACACGCTCGCGACCGTTGCCGGAGACGCCGACTCGGCGAAGCCGGGCGCGATCGGTCCTGCCATCGACAGGCCGGCGACCACGACGGCAGTGCCGGTCATGCCGACAAGTCGACGCGTCACCCTGCGCCAGGGTCGAGTTCGCTGCAGAGGGGCGCTGAGCACGTTGCCATCCTAGTTCTTCGTCGCGGTTCGGCACGGACAATCGCCATCGCGCGAATTCGTCGTATTTCTCGGGTTGCCTTCGTCCCTTATCGAACGCGCATGTCCGAACGTTTCACGACGCGTCCGCGCCCACGGAGGTGGCGGCACGGTGCGCTGCCAGCAACGCGTAGCCGACGGCGAGCACGCACCCGGCCAGTCCCGCGACGTTCATCGCCACCGCCGCCGTCCCGACGGTAGCGGGATCGAGGAAATAGTAGGGCGCGCGTCGGCCGAACCTGTTGAGCACCAACAACGCCAGTGCCAGGTAGCCGGCCGGGTATACCAGCCAGGCGAACGGTTGCCACCACGACACCCTCGCCAAACCCCGGCCGACGAGCAGCCAGTCGGCGAGGGCGAGCACCGGCACCACCACGTGCAGCAGCAGGTTGGCGGGTGTGTAACCCATGCTGTGGTCGGTCAGGAACAAGTTCCAGACGACGCCCGCGAGGACGACGTAGAGCACCACCGCACCGCGCAGACCCACCCTTGCGTCGGCGCGCGGCGACACCAGCGTCCACAGGTAGTACCCGGCCGCGAGCAGGTTGGCCTGATAGGTGAACGTGATGAGGCGCCACCACACGCCGCGCTGCGAGGTCATCGCGACCACGACGACCGCTGCCACGACCGCCGCGATGATCGCGATACGCAGGGCGATGCGCAGGATCGGAATTCCGGGTCGCGCAACGGGCAGGCTCACCCCAGCGAGGGTAAACGCCGGAACGGTCGGGTGCCTGCAGCGCCTGGTGAGCCGCTACTGCGGCGGCGCGGGGGCGCCGAACACCGGCGGGACCGGGGGCGGGAACACCGGCGGCACCGGAGGCGGCGCGGGGACCGCGGCCGGTTGCTCGTCGTTGCCGATGCCCGACAGTCGATCACGGATCCGGTCCAACAGTCCGGGGCGGTCCTCGGGCACCGGCGGCGGCACCACCGCGGGAGCGGGCAGCGCCGGTGGCAGTGCGCCGGCCGGCGGCGGCGCATCGGGCGCCGGTGGTGAGGCGGGCATCTCGGGGGCCAGCAGCGCGGGGTCCACAACCGGTGCGGCTTCCAGCTCTGGTGCCGCTTCGGGCACGAACGCCTCGGGTTGTTCTGCCGCCGCGGGCGGTGCCACGTCCGGCACCGGCGCGGCAGGCCGCGGCGCCGCGGGTGCGGGCGCCCGTACCGCGGCAGGCGTCTGGATCGACGTGTCGGCCGCCGGACGGGTCTGCGGCGCGGACCGCTCCGGGGCCGCCTGCAGGGCGATGGCTGCGGAGGCGGACGCCACGAACGTCACGATCCCGGCGGCGAGCATGGCCCGCGGGCCGACCTGCGCGAGGCGACCGCCTCGGCGTCCGACACCCCGGGATCTCTCGGAGTCGGCCGAGACGTCGTCGCCGAAGGCGAACTCGCCGCCCTGGGCGCACGCCAGCGCCGCGCCGCGGGCCAGGGCCAGCTGCGCCTCCGCGGGGGTGAACACCGGCACCGACAAGGCGTCTTCGAGGACGGGCAGCAGCCCGTCCAGATCCTCGGCCGAGCCGACCAGCACCAGCGCCTCCGGTTCCCAGTCGGCCTTGGTGAACACCGCGCTCAACCAGCCGACGAGGTCCTCTTCGGTCACGACGGTGTGATTGACCGCGGTCTGCACGGCGCCCTCGTCGGTCTGGACGACCAGCGCGATGAGTTGTTCGGGTTCGATGACACAGACGGCGGTGGTCGCATAACCCGTGACCTCGGCGATCCCGCGGGCGAGGGCGTCAGTGGCCTCCGAAAGGCGGATCGGGACGATGTTGTCGAAGCCGGAATCGCTCAGGGATTTCAGCAGCAGCGACGCCTCGGTGTCGGCGTCGTCACTCCAGGTCACGCCGATGGAGTGCACGCGGTGCCCACGCTCGGCGGCGATCGCCTCGGTGCGCAGCACCGCAGCGGCTGCCTGCTCGGACGTGTGACGTGCACTCGACGACCCGTGGCTGCGGACCTCGAATCCTTCGCCGTCCATGGTTGCGCCGTCCGCGTCCTGCCCCTCCACCAGGACTAGGCCGACGGCAGACGGTGTGACCGACAGGCCGAGTACCGCGTCCACGAAAACAACTCCTTCTGGCGTCCACGGTCCCCCCACGACCATGCGGACGCAATCTCGGGTGACCCTACCGGAAGTTGCACACCTGTCGAATCCGCTGCTGCGGTCACCCTGACAGGATCTGCGCCAGCAGCGCCGGTTCGATATTGCCGCCCGAAAGGACCACCACGGAGGGCCCCGGCGGGATCGATCCGTGACGGTAGGCGGCCAGCGCCACCGCGCCGCTGGGTTCGCTGACGAGGTGGGAGCGCAGCGCGAATTCCCGGACCGCCGCGCGAATCTGGCTCTCCGACACCGTTATCATCCCGTCCAGAACGCGCTGCAGGTGCGCGAAGGTCAGATCCGAGGGTTGCGAGCGTAGACCGTCGGCGATGGTGCGGTTGCGGTCCTCGATCGGCCAGTCCACCCGGTGGCCGGCGGCCAGGCCCGCGGTGGTGTCGGCGGCGAGTTCCGGTTCGACCCCGAAGATTCTCGCCTCGGGGCAGAGCGCCCTGATCGCGGTGCCGATGCCCGAGGCCAAGCCGCCGCCGCTGACCGGGATCAGGACGTTGCGCACCGCGGGTAGATCCTCGGCGATCTCGAGCCCGACGGTGCCCTGGCCCGCGATGACGTCCGGATGGTCGAACGGCGGGATCATCACCCCACCGGTCTCCTCGACCACCTGCGCAGCGACCCGTTCCCGCTCCCCCGGCCCGCACAGCACCACCCGCGCGCCGAGGGTGCGGGTGGCCTGCACCTTCACGTCGGGTGTCTCCTGCGGCATCACGATGTGGGCCGGAAATCCGTACGCGGCGGCGGCGTACGCGACGGCCTGAGCGTGGTTGCCGCTCGAATAGGCGACGATGTCGGTCCGGGCCCCGCTGGCGGCGGCGGCGGCGGCGGTGATGGCGTTGAAGGCGCCCCGCACCTTGAACGCACCGATCGGCTGCAGATTCTCGGGCTTGACCCACAGTGGCCGCTCGTCGTCACCCCACCGCGCCGCCAGCAGCGGAGTCCGCACGACGTGGGCTCTGATCCGCTCGGCGGCGGCGCGGACGTCGTCGAGCGTCACGAGCTTCATGCGACCAGTCTCGTACATGCGCAGAAGACCGCGCCGGAACGGTATTCCGGCTGGCCGCTGCGCGAACTTTCGCTGCTGGAATACCGTTCCGGCGGATTAGGGTGCTCGGCGTGACTGCGTTCTCGCTGCCGATCGTGCCCCGGTACGCCGAAGTGGACCAACAGGGCGTGGTGTTCAATGCCCACTACCTGACATGGTTCGACGAGGCCTGCACCGGGCTTCTCGACCACCTCGGCGTCGCCTACCCCGACCTGATGTCCGCCGGCTACGACTTCCAGGTGGTGCACAGCGAGATCGACTTTCAGTCCCCGGTGCGGTGGCGTGACGAGGTGCGGGTGACCGCGGAGTGCACCCGGGTCGGCTCGACGAGCTTCACCATCGGGTTCGGTGTGTGCTCCAAGGCTTCAGGGGGCCGCGAAGACACTGAGCGCGTCGCGGTCCGGGGTCTCAATGTCTACGTCGTGGTGTCGACCGAAGACTGGTCGAAGCGGCCGGTTCCCGATGGGCTGCGCGAGGCATTGAGCCACTTGGCGACTTCGTGACAAGTCGCCTGTTCTGACGCCTGCTGACCGGTACGGTTCTGCGCATGGGCCATGACCACGAGCACAGCAGAGACCTCCCGCCGGGCATGGCCGAGCAGCTTGATCTGGCGCACGCCGGTCTGGCCACCTTCGGCCACCGGCCTTTTCTAACCGAGGTGGACCAACTCGATTCGTGGAAACCCGATGTCGCCATCGTCGGGGCACCCTTCGACATCGGAACCACCAACCGGCCAGGTGCGCGGTTCGGCCCGCGGGCGATCCGCGCGACGGCCTACGAACCGGGCACCTATCACATGGACCTCGGACTGGAGATCTTCGACTGGTTGGAGGTCGTCGATTTCGGCGACGCTTACTGCCCCCATGGCCAGACAGAGGTGTCGCACAACAACATTCGCGAGCGCGTGCACGCCATCGCGTCGCGCGGGATCGTCCCGGTGATCCTCGGCGGGGACCATTCGATCACGTGGCCGGCGGCCACCGCGGTAGCCGACAAGTACGGCTACGGCAACGTCGGCATTGTCCACTTCGACGCGCACGCCGACACTGCCGACGAGATCGAGGGCAACCTCGCCAGCCACGGGACGCCGATGCGCAGGCTGATCGATTCAGGCGCCGTACCCGGCACCCATTTCGTCCAGGTCGGTCTGCGGGGCTACTGGCCGCCCCAGGACACCTTCGAGTGGATGCAAGAGCAGGGCTTGACGTGGCACACGATGCAGGAGATCTGGGAGCGCGGCTTCAAGGAGGTCATGAAGGACGCCGTCGGCGAGGCACTGGCCAAGGCCGACAAGCTCTACGTCTCGGTGGACATCGACGTGCTGGACCCCGCGCATGCGCCCGGTACGGGCACCCCGGAACCCGGCGGGATCACCAGTGCGGACCTGCTGCGCATGGTGCGTCAACTCTGTTACGAGCACGATGTCGTGGGCGTGGACGTGGTGGAGGTGGCACCCGCCTACGACCACGCCGAATTGACGGTCAACGCCGCCCACCGGGTGGTGTTCGAGGCTCTGGCGGGCATGGCCGCCAGACGCAGAGATGCCGCCAAGGCCGAACCGGGCCAACCGGCCCGGTCATACCGCGATATCAGCCCTTCTTGAGGGTGAACTGGCAGATATCCGTGTATCCCTGAGTGAAGAGTTCGGCGCAACCGGTGAGGTAACGCATGTACCGGTCGTAGACCACCTCGGACTGGATGGCGATGGCCTCGTCCCTGCGGGCCTCCAGCGCCGCCGCCCAGATCTCCAGGGTGCGGGCGTAGTGCATCCGCAACGGCTGGACCCGGGTGAGCTCGAAACCGACCTTGGCAGAGTGCTTCTCGACGTCCTCCACCTTCGGGAGTTCACCGCCGGGAAAGATCTCGTCCATGATGAATTTGAAGAACTTCAGCTTCGTCATCGTCAATGGCAGCTCGCGCTCGGCGAACTCCGCATCGCTGGGCTTGATGATGGTGTGCAGCATCATCACCCCACCGGCGGGCAGCGCCGAGTAGGCCATCTTGAAGAAGTCGTCGTAGCGTTCGCTGCCGAAGTGCTCGAAGGCCCCGATCGAGACGATGCGGTCGACCGGCTCGAGGAACTGCTCCCAGCCCTCCAGGAGCACCCGCTTGTGTCGCGGGCTCTCCGAGGCGTCGAGCAGGCTCTGGACGTGCGCCTGCTGGTTGCGGCTCAGCGTGAGTCCGACGACATTGACGTCGTACTTCTCGATTGCGCGCAGCAAAGTCGCACCCCAGCCGCACCCGATGTCGAGCAATGTCATCCCCGGCTCGAGGCCGAGCTTCCCGAGGGACAGATCGATCTTGGCGATCTGCGCCTCTTCGAGCGTCATATCGTCGCGCTCGAAATAGGCGCAGCTGTAGGTCTGAGTCGGATCCAGGAACAGCCGGAAGAAGTCGTCGGACAGGTCATAATGTGCCTGGACGTCTTCGAATTTCGGCTTTAGGTTCTGAACGCCGTTGCTGGTGTTGGGCAAAATGCAGGCCTTTGAATTCATTGGGGAAGCTGGTCGATTGGCGGCCCCAGTGGCTTGAGGGCCTGTCCCATCGTGTGCGCAGTTTACGCACACTACCTGAGAGTCATCGGGACCAGTGAATCACCAGGTCGCATGTCACAGCAACGGCTAAGGGTGACGAAACGGGAACGTTTCGCCTCGACCACCCGGTAAGCCGGAAAGATTGCGGCCGGATCGGGACGGGTATCTCGCCTCGGTGACTGACGCAAGTGACGGCACCGTCGATGCCGTGGGCAAGCTGACCGAGGCGCTGGAGTTCGTGGAACGAGCCAGGGGGCACCTGTACTCGTTCCACCAACTGATGGGACACGCCGATCTGTTGCTGGGCGAGGCGTGCGAGGCGTTGCGGACCGCCGGCCACGGTGCGGTGGCCGACCGGTTGGAGACCGACATGGTCGGGCGCAACGTGCTCGAGGGACGGTGGACATTCCAAATGGTCGAAGAATTCGACGACAATTACTGGTCGCGCTTTCGAGAGCACGAAAGCCAGGTGCGTGACGAGCTTCTCGAGGGTGCCCGCCACCTGCACGAAGCACGGATGAAAGAGCGGCGCCGCACGCACGGCCGAAAAGGTCATGAAGCAGGGCCGTGAGGCTACGCTGGGCGGGCATGGGCTTGAGAACGGATGTCACCCGCACCAACGGGCTCGCACCGGCCGACGTGCCGCTCTCCGATATCGACCTCGGATCGTGGGATTTCTGGGGACTCGACGACGACATCCGTGACGGGGCGTTCGCCACTCTGCGCCGCGAAGCCCCTATCAGCTTTCACGAGTCCATCGTCGGGGACCCGGACGCCGAGGAGGTCGCCGGCCACTGGGCGCTCACCCGGCACGACGACGTCTTCTATGCGAGCAGGCATCCCGAGGTGTTCAGCTCGGCACTCGGCATCACCGTCGGTGATCAGACCCCGGAACTCAACGAGTACTTCGGCTCGATGATCGCGATGGACGATCCCCGTCACACCCGGCTGCGCAACATCGTGCGCAGCGCCTTCACCCCGCGGGTGCTGGCGATGATCGAGGATTCGGTGCGGCAACGGGCGCGGCGACTGGTCGAGACGATGGTGGCCAACCACCCGGACGGCCACGGCGAATTCGTCTCGGAGCTGGCGGGCCCGCTGCCGCTACAGATCATCTGCGACATGATGGGCATTCCCGAAGAGGACCATCAACGGGTCTTCCACTGGACCAATGTGATCCTGGGTTTCGGTGACCCCGACATCGCGACCGACTTCGACGAATTTCTCACCGTGGCCATGGCCATCGGCGAGTACGCCAAGCAGCTCGCCGAGGATCGTCGGGACAGCCCCGGGGACGACCTGACGACCAGCCTGGTCCGGGCGGAACTCGACGGCGAGCGGCTGACCTCGGCGGAGGTCGCATCGTTTTTCATCCTTCTGGTGGTCGCGGGCAACGAGACCACCAGAAACGCGATCAGCCACGGGGTGCTGGCGCTGAGCCGCTATCCCGAGCAGCGTGACGTGTGGTGGGCGAACTACGACGAACTGGCACCGACCGCGGTCGAGGAGGTTGTGCGGTGGGCCTCGCCGGTGGCCTACATGCGGCGCACCACCACCCGCGACATTGAGCTCAGCGGCGTGAAAATGGCTGCGGGAGACAAGGTCACGCTGTGGTACGGGTCAGCCAACCGTGACGAGTCCAAGTTCGCCGAACCGTGGAAATTCGATGTTCGCCGCCACCCCAACCCGCACCTCGGGTTCGGCGGCGGCGGCGCGCATTTCTGCCTCGGCGCCAATCTGGCCCGTCGGGAGATCACCGTCGCGTTCGAGGAACTGCACCGGCGGGTGCCCGACATCCGTGCGACCGAAGAGCCCGACCTGTTGCACTCGGCGTTCATCCACGGGATCAAACGGCTGCCGGTGTCCTGGACCCCTAGCGAGTAGAAGCGTCCGGCTGCATCCGCTCGGCGGAGCCAGGTCCGGCAGTGCCGGGCTCGTCGGTGCGCGGCGTACGGGGATCCAGATCGTCGGCCTCCTCACGCCGAGCCGCGAGGTCCTCGCGGGACGTGGTGACCGAGTCGCGATGGGTGGCCGCGGTCTCGGCCAGCCGTGCGGCTTCTGCGGCCTTGGCCTCTGCCTCGGCCTTCGCGGCACGGGCTTTGGCCTCTGTCTCCTCGACCAGAGCCGCGCGCTTCTCCACGCGCTGGCTTTCGTGGTCGACTTCTGCGCGAATGCGATCGGCTTCCTGGCTGCGGCGGCGGTTCCCGGCCTTCCGCGCCGCGAACACCGCCAGGCCGATGACCACGAGTGCCACGAGAACGGCCACGACGATCCACACCACATTGTTGGTATCCATGCCGGCTCCTTCGATTCTCGGGCCGATCACGCTGACAGCCCCGTTGATTCGACGGATGCCCGGGTGCTGGCCGAGCTAAACCGGTAGCGCTGCGCGCGCGTCCTCAACCGGCAGCGCTACGCCCGCGTCACAGTCCGGAAGTGAACGGACCGGCCTCCTGGCAGTACGTCTGCGGGGGGTTGCCCTTGGAGGCGCAGCCGCGTCCGGTCGACGTGTAGGTCGCGCCGGGGCGATAGGGCTGGTAGAAGACCTGTGCAGGCTTGATTCCCGGGCCCTGCGCACACTGGGCGGGGCCGCTGGCTCCCTGCATCTGGATGCAGGCCACCGTCTGGAACGTGACCGCCCCGTCGCACTCCGCCGGCGTGACGGTGGCGGTGACCATGGCGGTGCCCGACACGCTCACCACGGTAGGCGCGGTCAGTGTGTAGTTGCACGCCGAGGCGGGGGCGGGCTGTGCACCGGCCACAGCCGCGGTCGAGCCGAGAACCAGCATGGTGGCCGCCGAGACCGCGAACATCCGCAACATTCCTGGATCGTAGGTCACCGCGGCCCGCGGTTCACCGGCATTGACCGGCAACGGCCACGATTGCCCCGCTCAGTCGGCTCCGAGAGCGTGCAGCATTCCCGCTGCCGACCGCGGCCACCCGAATTGCTCGGCCCGCAGTCGCGCGCCGTGCCGTCGATGCGATTCGGGCCGGGTCATGATCGAGATGACGGCGCGGGCGACCGAGCGGGCGTCGTTGTCGGCGGTGGCGCCGCTGTCGGCCGTGAGGATTTCCGACAGTGCCGATGTCCGCGACACCACCGCCGGGGTGCCACAGGCCAGCGCCTCGAGCGCAGCCAGCCCGAACGTCTCATGCGGACCCGGCGCGAGGGCGATGTCGGCGGTGGCCAGGATGCCCGCGACGGTGTCACGGCACCCGATGTAGCCGGTGAAGTCGACGGGCAGCCGCGCCGCCTGACGCTGCAGGCGGGCCCGCAGCGGACCCTCCCCCACCACCACCAGTCGGGCGTCGACACCCGAATCACAGAGTGCGGCAACGGTATCGATGCTGCGGTGGGCATGCTTTTCGACGGACAGCCGTCCGCAGTGCACCAGCAGCAGCTGGTCGGGACCGGCCCAGCGCTCCCGTAGCGCGACCGATCGTCGGCGGGGGTGGAACTGGTCGAGGTCGACACCCAGGGGCACGGTCAGCAGGTTCGTCGCACCGATCCGGTCGAACTCCTCGCGCGCGAATGCGGTGGTGCACACCACGGCGTCGTAGTTGGCGGCGGTGCGCCGGTTGGCGGCGTCGGCGACCGCCCGCGCCACGGGTTCTGGAAGTATTTGCCCGACAAGCCGATCCAGACGTTCGTGGGAGATCATCACTGTTGACGCGCCGTGGCGGCGTCCCCACCCGCCCAGCGAGCGCAGCGTCAACCGGTCGGAGACCTCGAGCGCGTCAGGGCGGAGCTTCTCGAGCAGTGTGGTGACCGGATGCGGCAGTACCGCCCGATAGCCGCCGGTGAACGGGATCAGCGTGGCGGGCAGAGAAATCCGGATCACACCTGAAGGCAGAGTGGTGGTCTGTGCGCGGTGCCCCGGCACGATCAGGAACACCGTGTGCCCGGCAGCGCAGTACTCGGCGCCCAGCCGGTCCACCGCGGTGCGCAGGCCACCCGAGCGGGGCCCATAGAAGTTCGCCACCTGGACCACCCGCATTGCTGCATCAGAACGCGCGCGCGTGTGCGGCACGCAACGCCGGGTCGGCTACCCGCCGAACAGCAGGTTTCCTTGTGGTGCCATGGATCGCGACCTAACCGACGTGGGTGGCCAGCCAGTCCAGCGTCCGGCGCCACGCATCGGCGGCGGCTGTCGGGTCGTACCGGTCGCCGGTGTCATTGAAGAAGGCGTGGTTGGCGCCGGGTTCGGTGACGAGCTCGTGCACCAGACCCGCTTTCTCCAGAGCTGCCCTGGCGGCGGGCTCGGTGGCATTGACCCGCTGATCGAGCTCGCCGTAGAAGCCGAGCACCGCAACGTCCTTGGACCCGGAGAAATCGGGATTGTCCGGGGTGGGCCCGTAGTACGGGAAGGCTGCGGCCAGCTCGGGTGTCCCGCTGGCGAGCAGCCGCCACACCAATCCGCCGCCCATGCAGAACCCGATCGCGGCCACCTTGAGTCCCGGCGTGCGGGCCGCCACCTCGGCGATGCCGGATTTCAGATCGGCGACCATATCCTCGGGCGCGAGCTTGCCCAGCGCCGCCGTCGCCTCCGCGGGATCGGCGAACGTCGCGGTACCGCCCTGCTGCGAGAGCAGATCGATGGCCAGGCTCGAATAGCCGGCGCCCGCCAACCTGCCCGCCACCGACCGGCCCCAGTCGTTGAGGCCCTTGTTCTCGTGGATCACCAGGATTCCGCCGCGGGGTTCCTGTGCCTGGGCCCAGGCCCCCTGAAGCTCACCGCGGGGGCCGGCCCAGGTCACGGGCGTGGTGGCCAGCGCAGCGTCCATCCCGGGTGGCGCTGCGGCGTCGGTGGTCGGTGTTCCCGATGCGGCCGACGGCGACGTTGAGGTGCCAGTGGGCTGCTGGTTCTGCCCGCACGCCGCGATCAGTGCCGTTGCGGCGGTGGTGCCGATCCCCAGCAGGGCCAGCCGGCGTAGTGCCTCCCGCCGGGACAGCAGGCCGTCGACGTGATCGGTGGCGATTTCTTCGGCGATGTAGCGCTGTAGCGGTGTCACCTTCCCGATTATGCGCCGCTGAGCGTCGCCGCAGGCCGGAGGCAGTAGTAGACACTCAAGAAAATCTGTTCACCGATTTCGTTGACACCCGCCTGCGGGCGCTGTTCGATTGGGCACTGTGAGTCGATTGGGAACTGTGAGCACCGACGTGAGCTACGACACGATCATCCGCAATGGCCGGTGGTTCGACGGCACCGGCGCGCCGTCGGCGGTGCGCACCCTCGGCATCCGCGACGGGGTGGTCGTCGCGATCGCCGACGGCGACCTCGACGAGTCGGACTGCCCGCAGGTGATCGATGCCAGCGGCAAGTGGGTGCTGCCCGGCATGCTGGACATTCACACGCACTACGACGTCGAGGTGCTCGGCGGCCCGTCGTTGTCGGAGTCGCTGCGTCACGGTGTCACCACGGTGATGCTCGGGTCCTGCTCGCTGTCGACGGTCTACGTCGATGGGGTGGACGCCGGCGACATCTTCGGCCGGGTCGAGGCGATCCCGCGCGAGCATGTCATCGACGCCGTGGACCGGCACAAGACCTGGACCAACGGCGAGGAGTACATCGCGGCACTCGAGGCGCGGCCGCTGGGCCCGAATGTCGCGGCTTTTCTCGGCCACTCCGACATGCGCACGGCCACAATGGGTCTGGACCGCGCCACCCGCAAAGATGAGCGCCCGACCAGAAGCGAGCAGGCGCAGATGGAACGCATGCTCACCGAGGCGCTGCGCGCCGGCTTCGTCGGGATGTCGTCGATGCAACTGCTCTTCGACAAGCTCGACGGTGAGGTGTGCCGCTCCCGCACCCTGCCGTCGACCTACGCGAAGCCCCGCGAGCTGCGCCGGCTGAAGTCCCTGCTGCGCCGCTCCGGCCGGGTGCTGCAGTCGGGTCCGAACATCAAGAACCCGCTCAACCTGGCCTCGCAGTTGGCGCAGTCCCTCGGCATCGTCCGGAACCCGTTGAAAACCAGCCTGCTCTCCGCCGCCGACGTCAAGTCCAACCCGCTCGCGGTGAAGATGATGGGACCGGCGGCCCGGGCGGTCAACAGGCTGGGCGGGAACTTCCGCTGGCAGCACCTGCCCGTGCCGTTCGAGGTGTACGCCGACGGCATCGACCTCGTCATCTTCGAGGAGTTCGGCGCCGGCGCGGCCGCGCTGCACCTGCGCGACGAGGTCGAGCGCAACGAGCTGATGCGTGACGAGGCCTACCGGCGCCGGTTCCGCAAGGACTATGAACGCACACTCGGCCTGCGAGTGTGGCAGCGCGACTTCTACGACGCCGACATCGTCGCGTGCCCCGACTCCTCGATCGTCGGCAAATCGTTCGGTCAGGTCGGCGACGAGCGGGGGCTGCACCCCGTCGATGCGTTCCTCGATCTGGTGCTCGAGTACGGCACGGGACTGCGCTGGCGCACCACGATCTCCAATCACCGCCCCGAGGTGCTGAAGCAGCTCGCGCGCGAGCCCGGAGTCCAGATGGGGTTCTCCGACGCGGGGGCGCACCTGCGCAACATGGCGTTCTACAACATGGGGCTGCGCCTGCTGCGGCACGTCCGGGACGCGCAGCAGGCCGGGACGCCGTTCATGACCGTCGAGGCGGCGGTGCACCGACTCACCGGGGAACTCGCCGACTGGTACCGGCTCGACGCGGGCCATCTCCGGGTCGGCGACCGCGCCGACATCGCGATCATCGACCCGGACCACCTCGACGAGTCCCTCGACGCCTATGCCGAGGAACCCGTCGAGCAGTACGGCGGGCTGCACCGGATGGTCAATCGCAACGACACCACCGTGTCCGCGGTGTTCGTCGCAGGCACGGCGGTGTTCCTCGACGGCGAGGCGACACCGGTGGTCGGAACACAGCGCACCGGGAGATTCCTGCGCGCTGCCCACAAGGCGCCCACGGTGGCGGTGCGGGAAGGTGCGTTGGCACGTGTCGGTTGACGAGTTCGAGGACGTCACAGGCGTCGCAGGCGGCACCGACGTCGCGCAGGTCGAGGCCGTGGTTCACGGGATGTGGGCGGCGCTGTCGGACCGAGATTGGGACGCGCTCAAGACCTACCTGTCGGACGACTGCATCTACCTCGACGTGCCGGTCGGGCCCGCTGCCGCCGCGCGGGGACCGGAGGACATCGTCAAGCGGCTGAAGATCGGCATCGCGCCGCTGGCGTCGTACGAGAACTTCACCGGCCTGATGGTCAGCAACGGCGCCGACGTGATGTACGAGCATCACGAGGAATGGCATTGGACCACAGGCGAATCCGCGATACTCCAGTTCGTCACGGTGCACCGGGTGGAGAACGGGAAGATCACCGTCTGGAAGGACTACTGGGACATGGCGGCGCTGGTCAACCATGCGCCACCGACGTGGTTGGAGGATTTCTCCAGTGCCGATATGTCGTGGGTGTTCGACGCGACCGGCCTGGTGTGAGGAGAGCGCGATGCTGGATCTGAAGATCACCGGCGGCACGGTCGTCGATGGAAGCGGGGCCGACCGTTTCCGGGCGGACATCGGCATCAAGGACGGCCGGATCGTCGAGGTGCGTCGGCGCAGCGGCGATGACGCCGGACTCGAGGCCGAGGCCGCGCACGCGATCGATGCGACCGGACGCGTCGTCACGCCCGGTTTCGTGGATGTCCACACGCACTACGACGGCCAGGTGAGCTGGGACGAGACCCTGGAGCCGTCGAGCCTGCACGGCGTGACGACCGTGGTCAGCGGCAACTGCGGTGTGGGTTTCGCCCCGGTGCGGCCCGGCCGCGAGCAGTGGCTCATCGAGCTGATGGAGGGCGTCGAGGACATCCCGGGCACCGCCCTCGCCGAGGGCATCACCTGGCAGTGGGAGAGCTTTCCGCAGTATCTCGATGCGATCGAGAAGCGGAATCTGGCAGTCGATTTCGGAACACAGGTGGCCCACGGCGCGGTCCGCGGCTACGCGATGGGTGAGCGCGGGGCACGCAATGAGGACGCCACCGACGACGACATCGCCGCCATGGCGCGCATCGTGCAGGAGGCGGTGGAAGCCGGTGCGCTCGGTTTCTCGACGTCGCGGACGGAGGGCCATCGGGCCATCGGCGGTGAACCGGTGCCCGGCACGTACGCCGCCGAGGCGGAGCTCTTCGGCCTGGGCCGTGCGATGGCGGCCGGTGGTCAGGCGGTGTTCGAGCTCGCACCGGCGGGTGCGGTCGGTGAGGACGACGCCGCGGCGATGCGCGAACTCGACTGGATGACCCGGCTGGCCGCCGAGACCCAGCGACCGGTGTCGTTCACGATGATCCAGACGCAGTCCGCGCCCGACCTGTGGCGCAAGCAGCTCGACCTGGCGGGTGACGCGGTGGCCAACGGCATCCCGGTGTACGCCCAGTTCGCCGCTCGCCCGTTCGGAATGTTGTTCGGGTTTCCCGGCTATCACGCGTTCGACCACCGCCCGACCTTCCAGCGGTTGAAGGCCCAACTCGGGCGCGAGGAACTCGCGCACCGGCTCGCCGATCCCGGGGTGCGGGCGACGATTCTGGCCGAGAAGGATCTACCGCCGGATCCGGCGAAGCAGTTCGATGCGATGTTCGCGATGATCCAGCACGCGCTGGGCAACCTCTACGCGATCGGCAATCCGCCGGACTACGAGCCGACTGCCGACCGTACGGTGGCCGCGATCGCCGAGCAGCGCGGCGAAGACCCGCTGGCGACGCTGTACGACCTGATGCTCGCCGACGACGCGGGCGCCATGCTGATGATGCCGTTCTTCAACTATGCCGAGGGTAACCACGACGCGATCTACGACATGATCTCGCACCCGGCGGCGGTGTCCGGGCTATCGGATGGTGGCGCGCACTGTGGGTTGATCTGCGACGCGTCGTACCCGACGTATCTGCTCACCCACTGGGCCCGTGACCGGCACCGCGGCCCGCGCTTCTCGCTGGAGTACATGGTGCGCAAGCAGACTCGCGATACCGCGACGCTGTTCGGCCTGTCTGATCGCGGGGTCATCGAGGTCGGCAAGAAGGCCGACGTCAACGTCATCGACATGGATGCGCTGAATCTCGGTGTCCCCCAGATGGTGTACGACCTGCCAGCCGGCGGGCGGCGACTGGTGCAGGGCGCCAGTGGCTACGACGCCACCGTGGTCAGCGGGGTGGTGACCCGGCGCCACGGCGTGGACACCGGGGCGCGTCCGGGCCGGCTGATCCGTGGGGTCCGTTAGACGAGTTCGTAGACCCGCGTGGCGTTTCCGTGCGCGATCAGGTCGATGACCCGGATGGCGTCGGCCTCGCTCCACTGGCCGGCGTCGACGAAGCCCTGTGCCGTAGCAGCGATCCCGGTGCGCCAGAGACGCGCGCCCAGGTAGTGCAGCTCGGCGGGGCCGAAGCCGTCTGAGGAGTACAGGATCTTGCGGAACGGGGCCATCTCGAGCAGTCGCCCGATGAACGCGGTCGAGCGCGCCCCGAGGTAGTTGATGGCCAGCCCGCCGTCGAGGTAGACGTTATTGAACGCCTGCGCCAGATACCCCGCTTCGCGCTCGTAGGGGTAGCAGTGCAGCAGCATCACCGGTGTGTCGCCGCTGACGCGCAGAAAGTCCAGCAGGTGAATCGGATTGGCGGCATGTAGGTCGCAGTCGCGGTCGCCGAACCCGACATGGAACTGCAACGGCTTGGCCAGGCGCAGCGCCCGGTGCAGACCGAAGCGCAGCAGTACCCGGTCGGTCAGACGGGTGCCGCCGTCGGCGCGCCAGCGGGCGGCCGCGTCGGCGACCTCGGCCGGCGTCGGATCGGACAGGTCGCCGACGAAGCCGCCGCGGTAGGCCAGGATCGACTTGGTGCCCGCCGCTGTCCGGGCCCGCTGCCACAGGATGTCGTCGAACGCGCAGGCGTAGTCCCCGGGTGCGGCCGCGGCCTGCTCGGCGATCGACTCCAGCCGCACCACCTCGTGCACCCGGCCGACTCCCAGCCCCACCAACTCGTCGAGACTGGCTACCCCGTCGGCGAATCCGGTGTCGACGAGCCAGTCCGACACGTGGGCCGAGCGCAGGAACCGGTGCGCGAGGTCGGCTTCGTCGACGGCGCTGCGGGCGGCCCAGTATGTGTCCGCATCGGCGTGGGGAGGCAGGTCCAGCAGCGGCGCGCAATGGGCGCGCACCGCGAACCCCAGCTGGGTGTCGAAGGCCGAGTCGAAGCCGGCCAACGGCTCGGTGTTGGCCTCGTTGAGCGCGTTCTCGAATCGGGCACGGTCGACCCCGCGGACCCCGCCGAGCCAGCAGCCGTGCACGTGATGGTCGACCAGCGCCACCGACTCGGCGTGTTCGCGCAATGCCGTCACTCACACGCTCCAGGCCAGCCGGAACTTCTCGGCGAGCTCGTCGGGGCTCAGATCGGCGAAGTTGGTGTGTTCGTAGCGGCGCACCGCGACGACGGCGTCCACCACGTCGTCCCCGAGAACTGTTCGCAGCAGCGCAGATCCATCGAGTGTGTCGATCGCCTCCGACTGATGGGGCGTCAGCAGACCGATTCCCGCTTCGGCGCGCTGGGCGTCGGTCAGCGAGGAGGGGTCCACGGTGACCTGCTCGGGCGCGGCGAGCTCCCGGTCGATGCCGTCGAGCGCCAGGCCGAGGATGGCGGCCGTGGCGATGTACGGGTTGGCGGACGGATCCACCACCTTGACCTCGACGTTGGCGCCGCGCGGGTTGGCGGCCCCGGCGGGCAGGAACCGCACCGCCGCTTCCCGGTTCTCGGTGCCCCAGCACGTGTATGCGCCCGACCAGCTGCCGGGTGTCATGCGCAGGCCCGACAGGATCGATCCGCACAAGACCCCCTGGGCCTGTGCCAGCGAACCCAACACTCCCGCCACCGCGGACGCGCCTTCGGTGGTCATCCCGCCGGGACCATCCCCGCCCGAGAACAGCGGGGTGTCGCCGCGGGTCAACGAAAAGTGTTGGTGCGCACCGGACCCGACGCTGCCCGCGAACGGCACCGGGGACAGGCTGACCCGCAGCCCGTAGTTTCTGGCCACCCGGCCGACGATGATGCGCAGCAGGATCAGCTGATCGGCTGCCGCGACGGGATCGAGCGGAGCCAGCGAGATCTCGAACTGATTGGCGCCGTACTCGGGGTGGAACTGTTCGATGGCCACGCCGGACGCGGCGGCGGCGTTAGTGACGTCGGTGATGAACCCCTCGAACTCGAGAACCCCGGCAAGCCCGTACTGCGCCCACAGATGTGAGGGCAGCCGTGCACCGTCCGGCCCGACGAGCACGAACTCCATCTCGTGGCCCACCATCGCCTCGATTCCGGCATCGGAGAGCCTCGACTGAACCCGGCTCAGCGCACCGCGGGCGCAGTAGGGATCCGGCGAACCGTCCTGAGCGAAGAAAGAGCCTGGCGCCCAGGCCAATCCATCCCCGAGCACGCGCAGCGCGCCGAGGTCGATGCGGATTCGCTGATCCCCCACCACCCCGGTGCGGTCACCGAACACGATGCCCGCCTGATCGATGGCGAAGACATGCCAGACCGGGCTGGCGCCGAGCCCCGGATCGGCGAACGCACCCATCCGCCGCAACGGGACCGTCTTGGCGTGAATGAGGCCCGCAGGGTTGACGACGGTGCCGATCAGTGTGGTGACGCCGTCTGATTCGAGTTGGGCGATCGCTGCGGCGGCGAGAGGTTTGGCGGCCATGTCGGTCATTCTGCCGCGAGGTAGTCGGGGCTACAGGGTGATCTTGCAGGTCTGCCCGATGTCGAGCGTGCGCAGCATCCGGCCCATGCCGACCCAGGCCGCACAGGAGATCGCCAGATCGGTCATCAGCTCGTCGCTGATGTGCCGGCCCGCCCGCTCCCAGAAGTCCTCGTCGTCGCGCAGCTCGAGGTGGTCGGTGGCGAATCGGTGCGCGAACTCCATGGCGATGCGCTCGGCGTCGCTATAGCCGGGCCAGGTCCGCCATTCCGCGGCGTGGTCGTAGAACTCCTCGTCGACGCCGTTGGCCTCCCCCTCGGCATCGCGGGTGTTCTGACAGACCACGCATTCGTTGGCGTACGCGATCATGATCCGGGCCCCCTCGCGCATTCGCAGCGGCAACCGGCCCTTCGTGTACACGGCGTTGGTGAACTTCGCCATGGCGGTACCGAGGTCCGGGGACTTGACCGCGAAACCCGTGACGTCGTCGTCGGCGAAGTCTCCAATTCGGCTCATGGAGAAATTGTAACGTGTTTCACTTTGCGGTCGTGGCGAGTTCGGTACGGTCGTCGTCCCAGTCACGTTGCACCAGCAGGCGCTGCGCGATCCGCTCGAGAGCGACCTCGACGTCGCCGCGGTCAGGGCGGCCGTCGAACGCCGGGGAGGCGGCCAGCTTCTCCACGATCCGCCCCGCCAGCGCCGCGGTGGCCGCGTCGACCTGCTGGGCGCCGGACTGCGTCAACCACAGTTGGTCGCCGGTGCGTAACGCGTGGCCGCAGTCGACCAGGCGGCCGAAGGTGGGTTCGAGTACCTCCGGGGGCACGTGCAGCCGCTCGGCAATCTCGGTCAACCGCGCTGACCCGAAAACCTGGCTCTGACGGTAGATCTGGATCAACGCCCACAACAACGCCACATCGGACTCGCAGCCGTGAAGGCCGGCGATGCTGCGCAGCCGGATCTCCGGGGACTGGCGGATCAGCCTGCCGACTGCGTTCTCGAGGATCTTCTCGGGCGACTCGGTCAGCGGCATGCCGAAGCCCTCGCCCATGTCGACGGCGGCCATGGGGTCCATCTCCTGCAGCGGCACCTCCTTGAGCATCAGCGCCACGACGAAACCGATCAGGGCCACCGGCGCCGCGCAGAGGAACACCATGCCCAGGGAGTCGGCGTAGGCCTCGACTATCGGTGCTGCAACCTCGGTCGGAAGCTGGTGCAGTACCTGCGGCGACTCGGCGGCTTCCGGCGGCGCCCCGCCCGTGGCAAGCGCACCGCCGATGCGGCTTTCGAGGAAGTTGACGAACAGAGACCCGAAGATGGCGGCTCCGAAGGAACTCCCGATCGTGCGGAAGAAGGTGACGCCGGACGTCGCGACCCCGAGGTCGGAGAAGTTCGCCGTGCTCTGCACGATGAGGATCAGCACCTGCATACACAGTCCGATCCCGGAGCCGAGGATGAACAGGTAGGCGCTCTGCTGCAGCAGCGGCGTGGTGGCGTCCATCGTGGACAGCAGCACGAAGCCCACCGCCATCACCGCGGTCCCCGCGACCGGGAAGATCTTGTATCTGCCGGTGCGGCTGACCAGGACACCGCTGCCCATCGAGGTGAGCAGCAGTCCGCCCACCATCGGCAGGGTCCGAAGCCCCGACTCGGTGGCCGAGACGCCGTCGACGAACTGCATGAACGTCGGCAGGAAGGTCAGCGCCCCCAACATCGCGAAGCCGACGATGAAGCCGAGCACGCAGCACACCGTGAAGACCGGGCTGGCGAACAGTCGTATCGGCAGGATCGGCTCGGTCGCGCGCAACTCCACCCGCACGAAGAGCGCCAGGGCCGCCGCCGAACCGACGAACAGGCCGACGATCACCGGCGACGACCACGCGTAGGTGCTGCCGCCCCAACTGGTGGCGAGCGTCAGCCCGGATGCGCCCAGCCCGATGAGGGCGATGCCGGCGTAGTCGATGACCGGCCGGGCGCGCCTGCCGAGCGCCGGGATCGCCGCGATGGCGACGAAGAACACGACGAGGGCGATCGGGACGTTAATCCAGAACGCCCAGCGCCAGCTCAGGTGGTCGGTGAAATAGCCGCCCAGCAGCGGACCGACGACGGTGGTGACGCCGAAGACCGCGCCGAGGGCGCCCTGGTAGCGGCCACGGTCGCGGAGCGGGATCACCTCGCCGATCAGCGCGGTGGCCGTGACCATGATGGCGCCGCCACCGATGCCCTGCAGCGCACGGGACGCGACGAGCATCGTCATCGAGGACGCGAGGCCGCACAGGACGGAACCGACGAGGAAGAACACGATCGCCGTGGCGAACACGGCTTTGCGCCCGAACAGGTCACCGAGCTTTCCGACGATCGCGGTCACGATCGTGGATGCCAGCAGGTAGCTGGTGACGACCCACGACTGGTGACCGGCACCGCCGAGGTCGGCGACGACGGTGGGCAGTGCCGTCGCGACGATCGTCTGATCCAGCGCGGCCAGCAGCATGCCCAGCATCACCGCGACGAAGATGATGTTGCGGCGCTGAGAACCGACCGGAGCAGGCTCGGTGGCTGTGTCGGTCGCGGGCGTCATACCTACCTCTCCTGGGTGACCGGGGAACTCCCCACTACATCGTTAGGTCATCTAGGAAAGTTACGGCCCCAGCGGGATATTCCCCGCCGGGGCGTGGTCCGAACCGGTTACTTGGGCGGTCGGGCCACGCACTGGGCCGAGTAGAGCTCCTCGCCGAGCTTGTTCATCAGCTCCAGCTGGGTCTCGAGGTAGTCGATGTGCAACTCCTCGTCGGCCAGGATCTTCTCGAAGAGGTTCGCCGATGTGGCGTCACCCTTCTCGCGGCACATGACGATTCCCGGCCGCAGCCGCCCGACGACCTCGTACTCGATCGCGAGATCGGCCTCGAACTGTTCGCGCAAGGTCTGGCCGACGCGCAGCGAGAACAGCCGCTGATAGTTGGGCAGGCCGTCGAGAATGAGGATGCGATCGGTGATTTCCTCGGCGTGCACCATTTCTTCGAATGATTCTTTGCGGGTGTGCTCCGCCAATTCTGTGAAGCCCCAATTTTCCTGCATCTTGGAATGCAGGAAATACTGATTGATCGCCGTCAGCTCGCTCGTCAACTGCTCGTTGAGCAATTTCAGAACCTCGGGATCGCCTTGCATGACTGCTCCTAAACACCTTGAGCGCTTATCGCGTGCGCTATCTACACGGGCTGTGCGGGCTCTTCCAATCTAGTGCAAAAGTGGCGGTGTCCGCGCATCATCTGCGGTGTGCGGAGGATGTTTTCACGGCTGTGTCGGGGTGTGCTCGCGCAGGGAGCGCAGATCAGCCCAGGAGCCTGGACTGGCTAGGCTTAGTAAGGTTAGACTCCGCTAACTTTCGAGTCCTCACGAGCAGGTAAGGATAACCAATGGGTGAGTACGATCTGCACTCATTTATTCTCGCCTGTGATTTCCGCGTCGACAATGTCGAGCGGATGTGGGAGTGGCTGCAGAAACATCACGACGGATTGGCGTCCATGGGCGCTCATCATGTGGTTCTCTACGAATCGATTTGGGAACCTCGGCGGGTCTTGGTGACGATCGGTATTCGCCATGCGCGGTCGATCAGGGAGGTGCTCAAGTCGCCGGCGATTTTCGAATGGTTCGACATCTCAGGCGCCGACGACATTCCGCCGATCTTCGGAGGAGAAGTCGTCGAGAAGATCGATCTGGACCCTCCCACGCCGGAAGAACACATCGGACGAGTCGTGGTCGGCGTGATGTCCTCCGTCGACGACGTGCCCGCGCTGATGGTCAAGGTGCACGACGGACTCGAGCGGTTCAAGGAAGGCGGCGTCCGCAAGATCTGGGTCTACCGGGCCTTCGACGACGGCCACGAAGTGCTGATCCTGCAGGAGATCGACAGCGAGGCCAATGCGCGGCAGTGGATCGAACACCCTGATGCGGCGGCGGAGTGGATGTCCAACGCCGGTTTCGGGGCCTACCCGACGCGCTTTGTCGGCAGGTTCGGTCATCTGATGAGTGTCGGCGAGCAGGGGCAGGGCGCCTGATGTTTGTCTGCCTGTGCACCGGAACCACCAGTCACGTCGTCAACGAGGTGGTGGCCAAGGGTGCACGGACATCGAGGGAGATCGCCGCAGCGTGCGGTGCCGGCGGCGACTGCGGCAGGTGCCGTCGGACTCTGCGGGCGATGATCGAGGCGCATTTCGCCGCGATCGACTCCGCGCCCGAAAGCATCAGTCGCTAGCCTTCAGGCTTTGCCCTGCCCGGTGAACTCCGCAAGGGCGGCAGCGTTGGCGACTCCCCCGAGGAGTTCCTGGAAATGTGCGTTCTCGCGTTCGGTGGCTGCGCCGATCCCCGGCCGGTACGGCGCGACGATGGTTTGTTTCACGGCGATCAGGCTCGGAATCGACCGCGACGCAAGGATTTCGGCGTGCCTGCGGGCCTCCGGCATCAGGTCGTCGGGCTCGCACACCTTCCACGCGATACCCATGCGGTGGGCCTCGGCGGCGTCGACCCACTCCGAGGACAGCAGCAGCCACGCCGCGTTCTGCCTGCCGATCAGCTGCGGCAGCAGGTACGACGAGGCCGCTTCGGGCGCCACCCCCAGGCTGGTGAACGGGCACTTCAGGCGTGCGGTGGTCGACATGAACACCAGATCGGCGTAGCCGAGGATAGTGGTGCCGATACCCAGGCCGACACCGTTGACGGCGCAGATCAGCGGTTTCGGAAGATCGGTGAGCGCGGCGATCATCGCCGAGAAGTGGCTTCCCGTGTTGATCGAGGAATCGGCGATGCGCGCCTGCATCTCCTTGAGATCGTTCCCCGCGCTGAAGGCACGCCCGGCACCGGTGAGCAGCACCACCGCGACGTCAGGGTCGTCGGCCGCGTCGCGAAGCGCCGACGCCGTCGCGTGATAGAGCTCTTCGTTGAAGGCGTTGAGGGCTTCTGGCCTGTCCAGGATCAGGGTGCGGACCCGGTTGTCGTCGCTGATCTGCAGAGTCACGGCTGCAGCGTATCCGCCGACGTGAACGCGGTGCGAGGCACGTAGCGGCTCGTCGGGACGGTGTCGACATCGCGATTGGCGCCGAACGCCGATGTGCTGGCCACCATCCGGGTCATCCGATCGTTGAGGTCTGCGTCGTCGGCGGCACCGAAGAACGCGTGCAGGTCGGACGTCGCCTCGATCGGGAACAACTCCTCGACGATCGCCGAGATCGGCGGCGCCCCCTCGGTCAGTGCCCGGACCACCGCGTTCTGCGTGTAGCCGAACGTCGACTGCGTGTCGATCGCGACCTGCGTATGGTCGTCGTGCCAGCGAGTCAGCCACGTCGCTTCGTCGAGGTCGGTCGGCCGGCGTAGCAGCGCGACGTTGGCGAAGCCGGGGGTGCGCTCGCCGGGATCGGTGTGCGGGGGTTCCAGGGGAACCGACTCTGTCACCAGGTATGCCGCGGCCTGGTCGCACAACTCACCCAACAGGGTTGTGGCCGTGCGGATCTGCGGGCCATAGCACTGCTGGGTCCAGATGCTGACGATCGCGATCGCCGGCGGATCCAGCGTGGTCAGGGTCATCAGCGAATCGCTGACGACCGCATCGCGGACGTTGATCGCCAGGCCGGGAACTCCGGTGTCGAGCAGCGACCGGGCGACATCGGTCCGCAGGTGCGTGCACCACGCGTCGTCGCCTGGAGTTCCCCGAAGGATGATGATGACTTTCTCCACTCGGCGAACATAGCCCGGTCCAGAATGTACGGGTGATCAAGGGCCTGACGCTGCAGTCGCTGATGCCGGCCATCGTTGCGGTACTGCGCAGCCTGCTGGGCGTCATCGTCGTCGCCGCGGTGGCGCTGCACTGGGGCCCGTCGGGCTCGGCTACCGCCGCGGCGGTAGCGGGCGCGATCGCGGGTGCCACCGCGCTGCAGGACAGCCCGCGGGGCAGGATCCCTCTGGTGGTTGCGGTGTCGATGCTGATGGGCTCGGCAGTTCTGTTGGGCGCGTTGATATCTGCACACTCCGCGGTGTTCGTCGCCGTGGTGACGATCTGGTGCTTCTTGGCGGCCATGCCGTGGGCGCTGGGAGCGAATGCCGGGTCGATCGCCTGCGCGTCGGGCGCACTGCTGATCATTGCGCCGCCGGCAGCGGCGACGTTGTCCTCAGCGGTCGGTTCGGCCGCACTGGCGACCGCGGCCGGTCTGGTGCAGGCGCTGATCATCGCCGTCTGGCCGCAGCGCCGCTGGCGCGTGCAGCGCGAGGCCCTCACCGCGGCCTACCGTTCACTGGCCGCTGATGCGCGAAGCCTCGCCGACGGAAGTGGCGGCCGGGGCGCGCCGACGGTCGCGGCCGGGCCGTTGATTGCCTTGCGCGCAGCGTTCACACCGGCCGACGGACAGACCAGGCGACGGCCGGCGGAGTACCGCGACTGGTACGGCTTGCCGGAGCGGATCGCGGTGTCGCTGTCAGCGATGGCGGGCAAGCCGGTGCTCGCCGGCGTGCTGGCGGCGGCGGCCGACACACTGGCCGCGGTCGCTGAGACCCGCAGGTCGGCCCACCGAGACGCCGACGCCGCGATTCGCAGACTTGACAGCGCGTCGGGTGCGCTGGGCGGATCTGAATCTGTTGTGGTGCAGCGACTCTCGACACAACTGCACGAGGCGGTGGCTATCCGCCTCGGCGATTTCGCGCCCTCCTCCCCTGATGTCATCCGGCTGCGCCGGCCCGAGTTGAGAACGTCGGTGCGGTCGGCCGTCGACCTGATGCGTCGCCAGCTCACCTGGCACTCACCGGTGTTCCGGCACGCCGTGCGCGTCGCCGCCGCGGTGGGCGCGGGCTGCGCTGTCGACCGATACGCCGGTGTCGAACACGGCTACTGGATTCCGCTGACGGTGCTGATGGTGCTTCGTCCCGAAACCGCGCACACCTACACCCGCTGCGCGGGCCGCGTCGCGGGCATAGCGTTGGGCGTCGTCGTCGCATCGACTGTGCTGCTCGTGCTGCACCCCGGCGCGATCATCTCGGCTGCGCTGGCGGTGGTGTTTCTCGGCATCGCCTACGCCGTCTCCGGATTCGGCTACCTTGCCCTGTCGGCCGCGGTGGCCGCTGCCGTCGCCTTTTTGATCGACATCGACGGGGTGGTCGACTCCGCGACCCTCGGTGAGCGGGTGCTCGCGACGCTGATCGGCGGCGGCCTGGCGGTGATCGCCCACGTGATGATGCCCGACGATGCCCTGACGCGACTGGCCCAGCGCGCCGGCGAGTTGCTGAAGACGGAGATCGACTACGCGGCAACGGTGATCAAGGCCTATGTGCACGAGCTCGACAATCCGGCCGACGCGTTGTCGGCGGCGTGGCAGCGGGCGTTTCGGGCGCGTGCCGCGTTCGAGGCCGCCGCCGGTGCCACCCGTACGCATGCGGGCGAGCTACGGCACTGGCTGCGGTCCTATCGCACCGCTCTGAACGCGGTCACGGCGTCCTGCACCACGCTGGAGGCCACCCTGCCCGCCACCCCCTCCACCGCGTGGAGTCGCGAATTCGTGCATGCCGTCGACGAGTACGTGGAGGCGTTGTACGGCGACCCGCCCACCCCGGCGTCGCCGTGGACGGTCGACACGGCGGACTTGGCGGCGGCCGATCGGAGACTGCGTGACGTGGTGTCCGCATCCGGGTCCGGGCATGGGCCGGCGCGGGTCCTGGTGGCCGAGGTGGGCGCGATCACCCGTCACCTGTCGGCGATCGTCGTCAGCCCCGGGCCCACCGCGGCTCGATGAACACGCCCTGGGCTTCGACGGTCACGCCGTCGTCGTCGGCGAGATGGCCGACCACAAACGTCTTGAACCCCTCGGTGTGGGAGATCCTGGCCTCGGAACGCAACCGGCCCAATGGCGTCATGCGCAGGTAGCGCACCGTGATCGTTCCCGTGAGACGGTGCTTGCCCGGGGTACTTGCCGCGTCGCCCAGAACGTGATCCAGGATCATGGCCGACACCCCGCCGTGCACGTGACCCGGCGGACCCTCGAAGGCGGCGCCGAGGTAGAAGTCGCTGGTGACCCACTCGCCGGTGTCGTCGGTGACCCGCCGGATCACCACGGGTGGAGAGGTCGGGTTCCGCACCCCGATGACCGCATTCCCCCAGGGCATAGGGTCACCCTCGGCGCCGAACTGGATCCCGAACGAGCCCTCTCGCTGTGCCGCGCGCAATCGTGCGGTGGCGGAATCGATCTGAACCTTGGCCGCGGCCACCGTGTCGGAGTCGACTTCGGTGCGAATTGTGGCGTCGATCAGTTCGCGGACGGATTGCGTCAGGGGTTCGTAACGGGCCCTCAGCCGCTCGATGTCGGCGCCGTCGAGGTTCTCGACATGGGTGTACTCCAGCACACCTTGACTAGAACATGTTCTCGTCCGTCATGCAGGGGCGGGTCCGACGAGTATCTGGCGGATCACCGGTCGCGCCCACCGGATGAGCGCGTCGCGGTCGAGCGCTTGCGCGGCGGGAACCTCGAGCACGTATCGCGTGGTGGCCAGACCGATGACGAACGAGCCCATCAGCACCGCCCGCGACGCCGGGTGATCGGGTGCCACGGCGGCGAGCGTGGGCACCACCTGCGTCGCGAACACCTGGCGCATGGTCTCGGCAGCGGTGGCGCTGGTCATCGCCGCCCGCAGGAGTGCGACGAACGTGGTGTCGGCCTCCCACACCGCGAAGAACCGTTCCAGCAGCTGGTCGGCCATGTCGTCGGGCGGCAGGCCGGTGAGGTCGGGCAGGTGGATCGTGAACTCGGCGGCCGCGGCGAACAGCTGCTGCTTGCTGCCGAAGTAGCGGATGACCAGTGCGGGGTCGACCCCGACATCGCCGGCGATCGCTCTCAGCGTGGTGCGCTCGTAGCCGTCACCTCCGAACCGTCGACGGGCGGCGGCCAGGATGTCCGCTCGCGTGCCCTCGGCATTGCGCGCCCGCGTTCGTGTCATGCCGACAGCATAAGTCACCAGGCGTTGACATTTTCTCCCGGAGGTCTATGGTCGAAGTCAACAGTTGTTGACTTATCCGAGAGGAGCCCCAATGTCCCCGTCATCGCAGTCCCCCACATCTCCCGTCCTGATCGTCGGCGCCGGACCCACCGGTCTGACCGCAGCGCTGGAACTGTCCCGACTCGGCGTGTCCGTCCGGGTGGTCGACCGCGCCGCGCATCCGTCAGCGGAGTCCCGCGCCCTCGCCGTACAGGCCCGCACCCTGGAGCTGCTCCGCGTCCGTGGTATCGGTGATGAGATTCTGTCGTTGGGCAACCGGGCCACCTCCGCCGCGCTGTATGCCGAGGGGCGCAGGCTTGCTCCCATCGAATTGCACCGCATGCCAAGTGAATTCAACTTCATCACGATGCTTGCCCAGTCGGAGACCGAGCGCCTACTGACCGAGCAGCTGGCACGACAGGGCGTCAAGGTCGAGCGCGGTGTGGAGGTGACGGCGGTGCGGCGCGCGGCCGAGGAGCAGCCCGTCGAGGTGACGCTGCGCAGCGGTGAAGGAGCACAGGAGGTCGTGACCGCGTCCTATCTGATTGCCGCCGACGGCCCGCACAGCACCATTCGCAAGGCGCTGGGGATCGACTTCCCCGGCCGGACACTGCCCCACAACTACGTGCTCGCCGACCTGGAGATCGACGGAGAACTCCCCCAGGATCAGGTGTCGATCTTCCTGGCCAGTCCCGGATTCTTCGCGGTCTTCCCGATGGGGGCCGGCCGGTACCGGCTGATGGCGACCGATCCCGACGGGGTACTGGCCAGCGAGGGCGATGCCGACGGCCCAGGGATCGAGCAGATCCAGAAGCTCTACGACCGGACCGTGCACATTCCCGCGCGGCTTCATTCGATGAACTGGGGTTCGCGGTTCCGGATCAACAGCAGGCATGTGCGGGCACTCAGGTCAGGACGGGTGTTCTTCGGCGGCGACGCCGCGCACGTGCACAGCCCGGCCGGTGGTCAGGGGATGAACCTGGGCATCCAGGACATGATCAACCTGTCGTGGAAGCTCGCCATGGTGCTCGACGGGCGCGCGAAGCCGGAACTGCTCGAGACGTACTCGTCCGAACGGCTGCCGGTGATCCGCACGCTCATCCGGGTGACGGAGATCGGGACCAGGATCTTCAACTCCACCAATCCGCTCGTGCATGCCCTGCGGATCCGGATGGCCCCGCGAGCGCTCTCGCGCGATCGGATCCAGAACGCGGCCGCGTCGATGTTCGGTCAACTGTCCGCCGGCTACCGCGACGATGCCTTGGCGAAGAACGTTGGCGGCGTTGGCGAGTTGCGTGCCGGCGACCGGGTGCCCGACGTCGGGGGGCTGTACGACGCGCTCGATCTGAATGGGTTGACGCTGTTCGTTGCCGACGGCACTGACCCGGCCGTGGACGTGGGCCGTCGCTGGAACGGGATTGTCACTCTGCGAGAAGGATTCGCGCTGGAGCGGCTTACTCAGGGTGGGGGTGGCTGGCTGCTGGTGCGACCCGACGGCTATCTGGCGGCCGCAGGCGACGACGCCGCATCGCTGGACCGCTGGCTGGGCCGGTGGTTCATCGAGCCGCAGGGTGCTGCCGAGTGACGCCACGAGGCTGCAGCGCGGCGCTCACATCGAGGTGTGCCACATCGCCAGATCCTCGAATCCGTCGCCATCTTCTGCCGGTGGTGTTCCGGCACCGCGCGCTAGTGGGTTGATGGTGGTGGTTAGGGTTGGGGTTGGAAGGGTTCGTACCACCACCAGTCGGCGCGTTCGCCGCTGGGGCCGGGGTAGGGCGGCACCGCGGGTGGTGCTGTGGTGGGTGGTCGGGCCAGCGATCCGGCGTTGAGGGTGCAGCCGTCGGTGTCGGTGACGACGAGGCGACGGGCGGGTCCGCTCCTACGAGGTCAGCCAACCGCCCGCGGCGCTCGACAGCAGCTCGAAGCATCATCACCGCGACGCACACAAGGTCTCCCGGCGGCAATATCGCTACCCGAAGTCGACGAGCGTCCATCAAAAATGTTGCAGCACAAGGATTTACGCGCACAAATTTGAGGCTTACTCGTCCCTCGCCCGATGGGCCGCCGCGACCAAACCCATAGTGTCAGTGCGCTCACGCGCAATAGTTCCTACCATTGTGTGCCATGGCCGCGCCGAGTGATGACCCGTCGCGCCCCCCGCTGCCCGCGACACTCGTCGAACTGGCGGGCCACCGGATGCGCGACGCGATCCTCAGCGGTGAACTCGCGCCCGGCGACAAGATCGTCGAAGAGCAGCTGTGCGCCGACTTTGGGATCAGCAGGGCACCGCTTCGGGAGGCCTTGCGATTGCTCGCCCAACAGGGCCTCGTCGAGCATCTGCCAAGGCGCGGCTCGCGGGTCACCGAGTGGTCTCCCGCCGACATCCTGCAACTGTTCGGGCTGCGGCACGTCCTGGAACGGCACGCCATCGAGACGGCGCTGCCGCTGCCCGACCCCGGTCACGCGCTGGAGCCTGTCCGCGCGGCGTTGGAGCGGATGGACGCAGCCCAGGACGCTCTCGAGCGCGATGACGCCCACCGCGCGTTCCACGCCGCGGTCGTGGGTCTCGCCGCGAACCGCCAGCTCGACATCACCCTGGAACCGATACTGCTGAAACTGCAGCTGCCGATGGCCAAGAACCTGCGCGAGGAGGCCCGCCAGCGCGAGACCGGAGACGGCATCGAGCGGCACAAGGCGATCCTGTCCGCGCTGGAGATGAACGACCCCGCCGTCGTGCTGGAGGCCCTGCGGGACCACGGCCATTTGCACTACCTCGGGCTGGAGTCCGGACCTTCAGCCGACTGAAATCCGAGCGCTAACACAAACGACACACAGCTGACCCGAGTTCGCCATGATTCTGTCGACAATCGACAGTCATGGCCGACGATTCCCGAGGACCGTCCATCGGGCCCTCTGTGGCGGAGATCCTGGCGTCACACGCGGGCGGAACGGGTTCTCCCACCAAGACCGCCGCACGCGTCGCCGACGCGATCGCGGCCCGCGGCGACGATGGCACCTGGCTGTCGACTGTTCCGCGTGACCAATTGATCGCAGCCGCAGAGGCGATCGAGAAGCGCCCCGGTGCGCGCACGCTACCGCTGTACGGGGTGCCGTTCGGGGTCAAGGACAGCATCGACGTCGACGGCGTCGCGACGACGCTGTCCTGCCCGGACTACTCCTACGTCGCGACGGCCACCGCACCCGCGGCGCAGAAGCTGCTCGACGCAGGCGCCCTGTACGTGGGCAAGACGAACCTCGACCAGTTCGCGACCGGACTGAACGGGACCCGGACGCCCTACACCATCCCCCGCAGCGTGTACGGCGGCGAGATGATCTCGGGCGGTTCCAGTTCCGGTTCGGCGCTTGCGGTGGCGCTCGGTCAGGTGCCGTTCGCGGTCGCCACCGACACCGCCGGATCGGGGCGGGTGCCCGCCGCGCTCAACGGGGTCGTGGGCTTCAAGCCGTCCCGCGGTCTGATCAGCACCGTCGGCCTGGTGCCCGCCTGCAAGTCGCTGGACTGCCTCAGCGTGATGGCCGGCTCGGTCGACGACGTCGATCGGGTTCTCGACGTGATGGTCGGCCGCGACGACGACGATCCGTGGTCCAGAGACCGTGGCCCACGCTTCTCCGGCGGTCCGATCAGAGTTGGGTTGCCGCCGACGTCCGAGCTGGAATTCTTCGGCGACGACGAGATGCGCCGCGCCCACCTGGCTTTCCGGGAGCACCTGGCGCGCGCCGCCACGATCGTCGACGTCTCGCTGGCGCCGTTTCTCGCCGCCGGGGCGTTGCTCTACCAGGGGCCGTGGGTGGCCGAGCGGCTGGTCGAGTTCGGGGATTTTCTTGCCGCCCAACCAGACTCGATCCAC
The DNA here is from genome assembly GCF_005222675.1 of Mycolicibacterium sp. CR10. Classification (GTDB taxonomy): domain Bacteria; phylum Actinomycetota; class Actinomycetes; order Mycobacteriales; family Mycobacteriaceae; genus Mycobacterium. The sequence goes on along the minus strand of NZ_STGE01000068.1, from coordinate 181,903 downwards.
CCGGTGGTGCGCGACATCTTCGAAAGTGGACACAAATACACCGCGGTGGACGCGTTCGCCGCCCTTCAGACACTTCAGGATCTGAAGGCCGTCGTCGGTCGACTTTGGCGTGACATGGACGTGCTGGTGGTGCCCACCATCGGCACCACCTTCACCGTCGACGAGGTCCTGGCCGCGCCGATCGACTGCAACACCATGTTGGGGCACTACACGCATTTCGGGAATCTGCTCGACCTGCTGGGCGCCGCGATTCCGTTGGGCGTCACCGCCGACGGCCGTCCGTTCAGCGCGATGCTGCTCGGCGCGGCGCTCAGCGACGACATCGTGCTGCAGTTGGCCGCGCAGATCCTCGACGAGCCTCGCGCACAGCGCACCCCGATCCCGATACCCACCGACACGATCATCGCCGAGGAGCTCCTGTGAACCCCACCGTCGACGTCCCCGCCGAACCGTCACCTTTCCCCCTTGTCGCGGGCAAGACCGCGCTCATCGTGATCGACATGCAACGGGACTTCCTGCTGCCCGGAGGATTCGGCGAAAGCCTCGGCAACGACGTCGGCCAGTTGCTGAAGGTGGTGCCGCCACTGGCCGAGCTCATAGCGGCGTGCCGTGTGGCCGGTGTCATGGTCATCCACACCCGCGAGGGCCACCAGCCCGACCTCGCCGACTGCCCGCCCGCCAAGCTCAACCGCGGTGCGCCGTCGAAGCGCATCGGTGACCCGGGCAAATACGGCCGCATCCTGATCCGCGGAGAATATGGCCACGACATCGTCGACGAGCTGGCTCCCATCGACGGCGAGGTCGTGATCGACAAGCCCGGCAAGGGCGCGTTCTATGCCACCGAACTGTCCGACGTCCTGACCGGGTCCGGCATCACCCAGCTGCTGGTCACAGGCGTCACCACCGAGGTGTGCGTGCACACCACCACGCGCGAGGCCAACGACCGAGGATACGAGTGTCTCGTCGTATCCGATTGCGTCGGTTCGTATTTCCCCGAGTTCCAGCGCATCGGTCTGGAGATGATCAAGGCGCAGGGGGGCATCTTCGGCTGGGTGGCCGACACCGCCGCCGTCATTCCGGTACTTCAACAGCTCACGCACGCCGCCGCCTGAGAGGACAAACACCATGTCGACCGACCTCACCGAAACCCCCACCGATCCTCCAAGCGAGAAGCCGGGAACCGCAGCAGCGCTGTCGATTCCGTGGTGGACCCGTGGCGACACCAATGCCTTCTTCGGGCTCGGGTTCAACATCCTGGTCAATGTGCTGACCCTCACGGGTCTGATGATCGGCGTCATCGCGGTGCCTGCAGGCGATGTGCTCGGCACAGTCCTGCCCGCCCTCGGCGTCGCGCTGATTCTCGGCAACTTGTACTACACGTTCCTGGCGCGGCGTCTTGCGCGCCGCGAAAACCGTACGGACGTCACGGCGTTGCCGTACGGGCCCAGCGTGCCGCACATGTTCATCGTCATCTTCGTGGTGATGCTGCCCGTGTACCTGAACACCGACGATCCGACCCGCGCCTGGCAGGCCGGTCTTGCTTGGGCGTTCTTGATCGGCATCATCGTGATGATCGGGGCGTTCGTCGGCCCCTACATCCGCAAGCTCACCCCCAGGGCGGCGATGCTGGGCACACTGGCCGGCATCTCGATCACCTTCATCTCGATGCGGCCGGCCGCGCAGATGTGGGAGGTCGCCTGGATCGGCCTGCCCGTGTTGGCGATCATCCTGATCGGCTTCTTCACGAACATGAAGCTGCCCTTCGGAATTCCGGTAGGTTTGGCGGCACTCCTGGTGGGCACGGCCATCGGCTGGATCGGCGGCTACATGTCCGCCCCCGACGTGGGGCAGGCGGTCTCCGACATCGCGATCGGCATCCCGGACCTGCGCCTCGACATGTTGTTCAGTGGACTGGCGGACCTCGCGCCACTTTTGGGCACCGCAATCCCCCTGGGCGTGTACAACTTCACCGAGGCGATGAGCAATGTCGAGAGTGCTGCCGCCGCGGGTGACAACTACAACCTGCGCAGCGTCCTGCTCGCCGACGGTGCGGGTGCCGTAATCGGCTCGGCTTTCGGTTCACCTTTCCCGCCCGCGGTGTACATCGGGCATCCGGGCTGGAAGGACGCCGGCGGCCGCGCGGGTTACTCGCTGGCCAGCGGTGTCGTCATCGGAATCTTCTGTTTCCTCGGTCTTTTCGGGATTCTCGACGCACTCTTGCCGGTACCGGCGATCGTGCCGATTCTGCTCTACATCGGTCTGCTGATCGGTGCGCAGGCATTCCAGGCGGTGCCCAGGCTGCACGCCGTGGCCGTGGTCGCGGCCATCCTGCCCAACCTCGCCCAATGGGCCCACGGGCTCATCGACAACGCGCTCAACGCGGCGGGGACGTCGGCGAGCGAGGTGGGCATGGAGGCGCTCAACGGCGCGGGTGTGGTCTACGAGGGGCTGAAGACCCTCGGTGAGGGCGCGGTGCTCGTCGGCCTGATCCTGGGCACCATGGTCACCCTGATCCTGGAGAAGAAGTTCCTGTACGCCGCGATCGCCGCTGCGGTGGGTGCGGTGCTGTCCTTCATCGGTCTCATCCACGCGCCCGAAGTCGCGTGGGCGGCGAGCCCGCAGGTGGCGCTCGGCTACGTGTTCTTCGGAATCGTCTGCGTCGGATTCGCATTCCTGCCGGGCGCCAAGGACCCGGTTGAGGTCGACGAATCGGACATCGTCGCGGGGCACTGACCGGCGGTCGCCCGGGCGGTTATCTACGGACACCCTGTCTGCCCTGAGGCGGCCGTCACACGTCCCCGACAAGGTGTCTTAGCTAACCTATGCTTTCGTAGTCAGTTGTCTACGAAATGGTCTACGCTCGGTCTATGGCCACCCGCACGCACAGCGTTGACCCTCGCGCCGAACGCGTCCGCACCAAGTTGCGCGACGCGGCGTTCGCGCTGGCTCACGAGCGTCCCGTGGACCAGCTCACCGTCGGTGATCTGGTTGCGCGCGCCGGCGTCAGCAGGCAGGTCTTCTACCGGCACTTCACCGATCGCGACGATGCGGTCTCGTCGGCGTTCGCCGTGGCCTTCGCGGCGGCGACCGCCGATCTGGACGGCGACCCGAGATCCCGGATCCTGCGGATCTTCGAGCTCGCTGCCGAGCACCGCACGATGTACCGCAATGTCGTGCCCAGTGCGGTGACCCAGCGGGTGGTCGCGGCGTTTCGCGCCGAACTGCTGCCGGCCTGCCGGGACATGGCCGTCCGCGCCATGCCCGTCGTCGGGTCGATCGCGGGACTGGAACCCGATGCGGTCAGCCGCTTCCTGGTGGGTGGGTTCCAAGAAGTCCTGCGGTCCTGGATGGAAGATCCCGACACCACCGACCTCCTCGGCCGGGTGGCCGCCGCGCTCGACACCGTCGACGCGCTGCTGGGGCACCCCGCCGTCACGACCTGAACCAGAAAGGAACCGCCATGGGCAAGCATCACACTCCCCTGGAGCAATCCGAGGAAAACCGCCCGTCCCGCAGGGACATTCGCAACATGGCCATGGTCATGGCGGCCTTGGCGGTGTTCGTCATTGCCATGATCGCCAGCTACTCCGGCGCCTTCGCCAAGCCGACGTTGCACCACCTCGACGTCGCCGTCGCAGGACCCCAGCACCTCATCGACGGCATGCGTGGGCAGGACACCCTCGGTGTCTCCCAGGTTGCCGATGCGGCCGCCGCGCACGATCAGGTGTATCAGCGCCGGGCCGACGCCGCATTCGTCGTCGATACACCAGGGCACCTCGAGATTTACGTGGCCGGCGGCGGCGGCCGAAGCGTCGCCAACGCGGCCGAGACGGTCGGACGTGCCATCGCCGCCCAGGGCGGGCTGAGCGCGGACGTCACCGACGTCGCCCCGACCACGGCCGCCGACCCGCAGGGGACGGTCGTCTTCTATGCCGTGATCTTCCTGTCGATCGGTGCGTCGGTGGGCGCCACGATCTTCGGCCGCATGATGGGCAGCGTGCACAAGGCGTCCACCTTCGGCTGGCGTACGTTGAGCCTCGCGGCGTACTCGGCGCTGCTGGCGGGCGGGGTGACGCTCTACGTCGACGTGATCCTCGGGGCACTCACCGGCCACACCTGGCAGGTGTTCGGAGCGCTGTTCGTCTACGCAATGGCCGTCGCCGGTGCGGTCACCGGAGTGGCCGCCGCCTTCGGCACCATCGCCTCGGCCACACTCACGGCGTTTCTGGTGATCATCGGCAATGCCGCCGCCGCAGGCCCTGTCGGCAAGCCACTGCTGACCGGCTTCTATACGACGTTCAATGCGATCGTGCCGCAGGGCTCCGGTGTGGCACTGCTGCGCAGCGTCGAGTACTTCGGCGGCAACGGGTCGATGACCCCGCTCGTGACGTTGTTGGGCTGGGCCGCGGCCGGATTGGTGCTCGCCGTCGGCGCAACCCTGGTGCGATCCGGCACGTTCGGCTCGATGCTGAATTATCGTGCCAGCCATGACCGTAGCGAGCGTGGGTCCACCCGAACCGTATTACGACCTCGGGTCCTATCACCGGTCGACTGACACGCCGTCGGCCCAGGCGCAGTCCTGGTTCGACCGTGGAATGGTCTGGGCGTACGCCTTCAACCACGAGGAGTCGGTCCGCTGCTTCGAGCGGGCATTGGCGCTCGATCCCGACCTGGCCATCGCGCGTTGGGGCATCGCCTATGCGGTTGGCCCGAACTACAACAAGGCGTGGGAGGCCTTCGACCCGGTCGACCTGGCGGCATCGCTGGCCCGGGCCCGCACGGAGCTGAGCATCGCCGCCGGCAACCGGGCCTCGGCCGTCGAGCGTGGCCTGATCGAGGCCTTACGGGCGCGCTTCCCCACCGACGATCCGGCCGATTCGGAGGCGCTGACCGCGGGCCACGAGAGATACGCCGACGCGATGGTCGCACTCGGTCAGGCGTACCCCGATGACGTCGACGTCCAGGCTCTCGTCGCCGATGCGCTGCTCAACGTCACAGCATGGGCGTTGTGGGACACCGCAACAGGTGAGCCCGCTCCCGGCTCGCGTGTCATGGAGGCCAAGCAGGTGCTCGAAGCCGCGCTCACCAGCGGGGCGGGGCGCAACCATCCCGGAGTGCTGCACCTCTATCTGCACGCCATGGAGATGTCGGCCACCCCGCAGGACGCGCTGCCTGCCGCGGACCTGTTGCGCGGGCTGGTGCCCGACGCGGGCCACCTACAGCACATGCCGAGCCACATCGACGTCCTCTGCGGCGACTATCGGAGTTCGGTGATCGCCAACACCGTTGCGGTGCAGGCTGACCGGCGGTTTGTCGAGCGTGAGGGCCCGCTGAACTTCTACTCGCTCTACCGGGCGCATGACCTCCACTTCGTGGTCTACTCGGCAATGTTCGAGGCGAGGTACTCGACCGCGATCGCGGCGGCCGAGGAACTCGCGGCGCAGCTGACACCAGAGCTGCTCTCCATCGAGTCACCGCCGATGGCGGACTGGCTGGAGGCGTTCGCGCCGTTGCGGATTCACGTTCTGGTCCGGTTCGGCCGCTGGGACGAACTGATTGCAGAGCCGCTGCCCGAAGACGTCGAGCTGTACTGCACCACCGCCGCCACCGTCCACTACGGTCGCGGAATCGCCTACGCCGTCACAGGAAATCTCGCGCAGGCGCGTGCCGAGCGGGAAGCGTTCACCATCGTCTACGGGACGATCCCGGAGAGTCGCTACCTGTTCAACAACACCAGCCGGGACATCCTGGCCGTCGCCGCGGCCATGCTCGACGGCGAACTCGCCTACCGGGAAGGCAGGTTCGAGGAGGCGTTCACCGCACTGCGCCGAGCCGTCGAGCTCGACGACTCGCTGCCCTACGACGAACCCTGGGGATGGATGCAGCCGACACGGCATGCCTACGGTGCGTTGCTTCTCGAGCAGGGGCAGGTGGCGGAGGCCGCCGCCGTGTACGCCGCCGACCTCGGCCTCGATCCCACGCTGGCCAGGTGCTGCCAGCATCCGAACAATGTGTGGAGTTTGCACGGGTACCACGAATGCCTGCTGCGGCTGGGTCGCGCCGCGGAAGCGGGCATCATCGGCCGCCAGCTCGAACTGGCGGCCGCGCGCGCCGACGTGCCGATCCAGGCATCGTGCGCATGCCGGCTGGATGTGTCCGACGGATGCTGCGGCTGAGTACGGCCCCGGGCGTCATCACGGTGCCGCGACCCACCGGCGCTGCGTAGACTCCGGGCTGTGTCGATCAGCGACGACGACCTCACGCACCTGCTCCGCTGCGTCGAGCTTGCCGGCGAGGCGCTCGATGCGGGGGACGAGCCCTTCGGCTCGCTCCTGGTGGACGCCGAGGGCGTGGTGCGTGTCGAGGACCGCAACCGAACCAAGGACGGCGACCAGACGCAGCACCCCGAGTTCGCGATCGCGCGGTGGTCGGCGTCCAACCTGGCTCCCATCGAGCGCTTTCGCGCGACGGTGTACACCTCAGGAGAGCACTGCCCGATGTGTGCGGCGGCGCACGCCTGGGTAGGCCTGGGTCGCATCGTGTACGCCGCTTCGTCCGCTCAGCTGACGCAGTGGCGCAGCGACTGGGGAACCCCGGAGTCGCCGGTGGCCGCGCTGCCCATCACCACCATTGCGCCCGGAGCCGTCGTCGACGGACCGGCGCCCGAACTGACGGAGACGATGAAAGCGTTGTACGAGAAAGCGTTCCGGCGGTGACCGACGAGCGCTCGCGCGAGGAGCATGTCACCGACGAGCGCTCGCGCGAGGAGCATGTGACCGATCCGGGCTGGATCGAGCATGTCATCTGGTGGCAGATCTATCCGCTCGGCTTCGTCGGTGCTCACCCGGCCGACCCGGCTCCCACCGCTGACGAGCACCGACTCCGCAGGGTCGTCGACTGGCTGGACTACGCCGTCGAACTCGGCGCCTCCGGGCTGGCGCTGGGACCGGTGTTCGCGTCACGCACCCACGGTTACGACACCACCGACCACTTTCGTATCGACCCCCGGCTCGGCGACGACGCCGACTTCGATCACGTTGTTTCCGAGGCGCGCGCACGAGGCCTGCGGGTCTTGCTCGACGGGGTGTTCAACCACGTCGGATCCGATTTCCCCCGGTACGTCGAGGCAGCGGCCGGCGGGGACACCTCGTGGTTCCGGGTCCGCAACGGGCAGTTCGCCACCTTCGAGGGGCACGACGGGCTGATCGCGCTGAACCACCGACACGCCGAGGTCATCGACTACACCGTCGACGTCATGTGCCACTGGTTGGCGCGTGGCGCCGACGGCTGGCGCCTCGACGCCGCGTATGCGGTGCCCGACCGCTTCTGGGCGCAGGTACTCCCCCGCGTCCGTGCGAAGTTCCCGCAGGCGTGGTTCGTCGGCGAGGTCATCCACGGCGACTACGGCGCCCACGTGCGCGATGCCGGATTCGACTCCGTCACGCAGTACGAATTGTGGAAGGCCATCTGGAGCAGCCTCAATGACGCGAACTTCCATGAGCTGGACTGGACCCTGACGCGGCACAACGAATTCCTGGACGCTTTCGTGCCGATGACGTTCATCGGCAACCACGACGTCACCCGGATCGCCAGCATGCTGGACAATCCCGACCATGTCGAACATGCACTGGCGATCCTGCTGACCACCGGCGGGACGCCGAGCATCTACGCCGGCGACGAGTCGGCTTATCGCGGCATCAAGGAGGAGCGCTTCGGGGGCGACGACGCCGTGCGGCCCGAATTCGGTTCTCCCCATGAGGGAGTCGGCGAACATGGTCAGCAGATCTTCCGCGCCCACCAGCATCTCATCGGCTTGCGCCGCCGCCACCCGTGGCTGCACACCGCAAGGACCACGCCCCTGCGGGTGACCAATGAAGGCTATGTCTACGCCACCCGCAACGGCGACGACGCGCTCGTCGTGGCACTCAATGTCGACGATGCACCGATGTCGCTTTCCCTAGCGGACTTCGGATTCGCCGCAGGCGAGGTGGTTGCGGGCTCCGGCGCGCCGCCGTCCGAAGTGCTCGCCGACGCCGTCGTTCCGCCCCACGGATGGTTGATTCTGTTGCCGCGCTAGGCGTTTCGCTCCAGCAGTTGCAACGTTGCGCGATCCTCCCGGCCGGCATACAAGGCGTCCAACACCGCCGCGAACACCGGATCCCCGCCCGCACGGGCGAACAACGTCATCGACGAGCAGACTTTGAGATCGTCGGGGTGACCGAGGATCTCGGTGACCGAGCGTCCCTCGACGGCCAGCAGCAGCCCGGCGCACTCGCGCAGTCGCGGGCCGAGAACCGGGTGGTCGAGATACGCCTTGGCCTCGGCGAGCGTGCCGATCCCGAAGCGCTGCGCCGTCGCGCTGTGCCCCAGGCCGCGTAACTGCGGGAACACGAACCAGATCCAGTGGCTGCGTTTCGCGCCGGCACGCAGTTCGGCCTGCACCGTGGGGTAGACACGTTGCTGGGCCTCGACAAAGCGGTCGAGGTCGAACGGATCACGACCGTCCGGGTGCGAGTTGCCGACTGTCATCTCGCGTTTCACCCTTCCAGGCCGTGCTCCCCGCCTCAACCCACGTTTGCCAGATCACACACCGCTGCAACTACAAGCGATCGTGGCTGACGTGTTGCCAAACCCTGGTTGCGTCGCGTCATCCCTGTTCATGGCCATCTCGGGCGATTGGTAGAAGTCACTTCTTCAACACCAGCCACAGCACACTGCTTGGGGCATGAGTCCGCGCCGAGTCGGAATCGTTAGCCAAACGCGACGTCGATTCGCTGTGTCGGATGCCTGGCCGAGCAGTTGGAGCGTGTTGCATTACGCATGCAAACAGAGGCATTTCTTGCCAGGCATGCGGGACTTGTACAGAAAGGTGGGTTGGCTGCCGTGATGAGGTTGACAGAGAAGTTTCGAGGGACCGGGAAGGCACTGTTGCGCCGGGTGGCCGTTGCCGCCATGGCGTCAGCAGTTCTGCCCGGGCTGATCGGCTTCGCCGGGGGTCAGGCGACCGCGGGAGCGTTTTCCCGGGCGGGGCTTCCCGTCGAATACCTGGACGTGTTCTCCCCCGCGATGAACAAGAACATCCGGATCCAGTTCCAGGGCGGCGGTCCGAATGCGGTCTATCTGCTCGACGGTCTGCGCGCTCAGGACGACTACAGCGGCTGGGATATCAACACGCCGGCGTTCGAGTGGTACTACCAGTCCGGCCTGTCGACCGTGATGCCGGTCGGCGGCCAGTCCAGCTTCTACACCGACTGGTACCAGCCGTCTCGTGGCAACGGTCAGAACTACACCTACAAGTGGGAGACGTTCCTGACGCAGGAACTCCCGGCGTGGTTGGAGGCCAACCGCGGTGTGTCGCAGAACGGCAACGCGGTCGTGGGTCTGTCGATGGCCGGTAGCGCATCGATGAACTACGCGATCTACTACCCGCAGAAGTTCATCTACGCCGCCTCGCTGTCGGGCTTCCTGAACCCGTCCGAGGGTTGGTGGCCGATGCTGATCGGGCTCGCGATGAACGACGCCGGTGGCTACAACGCCGAGAGCATGTGGGGCCCGTCATCGGATCCGGCGTGGAAGCGCAACGATCCGATGGTCAACATCGCCCAGCTGGTGGCCAACAACACCCGAATCTGGGTCTACTGCGGCACCGGTACCCCCTCGGACCTGGACTCCGGCACCCCGGGCAACAACCTGATGGCGGCGCAGTTCCTCGAGGGCTTCACCTTGCGGACCAACATCAGCTTCCGCGACAACTACATCGCGGCGGGCGGCAACAACGGCGTCTTCAACTTCCCGGCAGCCGGTACCCACAGCTGGGGCTACTGGGGTCAGCAGCTTCTGGCAATGAAGCCAGACATCCAGAGGGTGTTGGGAGCTCAGGCCACGGCCTAGCATCCACCCACAACCCGGAGGGCCTGCCGCTTCCCCCGAGCGGCAGGCTCTCTGCTGTTGCGGGGAGTCGGCGGTCACAACCGGGTGCGGTTCTCGATGTCCTCGTCGAACTCCTCGAGCATGCCGTCCGTCAGGGTCGGTCGGGTCTCGGCGATCGCCGCGAGGTAGTCGTCGGTGCACGCAGGCTCGCCACGCTGGAACTCGACCTCGCGCTCGAAGGCGCACTGGGCGCCCTTGCGGGCGGCGAACTCGATGTCGGCCGGGGTGAACATGTCCGTCGCTTCGACGAGCTTGTCGACCTCAACCGAATCGGCGGTGGGGCCGAGATAACGATTCCAGATCGCCCTGCGCGCCAGGACATCCGGCGGTCCGACCGGAATGATGTAGTCGAATCGGCCGGGCCGCAGGAACGCCGAATCCAGCGAGCGCACCGAGTTCGTCGCGCAGATCAGCAGGCGCTCCTCGTGCCTGCGGAACGTCGGGATGAGTTTGAGGAGTTCGTTGGTGACGCCGTGGGCCGGGTCGGACGGGATCCCTGAGCGCGACCCGGCGATCTCCTCGACCTCATCGATGAAGACCACCGCGGCCTCGAGTTCGGAGAGCGTGCCGAACATCTCGCGCAGTGCGGTCGACATGGTGACGTCCGGTGCGGCAAGTTGCGACGGGAACAGCTCCACAAAGGGCCAACCAAGGCGTCCCGCAACAGCTTTGGCGAAGCTCGTCTTCCCCGTCCCGGGTGGGCCGAAGAGGATGACCGCCTTTGGCGGCGACACCCCGTACCTGGCGGCCACATCGGGCTGCGCGAGCGGCAACACGATGCGCCGCTCGATGATTCGTTTCTCGGCCTCCATGCCCGCCATGGCGTCCCACAGGCCCCGCCCCATGATTCGCCCACCCAGCGCGGTCAACAGCCCGGCGTCGGACGGGCCGACGTGATCGATCTTCTCGAAGTAGCTCAGATTGGTGCGTTCGGTGAAGCCGGAATTGCGCAGCGCCGCGGTTCCCGTCGCCTCCGAGGGCAGCAGGGCACTGATCCGGCGGGCGCCCAGGGTGCGCAGCCGCACATCCAGCTCGGCCAGCAGTGCGCTGCCGATCCCGCGGTTACGCCAGCCGTTGCTCAACGCGACCATGCAGATCCAGGCGCGATCGCCGTTGACCTGCGCCACCGCCATGCCGACCAGCTGATCACCGACGACGGCCACGACCGCGGGCTGTCCGCTGCGGGCTGCCGAGATCACCTCGGAGACGGGAAACGCCGGCGGCGCCTCAGCCGGTTCACGGCTTTGATCCCACACCGATATGGCCTGGTCGAGGTCCTCGTCGTGGAAGTCGCGTACGCGCCATGGGGGCATGCCGAATAGTTCTACCGCCGGCACCACCTGCACGTATCGCCCATCCGGGTGGTCATGCGGGGGGAATCGTCCTCACCCAGCACGGGTGGGAACAAATCGTCCGGCACCAAGGTTGAGCGCATCAGATTCAACTTTGGAGGATAGATGGCTGAAGCCACGACAACGCCGAGTGTGTTGCCCGTTCTTTTCGTCAGCGAGCCGATCGTGCTACCGGGCATGGTGGTGCCGATCGAGCTCGATGATGCCGCCCGCGCCGCCGTCGACGCCGCCCAGGCGAGTGACAGCGGCAAGCTGCTCATCGCCCCGCGCCTCGACGACCGCTACCCCACCTACGGTGTGGTGGCCTCGATCGTCCAGGTCGGCCGTGTTCCCGGCGGTGGAGCTGCCGCAGTGGTCCGCGGCGAGAAGCGCGCCCACATCGGATCCGGAACGACCGGGCCGGGGACCGCGCTGTGGGTGGAGGTGACCGACGCCCAGGAGGGTCTCGAGATCACCGACGAGACCCGGGCCCTGGCCACCGAATACAAAAAGCTGCTGCTGGCGATGCTGCAGCGTCGCGAGGCCTGGCAGATCGTCGACGTGGTCAACAAGATCACCGACCCGTCGGCGCTGGCCGACACCGCCGGCTACGCGTCCTACCTGACCGATGTCCAGAAGCGGCAGCTGCTCGAGACCGAAGACGTCCACGAGCGGTTGAGCTCGCTTATCCAATGGACCGGCGAGCACCTGGCCGAGGTCGAGGTCAACGACAAGATCGCCGACGACGTCCGCTCCGGAATGGACAAGCAGCAGAAGGAATTCCTGCTGCGTCAGCAACTCGCCGCCATCCGCAAGGAACTCGGCGAGGGTGAGCCGGATGGGTCTGACGATTATCGGGCGCGCGTGGAGGCCGCCGATCTGCCGGAGAAGGTCCGCGAGGCCGCGCTGCGTGAGGTAGGCAAGCTGGAACGCAGCAGCGAGCAGAGCCCGGAGGGCGGCTGGATCCGCACCTGGCTGGACACCGTCCTGGACCTGCCGTGGAACACCACGACCGAGGACTCGGCGGACCTGAAGTCGGCCCGCCAGATCCTCGACGCCGACCACCACGGTCTGGACGACGTCAAGGACCGCATCGTCGAGTACCTGGCCGTGCGGGCCCGACGCGCGCAGCGGGGAATGGCTGTCGTCGGCGGCCGCGGCTCCGGTGCGGTGATGGTGCTGGCCGGTCCCCCGGGGGTCGGCAAGACCTCGCTGGGTGAATCCGTCGCCCGGGCGCTGGGACGCAAGTTCGTGCGCGTCGCGTTGGGCGGTGTGCGCGACGAGGCGGAGATCCGCGGTCACCGGCGCACCTACGTCGGGGCCCTGCCGGGCCGGATCGTGCGGGCGATCGGCGAAGCCGGATCGATGAATCCCGTTGTGCTGCTGGATGAGATCGACAAGGTGGGTTCCGACTACCGTGGCGATCCGTCCGCCGCGCTGCTCGAGGTGCTGGACCCGGCGCAGAACCATACGTTCCGCGACCACTACCTGGATCTCGACCTCGACCTGTCCGACGTCGTGTTCCTGGCGACCGCCAACGTGATCGAGAACATCCCGTCGGCGCTGCTGGACCGCATGGAGCTGGTGCAGATCGACGGCTACACCGAGGACGACAAGGTGGCCATCGCCCGCGATTACCTGCTTCCGAGGCAGGCCGATCGGGCGGCGCTGACACCCGACGAGGTCACCGTCACCGATGCCGCGCTGCGTGAGATCGCGGCGAACTACACCCGCGAACCGGGTGTGCGTCAGTTCGAGCGGCTGCTGGCCAAGGCGCTGCGGAAGGCCACGACCAAGTTGGCCGACGCCGACGATGCTCAGCAGATCACGATCGATGAACCGGATCTCGTTGAGTACCTGGGTCGTCCGCGCTTCACGCCGGATGCCGAGGAGCGTACGGCGGTGCCCGGTGTCGCGACCGGCTTAGCCGTGACCGGTCTCGGCGGGGACGTGCTCTACATCGAGGCCGGGTCCACCGAGGGAGAGTCGGGTCTGAAGCTGACGGGTCAACTGGGTGACGTGATGAAGGAGTCGGCGCAGATCGCGCTGTCCTACGTCCGGGCCCACGCCGAACAACTGGGCGTCGACCCGAAGTCGCTGGATCGGCAGATCCACGTGCACGTGCCCGCGGGCGCGGTGCCCAAGGATGGTCCGTCGGCCGGTGTGACGATGGTGACGGCGCTGGTCTCGATGGCCACTGGCCGTCAGGTCCGCGCCGACGTCGGGATGACCGGCGAGGTCACCCTCAACGGTCGGGTGCTGCCCATCGGCGGGGTGAAGCAGAAGCTGCTCGCGGCCCAACGAGCCGGACTGTCAACGGTGTTCATCCCGCAGCGCAACGAGCCGGATCTCGACGATGTGCCTGCCGAGGTGCTGGCGGCGCTCGAGGTGAGGCCGATGACCGACGTCGCGGAGATCGTGGCGCTGGCCCTGGAGCCGGTGTCGGACGCCGCTACCGTCGCGGCCTGACGCCAAAGAGCACTCGGGGTCGTGGTCCGCGCCGGATCACGACCCTGGGTGCTATCGGAACGCAGGCGTTAGCGTTGGTGATGGCCTACGACACCGAGCTGGCTGAGCGCATCCGGGAACTGATCGCGTGCGAGCGCGGCGTGCAGGAGAAGAAGATGTTCGGCGGGCTGGCGTTCCTGATCGGCGGCAACATGTCCGTCGTCGTCAGCTCCAAGGGTGGGTTGATGGTGCGGGTGCCGCCGGAGGAGACCGAGCGACTGCTGACGCGCGATCATGTCGAGCCGATGGTGATGGCCGGGCGGGAAACCCGCGGCTGGCTCCGCGTTCATCGTGACGGCCTGAAAACCAAACGCCAGCTCTCGGCGTGGGTCGACCGCGGGGTCGACTTCGCGAAGGGCCTGCCACCGAAATAGCGATTCACTGCATCGGCGGCCGGGTAGCCAGCTGCCATGAGCGAGTTGCGGCCCGAAGCACTCACGCGTCGGCTGCTGAACCACGCCGGCACCACCTACGCCGACGAGGCCGGAATCCAGCTCGGCGACAAGCCCATGCCGCTGTTCGAGCTGCTGGTGTTGTGCATGCTTGCCAGCAAGCCGATCGACGCCACCGTCGCGATGCGGGCGGCCCGCGAGATCTTCAGCGAAAATCTGCGCACTCCCCATGCCGTGCTCGACGCGGATCGCCAGACCATGATCGACGCGTTCGGGCGGGCCGGCTACGCGCGGTACGACGAGAGCTCGGCGACCCGGCTTGTCGACATCGCCACGGCGGTGCGCGACGAGTACCACGGCGACCTCAGGGGCCTGGCTCAGCGATCCGGGCAGGACGTGAAGGCCGCCAAGCGTCTACTCGAGCAGTTCACGGGGATCGGCGATACCGGCGCCGACATCTTCCTGCGCGAAGTCCAGGACGTCTGGACATGGGTGCGGCCGTACTTCGACACCCGCGCCACCGCCGCCGCAGCAGATCTCGGCCTGCCCCCCGATCCTGCGGAACTCGCTTCGCTGGCCCCGCGCAGCAGCGCCACCCTGGCCGCGGCTCTGGTGAGGGTGTCGTTGGACGACGACCTGCGCGCGACGCTGGCGTGACCCGGACCGGCGCTTTCGGGTCAGACCCCCGGCGTGCCGGCCCGCCGGCCCCTGCGGCACGCTGGAACACCGATATGCATGCCATGAAACTCGCCTGTGCTGCCGCGCTGCTGCTGTGTGCCGCTTGTTCCGGACCCGCGGTGGTCAACACCGACGACGCCGCACCGACCGGGACGTCGGCGGCACCACCACCCCCGTCGACCACCGCGCCGAGCAACGCCCACCTGGCCAACGCATTCGCCTTCGCCGCCCCGGTCGACGGCGAGACGGGTTACTACTTCACCACCGAGAGCGGCCGTTGGCAGTGCGCCATCCTGCCGCGCCTCAAGGCGGGCTGCCAGAACGCCCAATCCCCCACGTCGGCCCTCGCGATCACCGGCGTTCCTGACGAGGTCTCCGGCCCTGACGGCGAACCGGCCGTCCCGAACGCCCTCGTGGTGGACCGTGATGGCGAGCCGCAGTTCGCTGCGCTCACCCTGCCGGAGTTCGGGCTGGACCCGGGTCCTGCGACGGTGCTGGAGTTCAACCGGATCCTGGCCGTGGCCGGCTTCCGGTGCAATGTTCAGGAGGCCACGGGGATCTCGTGCATGTCGGAACTCACCGGCAAGGGCTTCACCTTCTCCGCCGAAGGCTCGAGCATGACCTACACCGACGTGCCTGCCGACGCTCCCTGACCGGCGTCTAGGTTGGGCCGCATGACCTCTCAGACGCCGCCGGTGACCGTCGCCGTCACCGGAGCGGCGGGCCAGATCGGCTACGCCGCGTTGTTCCGCATCGCCGCGGGCGCCATGCTCGGGCACGACACCCCGGTCGCGCTGCGGCTACTGGAACTTCCCGGCGCGGTGCGCGCCGCCGAGGGCGTGGTGATGGAACTCGATGACGGCGCGTTTCCTCTGCTCGCGAGCACCGAGATCTACGACGACCCGGTCCGGGGATTCGACGGCGTCGATGTCGCACTGCTGATCGGCGCCAGACCGCGCACCAAGGGCATGGAGCGTGCCGACCTGCTCTCGGCCAACGCGCAGATCTTCGCGACGGCGGGCAAAGCGCTCAACGCGGGTGCGGGAGCCGACATCCGGGTACTGGTGGTGGGTAACCCGGCCAACACCAACGCGATGGTGGCCGCCGCACACGCCCCTGACATCCCGGCCGAGCGGTTCACCGCCCTGACCCGCCTGGACCACAACCGCGCCGTGGCCGCGATCTCCCGGCATTCGGGTGTGCCCGTCACCGAGATCAGCACGATGACGATCTGGGGCAACCACTCGCCCACCCAGTATCCGGACATCTTCCACGCCGTTGTGGGTGGGCGGTCCGGCGCCGACTATGCGGCCGATACTCATTGGCTCACCGACGATTTCATCCCCACCGTCGCACGCAGGGGCACCGCCATCATCGAGGCCCGCGGGGCCAGCTCGGCGGCGTCGGCGGCCAACGGTGCGATCGACCACGTCGACGACTGGGTGCACGGCACACCCGATGGCGACTGGACGTCGGTCGCGCTACCCAGCCCCGGTGTCTACGGCGTCGAAGAGGGCCTGGTGTGCTCGTTCCCGTGCCGGTCGGTCGGTGGCCGGTGGGAGATCGTCGACGGCCTGGACATCAATCCGTTCTCGCGTGCCCGCATCGATGCCTCGGTGGCCGAACTCCGCGCCGAACGCGATGCGGTGGCCGCGCTCGGCCTGCTCTGAGGCGTCGCGAGCGGCGGCGGGTGGCTACCCGAGGGAGGCGGTGCCGTCCGGACGGACGTGCACCGTCGCACCCGCGATGTCGTCGGTGACCGTGACCTCTGCTTCGGCGGCGTCGGCGATCACCGCGAGCACCCGTGCGGCGTCGTCGTCGCGGGAGGTCCGCACTGCCAGGAACGCCTTCTCGGGCTGCCCGTCGCGGTCGACGGGCGTCGTCCACGATTCGACGATCCCCTGCCCACTCCAGTCCACCAGCGCAGTGCGGGTGGGTTCCCTGTCGACCGCGGGTTGGACATCCTCCCAACGGAATTCATGCTCCGGCGGTTGAGTTCCGTACACGCCGAAACTGTGCTTGGTGAGGTAGCCGCCGTTGGCGGTGATCAGGCCCCGGGTGCCCGGCTGCGATACCAGTCGCTCGGCCATCGTCGCGATCGAATGGCTGACGTAGTTGTTCCACGGGCCACCGGCGAAGGTGAGGCCACCGGTGATCGTCAAGGGGCGACCCGGATCTCCGATCGGAAGCCCGAGTTCTCGTGCCGCGATCTGCACCGCCGACGGGAAGCAGGAGTAGACGTCGACGAAATCGATGTCGTCGATGCCGGTGCCTGCGAGTTCGAGAGCCCGGGCACCGGCGATCCTGATCGCCGGTGAGGTGCAGAACTCGGCCCGCTCACCGATGGCGTAGGTGTCGTGCGAGTCCGCTCCCGCATACGGGAAAACCCATCGGTCCGAGGGAATCTGGAGGTACTGGGCCTTCTCGGCCGAGGCGACGATCAGGACGGCGCTCTGGTCGACCATGTTGTTGGAGTTCATCAGCTTGGTGTACGGCCAGCTGATCATCCGATTGTTCGGTCCCGGCTGCCAGATCTGTTCTGCCGTAAGCGCTTCCCTGCTCCACGCGTGTGGGTTGGTCGCGGCGACCGCGCTGAACTGTGCCCACAGTTCCCCGATGCGGCGGCGGTGCTCGTCGGGTGTCTCACCGGCGGCGATCCGCACCGCCTGTTCGAACATCGGGTAGACGTAGGCGGGCCGGTCCAGATTGATGCGGAGTTCGGCGGGACCGGCCATCGGCACGCCCTCGTCGGAGCCGGGCGCCAGCGGCACGGAATCGTCCTGTTGTGTCCAATCGGGCTTCTTGCCCGCCGCACGCAGCCTGCTCCTGGTCCGCCAGGTCTCGGCACCGGCGATCAACACGACATCGGCCTTACCCTCTTGGATGTCCAGGCAGGCCAGGTTCACCAGTGTCTGCGGTACGTTTCCGCCGACGCCGGTATTTCGGGTCTCCGCCTTGTCCGCCCGGATACGTTGCGCCAGAAGCAGTCCCGGGTCGTGGTAGCGCCATGACAACAGGTTGACGATGCGCACGGAGTCGACCGCCTCGAGGACCCGCGGGTCGGCGGCGGCGCGCGCGGCCGCCACCATCAGGTCGACGGGCTCGACGCCGGGATTCTCGGTGTGCTGATTCACCTGGCCGTAGCCGACGAGTACCGGTGTCCTGGGGTCAACGGGCATGGCGCGAACCTTCCTCGGTCTTCTGATAGGTGAACAACACACCATCGGCGGTCAGTTCGTCGATCCGCTCGGGACTCAGCCCGAGGACCTGCTGGCAGATCGCCCGGGTGTGCTCACCGGGCATGGGGGCGGGTCGCAGCTCGGCGCTCGGGATGCGCGTGTACGGCGCCGGACCGGTTTCGGCAGGTATCGGAGCGTCCAAGAGAGGGTGGACCAAATCGGTATACAGATGCCTGAAGACGACCTGCGCATCGGCGGCGACATCGGCCGCCCGGTTCATCGGACCGGCGGGCACCCCGAGCCGCTGGAGCTCGGAAGCGACCTCGACGTTGGCCCGGCTCGCCGTCCACCGCGATACCTCGGCGATCAGGCTTGCGCGGTCATCGGGTAGCTGGGCGGCCCCGATCAGCCCGGCGACCGTCGCCCGGTCCGATGCGTTCCGCAGGGAGATGACACACCACTCGTCGTCGCCGGCGCAGGGGAACACCGCATGGATCGCCTCATCGCTGTCCACGGGAAGCCCGGCAGCCCTGGCGGATTCGGCCACATAGACCTCGGTGAGCTGATTGATGGCCGCTTCGGCCTGCGAGATGTGCACGTGTCCCCCGACGCCGGTGCGCCCGCGACGGATCATCACGGCCAGCGTGGCGATGGCGGTCAGCCTGCCCACCACATGGTCGGGGAAGATCGTCGTCGCGTCGTAGAACGTGCCGGGCTCGGCATCGCAGGAGGTCCACAAGCGGGTGACTCCGGTCGATGCCCGCACGAGTGGTCCGTAGCCCATCTGCGCACTCCAGGGTCCGCGATCCCCGAAGGCGCTGCTCTCGGCCAGCACGATGCCGGGGTTGAGGCTGCGTAACCGGTCGAAAGAAAAGCCCAGGGCAGCCAGAGTCCCCGGCTTGAAGTTGGCGAACACGGCGTCGGCGCCCTCGACGAGCCGGCCGAACAGCTCGGCGCCGCACTGGTGCCGCAGGTCGAGCCCCAGGCTGTACTCGTTGCGGTGGGTCAGCGCCCAGGACCGGCTCAACGCCTTCCCCGGCGGTGCCTGGCGGAGGCCGTCGGGGTAGGCCGAACTCTCGATCTTGATGACCTCGGCACCGAGATCGGCGAACAGGCGACCCAGTTCGCCGCCGGCGACGATGACACCGAGATCGAGAATCCGGACGCCGTCGAACGGCCGGTCCGTCACCTGCGCGGCCGGCAGCGTGGGTTCCGATTGCCGCGCCGACCATTGGGGCCTGTCGGCGCCTGCATCCGGCGCCCGATGCCGGTATCCGTGGTGAGCGCCGTCGATGACCAGTGGCCCGACCGGGATGGTCACCGCCGCACCGGGAGCAATCACAGCCTCGGACAGCGCACCGACTTCCCGAAAGTGGTCCGCCGACAATGCTTCTGCCGGCGTCAGGACCGCGGCGATGGGGACCCCGCGGGTCTGCCCCTGGGCGACCAGCGAGTCCCTTGTCTGCGCGGCGAACAACTCGGCGATGGCGGCGTTGAGTTGCCTGGAGGCGGCGTAGCGGGCCGCGATGGTCTCGAACTCCGGGCCCGAGAAGTCCTCCGGCTCACCCAGCCAGGAGTACATCCCCCGCCATTGGCGGGCCGAGAGCAGGCAGATCCGTACGTGCCCGTCCAGGCATTCGAATATCGGATAGATCTGCTGGTTGCGCGGGCGACCGCGCCACAACTCGGTGGCGGCCTTGAGGCCGACGGCGGCCTGTCCCTCCGAACCGAAGGGCGGGTCCAGCGCCTGCGCCACCGCCTCGAAGCGCGAGAAATCGATGAATTCGCCTCTTCCGCAGCGCAATCGATCGTAGTACGCCACCAGGACGGCCCACGCCGCCTGCACCGCGGCCGTCGCCGACGCCACGCCGGTCGGCGGCAGTACCGGAATGCCCGATGTCGGCCCGGTGCGCGACAGCGCAGAGGACATCGCGTACAGCACCGCGTCGGTGGCCTGCCAGGTCGCGTACGGACCCGTCGTCCCGAAGTCGCTGACCGACAGCGTGACCAGGTGGCTGAACCTTTCGTACAGCTGCGCGCAGGAGGTCCCGAATGTTGCTGCGCCGCTGGGGTTTCCGGAATCGATGACGATATCGGCGTCAGCGGCGAGTTCGATCACCACACGACGATCGTCCGGGCGGGCCGGATCCAGTTCCGCGCTGCGCTTGTTGGCGTTGTTCAGCGCGAACGGGATACCGACGCCCGCGACGCTCGGCCTGCGCCGCCGGGACGGACTGCCGCCGGGAGGTTCCACCTTGAGCACATCGGCACCGAGATCGGCGAGGATCCTGCTGACGGCGTCACCCTCGCCCGCAGACAGGTCGAGTACGCGCAGTGACGCCAGCAACGTTGCCTCGGCCATCCGGCGCCCTGCCCTTCTGTCATCGACGACTGCTCACGATAACGGTGCGCGAAAGATTAACGCTCCCGCCTCGTGGTACCGGTTGACCACACCCGGATGCGGGGTTGGATGGAGAGATGACAACCTCCGCCGCCTGGAAGACCGCCGACCGCGCGCCGCTCAGCGACGAGGATGTCGATCAGCTCGATCGGTGGTGGCGGGCGGCGAACTATCTGTCTGTCGGGCAGATCTACCTGCTGGACAACCCGTTGCTGCGCGCGCCCTTGGCGCGTGAGGACGTCAAGCCACGCCTGCTGGGGCACTGGGGCACCACACCCGGCCTGAACTTCCTCTATGCCCATCTCAACCGCGCGATCAAGGAACGCGCGCAGTCGACGATCTACATCACCGGGCCCGGCCACGGCGGCCCCGGGTTGGTGGCCAACGCCTACCTGGACGGCACCTACAGCGAGGTCTATCCCGACATCACCCGGGACGTTGAAGGGATACGCCGGCTGTTCCGGCAGTTCTCGTTCCCCGGTGGCATCCCGTCACACGTCGCGCCCGAGACCCCCGGCTCCATTCACGAAGGCGGTGAACTCGGCTACGCGCTATCCCATGCCTACGGCGCCGCGTTCGACAATCCCGACCTGCTGGTCGCCACCGTGATCGGCGATGGCGAGGCCGAAACCGGCGCTCTGG
This sequence comes from Mycolicibacterium sp. CR10, assembly GCF_005222675.1. GTDB lineage: Bacteria > Actinomycetota > Actinomycetes > Mycobacteriales > Mycobacteriaceae > Mycobacterium. The sequence continues at coordinate 160,842 of NZ_STGE01000068.1, read as the reverse complement.
CCACCAGCTGGCACTCCAACAAGCTGGCCAACGCGGCCAGCGATGGCGTGGTGCTGCCCATCCTGCATCTCAACGGCTACAAGATCGCCAATCCGACAGTGCTGGCCCGTATCCCGGAAGACGAGCTGCGTCACCTGATGATCGGCTACGGCCACAACCCGTACTTCTTCGAGGTGCCCGACAGCGCCGCCGATGCCGATCACGGCTCGCACGCCGATGCGCATCGGCGGTTCGCGGCGCTGCTCGACGAGGTTCTCGACGAGATCGCCGGGATCAAGGCCCGCGCAGCCGACGGCGACGACTCCCGGCCCGCGTGGCCGATGATCGTGTTCCGCACGCCGAAGGGCTGGACAGGTCCGGACTCCATCGACGGCAAGAAGACGACCGGCTCATGGCGTGCTCACCAGGTGCCGTTGGCCAGTGCGCGTGATACCGCCGACCACCTGGGGGTGCTCGCCGATTGGCTGGCCTCCTACCGGCCCGACGAACTGTTCGACGCTGACGGCAGGCTGCGTTCCGACATCGCCGCGCTGGCACCGCAGGGTCCGCTGCGGATGAGCGACAACCCGCACGCCAACGGCGGCCTGCTGCTCAGAGACCTGCGGCTGCCCGACTTCCGCAATTTCGCTGTGGACGTGCCGGCCCCCGGGGCGACCGTCGCCGAAGCCACCCGGGTGCTCGGGCAGTGGCTGACCGAGGTGATCAGCCGCAACCCCGAGAACTTCCGCATCTTCGGACCCGACGAAACGGCGTCCAACCGGCTGCAGTCGGTCTTCGACGTCACCGACAAGCAGTGGAACGCCGACCTGTTGGGACCCGAGGTCGACGAGCACCTCGCGCGGGTCGGCCGGGTCGTGGAGATGCTGTCCGAGCACCAGTGCCAGGGATGGCTGGAGGGATACCTGCTGACCGGCAGGCACGGCCTGTTCAACTGCTACGAGGCGTTCATCCACATCATCGACTCGATGTTCAATCAGCACGCCAAGTGGCTCAAGGTGACCGACCACATCCCGTGGCGGCGACCCATCGCGAGCCTGAACTACCTGTTGTCCAGCCATGTCTGGCGCCAGGACCACAACGGGTTCTCCCACCAGGACCCGGGGTTCATCGACCACGTCGTGAACAAGAGCGCGAACGTGGTGCGGGTGTATCTACCGCCGGACGCGAACACACTGCTGTCGACCTACGACCACTGCCTGCGCTCGCGCCAGTACGTCAACGTCGTCGTCGCCGGCAAGCAGCCCGCGCCCAATTTCCTGACCATGGAACAGGCGATCGCACATTGCACCCGCGGGCTGGGCATCTGGGAGTGGGCGGGCTCCGAGGTGCTCGGCACCGATCCCGACGTCGTCGTCGCGGCGGCCGGGGACGTCCCGACGCTGGAGGCGCTCGCGGCCGTCGACATCCTGCGCACCCGACTGCCGGACCTGAAGGTGCGGTTCGTCAACGTCGTCGACCTGATGCGACTGCAGGACGACAAGGAGCATCCGCACGGCCTGTCGGACCGGGATTTCGACATGATCTTCACCGACGACAAGCCGATCATCTTCGCCTACCACGGCTATCCGTGGCTGATCCACCGGCTGACGTATCGGCGCGCCGGCCACTCCAATCTGCACGTCCGTGGATACAAGGAGGAAGGCACCACGACGACGCCGTTCGACATGGTGATGCTCAACGACCTGGACCGCTACCACCTGGTGATGGACGTCATCGACCGGGTGGCGTCGCTGGGTTCCAGGTGCGCCACGCTGCGCCAGGAGATGGCCGACAAGCGGATCGCCGCCCGCGAGTACACCCGCGCCCACGGCGACGACCTGCCTGAGGTCAAAGACTGGGTGTGGCCGGCGGCCAAGGAAGCGGGCCTGGATGCGGGCCGGGCCGCCGGTGCGGCCGACACCGGCGGCGATAACGAGTAGCCGCGTGCGGGCAGGTGAAGTGAGCCACAGCTGACCTGCGCAGATGCCGAAGGCAGGTACTCTGGAGCGGTTATGTCTGACGCCAGCGCGGTCGCCGCACCACAGGAGCCCCAGCCACTGGTGGCGCACCCGGCGGTAGCGCAACTGGCCGCGCTGCACCACTTCCGCATCTACGCCGACATCGCGATCGTCGTGGTGGTGCTCGCGCTGACGAACCTGTTGGCGCACTTCACCACGCCGTGGGCGAACATCGCGGTCGTCCCGGCAGCCGCCGTTGGATTGCTGCTACTCGTCCGCTCGCGCGGGCTGGGATGGTCGGAACTCGGGCTCGGCCGCGAACACTGGAAGTCCGGTGCCGGCTATGCGATCGCGGCGGTCGCCCTCGTGGGCACGGTCATCGCGATCGGCGCCCTGCTGCCGTGGACGCGACCGATGTTCCTCAATGACCACTACGCGACGCTGTCGGGTGCGCTGATCGCCTCGATGATCATCATCCCGCTGCAGACGGTGATCCCCGAGGAGCTGGCCTTCCGCGGCGTGCTGCACGGTGCGCTGGACCGCGCCTGGGGCTGGCGGGGCGTCGCTGCCGCCGGGTCCCTGTTGTTCGGGCTGTGGCACATCGCCACGTCAATGGGGCTGACCGCGAGCAATGTCGGCTTCACCAAGATCCTTGGCGGCGGGGTGTTCGGCATGGTCGTCGGCGTGGTCGGGGCCGTGCTGGCCACCGCCGCGGCTGGTTTCGTCTTCACCTGGCTGCGCCGCCGCAGCGGCAGCCTGATCGCGCCGATCGCCCTGCACTGGTCGCTCAACGGGCTGGGCGCCCTGGCCGCAGCGCTGGTGTGGCAGCTGTCCTGAGGTGGCTCACGTGCGGGCCCTCGCCCTGCGCGCCCGGAACTCCCGGTTCTTGAGTTTGTTGCCGCACGACGCCATATCGCACCAGGTCCCGCCGTGATTGCGGGACATGTCGTAGAAGGCCCACTGGCATTCGTCGTTCCTGCAGGCCTTCAGCAACGACCAGCTGCCGTCCCGCTGCGCATCCCGAATCGCCAGCAGCAGCCCGGCCAGCCGGCCGCACAGGTCGTCGCCGGCGGTCGACAGCAGCACCCGCCCGTCCGGGGCCACCGCGGTGCGTACCTGCGCCTCGTCGGCGATCCGCTGCAGCGACGCGAGCTGCTCCAGCGTCGGCGCCGGACCGCCGCTGTTGTGAACAAGCAACGTCCGCAAGGCTTCTCGGACATCCACGGCCAGTGCGAGGTCGGCGCCGCGCAGTTCGGCGGACGGTGCCAGCAGGTCGTTGTCGACCAGCCAGGACCGCGCATCGGCGGGGTCGGCCAGCCGGTCCGCGCCGTCGGGCCGCTCGACGGTGTTGACCAGGGCCTGGATGCGCCTCAGTGGCCCCGGTGCCGGTTTGTCGTCGTCATCACCCGGCCACTGCTCACGCACTGGAGTCATCGGACCACCCTAGCACTCGTGACCGGTAAATCGATTTGACTAGTCATGCATGACCGGTATAGCGTTTTTGAAGGTCATAAACTTCGTCCCGGCGGAAGAGCTGAGCACATGCCCGACCACAAGATCTCCCTCGACATCCTGAACGTCGTCAGCCCCGGCGATCCGCGCGGCAGGCGTCCGTCACTGATCGCCCGCCTCACCGCCCGGCTGCAGGCCGACAAGTACGACCGACTGCTGTCCGTGGGGGTGACCCCGGAACCGGGCAGCGCCCTCGCCGCCCACCATGCCCGCCTCGCGTCGACGGCCGAGCGCTACGCCATCGCACACTCCCTGCGCCAGGTACTGCGCGCCGCCCACGATCATGGCGCGCCGCGATCGCCTCGGATCCCGGTGAGCATCCAGAATGTGGCGGCCGCAACGCATCTCATCGACGTAGTGACGCTGCGGTTGCATTCGCCCGAACCCATCGGTGTGCTCGGAATGGCCCGATTGCGACTGGTCCTCTCCGACGGTGCCGGCCCGCTGTACAGGCACGGGCGCGGGGATCTGCCGGGGCGCCTGGGAGCTGCGCTCGCGGAGCTCTGAGAGGCGGGTCAGACCTTCTTTCTCTGCACCATGCCGACGACCCACAGCAGGATCACCGAGCCGAGGATGGCGGTGAACAGGGTGAACCACCAACCGCCGCCCGCGGTGTCGAGGAAGAAGCTCAGCAGGAATCCGCCGATCAGGGCACCGATGACACCGATCACGATGTTCATCAGGATGCCGGATCCGCCGCCCTTGACGATCTTGCCTGCAATCCAGCCGGCGATCGCCCCGATGATGATGTAGCCGATCCAGCCCACACTCGTCTGCGTCGACGAACGCGCGAGAAACTCGGTTGCCGCAACGATTTCCATGCGGATCTCCTGCCTGTTACCAGAAAGGCCCGGCGCGGTCGCGACCGAACCATGACCTAGGTATATACGCCGTGGGTCACGGTTGGGTCATGCAAACGGACACGATCAAGATCAACAACATCACAGAGGGTCCGGCGCGGATTCCCTGCTAGGCCGGCGGGAGCATCCCCGGGGCCGCGTTGGGATCCACCGGCACCGGCACGCCCACCTCGGGTCGCGGCGCCGGCGCATTCGGATCAGGCGGAGGCGCGTTGGGGTCCGGCGGGGGCGGCGGGGCGTTCGGATCCAGCGGCGGCGGCGGAGGCGGCGCAGACCACGGCCGGATCGAGTTGGCCAGCGTCACCGCCTCGCCCTGCGGAATCGGGTTGGCCGCCGTGCCGAGCCATACGACGAACCAACGCTCTGGTGCCCGCTGACCGCGGGGGGTGCCCGCGGGGGTTGGTGCGCCGACGACACCGGCCCAGATCTGGCCGTTGGGTTTTGCGGTATCGGTGAACTTCACCTCGTAGTACGAGGCGATACCTGTCATCCCCGCGGCGTCCAGCGGCACGGTCTGCTGGTTGACCCGGGTGCCCGGGAACGGCATGAAGAACTCACCCATGTCGGACGCCAGGCGCTGAGCGGCCTTCGTGTTGTCGGTCTCGGCGCCGGCGAACAGCTTCAGGTCGAGCCTGCCGAGCAGGACGCTGGTGTCGTTGGGCGGCTGCGCATCCGGCGGCGAGCCTGCGGGCGGCAGCTTGCTCAGCAGCGCCTGGCCGTAGGACAGCTGCTGGGCGTCGGCCACCTTCCAGCCTGCGGGCACGACGTAGCTGAACCCGCCCGCGGCGTTGTCGACGCGACCGGGCTCGGGTGCCGGCGGGGGCGGCGGGGCGTTGGGATCCACCGGGGGCGGCGGTGCGTTCGGGTCGACCGGGGGCGGCGGCGCGTTCGGATCGACCGGGGGCGGGGGCGGCGGCGCGTTCGGGTCGACCGGTGGCGGGACCGGGGCGTTCGGATCTACGGGCGGCGGCGGCGCAGCGGGCGGTGGCGCTGCAGGCGGCGGCGCACCCTCGACGACCGGCGCCGGTGGGGGCGGTGGAGGCGGTGCGGGCTGGGCCTGTGCGACCCCGGGCAGGGCCAACGCTGCCACGGTGGCACCCGTCAGCGCCGCGAGGCCGAGAGACTTCGGAAGACCCCAACGGCGGTGAGCATTCGTGTCCGGCTGAACCATGGGGAAGAAACTACCGTGTTACGGCCGTGACGCAAGTGTGAGGTGCTCAATGAGTGTCAAACTGAGACATTGCTGTGAATAGTAAATGACGTGATCAGAATCTAGGCTAATAGTTGCTGACGCGCGAACACCCCCGCGCGGCGCGCGGGGTGGCGGTTGCCTGATCGAGTCCGAGGTGTGTGGTGCTCCACAGCCTTGATCGTGCCTGCGGGCTCACTCGTTACGCGTGGTGCCGGATCTGCAGAAACCTGTCGGGCGCGTCGAGTTTCGCCGACTAGCTACTGTCCAGTAACATCGGCTGCACTCGCTGGGTTCAGCGCCGAACACAAGAGGAGATCGACGATGGATGTTCTGGTCACGGGCTGCGACACCGATCTTGGGCGCACGGTCGCGGAAGGATTCTGCGACGCCGGCCACACGGTGGTGATTTCGGGCAGTCGCCGCGCCGAGCTCGAGGTCGCCGCCAAGGAACTCGATGTCACCAGTGACCGGGTGATCCTCTTCGACAACACCGACCCGGCTTCGATCGACGCGGTGCAAGGTCAGTTCCCCGCGCACCTCGACACCATCGTCAACGTCCCGGCCCCGAAGTGGACCGGCGGCGACCCGCGCGCCTACACACTGGCCGATCACGTCTCCGACTGGCGCAGCCTGTTCGACAACAACCTGATGTCAGCGGTGCTGACGGTGCAGTTCCTCGGTGATCACCTCCGCTCCGGCGGTTCCATCGTGACCGTGGTTCCCGATCCTCCGCATGAAGGCAGTGCCGAGGCGGCCGTCAAGGCGGCGATCTCCGAGTGGACCTCGGGGCAGGCCAACCACTTCGGCACCCGGGGCATCACCATCAACGCCGTGGCCGCCGGACGTGGTGCCGAACCCGGCTATGACGGGCTAGGCAACACCCCGCCGTCGGTCAGTGCCGAGATCGCCCGCCTGTCGTTGTTCCTCGCCACGCCCGCCGCGCGCCATATCACCGGGCAGACGTTGCACGTCAGCCACGGTGCGCTGGCGAACTTCGCCTAGGTCCGAACCCAACGGACCTAGGGACGACGTTCACGCGGCGAGCCTGAGCGAACGGCTCAACTCCCCCATTTATTCCGGGCTTCGCGCCGGGTGAAACGGACGACGGCACCCGCCGCGTGATGCGTAGGGTCGACGGTGTGACGATTCGACTCGGACTCCAGATCCCCAATTTCTCCTACGGCACCGGCGTCGCCGAGCTTTTCCCCACCGTCATCGCGCAGGCGCAGGAAGCCGAGGCGGCGGGTTTCGACTCGGTCTTCGTGATGGACCACTTCTACCAACTCCCCATGCTCGGCAGTCCTGACGAGCCGATGCTGGAGGCGTACACCGCACTGGGCGCACTGGCCACCGCCACCGAGCGCGTGCAGCTGGGCACCCTGGTCACCGGCAACACCTACCGGAACCCCACGCTGCTCACCAAAGCCATCACCACGCTCGACGTGATCAGCCAGGGTCGGGCGATCCTCGGCATCGGCACCGGGTGGTTCGAGCTGGAACACGACCAGCTGGGGTACGAATTCGGCACCTTCACCGACCGGTTCAACAAGCTCGACGAGGCGCTGCAGATCATCCTGCCGATGATCAAGGGCGAACGGCCCACCGTCTCGGGCAAGTACTACCAAGTCGAGGAAGCGATGGCCAATCCCCGCTTCCGCGACCACATTCCGCTGATGATCGGCGGCAGTGGCGAGAAGAAGACCATCCCGCTGGCGGTTCGACACTTCGACCACCTCAACGTGATCGCCGGATTCGACGAGCTGCCGGCCAAGCTCGACGTCGTCAAGGCCCGCTGTGACGACATCGGTCGCGACCCGGCAACGCTGGAGACCAGCATGCTCGTCACGGTGATGGTCGACGAGAACGCCACCGCCGACCTCATCCCGAAGGAGATGGCTCAGCGGATGGTCGTCGGAAGTGCCGAAGCGATCGCCGATCAGCTCAAGGCCAAGGTTCTCGACGCCGGAGTGGATGCGGTGATCATGAACCTGCCCACCAGCATGCAGGGCTACCAGCCGGGCCACATCACCGCGCTGGGAGAGGCACTCACCCCGCTGGTCTCCGACTGACCAGAGGGCCGGGTGCGCCATCTCACCGCGCTCCCCGGAAGCGTGGCGGCTAACGTACTCGTTGTACTGAGTAGGTAATCCGCCATGGAGATCCGTCCAAGGAGTTTTCGATGACCCATCCGGCAGCCACGATGTCCGAACGGCACAAAGTCGTCATCATCGGATCGGGGTTCGGTGGACTGACCGCGGCCAAGACCTTGAAGCGGGCCGATGTCGACATCAAGCTGATCGCCCGTACCACCCACCACTTGTTCCAGCCCCTGCTCTACCAGGTGGCGACGGGCATCATCTCCGAGGGTGAGATCGCGCCGGCCACCCGGGTGATCCTTCGCAAGCAGAAGAACGTGCAGGTGCTCCTCGGTGACGTGACTGGGATCAATCTTGCGACCAAGACCGTCCGCTCGGAGTTACTCGGCCATACCTATGTCACGCCGTACGACAGCCTGATCATCGCTGCCGGCGCGGGTCAGTCCTACTTCGGCAACGATCACTTCGCCGAGTTCGCGCCGGGCATGAAGTCCATCGACGACGCACTGGAGCTGCGCGGCCGAATTCTGGGCGCCTTCGAGCAGGCCGAGAGGTCCAGCGACCCTTCTCGCAGGGAGAAGCTGCTGACATTCGTCGTCGTCGGCGCAGGCCCGACGGGCGTCGAGATGGCCGGGCAGATCGCCGAGCTGGCCGACCACACGCTCAAAGGCGCGTTCCGCCACATCGATTCGACCAAGGCACGGGTGATCCTGCTCGACGCCGCCCCGTCAGTGCTTCCCCCGATGGGCGAGAAGCTGGGCAAGAAGGCGCAGGACCGGCTGGAGAAGATGGGTGTCGAGATCCAGCTCAACGCCATGGTGACCGACGTCGATCGCAACGGCATCACCGTCAAGGATCCCGACGGCACCATCCGTCGTATCGAAGCGGCGTGCAAGGTCTGGTCGGCCGGTGTGTCAGCCAGCCCGCTGGGCCGTGACCTCGCCGACCAGTCGGACGTCGAGCTCGACCGCGCCGGGCGGGTCAAGGTGCTGCCCGACCTCTCGATTCCGGGCCATCCCAATGTGTTCGTCGTGGGCGACATGGCGTCCGTCGAAGACGTGCCGGGAATGGCGCAGGGAGCAATCCAGGGTGCCAAGTACGCCGCGAAGGCCATCGAGGCGGGTCTCAAGGGCGCGGACCCGGACCAGCGGGAACCGTTCAGCTACTTCGACAAGGGCTCGATGGCCACGGTGTCGAAGTTCAGCGCGGTGGCCAAGGTCGGGCCACTCGAGTTCGGCGGCTTCATCGCCTGGCTGGCCTGGCTGGTTCTGCACCTGGTGTACCTGGTTGGCTTCAAGACGAAGATCACCACACTGCTGTCGTGGACGGTGACCTTCCTCGGCCGAAACCGTGGGCAGCTGACGATCACCGAGCAGCAAGCCTACGCGCGGACCCGGATCGAGGAGCTCGAGGAGATTGCGGCCTCGGTGGATCAGAAGGCGGCCAGCTAGAGCCGGTCGCCCTGCCAGGTCGTCAGGCACCCGCCCCCGGCCAGCGCCAGCGTCACCCCGGTGGCATCGACATCGCTTCGCGGGTAATGGAATTCGCTGATGCTCGCCCGTGGAGCGGCGATCTCGTCGTCGGCGAGCGAGCCGTTGCCGAGCTCCACGCGATGTCTCAGCAGAGGTCTTCGGTCGACGTCGGCGCGCAACGAGCCCGACCAGAATCCCTGCCGCTCACCGGTTCTGCCGATCTGAATACGCTCGACCACCCGGAGCGTCCCGCCGTCGGTCAGCGTCAGCTGCGTCGTGGTGAAGTGTCGTGACGTCGCGGCCACGATGGTCGGTTGCGGGTCGAGGTCGAGATCTCCCGCGACCTCCAGCGTCCACGTCGCGTGCGACTCGGCGCTCGTCGCGCCCGGCAATGCCATCGTCGCCGCCGCGGTGCGCACGCGCAGACGCGCACCGGGCTCCACCACGATCCGGATGTGGATCGAGTCACCGCCCAGCGGCGTCGCGGCCGCCGACACCAGGTGCACGGTGTCGCGCTCGGTGCGGCGCGCGGCGATGCCGCCCACCGACTCGATGCGCGGTGAGCGGTCCGACCGGGCGACGATCACCACATCCGAACGCATCTACACCGCCTGCGCGACCCGGAGTTGTTCGCGCACCCACCCGAGCACCAGCGAGGCGGCGGGATCGGCCGTCAGCGAGATCAGCACCGTGGGTCGGTCACCACGGACCGTCGCCGCATCGCGACGCATCACGTCCAGGTCCGCACCGACCAGTGGCGCCAGGTCGGTCTTGTTGACCACCAGCAGATCCGAGAACGTCACGCCCGGCCCGCCCTTGCGGGGCACCTTGTCCCCGCCTGCCACGTCGATGACGAAGATCTGCACATCGACGAGCCCGGACGAGAACGTCGCGGTGAGGTTGTCGCCGCCGGACTCGACAAGGATCAGATCGAGGCGGTCGTGCGCGGCGATGAGATCATCGATCGCGTCCAGGTTGGCCGTGATGTCGTCGCGAATGGCGGTGTGGGGGCACCCGCCCGTCTGCACCGCGGCGATGCGATCGTCGGGCAGCACCGCATGGCGGCGCAGGAAATCGGCGTCCTCGGTGGTGTAGATGTCGTTGGTCAGCACCGCCAGCGACAACTCGTCGCGAAGCTGCCGGCACAGCGCCGCCACCAGGGCGGTCTTGCCCGAACCGACAGGCCCCCCGACGCCGATGCGCAGCGGCTCCCCCGGCGTTCGCACCCGGCGGGGCCGATCGGTGTGGCCATGGGGCTGGCCGTCAAGGAAATGCGGTGGCATAACTGTCTTCTTTCCTACGACGCGAACAACGGACGGTCGCGTTCGGTGTGCCGCTGCGCCAGGACATCCAGCAGCGGGTCGGACAAATCGGCGAGATCCTTGGCGGCCTCGGCGGCGGTCTGCTCGCACAACTCCGACAGGCCGAACGTCACTGCCGCGACGTCACCCGGATCGAGGGCCAAGAGCCGCTGCGCGGCGGTCGCCGACCCGGTCATGGTCGTGTACACCACCGACAGCGCGGTGTGCTCGGGAACGAGGCCGCTCGCAGCGCCCACTGCGCCGGCCGCGACCCCGAGGTGCGGGGTCGCGCCCAGCGCATCCCACCCGGCGTCGGGCCAGACCCGGCGCGCCAGCCGGACGAGTCCGCGGCCCTGGGCGCGGGACGCCTGCCGTGCGGCCGGAGCCGGTGTGCGCGCATCGGTTTCGGCGTCGGCGGTCTCGGCCGTCAGGGTGCCGCTGTGCACAGCGGCGGCGATGGACGCCGTCACCAGAGCGTGGGTTCGTATCCGGCGGCGGAGGTAGGCGCACAGCGTCGGGAGGTCGACGACCAGGCCGCTGGTGACCGCCTCCTCCATGCCGCCCGAGTGCACGTGGCCGCCGGTCGGAAGCCGGGAATCGGCCAAGGCGAGGAGAGTGATCAGGCTCGACATCAGAACAGGAAGTATCTCTGCGCCATCGGCAGTTCGGCCGCGGGCTGCTCCTGCCAGACCTCGCCGTTGATGCGCACCGTGAAACTGTCGGGATCGACTTCGATGTCGGGAGTCGCATCGTTGAGCGGCATTTGCGCCTTGCCCACGCCGCGCACATTGCCGACCGCGACGAGCCTGCGATTGACCGCGAGCCGATCGGCGAGGCCGTCGTCGACGGCCTGTGGTGCGACGAAGTGCACCGACGTGGCGGCCGCGGCCGCCGGCGCGGCGCCGAACATCGGCCGGGGCAGCACCGGTTGCGGCGTGGGGATCGAGGCGTTGGCATCTCCCATCGCCGCCCAGGCGATCATGCCGCCCTTGATCACCGCGTGCGGGCGCACGCCGAAGAACGCCGGCTCCCACAGCACCAGGTCGGCAAGCTTGCCGACCTCGACCGAACCGATCTCGTGATCGAGACCGTGCGCGACGGCCGGGCAGATCGTGTATTTCGCGACATAGCGGCGGGCCCTGGTGTTGTCCGCTGCACCGTCGCCTTCGAGTGCGCCGCGGCGCTTCTTCATCACGTGCGCGGTCTGCCAGGTACGCAGCACGACTTCGCCGATGCGACCCATCGCCTGCGCGTCGCTGCCGATCATCGAGATCGCCCCGATGTCATGCAGCAGATCCTCCGCGGCGATCGTGGACGGCCGGATCCTGCTCTCGGCGAACGCGAGATCCTCAGGGACGCTGGGATTCAGATGGTGGCACACCATCAGCATGTCGAGGTGCTCGTCGAGGGTGTTGACGGTGTGGGGCCGGGTCGGGTTGGTCGAACTCGGCAGCACGTTGGGCTGGCCCACGACGGTGATGATGTCGGGTGCGTGCCCGCCCCCGGCGCCTTCGGTGTGGTACGCGTGGATCGAGCGACCCTTGATCGCGGCGAGGGTGTCCTCGACGAAGCCGGCCTCGTTGAGGGTGTCGGTGTGGATGTTGGCCTGTACTCCCGCGGCATCGGCGACGGTCAAGCAGGCGTCGATCGCGGCGGGGGTGGTCCCCCAGTCCTCGTGGAGCTTGAAACCTGCTGCACCCCCGCGCAATTGCTCCCACATCGCCTCTGCGCTGACGGTGTTTCCCTTACCGAGCAGCGCGATGTTGAGTGGCCAGGTGTCGAGGGCCTCGAGCATCCGCGCCAGATGCCACGAGCCGGGGGTGACGGTGGTGGCCTTGCTGCCCTCCGCCGGACCGGTACCGCCGGCGACGACCGTGGTGATGCCGCCGCCGAGGGCCTCCTCCATGATCTGGGGGCAGATCAGGTGGACGTGGCAGTCGATGGCGCCCGCGGTGACGATCCGGCCGTTACCGGCGATGACCTCGGTCGAAGGTCCGACGACCAGGTCCGGGTGCACGCCCGACATGATGTCGGGGTTTCCTGCCTTGCCGATCGCGGTGATGCGGCCGTCACGAATGCCGATGTCGGCCTTGATGATTCCCCAATAATCGAGGATCACCGCGCCGGTGATGACGGTGTCGGGCGCCCCGTCGGCGCGGGTGGCACGCGACTGGCCCATCGACTCGCGCAGCACCTTACCGCCGCCGAAGACGGCTTCGTCGCCGGCCAGACCGGGCCCGCCGCTGCGATCCTCGGTGATCTCGACGAACAGGTCCGTGTCCGCCAGTCGGATCCGGTCGCCGGTGGTCGGGCCGAACAGGGCCGCGTAGCGGGACCGGGACAGCCTGGAGGGGTCGGTCATTCGGGTCCGTCCAATCTGCCGGGTGGGCGCAGGCTGAGGCCGTACACCTCACGAGTACCGCTCAACGGAACCAGTCGGACGCGTTGTGCCACACCGGGTTCGAATCTGATGGCGGTGCCGGCGGGGATGTCGAAGCGGTGGCCGTGGGCGGCGGCCCTGTCGAACTGCAGGGCGCCGTTGGCCTGGGGCACGTGCACGTGGCTGCCGACCTGGACCGGCCGATCGCCGGTGTTGACGATCTCAAGTTCCAGCCGGGGCGCACCCTGGTTGATCTCGATGGCGCCGTCGCCGAAAACGAACTCCCCTGGTATCACTGCTGACCTCTGCTCTTGTCACGGGATCGGGTCGTGGACGGTGACGAGCTTGGTGCCGTCCGGAAACGTCGCCTCGACCTGGACGTCGTGCAGCATCTCGGGCACCCCCTCCATGACGTCGTCGCGGCCGAGCACATCGCGGCCACTGACCATCAACTCCGCCACGGTGCGGCCGTCGCGGGCGCCCTCGAGGATGTGATCGGTGATCACCGCGACGGTTTCGGGATGGTTGAGCTTGAGCCCGCGGGCCTGGCGGCGGCGGGCGAGTTCGGCGGCATAGGAGATCAGCAGCCGCTCCTGCTCATGCGGGGTCAAACGCATAGTGCGCGATACTGCCACGGCGAGCGGCACTCAGCAGCGCTCGCGCGTGCGGGCTACCCCGTGGGGATGTTCTGCAGCCGTACCTGACCACGCGCGACGACGCGGTCGTCGGCGTCGGTGATCGTGATCAGCCACAGCTGCTGGCGTCTGCCGCGGTGGATCGGTGTGGATGTCGCGGTCACGGTGCCGGACTTGATCGCCCGAAGAAAGTCGGTGTTGTTGTTGACCCCGACGACGGTGCCGCCGCCGTTCTCGGTGAGCCAGACATGGGCCGAGACGCTGGCGAGGCTTTCGATCACCGAGCAGTACACGCCGCCATGCACGATTCCCCAGGGCTGCAGCAGCTTGTCGGTGATCTCCAGTCGTGCGCGTCCGCCGTCCGGCGTCATCTCCAGGTAGGTCAGGCCGAGCTCGGTGTCGAATCCGTCGCCCAGCCCTGCGGGAAGGTCTGTCGTCACGGCTCGTGTCTACACCCCGCCCACCCCGTGCGCCGAGCGGGGGTCGCCGGGGAAGGCTCGGGAAAAGCGGATGGGCCCCACGCGATGCGTGGGGCCCATCCTTTGTTCGGACCGGGGGTCTCTGCAGCCCTCAGGACTCCGGCTCGGTCCGGTGGTTAGGCAAAAAATCCTGCAGATCTGGCCACAAGATTTTTCGGTAACCGCTGGTTTAGAGAATAGGCAAGGCTGCCCTAATTAAGCAAGACCTTCCCGGATGTGGTCCGCGATGTGCCGCGGACCGGCAGGCCGAAGCCGACGAGGGCGTCCAGTACGGCCTGCCCGCGGCGCATGCTGACCACCTCGCTCGAGCCGGCCAGCAGGGGGACCTGCGTTGCCGCCCCCACCACCGATCCCCCGGCCACGTGCCACATCGAGGCCACGGTCATCGCCCCTCGGCTGATGGCTGCGAGCTTGTGGAACAGCGGCCCCAGCGCGCGATGGCTGCGATGGGCGACCCAGGTCGTCAACGCCGGCTCGCTGGGCAGCGCGACGATGCCGGCCTGGGCCGAGCGGCCGGCGGCCGCCCTGTGGCTGCCGAAGAACGGGTCGTCGGGCAACGCCCGGATCGTCGGATCGGTGACCCCGACCCAGTCGACGGCGCCCTCGGAGTCGACGTGCACCCACAGGTTCTCCAGCCCGGTGTCCCACGCGCGTCCTTCCAGGACGAGCAGTGGGATCACGCGGCCGACGACCACATGGGCGAAGGTGGCGGCGATTTGTTGGGCCACGGCGGCATGACTCTCGGTTTCTGCGACACCGGCGTCGAACATCGTCTGCAGTCGATCGGTGCTCAGGATCTCGGCCAGCGGCCACCAGCGGCGGCGAGACAGGTCTCCCATCACCGCGACGCCGTAGACGCGCGGACATTCGCGATAAAGCCCACGGAGCCGACGACTGGATTCGTGAATCGGCAGCTCGCGTCTGATGGTCATTCCCGCGATCAAGGGATCGTCGATGGCGACCGTCATGGCACCTCCACATCCTAGTTAGGTTAGCCTTACTATAGTGTGGAGCACCGAGGGGGCTACCCCCTGTGATTGGACTCACAACATCCGGGGAATGAGCCCTGAACATGGGGGGTTTGGACATTCGCGGCGCCGTCGCGTCGACGACAGACTTACGCACGAAAACTGATACGACGCTCGGTAGTAATCCCGTAGTAGGCTTTGGTGCACAGCCGGTAGGAGATGAACGGAAGATGGCGAAGGTGACACGGCTCGGAGAGTTGGAGCGGTCCGTGATGGACCACCTGTGGGCCGCCGACGAGCCGCAGACCGTGCGTCAGGTGCACGAAGCCCTGGCCGCCCGCCGCGACCTGGCCTACACCACGATCATGACCGTGCTCCAGCGGCTGGCGAAGAAGAATCTGGTCGTCCAACACCGCGACGACCGCGCTCATCGCTACGCCCCCACCCACGGCCGCGACGAACTCGTCGCGGGCCTCATGGTGGACGCGCTTGACCAGGCCGCCGACTCGGGCAGCAGGGAAGCCGCGCTGGTGCACTTCGTCGAGCGCGTCGGCGCCGACGAGGCGGCCGCGCTGCGCCGCGCGCTCGCCGAGCTCGAAGACAAGGAACGTCACTACCGACCCGCTAGCGGTACGGGTACCGACTGAGAGACACTTACAGCGTGTCCGCGCTGGCCTTCACCATCGTCGCTCTGCTCCTGTCGGGGCCGGTGCCTGCGATGCTGGCGCGAGCCACCTGGCCGTTGCGCGCACCACGGGCCGCCATCGTGCTGTGGCAGTCGATCGCACTCGCCGCGGTCCTCGCGGCATTCTCCGCAGGCATCGCGATCGCCAGCCGACTGTTCGTGCCCGGCGAAGATGGACGTCCCACCGCGACGTTGACGAGTGAGATCGCCGTCCTCGGCTGGCCGCTGTGGTCGGCCTACGTGTTGGTGTTCGCCCTCACCCTGATGATCGGCGCCAGGCTGATCGCCTCCGTGCTCAACGTCGCCGTCGCCACCCGCCGGCGACGGGCCCACCACCGGATGGTGGTCGACCTGGTCGGCTCATCACAGGCCAAGTCAACGGAGCTGTGCAGCCACTACGCTCGACCGCTGGCCGGCACAGGGCTGCGCATCCTCGACGTCGCCCAGCCGCTGGCGTACTGCCTGCCCGGCGTTCGCAGCCGTGTCGTCGTCAGCGAGGGTGTGCTGAACACCTTGTCGGACAGGGAGATCACGGCGATCCTCACGCACGAGCGGGCCCACCTACGGGCCCGTCACGACCTCGTCCTGGAGATGTTCACCGCGGTGCACGCGGCGTTTCCCCGGCTGGTCCGCAGCGGCAGCGCGCTGGACGCGGTGCGGCTGCTGGTCGAGGCGCTCGCCGACGACGCGGCGGTGCGCACGACCGGCCCGACCCCGCTGGCGCGTGCGCTCGTCGCCTGTGCGTCCGGTCGCACCCCGCGGGGTGCGCTGGCCGCCGGTGGCCCGACGACGGTGCTGCGGGTGCGCCGCCTCGGCGGCAAGCCGAACAGCCTCTTCCTCGCCGCGGGTGCGTATGCGGCAGCAGCGGCCGTGCTCGTCGTCCCCACCGTCGCGCTCGCCGTCCCGTGGCTGACGGAGCTCCACCGGCTTTTCCTCGCATAACCGCGTACGTCAGCAAAACTGCTGTGCCACAACACAAACCGAAAGGTCGCTGAATGAGCTCGTCTGAGACACCCGACACCACCGGCACTGCTCAGATCGGCGTCACTGGTCTGGCCGTCATGGGATCGAACATCGCGCGCAACTTCGCCAACCACGGCTACACGGTGGCGTTGCACAACCGCTCGATAGCCAAGACCGACGCGCTGCTGGCGGCACACGGCGCCGACGGCAACTTCGTCCGCAGCGAGACGATCCCGGAGTTCCTTGCCGCGCTCGAGAAGCCGCGCCGGGTGCTGATCATGGTGAAGGCCGGGGACCCCACCGACGCGGTGATCAACGAGCTCGCCGACGCCATGGAGACCGGCGACATCATCATCGACGGCGGAAACGCGCTCTACACGGACACCATCCGGCGCGAGAAGGCGATGGCCGAGCGCGGGCTGCATTTCGTCGGCGCAGGCATCTCCGGCGGCGAGGAGGGCGCGCTCAACGGGCCCTCGATCATGCCCGGAGGTCCCGCCGAGTCGTACAAGAGCCTCGGGCCGCTGCTCGAGGAGATCTCCGCCCATGTCGACGGCGTGCCGTGCTGCACACACATCGGGCCCGACGGCGCCGGCCATTTCGTCAAGATGGTGCACAACGGCATCGAGTACTCCGACATGCAGCTGATCGGCGAGGCCTACCAGTTGCTGCGTGACGGGCTGGGCAAGTCCGCCCCCGAGATCGCCGACGTGTTCGAGGAGTGGAACACCGGCGACCTCGACAGCTTCCTCGTCGAAATCACCGCGCAGGTGCTGCGTCAGACCGACGCCAAGACCGGCAAGCCGCTGGTCGACCTGATTCTCGACGAAGCCGAGCAGAAGGGCACCGGCCGCTGGACGGTCAAGTCGGCGCTCGATCTGGGGGTTCCCGTCACCGGGATCGCCGAGGCGGTGTTCGCTCGCGCACTGTCCGGTTCGGTGGCGCAACGCAAGGCCACCACGGGCTTGGCCTCCGGTGATCTCGGCGACAAGCCTGCCGATGCCGCGCAGTTCACCGAGGACATCCGCCAGGCCCTGTACGCATCGAAGATCATCGCCTACGCCCAGGGCTTCAACCAGATTCAGGCCGGGTCCGCCGAGTACGACTGGAACATCACCCCCGGCGACATGGCGACGATCTGGCGCGGCGGCTGCATCATCCGCGCCAAGTTCCTCAACCGGATCAAGGACGCCTTCGACAACGATGCCGATCTGCCGACCCTGATCGTCGACCCGTACTTCCGCGCCGCGATCGAAGCGGCCATCGACAGCTGGCGCCGCGTGGTGGTCACCGCAACCGAGCTGGGGATCCCGATCCCGGGGTTCAGTTCGGCGCTGTCGTACTACGACGGGTTGCGCACGGAGCGGTTGCCCGCGGCCCTCACCCAGGGGTTGCGCGACTTCTTCGGCGCCCACACCTACGGTCGCATCGACTCCGACCCGACCAAGCGGTTCCACACGCTGTGGAGTGGCGACCGCAGCGAGGTCGAGGCGTAACGCCTTCGGCCTTAGGCTGGGTGTGTGCAGTTCCTGGAAGGCCACGCGCCGCCGTACGACCTGACCTACAACGACGTCTTCGTCGTCCCGAATCGAACAGATGTCGCTTCGCGGTTCGACGTCGACCTGTCGACGTCCGACGGTACCGGCACGACGATCCCGGTCGTCGTGGCCAACATGACTGCCGTCGCCGGGCGTCGGATGGCGGAGACAGTCGCCCGCCGCGGCGGCATCGTGGTGATCCCCCAGGATCTGCCGATCCAGGCGGTCAAGGAGACCGTCGACTTCGTCAAGAGTCGCGACCTGGTGGCCGACACCCCGGTGACACTGTCGCCGGACGATTCGGTGTCCGATGCCTGCGCGCTGATCCACAAGCGGGCGCACGGTGCCGCGGTGGTGGTCGTCGAGAACCGTCCCGTCGGCCTGGTCACCGAGTCGGCGTGCGCAGGCGTCGACCGGTTCGCCCGGGTGCGCGACGTCGCGGCCACCGACCTGGTCACCGCCCCGGCGGGCACCGACCCACGCAAGGTGTACGACCTTCTCGAACACGCCCCGGTCGACGTGGCGGTGCTCATCGACACCGATGGCACGCTCGCCGGCGTCCTGACCCGGACCGGCGCCATCCGCGCGGGCATCTACACCCCCGCCGTCGACGCGGCCGGGCGGCTGCGGATCGCCGCAGCGGTCGGCATCAACGGCGATGTGGCGGCGAAGGCCACCGCGCTCGCCGAGGCCGGAGTGGACGTTCTCGTCGTGGACACCGCGCACGGTCACCAGGACAAGATGATCGACGCGATCAAGGCGATTTCGTCGCTGGATCTCGGTCTGCCGCTGGCGGCGGGCAATGTGGTGTCGGCTGAAGGCACCCGCGATCTGCTGAACGCCGGAGCGTCGATCGTCAAGGTCGGCGTCGGTCCCGGTGCCATGTGCACCACCAGGATGATGACAGGCGTCGGCCGCCCACAGTTCTCGGCCGTCGTCGAATGTGCTACTGCGGCAAGCCAACTCGGTGGTTACGTGTGGGCAGACGGTGGCGTCCGACATCCGCGCGACGTGGCTCTCGCGCTGGCGGCGGGTGCGTCGAACGTGATGATCGGGTCCTGGTTCGCCGGCACCTACGAGTCTCCGGGCGACCTGCTGCGCGACCGCGACGGCCAGCCCTACAAGGAGAGTTACGGCATGGCCTCGAAACGCGCCGTGGCCGCCCGCACGGCCGCCGACAGCTCGTTCGACCGCGCCCGCAAGGCGCTGTTCGAGGAGGGCATCTCGACCTCGAAGATGACCCTCGATCCGGCGCGGGGTGGTGTCGAGGATCTGCTCGACCACATCACCTCCGGGGTGCGGAGCACGTGCACCTACGTGGGCGCGGCCACGCTCGCCGAGTTGCACGACAAGGTGGTGCTCGGGGTGCAGTCAGCGGCGGGATTCGCCGAGGGCCACCCGCTGCCCACCGGTTGGTGACGGATAGGCCAGCACGTCTCCTGCGACCTCGACGGTGACGCTGGCGCCCACCGCCAGGCCGGTCGCCCCCGGGCTGCGGAGCGCCACCGCGCTGCCGTCGGCGAGCCGGACATGGACGACGGTGTCGGCACCGTAGAACCGGCACGCCGTCACCTGGGCGGCCGCTCCGGTTGGCCCGGCACCGAATCGCAGCTGTTCGGGACGCAGCACCACGATGGCGTCGCCGTCGGCCACCGGAAGCCGGGCGCGCAGCGACCCCAGCGGGGTGTGCACCATTCCCGAGCTCGCATGCCCCGCCAATTCGACTGTGGCACCGATGAATCGGGCATTGTCAATGGTAGTGGGACGGGCGTACAGGTCGGCGGGCGTGCCGTGCTGGGCGATGGTGCCGTCGATCAGCAGCGCCACCGAGTCGGGAAGCGACAGCGCCTCGGACTGGTCGTGGGTGACCAGAAGCGCAGTGGTGCCCGCGTCACGCAGAATCGCCGCGATGTCCTCCCGCACCCGAACCCGCAGCCCCGCGTCCAGCGCGGCGAACGGTTCGTCGAGCAGCAGCACCCGCGGCTGGGCGGCGAGTGCGCGCGCCAGCGCCACCCGCTGTTGCTGCCCGCCGGAGATCTCATGGGGACGCGCGTCGGCCAGCCCGTCCAGACCGACCACCGCCAGCCAGTGCGCGACCCGGGGCCCGGCCTCCCTGCGAGTGCCCCGGTCCATGCCGAACGCGACGTTCTCCCCCACGCTCAGATGCGGGAAGAGTGCACCTTCCTGCGGCATCAGGCCGACCCGTCGACGATGGACCGGCACGGTCGTGGGTCCGCCCGCCACCGTCTCGCCGGCGATCCGCACCGTCCCGGCGTCGGGCTGTTCGAAGCCGGCCAAGATGCGCAGCAGCGTGGTCTTGCCGCAGCCGGACGGCCCGAGAACCGCGGTGATGGTCCCTTCCGGCAGATCGAGGTCTACGCCTGACAGCACCCGGCGATCCCCGAAGGACTTCGAGATACCTTGGGCCGCAACCGCTGCGGCGAGCATCTCAGTCACTGCGGACTCCGCCCGCCGCGGTGCTCCACATCCCGAGCACCGCTGTGGGCACCGCTGCGAAAACCAGCAGCGCCGCCGCGTACGGCGCCGCCGCGGCATAGTCGCTGACTGAGCTGTACCCCCACAGTCGCGTGGCCAGGGTGTCTGTGTCGGTGGGATGCAGCAGCAGGGTGACCGGCAGCTCCTTCATGCAGGTGAGCAGCACCAGTGCGGCCCCGGCCGCGATCCCGGGCAGTGCCACCCTGGCGGTCACCGTGCCGAATGCCCGAAGCGGCGCGCGGCCCAGCGAGCGGGCGACCTCCTCCAGGCGGACCGGCGCAGCTTCCACCGCGGCGCGGACCGATCCGATCGCCAACGGCACGAACAGCACCGTATACGCCAGGATCAGCAGCGGTTCGCGCTGGTAGATCGGCCTGAGCAGGAGTACCCCGAGCGACACCATCGAGATCGCGATCACGACCGACGGAAGTCCGTGCGCCACATAGCTTGCGCCTTCCAGCGTGCGTGTCGCCCGATCGCGGTAGCGGGCGGCCAGCACACCCAGCGGCAGGGCGGCTGCGGTGGACGCCAGTGCTGCGGCCACCGACAGCCAGATCGTGGATCCCAGTGCGCTGACCCATCGAGCGGGGTCCCACCGTGGGCCTGCGGCCAGCAGCCACTCGGCGAGTGTCGCACCGGGCACCACGAGGGCGGCGATGAGCACCGCGGCCGGAACCACCAGCGCGAGCCCGCTCCACTTCCCGAGGCGGTTCAACGGCGCCTGCCGCGGCGCGCCACCGCCGATCCGCGACGACGCGGCGAGCCCGCGGGCCCGGCTCTCGGCGATCACCAGGGCCACCGCGAACACCAGCAGCACCAGCGAGAGCACTGCGGCGCGGGCCGGATTGAAACCCGAGCGGTACGCGCCGTAGATCACCCACGTGAACGCCTCGAAGCGCATCGCCGCCACCGCACCGAAGTCGCTGAGCACGTACAACGCCACCAGGAGTGCGCCCGCGGCGATGGCGGCACGGGCCTGGCGCAGTGTCACGCGGAACAGCACGGCGAATCCGCCGAGGCCCAGGGAGCGAGCGACCTCCTCCTGCGCCGGGTCCACCCGTGCCAGCGCCGCCATCGTGGTCAGCAGCACCAGCGGATAGCTGACGAGAGTCAGCACCAGGCAGGCGCCCCAGAAGCCCGTCACCGACGGGAAGGCGGACACCCACAGGTAGGCCAGCAGGTAGCTCGGCATCGCCAGCGGCAGCGTCAGCGCGACGGCCAGGGCGCGCCTGGCCTTGACGTCGGTGCGGGTCACCAGCACGGCCAGGCCCACTCCGAGCACCACGCATACTGCGGTGACCACCACCACGAGCAGCAGCGACCGGCCGACCAACGCCGCGGTGCGCGGCTGGATCAGTTCGTCGACGACGAATGGCCAACCGCGCTCCAGCGCCCGTTCACCGAGATAGACCAGCGGTATCAAGGTCCCCGCCGCCACGAGGGCGGCGGGGATCAGCAGCAGCGCCGGCGGGCGGTTGCGGTCGGAGGTCACTGGCACCTGTTCAGTTGGTCAACAGGCCGGTCTCCACCAACAGCTCCTGCGTGGCCTCGATGTCGTCGAGCTGGGAGAGGTCCACCGCGGGCGGCTGCAGCTCGCTGAGCGGG
This sequence comes from Mycolicibacterium sp. CR10, assembly GCF_005222675.1. Taxonomy (GTDB): domain Bacteria; phylum Actinomycetota; class Actinomycetes; order Mycobacteriales; family Mycobacteriaceae; genus Mycobacterium. The sequence continues at coordinate 138,723 of NZ_STGE01000068.1, read as the reverse complement.
GGCATCGCTGAGGAGGGCGCCACTCCGGCGACCAGCGGATACTCGGCCGTCTCCTCGGCGAAGTACTTCTGCGCGGACTCGCCCACCAGATATGCGGCGAATGCCTGCGCGCCTTCGGCATTCGGTGCCGACTTGAGTACGCCGACCCCCGCGACGTTGATCAGCCCGCCGGGGTCTCCGGCGGCCATGAACTTGTTCTCCGCGGTGACGGCGTCGTCGCCTTTGCTGTTGAGCAACTCGTACAGGTAGTAGTGATTGACCAGGCCGAGCGGAATCTGGCCGGAATCGACGGCGTCCCGTACCGCGACGTTATTCTCGAAGGCCTGCGGATCCTGGGCCTTGAACGCGCGAAGCCACTGGGTGGCGCCGTCCTGTCCGCGGACGACGCGCAGCCCGGTGACGAAGGACTGCCAGGACGCGTTGCTGGGGGCGAACCCGATCTTGCCCTTCCACTCCGGGGCCAGCAGCCCGTCGATCGTGTCGGGTGGGTTCGGTGCCAGCGTCGGGTTGTAGACGATGACCCGTGCCCGGCCGGACACACCGACCCAGGTGCCGTCCGCCGCGGAGAACTGCTCGGGAACTGCCTGCAGCGTCCCCGGGTCGACGGGTGCCAACAACCCTGCCTTGGAGACAGCGCCCAGCGCGCCCGCATCCTGCGAGAGAAACACGTCGGCCGGCGATTGGTCTCCCTCGGTGACGAGCTGGGCGGCCAGTTCGCCCGAACCGGCATATCGGGCGTCGACCTCGATTCCGGTGTCGGCGGTGAACTGTTCGATCAACGGCGCGATCAACTCTTCGCTGCGGCCGGAGTAGACGACGATGGTGTCGGCGTCCTCGGTGGTGGGTCCGGACCCGCAGGCGGTGAACGCCAACATTGCGGCCACGACTGCGAACGCACCGGCCAGCCGGGAGATCGAGATGGTCATCTGCGGGTGTGCCGCCTTTCTCGGAAGGGGGAATTCCCCGATGAGGGAATCCTAGGTTGATGTGAAGGTACCACTTACTAAGGTTAGGCTTACTAGATAATGGACCTGCTCGGCCGGGCCTGCCGATTCCGCTAGCATGTGTTGACTGTCAGTCGATTTCGGGCGCCGAAAGGCCGCCGCGAATCGTCCGCGAAAAGACGAAAGGGATCAGGTGCCGCAGGCACTGGATGGAGGCCCAGCAGAATTCGCAGGGCCGGCCTCGAGTAGCGAGCCGCCTGAGCCCTCCGACGCCGAACCGTCCTCTAGGAGGCCGGGCGCCCGGCCCGGCTTCTCAGGTCATCCGACCGACCGACCGCTCGATATCGCCGCCGCAGGAGCTCTGCGATGAACGTCGTGATGTCGGTGCTTCCACTGCTGGCATTCGTCCTGCTCACGGCCGGCACGGCGGTCTTCGTCGCGGCGGAGTTCTCACTCACCGCGCTGGAACGCAGCACCGTCGACTCCAATGCCCGCTCCGGCGGCCGCCGCGACCTGATGGTGCAGAAGGCACACCGCTCGCTGTCCACGCAGCTGTCCGGCGCGCAGGTGGGCATTTCGATCACCACGTTGGCCACCGGCTTTCTCGCCGAACCCGTCGTCGCGAAGCTCATCGCCCCGGGTCTGACCGCCATTCGCGTTCCAGAGCGCTTCACCGGCGGACTGGCCCTGGTGCTGGCAATCCTGATCGCCACGTCCATCTCGATGATCTTCGGCGAGCTGGTGCCCAAGAACCTGGCGGTGGCCCGGCCCGTCCCGACGGCGCGTTGGTCGTCACCTCCGCAGCTGTTCTTCTCGTTTGTGTTCACGCCCCTGATCAAGCTGACCAACGGCACCGCGAACTGGATTCTGCGGCGGCTGGGCATCGAGCCGGCGGAGGAGTTGCGGTCGGCGCGCTCACCGCAGGAATTGGTGTCGCTGGTGCGCACCTCGGCGCGCAGCGGGTCGCTGGATCCGGTTACCGCCGTGCTGGTCGACCGCTCCCTTCAGTTCGGTGATCGCTCCGCCGAGGAACTCATGACGCCACGGTCCAAAATCGACACCCTCGATGCTGACGACACGGTGGCCGATCTCAGCGAGGCGGCCGTCAGGACCGGGCACTCGCGCTTCCCGGTGATCCGGGGCGACCTCGACGAGACGATCGGTGTGGTGCACGTCAAACAGGTCTTCGCGGTGCCGCACGGGGCGCGTTCGTCGACCCGGCTGGCCGACATCGCGCAGCCTGTTGCCACGGTGCCCTCGACACTGGACGGGGACGCGGTGATGTCGGAGGTTCGCGCGAACGGCCTTCAGACGGCGCTGGTGGTCGACGAGTACGGCGGCACCGCGGGCATGGTCACGGTCGAGGACCTGATCGAGGAGATCGTCGGAGACGTGCGCGACGAGCACGACGACGAACCACCGGATGTGGTGCCCGCCGGGCGCGGCTGGCAGGTGTCGGGGCTGCTGCGCATCGACGAGGTCGCCGAGAACACCGAATTCCGGGCTCCCGAAGGCGATTACGAAACCATCGGCGGGCTGGTGCTCGAGACGCTGGGCCACATCCCGGAGGAAGGTGAGTCGGTCGAACTGACCGCCTTCGACCCGGACAGCGCGATCGAGGATCCGGTGCGATGGCTGGCCACCGTGATGCGCATGGATGGCCGCCGGATCGACCTGCTCGAGCTCACCTCGCTGGGGCGAGCCAGTGACCAGGAAGGACCCGACTGATGGGCGACATCTTCGGCGTCCTGCTGGCAGTGGTGCTGCTGGCGGCCAACGCGTTCTTCGTGGCCTCGGAGTTCGCGCTGATCTCCGCGCGGCGCGATCGGCTGGAGGCACTGGCAGAGCAGGGCAAGAAGAGCGCGGTCACCGTGATCAGGGCCGGCGAGAACCTGTCGCTGATGCTGGCCGGTGCGCAGCTCGGCATCACGGTGTGTTCAATTCTGCTGGGACGAGTCGCCGAGCCCGCCGTCGCGCACCTCCTGGAGTATCCGTTCGGCCTGCTCGGCATTCCCGACGCGTTGCTGCACACGGTGTCCTTCCTGGTGTCGTTGTCCGTCGTGGTGACGCTGCACGTGCTGCTCGGCGAGATGGTGCCCAAGAACATCGCAATCGCGGGGCCGGAATCGACCGCAATGCTGCTGATACCGGTGTATCTGTTCTGGATCCGCGCCGCCCGGCCGTTCATCGGGTTCTACAACTGGTGCGCCAACGTCACGCTGCGCACGTTCGGCGTGGAACCCAAGGACGAACTCGACATCACGGTGTCGACCGTCGAACTGTCGGAGATGATCGCCGAGTCGCTGTCAGAGGGTCTGCTCGATCCCGAAGAGCACAGCAGGTTGACCAGAGCGCTGCAGATCCGCAACCGGGTCGTCGACGACGTGGCGATACCGCTGGCCCGGATCCGGGCCGTCCCCGTCTCGCGGGAGGGTTCCGGCCCGACGGTCGGCGCCCTGGAAGAGGCGCTGACCGAAACCGGTTACTCCCGGTTCCCGGTGGCGGACTCCCGGGGGGCGTTCATCGGGTACCTGCACATCAAGGACGTGCTGCCGCTCGTCTCCGATCCACACGACGATGCGACGGTGGTGGATTCGTCGATGGTGCGCCCGCTCCCGCGGGTTGCGGCGTCGCTGCCGCTGCCCGACGCGCTCTCCCGACTGCGTCGTACCAACAGCCATCTCGCGCTGGTCACCGCGGCCGACGGCACGGTGACCGCGATGGTGGCGCTGGAGGACCTCGTCGAGGATCTGGTGGGAACCGTTCGTGACGGCACACACCGGGTCTGACGCGCGGCCCGCCGCGGGTCACCGGGTACTCGCCGAGTCCCGGTGGCGAACCGTGGCGGCGGCGCACCGCACCCGGGCCGACGCACTCCTCGAGCCACACCTCGCGCGCCGCAGGGCGGGCCGGTCGCATCCGGTGTTCGACTTCCTGTTCACCTACTACAGCCTTCGGCCCCGCCAGCTGCGTATCTGGCATCCGGGTTTCGGGGTGGTGCTCACCGGGGCGTCGGCGGATCGCTACCTCGAACGTGCCGGCTACATACGACGCGGCGACGGCGTCACGGTCAGCCGTGACCACCTTCATGCCCGTGCCGGCACTGTGAGCTTCATCGCCGACCTGTTGCGCTCGACCGCATCTCGGCCAGCGCGATTCAACTGCTTCGGCCTGCACGAGTGGGCCATGGTGTACCGGGCCCCCGAAGTGCGGCACAGCGGCGTGCCACTACGTCTGAGTACCTCCGAAACCGATGCCGTGGTCGATTCGATGCCGTTGCGCTGCAGCCACTTCGACGCGTACCGGTTCTTCACCGACTCGGCGGCCCCCCGGAACGTCCAGCGGTTGACACGTGAATCGCAGGCCGCCGTCGAGCAGCCGGGCTGCGTGCATGCCGGGATGGATCTGTACAAGTGGGCCTTCAAGCTCGGACCGCTGGTCGAATCCGGGCTGGTCCTGGACTGCCTCGAGTTGGCCGCCGACGCCCGCGTACTGGACATGCGGGCCAGCCCCTACGATCTGCGGGGGTTCGGATACGCACCCATTCCCGTCGAAACGCCCGGTGGTCGCCGGGAATACGCACGGGCCCAGGAAGCGATCAGCGACCGGGCCGCGCCGCTTCGGGCGAGGCTGCTGGGACGCTGCGCGGCGCTGCTGGACACCGCCGCCGGGGATTAGGCCCGTTACCGCTGGGTAAGCTGGATCGACAGTGTTGAAGACGGATTGCATCCGGTACGCGCGCATCGAGGCGCACGTGCCGGCGAGGGAGGAATCATGACCGAACGCGTGACGGTGGGCAACCTGCGCGTCGCCCCGGTGTTGTACGACTTCATCAACACCGAGGCGCTGCCGGGTACCGACCTCGACCCCGACACGTTCTGGTCCGGCGTCGACAAGATCGTCGCCGATCTGACCCCGAAGAACCAGGACCTGCTCGCCCGCCGCGACGACCTGCAGGCGCAGATCGACAAGTGGCACCGCGCGCGGGTGATCGGCCACTTCGACGCCGAGGATTACCAGCAGTTCCTCACCAACATCGGGTATCTGCAGCCCGAACCTGCCGATTTCACGATCACCACCGCAGGTGTGGACGACGAGATCACGACCACCGCCGGCCCGCAGCTGGTGGTGCCGATCCTCAACGCGCGGTTCGCGCTGAATGCCGCCAATGCGCGCTGGGGCTCGCTCTACGACGCGCTCTACGGCACCGACGTCATCTCCGAGGAGGACGGCGCCGAGAAGGGGCGAGGCTACAACCGGGTCCGGGGCGACAAGGTCATCGCCTACGCCAGGAAGTTCCTCGACGGGGCGGCCCCGCTCGCCGACGGATCATGGGCCGACATCACCGGACTCGAGGTGGACAGCGGTCGGGTCGCCGCGACCTTGGACGACGGCGGCTCCGCCTCGCTGGCGGATCCCGACGCGTTCGTCGGCTACCTCGGCGAGGCCGAGCGGCCGACGGCGGTGTTGCTGGTCAACAACGGCTTGCACATCGAGATTCTGATCGACCCCGACTCCCCCATCGGCTCGACCGACAAGGCCGGCATCAAGGACGTGGTTCTGGAGTCCGCCATCACCACGATCATGGACTTCGAGGATTCCGTGGCCGCGGTCGACGCCGACGACAAGGTGCTCGGCTACCGCAACTGGCTCGGACTCAACCGCGGCGACCTGACCGAGCAGGTCAGCAAGGGCGACGAGACGTTCACCCGGGTTCTGAGCGAGGACCGCACCTACACCGCTGCAGACGGCGGCGAAGTCACGCTGCCCGGCCGCAGCCTGCTTTTCGTGCGCAACGTCGGCCACCTGATGACCAACGACGCGATGGTGTTCGACGCCGACGGCGAGGACGGCCCAGAGGTCCCGGAGGGCATCCAGGATGCGTTGTTCACCAGCCTTATCGGCATCCACGGGCTGCGCCAGGGTGACGGCAACGGTCCGCTGACCAACAGCCGGACCGGGTCGATCTACATCGTGAAGCCCAAGATGCATGGACCCGACGAGGTGGCGTTCACGTGCGAGCTGTTCAGCCGCGTCGAGGACGTGCTCGGACTGCCGCAGAACACCATCAAGGTCGGCATCATGGATGAGGAACGCCGTACCACGGTGAACCTCAAGGCCTGCATCAAGGCTGCCGCAGACCGCGTGGTGTTCATCAACACCGGCTTTTTGGACCGCACCGGCGACGAGATCCACACCTCGATGGAGGCGGGTCCGATGATCCGCAAGGGATCGATGAAGTCTCAGCCGTGGATCCAGGCCTACGAGAACCAGAACGTCGACGTCGGGCTCGCGACGGGGTTCTCGGGCCGCGCGCAGATCGGCAAGGGCATGTGGGCGATGACCGAACTGATGGGTGACATGGTCGAGCAGAAGATCGGTCAACCCAAGGCCGGCGCCACCACCGCCTGGGTGCCGTCGCCGACGGCGGCAACGCTGCACGCCATGCACTATCACGAGGTGGACGTCTACGCGGTGCATCAGGACCTCGCGGGTGAGAAGCGCTCCACCATCGAGGAATTGCTGACGATCCCCCTCGCCAAGGAACTGGCGTGGGCGCCGGAGGAGATCCGCGAAGAGGTCGACAACAACTGCCAGTCGATCCTGGGCTATGTGGTGCGCTGGATCGATGCCGGCGTGGGGTGCTCGAAGGTGCCCGACATCCATGACGTCGCGCTGATGGAGGATCGGGCGACCCTGCGGATTTCCAGTCAGTTGCTGGCCAACTGGTTGCGCCACGGGGTGATCACCGAAGAGGACGTTCGAGCCAGCCTGCGCCGGATGGCCGCGGTGGTGGACGAACAGAACGCCGCTGACCCCGAATTCCGGGCGATGGCTCCCGATCCGGACAACAACATCGCGTTCCAGGCGGCGCAGGAGCTGATCCTGTCGGGCGGGGCGCAACCCAACGGTTACACCGAACCGATCCTGCATCGGCGGCGTCGAGAGTTCAAGGCAGTTAACAACGTTGGTTGATGCAGTGAAATTGACACCGTCCGTTCGCCGCAGCGAGTACCAGAGCGGGAGGGGCTTGCATGGGTAGGCACAGCCTCCCCGATCCCGACGAGTCGGGCGGCTCGGATCAGCCGGCCGAGCAGCCTGACGAGCAGCAGACCGAGCGGTTCGGATTCGCGCCGGCCGACCGGGATTTCGGTTCTGACGACTACCCCGATGGGGGCTACGTCGATGACGACGATTCATCGGGTCTGCCGCCGCTGCCGGCGCGGCAGGCAGGAGCGCAGCACAGCGGTGACTGGGAGGGCGGCGAATGGACCGGTAGTCACCGCGCGGTCACGCCGAAACGGCGTGGGGTCAGCATCGGCGTCATCGTCGCACTGATCAGCGTCGTCGTCGTTGTCGGCGTCGTAATTCTGTGGCGCTTCTTCGGCGACGCGCTGTCCAATCGATCCGATGTCGCCGCGGCGCGGTGCGTCGACGGCGAAGTCAAGGTCGCCGTCATCGCGGATCCTGCCATCACTGACTCTGTCGCGGCGCTGGCGGAGCGCTACAACGAGACCGCCGCCCCTGTCGGCGACCGCTGCGTCAAGGTCAGTGTGGGGTCAGCCGATTCCGGACAGGTCGTGGACGGATTCACCGGCGAGTGGCCTGCCGACCTCGGCGACAAACCGGCATTGTGGATCCCCGGCAGTTCGGTGTCGGAGGCACGGCTCGAGGCCGCCGCCGGCGAGGAAACGGTGAGCGATAGCCGATCCCTCGTGACTTCTCCTGTGGTGCTCGCGGTCTCGCCCGAGCTGAAAGACGCTCTCGGCGAACAGGACTGGGGAACGCTGCCCCAGCTGCAGGCCGATCCTGCCGCCCTCGACGGCCTGGGACTGCAGGGGTGGGGCGGGCTTCGGTTGGCGTTGCCCCTGGAACAGGACAGCGACGCAACCAATCTGGCCGCCGAAGCCGTGGCCTCCGCTGCGGCGCCGTCCGGGGCCCCGGTGACCGCGGGGATGGGTGCTGTCAGCAGACTGATCGGCGGCGCCCCCGAGCTCACTGACCCGACGGCCGACACCGCGCTGGACGCGCTCGCCGATGCGTCCGATCCGGCGACCTCTGCCGTTCATGGTGTGGTGACCACCGAACAGCGGCTCTTCCAGCGCGCGGCATCGTTGCCCGATGCGAAGACGAAGCTGGCTGCGTGGCTGCCGACGGGGCCCGCAGCGATCGCTGACTTCCCCACCGCATTGCTGGCCGGCGACTGGCTGGCTCAGGAACAGCTGACCGCAGCAAGCGATTTCGCGCGGTTCATGCGCAAACCCGAGCAGCTGAGCGAGCTCGCCAAGGCAGGGTTCCGTGTCGAGGGCGGCACACCGCCCGCCAGCGACGTCGTCGATTTCGCGCCGGTGGCAGCGCCGTTGAACATCGGCGACAACGCACTGCGGGCGACCATCGCCGACACCCTGACGACGCCGGCGGAGAGCTCGACGGTGTCGATCATGCTCGACCAGTCGATGCCGGTCGACGAGGGGGGCAAGCCGCGCCTGTCCAACGTCGTCGACGCGCTCAAAGCCCGCCTGCAGGTGCTTCCCGGCGATTCGGGCGTGGGCCTGTGGACGTTCGACGGGGTCGCGGGAAGGTCCGAGGTCGCTGTCGGCCCCTTGTCCGAATCGCTCAACGGGCAACCGCGCTCAGCTGCCCTGAGCGCGGCGCTGGACAGACAGACGCCCTCTGGTGGCGGCGCGGTGTCGTTCACCACCCTGCGGCTCGCGTACACGGATGCGTCGGCCAAGTACCGCGACGGACAGAAGAATTCGGTTCTGGTCATCACCACCGGCCCGCACACCGACCAGTCGCTGGGCGCAGATGGCCTGCAGCAGTACATCAGGGGGGCGTTCGACCCTGCTCGGCCGGTCGCTGTGAACATCATCGATCTGGGCGACGACCCGGACCGCGCCGCATGGGAATCCGTCGCGCAGATCACCGGCGGCAGCTACCAGAATCTGCCGACCTCCGCCTCCCCGGAGTTGGCGTCGGCGATCGCGACATTGATGTCCTGAATGTCCTGACGCGTCCGCGAGCAGAGGGCCGCGGACGTATCCTTGGGGCCGTGACCGGGGGCTTTTGGCGCAAGAACGGCGTCAGGAACGGCGTGCGGATCTACCTGACGACGCACGGCCCGCGGTTCTGGGGCACTGTCGGCCGGACTCCGGGGGTGCGGTCCATCGCCAACAGGTGGATCATCAACTCGTCGATCTACACCATGGCGACCCGGCCCCCCGCGCTGAGCGCGAAGTCGAACTACACGTCGTGGGAGTCGTTGCGGGACCGAACGTTCAGCGCGCGGCACCTCAAACGCGATGCCGACCTGCCCGCGTCGGCGGAGACGATCGACGACACCGCGGTCAAGGCGCTCTTCGGCAGACTGGACGGTGCAGGCAAGCTCTCCACGAAGTCCTCGCTGCTGTTCCCGCTGTTCGCGCAGTGGTTTGTCGACGGGTTCCTCCGGACCGATCCCGAGAATGCCCTGAAGAACCAGTCCACCCATGAGATCGACCTCAGCCAGCTCTACGGTCAGACCGTCGATGTCACCGACCAGCTGCGTACCGGCAGTGGCGGGCGGCTCAAGTCCCAACGGATCAACGGGCAGGAATTCCCGCCCTACTATTTCGACGAGAGCGGACAGGTCAAGCCCGAATTTGTCGACCTGCCGATCGCCTACCCCGGCAACGATCGCAAGTCGCAGGCAGTCAAGGACATTCCCGACGAAGTACGCCAGAAGCTGTTCGCACTCGGCATCCCTCGCGGCAACATCCACTACGGCTTCGCCATGATGAGCACGTTGTTCCTACGGGAACACAACCGCCTCGCCGGCTTGATCGCGGAAGCGCATCGGGATTGGGACGACGAGCGAATCTTCCAGACTGCGCGCAATACCCTCATCGTGGTGCTGATCAAGGTGGTGATCGAGGACTACATCAACCACATCACGCCCATCAAGTTCCCGCTGTTCGTGGAGGCAGGGCTCGGCGTGAAGGAGAAGTGGTACCGGCAGAATTGGATGTCAATCGAGTTCAACCTGCTCTACCGCTGGCACAGCCTGGTTCCGTCCCAGGTGCGCGTCGGCGGGACACGCCGGAAGTTCTCCTCGCTGCAATGGGACACCCGACCGGTCACCGACCACGGTCTGGCCGTGTTGTTCGCCGAGGCCTCGGCCCAAGCCTGCGGCACGATCAGCCTGCAGAACACCGACGAGTTCCTGCTGCCCACCGAGAAGACGTCGATCGAGATCGGCCGCAAGGCCCAGTTGGCCCCGTACAACGCCTACCGGCAGCGGTGCGGCTTCCCCAGACTGCGGTCGTTCGAGGACCTGACGTCGGACACGAGCGTGCAGAAGGCGCTAAAGGACTACTACGGCGCGACCGGCATCGACGACGTCGAGATGTTCGTCGGCCTCTTCGCCGAGGATGTGCGGGAGGGCAGCACGCTGCCGACGTTGATGAGCGTGATGGTCGGGGTCGACGCGTTCTCCCAGGCGCTCACCAACCCGCTGCTCGCTCCGGGCATCTTCGAGGAGGACACATTCTCCGGGCCCGGATGGGAGGCCATCAGATCCACGCAGACGTTGTCGGAAATCGTGAACCGCAACATCGGAGGCGAAACGCCGGATCCCAAGGTGAGCCTCGCCTACACTCCCGAGTTATCATCGTCCTAGAGTCCTTTGCTGGACTAAGAAATCGCCCACTGGCGGCGGGGCCGGTTCACGGGTGCAGTGAAAGTTCTGTCCGGGCACCGGACGTGCGCCCAGCAATCGGACCTCGGGGCTGGGAGCAACGTCTCGTTACGTGGTCGCTTCGCCGACGATATTGCTCGTAACGAGCCGCAATGGTATGACGGCGTTACCGGTTCGTCGCCTCGGGGTGCGACGATCGATGGACTGCTCGGCTAAGAGGGGGTTGCAGCGCCACAATGCCGACTCGACAGAAGGCAATGGCCCGGGGGGGCCCGGAACACGCGGTTGCTCGCAGCTGGCGTGACCGCAAGCGCTACGTGTGGTTGCTCGGGCTTGTCATTCCCGTCCTCGTGCCCGCATCGTGGGCGGCCGTCGCGGCGACGGGGTGGGGAATCTTCTGGTGGTCCGGGCCGGCCCTGATGTTCGGCCTGATTCCGCTGCTGGACCTTCTCGTCGGTTCCGATGCCGAGAATCCGCCCGACAGCGTGCTGACGACGCTGGAACACGACCGCTACTACCAGTGGGCGATCTACCTCTACCTGCCTGCGCAGTATGTGTCTCTGGTCATCGCCTGCTGGATCTGGGGCGGCGGTGGTGGCGTCGCGATGAGCGATATCGACAAGCTGGGTCTGATGCTGACGGTCGGCGGCATCGGCGGCGTCGCGATCAACGCGGCGCACGAGATGGGGCACCAGCGAGCGCAATCGGAGCGATGGCTCAGCAAGGTGGCGCTCGCACAGACGGGGTACGGACACTTCTACATCGAGCACAACCGCGGCCACCACGCGCGCGTCGCGACGCCGGAGGATCCCGCCAGCTCGCGTCTGGGCGAGAACATCTACACGTTCCACTACCGGTCGATCCTGGGCAGCCTGCGCTCGGCATGGTCGTTGGAACGGCGTCGATTGGGGCGCCGTGGAATGCGGGTGTGGTCGCTGCGCAATGACGCGCTCAACGCCTGGCTCATGACGGCCGCGTTGTTCTCGGCCCTGGTCGCCGCCTTCGGCATCGGGGTGCTTCCCTGGCTGGTCGGTCAGGCCGTGATCGGGGTTTTCCTGCTGGAGACCATCAACTACCTCGAGCACTACGGGCTGCGGCGGCAGCAGCGACCCGACGGCAGCTACGAGCGGGTGCGTCCCTCGCACAGCTGGAACAGCAACTCGATGATCTCCAATGTGTTTCTGTTCCATCTGCAGCGGCACTCGGACCACCATGCGAACCCTCAGCGGCGGTACCAGGCTCTGTGTCACGCCGACGAAGCCCCTCAGCTCCCCGCGGGGTACTCGACGATGGTGGTGGCGGCGTTGGTTCCGCCGTTGTGGCGGCGGCTGATGGACCGCCGGGTGATCGAGCACTACGGCGGCGACGTCCGGCGCGCCGCGTTGAGTCCGCGTAAGGCTCAGGGGTTACTGAAGAGGTACGGCTGACCGCAGCAGCGGCCGGTTGGTCACCGTCTGCCGTCGGCCACCGACAGCGCATCGGTTCCGCTGCGATCACTGGCGCGACGTCGGTACACCACCGCGCGGCCGCCACGTTTGGGAGCCAGCGCGACGCCGCGGTCCCACAGCCGCTCGGCCGGCGCATCCGTTGACGCGAATCGCAGTTCGCGCAGCAAGGTGCGGAGCGTGACGTCCATCTCCATGTTGGAGAAGCCGGCGCCGATGCACCGGTTGATCCCGCCGCCGAACGGTATCCACGAGGGTGGCTTCGGCGCACCCTGCGCGTACCGGTCCGGGTCGAACGATTCCGGGTCGTCGTAGCTCGAGCGGTCGACGTGGGCCAACTGGATGCTGATGAACATGTTGGTCTCCTCGGGAATCACCCACTCCCCGAGCCGGATCCGCGCCTTCGTGCGTCGCGGAATGTTGTCGATCACCGGGCGGGTGCGCTGGGACTCCCAGATGGCCGCCTGGCGGAGCTCCGAACCACCTTCGTCGATTTCGTCGATGAGCCGTGTGAGCAGTTCCGGGTGCCGGCGCAGCCGCTCGATCGTCCAGGAAAGCTGTGTTGCGGTGGTCTCGTGGCCGGCAACCACCATGGTGAGCAATTCGTCGGCGATGTGTGATTCGGGGATCGGGTCGCCGTTGTCGTAGCGAGCCTGAACGAGCAACGACAGGACGTCCGCGCGGTCTTCGATGTGGGCGTCGGCACGCGCCTCGGCGATCAGGGAGTCGATCACCCCGTCGAGCTGCTCGCGGATCTGCTTGAACCGCCCGCCCGGGCTCCACGGTCCGAGGTCGCGGCGCGCAGCTGAGGGCAGCAGGACGAAACGGGAGCCGAGCGCGACCGCGCGCGGGACGAGATCACGCAACTGGGTGAGCGCGGCCCCCTCGGCGCCGAACACCGTGCGCAGAATGGCGTTGAGGGTGATGCGCATCATCGGCTCGAGCGTTTCGAACTCCTGGCCCTCGGGCCAGGTGGCGATCTCGTTCATCACCTCTTCTTCGATAATGGGCTCGTAGCTGCGCACACGTTTGCCATGAAACGGCGGGACGAGCAGGCGATGGCGCTCGAGGTGCTCTTCGCCTTCGAGGCTGAAGGTCGACCCGGGGCCGATGGTCTCACCCAGATTGTGTCCCGGCCGCACGATCAAATCGCGGTGCGTGGCGAAGACGTCCTTGATCAAGGCGGGATCGCTGATGACGACCGTGCGCCCCAGAACCGGCACGTTTACCGTGAACTCGCTACCGTAGCGCCTGCTCAGTGCCGTGACGGCCTGTTGCCGGGCGGTCAACATGACCAGACCCTGCGCAAGCTTCGGTAACCGAGGTCCGGGTGGGAGTCGCACGGGATCGGTCGTTGCCTCCGCCATGACTCATCCCTCCGTTCCGGTAGTCAGTGATGCACAAGAATCAACACGTGTCATGAAGTCCGTATGGTAGCAACCAAAACGGGTTCGGGTTTGCGCTCGGTCGGCTCTGGCACCGTCAGACGCGCCTTCCAGAGATGACTTGGTTCGTCACGGCCTCGGCTGATCAGGAAAACGCATAGTCGGTCAACTCGAAGGTCGCCTGCTCAGCGAGTACCGTCCGTGTGGTGGTGGGCCGCAGCACCGTCTCCCCGTTGGGGCCGAAGTAGTACGACCGGGAGCCGGCGCAGTTGCCGAGGTGCAGCAGCGTGTTGCGCTGCAGCCCTTCCATGCGCTCGCTGAACTGCGCGGTGGCCTCCTCGGTGACCTCGAATGAGGTTGCGTTGCGCCGCTGCAGTTCTCCGAACAGGCGATCCATGTGTCGAGTCTGGTACTCGATCATGTTGAAGAAGGACAGCCCGCTGTTCGCGTACGGACCGGCCGCCACGCCCACATAGTTCGGAAACTGGGGAACCGTCATTCCCTGGTACGCCTGGAACCCGTTGCTGCGCCACCACTTACCGAGATTGCGGCCCTCACGGCCAACGATCTCGATCGCCGGGAAGTTGGACTCCCAGATGTCGAATCCGGTCGCCAGCACGAGGGTGTCGATATCCGAGGTGGCGCCGTCGGCAGTGACGATGCCCGTCGGCTCGATCCGGTCGATGCCGGCGGTCTGCAGGTGCACGTTCGGCTTCGTGAACGTCTGGTAGTACTCGTTGGAGTAGGTGGGCCGTTTGCACCCGAAGTCGTAGTCGGGGGCCAGCTTCCGGCGCAGTTCCTTGTCACGGATGGCCGTGAACCGCTGGAAACTCGAGATTTTCGCCGTCGAGTTCGCCAGCGGCTTGAGCATCCGGTACTTCACGGCGGGCAGAAACACCAGTGAGCACTGCATATCGGTGAACCAGCGGAAAATGCGCTGGGTGAAGGGCGCACGGGCGAACAGCTGCTGAAGGGCCTTCGGGATCGGGAAGTCCTGCTTGGGCACAACATGGATGGGCGTGCGCTGGTACACCGTCAGTGCCGCGGCCTTCTTGGCCAACTCCGGAATCAGCTGCACCGCGGTGGCTCCGGTGCCGATGACACCGACCCGGCGTCCCTCGAAGTCGTAGCTGTCGTCCCAGTCGGTGGTGTGGACGATCTTCCCGGCGAAATCCGAGATGCCGGGGATGTCGGGCACACACGCCTGCGACAGGAAGCCCGTCGCGGTGATCAGGAACCGCGCGCTGACGGTCTCGCCGTTGGCGATGGCCACCTGCCAGACCTTGTCGTCCTCATCCCAGCGGGCGCTCTCGACCTTGGTGTTGAACCGCATGTACCGGCGGACGTCGTACTTGTCCGCGACGTGCTGTGCGTACTGCTTGATCTCCACACCCGGCGCGTACATCCGGGACCAGCGTGGGTTGGGCTCGAACCAGTACGAGTAGGTGGGCGAGGGCAGGTCGACCGCGAGCCCGGGGTATCGGTTGACGTGCCAGACCCCTCCCAGATCGCCTTCACGATCGAGGATGGCGATGTTGTCGTACCCGAGTTTCTTGAGCTGGATCGCCGAACCGATTCCGCCGAAACCGGCGCCCACGATGACAGCATCGAGGGGTTGCTGGGCAGTCATGCAGATCACCGTAGCCGAAACGAGGGGAACATTCACCCGATGATGGGGCCGGCGCAGCCTCAGAATGTGTCCGGCACTGCCGGATTCGGCTGGCACCCCGGCGACCGCAAATGGCAGGCAAACAGCGCCGGAACTGCTGGAAACCCCGGATTCTGCCGGGATTACGGAGCGGGTATCGCGCTCTGCCCGCGCAGCGAAAAGCGACCGCCTCGACCGTATCGTCGGGCTCGCCGTAGCGGCGTCATCGCTGCACCGCGCGGACAGGCCGGTGAGCTTTGCCGGAGGCCGACAGGACGTTAGCCGCACCGTGCGGCACTCCACACATTCGAGCTGAATGACATCGCTGTCATACACACCGCCGCGTGAAGATCTGGCAAAGCGCGGTACGACAAGCATTGCTCCGTCTACCTGGAGAAATCGCCACACATTCAGAACAAAGCCATTTTCAGCGGCTTTACGTTTGCCGAACTTACTTCGGAGTAGGTAAAAAGCTGCACGAAAATCTAGGGCAGTTGGCCGGACCGAAATTAACGACAGGCATGTCTACAGTGATCGAAATTGTGATGTGCGGGTTAACAGAACACGACCGCACGCGCATCGACTTCGCAGCAGGGTTTCGCCTACAGTCGCGTCAGTTTTGCGGCCCCTTGAGCGTGCTCGCGAACCTTCAGGATGGCATTTGACGTCAAAATGTGACGTCTACCTGCGTCGATATTGCAGCACCCTGGATCCAGGAACAAAAGAAGTTTTTTTCGCCGCCGTCACTGACTGGCCGCATTTAGTGACGTCACGACACCTTTCTAATACTGACTACATGTTTGCTATAACTGCACGTCATGTGTCATCTCAAATATTTGCTGCGAGCAGGTCCTACTTGGTGCATGCTCTGTGTAGCCGGGCGGTCCCAATACGGCCACATTTCGATTACTAGTTCATTCTTCGGAGGTACACGATGCGCTCACTCTTTCGATCGGCGGGCGTCACGGTGGTGTCGCTCCTCGGCGCTTTCCTGTTGATGGTCACGACCGCGCTGCCCGCGATGGCCGGCACGACTTTCGTGGTCGGTGGGATAGGTCAACCCACACTGCTCGAATCGACGATGAACCTGCTTCTCAACAGGAAGTGGAAGGACGACGATCTCGAGGACATTTACTGGCCCGCGCAGGCGAAGCCGTTCACCTCAGGCACCTACACGCTCGGTCAGTCGGTCGCGATAGGCGTCACGAACCTGACCAACGCGATCATGACCGCCGAGGTGCCGATCACGGTGGTAGGTATGTCGGGCGGCTCGCTCGTGGTCGACGAGACGATGCGGAAGTTGCTCACGATGGGCGACGACGCCCCGTCGAAGCAGGACCTGACGTTCTACATCATCGCCGATTCCAGCCGCCAGTCGTTCATCAACAAGACGCAGCACAGCACGCGGCTGGACTACACCTACCAGCCCGCGCCGGAGACGAAGTACGACGTCGTCGTGGTGACCGGTGAATATGATGGCTTCGCCGACTTCCCCGATCGCTGGTGGAACTTCACCGCCGTGCTGAACGCCTACGCCGGGATCATCACCGAGCACATCCCGACCGCGCTCGCGAACCTGGACACGGTGCCCGCGGACTACATCACCGTCACCTACAACGACCTGGGCGGGAAAACCACCCACTACCTGGTGCCGGCGAAGACGCTTCCACTGGTGAAGCTCTTCCCCAGCCTCAAGGCACGCGAGGCGACGCTGAAGGTGCAGATCGATTCCGCGTACAAGCGCAACGACCCCGTCAGCGCCGTCAGCGCGGCGACGTTCGCGGCGCCGCAGGAGCTCGCGGCCACCGAGGACACCGAGGACGAGTCGACACCTGTGGCGCAGAAGCCGCCAGCGCAGGCGGCCAAGCACTCCAAGGCCGATGCCGAGGACGAGACCGTGCCGGATGAAGAACTGGGTTCGGGCTCGAACGACGACGAGGTCTCCGACGACGTGATTTCCGACGACGAAGAGTCCGACGATCCAGCCGCCGAGGCCGACGCTGCCGTCGCTGAGGATGACGAGGCCTCCGTCAGCAAAGAGGAGGCGGACGCGGGAGACGCGTCGGAGTCGGACAATGACAGCGTCGAGGCAGAGGCGTCCGACGATGCACCGAGCGCTGACTCCAACGTCAGCGACTCCTAGTCCTCCTGGACTCGAGCGCAGCACGCGCCGCACGGTCGCCATCGCGACCGGCGGTGCGTCTGCCGTTTCCTGCAAACGCCGAATTCCCTTGCTGTGCATCGCTATCGAGTGGCATCACCGGCATGTTCACAGCATGCTGACAGCATTGCGCACCCCACCGATCGCACCCCCCGGTCGGTCATCTCCGCACAAGGGGCATGGGCGATTCCCAGGCATCTCACAGCGTCGCGACAGGCTTTGCTCGATGGAAATAACACATTTGCGACGAGATGACGACAATGACGATTAGTGATCGGGATCACGGTATGCTTATCCACAGCAAACGGGGGTTTGAGAGTCGTACATCGGGAGGGTGTCATGGCGTCGAGTAAAAGTGGGGGAACCCTTTTGACCGCCGGGCTGGCGGTGTTCATAGGCATGTTCGCGCTCAATGGTGGCCCGACCGCCGAGGCGGCGACGGTGCTGACCTTCAGTCCGCTCCCCCAGCGGATGGAGACCGCGCTGAAGGGCTCGCTCTGCGCAAGCCCCAACACGTGCCAGCGGGTCGCTTATTCGGCCCTCCTGAATGTCTCGAAGGAGCGCATCGGTACCGCGATTGCCGATCACACCATCGGTGCGCCGCAAGCCGATCCCACGGAGGAGCAGAAGGTCGTCGTGTTCGGGCTCAGCGGAGGCGCCGGGGTGAGCACCAACTGGATGCGCGACCATGCCGGCGATGCCGAGGCGCCGCCGTCGCAAGTGTTGTCGTTCGTCTTCGTCGGCAATCCGAACCGGAAGTACGGCGGCGTCAGCCGCCGACTCGGCAGCGTCCCGGACACGCAGTACAAAGTGCTCGACATCGCTCAGCAGTACGATCCGGTCGCCGACAGCCCTGATGACCCGTACAACCTCTTGGCCCAGATGAACGTCGCGGCAGGGCTGCTGTCCCCCCTGCACACCGACTATTCCAAGGTGGACATCAACGATCCGAAGAACATCCGGTGGACAGAAGGAAACATCACCTACGTCTTGATCCCGACCGAGAAACTACCGCTGCTGGCACCCCTTCGGGCGCTGGGTCTGACCGCCCTCGCGGACAAGCTCAACGGCCCGCTCAAGGAGATCATCGAGCGGGCATACAACCGTCCTCCGGCCCAGGTGCCCGATCCGGAACCCGATCCGGAACCCGAGCCCGAGCCGGAGCCGGAGCCGGAGCCCGAACCCCCGGTTGTCACCGAGCCGTCGCCTGATCCGCAGGTCACGCTGACCGTGAGCGCACGCAGAGCCGAACTCGCCCCCGTCGAGGTGGTGACCGAGAGTGCCGCACCAGCGGTGCCGTCACCGCCTCCGGATGCCGTGATCGGCGACGCGGGCCCGGCAACAATCGTGGCCGACGAGATCGCCGCCGACGTGGAGGCCGAAGAAGCGCAGCCGACGGCAGCAGTTTCGGTCAGGCATCGGTGGGCCTGGCCGCGCCTCTCTTCGGCATTACCGAGCCGCCAGGCGGCGCCCACCGCGACCCGCTCGATGACATCAGGGGACGTCGAGGACAGCGGCGGTACCGCCGGAGAGAACGCGACGACCTCAACCGGCGCCGACAGCTCAGACAGCGTGAGCAGTGCCGACAGCGACTCCGACCCGGAATCGAATGCCGACTGACACCGTGGGCTACCAAACCGGGTGATGGGCAACATGTTCCGCGAATAGCGATACCTGGTGGCCATGGGCCGCGCGGGTGTGCTTGGCTCACGGTATGAATGTCGGTGACCTCACGCCTGTCGAACAGACCACGCTGCTCACCGAGTACGCGCGCGCCCTCGACAGCCGAAGGCCGTCGCCGATCCTCGCCGACCCGCTGGCCGATGACGTCGTCAGGCAGATCGACTTCGACTTCACCCAGCTGGGTGTGACGCCGAGCGTGATGTGCCTGGTGGCGCTGCGCGCGAAGATGCTCGACGAGCGAGTCGGCGCCTTCGTCCGACAACACCCCGATGCCGCCGTCGTGGATCTGGGCGCCGGGTTGAACAGCATGGTGTTCCGGGTGAATCCGCCATCCACCGTCGATTGGTACAACGTTGATCTCCCGGCGGTCATCGCGCTGCGTGAATCGCTTCTCCCGCATCATGATTGCTCGCATGCGGTGGCCGCGTCGCTGACCGGGCAGGGGTGGGCCGACGCCCTTCCCGGCGATCGCCCGACCATGGTGGTTGCCGACGGGCTCTTCGCCTTCCTCA
Source organism: Mycolicibacterium sp. CR10 (assembly GCF_005222675.1). Lineage (GTDB taxonomy): Bacteria > Actinomycetota > Actinomycetes > Mycobacteriales > Mycobacteriaceae > Mycobacterium. Next base: position 119,269 of record NZ_STGE01000068.1, on the reverse strand, counting down.
CCGAACCCGACATCGTGGCGATCCTGAGGCGCGTCACCGATCACTTCGATTCGGGCATCATCGCCTTCAACGACTACGGTCCGGTCGGCCGGTTGAACCGCATCGCGGGCAAGCTGCTGACGCGTGGCTCGAACTCACCGCACAGCCAGTGGGGGTTCTCCGGATTCAAGGACGCCCATCATCCCGAGGGGTGGAACTCCGACCTACGCCTGGCCGAGGAAGCGAGCGTCATGCACGAACCGGATGCCGCGAAGTTCCCGCGGCCGCTGCGCCTTGCCAGCCGCATGAGCAAGCGCATCCCGTCGATCGCACGCAAGGCGCGGATTCTCCGATACACGTTCTAGCGACGCTGTTATCCGGCGCTGTGCTCGCCGGCCGAAACCGACAACGTATCCGCTTGCACCACAGAGGGCTTCCTGCGGAAGACGACTGCCCGGCCACCGCGGCCGGGCGCAATCGATACTCCACGGCTGTGGCGACGTTCATCGGGTGCGTTGGTCGGTTCGAAGCGCAGTTCACGCAGCATGGTCCGCATCGCGACGTCCATCTCCATCGTCGCGAACGAGGCGCCGACGCAGCGCATCATCCCGCCGCCGAACGGCACATAGGCAAACGGATTCGGAGTCGCCCCCAGGAATCGATCAGGGTCGAACGCGTCCGCGTCGGGGAAGCTGCTCTCCGCCGTCATCGCGAGCTGGAGGCTCGCCATCACGGTGGTGTCCTCGGGAATCACCCACTCCCCCAGCTTGACTCGGGTTCTGGTCCGGCGGAGGGCGGCCGTGAGTACCGGCCTGGTGCGTTGCACCTCTGAGAGGGTGGCCAGCCGCAGTTCGGAACCACCGGCATCCACTTCGTCGGTGAGCCGGGTCAGCAGCTTCGGGTGCCTGCGGATGCGCTCGATCGCCCAGGACAACTGGGCGGATGTGGTTTCGTGGCCCGCGACCAGCAGGGTCAGCAGCTCGTCGGCGATGTGCTCGTCCGAGATCGGTTGGCCGTCCTCGTAGCGCGCCCGCAGCAGCATGGTCAAGACATCTTCGCGCTCTTCGAAGTTCGGGTCTGAACGAGCCTCCGCCATCAGCGATGCGATCAACGCGTCCATCCGCCTCCGGTATCCGGCGAAGCGTCCGCCCGGACTCCACGGCCCGAGGTCACGCCGGACCAGCTCGGGCATCAGCGCGATCTTGGACCCGAACTCGACCGCCACGGGCATCAACGTGCGGAGCTCGTCCAGCTCGGTTCCCTCTGCGCCGAAGACGGCGCGCAGGATGGTGTTCAGCGAGATCCGCATCATCGGCTCGAGGGTCTCGAACTCGCGTCCCTCGGGCCAGGTGGCGATCTCGCGCATCACCTCTTCTTCGGTGATGCGCTCGTAACTGCGCATTCCCTTGCCGTGGAAGGGCGGAAGCAGCAACTTGCGGCGGGCATGCAACGCGTCGCCGTCGAGGGCGAACGTCGACCCACTGCCGAGGACGTCGCCGAGGTTGTTGGTCGGCCGACCGATGATCTCGCGGCTCGACGTGAACAGCTCCTTGACATCGGTCGGGGAACTGACGACCACCATGCGGCCGAAGACCGGAACGTTCACGGTGTACGCGCTGCCGTAGCGCTTCGCGAGGGCTTCGAACGCTCCATGGCGGGCAGCCAACATCGCGAGGCCCTGCACCGCCTTGGGCGCGCGGGGTCCCGGCGGTAGACGTACCGGCTCGGTTGTGGCCGCGGTCATATCGTCACCTCTTCTGTACCGAGTGATCTGAGAATCAGGCCAGCACGTAGTCGCTCAGCGGGAAGCTGTCCTGCTCCTTGACTGCTTGACGGATCGATGTCGGCCGGAACAGCGGAGCCTCGCCCGAGCTGTTGAACCAATACGACCGGGAGTTCGCGCAGTCACCGAGGCGGAAGACCGAGTCGTCGAGCAGCGTCAGCATCCGGTCGAGGAACTCGGCGTTGGCCGCCTCGGTGACCTCGAACGTGCGACTGCCCGTGCGCTGCAGTTCCCCGAACAACCGGTTCATGTGGCGCATCTGGTACTCCACGGTGTCGAACCACGACATGCCGACCCAGGCGTAGGGACTGGCCTGGGTGACCATGTTGGGAAACGCCGGCACGGTCATGCCTTCATAGGCCTGGAAGCGATTCTCCCGCCACCACTTTCCGAGATCGCGCCCTTCGCGGCCGATCACCTCGATGGCGGGCAGGTTGGATTCCCACACATCGAATCCGGTGGCAAGCACCAGGGTGTCGATGACGCGCTTGGTGCCGTCCGCGGCGACGATGCCGTCCGGTTCGATCCGGGCGATGCCGCCGGCCTCAAGGTGCACGTGCGGCTTGTTGAACGTGCGGTAGTAGACGTTGGACAGCGTGGGGCGTTTACAACCGAAGTCGTAGTCCGGGGTGAGCTTGCGCCGCAGATCCTTGTCGCGGATGGCCAGGAACCGATGCAGCGCGCCGATTTTGGCCGCGGCGGTGTTGACGGGCCTGAACTGACGGAACTTCCACATCGCGATGGTCACCATGATGTCCATGAACAGATCGCTGGACATCCGCATGAGTCGTTGTGTGACAGGGAATCTCGCGAACAGCCGCTGCGCCGCCGGACCGAACTCCACGTCGAACTTGGGCATCACCCAGATCGGAGTGCGCTGATACACCGTGAGTTCGGCGACGTCCTCGGCCAGCTTCGGGATCAGCTGAACCCCGGTCGAACCGGTGCCGATGATCGCCGCCCGCTTGCCCCGCAGCGTGTATTCGTCGTCCCACTCCTGGGCGTGCAGCACGGTGCCCGCGAAGTCGTCAATACCCGGGATGTCGGGCTTCTTCGGCTGGCACAGGTAACCCGTCGCGAGAATCAGGAACTGCGCTTGCAGCGTCTGGCCGCCTACCAGCGACACCAGCCAGACCTGAGCGTCCTCATCCCAGCGGGCCCCGGCGACCGTGGTGTTGTACCGCATGTATCGGCGCACGTTGTACTTGTCGGCGACATGCTCGGCGTAGGTCTTGAGCTCGTTGCCGGGGGCGTAGAGCCGCGACCAGTACGGGTTCGGCTCGAACCAGTACGAATAGGTAGTGGACGGTACATCGACCGTCAGCCCCGGGTAGCGGTTCACGTGCCAGGTGCCACCGAGATCGTCCTCGCGATCGAGGATCGCGAGGTTCTGGTAGCCCAGGCGGTTGAGCTGAATGGCGGCACCCATACCGCCGAACCCTGCCCCGACGATGACAGCGTCGAACTGCTCCGTACTCACGGGGCGATACTACGGGTTCTCCGGGCTGAGCTCTGCAGGGCTGTGGCTGCCTCCTTCAGCGGCGCGCCGGCAATGGCAGATCTCTGATCTGTGGACACGCGGGTCAGTTCGACGATGTCGGACCTGTCATACTCCCCGCATGGCATATAGCGGCCCCGCCGAGATCGTCGAGAAGATCCGCTCGGACATCCAGTCCCGCGTGGGATCGGCCCGGTTTTTCAAAGCCTTCCTCGCCAAGTATTGGTATCCCGTCGTTACACGAAGGTTGATGGAAGACGACCATTACTTCCTGAACTGGGGCTACGAGGAGGATCCGCCGCTGGCCATCCCGCTGGACCCTGCTGATGAGCCGAATCGGTACTACATCCAGCTTTATCACCGCACGGTTGCCCAGGGAGACATCAAGGGGAAAAAGGTCCTCGAAGTGAGCTGCGGCCACGGAGGCGGCGCTGACTACCTCGTCCGCACCTTCCGGCCGGCCGAATACACCGGGCTGGACTTCAACGCCGAAGGCATCGCTTACTGCAGGAAGAAGCACACGCTGCCGGGTCTGGATTTCGTCCACGGAAACGCCGAGGAGTTGCCGTTTCAAGACGAATCATTCGACACGGTTATCAATGTCGAGGCCTCGCACAACTACCCGACTTTCACAAAGTTCCTCGACGAGGTGGCGCGTGTCCTGCGCCCGGGTGGGGAGTTTCTTTTCACGGACATGCGCTTCAGTGAGGATTGCGCTGATTGGGAATACGAACTGGCGAACTCCAAGCTACGGAAGACCTCGGAGCGCATCATCAATCAGGACGTCATGCGCGGCCTCGAGAACAACGCCACCAGAGGTGTGGAGCTCATCCGCCGCCATCTGCCCAAGCTCCTGCACAACTTCGCACGTGACTTTGCGGCAGTGCCAGGCTCGCGCTCCTACAACAACCTCGAGAACGGCAAAATGTCGTATCGCATGTACAGCTTCGCAAAGGACTGACGGGCGGTAATGACGTCGTGTTCGCAGGGGACACCAACCAGTGCCAGGAACCGCGGCCTGGAGGTACCTGAAGGTCTACGTGCTCGTTAGAGCGAACGGCTCGATCGTCTCGAAAAAATTCGTCCCATCTGGGCAATCCCTGCGGCGGGATGTTCGATGCAGCTGTATACCTGTCGGCGCTTAGCTCTGTGGACGTCGCTCGATGGCCCGCACAGTGAGCCCGAGGGGGTTCCGATGCATCAGTCCGAAAGCGCACGTTCCAGCTCGAGAGTACCGTCTGCACGCACTCCAAACCGCGCCGAGGGTGGCCATTAGGCCGCCCTGTCTAGTGGTCGAAATCTACCGCTTAGCGCGAACGAGCAGCTCGCATCACTGACGGCGACTTCTCGCAAGCCGTAAAGGGAAATTTCTCAACAGCTGGAAGACTTTCACCGTGTCAGAGGCGACGCAGCCCTCGGAGCACCTTGCCGAACGGTGCGGTGGCCGCCGCGGCTTTGCGCAATCGGGGGTTGAGTTGGCTGCCGTTGAGCACCAGCAGGTACCTCAGGCCGTGGTCGCGCCAATCTGCGACCTGATCGAGGACCTCGCCGGGGGTGCCGTGGAAGCAGATCTCCTTCATCAGCGACAGCGGGACTTTGGACGTGTACGCCAGCGCCGCCTCCCGGTCGATGATCTGCGGGATGAGATCCTGAACCCCGGAGAATTCCGCACCGAGGGGATGTTCGACACCGTGGCGTGCCCACACGTCGGCGGGCGCGGCCAGTGCGGACGACTTCATCAGCACGCCGTCGAGCGCCTCGTCGACGTCGTCGCGGTTGCGCCCGGTGACGACGACGCGATTCAGCGCAGGAACGATCGCCCCCGGGTCGCGTCCGGCATTGGACGCCGCGGCGTGCACGGTGCTCAGCGACGAGGCGTAGTCGCCGGGGCGCGAGATCGTGAACGGCACCCAGGCATCGCCGTACTGCCCGGTGATGCGCAACATTCGCGGCCCCTGGGCCGCCACCCAGATCTCCGGCCATTTGCCCCGATAGGGCGGAAGGTCGAATACCGCATTGTGAAGTGGGAAATACGGGGAGTCGCGGGTGACGAGATTTCCGCCGGAATTCCACAGCGCCCGAATTACGGCGACCGCCTCTTCGAACCGCGCCACCGGTTTCGTCCATTCGACGCCATACGGTTCATTGCCCTCGCGCTCGCCCACGCCGATGCCGAGCAGGCCCCGCCCCTTGGTCAGCAGATGCAGCGTCGCGGCCGCCTGCGCGGTGACCGCCGGGTTGCGCCGGCTCGCATCGGTGACACAGACGCCCAGCCGTAAGCGCCGGAACCGGTTTTTGGCGGCGAGGTGACCGAGCATCGTCCACGGCTCGAGGATCGCGTCGACCTTCGGAACGAGCTTCGCCCCGACGCCCATGTGCTCAGCGGTGGCGATCGACCGCGGTATCAGCGAGTTCAGATGATCACCGACCCAGAACGAGTCGGCGCCCGTGGCGGTCGCGGTGAGCGCGGCCGCCGTCGGCAACAACGTCGCCGAGAAGCGCGAGTTCGCAAGGCCGTCAAGAAGACCGAACCGGAAACCAGCCATGGTCACCCGAGCCATTTTCCGCAGCAAGTAGACGTCACCTCATGCACCGTACTATCGGGCGGTGCTCGAGGTAATCGACAAGGGTTCGGTCAGCGCATCGCACCCGGTTCCGTTGTTGTTCGTCCACGGCGCGTGGCACGCCGCATGGTGCTGGGACGAACACTTCCTGGACTTCTTCGCCGCCAGGGGATACCGGGCACTCGCGCTCAGCCTGCGTGGCCACGGCGGCAGCACCACCGCCACACCGCTGCGCAAGCTGTCCTTCGATGACTACCTCGAGGACATCGCCTCGGTCACCGCGGGCCTCGCGATCGAACCGGTGATCGTCGGCCACTCCATGGGCGGATTCCTCGTCCAGAAATACCTGCAGTCACGAACGGCGCCCGCCGGGGTTCTGCTGGCCTCGATGCCGCCGACCGGCTACCTCTCGTCGGGACTGCGCTGGCTGAAACGGCATCCCTGGCATTTCGCCAGCGTGACCGTCACCGGCAGGTCCCTGCCGTTCGTCAGCACCCCGGAGCTCGCCCGGGAGAGATTCTTCTCACCCGGTACGCCCGAGTCCGTCGTCCGCCGATACGCGGCCCGACTCCAAGAGGAGAGCGCGCGTTCCGGTGTCGACGGCATCCGGGACCTGCCGCGTCCGGGGCTGGTCACGACTGACATGCTGGTCCTTGGAGCGCTCGAGGACGGCGCTGTAACGCCGGCTGAGGTCCGGGCGACAGGTAAGGCGTACAGAACCGAGGCACACCTCTTCGCGGGCATGGGACATAACATGATGCTCGAGCCCGGGTGGGAGTCGGTGGCAAAAAGAATGGTTCAATGGTTCGATGCACGGGGCCTGTGACCGCCCTAGGCATCCAACAGTCTCTTCGGCGAATGTCGCGATCGCGATGCTTCGTGTGCCTTCCGAGTTTGCAACTGCGTCGTCCATGCACGTTCGGTTGCCGGTCGGTGTTTGCGTGGTGTAACCAGCCGCTATTACTGACGTAGTCGTCAGCAAACTTCTGAATTTGGTGAGACGGTAGTGTTTCTTGTGGACAGCTGGTCACTTTTTGGATACGGTTCTGCGGTCATCTCTCGGTCAGCAACTTGCAAATTCGAAAGGGGCGTCATGCCTGCTGCGGTACGTGCGTATGTCACGGCTGGCGTGGCGCTGGTGGGGGCCAGCGTCATCTCCGTCACTCCCGTCGTTCCGAACCTCGCTGCTGCGCAGCAAGAGGTTCGGAGCGTCAGCATGGATGTCGATCTCACCGCGAAGTCGGCGGCCAACATCCCCGCCAACTTCATCAACATGTTCCTCAACATGCCGCAAGCGCACGTCGACGCGGTCAACTACTGGGCTGACAGTTGGGTCCAGAGCGGCAATTGGTGGGTGTACTCGCAGGACAATATCCTCGGTTGGGATCGCGCCAACCCGGCGATGGCGTGGTCGATGGTGGATCTCCTGCTCCCGATTCCGGCCCTGTCCAAGCCTGCAGGTATCCACACCCAGTGGTGGATGGCCGCTAACTTGCCGATGCACGACGGCTGCTCAGGTTTGCCGCCCTGCCCAAACTCCACAGACATGTTCAACAGCATGTTTAAGGTGCCAGCCTGGGACTTCTACTTCGGTGACGGCTACACCTTCGGAGAAGACGGCTACACGCCGGAGTACGAGCCCGTCGGCCCCGGTGAGTCCGAGTGGGGTTACGAATACGGAGAGTATGGCGACAAGGTTCCGTGGTGGGGCCAGACCGTCAAGCTCGATCCGTTCGACGGGTGGAACTCCCTCATGGCCTACCTCCAGGAAGACCCGCAGGAACTGAAGTTCCCGTCGTTCGCCGATACCTTGGCCGCGTACATGAAATTCACCGCAACCCTGGTGACTATGTTCAACCCGTTCGTGCCCCAAAGCTATCTGTGGAACCCGCGCTACTCGGCTGCGGCCTACCTCCTTCGGCCTTTCGCCAAGTACCTGTGCCCGCAGTGCAACAAATACGACCCGTTCATGCCGGTGTCTTGGAAGCCGGGAGACCCGATCCCGATTCCTGAGGACGACGGGTGGCAGTACGGAACCCCCGCAAGTGGAACCCCGACGGGCCTTCCGCTCCCGACCGAGGCGGACGTCGCGGAGCCCGGCAACGGCGAGACCGCATTGTTGGTCGGCGGCACCTGGCCTACCAATATCCTCAGCGATGAGGAGATGAAGTCTGTACTGGGCGGCTATTTCGCCGACTACAGCAGCAGGGTGAACATGGTCTATCCCGGCTCGCTTAACGACGCCTTCTTCTCTGTGGCGATCGGCGCCGGAATTCTGATGAACCAGATCACTCAGACGCCAGGACCCAAGACCGTCTACGGCTTTTCCCAAGGCGCGCTGGTGGCGAATCTGGTGATGGGTTTGCTTGTGAATAAGGAAACGGCTCCCGCCAAAGAAGACCTGAAGTTCGTGCTCGTCGCCGACCCCAGCCGCGGCGGGAACAACGCATATCAGCACATCCTCGTCCCAGAGACCATCTACGACATCACGGTGCTCACAGCGGAGTATGACGGCGTCGCCGACTTCCCGGACAAGTGGTGGAATGGGTTGGCGGTGGCCAATGCGCTCGCCGGTATTGCGACGGTCCACATCCCCAGCACGGAGATCGACATCGCCAATCTGCCTGATGAGTACAAGAAGGTTTCGTGCAATAGCAAGGGTGGCTGCACCACGTCGTACTTCGTTCCCGCCGACGAGCTTCCGCTTGTCAAGATGCTCCCGTTCCTGAAGCCGTACGAGGCTCAGCTCAAGGAGTGGATTGATGCTGGCTACACCCGAAATGACGCGGTGCAGCAGCCTTCGCTCCTTTCCTTGGTGCCCGACGCGGAGGAAGAAGAGGCCATCGAGGCGCTGCCCACCGCCGAGTCGACGGCCGAGGAGGGGGCAGCCGCTGATCTCGACGCGGCTTCGGGCGCCGAGGGTAATCAGGACTCAGGCACAGGGTTCGATCTCGCGGATGTCGTGCAGAACCTCAGCAACAAGTTCACTCAGGTATCCGACGGTGAAGTTGCTGACGAGACGGCAGCAGAGCTGGCCGATGGCGAAGCCGACCTGGCCGAAGCCGAGGAGGGCCGGTCGACGCCTGCAACTACGGATGCCGATGGGGACGGTGCAGAGAAGGATCTGACCGACGGTGACGACAGCTCCACGACGGTGAGCGAGATCCAGAAGCGCCTCGACAAAGAAACTGCCTCCGAGAATTCCAAAGACGAAGTCGAGAAAGACGAAGTCAAGAAAGACGACGTCGAGAAAGACGAAGTCAAGAAAGACGAAGTCAAGAAAGACGCGGACAATAACGACAAGCCGGCTGACAACGACACCTCGGATACCAAGTCTGATTAGGGTCTGACTGCCGATGCTCGGGTGGGTAGCCGCGGACCGCGGCTGCCCACCCGAGTTCGTTCGTCAGGCGGCTCTTCCTTCTGTAGATTCGTTGCAGGGATATGGCTAAAGGGACAATATGGTGCGTATGGCGCGGCGCTTGGCGTCTGTCAGTTTGGTCGTATCTGCCTTGGTGGGTGCTCTGCTCACGCTAAGCACCCCAGTGTGGGGTCAGCCATGCTCGGACATCGAGGTGATCTACGCCCGCGGCACCGGGTCGCCCCCCGGCGTCGGCTGGATCGGGCAGGCGTTCATCGATTCACTGCGGAATAAGGTTGGTGGCCGATCGGTGGGCGTGTACGCGGTCAACTATCCAGCCACCATCGACTTCGCCCAGTCGTCTGCTGCGGGGGCCAACGACGCCCGCGCCCGCATTGAGAGTGTTGCGGCAAACTGCCCAGACACGCGGATAGTTCTGGGTGGAACGTCTCAAGGTGCCGGGGTGATCACGCTCATCACCGCAGACGTGCCACCGATGCGTGGAGTCGCGCCAGCGCCGATCAGGCCGGACATTGCCGATCATGTGGCGGCAATCGCAGTCTTCGGAAACCCGTCTCGCAGCATGGTGGGCAAACCGCTTCCCGCGATGAGCCCGCAATACGGCGACAGGGCAATCGATATGTGCGCTGGCGGAGATCCGTTCTGCGGTGCGGGGATCGACGTACTTGCGCACATGTCCTATGTGCAGAACGGAATGGTCGAGGAAGCCGCGAACTACGTCGCAGGCAAGCTCTAGGGCCCGAACCAGGCGCGGTTTCCGTAGCTGTCGAGGTGTACGACCTCATCCACCGGCCGACGGGTCGTCGGGCCATAGCGGCCGCGCGGCCATCCCAGCATCACGACGGCGCACGGCGTCACCGACGTCGGTAGCTTCAAGATCCGCCTCGCGGATGTCAGGTTCCACAGCGGCAACGTGATCAGCGAGGCGCCCAGGCCCATCGAGCGCGCCGCCAGCATCAGGTTCTGGACACTGGGATAGATCGATCCGAAGAACGACGAGGCCGCCGCGTGCGGCGTCGGCAGATACGGCACGCGACCCTCCCTGGCCGACAGCCTCAGGCACGCGACGACAATCACCGGGACCTCGGTGAAGTGGTCGACCTGCCACTGGATGGCCTTCACGCTCTTGGCCATCTCGTCGTCGTAGGACGCGATGTCGCGGATGGACGTGCGGTGAAACACCCGCCACGCCAACCGATATCGACGCGCCAGCTTCTTCTTGACCCGGGGGTCCTTGACGACGATGAACTCCCAGTTCTGTCCGTTGGCGCCCGTGGGCGCCCGCAGGGCCAACTCGAGGCATTTGAGCACGATCTCGTCGTCGACCGGGTCGGGAAGAACCCGGCGGATCGCGCGCTGCGTCATCATCGCCTCGACCAACGGCATGTCGAGCCGGGCCAGCGCCTCCGCCGCGGTGGGTATCGGCTCAGGCATTCCCGGAAATCCACTCTGTGGTGAACCGCTGCATCTCAGGGACCTCCTTGGCGATCAGATCGGCGATGAACTGCTCGATCCTGCCGCCCACCAACGGGATTCTGACCTGGAGCGTCCCCCTGAGTCGCAGGCTGGAGCCGGCAGGCACCGGCTTGAGGATTGTCGTTCCTTCGCCGGAGCCGGGCACGCCGTGCGCGGCGATGGTGATCTCGCCGTGCACCTCACCGTCACCGACCGGTCGCCACGATTCGGTCCGGACGATTCTGAGGTCTTTCGGCAGCACTCGACTGAACACCGCAGGCAATCCGTCGGGGCGCAGATCCTGGCTGGTCGTCACGGCGACCACGCCATCGGGGTCGACGTCCAGCGATTCCAACGACATCGACTCTCCGCCGTAGGCCGCCAACCGGGCCAGCCAGTAGTCCTCGCGGCCGAAAGCCGATTGAACCTCGGTGACACCAGCCGACGTCTCGGTGGTCACGTCGAACGAACGCGGCATGACTGCTAGATCCCCCGCGACTGCTTGCCGAACACCTTGTCGGCGACCCGGGCGGCGAAGCGCCGGGACTCCTCGATCTGCTCCGCGTTGATGTTGGTGGGCGGCAGCTTCACGCCCAGGTAGCGGTCCTTGTACTCCCCCGAACCCAGATAGCTGGTGAGAGAGAGCATCGAGGGCAGTTGGCCGCCCGGGTAGGTGAAATGGATACCGTCGATGTAGCGGCCACCCTTCTTCTCGGCGAGCTTGCGCACCCCGCTGAGGTTCTTGCGCCATTTGCGCCGGCACACCACGAACACCGCCACGGGTCTGCCTTCAAGCAGATCGCGGGCTTCGTGAGAGGTCAGAAACGACCGCAGCGGCATCGACACGGTGTCCCACCAGGTCGGCGAGCCGATGCAGATCAGGTCGTAGTCGCCGCTGCGCACCGCGTCGGGCGTCCGGATATCCCCGGTGCGCTGCAGTGTCTGGGCGGGCAGCATCCCGAGGAACTCGGGCCACACACTGCGCATCGGGAACCGGGAGAACCGCTCGGCGTAGCGCGGATCGGTGAACTCGATCGGCGCCGAGGTGACGTCGCATCCGCGCTCGCGGAACACCTCCCCCGCGGCCTCGAGGATCTTCTGCGACTGCCCGGTGTAGCTGTAGTACAGAAGCAGAACGCGTGGCTGCCGGCCCGGCGGCTTCTCGTCTGCGGCTTCTGTCATGCTGCGCACTCCCTTTCGCTGTTCGATTCGCGGTGAACTCTGCCCCGGCGTGCCGCGCGGGGGCCTTTGCGCTTAGCCTCACATACGTGAGCGAGAAAGTTGCCGTCAATCTCAGCGGTCCGGCGAAGACGATGCTGTCCACCCTGTATCTCAAGGCACTCGACGCCGACTTCGACCGGCCCATCCTCGGCGACCGGTTCGCCAAAGAGGCGATCGACAAACTCGATTTCGACTGGAGTGAACTCGAGATCACCCCGAAGTGGGCGCCGCTGTTCACGGTCCGCACCGCGCAGTACGACATCTGGGTGCGGGAGTTCATCGCGGCGCACCCGGAATGCACCGTCGTGCACCTGGGGTGTGGCCTCGACTGCCGGGTGTTCCGGATCGATCCCGGAGCCGAGGTGCGTTGGTATGACGTCGATTTCCCTCAGGTGATTGCCCTTCGCGAGCAGATCTACCCGACGCGGCCGAACTATCAACTCATCGCCACGCCCGCGACGGAACCGAACTGGCTCGACGAGATCCCTGCCGACAGGCCGACATTGCTGATCGCCGAGGGCATCAGCATGTACCTGACCGAAGACGAAGGGATCGCGCTGCTGCGGCGCTTCATCGACCGCTTCGGCACCGGCGAACTGCAGATCGACTTCTTCAACTGGCTGGCGATCAAGTCGCAGAAGACGCAGTCCCTGGTTCGCACGTCGGGTTCGACGCTCTACTGGGCGGTCAACAGCCCGCAGGACATCCTGGACAAGATCCCGGACATCCGATTGCTGGCTGCCGCAACGTTTTTCAGCGCGAGCACCTACAGCCGAACATCGAAGGGCATGCACGCGGTGAAGCGGGCGGCGCGCTTGGTCCCACCGCTGCGCAAGGCCCTGCAATACCATCGCTTCGCGTTCGGGCCGCGCTGAACCGTCAGCCGACGGCGGCGGCATGCTTGGCGGCGATGCTGCGTAGCTGGGCTTCGATGGCGGCGACGGACTTCTCGGGATCGGGGCCGTGCGAGTGGTACTCGATCATCAACTCGCCGTTGAAGATCTTGCTGGTGTAGATCTCGATGCCCGCTCCGACGGCGAAATAGAACTCCCCGTGGCTGGCGGTCAGTTGCATGTCCGGCGGTGTCCGCATCGGTGGCACGATGCCGTTGTCGGTGAACATCACGACATCCGGCAGGCCGGGAGGGTTGCCCACGTACTGGGGGCTGAAATGCAGGAAGCTCTGCTGGATCACGCCTTCAGCGATGTCCTTCTTGAACGTGTCGTTGATGTCGCGCGCCAAATCGATGACATCGGTGCCCCGGTGGATCTCGGCGAGATAGGTGGCGATGCCGACCGGATTGGTGCATTCGGTGGCGGAGACCGGTGGTGACAGCAGATAACGCAGATCGACCGGATAGACGTACGGAACCGGGACGTTCGGGGTGTCACGCAGTTTCCACTCGGCCATCAGCACGGCCGCCGACAGCAGGCTGTTCAGGCCGAGCTTGTGGGCACGACAGAACGCGATGATCTTCTCGGTGTCCTGTTCCGACAGCGTGCAGTAGGCCATCGGTACACGCTGCGGCAGAACAGGGTTGACGTCCGAGGGGGCGCGCCGCGACGGTGGCAGCTCGTAGGCGAACATCGCCGCCAGCAGGCGTTCGAGCCCGGAGCGGGTCTTCTTCTCCACCCCCCGGTTCGCCAGGATCACTTCCAGCGGTTCCGGTGCCGAATGAACCTTGACCGGCCGGGTGGACCCGGTGGTCACCAGATCGGTATAGGTCGAGAACAACTCTTCGACGAGGCTGAACTGGTGATGCCCGTCGGCGAGGCTGTGGTGGATGTACACCGTCGGCTGCGCCTGGCCGTCGCGGATGATCACCCGCAGGTGCATCAGCTGCGCCGTCTGATCGAACAGCGGCGGCGGGGCCGGGGCGTCGCCTTCGAGTTCCACCACCTCGATACCGGGGTGCATCAGATCGTCGAGGACGATCTCCCAGCGGCCGTCGGAGCCCTGCTCGAGGTGGCCGTTGAGGACCGGATGGGCCGCAAGCAGCGCGTCCAGCGCATCGGACAACCTGTCGACGTCGATCTGGCCCCGCATGTGGGCCGCGAGACCGACGAAGTTGTGGGTCTCGGCGAACATCTCCTCGCTGCGGGCCAGCTTGCGGATACCCGATGACGGAAACACGATTGAACTCCCTGGCAGATTTCGGACGTTGCGCGCGCTCAGCCGCGCGTGCTCGCCCTCCGGTAACCGACCGCCAACGGTACAGCGCAGACGGCGATGATCCCCAGCGACCAGGCCAGCAATCCGATCATCGGAGTCAACACCGGACCGCCCAGGGACAGCCCCCGCATCGTTTCCACGGCGTAGCTGACCGGCTGATGTTCGACCACCGGCTGGATCCAACTCGGGTACTGATCCAGGGGCACCAGGCCGGTGCAGAAGAACATCGAGGTGGCGGCGACGAGGTCGGTGGCTTCCACGACGATGGCGTTGGCCGAGTACAGCGCCAGCGTGATCACGACGACCGAGAAGGCCATTCCGAACAGGATCGGTACGAACAGCCACGCAATGGACTGGAGCAGACCCTGCTCGAACCGGAATCCCATCACCACGCCTGCGCCCAAGATGATGACGGTGGTGACGAGGATCCTGACCGCGTCGGCCGCAAGTCTCGACACGAGGCCGGCCGCGCGGTGAATGGGCAAGACCCACAGCCGGGCCAGCAGACCGTCGTCCCGTTCGCGCATCACCCCGATGGCGCCGATGATCGCCCCGGTCATCGCCCCGATCATCGCGATCATCGGGACGCTGCCGTAGAGGGCGCTGTGACCGGTGACCTGAGAGACGCCGTCGTCCAGAACGATGTTGAGTGCGACCAGCAAGACCACCGGCATGGCCAGCGATTGCGACAGCGTCGCGGGGTCGCGGACCCACCGTCGCAGAATGCGCATGGTCAGCGACCAGGTCTGAACGACGAGTTGCCTCGGCGAGTTCTCCCAGGGGCGCGGAAGCCGGTGCCGACCGTGCGATCCGGCGCGCCGTCCCAGATGGGGCGCGGCGGGCGACTGTGGAAGAGCGGGTTTGTGATCCCGCGACACGACCGACATCACTGACGCCTGGCGGCGACGAGCGAGTGCAGCGGAATGAGTACGACGATCATCCCGACGGCCCAGATCAGTGCGGGGCCGATCACCGCCCAGGTCACCTGCGGGGCGGTCGGGGTGGTGTCGCCGGCCAAAGCGCGGAGCGCATAGACGAACTGCGAGACAGGTTGATTTCGGACGAACCCCTGGATCCACTCCGGGAACCGTTCGGCCGGTTGAATCCCGACCGACAGGAAACCGAAGATCAACTGCGGCAGCAGGATGAGGTGCGTGGTGGCCTCGGGGTTCTCCGTTGCCGTGCCGATCAGGTCCCCCAGCAGCGACAGGGCGCCGCCGACCAGGAGTGCCAGGAGCAGGAAGGCCACGGTGTCGGCGATGCCGCCGTGGAACCGGAAACCGATGACGTACCCGCAGATCAGAGAGACAGTCAGCGCGATCGCGCACCGGTAGAGGCTGGCGGCCATACGGGAGGCCAGCGGCGTCAGCGGCGGAATCGGCATCGCCTTGAATCGTCGATTGATCCCCAGTCCGGCGTCGGTGGCGGATCGGAACGCCGCCGATACCGCCGCGAAGGTGATCGCGACGATGACGACCATCGGCGTGAGGAACTGCGCGTAGCTGCTCATACCGGTTGCGGCACCGGTGATCTTCTTCAGTGGGATGTAGAAGCCGATCGTGAACATGATCGATCCGGCGGCCAGGGTGGCTACCTCGCCGTTGCGCAGAGACGGCGTGACCATCCGTACGGTCAGCACCCACCATTGCTGAACGACGGAGGTTGTCGGCCGAATCGTCGAGGTGTCGATCAAGAGACTTTCTCCGCGGTCACCCGTGTGGTGGGCGCATCGCTCTTGTTCTCGGCGGTGAGCGCGAGGAAGACCTCGTCCAGCGAAGGCCGCCGCAAAGCGATGTCCAGAAGATCGATCTCCGCTTTCTCCAGTTGATGGAGGGCCTGCATGAGGGTGCTCGGCCCGTCCGGTGCCGGAATGGACACCCGGTCCGAGGCATCGGACAGTGCGGCGCGGTTCTCGGCAGGAAGCAGTGGGCCGAGTGCTGCGGCCATTGCCGGGATGTCGGTGAGTCTGCGCGGAACGATTTCGCAGAACGTGCCCCCGGTACGTTCCTTGAGTTCGTCGGCGGTTCCCTCCGCGATGATCGTCCCGTGGTCGATCACGATGATGCGGTCGCTCAGTGCGTCGGCCTCCTCGAGGTACTGCGTGGTCAGCAGCGTGGCGATGCCGGCTTCCTTGAAATCGGTCACCAACTCCCAAATAGCTTGCCTGCTGCGAGGATCCAGACCGGTGGTCGGCTCATCGAGGAACACCACTTCTGGGCGGACCACCAAACCGCACGCGATGTCGATGCGTCGGCGCATACCGCCGGAGAAGGTTCCGACAACTCGGTCCGCTGCCTCGACGAGGTCGAACTGCTCGAGAAGTTCCGTGGCTCGCGAGCGCGCATCCGTCTTCTTGAGGCCCTGCAGGCGCCCGAAGATGACCAAGTTCTCCCTCGCGGTGAGCATGTCGTCCAGCGCCGCGTACTGGCCGGTCAGCATGATGGATCGTCGTACCCCGGCGGGATTGCGGACCACGTCGTGGCCCGCCACGATCGCGTGCCCGTCGTCGGGCCTGCTGAGCGTCGACAAGATGTTGACCGTCGTGGTCTTGCCCGCACCGTTGGGCCCCAGCAGACCGAGTACCTCGCCGCGCTCGACCTCGAAGCTGACGTCGCGCAGAGCCACCACGTCACCGAAGGACTTCTTGAGTCCCCCGACGATCACCGCCTTCTCAGAGCTGCTCACGGAGTCCTCCCCTCCTGCAGGCGGTGGCGGTCATGACAGGTCGACCAGGGCCAGCTCGTCGCCGGCCGCATCGACATCCTCCTCGGCGACCGCGTCCCGCGTGAGCTCGACGAGTGCGGAGGAGTATTGCCGGGCAAACGATTCCACATCAGTGGGACCGAGCCGTCGACTGTCATACCACCAATCCAGGTGTAGCACACCGGCGCTCCGGTACACCCTCAGCTCGAGGGCGTGCCCCAGCCCGGGCAGTGCGTCGCGGATCGGCATGGCGGTATCCGAGTCGAACCGCACCGGTGCGTCCTCGGGCTGATCGGCGGGAGCGTCGGGAATGGTGCCGATGTGCGAGAACAGGATGTCGGGCGCGCGGGTGGTGGCGAGCAGACGGGCGGTCGGGGCATACATGTACCGCAGCAGGCCGTAGCCGATTCCGTAGTGCGGCACCGCCTTCAACGTGTCGCGCACTTCGTCGAGTAGTTCCCTGGCGCCGGTCTGCTGCGCCGACGCGGCGTTCAGCACCACGGGATGGATGGTGCTGAACCACCCGACCGTCCGTTGCAGGTCGACGTCGGGCTTGAGTACCGACCGTCCGCGGCCGCTGAGGTCGACGGCCACGGCGCCGTCGCCGGCGGTGGCCGCGACCGCGCGACCGAGCGCGGCAAGCAGGATCTCCTCGACCGGCAGTCGCAGCCTTCGTCGCGCGTCGTCGACCTCACCGGTCTCGTCGGCCGACAGCGCCGACGACAGCCGGACCAGATCCGCGGCACCAGGAGGCTGTGACGCCTCCTGCCCGACGATGCTCAACGTGGGCTTCTTCGCCGTGTCGAGCCAGTAGTCGCGGCTCTCGAGCACGGCCGGATGGGTGGCCAGGCCCGCGCACCGCTGGGACCACTCCCGCCACGAGGTGGCCACCGGCGCCAGGACGATCTCGTCGCCCGCCATGCGCTGGCTGAACGCGGTGAAGATGTCGGTGAGCAGCACATCTCGCGAGACATCGTCGGTGGCAATCCCATGCACGCTGAGCGCCAGGTAGGACAGACCGCCTGCCACTCCGCGGATGAAGGTCGCGGTCAACGGGGAGCTCAGCAGTTGGTGCTCGCGGACCTGCTCATCGAGCAGGCTCTGTACCGCCTCGCGCTCCTGTGGGCTGCCTGCGGCGACCCCCTCGGGCAGGTGTGCGGTCACCAGTTCGGTGAACTCGCCCGCGTCGACGATGTGCTGGCTCCAGGTACCCGAGCGTTCCACCATGTGCACCCGCAGTGCGTCGTGCAGGCCGCTCACGGCGGTGAGGACTGCCTTGACATCGTCCTCACCGACGTCGGAGCGCAGGTGCAGGATCACCGGAGTGCGCCAGCGGCCCACGTCGCGCAGGCCGTGTTCGAGGAAGAACGCCACATTCGGCGGAACCGGCGGGTCGACCGAGTCGTCGAGCGTCTGGCGCGCCAGACCCCCCTCGGCGTAGCGCGCCGTCAGCACCTTGGCCAGCGCCGACACCGTCTGGTTCTCGTAGAGATCCTGAGGGGTCAGGTCCAGGCCCTCGTGGCCCGCGGTCATCGCGACGCTGATCGCGACCAGCGAGTCGCCGCCCAGTTCGAAGAAGTTGGCGTGGCGATCGATGTCGGACAGGCCCAGGCACTGCGACCAGATCCGCAGCAGCGCGGTCTCCACCACCGACTTGCCACCCGCCGCCGTGGGTGCCGTCGTAGCGGGTGCGCCCTCAGCCGACACACCGTTGGCTGACGCGCCAGCCGTCAGCCATGCCGCGCCGGCGTTGTGCTCGACCCAGTGCCGCTGGCGCTGGAACGGGTAGCCGGGCAGCGACACCAGGTGCGGGGCGGCGTCGGATCCCTGGGTCCAGTCGATGTCCACGTCGGCAGCCCACAGCTGACCCAGGGCCAGCAGGAACGTGTCATGGTCACTGCGGTTCTGCGCCTGATGGCGCATCAGACGCACCGCACGGTGCCGTTCCGACCACCGCGGGTGGCGTCCCGCCGACGAGGTCAGGGTGCCGCCGGGGCCGACCTCGATCAGCACGCGGTCCGGGTCGGTGAGCAGTTGGTCGAGTTCGTCGGCGAAGCGGACGGTGGCCCGGATCTGACGGGCCCAGGTCGACGGGTTGGTCGCCTCGGCCGCCGACATCGTGGTGCCGGTGATGTTGGACAGCAACGGGATCTGCGGCTCGCGCAGCGTCTGGCGGGACAGGAACGCGGTGAACTCGCCGACCACAGGGTCCATCAGGCGCGAGTGGAACGCGTGCGACGTGCGAACCCGCCGCGCGACGATCCCCTTCTCGGCCAGGACGGCCTGGAATGTCTGGATCGCCTCTTCGCTGCCAGCGATCACGCTGCTGCCCGGGTCGTTGATCGTCGCGAGATCGACGTCGGGCGTGAGGTGTTCGGCGATCGCCTCGGGGCCCAACGCCACGGCCACCATGACGCCACGCGGTGCGGCGTGCATCAGGCGGGCGCGCATCGACACCACCTTGACGGCGGTCTCCAGGTCGAAGACCCCCGCGATGGTGGCTGCCGGGTATTCGCCGATGCTGTGCCCGGCCATGATCGAGGGCGCCACCCCGTAGGACTGGATCAGCTTGGCCAGCGCGTACTCCACCGTGAACAGTGCGGGCTGGGCCCGGTCGGTGTGCTCGAGGTTGCGCCCGACGCCGTCGAAGATTTCGGCGCGCAGGTCGTAGTTCATCTCGTCGCTGAATGCTGTCGCGCACTCGTCGAAGTGCCGGGCGAACACCGGTTCGCTTTCGTAGAGTCCGCGGGCCATCCCGACGTGCTGTGCGCCCTGGCCGGGGAACAGGAAAGCGACCTTGTCACCGGAGTTTTCAGCACCTGGCACGGCGTCGCCGATGAAGACATTGTCGGTCTCGGTGGCGGCCAGTACCGCGGCGGCGTTCTCCGCATCGTGGACGACCGCTGCGAGCCGGACCGGTTCCTTGCGGCGACGCGTCAGCGTGTAGGCGGCGTCGGGCAGGCTGATCTCGTTCGCTCCGGTGGACGCGGCGAGCTCGCCGGCCAGGGTGGCCCGCGACTGGGCAAGGGCCTCTTGGGTTCTCGCCGACAGCACCAGCACCTGCGGGCCGGTCCGGGTCACCGGGGCGGGCTGTGTCGGTGCCTCCTCGAGAACGATGTGCGCATTGGTGCCGCCGACGCCGAACGAGCTGACGCCGGCACGGCGGATCCCGTCGGACTCCCACGGCCCGTCCTGGCTGCGCACCCGGAACGGTCCGCGGTCGATGTGCAGCTCGGGATTGGGGCTGGTGTAGTGCAGGGTCGCCGGGATCGCCTTGTGCTCCAGGCACAGGATGGCCTTGATCAGACCCGCGATGCCGGCCGCCGTCTCGAGGTGACCGATGTTGGACTTGACGGACCCGATGTAGCAGGGGCCGCTGCGGGTTTCCTCGGCGAGGTCGAACGCCTGCCGCAGGCCCTCGATCTCGATCGGGTCACCCAACGGCGTTCCGGTGCCGTGGGATTCGATGTAGCCGATGGTCGACGCGTCGACGCCGGCGATGGCATGGGCCTCGGCGATGACCTCGGCCTGGCCGATCGCGTTGGGCGCGGCGTAGGTCATCTTGGTGGCGCCGTCGTTGTTGAGCGCCGAGCTGCGGATCACCGCGTGGATGTGGTCCCCGTCGTCGACCGCGTCCTGGAGAGCCTTCAGCACGACCACGCCGACGCCGCTGCCGAAGATGGTGCCGTCGGAACGGACGTCGAAAGGCCTGCAGTGGCCGGTCGGGGAGACCATCGAGCCCTGCTCGTACCAGTAACCGACGTGGTGCGGCACCCGCAGCGACGAGCCGCCGGCCAGCGCAATGTCACACTCGCCGTTGAGGATCGACTGGCACGCCAGGTGCACGGCGACCAGCGACGACGAGCACGCCGTGGCCACCGCCAGGGCGGGCCCGCGGAAATCGAACTGGTGGGCCACCCGGGTGGCCAGATGGTCCTTGTCGTTCTGCAGCGACAGGTTCACCATCTCGAAGCTGGCGCCCTGGCCGATGACCATCATCGGGTCGTAGTTCGACATCAGGTTGTGCAGCAGATAGCCGCTGGCCGAGCTGGTTCCGAACACGCCGACGGTGGATTCCATGTCGGCCGGGTCGTAGCCGGCGTCCTCGAGCGCGTGGAACACCGTCTGCAGGAACAACCGGTGCTGGGGATCGAGCTGCCGCGCGGCGTACGGGGTGAAACCGAAGAAGTCCGCGTCGAACTCCTCGATGCCCGACATCAGCGCCGCGCGCCGGACGTAAGAGCGGTTCGCCAGCGCCCGCTCGGTGACCCCCGCGGCGCGCAGATCGTCCTCGGAAAGGTCGACGATGGACTCCACCCCGTTGCGCAGGTTGCGCCAGAACTCCGAGACCGAGTTCGCTCCGGGGAACCGGCCCGCCATGCCGATGACGGCAATGGCGTTGTCCGGTAACTCATCCCCTGTACTGCTCGTCACGATCGTGGTCCCACCTTTCGCCGCGATGCGGCTTTCTGACGCGCTGCGGCACGCTGCTGTGCGCGGTCCCGCAGGGCGTTGGGGCGCTCCGACTTGTCCTCTTCGGCAAGGTCGAGCTGACGGATGAGATCGAGGGCGAGGTCGGCCAGCGAGGCACCCTGCAGCAGCAGGGCCACCGGTGGCTCCACCCCGAAGTCGCCCCGGATGGTGTTGCGCATCCGAACCGCCATCAACGAGTCGAGTCCCAGCTCCGTCAGGGGCTGCGCGATGTCCACGGCGCTGTCGTCGGAGTAGCCCATGATGGCCGAGATCCGCCGGCGCAGCCGGGCCACGACCACCCGGTTGATCTCGGCGGCATCGAGCTCGCGCAGCGCATCGGCGCCGCCCCAATCCTCGTCGATCTGATCGGTTTCCAGCTCCCCCACCAGCTGGTTGAAGAAGCCGATCTGGTGAATCTCCGGGAACGCCGCAGCCGCACGATCCAGCCGCAGCCGCGCCACCCCGACGCGCGAGAGGCCCGCGGCCAGCACGCCGCCCAGCGCGTCGACGCCTTCGGCGGGCGTGATCGGATCGAGAACGCTGAATCGCAGCGAACTGGCCAGGCCGACGTCGGCCCACTGGCCCCAGTTGATCGCGGTCGCGGGCAGACCGGCTGCCTTGCGCCAGGCGACGAGCGCGTCCAGCCACGCGTTTGCGCACGCGTAGGCCGCCTGACCGGGCGAGCCGAGCAGCGAAACGATCGACGAGAAGCCGACCCACCAGTCGAGATCCAGTCCTGCGGTGACCTCGTGCAGGCGCAGCGCCCCCGCGGCCTTGGGCACCCAGATGCTGTCCAGGCTCTCTCGGGTGAGCCCGACCACGAGCTCGTCCTCGAGCACCGCCGCCGAGTGGATCACGCCGCGCAACGGCTTGCCGGTGTGCTCCGCGGAGGCGACGAGCCGCTCGGCAACGCCGGGCTGGGCGATATCTCCCAGGGTCGCGACGATCTCGGCGCGGTTCGACAGCTCGTCGATGACCGCCTGCACCTCGTCCGACGGCGCGTTGCGGCCGTTGACCACCACGCGGCCGGCGCCGTTGTCCACCAGCCAGCGGACCACCGCCATGCCCACACCGCCGAGGGCGCCGGTGACGACGTAGGACCCGTCCTTGCGCACGACCAGCTGTCCCGGTGTCGCGGGAAGCTTTGCCCGCGAGAGCCGTTCGACATAGCGGATGCCGCCGCGCCACCCAATGACATCCTCCGTCTGGGCGGCGGTGCCGGCACCTTCGATCTCGGTCGCCAGCGTGGCCGCCGCATCACCGTCACCGGTGTCGAGGATCGTGGTCTTCAGATCCGGATGCTCGTAGGCCAGCACCCGCACCAGACCTTTGAGGCTGCCGGTGCCCGGGTTGCCTGCGCCGTCGGTGTCCGTGACGACCAGTCCGCCCTTGCTGACCAACCACAGTCGCGGCGCCTTGCCGTGCCAGCTGCCGACGATCGCGCGGACCGTACCGGCGACGCCCCAGATCACGTCCCGGGCGTGCGCCAACCCGCCCGCGGCGTCGGTGCCGTCGAACTCGGGATGATCCATGAAGACGATGACGCCCGCGGGCGGCAGGTCGGGATCGGCCGTCGCAGTGGCGAACGCCTCCCGGACGGCGGACTCGTCACCGAGGTCCGCGGTGATGATCCGGCGTTGCGGCGCAGCGAATGTGGTCGCGAAGTCCTGGGCCGTCGACAGCGCCGCGGCGGTGTCGGCCAGCGCCAGCCAGCTACCGGTCGCCGGGCTGCCGGACGCAGCAGGAGATTGGACCCACGTCGAGTCGAAGATCTTCTGCGACAACGGCAGCGGCACCGTGCGGCGCTGGATGCGCTTGAGGTGGACGTCGTTGACCTGGGCTAGCACCGTTCCGGTGTCGTCAGTGAGGGTGACCCGGCCGGTGGCGTCGCCGCTGTCCTCGTCGACACCGATGAGCTCGGCGCGGCACCTGGCCCGGCGGCCGATGTCGCCGAACACCCGGATGGAGCCGAACCCGACCGGCAAGAACGTGACATCGGTCTGAGCCGAAAGAACCTCGTCGCTCATTGCGGCCGCCAGACCCTGCAGTGCGGCGTCGAGCATCACCGGGTGCAGCACGATGCCGCGGTGCGGTGTCGCCTCGTCCGGCAGCACGATCTCGGTGTCCGCCGCCCCGCTGCCGCGCACGATGCGGGTCAGCGCGGCGAAGGCGTGCCCGTGATGGGCACCGGTGCGACGCAGCGCGGTGTAGAAGTCCGCCGGCGACACCGCGGTGCCGTCGGATGCAGGGGTGAGCCTGGCGGGCGTTGCGGCCTCGGCGGCCCGAACCCGCCCCACGGCATGGCGGGTCCAGGTTCCCGCGTCGGAGCGAGAATGGATCTCGACGCGCAGTTCGCCGCTGGTCTCGTCGCGCACCACCTGGGTGGTCAGCTTGGTGTGCGGGTCGAGCGGAAGCATCTGCTCAACGTCGACCTGGACGTCGACGCCGGTGGCGGGCTGGCCGAGGGCCTCACATCCTGCCGCCAACGCGATTTCGGCGAAGCCTGCGCCCGGCATCACGGGCAGGCCGTGCACGATGTGGTCGGCCAGCCAGGGGTGCGGCTCCAGCCCGACGTCGGACTGCCACACATGGCCGGTGCCCGAGGGCAGTTCGACGTGCAGGCCCAGAAGCGGGTGGGCGCCTGAGAACTCGTGTCCCGACGAGCGGTCCGCCATCCAGTACGCGGTGTGCTGCCATGCCGTCGTGGGCGCCGAGACCACCCCGGCCACCCGGGCATCCGCTTCGGCGGGCGCCTCGACGGCGGGCGGCCGGACCGCGGCCAACTGCGTGTGGAACGCCAGCGTCTCAGGGGTGTCGCGGTTGACCGTCGCCCCGACGTGGAACTTCCGGCTGGTCCCCTGGGCGCCCAGGGTGTCGGCGATGGCGTGCGTCAGCAGTGGGTGCGGGCTGATCTCGATGAAAGTGCTGTTCTCGCCGCTGGCCTCGTGCACCGCCTGGCTGAACCGCACCGGGTTGCGCAGGTTGGCCGCCCAGTAGTCGGCGCTGTACAGCGGCGCCGAGCCGGCGTAGCCGACGGTGGAGATCAACGGGATCTTCGGCGCCACTGGCGTCAAATAGGCCAGGGCGTCCCGCAATTCGGGCAGGACCGGGTCGATCGTGGGGTGGTGCGAGGCCACATCGACCTCGATCCGGCGCGCCAGCTTGCCCTGCGCATCGACTACGGCCACCAGCTCGTCCACCTGGTCGGGTGGTCCGGCGATCACCGACTGCTTCGGCGAGGCATACACGGCGACGGTGACGTCGGGCCGGTCGGCGATGAGCTTCTCGGCCGCCGACGCGTCCAGCTCCAGCAGCGCCATCGCGCCCTGGCCGGACAGCCGCTTCATCAGCCGCGTCCGGGTGGCGATCACGTCCAGGCCCTCCGCCGGGGTGAGTGCTCCGGCCACGATCGCTGCCGTGGTCTCCCCCATCGAATGACCGATCACCGCATCGGGTTCCACTCCGTAGGAGCGCCACAGCGCCGTCAGCGCCAACTGCATCCCGACGATCACCGGCTGGATGCGGTCGATTCCGACGACGGGCTCGCCGGACTCGAGCACCTGACGCAGCGAGAAGCCGACCTTGTCGATGAAGGTGGGCTCCAGCTCGTCGACGGCCTTGGCGAACGCGGGTTCCTCGACAAGCAGCGCCCTGCCCATTCCGGCCCACTGCGCGCCCTGGCCGGAGTACAGGAACACGGTTCCCGCGCCAGTCTTGCCATCATGGGCGGCAACGACATTGGGCGCGGGCGCGCCGGCCGCGAGTGCGCGCAGACCGGTGACCGCTTCGGCGTGGTCGCGCGCGCACACGGTGGCGATGGTGCCGTAGCGGCTGCGGTGGTGGTTGACGGTGTTGGCGACATCGGCCAGCGGCACCGAGGCGCCGTCGCCCTCGAGCCAGTCGGCCAGCCTCGCAGCGGCGGCGGCCACGCGGGTGGCAGTCTTTCCGGACACCAGCAGCGTCGTGACCGAGCCGGTGTCGGCGGGCACCGCGGAGGTGTACTCGGGGCCCTGTTCCACGACGATGTGGGCGTTGGTGCCGCCCATGCCGAACGACGACACCGCGCCGCGGCGCGGGTTCTCGCTCTTCGGCCATTCGGCCGCCTCGGTCGGCACGAACAGCCGGGTCGCCGACGGATCGATCGTCGGGTTCCACTTCTCGAAGTTGAGGTTCGGCGGGATCGTGCCGTGCTGCAGCGTCAGCACGGTCTTGATGAAGCCGGCCACGCCGGCGGCACCCTCGAGATGGCCCATGTTGGTCTTGACCGCGCCCAGCGCGCACGGGGCGTCGCCGCGGCCGTAGACGGCGGCCAGCGCGTCGAACTCGATCGGATCGCCCAGACCGGTTCCGGTGCCGTGGGTTTCGATGAAGTTCACCGACGCGGCGGGTACGTCGGCGGAGCGCAGCGCACGGGTGATGACGTCGCGCTGCGACGGCGCGTTCGGCGCGGTCAGGCCGTTGGACCGGCCGTCCTGGTTGACTGCGGACCCGCGCACCACGCCCAGCACGCGATCGCCGTCACGGACCGCGTCGGTGAGACGTTTGAGTACCACGACACCGGCACCCTCGCCGCGGACGAAGCCGTCGGCGCGCGAGTCGAATGCGTAGCATTTGCCGTGCGGTGACAGCATGCCCCATTTAGCAAGGGCCAGTTGGGTTTCCGGCCGCAGATTGAGGCTGACACCGCCCGCCAGAGCGAGGTCGCTCTCCCGCATCCGCAGGCTCTGGCAGGCCAGGTGGATCGAGACGAGCGACGACGAGCATGCGGTGTCGACCGCGACGGCGGGCCCCTTGAGTCCCAGCAGGTACGAGATCCGGCCGACCGTCACGCTGTGCGCGTTGCCCGTCGCGGAGTAGGCGTCGATGGTGTCCGGATTGCCCGCGGACGAGTTCTGGTATTCGGTGTAGTACACGCCCATCATGACCGCAGTGCGGCTCTCGCCCAGCTGATCCGGGGCCAGGCCGGCGTTCTCCAACGCCTCCCAGGCCACCTCGAGAAGCACCCGCTGCTGCGGGTCCATCGCGGCGGCCTCGCGCGGCGTGATGCCGAAGAAGTCGGCGTCGAAACCGGAGATGTCGTTGAGGTAGGCACCCCACTTGGTCGGCATGCGACCCGGCGCCGTCAGGTCCGGATCGTAGTACGCCTCAGCGTCCCACCTGTCGGCAGGCACTTCGGTGACGGCGCTGGTGCCGCTCTCGAGCAACTCCCAGTAGCTCTCGGGACCCGTCACTCCCCCGGGCAGTCGGCAGCCGATGCCGACCACCGCGATCGGCTCGGCGCCGGCGACCCGGGACGCCTTGTCGAACTGCTCCGTCAGCTTGTCTCGCTGCTCGGAGGTCATGGCCGAGATCCTGTCGAAGGTCGTCTTCATCAGATTGGGCCCTCACTACCGGCATTCGCCGATTCCACGGAAGAAGACTCGATGCTGTCGAACAACTCGTCGAGCAGGCCGAACGAGTCGGAGCTGTCTTCTTCTGTTTCCACTGATTCGTCCTGGGCGTGCTGCTGCGGTGCGAGCAACTCGGCGACGAAGTCCGACATCTGCGAGATCGACGGATGATTCCACAGCATCGTCGCCGACAGCTCGACTCGGACCAGCGCTTTCGCGTCACGCAGCAGGTTCATCGCCATCATCGAGTCCAGTCCCAGCTCGGGGAACGGCATGTCGACATCGACCGCCTCGTCGGGCATCCCGAGTTCACGGGCCAGGATGGCACGCAGCCGCACCCGCAGCTCGGCAACGGTCTCTGTGCCGGTCATCGTCGACCAGTCGACGAATTCCACCGTGGCCGGGGCTGTCTCGTCGGATATCGGCGCCGGTGCCGATTCCACGGCGGCGTAGGTGAGCCCGCGGATGTCCACCCAGGTGGCTCCGTCGGAACCCTTGACGAGCACATCCACGACGAGCGCGTCACCGGTTTCGTCGTGCCGGTACACCTCGATGACGCCGCGGTTTCCGGGCGTTTCGGCCACGCCGATGCTCTCGAGCGCTCCGGGCAGGAGCAGTTGTTCGTTCGCCGCGTCCGCCAACCGGGCGACGTGCACCGCGGCATCCACGAGTGCCGCCGCCGGCGACTCGGCGGATTCGGGCACCTCGACATCGCCGCGCACCCCCGCGGTGGTGGCCGCGCAGTCGGTGACGGTCCACTCGAACGGTTGACCCTCGACACCCCATCCGCGCTGCAACACCGCGATCGAGGAGCTGTCGAAGCGCTGCGGCCCCGGACTCTGATTGCCCTGCGGCGTGGTGCCGGGCGCGGCGGCGACCGTCGCGCCGGCGTGCCGGGTCCAGCGCTGCTCCGGGGTGTCGGGCCCCGAACTGGACCACACGGTCAGCGCGTCTCCGTCCGCCGTCACGTGGATCGCCCTGGGCTGGTCGGCCACGATCGGGTACTCGAACCGGACGTCGGCCACCACGGAGGACCCGTCGAGTTGTGCCGCCGCCGCCGAAAGTGTCTGCAGCAGAACGGAAACGGGAACCACTTCAACGCCTCGCACCCGGTGCGCGACCGGGTAGGGCCGCACACCCGGGAGCAGGCGGGCGCGCCAGAGGTGGTCGTGCGCAGTTCCGGTGACGGGCTCGCCGAGCACCGTGCCCCAGGCCGGTGCGGGCAGCGAGTCGAGATCGGCGGCGTCGTCACCGGGGGCGGCCACCAGATGATCGAGCACCTTCACCGCCGCCCGCATCCGGTAGGCGTCGGCCAGTCGGGGCCAGTCGGCGCCGGCGATCACGTACTGGACGGCGGCGTCGGGGCCCAGCACCGCGGGCAGCATCTTGATCGCGACATCGTTGGGCATGGGTTCCAGACCCGCGGCCTTCATCTGCGGCTGCGCGTCCGCCCACGACTTCCACAGGCCCCAGTCCACGACCGTCGCGGGAAGACCGAGCGCGCGGCGCGCATAGGCGAATGCGTCGGCGAAGGCGTTGGCCGCGGTGTAGTGGGCGACCGCCCGGGAGCCGAGCAGGCCGGTGATCGACGAGAACAGCACGAAGCGGCGCACCGGGGTCTTGAGCGTCAGCCTGTGCAGCACTGATGCGGTGTCGATCT
Source organism: Mycolicibacterium sp. CR10 (assembly GCF_005222675.1). Taxonomy (GTDB): domain Bacteria; phylum Actinomycetota; class Actinomycetes; order Mycobacteriales; family Mycobacteriaceae; genus Mycobacterium. Next base: position 90,989 of record NZ_STGE01000068.1, on the reverse strand, counting down.
TGGAGCGGAACATCGGGTTGAGGTCGTCCTCGGTCATGTCGGCCAGCAGTGCCTCACCGCCGGCCAGCGACGCCAGGTAGACGCCCTCCAGCGGCGGCAGGTCGTGGCCGAAACGCTCGAACACCGCCGACATCGATGCCTCGTCGGCCGCATCGGCGGCGACCTCGACGAGCGTGGTGCCTGCCGCCTGCAGTTCCGCGGCCAGCTCCGAGAGCTGCGATCCGCCGCGCCGCGACACCGCGACGACGGTGGACGCACCCATCTCGGCGAGCTGGCGGATCACGTGCGGACCGACGTTGCCGGTGGCGCCGATCACCAGATGGCTGGTCCCGCTCTCCAGCCGGGTCAGCGGCACCGCGGGCAGCGGGCGCGGCTCCAGCCGCGGCACCCGGCGCACCCCGCTGCGGTACACGGCCTGGTCGTCACGCTGGGTGGGGTCGGCCGTCACGGTCAGGTGCGCCTCGGCGTGCAGGTAGCGCACCAGGAGCTCCGGAGGCACCGTGTCGTCGACGTCGATGACCGCGCCCCAGAACTCGGGATGCTCGAGCGCCAGGGTGCGGCCCTGACCCCACAGCACCGCGTGGGCCGGGTTGGCCCGGTCGCCGTCGGCGATCGGCTGGGCGTTGCGGGTGACGACAAACAATTTCGGCGCTGGCGTGACCCCGGCCAGCGCGACCACCAGCCGGCGTAGCTCGTGGAACGTCCGATAGCTGGCCTCGACGTCGAGGTGCCCGGACGGTGTCGACGGCGCGTAGACGACGTGCGCCGCTCCGCTGAGCGCACTGCGCAGGGCCTCGCTCGCGGCATCGTCATCGAGCGACGACAGCGGTAGCGCGCGGGAGTCCGGCCCGAGCAGCGCGGCCAGGTCGGCACCCGCGTCGTCGGCGAGCACCAGCCAGGATCCGTCGACCTCGGCGGCAGCCAGCTCGCGCACCGGCCAGCTCAGCTGATGGAACCACTTGTGGTAGCCGCCGTCCGCCGGGGTGACAGCAGTTCCGTTGTGCTGCAACGCTTCCGGCGCGGATGTGTGCTGGATCCAGTGGTGGGTGTGATGCCACGGCGTGGCGGGGAGCTGCACTCGCGGGCCGGTCCGGTGGGGCAACTTCGGCGGCCGGACCGTGTGGGTGGCGTTGAGGTTCGTGTGGAAGGTCAGCGTGTCATTGGCGTCGCGCTGCAGGGTCGCCAGGCTGTGGTGGTGGGTATCTGCCAGCGTGTCCTTGATCGCGTAGCCGAGGATCGGGTGTGGGCTCACCTCCACGAACACGGCGTTGTCGGCGCCCGCGGTGGCCACCGCCCTGGCGAACCGCACCGGGTTGCGCAGGTTGGCCACCCAGTGGGCGGCGTCGAACACGTTCGTCCCGTCGGTGGCCCGCCCGTCGGTGGTGACGATCACCGGGATGGTCGGCCGCTGGGGCTGCAACGACGCGAGTTCGGCCCGGAGGTCGTCCAGGATCGGGTCGACGATCGGGTGGTGCGAGGCCACGTCGACGTCGACCCGCCGTGCCAGCCGGTCCTGCGCGTCGACGACCGCGATCACGGCGTCGACCTGATCCGGCGGTCCGGCGATCACCGTCTGGTGCTTGGAGGCGTACACCGCGACGGTCAGCCCCGGGTAGCCGGCGATTAGTTCCTCGGCGGCGTCGGCGTCGAGCTCCAGCAGTGCCATCGCGCCCTGCCCGGACAGTCGCTTCATCAGCCGCGAGCGCGTCGCGATCACCTTCAGGCCGTCGGCCGGGCTCAGTGCCCCGCCCACCACCGCGGCGGTGACCTCACCCATCGAGTGCCCGATCACGGCGTCGGGGGTGACCCCGTAGGAGCGCCACAGGGCGGTCAGTGCGAGCTGCACACCGACGAGCACCGGCTGGATCCGGTCGATCCCGACCACGGTCTCCCCGGAGGTCAGCACGTCGCGCAGCGAGAACCCGACCTGCGCGACGAAGTCGGGCTCCAGCTCGTCGACCGCGGCGGCGAACGCCGGCTCGTCGGCCAGCAGTCGCTTGCCCATCCCGGCCCACTGCGAGCCCTGGCCGGAGTACAGGAAGACGGTCCCCGACGTGCACGGTCCCTCGTGCGCGGCGACGACGCCCGGCGACGGGTATCCGCCGGCCAGGGCGCGCAGTCCCGCGACGGCCTGATGCCGGTCCACGGCGGTGACGGTCGCGAACTTGGAGTGCTGTGCCCGGCGGTGGTTGAGGGTCTCGGCGACGTCGGCCAGGCCGACGGCCCGGCCTGCGGGCGTCTCCAGCCAGTCGGCCAGGCTGCCTGCCTGTGAGGCGATCCGGGCGGTGGTCTTGCCGGTGACCACGAGGGTGCTCACCGGTGGTTCCGGTTGGGCCGGAACGACTTCGGTGGCCGGCGCCTGCTCGACCACGATGTGGGCGTTGGTGCCGCTGACACCGAAACCCGACACCGCCGCGCGGCGTGGCCGACTCACCTCGCCTGATTCGCGGCTCGCCGCGGTGGGCCAGTCGAGGTGCTCGGAGGCGATCCTGAAGCGCGACGCGGCCTCCCCCGCCTGCGGTGTCAGCTTCTTGAAGTACAGCTGCTTGGGAATGCTGCCGTGGTAGACGCTCAACACCGTCTTGATGAAGCCGGTGACGCCGGCCGCCGACTCGAGATGCCCGAGGTTGGTCTTGACCGCGCCCAGAACCAGCGGTGCCGAGTCCTGGCGCTCGCCGTACACCGCACTCAGGGCGTCGAGTTCGATCGGGTCGCCCAGCCCGGTACCGGTGCCGTGGGCCTCGATGTAGTCGATGTCCGAGGGTGCAAGCCGCGAGGTCTCCAGCGCTTTGCGCATCAGCTCCTGCTGAGCGGGGCCGTTGGGAACGGTCTGGCCGCTGCTTGCGCCGTCCTGGTTGACCGCGGAGCCACGCACCACGGCCAGCACCCGGTCCCCGTCGCGCAGCGCGTCGGTCAGTCGCTTGAGCACCACCACACCGCAGCCCTCGCTGCGGACGTAGCCGTTGGCGTCGGCGTCGAAGGTCTTGCACCGACCGTCCGGAGCCAGCATTCCCCACCGCGAGCAGGCGATGTTGTTCTCCGGGCTCAGGATCAGATTGACGCCCGCGGCGAGCGCGTGGTCACTCTCCCGACGGCGCAGGCTCTGGCAGGCCAGATGGATGGACACCAGCGACGACGAGCACGCGGTGTCGCTGACGACCGCGGGTCCCCGGACGCCGAGGAAGTAGGACAGCCGTCCGGCCGCGAAGTTGGGGGCGTTGCCGAACGGGATGTAGGGGTCGATGTCCTCGGGCCGCAGCTTGCCGACCACCGAGTGGTAATAGTCGTTGGTCGTCATGCCGACGAACACCCCGGTCGCCGAGCCGCGCAGGGTGCGCGGGTTGACGCCCGCGTTCTCCAGCGCCTCCCATGCGACCTCCATCAGCAGGCGCTGCTGGGGATCCATGGCGGCCGCTTCGCGAGGAGCGATGGAGAAGAACTCGGCGTCGAACTCGTCGGGCTGCCAGGAGGTCAGGAAGCCGCCCTCGCGGTTGCAGATGGTGCCGGGCACCGAGTAGTCGGGCGAGTAGAACTCGTCCGCGTCCCACCGGTCGGCAGGGACGCGAATGACACCGCTTTCACCGTCGGACAGGAACCTCCAGAAATCGTCGGCGCTGTCGACCCCGCCCGGCAACCGGCACCCGATGCCGACCACGGCGATCGGCTCGGTCTCGGCGCTCTCCGCCACCTCGAGACGCGCGGTCAGATCGTCGATCTTGCGCAGTGCCTCGGTGATGATCGCGCGACGATCCGGCGATGCTGGAGATGTTTGGGTCATCTAGCTCTAACTCAATCTTTCCGACAGTCTCGCAAGGAGTTCGTCCTCGGCCAGGTCGTCGTAGGCGTCGTCTTCAGCGCTGAAGGCTTCGTCCTCGTTACCGGCGGTCTCGATTATCTCAGGCAGGATCGACGCCAGATAATCGGTGAGCACTTCCACCGTCGGGTAGTCGAAAACGACCGACGCCGGCAGCACCTCCCCAAGGCTTTCGCTCAACGAACGCTGCAACGTTACGCTCATCAGCGAATCCATGCCGAACTGGAAGAACCCGACGGTCGGCTCCAGCGTGTGGGCCGAGGCCAGCCCCATCGCCTTGGCGACCTGCTCGCCGACGTGGTCAGTCAGCAAATCGAGGCGCCGCTCAGGGGCGCAGTCCCGCAGCGCTTCGCGGAACTTCGTGTCCCCGGAACGCCCGCTCTGTTCGCTCTGGGCGGACTCGGCCAGCAGGTCATCGAGGATGTGCAGCTGCGCCCGGGTGCGGTACGCCGCGGCCAGCCGGCTCCAGTCCGCGGCGGTGACCGTGGCCCGGGCGGGCGCCTGCGGCCCGACGAACGACCGCAGCGCGGTGATCGCGACGGCGTCGTCCATCGGCGTGAGCCCCGACTCCTCTGTCGCCTGACGCTCGAATCCTGTCTGGACGTCGGCCAGCGACTTCCACAGGCCCCAGTTGACGGCGCACGCGGGCAGCCCCGCGGCGCGCCGGGCGAACGCGAAGGTGTCCAGGAACGTGGTGGTCGCCGCGTAGTGCGCCAGCCAGCGGGAGCCCAACACCCCCGAGATCGACGAGAACAGCACGAACTGCCGCACCGGGTGGCTCAGGGACAGCTCGTGCAGCAGCGTCACCGCGTCGATCTTCGGGCGGAACATCGTGACGACGTCGTCGTGGGTCATCTGGTCCAGCGTCACCGGGCCGCCGCTCATCGCCGCGAGGTAGATGCCCGACAGCGGCGGGAGGTCGGCGCCGAAGCGGTCGAACAGCGGTCGCAGCGACGCCTCGTCGGCGGCGTCGGCGGCGACAGTGACGACTGTGGTCCCGGTGGCGGCAAGCTGGGAGGTGAGCTCGTCGAGGCGTGAGCCCGGATTGCGGGACACGGCCACGACGGTGCGCGCGCCCATGGTGGCGAGCTGTTCGATGAGCCGCGGACCGATGTTGCCGGTCGCGCCGATGACCAGGTGGGCGCCGTCGACGTCCAGGGTCTCCGCGCCCGGCGCCGCCGCCGGCGGCAGCGCGTGCACGAGCCGGGCCACCCGGCGCGCACCCGCCCGATAGACCAGCTGGTCTTCGCCGTCACCGCTGTGGGCCTCGGCGAGTACGCAGTGCACGGCGACCACGGGCGGCACCGATTCGTCGACGTCGATGACCGCACCCCAGATCTCAGGGTGCTCGAGCGCCAGCGTGCGGCCCAGGCCCCACAACACCGCGTGCGCGGGGTTGGCCCGGTCGCCCTCGGTGACGGGCTGTGCGTTCCGGGTCAGCAGGAACACCGTCGGGGGCTGGGGGCGTCGTGCAGCGCACGACGCGACCGCGCGACCCGTCTCGAAGAGGCCGTACCCGAGGTCGGCCCCGTCGCTCGCCGACGGTGCATACAGGACGTGGGTGGCGGTGCTGAGAGCGTCCTCGAGGGCGCCGGTGTCGGCCGTCGCGGGCAGGGTCGCGACCACGGACGCGGCGCCGAGCCGGCGGTCCATCGCGGCGGCCACGGCGGCATCGCCGATCACCAGCCAGCGGTTCTCGGCCGCAGCCGGATCCTGCTGGACGAGATCCTTGACCGGCCATGTCAGTTCGCAGAACCACTCGGCGGGAACGGCGCTGTCGGTGGGCAGCGCACCGGCTGGGCCGCCGCCCCGCCGCAGGGGCCGGACGTCCACCCAGTGCCGGCTGCGGTGCCACGGCGTGGTGGGCAGCGGCAGGTGCGGCTCGGCGTGGTGTGCGGTCTGCGGTGGACGGGAGGTGTGGGTCGCGTTGACATTGGCGCGGAACGTGACGGTGTCGTCGGTGTCGCGCGCCAGCGTGCCGATCGTCAGATACCCCGACTCCCCCGCCAGCGTGTCGGTGATCGACTGGCCCAAGGTCGAGTGCGGACTGATCTCGATGAAGGTGCCGTGGTCTGCGGCCGCGGCGGTGATGGCCTGGCTGAAGCGGACCGGCTGGCGCACGTTGGCCACCCAGTAGTCGGCGTCCAACACCGGGCTGGTGTCCGGATCGACGACCGTGGACAGGAACGGCAGCGTCGGAGCCTGGGCGCTGATCCCGTCCTGGCCGGTCAGCGCCGCGCGGATGTCGGGCAGCACCGAGTCCATCAGGGCGGTGTGCGAGGCGACGACCATGTTGACCCGGCGGGCGAACGTGTTCTGCGCGGTGACCGCGGCGATGACGGCGTCGACCTGCTCGGGCAGGCCGGCAACCACGGTCTGGCGCGGCGACAGGTAACCGGCGACCTCGACACTGGGGTGGTTGGCGATCAGCGCGACAGTGGCGTCGGCGTCGAGGTTGACCAGCGCGACCGCGCCCTGTCCGGCGAGGCGGGACATGATGCTGGAGCGCTGGGCGATGACCCGCAGGCCGTCGCGCAGGGTCAGCGCCCCTGCGACCACCGCAGCGGTGACCTCGCCCATGGAGTGGCCGATGACGGCATCGGGATGCACGCCGTAGGCACGCCACAGTTCGGTCATCGCCAGTTGCAGGCCCATCAGCACCGGCTGCACCTGGGCGTCGCCGCTGACCGATTCGCCATTGGCGATGATGTCGTACAGCGAGAAGCCGACCTGCTCGAGGAATACCGGCTCGATCTCGGCCATTGCCTGGGCGAACACCGGCTCGTCGGTGAGCAGGGTGCGGGCCATTCCGGCCCACTGGGAGCCCTGCCCGGAGTAGACGAACACCGTGCCCGGCTTGGGGGTGCCAGACGCCGCAGCGACGACGCCGGGCGCGGACGTGCCGTCGGCCAGCGCGCGAAGTCCGGCGATGGCCCCTGCGGTGTCGCGGGCGGCGACGGTCGCGAACCTGCTGTGCTGGGAGCGGTGGTGGTTGAGCGTGTGGGCCACCTCGCCGAGGTCGGCCTCCGAACCCTCGGCGCCCGCCAGCCAATCGGCGAGCATGCCCGCCTGCGAGGCGATGCGCTCGGAAGTCTTGCCTGAAACCACCAACGTCGTCACCGCCGGAGCCGACGTCTCTTCGACCGGCGCGGGCGCTGTCACGGGCGCCTGCTCGATCACCACGTGGGCGTTGGTGCCGCCGAATCCGAACGACGAGATCCCGGCCCGTCGGGGCCGCCCGGCCGGAGCCCAGTCGGTGTGCTCGGCGATGACCTGCAGCCGCAACTTCGCGAACGGGATGTGCGGGTTCGGGTTCTGGTAACCGAGATTCGCCGGAATCGTGTTGTGCTGCAACGCCAGAACGGCCTTGGCGAAGCCCGCGATACCCGCTGCGGCCTCGAGGTGGCCGAGGTTGGACTTGACCGCGCCGATCAGCAGCGGCGCATCGGCCGCGCGGCCCTTACCCCGCACCGTGCCCAGCGCGCGCGCCTCGATCGGGTCCCCCAGCAGGGTGCCGGTGCCGTGCGCCTCGACGTAGTCGACCTCGCGGGGATCCACACCGGCGTTGGCGTAGGCCGAGCGCAGCACCGCCATCTGCGCCGACGGGTTGGGCGCCATCAAGCCGTTGGACCGACCGTCCTGGTTGACCGCCGAACCCCGGATCACCGCGAGCACGCGGTCGCCGTCGCGTTGGGCGTCGGAAAGTCGCTTGAGCACCGCGACGCCGGCGCCCTCGCCGCGGACGAATCCATCTGCGCTCGCGTCGAAGGCGTGGCACCGACCCGACTGCGACATCGCCTCGGCTTGGTCGAAACTCCTCGTGGCCGCGGGAGACAACAGCAGGTTCACCCCGCCGGCGAGCGCCACGTCGGAATCGCCCGACCGCAGGCTCTGGCACGCCAGGTGGATCGTGACCAGCGACGACGAACACGCGGTGTCGACCGTCACCGACGGGCCCCGGAGATCGAAGTAGTACGACACCCGGTTCGCGACGATGCTCAACGCGCCGCCGGTGCTGTACCAGGCGTCGACCTTGTCGAGATCTGTCGAACCCATCTGGGCGTAGTCGGTGGTGCAGGCGCCGACAAACACCCCGGTCTGCGTCTCGGCGAGCGCGTCGGCGGGGATACCCGCGTGTTCCAGCGCCTCGTTGGTGACCTCCAGCAGCAGTCGCTGCTGCGGGTCCATGCGGGTGGCCTCGCGCGGGATGATCTCGAAGAACTCCGCGTCGAAGGCGTCGACGTCGCGCAGGAACGACCCCCACCGGGTGGTGCCCGCCAGCGCGGCACCGCCCTCGGGTGAGCCGTCGTCGAACCACGCCCAGCGTCCCTCGGGTACTTCGCCGACCGCGGACCGGCCCTCGGTGAGGAACTCCCAGAACGCGTCGGGTCCCTCGATGTTGCCCTCGGCATCCGGGCCGCCGGGGAATCGGCAGCCGAGCCCGATCACCGCGATCGGCTCGTCCGTCGAGGCCGGCCGGGCGCGGTCGGTGGCGGCGTCGACGGGTTCGACGTCGCCGCCGGTCAGGAATTTCGCCAGCGTGTCCACGGTCGGGTACTGCCAGAAGTCCACCGGGGACACCGCGCGGCCCAGGAATTCCGACAGCACCCCGGTGAGCACCACCGCGTCCCGGGATCCCACTCCGAGGTCGTGCATCGACGCACCACGAGCAATGTGCTCCGGACTGCAACCGTTATTCGTGACCAGGTAGTCGATCAACCATTCCCGAACAGCAGCCTCGTCGAAAGCAGAGGTCATTCAGTGATGTCCAGACGACTGAACCCGTCGCTGTTGTAGAGCTCCACGCACGACGCACGCCGCACCTTGCCGCTTGTCGTGAGCGGAAGTGAGCCGGGCGCGACCACCATCAGATCGTCCAGTCGAACACTGTGGGTCCGCGAAACCGCAGCTGTCACTTCCTGTTTCACGGACTCCAGCAGTGCCGGGTCGATCTTCTTCTTGAGTTCTGCGACGACGACCAGCCTCTCGCTGGGGTCATCGGGAATGGAGATGGCTGCAACGCGGCCGCCGGTGAACTCCGCAACGGTGCCCTCGATGTCGTCGGGATAGTGATTGCGGCCGTCGATGATCAGCAGGTCCTTGATACGTCCGACGATGAACAGCTCTTCGTCGAACAGCACCCCGAGGTCGCCGGTGCGCAGCCACGGGCCCTGAGGGGTACCCGCGGTCGCCTCCTTGAGCTGCCCGGCGAACAGTGCCTCGGTCAGCTGCGGGTTGTGCCAGTAGCCGCCCGCCACGTGGGGGCCGTGCAGCCAGACCTCGCCGATCTTGCCCGCCGGATTCTCGGTCTCGGTCTCCGGATCGACCACTCGCACGGTCGTCGACCGGGGCCTTCCGAGCCCGATGTGCTCGGATCCGGTGCCGTCAGCGCAGCGCTCGGCGTGTCCGACGGCCAACTTCTCGTAGTCGAACCACACCGACGTCGCGGCCTGCCCACCCGGCGACGACGTCACGTACACGGTGGCCTCGGCCAGCCCGAAGGACGGCCGCATCGCCGACTCCGGCAGGCCGTAGGGGCCGAAGCGTCCGTTGAAGCGGCGCAGCGTTCCGCCGTGGACCCGCTCGGCGCCGTTGATCATGACGACGACACCGCTGAGGTCCAGGCCGTCGAGGTCCTCGTCCTTGGACCGCTTGACCGCCAGCTCGTAGGCGAAGTTGGGCGCAGCGGTGAACGTGCTCGGATTCAGGGCCAACTGCTGGATCCAGCGGGCCGGCTTCATCATGAACGCGATCGGGCTCATCAGGACGGTCGGGCGTCCCATGCGCATCCCGAGGAACACCCCGACCAGCAGGCCCATGTCGTGGTAGAGCGGAAGCCAGGACACGATCGTCAGGTCGGACGGGGGTTCGTCGTACGCCTCGAAGAAGTCCGGAAGGATCTGCTCCATGTTCTCGGCGATGTTCCGGTGAGTCACGACCACACCCGCCGGGGTGCGCGTCGATCCCGACGTGTACTGGATGTAGCCGGCCTTGGGCAGCGAGACGGCCTGCGCGGGCTTCACCGGTGAATCGAAGTCCAGCGTGTCGACCTCGATGAACTTCAGGGCCCGCTGCTTGGCCTCCTGTCCGTACTTCTTGACGTCCTCGATGACGTCCGAGGTGGTCAGCACCGCCACCGGGGTGGCGTCGTCCATCACCGCGGACACGCGCTCGTCGTGCTGGCGGAACAGCGGCATGGACAGGGGCACAGCGATGAAGCCGGCCTGGATGGCTCCGAGGAACGCGACGACGTAGTCGAGGCTCTGCGGTGCCAGGATCACGGCCCGGTCGCCGGGTGAGCCGCATTTGGCAAGCTTCTCGGCGATGACCTGGGCCCGGGTGTGAACCTCCGACCAGGTCAGACTGTCGGCGACACCGTCGGGGTCGGAGTCGTAGTCGATGAACGTGTAGGCGACGTCATCGGGCTGCTGCCGCGCGCGGTCGGCGAGGGCCGCGGGGATGGTGGCTTCGGTCGGCGGCATCAGAACTTCCTTCCAATCGGCTCCCGGTATCTTCCCCGCATTGGGCGAATCCGAGAAATCGAGCGCGATTCAACGCATCAGTTGGATTCAACACTGTCGAACAGCGAATCGAGCAAACTGTCGCCCGAGTCGTCGGCCATCCCGTCGTCGGCGTCGGCGTCCGGAACGAGCTGTTTGGCCAGGTAGCTCGCGAAGGTCGCGATCGTCGGATGGTTGAAGAGCATCGTCGCCGACAGTTCGAGCCCGACCAGTCGCTCGACCTCGCGGCGAATCGACATCGCCATCACCGAGTTGAGGCCCATCTCCGCGAACGGGCGATCGGTGTGCACGTCGCTCTCGGGCAGCCGCAGTTCGGTGGCCAGGATGGCGCGCAGTCCGTCCTGGAGCTCGCTCAGCAAGTCAGCGGGGGCCATCGTGGACCATGCGCGCGTCGGCGCCGTCGGGCGATGGGCGTCGGAGGTGACCGCGGCAGCGTCCTCGGCCGACTGCATGGGGGCCATCACGACCTGTCCGAGGTCGAAGCGGCTGGCGTAATCCCAGGCGGCGAACGCCTCGGATGCGGTCACCGGCCGCGACCCCACCCGCTCCAGCTCGGAGAACACCACCTGCGCCTCACCGCCGAATCCGAGGCCCTGCCACGCCACCCAGTCCAGGCTGACGGTGTTGCAGCCCTGCCGGTGCCGGGACCGCGCCAGCGCATCGAGGTAGGCGTTGCCCGCCGCGTAGGAACCCTGTCCGGGGACGCCGAACACGGCGCCGGCCGACGCGTCCAGGTACAGGAAGTCGAGGCTGCCCGCCGGGAACGCCTCGTCGAGCACCCGGGCACCTGCGATCTTCGGCCACACCGTGCGGTGCACGCGGTCCTCGTCGATTTCGGTGAGCAGCTGGGCGTCGGTCATACCGGCGGCGTGGATGACGCCGCGGATCAGCGGGGCGCCGGCGGCGTCGCGTGTGTCGAGGAAGCCCTGTAGGGCCTCCCGCGAACCGATGTCGAGCGCCACGGTGTCGACGGACACCCCACGCATCTCGAGGGCGTGGATCGCGTCGATCTTGTGCCGGGTGTCGGCGTCGAGGCCCGAGTCGGCGGCCGACCACAGCTTGCGCGGCGGCAACGGGGTGCGTCCGGCAAGGATGATGCGTCGGGCACCACGGTCGGCGAGCCAATCCGCTGTGAGGAGGCCGAGCACGCCCATGCCGCCGGTGATCAGGTAGGCGGCGTCGGGGCGGCAGCGCAGCGTGTCGCGCACCGGGTCGGCCGTGATCTCGGAAAGGACCGAGGTGAGCATGGCGCCGTCACGAAGGATCACGATGGCCTTGGCGGGCGTGTGTAGCACCGGAGCCAGCTTGGCGGCGACGGCTGCGACCTCGTCCGGATCGCCGCCTGCGGCGAAATCCACAAGGCCGCCCCACAGCTGTGGTTGCTCGGCGCCGATGACGCCGGCCAGTCCCCAGAGCGGACTCTGGCGCAGCGCCGCGTCCGAGGCGGACTCATGCACGCCTTGGGTGACCATCCACAGCGTGGCCGGTTTCCGGGGGTCCCGGTCGGCCAGAGCGCCGACGATCTCGGACACCTCGGCGGTGAGGCGGACCGAGGCGTCGATGTCGGTTTCGGTGTCGGCGGGACCGGGGTCGGCGACGTAAACGACGTAACGGGCATCGGCGAGGTCGGCGCCGCGCTGGGCCGCGCCGAGCAGGCCCTCGCGCACCGTGGCCGCGAGGTCACCGTCGCCGACGACCGCGATCGTGCCGGAGTCAGGTGTGCCGGCGTCGGCGCCGGGCGTCCAGGGCTGCCAGTCCAGTGCGTGGGCGACGCGCCTCGGGTCGGTGTCGGCGGCTGCGACAGCACCCAGTTCGAGGACCCCGCTGTAGCGCATCGCACGGATGTCGACTGCCGGCGTGCCGTCGGTGGAGCTGATCGCGATGTCGACGAGGACGTCGTCCCCGTCGCGTCCTCGCAGCCGCGCCTCGACGATTCCCTGCGCAGCGGAGAATCCACCGTGGAAGACGACTTCGTCACTTGATGACGGCACCTTGAGCCCAGGGCTGGACGCGTCGACCAGACGGCCGAGGTTCACTGCGGCGTCCATCAGGGCCGCCAGGGATTTGTCGGGCAGGTCCACGGCGACACGCAGGAGCCCGGGTGCGGACTCGTGGGCGCCGGCCGGTGCGACGGGCTGGGCTGCCCAGGGGAAGGCCTGCCCGTCGATGCCCCAGGCGCTGTGCAGCTCGGCCAGAGCCGATGGGTCGTAACCGGAAGCGTCCCCGATGGCGGCTCCGTCGGCGACCGCCGCGCGATCAGCGGACGGCTCGTAGCAGACCTGAGCGCAGACGTGCCGGATCCAGTGCGCATCGGAAGCTGCGCCCGATTCCGCCGACGCGGCGGTCGAGGACACCGTGATGGTGTCGCCTTCGGTGAGGACCTGTACCACCCGGGGTTCGTCGACCGAGATCGGGAAGTCGAACCGGACGTCGCTTACCGCGGACGCACCGCACTCGGCGGCGGCCAGCGACAGCGTCTGCAGCAACACCGACAGCGGAACAATCTCCACCCCGGCGAACCGGTGGGAGTGAGGATACGGCTTGGCCTGCGGAACCAGCCGCGCCTGCCACAGATGCCCGGGGCGCGGCCCCGCGAGCGTGGTGTGCGCACCCAGGACGGTGCCGGGACGGGGCGCCGACGCACCGGACGACGCCGCACGCTTCCTGATCGCCCAGTGGCGCGTGTGGTGCCACCGTGTGGTCGGCAGCGGGACGTGCGGCTCGGCGTGGTGCGCGGTCTCGGGCGGATGGCTGGTGAATGTCGAGTTGAGCGCCGTATGGAAGCTCAGCGTGTCGTCGTTGTCGCGGGCCAGCGTGCCGAAGCTGTGGTGGTGGCCTGTGGACAGCGTGTCGCTGACCGCGTAGGTCAGGATCGGGTTGGCGCTCACCTCGATGAACGTTCCGATCTCCTGCGCCGCGGCCGCGATGGCCTGGCTGAAGCGCACCGGCTGGCGCACGTTCGCCACCCAGTAGTCGGCATCCAGCGTCGGTTCCTGCCCCGCATCGTCGCTGAAATCGACGACGGTGGACAGGAACGGGATGGTGGGGGTCCTCGGCGTCACATCGGCTAGCGCGCTGCGCAGGTCGGCAAGCACGGGGTCCATCAGCGCGGTGTGGGAGGCGACCTCCATGTTGACCCGCCGGGCGAACTTGTCCTGCGCGGCGACCGCGGCGATGACGGCGTCGATCTGCTCGGGCAGGCCCGCTACCACCGTCTGGCGCGGCGAGACGTACCCGGCCACCTCGACGCTGGGGTAGTCGGCAATGAACGCCTCGGCGGCGTCGGGGTCCAGCTCGACCAGCGCGACGGCACCCTGCCCGGCGAGGCGGGACATGATGCGGGAGCGCTCGGCGATGACCCGCAGGCCGTCGGACAGGCTCAGGGCGCCGGAGACGACGGCGGCGGTGACCTCGCCCATAGAGTGGCCGATGACGGCGTCGGGGTGGACGCCGTAGTGCCGCCAGAGCTCGGTCAGGGCCAGCTGCAGGCCCATCAGAACGGGTTGGACCTGGGCGTCGCCGCTGATCGTCTCGCCGTTGGCGATGACGTCGTAGAGCGAGAAGCCGACCTGCTCGACGAACACCGGCTCGATCTCGGCCAGCGCGGCCACGAACGCGGACTCGTCGGCGAGCAGTCGCTGCGCCATCCCGGCCCACTGGGAGCCCTGTCCGGAGTAGACGAACGCCACGCCCCGCTTGCAGGCGCCGGTGTGGGGTGTGACGACTCCCGCTGCGGCCTGGCCGTCGGCCAAAGCCCGTAGCCCGGTGATCGCTTGAGCCTTGTCGCGGGCGGCGACCGTCGCGAACTTGGTGTGCAGGGACCGGTGATGGTTGAGGGTGTGGGCGACCTCGGAAAGCGACGCCAGACCCGACCCGGAGCCGGCCATCCAGTCGGCGAGCATGCCGGCCTGCGAGGCGATTCGTTCCGGCGTCCTGCCCGACACCACCAACGTCGTGACCGCGGCTTGCGACGGGACCGGCGGGAGTGCCGTCTCGGGTGCCTGCTCGATCACCACGTGGGCGTTGGTGCCGCCGAAGCCGAAGGACGACACGCCGGCCCGCCGAGGACGACCCACGGGAAGCCACTCGGTGGGTTCGGCGACGACCTTCAGCCGCAGATTGTCGAACGGGATGTGCGGGTTCGGGTTCTGGTAGCCGAGGTTGGCGGGGATCCTGCGGTGCTGCATCGCCAGCACGGCCTTGGTGAACCCCGCGATACCGGCGGCGGCCTCCAGGTGCCCGAGGTTTGATTTGACCGCCCCGATCAGCAGCGGGGCGTCGGCCGCCCGACCGCGGCCCAAAACGGTGCCCAGGGCGCGCGCCTCGATCGGATCGCCGAGCAGTGTTCCGGTGCCGTGCGCCTCGACGTAATCGACCTCGCGAGGTTCGACGCCGGCTGCGGCGTAGGCCGACCGCAGCACCGCCATCTGCGCGGCCGGGTTGGGGGCCATCAGGCCGTTGGAACGGCCGTCCTGGTTGACGGCGGAGCCGCGGATCACCGCGAGGATCCGGTCGCCGTCACGCTGTGCGTCGGAGAGCCGCTTGAGCACGGTCACACCGCAGCCCTCACCGCGGACGAATCCGTCGGCGGAGGCGTCGAAAGAATGGCACTGCCCCGTTTTCGACAGGGCCTCGAGCTGGTCGAAGCTGCGCGTCGGCGCCGGTGACAACAGCACGTTGACCCCGGCGGCCAGCGCGAGGTTGGAGTCGCCTGCCCGCAGGCTCTGGCAGGCCAGGTGGATCGTCACCAGCGATGACGAACACGCCGTGTCGATGGTCACCGACGGGCCACGCAGGTCGAAGTAGTACGACACCCGGTTGGCGATGATGCTCAGCGCGCCACCCGTGCCGGACCAGGAGTCGACGTCACCGAGGTCGGCCGCCGACAGGTAGCCGTACTCACCCAGGCACGCACCCGCGAACACCCCGGTCTGGGAATGCCGCAGCGTGTGCGCCGGTATTCCGGCGTTCTCCAGCGCCTCCTGGGTGACCTCGAGCAGCAATCGCTGCTGGGGATCCATCTTGTCGGCCTCGCTGGGCGAGATCTCGAAGAACTCCGCATCGAAGGAGTCGACGTCGCGCAGGAACGATCCCCAGCGGGTGGTGCCGGCCAACGCGGCGGCGGCCTCCGGGGAATCGATCTGGAAGGAGTCCCAACGATCCGCGGGCACCTCCCGGACCGCGGAACGGCCCTCGGACAGGAACTCCCAGTAGGCGTCCGGGCCTTCGATGTTGCCGTCTTCACCCGGGAAGCGGCAGCCGAGACCGATGACCGCGATCGGCTCGTCGTCGGTGCGGTAGTCGCGGCTGACGGTGCTGACGGCGGGCTCGACGACCGGTTCGATCTCTCCGCCGGTCAGGAATCGGGCCAGCGCGTTGATCGTCGGGTACTGCCAGAACTCCACGGGCGACACCGTGCGACCCAACAACTCCGACAGTTCGCCGGTCAGTACGACCGCATCGCTGGAGCCGACGGCCAGATCGTTCAGGGGTGCATCGAGATCGATTTCGTCGGGGCTGCAACCGATGTTGGTGACGAGATAGTCGACCAACCAATTCCGGAGAGAGTCCTCGTCGAAAGCAGAGGTCATGTAGTGGCGTCCAAGCGGCTGAACTCGTCCTGGCGGTATCGATCCGCACAGGCCGAGCGCCGTATCTTTCCGCTGGTGGTGATCGGGATCGAGCCGGGTGCCACCAGCACCAGGTCAGACACCCGGACGCTGTGGGACTTCTTGATGGCCGAGGCCACCTCGCGCTTGAGGGCACGCAGCGTGTCGAGCGCCTCGGCCTCGGAGTTTCCCCGCTTCTTCATCTCGGCGATCGCGACCAACTGCTCGCTGGTCTCGTCGAGGATCGAGATCGCGGCGACGCGACCTCCGGTGATCTCCTGGATGGTGGCCTCGATGTCGTCGGGGTAATGGTTACGCCCGTCGACGATCAGCAGATCCTTGATGCGGCCGATGATGAACATTTCGCCCTCAGACATTACGCCGAGATCGCCGGTTCGCAGCCAGGTGTTCTGCGGCGTGCCCGGGGACGGGTCCACGATCTCGCCGGCGAACGTGCGCTCGGTCTGCTGCGGGTTGCGCCAGTACCCCATGGCGACCTGGTCGCCGTGCACCCAGATCTCGCCGATCTTGCCGTCGGGGTTCTCCAGGCGCGTGTCGGGATCGACGATGCGGACGGTCGAGGACCGCGGAGCGCCGTAGCTCACGAGCTCCGAGCCGCCCTCGGCGCCGCATCGCTTGGCATGCCCCGAGGACAGCTTCTCGTAGTCGAACCGCACGGTCGACGGCGTGTGGCCGGTCGGGGCCGAGATCACGTACAGCGTGGCCTCGGCCAGGCCGTAGGACGGGCGCACGGTGGTGTCGGGCATGTTGAACGCGGCGAAGCGCTCGTTGAACCGACGGATGGTGGCGGAGTGGATGCGCTCGCTACCGCTGATGATGCCCAGCAGGCCGCCGAGGTCCATGCCCTCGAGGTCGGCGTCGGACGTCCGGCGCACGGAGAGCTCGAACGCGAAGTTCGGCGCGGCCGACCACGCGTGGGGGTTGACCGCGAGCTGCTGGATCCAGCGGGCGGGCTTCTGCAGGAACGCCACCGGGCTCATCAGCTTCGCGGGGCGGCCCCACTCGCCGCCCGGGCCGTCCGGCGGGCACAGCAGGGGTGCGAAGACACCCTGGATTAGGCCCATGTCGTGGTAGAAGGGCAGCCACGACACCATCGTGGTGTCCTGCGGCGGCACCCCGCCGCGGTGTTCCATGTAATCGGTGAAGATCTGGTCGAGATTGGCGATCACGTTCTTGTGGGTCATGATCACGCCGGCCGGCGCGCGGGTCGATCCGGAGGTGTACTGCAGGTAGGCCGTCTTGGGCAGCGCTCCGACGTTCACCTCGACGGTGCGGGGCGAATCGAAGTCGAGTGCGTCGACCTCGACGACGACGGGAGCGGCATGGCCGGGCTGGGCGCCGACGTAGGTCAGGATCTCGCCGAGGACGGCCGAGGTCGTCAGCACGGCGACCGGCTGGCAGTCGCGCAGCGCGCCGTTGACCCGCTCGTCGAGCTGGCCCATGGCGGGCACAGGCAGCGGCACGGCGATGAAGCCGGCCGTCATCGCGCCGTAGAACGCGATGATGTATTCGAGGCCCTGCGGCGCGAGGATGGCCGCCCGATCGCCCTTCGACCCATGGCGCAGGAGTTCCTCCGCGACCACCTGGACACGGTGATACATCTGGGACCACGTCAGCGTCTCTTCGAAGCCCGCGGGATCCACGTCGTAGTCGATGAATGTGTAGGCCACGGCGTCGGGCTGCATCCGCGCCCGGTCGGCGAGCAAGCCAGGAATGGTCGACTCAAGCAAAGGCATGGCGACGTCCTTTCATCAAATCTCTGCGCCCCCGGCCCCATTGCCGTGGATGGCAAACCGATTCGCAGCTCATGCCGCGCATCCCCCCGCTCGCCCGAAGGCTAACATCGGCCCGTCAATAATGTCGTCTAATCCAACGAAGGATTAGACCATGACTTGCTTGCCAGAGGGAAGCGGGCACTTCGGGGCGTATTTCGCCAGCAGAGTGCAAACGTAGGTGCGCAACTTAATCCTTACCGTGCCTTCAGTGTTTTGCCAGAGACCGCAACACCCCACTTCATTCCGGGGTTCCCGGTTGCTCATGGCCGTGACTACCGGGTGCGCGAGCACTCGGAGAGGAAGGCCGAAGACAGTGCTCCGTTCGCCTTGACGTCCACGTTATTTGTTTGCGGAGATCGCACCTTCGTGTCGGGTTATTTTCTGACTCCTCGGTAAGAAGCTGGTCTGACGGCATCGGCGCAGGCCGCACAGCACCCTCGTTTGCCGATATAAACGTGTGCTCGGGACAGGTCACAGCGACTGCGGGCCAGTGTGGCGAACACCACACCCTCTCGGGGTCACCACTGGCCGCGAAGCGCCCAGATCTTCTGCTGGACGTCGGGCACCAGGTCGTTGAGGTGGTCATTGAGGTAGAAGTGGTGTCCCTTGAACTCACGTGCGGTGAAGCCGGCAGTCGTCCGCTCCGCCCAGGGTGCCACCTTCGCAGCGGTGGCGATTTCGTCGTCGTCTCCGTAGAACGCGTGGATCGGGCACGACAGCGTCACCTCGGGCGGGCAGTCGTAGTTCGCGATCGCCTTGAGGCCGCGCAGGGTGGGCAGGATCGCGGCGGCGAACTCGGGGTTCTGCATGAACTCCGGGCTGGCGCCCGTCATCGTGCTGACCGCGGCCAGCAGGCCGTCGTCGGTCTCCGGGATGTCGTCGTAGCCGACCTTGCCGGGAGCCGCACATGCCGAGACGAACAAGGCCGCAATGGGTCGCCCGGCCGCCTCGAACCGGCGGGCGACCTCGAACGCCAACAAGCCGCCCATGCTGTGCCCGAAGAACACCACCGGCCCGCCGTGGTCTTTCTCGGGCGAGACCATCGTGACAACCTCGTCGGCCAGGGCGGGCAGGCTGGTGAACGACGCGAAATCCTGCTTGCCGCGCTGCCCCGGGTACTGCACCGCGGTGCGCTTGATATCCGTGGTGAAGGTCTTCGCGAACGGCACGTAGTACTGCGGCGCCCCGCCGGCGTGCGGGAAGATGAAGAGCTTCGGGGTGATGCCGGCAGCTCCCTCGGACCCTCCTGTCATGGGGTCACCGTACCGGCCGTCACGCGAAGGCCTCGACGGGCGGGCAGGAGCAGACCAGGTTGCGGTCGCCGTAGGCACCGTCGATGCGGCGCACCGCCGGCCAGACCTTCGGCCGGAAGGACGTCCCCAGCGGATAGGCCGCCTGCTCCCGGGTATACGGGTGGTCCCAGTCGGTCACCAGCAGGCATTCCGCGGTGTGCGGTGCGCCCCGCAGCGGGTTGTCGTCGGCCGGCCAGGCTCCCGAGCCGACCTGGTCGATCTCGGCCCGGATCGCGATCATGGCGTCGCAGAACGCGTCGACCTCGGTCAGCGACTCACTTTCGGTCGGCTCGACCATCAGCGTGCCCGCGACCGGGAAGCTCATCGTCGGGGCGTGGAAGCCATAGTCCGCCAACCGCTTGGCGACGTCGTCGACGGTGACACCGGTGGCCTTGGTGATGCCGCGCAGGTCGAGAATGCACTCGTGGGCCACCATGCCGTTCTCCCCGGTGTAGAGCACCGGGTAGTACTCGTCGAGCCTGCGGGCGATGTAGTTCGCCGACGAGATCGCCACCAGTGAGGCCGATCGCAGTCCGTGAGCGCCCATCATGCGGATGTAGGCCCACGTGATCGGCAGGATCGAGGCCGAACCGTATGGCGCGGCCGACACCGTGAACGCATCGGAAAGCTCGGCTGCCAGCGGGTGGCCGGGCAGGTACGGCGCCAGATGCTCGCGGACCGCAACGGGGCCCACGCCGGGACCGCCGCCGCCGTGCGGGATGCAGAACGTCTTGTGCAGGTTCAGGTGGCTGACATCGCCGCCGAACCGTCCGGGGCGGGCGAGGCCGACGAGTGCGTTGAGGTTCGCGCCGTCGACGTAGACCTGCCCGCCGGCATCGTGGACCGCCGCGCAGATGTCGGCGACGTCGTGCTCGTAGACGCCGTGCGTCGAGGGATACGTGATCATCAACGCGGACAGTCGATCTGCGTGTTCGGCAACTTTGGCGCGAAGATCGTCGAGATCGACGTCGCCGTTGGCCCGGCACCCGACGACGACCACCTTCATGCCTGCCAGCGCCGCCGAGGCCGCGTTGGTGCCGTGTGCGCTCGACGGGATCAGGCAGATGTCGCGGGCGGTGTCCCCGCGCGCGCCGTGGTAGGCCTGGATCGCCAGCAGGCCGGCGTACTCCCCCTGCGACCCGGCGTTGGGTTGCAGCGACACCTGGTCGTAGCCGGTGATACCGGTGAGCCACGTCTGCAGATCGGCGATCAGCCGGCGCAGTCCCGGGGTGTCCGACGCGGGGGCGAACGGGTGCTGGCGGGCGAACTCGGGCCAGGTGATGGGCTCCATCTCCGCGGCCGCGTTGAGCTTCATCGTGCACGATCCCAGCGGGATCATGCTGCGGTCCAGCGCGATGTCCTTGTCCGACAGCGATCGCAGGTAACGCATCATCTCGGTCTCCGTGCGGTACCTGGTGAACGCCGCGTGGGTGAGGAATTCCGATGTCCTGGTGGCGATTTCGGGTCCTGCGAAGGACTGCCCAGCGGTGGCGGCACCGGTGAGGGCCTCGAGCACGGCGGCGATGTGCTCGTCGGTGGTCACCTCGTCGCACGTCACCGAGACGTGGTCGTCGTCGACCAGCCAGACGTTGATGCCGCGGTCCTTGGCCGCCGACTGCGCCGCGCTTGCCCGGCCGGGCACCCGTGCCAGCACGGTGTCGAAGAACGTGTCGTGCACCACGTCGACCCCCGCGGCGACCAGTCCGGCCGCCAGGGCCCGTGCGTGCCCGTGAACCCGAGTCGCGATGGCGCGCAATCCATCCGCGCCGTGATAGCTCGCGTACATCGCCGCCATCACGGCCAGCAGGACCTGCGCTGTGCAGATGTTGCTTGTGGCCTTGTCCCGGCGGATGTGTTGTTCGCGTGTCTGCAGCGCCAACCGATAGGCCGTAGACCCGTCGGCATCCTTGGACACGCCGACGAGGCGGCCGGGCAACTGGCGGGCGTGCGTGGAATGCACAGCCAGATAGCCGGCGTGTGGGCCGCCGAATCCCATTGGCACACCGAAGCGTTGCGTGGTTCCGAAAGCGATATCGGCACCGATCTCGCCGGGCGGTGCCACCATGGTCAGCGCCAACAGATCAGCGCCGACAGCCACCAGGGCACCGCGCTCGTGGGCCTGCCGGACCAGTTCGGTCCAATCATGGACCCGTCCGCTGGCACCCGGCAGCTGGACGATCACACCGAAGAAGTCACCGTCGGGCAGATCCGGAAGTCCATTGCGCAGATCAGCGGTCACGATCTCGATCCCCAGAGGCGCCGCTCGGGTTGCCAGGATCGCGGCGGTCTGCGCATAGATGTCGGCATCGACAACCAGCCGGTTGGCCTGGCCCCGCACCGCGCGCTGCATCAGGGTCATCGCCTCGGCCGCAGCGGTACCCTCGTCGAGCATCGAGGCATTCGCGACCTCCAGGCCGGTGAGGTCGGTGACCATCGTCTGGAAGTTCAGCAGCGCCTCGAGCCGGCCCTGGCTGATCTCGGGCTGATAGGGCGTGTAGGCGGTGTACCACGCCGGGTTCTCAAGGATGTTGCGCCGCAACACAGGTGGCGTGAGAGTGTCGAAGTAGCCCTGCCCGATCATCGACACCGCGACGGTGTTCGAGTCGGCCAGCGCGCGCAGTTCGGCCAGCGCGTCGGCCTCGGACGCGGCGGGGGGCAACGCCTCCAGCCCGGGCGCGACACCGTCCGCGGTCACCGGGTCGAAGATCGCCGTGGGCACGGCCTTCGCGGCCAGCTCGTCGAGTGTGTCGACGCCGATCGTGCTCAACAGTGTGGCGACGGCTTGGGCGTCCGGGCCGATGTGGCGGTCGACGAAGCCGAGTTCGTGATGCGTGGAGTGATTCGAGCTGCGGTGATCCGACATGCCGTGAATGGACACTGGTTGACATCTCCCGACGATTGCCGCGGGCGCGAGGAGCGCATGCGAACCGGCTCCTCTCCCTCTGTCGTCGGCCCGAACCGGGTGCCTGAGAGATTCGGCCGGGGCAGCTGATCGGCCGCCACAACCTTTCCCCATGGGCGGGAACAACCGGCATGTCAGGAGCCGGGTGCACCACTTTCCAGAGGCATCGGGGCCTCACGCGGTCCTGGGTGCCTGAGAGGTTGACGGAGAGGTGTTGCTCCTTCGGCGTCCGTGGCTGGCGGCCACGGAACTCTCCCGCGCAAGGGCGATGCGCGCCCGAGTCTACCGGGCGGTCGTGCTCAGCGCCCGCTCAGCCGATCTTGCGGTCGCGGTGCTTGCGGCGCGAGGCCAGCTCGTCCTCCGGGGCGGAGATCGACTCGCCCCCGTCGGCCCGCTCACCCGGGAAATCGGCGATGGCGCCGGTCAGCTCCCGCATCGCGCCCGACACTGCGATACCGAACACGCCCTGGCCGCCCTGGAGCAGGTCGACGACCTCCTCGGCCGAGGTGCACTCGTACACCGTGGTGCCGTCGGAGAACAGCGTGATGTTGGCCAGATCCTGGACGCCGCGCTGGCGCAGATGATCCACCGCGACCCGGATGTTGTGCAGCGAGATGCCGGTGTCGAGCAGGCGTTTGACGATCTTGAGGACGAGGATGTCTTTGAACGAGTACAGCCGTTGGCTACCGGATCCTGCAGCCCCACGGATCGACGGCACCACCAGCGAGGTGCGGGCCCAGTAGTCGAGCTGGCGATAGGTGATCCCGGCGATCTGGCAGGCGCTGGGCCCGCGATATCCGACGAGCTCGTCCGGGACCGAATCGTCGGGGAACAGCCTGCCCTGCACCGGCTCGGTGGCCACCCGGGGAAGACTTTCCGCCTGTGGGGCACCGGTAGTCAGGTCCAGTTCCTCCTGGCGTGGCGTGTCTCCCACTTGTCGAATCCCTTCGCCTTGAAACCCGCGTCCGCGACATACGTGGCGTACGTTCACCCCAGCCCGAACTTGTTGAGCATACGCTTAGGGGGCTGTCGTTACTGCCCGTCGCGACCAAGTATGGCTGCCCAATTCGGTGTCGGGAGAAACGCGCCCCGCGTGTCGAGGCTGCGAGACGCATCCGTGACCAAGTGCCGTTCGGGCACCCGGTCCGGTTGACGCTCAGGTGGCTTTGAAATCGTCCGGTGACACGCTGTCGAGGAACTCCTTGAACTTCTCGACCTCGTCCTCGCGCACCGCGCCGGTGGCTTCTTCGTCGTTCTCGTCGGGAATCAGCAGGCCCGCCTCGGCAAGCACTGCCTCCTCGACATAGATCGGCACCCCCAACCGCAACGCGATGGCCACCGAGTCCGACGGACGCGCGGAGACCTTGATGTCGCGATCGAAGATCAGATCCGCGTAGAAGGTGCCTTCCTGCAGATCGACGATGCGCACCTCTTTAAGCGAATGACCAAGAGCGGCAATGAGATCCCGGATCAGGTCATGAGTCAGCGGGCGGGCCGGCTCGACGCCCTGCTGTTCCAGCGCGATCGCGGCGGCTTCCGACTGGCCGATCCAGATCGGCAGGTAGCGATCTCCGTTTGACTCGCGAAGCAACAGAACAGGCTGGTTCTGCGGCTGCTCGACGCGAATGCCGATCACACGAACCTCACCCATCTGTGCCTGCCCTCCGCACCGGTGTAGCGCTGAAATTCGATCCGAGAAACCGTCATCGCGAGTCTAGTCCTCAGCGATCCAGAACGTCGCGCACAGCCGACTTGATCAGTGACGTGTGCAACGTGATCGCCAGGGCGGCCACTTCTCGGGCCAGGTCGTCGGCGCGGTCGCGCGCTCCTGCCTTTCCGGCCTTGACGACCGGGCCCGCGATCTGTGCGATCAGGTCGGACTGCCGGTCGGCCGCGGACCGGAAAGCCCGCAGGTGACGAGGCTCCACACCGTAGTCGGCCAACGCGCGGGCACATTGGGCGATCACGACGGAATGCTCGTCGAAGATGCTCGTCCCACCCCCCTTGAAGATCGGGGTGATCACGCCCGCCCGCATCAGGGAGGTGAGCAGTTCATCGTCGACGCCGGAGCGCTCGAGCAGGTCTTCGCGACTCAACCGCACCTGCGTGGGCGCGACCGCCGACCGGCCTGCGGCATCGGGCTCGCCGCCCTCGCTGACCGTCACCAGGCGCGGCGTCCCGTACGCCGATCCGGTCTGCGGGAGCTCACCGTCGGGGTGCGCGTCGAGCTGCGCCTTGATCACCTTCAGCGGAAGGTACTGGTCGCGCTGCGCGGTGAGGATGAACCGCAGGCGGGCGCAGTCGTAGGCGGTGAACCGCCGATACCCCGATGCCGTCCGCTCCGGGGTGACCAGCCCTTCGGCCTCCAGGAAGCGGATCTTGGAGATGGTGACGTCAGGGAAGTCGTCGCGCAGCAGATCGAGGACGACGCCGATGGACATCCCGTTGAGCCCTGGTGCGTCGGGTTGTGTCATCTGTGCGTTCGTGCTGGCGCTCGTGGTGTCGGTCTACCGGTCGGCGTCGATCAACCCGCGACGCCGTCGGCAAGATCGGGACCCTTCGGGCCCGTCAGGAACACGAGGCGGAACTTGCCGATCTGCACCTCGTCGCCGTTGGCGAGCACCGCCGAATCGACCGGCTCGCGATTGACGTAGGTGCCGTTGAGGCTGCCCACATCGACCACCTGGAACTCGCCGCTCTCCAGCCGGAACTCAGCGTGGCGGCGGCTCACCGTGACGTCGTCGAGGAAGATATCGCTGTCGGGATGCCGCCCGGCCGACGTGGTCGGCTGGTCGAGCAGGAAACGCGAGCCCGCGTTGGGTCCCCGCTTGACGACCAGCAGTGCAGAGCCGACCGGCAGTCCTTCGACCCCGGACACCGCGCTGTCTCCACCTGGCGCCGGTGGGGCGTCCAGTTCGTTGAGGAAGTCTGCGCGGAACACCGATGTCGTCTCTACGGTGACCTCGTCAGAGTCAGCCCCAGAGTTGAAGTCCTTGTCCGTCACCCGCTGCTCCTCACTGGCTGCTGTGGCGATATCCGGCCGGAAACCCAGCCGTCACGCCGCTGGTGTCGACCGTACCGCGCAGTGGACTCAGTTGTGTCCACCACTGCCGGATCCGCACATTGCGATCCGTTCTGCACGACCCTAACAACACCCCTAGTCCGTCACGTGGCTGCGGTAGCCGTCGGCGTCCAGCAGTGCACCCAGGCCGGCCTCCAACTCGCCGGGCTCGACCTGCAGTTCGACCAGCCATCCGGCGCCGTAAGGGTCGGAGTTGACCAGTTGTGGGTCGCCCTCCAGATCCCCGTTCACCGCAACAACTTTCGCTGTGACGGGCGCATACAGGTCGGACACCGACTTTGTCGACTCCACCTCGCCGAAGGTGTCACCGGCTTTCAGGTCGTCCCCGACGCCGGGCAGCTGGACGAACACCACGTCTCCGAGCGCGGACTGCGCGAAGTCGGTGATGCCGACCCGCACCGTGTCATCGCCGGTCCGCTGCACCCACTCGTGTTCGGCGGTGTAGGACAACTCGGCGGGAATCTCGCTCACGGCGCTCCTATCATCTGGTGCTCATTTGACGGGCTGAGCGTATTGGCGGGGTTTCGGTTGCCGCAAGGCGGTGACGTCGACCCGGTCGGATTGTTGTACCACCATCGTGCCGCCGACGCGTTCGATGCTGTCCATCGCACCACCTGGAATGTTCATCGCCGCGGCGAGGGTGGGTGGATCACCAATCGCGAGAACCGAATACGCCGGATTCAGTGACGTCGAGTCGACGATCAGGGCGCCGGGGACGCCGACGAACCAGGTGTCCACCCCCACCCGCACCGAAACCTGTGTGCCGTTCTGCAGGCCGCGGACCTCCATTGCCTCCGCGCCGGCGGCGCGCAACTCGTTGATCACGTCGAGCATCGTCTCCGCGGAGACTCCCTGCGCGGGATCCTCGATGGTCAGCGTCACCCCCGGACCGGTCGCGGGCACGGCGCCGATCAGGATCGACAGCGCCGCCAGGCGTGCCTTGGCGTTCTCGATCGCCGCCTGATCGCTGCTACCGGAGGCCTGGAGTTGGGCCAGCGTCCGCTGAAGGTCGGCGACCTCGGTGTTCAGTGCCGCCTCGCGCTGTTGCAGTGAGTCGAGCAACACCAGCAGGTCAGCGGGTCGCGCCGTCTCCAGCGAGTCGCCGGACTCGGTCTGGCGGACCTGCGTGGCGATCGCGACGCCCAGCAGCAGGCACAGCAGCACGGCCAGGACCCCGAAAACAACCTGGCTCCGTCCGCGGGCGGCCACCCCTGTCACCCCGCTGGAGTGGAGCTCGCCAATCTCGGGCGTGGGCTCGTCCGGTGGCAGTTCGTGGCGCCCGCGGTGCGCGGGGTCATCGGCCATCATGCCCCGAACAGCTTTCGCCGCAGCGCCGCGGCATTGCCGAAGATACGGATGCCGAGCACCACGATGATCGCCGTCGACAGCTGCGTGCCCACGCCCAGTTGATCTCCGACATAGACGATCAACGCGGCGACCAGAACGTTGAACACGAACGAGATCACGAACACCTTCGAGTCGAAGATGCGCTCGAGGTACGCGCGCAGACCGCCGAACACCGCGTCCAGGGCAGCGACGACCGCGATCGGCAAGTAGGGCTGGACGAATTCGGGCACGCTGGGATGAAAGATGACACCGAGCACGATGCCGAAGACGAGGGCGACGATTCCGATCAATTGGGCCCAATCTGTTTGGCGAAGTTGATTTCTCGAACCGACCCTGCCGGCAATGTCAGCCCGTCACCGGCGGCGACGGTGACCCCGACGCCGTAGGACGCTTCCAGCAACCGCAGCCGCTGCAGGCCGGTGCCGCGGTTGAACGCATCCTGCATCGTGTTCGGCGGGCCCACCGCGAGGATGACATAGGGACTGGTGATCGGTTGGTTGTCGACCAGGATGCCGCCGCCGGCCTGGCGGATCGTCACGTTCGGGCCGATGCGTACGCCGCCCACCGAAATGGCCTCGGCGCCACTGACCCACAGCGAGTTGACGACCAGTTGCAGGTCGCGGTCCAGGATCACCTGCCTGCTGCCCTCCACCCGCTCCTTGGACACGTCGGTGAGGTCGCGGGATGCCCCGGGATCGGTGACGGTGACGGTCAATCCCGGCCCGATCACCGGCGTGGCCGCGGCGGTGGCGTCGGCTTGGTCGAGGTCGGCGAGCAGTTGTCGGCCGGTGGCGTCGCCTTCGAGGCGGCGCCGGCGTTCGGTGTCCACCTCGGCCGACAGACGGTCCCGCCGGTCCCCGATCTCCCCGGTGCTCGTCTCGGCGGAGCGCACGCTTCCCGCAAGCACCTGCTGCGATTCACGCACTCCCGGCGCGGTGGACTGCGCCTGCGCCCAGGCAAACGCGAACACTGCCGCCACCACCACCGCGGCGAGCACCTGCCAGGTCCACTCCGCAGGCTTGCTCCGCTCCCGCTGGGTTTTCGCCGCGGCCGCGGCGGCGTAGCCGGGGTCGAGGTGGTCGGACAGCAGCGACCGCAGCAGCGACGGCACCGGGATCAGTGTCGGTCTGCCCGCCTCGTGGGTGTTGCGTCCCGAGGTGGGGTCGTATCCCCCCAGCGCGCTCATGGGGTGGGCGCCCTCGCAGGCATAGTGCGCATCACCATGACCACCTGGATCAGGTACAGGATCCCCGACCACAGATACATGGCCAGGCCCCAGAGGAGAAAGCCCCACCCACACGCCAGGACAACCCGCGCCCACAGCGCGTCGTACTGCCCGAGCAGTACCAGCGGAAGACCCGACATCAGCGCGAACGTCGCCGCCTTGCCGATGTAGGTGACGGGCAGCGCTGTCAGCCCGCGACGGCGCAACAGCGGTAGCGTCCCGGCGAGCACCAGATCTCGGCCCAGCAATACCGCGACGATCCACCACGGGATGACACCGGCGATGGCCATGGCGACCGGGACCATCACCATGTAGATCCGGTCCACCGCGGGGTCGAGCAGCGCGCCCAGCCGTGAGGACTGGTTGTCGAAGAGGCGGGCGATCTTGCCGTCCGCCCAGTCGGACGCCCCGCTGAACATCAGGATGCCGACGGCCCAACCGGTCGCGCCGGCCACCAGCAGCAGGTACAAGAAGACCGGGACCAGCACCAGACGGATCGCCGACAGCACATTGGGCACCGTCAACACTCGATCGTTCAACACGGAGTGCGGTACCGGTCCCTCGGTTGCAGCGTTGCCTTCCGCCGCCTCGGCCATGCCGTAGAACCTAGCGGAACACGCCGGGAAGACTCAGCGCCGACATCGCGTCGTCGGCCAGCGGATTGTCGTGGACCATGTAGGTCCACGTCGAGGTCGGCCGGGCCAGCTTGGACAGATCGACACCCTGCTCGTCCTCGATCGACGGCGCGGTGTCGAACGTCTGCTGTGCCGCCTCGATGGCGTCCGCGGCCAGCGAGGCGAAGGCGTCGACGGCCATCCGGTGGAATTCGTCCAGCGGGTTCTGCCGGCCGAGCGCGCGCAGGTGGATGCTCTCGCGGATGTCGGCCAGGTACGCCAGGTGTTCGGTCCAGCCGCGGTCGAGGTGGTACAGCATGATCAACCGGCAGATCTTCTCCAGCTTCTCGTCGCTGTCGGCGCCGAGTTGCTCGCTGAGCTCCTCGTACCGCGTCGGGGACAGCGCGGCCAGCTCGTCGCGCGCGGTCGTGGTGCGCAGCAGCGTGTCCCGGCGCTCGACGAGGATTGCGCGCTGCTGGGCCGTCAGCTGGTTGTAACGCCAGGTGGTGGCGTGCACTTCGAGCAGCCGACCCTCGGCGATCCGCTGGGCGTGTTCGAGCAGGCTCGCCGCCCTCGGGCTCAGCACCCGGCCGTCCTCGTCGCAGTCCAGCGGCAGCTTGTTGGCCTCGAGGTGCGCCGTCACGACGTCGTCCTCCCAGCTGGAGAAGAAGATCGACGAGCCGGGGTCACCCTGGCGCCCGGCGCGGCCCCGCAGCTGATTGTCGAGCCGTTCGGTGTGGTGGCGGCCGGTGCCGATGACGTGGAGCCCGCCGAGCTCGGCGACGGCGTCGTGGCTGGCCTCGTCGGATCCGCCCAGCCGGATGTCGGTGCCGCGGCCCGCCATCTGCGTGGACACCGTCACCGCGCCCAGCTTTCCCGCCTCAGCGATGACGGCCGCCTCCTCGGCGTCGTTCTTGGCGTTCAGAACGACCGCGGGCACGCCGGCCTTCACCAGACGCGCATGCAGTTCCTCGGACTCGGCGACGTCGCGGGTACCGACGAGCACCGGCTGACCGGTCTCGTGGACCGCGGCGATGTGTTCGGCGATGCCGTCGTTCTTGGCGGCGACGGTGACGTACACCCGGTCGGTCTCGTCCTCGCGGATGTTGGGGGCGTTGGGTGCGATCAGCGAGACGCCGAGCTTGTAGAACTGGCGCAGCTGTTCACCGGCCGCCAATGCGGTGCCGGTCATCCCGCAGACCCGGGGATAGCGGTTGATCAAGGCCTGCACCGTGATGGTGTCGAGCACCTCGCCGGTCTCGGTGGTCTCGATGCCCTCCTTGGCCTCCACGGCGGCCTGCAGACCGTCGGGCCAGCGCTGCAGCGTCGCGATGCGACCGCGGGAGGCGTTGATGAGGTGCACCGCGTTGTCGCGCACGATGTAGTGGACGTCGCGCTGCAGCAGGACGTGGGCGTGCAGCGCCACGTTGATCTCGGTGAGCGTGGTGGCGACGTGCTCCTCGGAGTACAGATCGATGCCGCCGAGTTTCGCCTCGACCTTCTGGGCGCCCGCCTCGGTGAGGTGCACGTTACGGCTGTCACTGTCAGTAGCGAAGTCCTTGCCCTCGGTGAGCTCCCCGACCAGCCGGATCAGCTCGACGCGGGGCGTCTCCCGATGGCTGGTGCCCGCCAACACCAGCGGCACCAGCGCCTCGTCGACAAGGACGGAGTCGGCTTCGTCGATCAACGCCACGTCGGGGTTCGGGGACACCAGGTCGTCGACGTCGGTCACCAGCTGGTCGCGCAGCACGTCGAAGCCGATCTCGTTGACCGAGGCGTACGTGACGTCGCACTGGTAGGCCTCGCGGCGCTGGGCGGCCGTGGAGTCGGCGGTGATCCAGCCGACCGTGAGTCCCATCGCCTCGATCAGCGGGGCCATCCATTCGGCGTCGCGGCGGGCCAGGTAGTCGTTGATGGTGATGACGTGCACGCTGCGACCGGCGAGGGCGTATCCGGCAGCCGCGATCGCGCCCGCGAGGGTCTTGCCCTCACCGGTGGCCATCTCGACGACGTCGCCGGCCAGCATCCGCAGCGCCGCCTGCAGCTGCACATCGAAGGGGCGCAGCGTGGTGGTGCGCTCGGCGGCCTCCCGGGCGATCGCCAGGAACTGGGGAACGTCGGCCGCGTCGGCGAGGTCTTCGAGCTCGAGGAGTTGTGCCGCCTTGCGCAGCTGCTCGTCGTCGAGTTCGGCGGCCTTGGTGTCGAACTCGGCGGACCGCTCCACCAGGCCCATCGACTGCGTCTGATCCTTGTCCGTGCTCGCGCCGAGCAGCTTCCAGAAACGGTTGGACAGCCGCCCCGTCCGGGGTTTCGGCGAAGTCTTCGAAGAGGTTCGAGCCACACGTTTACGGTACGCGGCCCGGGTCAGAGCCTTTCTCGGAGGCCGAGCGGGCGTGTCGGCACGGACAGCCCCGCTCGCGCGGCCAGAGACGCCATACTCACCGGGGTGAGCCTGGATACCCCCGACACTCCTGTCCTGATCGCCGGTGCCGGCCCCATCGGTCTGACCGCAGCCATCGAACTGTCCCGCCACGGCATCGGCTGCCGGATCGTCGATCCGCTGCTCGATCCCCCGCTCTACGCCAAAGCGGTTGGCGTGCAACCGCGCACGCTGGAGATCTTCGAAGGCATGGGGGTGTTGGGTCGCATCCTTGACGCGGGCACCAGGATGAACGGCCAGATCGTGTACGTCAACGGGCATGAAGTGGCGCGCATGGAATTCCCCGTGCCCGCCGATGTCCCGTTCTCGTTCTTCTCGATCCCGCAGTACGAGACCGAACGCATCCTGCGCGAGGAACTCGCCCTGCGTGGCGTGCAGGTCCAGCGGGGCGTCCGGCTGACCGGATTCGAACACGACGCCGACGGGGTGACGGCAACGCTGTCGTCGGAGCGCGGTGACCAGACGGTGCGCGCCGGCTACCTCATCGGCGCCGACGGGGCACACAGCATCGTGCGCAAGACGCTCGGGCTGACGTTCGAGGGCGCGGCGTTCGAGGAGCAGTACATGCTCGGCGACGTCGAGGTCGACTGGTCGATGCCCCGTGGCTACGGCATCCGGTCGATGCACCAGACCGATGGCGAGACCGACGATCTGCTCGTGTGTATTCCGCTTCCGGGCCGTGGCCGCTATCGGATGTCCATGCTGGTGCCCGACGAGCTGAGCGGCGACGGCGTCGCGGCCGATGGGGTGGCACACGGCTTCTCGAGCGGCCGTGCACCCGAGCTGCACCACATCCAGGCAGTGATCGATCGGCTCGCCCCCGAACCGACCGTTGCCCGCACTCTGCGGTGGTCGTCGGTGTTCCGGATCAGTCACCGCATCGTCAACCGTTACGGCCTGCCCGACGGGTCTCCTCGGGTGTTCGTCGCCGGCGACGCGGCGCACATCCACCCACCGACCGGCGCGCAGGGGATGAACACCGGGATCCAGGATGCCCACAATCTGGCGTGGAAGCTGGCGATGGCGGTGTCGGGGGTCGCCGCCGCGGGACTTCTGGACAGCTATGACGCCGAACGTCGGCCGGTCGGCGAAGAGGTCGTGGGCCGTACGGTGCGCAGCGCGCGGGAGGGCATCGGTGCGGATTCCTCTGATCCCGACTTCGTCATCCGCCGTGAGGCGCAGCTGCTGATCGATTACGCGGGTTCCCCGATCGTGACGTCTGGATCGACCTCTGGATCAGTGGCCGCCGGGAAGCGTGCGCCCGACGCGCGTGGGCTGACCCGCGAGGTGGTGACCGCGCCGATCCGGCTGTTCTCGCTGCTGAGCGCCCGTGAGCACACCTTGCTGTTGTACGCGGGCGACACCGGGTGCGATGAGGATGTTGCGGGGTTCGAGGCCGCCGCAGCCGCTGCGGTCGAGGCGGCACACGGCGAGCTGAACGTCTACCTGATCGCGGCTCAGCGTGCGGACGCCGTCGCGACCGTCTTGCCGCTGATCGGTGACGGGGACGGGGAATTCGCCCGCGCCTATGAGGCGACCGGCGCGGCGGCCTTCCTGGTGCGGCCCGACGGGTATCTGGCCTACGCGCAGACCGGCACGGCCCTGGACCCCGTGGGTGTGGTGGCGGCGTTGCGGACGACCTTCGCGTAGCCGGAGGCAGGCCCCGCGGGGTGGCACCCCGGAGGCCCCGGCACGCTGCGGTAACTTCGCCGCAGGCGGGCGTGCGCGGGACGGGGAGGTGGCAGGCGGGTGGACACCGTGAACACCGGGACGTTCGAGCCGTCCATCGACTGGAGTCGCGAGTTCCTCAGTTCGACGATCTGGGTCGCCACGGCGTTCGTGTTGTCGGTGATCTGTCTGTGTGTGATTCTCGTCGCGGTCGCGCG
Source organism: Mycolicibacterium sp. CR10 (assembly GCF_005222675.1). Classification (GTDB taxonomy): domain Bacteria; phylum Actinomycetota; class Actinomycetes; order Mycobacteriales; family Mycobacteriaceae; genus Mycobacterium. Next base: position 58,461 of record NZ_STGE01000068.1, on the reverse strand, counting down.
GTTCACCGAGTGGGGCCGCCAATTCTGGCGCGTCACAGGCGATTACTTCATCGGTCGGCAGAGCGTGACGGTGTGGCTTCTGCTCGCAGTGCTGTTGCTGTCGGTGATCGTCTCGGTGCGTATCAACGTCCTACTGACCTATTACGTCAACGATCTGTTCACCGCCGTACAGGTCGCGTTCGAGGGCGCTGCGACCGACGGGGGCGCGGGCAGGCAGAGCGGCATCGCGGGCTTCTGGGCGACGATGGTGGTCTTCGCCGTGCTCGCGGTCTTCTTCATCGTCCGCCTGCTGCTCGACATGTACATCACCCAGCGGTTCATCATGCGGTGGCGAATCTGGTTGAGCCACCGCTTCATCGACGACTGGCTGGGAGATCTCGCCTACTTCCGGGCGCAGTTCTCGGGCAGGCCCATCGACAACCCGGACCAGCGCATCCAGCAGGACATCGACGTGTTCACCACCGGCGTCGGCGGGGACACGAACAACCCGATCTACAACTCGGGCGACACCTTGCTGTTCGGCGCGGTGCAGGCGGTGCTGTCGGTGTTGTCGTTCGGCGCGATTTTGTGGCGCCTGTCGGGGCCGGTGACGCTCGGCGGTCTCACGCTGCCCAAGGCCCTGTTCTGGATCGTGCTTGCCTATGTCGCGGTGGCCACCGTCATCGCGTTCGCCATCGGCCGCCCGCTCATCCGGCTCAGTTACCTCAATGAGTTGCGCAACGCCGGTTTTCGCTACGCCCTGGTGCGGGTCCGGGATGCCGGTGCGGCCATCGGGCTCTACCGCGGCGAGTCCGCCGAACAGTCGCTGCTCAAGGCGCGGTTGGACTCGGTGATGGTCAACTATCGCGGCTGGCTGAGTCGCATGATGCTGTTCTTCGGGTGGAACGTCTCGATGAGCCAGGTGATCAACCCGCTCCCATGGCTGGTGCAGGCCCAAGGCCTGTTCGCGCGGCAGATCTCCTTCGGCGATGTCTTCCAGTCCTCCAACGCATTCGGCGCGATCCATGACTCGCTGTCGTTCTTCCGCAACGCCTATGACCAGTTCGCGAGTTACCGCGCGGCGATCATCCGTCTCGACGGGCTGGCCGACCAGAACGCGCGTGCCGGCAATTTCACCGCCGTGCACATCGGGGAGTCGACGGACGGCGCGCTCGACATCGAGGGCGTGGACGTCCGCAGACCGGACGGTACGGCGCTGGTCCGCGTACTCGACGTCCATGCGGAGCCCGGCGAGACGCTGCTCATCACCGGCCCGTCGGGTATCGGTAAATCGGTTCTGCTGCAGAGTTTGGCGGGGCTGTGGCCGTTCGCGTCGGGGCACGTGCGACTCCCCCACGGCCGCGACGAGGTGATGTTCGTTCCCCAACTGCCCTACCTACCGATCGGCGATCTCCGGACGGTGGCGTCCTATCCCCTCGAGCCGGGCTCCGTCGACGACAGGACGATTCAGAAGGCACTTCTCGATGTTGCGTTGTCGCACCTCGTGATTCGACTCAACGATGTCCAGGAGTGGACGAAGATGCTCTCGGTCGGCGAGCAGCAGCGGATCGCGTTCGCCCGCATCCTGTTGAGTCGGCCCGCTGCGGTGTTCCTCGATGAGACGACGTCGGCGATGGACGAGGGCCTGGAGGAGATGCTCTACCGGGTGCTGCGGACCGAGCTGCCCGAGACCGTCGTCGTCAGCGTGAGCCACCGCGCGTCGGTGCGTCAGTTCCACAACCGGCGGCTGGAACTCGTCGGCGACGGGGAATGGCGGCTGGACCGACTCGCCTCGTCGGGTTGAGCCTTCCGCCACGCTACGGGCGGGGTGTCGCGGTACCTTGCCCGAATGGAACCGGAACTGTTCACCCCGACGCTGGACTGGGGCAACGAGCTGTGGATCTCGCTCTGGTGGATTGCCAAGGGTTGGCTCATCGCCGCGGTGTGTTCCCTGATCGCCGTGGTGCTGATCGGCCGCTTCACGTCATGGGGCAGACAGTTCTGGCGCGTCACCGGTGCGTACTTCACCGGCCGGGACAGCGTCAGGGTGTGGCTGTATCTGGCGGTGATCCTGATGTTCCTGATCTCCGGGGTGCGGCTCAGTGTGCTGCTGACGTATCAGAGCCGTGACATGTTGAACAGCTTCCAGGTGGTGGCCTCGGGGCTCGGCAGCGGCAACGAGGAGATCAGACAGTCCGGTATCCGGGGATTCTGGATGTCCATCGGCATCTTCGCCATCCTGGCTGCGATCTTCGTGGCGCGGGTGCTGCTGGACATGTATCTGTTCCAGCGGTTCTGCCTGCGCTGGCGCGCCTGGCTGACCGACCGGATGACCGGCGACTGGCTTGACGGGCGGGCCTACTACCGGTCGCGCTTCATCGACGACACCATCGACAACCCCGACCAGCGCATCCAGTCCGACATTGACATCTTCACCGCGGCCAACGGTCCCCAGCCCAACCTGCCGTACTACGGGTCGGGCAACAACCTGTTGTTCGGTGCGATCGCCGCGGTCACCTCGGTGATCTCGTTCACCGCAATCCTGTGGGGGCTGTCGGGCCCGCTCACCGTGTTCGGTATCACGCTCCCGCACGCGATCTTCTGGATCGGCATCGTCTACGTCGTCATTGCGTCCGTCGTCGCGTTCTGGATCGGCAGGCCGATCATCGGGCTGTCGTTCCTCAACGAGAAGTACAACGCCGCATTCCGGTATGCCCTGGTGCGCTTACGGGACGCGTCCGAGGCGGTGGCCTTCTACCGTGGCGAGGTCGCCGAGCGCACCGGATTGCGCAAGCTGTTCGTTCCGGTGATCGCCAACTACCGGCGATACGTGAACCGGTCGCTGCGGTTCAACGGCTGGAACTGGTCGATGAGCCAGGTCATCGTGCCGCTGCCGTACGTCGTGCAGTTCCCCCGGTTCGCGGCCGGCGAGATCCAGCTCGGCGCGATGACCCAAACGGCGTCGGCGTTCAGCGCGATCCAGGACGGACTCTCCTTCTTCCGTAATGCCTATGACCTGTTCGCCGGGTACCGCGCCGCGATCATCCGTCTCGACGGCCTGGTGACCGCCGACGCTGCGGGCCGCGCGCTCCCCCAGCTGGACGTCGCGGGCAGCACCGACGGCTCGGTGGCACTCGACGACGTCGAGGTGCGGATTCCGGACGGCACCCAACTGATCGACCCGCTCGACCTGCGCCTGGTGCCCGGCGATGCGCTGATGATCACCGGGAAGTCCGGCACCGGCAAGACCACGCTGTTGCGCAGCCTCGCCCAACTGTGGCCGTACGCATCCGGCCGGTTGACGTATCCCGACGACGAGAACCAGACGATGTTCCTGTCGCAGATGCCCTACGTGCCGCTGGGCGATCTGCGCACCGTCGTGTCGTATCCGAACAAGACCGGCGACATCGCCGACGACAAGCTGCGCGCGATGCTGACCAAGGTGGCGCTGCCGCACCTGGTCGACCGGCTCGACGAGGTCCAGGACTGGGCGAAGGTGCTCTCCCCCGGTGAGCAGCAGCGCATCGCGTTCGCACGGATACTGCTGACCGCACCCAAGGCCGCGTTCCTCGACGAATCGACCTCGGCGCTCGACGAGGGCCTCGAGCTGATGCTCTACAGCCTCGTCCGCAGCGAGCTGCCCGACACGATCCTGGTCAGCGTGACCCACCGCGCCACCGTCGAGCGCCACCACACCCAGGAGCTGCAACTGCTCGGGGAGGGCCGCTGGCATCTCGGCGCGGTCGGCGAAGAGCCGGTGCGCGTCTAGCCTCCGGCGTGCTCCGCCCGCTTTGCCGCGTGCTCTCCCGCCCGCCTCGCCGCGTGTTCTCCCGCCCGCCTCGCCGCGTGCTCTCCCGCCCGCCTCCCGAAGAAGGATCCTTCGCCGAGCTGCGTGCCGCTGGCGTAGCCCTTGCCGTCCTGGGCGATGTTGGAGGCACACGCACCCGCCGCGTACAGCCCGCGGACCGCGCTGCCGTCCTCGTGGAGCACCTCACCGTCGATCGACACCTTCAGGCCACCCATCGTGAAGCCGGAGTACATGGCCCGTCCCAGTGACAGGTCGAACGCCGCCCATGGCCCGGTGTCCTGTGCCGCAACATAATCGGGCTGTTTGTGGAAGTCGGGGTCGTCACCATCGGCGGCGTTGGCGTTGTAGCGCTCGAGTGTCGCCGCCAGGTTGCCCTCGGGAATGCCCAGTGCGGTCTCCATTTCGGCGACCGTCTCGAATCCGTCGATGAACTTGATCAGCGGCATCTCGGGCATCTGCATGTGCGCCTCGTCGACGATCAGGTAGGCCGTCTGCTCGGGTTGTTCGAGCACGAACGCCGAGGTGCGTGAGTGGTAGGAGTCCTCGGCGACGAAACGCCTGCCGTCCTTGTTGACGATGACGCCGGTCAGCAGGATCTCCGGCGGGTAGGCCGCGGCGGTGATGAACAACTGGTCCATGTTCGTGGGGACGCCGCCCGCCGAGACGCCGAGCCAGATGCCCAGGCCGTCGTCGTTGGGGTTGCCCAGGATGTAGGGGGCCACGGTCCCGTGGCTCTTGGTCTTGCGTTCCTGTCCCAGTGCGGGGGTGTATTCGGCGACCATGTCGGCGTTCATCGCGAAGCCGCCGGCGGCGATGACGACGGCCCCGGCCTTGACGTCGCCGGTGTCGGCGAAGTGCTTCCACCGCACGCCCACCACCGCGCCGTCGTCGTCGATGATGAGCCCGGTCGCTCCTGTTTCATAGCGGAACTGCACGCCCAGGTCAGCGGCACGCTTGAGCAGCAGGTCGATCACCATCGAGGCGCCGCCCAATTCGCCGGGGACGGGCACGGAGTGCCCTCGGGGCGCGGGTGTGGCCTGCTGGCAGAACGGCCACACCTTTTCGTTCCCGGTGTAGGACAGCCCCTCGGTGCCTGGGGGGACAACGACCTTGCCCGGGTAGAAGCTGCGCTCGAACTGGAAGCCAAGCGCCTCAAGCCAATTGAAGTGTTCGACGCTGCCGTCGCAGTAGGCGCGGATCTTGTCGTGTTCGGGTTCGCGCGATTGCGAGACCAGGTACTTGTACATCTCCTCGGGCGAATCGTCGTGGCCGGTCGCCTGCTGGACCGCCGTGCCGCCGCCGAGGTAGAAGTGGCCGCCCGCCATCGAGGTGGTGCCGCCGGCGGCCGCCGCCTTCTCCAGAACCAGGACGCGGGCCCCGGCGGCGGCGGCGCTGACGGCCGCGCACCCGCCGGCGATGCCGAACCCGAGCACGACGACATCGGCCTCGTCGGACCAGGACGCAACGTCATGTGCGCGCACGGTCTCGGGGATGTGCTGATCGGTCACTGCTGCTCCTGTTTCACGTAATCGAAGAATGCTTGGATCTCGGGCGGAATGTAGGCGATCTCGATATAGGGAACCCCCGAATTCTCGGCCGAGGCGTAGGCGAACCGCATACCGCCGGGCATGGTTCCCGCCATGACAACCGCGGTGCCATGGCGTTCGGCGTCACCGACCGCGGTGTCGAACTCGTCGCTGTCGGCGGCCGCGACGCAGATGTGGTGCAGTCCGGGGCCGGATCGTTCGAGGAACTCGGAGTAGACGCTGTGTCCCGAGACCGGTGCGATCAGCTCCAGTTGGGTGTCCCCGGCGTAGCTGAAGGAGACGTCGGCGACGAAGTCGGCGGGTTGGCCCCGGTAGGTGCATGAGTCCGGGCCGAAGTGCACCCCGGGCATGCGGATCCACTTCCTGGCGCCCAACAGCGGGGTCAGCACCGCCTCGGTGGCCGCGAGGTCCCGGGTCACCCAGGCAATCTGGACAGGTGTCTGGTCAAGCATCGCTATGAGCGTATCGTCAGCAGCGCGCACTGGCTAGAACGTGTTCTAGTTCTCCGGGTCTGTGCGGGGTCGGTCCAGCATGTCGGTGAGCAGGGCCACCTGGGTCTCGAACGTGGCTGCGGGGTCGGTGAACGTGTCCGAACCGTACTGACCGAAGACCTCCAGGCTGATCGCGCCCACCAGGGCGGCCCACAGAACGAGGCATTTGGCGATCGCAGTGTCGCCGGCATCGAAATCGAACTCTGCCCGTAGACCGTCGAAATCCTTCGAGAGCGGTTGGTAGGCAACGATTTCCGACTGCGTGACGTCGCCCGCGGAGACATTCGTCGCCACCACCGAGAACAACGCACCGACAACGCGGGTACCCGGCCCAACCGTCTGGTCGCGGGGTGCGTGATAGCCGGGCACCGGGCTGCCGTACAGCAGTGCCCAACAGGCAGGCTGCTGGACGGCCCAGAGCCTGGCCGCCCGTGCCATCGAGGCCAGCTGCGCCTGCCAGGAATCGGAGGTGCCGTCGCGGGCGCTCTCGACCGTGTCGGCGAGCTCGGTGTAGGCGTCGACAAGCAGCAGCGTCAGCAGATCGTCCCGGCTGGCGACGTAGCGGTACACCGCCGACGACACCATGTCCAGGTCGCGGGCGATGGCGCGCAGCGAGAGGCCCGCGGCGCCCTCGGTCGCCAGGTGGCGACGGCCGAGCTCGACGATGCGTCGCTCAATCCGGTCGCGGGAATCCTGTCGCTTGCCCATCCGGCCAGTCTGGCACAACCGAGAACAGTGCTCTTGAATTTTCAGCCGTGTCGTGGCACGGTGAACAGAGAGCACCGCTCACATTTTATTCAGGAAAGGGAGACCCCATGTCACAGCGCTATGACGTACCCGGACTCGGTGCCCGAGTCTTCAACGCCGCGATCCGCCAACTTGCTGAACTGGGTGTCAGCATTGCGGGCAGCACCGCCCTGCGGGTCCGCGGTCGCCGGACCGGCGAGATGCGCGGGGTGGTGGTGAACCTGTTGTCGGTAAACGGTCGTCAGTACCTGGTGTCGCCGCGTGGCAACACCGAATGGGCGCGCAATCTGCGAGCTGCCGGCCTTGTCTCGATGGGACCGCGCCGACGTTCCACCGAACGCCGCGCGGTGGAGATCCCCGACGATGCCAAACCGGAACTGCTCGCCGTGTACATCGATCGGTGGTACTGGCAGGTCAAAGGCCACGCCGGCGGGCTCACTCCGCGCTCCACGACGGAGCAGCGGCGCGCGGTTGCCGCGACGATCCCGGTGTTCGAGTTGGTCGCTTAGGGAAGAGCGGGCGGTGCGGCGGCGGTGTTCGCCGACGCGGCCGAGATGGTGTCCTCGCGGGCCTGCTGGCTGGCGACCTGCCAGGACACCGCCGCGGGCAGGACGCCCCAGGTGCTGTTGAACATGCCGATGAGCACGGTGCGGCCGTCCGGCGTCGGTGTGTAGACCGGGCCGCCGGAGTCGCCCTTCTTGCTCACCACACCGTTGGCCATGGTGAACCAACCGTTGTTGACGGCTTCGACCGTTCCACAGCTCTCCCCCGTCACCACACCGAAATGGCAGACCGGCATGCCGACCACCGGAAGCACCGCCGGATCGGTGACCAGTACACGCCCACCGGGCAGCACGTTGTTGATCGCGACCTCGGGCGTCAGGTGGATCACCTCCCAGTCGGTGATCTGGTGGTTGGTGTCGATCGTCGTGCCATCGGGAGTGTTGTCGCGGAACGAGCCCTGCCAGCCGATCACATTGCCCTGCTTGTCCGAGACCGTGCCCGACGCGCGGCAGTGCCCCGCGGTGAACGCGATGCGCGTCTGGGGGTCGACATAGCCGAGCGTGCACAGCACCGAGTCCTGATGAATCTCCATGCCGGGGTGGACCACGACGCCGGGCTGGGCACCGGCCGGCACCGCCGACAGAACCAGGGCGATCAGGGGTGCAGCCGCTGCGAGCAACAGCTGCAGCCCCCGACGCGGCGATCGTGCAGACGACCGAACCGACATAGCGCCCCCTCGCTCTTCCGCTGTGTGGTACCCGCCTCTGCGGGTGTGTAACAGGGTCATCGCAATCAGGAAAAGGGGCGTTACATCCGGTGCAGCGCGGCTGTCAGGGGATCGTGAGCACCTGCCCGGGATGGATCAGGTCGGGGTTGGCGATGCCGCTGGCCTCCGCGATCGCCCGGTACCTGTTGCCGTCGCCGTAGTACTTCTCGGCGATCGCCCACAGGGTGTCACCGGAGACGACGGTGTAGGTCCGCGGCGCCGGAGGTGGTGGCGGCGGAGGTGGTGGCGGGGCCGGGGCCTCCGGCGCGGGCGCCGGCGTGGCCTCGGCCGCGGGCTCCTTGACAGCGTTTGCGGCGGGCTCGGTTTCGGCGGGCGCCTCGACGGGAGGTGGTGGCGGCGCCTCGTCGGTCTGCGTGTTCGACGACCACGCCGGACCGTCGAATCCATACAACACCAGGTTGCGGTCGTCCTGCAGGACCAGCCGAACGTCCTTGGCGCCCTTGGTGTCGCTGTGCCACACCGGCTTCTTCGCGGTGTAGAGCACGAAGTTGCCGTCGGTCTGCACCTCGGCGCGTTCGACCCCTTGGCCGTCGGTGCCGGTTGCCCACACCGCTTCACCACGAGCGGCGAGCACGAGATTGCCGTCGTCCTGCAGCGTGACCGTGTACGCACCGTTTCGGGACGTCAACGATTGACCACGCTCGAGCTTTTCGCCTTTGGAAAGCCTGTCTGACATGTCTGCTCCCTTATCGGATCTGCCGTCGCCCACCCTAGTGACAACGGGTGAACAGAAGGGGCGTTACGGCTCAGGAATCGAAGCCGAGACCGGCGGCGTCGAGGGCCCGCAACAGGATGTTGCGGCGGCCCGCGGAGTGATCGGCGCGGTCGAGTGACCAACGGGTGGCCTGGATACCGACGCTGGCGAGCGGCTCCGGAGGAAATGGCAGTGGCTTCTTGCGGACCATCTCCAGCCGGGTGCGCGGCGTCTCGTGGCCCTCCAGCAGGTCCAGGCATACGTCGGCGGCGAACCGGGCGGCGCCGACGCCGAGCCCGGTGAAGCCATTGACGTAGGCCACCCGGCCCTCGCGGGCCAGTCCCCAGTGCGCGCAGAACCGCGTGTTGGTGTCGATGGCGCCGGCCCAGCGATGGGTGAACCGGACGTCGTCCAGTTGAGGGAACGTGATGAAGAAGTGCGCGGCCAGCCGGCGGTAGATGTCCTGGCGGTCCTCGTAGGCGGAGTTGACGCGGCGGCCGAAGTGATACACGGCGTCGTACCCGCCCCAGATGATCCGGTTGTCCATCGACATCCGGTAATAGTGAAACTGGTTGGCGGAGTCGCCGACTCCCTGCCGGTGCTGCCACCCGACGCGCTCCAGCTGGGCGTCGCTGAGTGGCTCGGTCGCCAGCACATAGTCGTAGACGGGCACCGTGAAGAGGCGGTTGCGCTTGAGCAGGCTCGGGTACACGTTCGTCGCCAGCACCACCTGGCGGCACGTGATCGCCGGGCCGTCGGTGTGCACGCGCAACGCGGCCCCGCCGGAGTCGATGCGCATCGCGGTGGTGTGTTCGTACACCTCGACCCCGATGTCGCGACAGGCGCGGGCCAGTTCCAGTGCGAGTTTGGCGGGGTTGACGATCGCACAGCTGTCGGGACTGAACAGCCCCGCCAGATAGGTCGGCGAATGGACTTCGTCGCGGACCTGCGCCTGATCGAGAAGTCGTCCGTGTTGGTCGGCCGCGGCCTGTTCCAGCCATTCGACCTGATGTGGTTCGGTGGCCACGGAGAGCATCCCGGTGCGCTGCCATTCGGTGTCCAGCCCGAGCTCGGCGATCTCGGACTGCATGCCATCCAGATTCTCCACGCCCATCGCCTCGAGAGCATCGATCTCGTTGGGCCAGCGCGTTTTTCCGTTCTCGTAACCGTGGGTCAGGCTGGCGTCGACGAAGCCGCCGTTGCGCCCGGACGCCGCCCATCCGATGCGGTCGGCCTCGATGAGGACGATGCGTCGATCGGGGTGGCGGCGAGCGGCGTGCAGCGCGCTCCACAGGCCGGCATAACCGCCGCCGATGACCAGCAGGTCGCAGGTGACCGGGCCGGACGGCGACGGGTAGTCCGGCCTGGGTATGTCCAGCCACACCGACCCGGAGGCGCTGCGCGCCAGCGAGCGGTCGACGAGCGTGGGGTCGACCTGGGCATCAAAGACCGTCTGCACACCGCGCAGAATACGGCGTGGCCGAACGCGGCGTCGCGGTTAGGCCACGCTATCGGGGGGCATATGCCGGCGGTTGGTCGCCGGCGCGGGCCGCTCCCGCAGGCAGCCAGCCCGGCGGGCCGAAGACGTACCCGAGCTTGTTGCGCACCCCGCGGGCCGCGTGAACGTCGCGACCGATCGCGGCGTACTCACGGGTCTGCAGCTTCCAGATGTTGAACGTCTCCACCGGCTTGGTCAGCCCGTAGTGCGGCCGGAACGTCTCGGCCCGGAACGTCCCGAACAGCCGGTCCCAGATGATCAGGATCCCGCCGTAATTCCTGTCCAGGTACTCCTGGTCCATGCCGTGGTGCACTCGGTGGTGGGACGGCGTGTTGAAGACGAATTCGATTGGCCGCCAGAGCTTGCCGATGTGCTCGGTGTGGATCCAGAACTGGTAGACCAGGTTGATCGAGAAGCTCACGAACACCATCCACGGCGGGATGCCCAACAGCGGCAACGGAATCCACACCAGGATCTCGCCGCTGTTGTTCCACTTCTGTCGCAGCGCCGTCGCGAAGTTGAAGTACTGGCTGGAGTGATGGGCCTGATGGGTGGCCCAGATCAGCCGTACCCGGTGCGCGGTGCGGTGGTAGACGTAGAACAGCAGGTCGACACCGAGGATCGCGATCACCCACGTGTACCACTGATTCGAGGGCAGGTGCCACGGGGCGAGATAGGTGTAGATCGCCGCATATCCCAACAGTGCCAGGAACTTCCACGCACCCATCGTGAAGATCGATACCAGCCCCATCGAGATGCTGGCCCAGGAGTCGCGCGTGAGGTAAGCCCCCGACGCTGGCCGGCCACCGCTGTCCTCGACGTGCTCGAGCTTGCGCGCGGCGGTCCACTCGAGGATCAGCAGCAGTAGGAAGAACGGGATCGCGAACAGCACGGGATCGCGCATCTGCGGTGGCAGTACGTCCAAGAACTCCACGGCGGCACCTCCGGGGGAAGTCTACGTTTGCTGAAAAGCCGGGCCTCTACAGAAAGCTCAGGACGTCGTCGCCCCACGCGCGGCGCACGTCGGCGTCGAGGTCGTCGATCACCGAGTCCTGTTTGTCGATGACCAGCGTGGCGCGGTCGTCGGCGCCGTAGGGGCGCCAATTCGGCTCGCCTGTCGGACCCGCGGGGTCATGGTGTTTCGCGAAGTTCGTCCAGCGCGTCCGCAGACGGTGGGAGACCACCCCGCCGATCGCGCGGCCGCCCAGGGCGAACATCGGATCCTTGCGTACCGCGCCGAGATTGCCCCACACGAACGGCAGTTCGGTGGCGTGCGCGGCGTGTAGCCGCAGCACCCGAAGCATCGGGGTGGCGAAGTCGAACCGATACAGGTGCACGGGTGCGGCGGCACGGTGGCCGTCGGCGAACCAGATCGACGGCATCCGGAAGCCCAGATCGCTGGCCAGTCCCAACCCTTTGGATTTGCCGCGACCGCGGTAGGTGCCCTCGAGATCCGTCCGGTTCGGCAGCTGCAGGCTGGGCTGTTCGGCCGCGATCTCGGCGAACATCGCGGTGATGGACTCGGCCTTGATCGGCATCAGCGGCGACTTCATCCACCGGAACAGGGCGGCCTCGTTGCGGTTGGTGCCGATGATCAGTGGCACCGGATGCGTCAGACCCTTCCTGGCCAGGCTGACCGGATAGTCCGGCACCACATCCCCGTCGACGATCGGCGCGAACGCCAACCGGCCCGGCGTCTGCACCGGCACCTCGTCGAACACAGTCCGTGACGCGGCGACGATGGTCTCGATCGGCAGTCCGGCCAGCTGCCCGAGGTCTTGGGCTCCCACACCGAGCACCTCCAGGAACCGTTCGGCAACGCGGGCGGCGCGGCCGGCGTCGTACGCGGAGGTGACCGGTGAGCTCTGGGCGATCGCAGCGCTGAACAAACCCCGCGCGGCCGGGCTGCCCAGCAGCGTGGTCACCACGCCGGCCCCGGCCGACTCACCGAACAGGGTGACCCTGCGCGGATCCCCGCCGAACGCCGCGATGTTGTCGCGGACCCAGCCGAGCGCGGCCAGCACGTCGCGCAGGCCGACGTTGGTGGCGAACTGGTCGGTGTCGGCGCCCAGCGTGGACAGTTCGAGGAAGCCGAGTGCGCCGAGCCGGTAGTTGACCGTCACGACCACGACGTCGCCGTCGGCGGCCAGCGTGCGGCCCTGGTAGAGCGGCTGACTGGCCGAACCCAGGATGTAGGCGCCACCGTGCACCCACACCATCACGGCTTTGCCGTCACCGGGTTGGGTGCCCGACGGGGCCCACACGTTGAGCGTCAGGAAGTCCTCGCCCTGCGGCGCACCCAGATCGATCGGGATCCGCGGGTCGGTCGGCTGTGGGCAGACCGGACCGGTCCGGCTCGCGTCGGCGGGCTCTGACCAGGCCTGGGGGGGTTGGGGGGCTCGCCACCGCAGCTCACCGACCGGCGCGGCGGCGTAGCGCACCGCCTTCCAGACCTTGACGGTGCCGTCGTCCACGCCGCGGACCGGGCCGTTGGTGGTGTCCACGATCGGCCGTTCGCCTGCGGCGTCGCGAGTCGTCGCCTCCGCGGTCATGCCGAGCTCCTTCGGTCAATGGCTGGTACGTAAGTGTACCAGCGGCGGTCCCGGCGACGGCTCGGTCGGCGCGCACACCATCATCCGAGGTGCGTGGCCGGCCGGGCGCCGCCGACTCAGACTAAGCGTCACCTCTGTCCGAGAAGCAGAAGGCGGGGTTGGTGTAGCGGATCCTGGCGCACTCGGCGGCGAGTTGGTATAGATAGGGTGTCTACTGTCACATCCATACCAATGGAAGGCCCGCGATGGACCCGCTGCGCAGCCGCATCATCGCCGACTTCGAGCGTCAGGTCGGGTCGCATGACGACCCCGCGGTCTACGGCGGCCCGCCGGGCGACCCGGGGCTGATCGGACCAGGCAGCGTCTCGTGGGAGGTGCACGCCGATCTGGCATCGGTGTCCCAGGCGGGCCTGGCGGCGATCGTGCTCGAGGTGCTGCACCCGTCGGTCGTCGCCGGCGTCGAGGACCTGTCGAACTATCGCAGCGACCCGTTTGCGCGGGCACGGGCCACGCTCGGTTACGTGCTCGCCACCACCTTCGGAAATACCTCTGCGGCAACAGGTCTCATCGACCATGTCCGCCACATGCACTCGTTCGTCAACGGCACTCGGCCCGACGGTGTCCCCTACCGTGCGCTGGACCCCGAGCTGATCGCCTGGGTGCACATCTGCATCCCGTGGATGATCATGCGGACGTTCGAACGCACCAACAGGGCACTGACGCCCGAGGAACGCGACCGCTACCTCGCCGAGCAGGCGACGATCGGCCGAATGGGCGGCGGCGACGGCGTCCCCGCCAGCGTGGCCGAGCTCGACGACTTCGTGGCGCGGATGCGTCCCAAGCTGAGCGTGACGGCCCAGACGCGGGCGTTCCTCGGCTTTCTGGTGAGCGCACCGTCGCTGTCCGACCTGCCCGGGGTGATCCAGCGCCCGATCGGCCGGTTCGCGGTGCACGCGGGCATGATCCGCGCCCCGCGGTGGGCCCGCGAACTCACCGGTTACGACCGCCCCGAAGCGCTGTCCCGCAGGATCTACGAGCCAGCACTGCAACTCGACGCGCGTCTGCACCGGTGGGCGTTCGGCACCCCCCGATATGTCGAACTCGCCCAGGCCAGGGCGGCGGGGGTGCCACTCCCCGAGGTCGTCGCGCGGTGATCGACCCCGAGCTCGTCGTCATCGTCAGCGGCGCCGGGACGGGAAGCCGGATCGACGAATCCGCCGACCGCACCAGCCAGCGGCTGCTGGATGCCGCGCTGAAGGAGGCGGCATCCGTCGGGCTGCAACGCCTCACCGTCGAGGACGTGGTGCGCAGGGCCGGCGTCTCCCGGATGACGGCCTACCGGCGCTATCCGCGCCGCGACGATCTGGTCGCGGGGTTGGTCCGGCGGGAAACCCAGCGGTTCCTGGCCGCGGTGGCCGACGCTATCGAAGCCACCGTTGACCCTGAGGAGGGCGTCGCCAACGCGTTCGTCGCCGCGGTCACCTTCGCCCGCGACCACCCGGTATTGCGGCGCGCCGCGCACTCCGACCCGTCCCCGCCCGCGGAATCCGCCGAGTTGATCGACATGGGATCGGCGTTCATCGCCAACTACATGCACGGTGACCGGCCGGGCACGCCCGCCCGACCCGTGCGCTGGGTCGCCGATGTGTTTGCGCGGCTGTTCTTCACCTATCTGTCGATGCCGCCGTCGGATCCGGACTTCGGCGACGACGGCGAACTGCGTCGCTTCGCGCACGAGGTGTTGACCCCGATGGTCAGGAACGCGCTCGGCGAGCGCTGAGCGCACCGGCGAGCACGACGAGCGCGACGCCCGCCACCGGGACGGTGAGAAGGCCGACGCGCAGGGTGGTCGCATCAGCGACGACGCCGACGATCAACGGCGCGCCGAAGAACCCGACACGCATCAGCCAGGTCAGCAGCGTCAGCCCGGTGCCCGCGCGCAGGCCCGGCAGTTCGTCGGCGGCGCGCATGGCGGCGGGAACCACGGTCGCCACCCCGAAGCCGGCGGCGGCGAACCCGGCGATGGTGCCCGGCACCGACGGGAACGCCAACGCGGTCCCCATGCCCACCGCGGTGATCACGCCGCCGGTGCGGGCGACGGCGCGCTCCCCGAAGCGGTCGACGAGCCTGTCCCCGAGAAGCCTGCCGACGAACATGAAGCCGACCAACGCGACGTACCCCAGCGGCGCCAGCGCACCCGGAGCGCCCAGCCCGTCGCGCAGATACAAGGTGGCCCAAGAACTCCCGGCGTCCTCGACCGTGGCGCCCGCGACGGCGATGCCCACCAGTGCGAGCAACGACAGGTACACGGTCGCGCTGACGGCCCGACCACCGGTGTTCTGCGCTGATGGGTGGTCGTCGTGATCGGGGCCGTGCAGCAGGTACGGGTAGGCGACCGCGACGACGGTGCAGAACAGGATGGCCGCGAACCCCAGGTGTACCGCGCGCGAGACGTGTAAAGCGATCGCGGCCGCACCCATCAGGCCACCGATGATGGCGCCGACGGCCCACACCGCGTGCAGTGAGTTGATGATCGACCGGCCGTAGTTGCGTTGCAGCCGAAGACCGTTGACGTTCTGTGCGACATCGGTCACCGCATCGCTGGCGCCGGCGGCGAACAGGGCCGCAGCGAAGATCAGCGGCGATCCGGCCACACCGGCGACCACGATGAGCGCCGCGAGGGCGATGGTGGTGACCAGCGCGACCCGTGCCGACTGGAACCGTCGGATCAGCGCGGCCGCCGTCAGTCCGGAGATCAGGGCGCCGGCGGAGAACGCCGCCACGGATCCGCCGTAGACGGCGTTGGACATCGCGAGGTCGGACTTGATCTCCGGAAACCGGGGCAGCAGGTTGGCGAACAGCGCGCCGTTGGTCAGGAACAGCGCCGCCGCCGCGACTCGGGCGCGCCTGTTGCGGGCGTCGTCGAGCGGTTCGGACGCCATCGTTCGGACACTACCGAACGCCGTCGATGGCACTCTGGGGACGTGAGCGACGACGTCCTCGAACTGTTCCCGCCGGGCAGTCGACTCGACCGCGACGGCACCGTCATGGTCGGCGACTGTCGCCTCGACCAAGTGGCGGCCGAGTTCGGCACCCCGGTTATCGTCGTCGCCCGGGACGCGCTCGCCCGGCGGGCCCGTGACTACCTGGCCGCTTTCCGCAGCCGGTGGCCGCGCAGCGATGTGGCCTTCGCGTCGAAGTCGTTCCCGTGCACGGCCGTTCAACGGATCATGGTGTCCGAGGGGCTGCATCTCGATGTGGCGGGCGGCGGCGAGATCCTCACGGCCTTGAAGGCCGGCGCCGATCCGGCGCGGCTGGTGTTGCACGGCAACGCCAAGACCGACGAGGAACTCACGATCGCCATCCAGAGCGGTGTCGGACTCGTGGTCGTCGACAACTTCGACGATATCGACCGGCTGGACCACCTGGTACCCGCCGGGCGCCGGCAACCCTGCCTCGTCAGGGTCATCCCTGGCGTCCAGGCCGCCACGCACGCGTCGCAGGCAACCGGGCACGCGCGGTCGAAGTTCGGGCTGCTTCCCGACGATGCGCGGGTCGCCATCGCGCGCATCGAGAACAGCCCGAGGCTGGCGATGCAGGGTGTCCACACCCACGTCGGCTCGCAGCTGCTGGACGTCGACCAGTTGGCCGAGGCGGTCGCGCCGATCGCACGCCTCGGCACGTTCGACACCTACGATCTTGGCGGCGGCCTTGGAGTGCGCTACACGTATCGCGAGCACGCACCGACTCTCGACCAGTACGCCGACGCCATGGTGGAGCAGGCCCGGGCACTGCTCCCCGCGGACAGCAGGCTGATCGTGGAGCCGGGCCGCAGCATGGTCGCGCGCAACGCGTGCACGGTCTACCGGGTGACGACGATCAAGCGCGGCGAAGTCGTCCACGTGGCGGTCGACGGCGGGATGGGCGACAACCTCGAGGTGTCACTGACCGGCCAGCGATTCGAGGCGACGCTTGTGCGCCGGGTGGGCGGCGGCGAACAGGTCACCGTGGTGGGTAGGCACTGCGAATCGGGAGACGAGCTCGTCGACGGCGTCCCGCTGCGCGATCCTGAAGTCGGCGACCTGCTCGCGGTCCCGGTGACCGGCGCCTACTGCTACACCATGTCGAATCAGTACAACGGCGCCCGCCGCGTTCCGGTCGTGTTCGTCGCCGATGGTCAGGCGCAGCTCGTGGTGCGCCGCGACACCTGGGAGGACTTGGTCTCACGCGATGTCGACTGACGGGGCAAGATTGGGGGCATGCCCGCTGCCCCGCGTGACTCCGAAGGCGCTGACCCGCCCGCGTCGTTGATCGAGCTTGCGCAACGATTCGGGGTGGCCACCACGTACTCCGACTGGACGGGCCGACCGGTGACGGTGTCGGCCTCCACACTGATCGCCGTGCTCGATGCGCTCGGCGTGTCCGCCGCCACCGAGGACGACCGCGCCGCGGCGATCGCGGGCCACGACCGTGACCACTGGACGCGGTCACTGCCCCCGGTGATCGTCGGCCGCAGCGGGACCGCGACACCCTTTTGGGTGCACGTCACCCACGGGGATCCGGTGAGGCTGTGGCTGCGGCTCGAGGACGGCAGCGTGCGCACCGGGCTTCGGCAGCTCGAGAACAACAGGGCCCCTTTCGATCTCGAGGGCCGGATGGTCGGGGAGGCCACCTTCGAACTGCCCGCGGACCTGCCGATCGGGTATCACCGCCTGCATCAGCAGGTCGGTTCGAGCAACGACGCAGACACCAGCACACCGGTGATCGTGTCGCCGTCGCAGCTGGAGCCGCCCACGAGCCTGGGCGCGGGCCGCGCGTGGGGGCTGGCCACCCAGCTCTACAGCGTGAGCTCCCGAAGGTCCTGGGGTATCGGCGATCTGACCGATCTCACCGACCTGGCCGTGTGGTCGGCCGCCGTACACGGCGCCGGGTTCGTGCTGGTGAACCCGCTGCATGCGGCGGCACCGACGGCCCCGATGGAACCGTCGCCCTACCTGCCGACGTCGCGTCGCTTCGTCAATCCGATGTATCTGCGGGTGGAGGCCGTCCCGGAGTACAGCGACATCCGGCACCGGGGGCGTCTCCGCAAGGCGAAGGGGAACCCGCAGGCGCGGGCCGCTCGCTCGGAGCGGATCGACCGGGACAGCGCGTGGAAGGTCAAACGTGCCGCGCTGGAGGCGATTTACCCCATCGAACTCTCGGCGGGCCGCGACATCGCCTATTCGGCGTTCCGGGCCCGGCAGGGTCGCAGCCTCGACGACTTCGCCACCTGGTGCGCGCTGGCCGAGAGTTACGGCAGCGACTGGCACCAGTGGCCTGAGGAGCTGCAGCACCCGGGCTCCCCCGCTGTTGCCGCGTTCGTCGAGGAGCATCCGTCGCAGGTGGATTTCCACCGCTGGTTGCAGTGGCTGGTGGACGAGCAGCTGACGGCAGCGCAGGCCGCCGCCGTGCAGGCGGGCATGGAGCTGGGCATCATGCACGACCTGGCGGTCGGGGTGGACCCCGACGGCGCCGACGCGTGGGCGCTGCAGGACGTGCTGGCGCTCGGTGTCACCGCGGGTGCACCCCCCGACGAGTTCAATCAGCTCGGGCAGGACTGGTCGCAACCGCCGTGGCGACCCGACCGCCTGGCCGACGCGGCCTACGAGCCGTTTCGCGCGCTCGTCGGCGCGGTGTTGCGACACGCGGGCGGCGTCCGGATCGACCACATCATCGGGTTGTTCCGGCTGTGGTGGATACCGAAGGGCGCGCTGCCGACGGAAGGCACGTATGTGCGTTACGACCACGAGGCGATGATCGGCATCGTGGCGCTGGAGGCGTACCGGGCCGGCGCGGTCGTGGTCGGTGAAGACCTCGGAACCGTCGAGCCCTGGGTGCGTGGCTACCTCCGCGACCGAGGCCTGTTCGGTACCTCGATCCTGTGGTTCGAACTGGACCGTGACGGCGGTGGCGGGCCGCTGCCCGCCGATCGGTGGCGGGAGTTCTGCCTATCCGCGGTCACCACCCACGATCTGCCGCCGACGGCCGGCTACCTCGCCGGCGAGCACGTCCGGCTGCGCGACGAACTCGGTCTGCTGACCCGGCCCGCGGTCGAGGAACTGGCGGGCGACCGGGAACAGCAGTCGGCTTGGATGGCCGAACTGCGCAGGGTGGGGCTGCTCGGGGGCGGTGCCGACACCGGCGACGCCGATCCTGGTGTGGACGCGGTGGTGCTGGCCCTGCACCGCTATCTCGGGCGGACCCCGTCACGGCTGCTCGCGCTGTCGCTCGCCGATGCCGTCGGTGAGGTGCGCACCCAGAATCAGCCGGGAACCACCGACGAGTATCCGAACTGGCGGGTTCCGCTGGGCGACCCGCAGGGACGGCAGGTGCTGCTTGAGGAGGTGCTGACCGACCCGCGTGCCGCCGCGCTGTGCGAGGCGATGCGGGCGGCGGTCAAGCCGCCGGTGTAACGCTGCGCGACTCTGCAGCGGTTTCACAAACGTGACCGCTGCGATATGTTCGCACCGCACCACCGAGACGAGGAGATTGTTGTCGTGAGGATGCTTCTGTCGTGAAGAAGATCATTGTGCTCAGCGGCGGACTCGTCGTCGCAGGATCGGCCGCACTGATCGGCGCCGGCGTGGCGCTGTCCCAGCCCTCGGGGCCGTCGCCGTACAACGTGACCGGCGAGCAGTACGGAAGGGCGCTGGCGATCCTCAAGAGCCAGGGCGTCAAGGCGTACTTCGGTGGATCGACCGGCAGCGTGCTGCCGCAGTTCAACTGCCTCGTCGACTCACAGAAGGTGACCAGCGGCGGCCGGATGCTCTTGAACCTGGACTGCACCCAGGCGGCGGCCGACGCGATCAAAGCCATGGGTCCCCGTGGTGGCCCGACCGTCGGCGCCAATGGCGTGACCACCGTCACGCCGACTCCGTTGGTGCCGATCGCGGGTGCGCCCGGCGCGGGCGCCCCGGCGGCAGGTGCACCGCCCGTCTTCCCCGGCGGCCCGCCCGCCCCCGGACAACCGCTGCCGCCTGCCTGACAGGCCCCCGGCCAGCTATCGGGGACCTCCGGTCCCACCTACCTGCTCCGGTCGTCGTAGAATTTCGAAGAATTCACGACGAACAGGAGCCCGCGATGTTGCGTCCGCGCCGTTTCGACAACGAGATCGACCCCGGGCCGGTACAGATACAGGCCCGCAAGGTGCACTTCGATGTGGCTGATGCCCCGTTGCACTGGATTCCCGGTCACCCGGTGGCCTCCCACGTGGTCAGCGTCCTCAACATCGTGCTGCCCGCCGGTGAGCGTTGGTTCGTCGAGACCTTCAACGAAGCGTTGCCGCTGGTCAAAGACCCCAAGCTGGCGGATGACATCCGCGGCTTCGTCGGCCAGGAAGCCACCCACGCCGACGTTCACGACCAGGTGCTGCACACCTTCATGATCGAACGCGGCGTCGATCCGGCCCCGATCCTCGAGCAGATCGAGCACGTCTTCACCAACGTGCTCGCCCCGCGTCACTCGGCCGACCCGGCCAAGCGCATGAGCCACCTGTGCGACCGGCTGTGGTTGATCGCCGCCATCGAGCATTACACCGCCGTGATGGGCGATTTCGCGCTCAACTGCACCTGGGATGACCACGGCGCAAACCCGACGCTTGTCGACATGTTCCGCTGGCACGGCAGCGAAGAGGTCGAACACCGCAGCGTCGCCCACGACGTCGCGATGTACTTCGACGGCAGCTACCTCAGCCGGATCCGTGCGATGAGCACGGCCGCGGTGATGCTGTTCGTGTTCTTCCAACGAGCCGCGTGGTATCTGGTCGACACCGATCCCGACGTCACAGCGAACTGGTGGACGTTCAACCGGATGCGGATGCGCGACTCGAAGCTGGGCCTGCTGCCCCGGTACCGCACGCTGTTCGGGTCGAGCACGTTCGCCTACTTCCGGCCGGGCTATTCGCCTGAAGAACTGGGATCCACCGCCCAGGCCGTCGCCTACCTCGCAGCCTCCCCTGCGGCCCGCGCGGCGCACATGTGATGCGGGTGTTCGACCAGTTGCGGCGGGCATACGAGAAGACCCCGCCGAGCGCCACGGGCCGTCGCCGCCATGACCTGACCCTGAGTTTCGCCGACGCGGCCCTGTCGGGCCTGTTCACCGCCTCGGCCGCGGTACGACGGCTCCAACCGCCTGCCGGCGCCGAATCCACGCTCGCGCTGAACGTCGAACGGCGTCGGGTGGTGGCCGCCGACCAGGACGTTGTCGAGTTGACGCTGGCCCCGGCTGACGGCGGGGCTCTCCCCCGCTGGTATCCCGGAGCCCACCTCGACGTGCACCTACCCAGCGGTCTGGTCAGGCAGTACTCGCTGTGCGGAGATCCGGCATCGGTGGACCGCTATCGGATCGCGGTGCGCCGCATCCCCGCCGGTGGCGGCGGTTCGGTGGAGATCCATGACGCGCTTCCCGAGGGTGCGACGGTGCACACCCACGGGCCGCGCAACGCGTTCCCGCTGACGGTGCCCGGATACGGATCGCCGGCACGCCGATTCCGGTTCATCGCCGGCGGAATCGGCATCACGCCGATCCGACCGATGCTCGACCTGGCCCGGCGGCTGCAGATCGACTGGACGATGGTCTACTGCGGCCGCAGTCGCGAGAGCCTGCCGTTCCTCGACGAGGTCACCGCGTTCGGCGGCAACGTCGAGATCCGCACGGACGACGAATGCGGGTTGCCCACCGCCGCGGAGTTGCTCGGCGACTGTCCCGAGGGGACGGCGGTGTACGCGTGCGGTCCCGCGCCGATGCTGACGGCGATCCGGGCGGCGCTGGTCGGCCGCGACGACGTCGAGCTTCACTTCGAAAGGTTCGCCGCCGCACCGGTTGTCGACGGTCGGCCGTTCGATGTCACCGTGACCTCCAGCGGCGCGACGGTCGGCGTGGCGGCCGACGAGACACTGCTGTCGGCGCTGCGCCGGGCGGGGGTGCAGGCGCCGTACTCGTGCCAGCAGGGGTTCTGCGGAACCTGCCGCACCCGGGTGCTCGCCGGTGACGTCGAGCACCGCGACACGCTGCTGACCGAACCCGAACGTGCCGCGGGAATGATGCTGACCTGCGTCTCCCGCGCTGACGGGGCCTCCGGACTGACGCTGGATCTCTAGGGATCTCCAGTAGCGCCGGTACCATTCGGCAATGCCGTTGGCCGCTGGGGAGACATTCGCGGGCTACACCGTCGTCACGCTCCTGGGTTCGGGCGGCATGGGTGAGGTGTATCTGGCCCAGCATCCCCGACTCCCCCGCCAGGACGCGCTGAAGGTGCTGCCCGCCGCCGTGTCCGCCGACGCCGAGTATCGCCAGCGGTTCCAGCGGGAGGCGGACATCGCCGCCACGCTGTGGCATCCCCACATCGTCGGCGTGCACGACCGCGGCGAATTCGACGGGCAGATCTGGATCTCGATGGACTACGTCGAGGGCACTGATGCCGGCCGCCTGATGTCCGAGCAACACCGCACAGGCCTGCCGCCACACCAGGTCGCCGCGATCGTGACCGCGGTCGCCGACGCCCTGGACTATGCACACGAGCGCAACCTGCTGCACCGCGACGTCAAACCCGCCAACATCCTGCTGTCCCGTCCGGGTTCGCCGGAGCAGCGGATCCTGTTGGCGGACTTCGGGATCGCCCGCTGGGCTGACGACATCAGCGGGCTGACGGCCACCAACATGACGGTCGGCACCGTCTCCTATGCGGCGCCCGAGCAGCTGATGGGAGGCACGCTGGACGGCCGTGCGGATCAGTACGCATTGGCCGCCACCGCTTTTCACCTGCTGACGGGTTCGCCGCCGTTTTCGCACTCGAACCCTGCGGTGGTGATCAGCCAGCACCTCTCGGCGACGCCACCGGTGATCGGCGAGAGCCGGCCGGACCTTTCCGGTGTGGACCCGATCCTGGCCAAGGCGTTGGCGAAGAACCCCGACGATCGGTTCGAGCGGTGCGCCGACTTCGCCAGGGCACTGTCGCATCAGCTCGGCGCCGATGCGCCACCCGACACCGATGCCACCCGGTTGTCGACACCGCGCGCCGGTGGGCGCGCCGACGACTCGACCGCGCGTTCGCGCGTGCGGCCCGGGGTCGTCGTGCCCGTCGTGCTTGCGGTGCTTCTCATCGCGGCGATCGCCGTCGCGGCCCTCGAGTTCCTGCGCGCCGACCGCACCGAACAACGTCCGTCGACGCCGTCGGCGCCGTCGACGAGCACCACCCGCAGCGGGCCGCCGACGACCACGGTCGCCACCGACACCACGGTGGTCACCTCCGCCGACGTCGTCACCCCGACGGCGCCCGCCGCACCGTCGACGGTGGTCATCGGCGCTAACTGCACCCCGGTTGGCAGCACCGGCACCACCGCGGACGGGTCCACCGCGTACTGCTCGGCACTGCAGGGCACCGGCACCACCATCTGGTCGCTGACCGAGGGCGACGTGCCCAGCCCGACGGTCACCGTGACCACCGCACCGACCGAGGCACCGCTGGCCCCGGAGGAGGAGTCACCGGTGCGGGTGTGCATGGAGCAGACCGGCCAGACCAGGCGGGAATGCCGCGACGACATCAGGCAGAGCAACGGCCTGCCCCCGCTGCCGTGAAGTTCGCCGTCGTCGCTCCGATCGCCACCGGGGTCACCGCCGACCCGCTGTGGATGTCGCTGTTCGCCCAGCACCTGGAGGCGTGCGGGTTCGAGTCGGTGATCGTCGCCGAGCACACCGTGATGGTGTCCCGCTACAGCAGCGTCTATCCGTATGACGCGTCCGGCCGGGTCGACGTTGCGGCCGACACTCCGATTCCCGATCCTCTTGACCTGCTGGCGTTTCTGGCCGGCCGCACCGAACGGCTCGGTCTGGCCACCGGTGTGCTGGTGCTGCCCAACCACCACCCGGTGGTGCTGGCCAAGCGGGCCGCCACCGTGGATGTGCTCTCCGGCGGGCGGTTGCGGTTGTGCGTGGGCGTCGGCTGGCTCAAGGAGGAGATCGAGGCGTGCGGAGTGGAGTTCGGCAGCCGCGGTCGCCGCACCGACGAGCAACTCGAGGTGATGCGACTGCTGTGGCAGGGCCGACCCGAGGGGGTGAGCCACCGCGGGGAGTTCTTCGCCTTCCAGGATGCGGTGTGTCTTCCGAAGCCGTTGCGGCACTTGCCTATCCACATCGGCGGTCACAGTCGCGCGGCCGCGGTCCGGGCGGGTCGGTACGGTGACGGGTTTCAGCCGCTGGGCGTGACCGGGGACCGGCTGGCCGACTTGGTGACGATAATGCGTGACGAGGCGACGCGGGTCGGTCGCGGCGGTGTGGCCCTGGAGGTGTCGCTAGGCCATCTGGTGACGAAGATCGACGCCGACCGTGCGGCCCGCCTCGCCGCCGTCGGAGCGGACCGAATCGTGCTCGGCATGCCCGCCGTCACCGATATCGACGAGGCCCGCGACCTGTTGTCGGCGTGCGCCGAACGGTTGGGGTTGGTGCCGTGAGCCTCGCGGTGGCCGACCGGTTGGCCGTCAGCGACCTGGTGCATCTGTACGCGTCCGCGGTCGACGACCGCAGATTCGCCGATGTTGCCGAATTGTTCACCGAGACAGCGGAATTACGCCTTCCCGATCCGCCGCGGTCGCTGGACCCGGTGCGGCGCCATCACGGGCGCGACGGAGTCCGCGCCGCGATGTCGGCGCTGACCCAGGTGACCAGGACCGAGCATGCCATCGTCGGTGAGGTCTACGCCCCAGGCGAGCAGGCCGGCTATGCGCTGGGCCGCATCACCTGCGTGGCCCATCACTGGACGGTCACCGGTGAGACGGCAACCGATGTGGTGTGGCACCTGCGCTACGACGACGAGTACCTGCGCACCGGCAACGGCTGGCGAATCCACGGCCGCGCGTTGACGATCAATGCGATCGAGACTCCTGCGGTCCGCCGCGTCCGAGCGCATCCTCGAGCTGATCGAGCAGTGGAAGCTGGCCCTTCCCCAGCTTCGACCGCGCCACTGCCACGGCGAACCACGCCACCCGGTCGATCTCCGGGTACTCCCTGAGTGTGCCTGAGCCCCTGGGCCATTCGAGCGTAAAGGTGTTGCTGCAGGCGCCTTCCAGGTCAAGGTCGGCGTGCACGGCGTAGACGGTGATGATCTTGCCGCTGGGCTGACGCACCGGCGTGAACGCGATTCGGGGTCCGGTGGGCGGCGGCTTGCCGATCTCCTCGTGGAACTCCCGCTGCGCCACGGTCCACGGGTCCTCGCCGTCGGTGTACTCGCCTTTCGGGATCGACCAGGCGCCGTCGTCCTTGCGGGCCCAGAACGGACCGCCGGGATGGCCGATGAGCACCTCGAGCTCGCCGGCGGTCTCGCGGTACAACAGCAGTCCGGCGCTGAGCTTGGGCACGGGTGGACCATAACCGCCCGGCACGGTGGACATGGAAGGATGGTCGACACCATGACCCGTCCGCCGCCCGCGCGCCGGTTCGACCCCTTCCGGCCGCTCGACATGCTCAGCTCGCTGTGGTCTGCGACCGCGATGATGCCGGTCAACAGCGGCGCCGCGGCCGCCTATCGGACGCTGTTCATGACGCTGCGCCGGCTGGTCGTCGGGCGGCGACTCACCGTCCGCCTCGACGACGGTGACCTGACGATGACCGTCACCGAGTTCGACTCCCGGCTGGACGTTCGGGGCCTTTCGGTCGGCCAGCTCAACGACGTCACCCTCGTGGCCCGCGATATTCGTTGGCGGAACAGCTCTTTCGATCGTGCCACGGTTGTTCTGCACAACGTGCACCTCAAGCCGACCTCGCCCCCTGTGGTGGTGGCCGCGCCGGTGGAGCTGACTCTCGAGGTACCTGCCACCGCACTGGACGACCTGTTCCGCTGGCTGGCCCCGCGTTTCAGTGGTGAGATCGGCACTGACGGTGTGGCGCGGCTGCGCATGGCGAGGCGGCCGCAGATGGGTCACGCCGAAGTGGAGGCCAGGCTCGACGGCTCGACGCTGTGGCTGACACCGCGCGGGCTGACGATCGGCCGCTCCCGCTGGCGTCTGCCGGCGCGGACCCCGTCATATCCGGTGCGCCTGCCCGAGTTCGCCCACGGGCTGCAGCTGACCGGCATCGCGTTCACGCCCGGCGCGGTCCGGCTGACCGGGACGTTGCCGCAGTGGCGCGCCGAGCTGCCACGCAAACGGCTGGAGGATGTCATCACCCAGCTCAGCGTCACCGGCGTCGTGCTCAACCTGACCAGGCTGGGCCGGCTGCTTTAGAGTCGCCTCTGTGCTCGGCTACTCCCGGTATGTCGCATTGGGCGACAGCCAGACCGAAGGGCTGTGGGACGGCGACGACACCGCCGGGCTGGCCGGCTTCGCCGATCGCCTTGCCGTGCTCCTCGACAGGCACTATCCCGGGTTGCAGTACGCCAATCTCGCGGTGCGCGGCAAGCAGATCCGCCATGTGCTCGACGAGCAACTACCCGTTGCGGTGCAGATGGGCGCGGACGTGATCACGGTGTGCATCGGGATGAACGACGTGACGCGGCCGGGACCGGGCTTCGAGGACGCCCTGTGCCAACTCGACGACCTCTACCGTCGGCTCGCGGGGTCGGGCGCCACCGTGGTGACGACGACCTTCCCTGACCTGGCGAGGATCCTGCCGATCGGCCGGGTGCTGAGCACGCGGGTGGTCCGGATCAACGCGCAGATCCGCAGTGCCGCCGACCGCCACGGTTTCCGGCTGGTCGACCTCTATCGCGCGCCGTCGATGACGCAGCCGGACACGTGGAGTCCCGATCGGGTGCACGGCTCACCGAAGGGGCACATGCTGTTCGCGGCGGCCGCCGCCGAGGCGCTCGGGTTGCCGGGCAGCAGTCACGACTGGGCGCGTGCCGATCCCGGGGCGCCGCCGCCGTCCTTCCGGTCGCGCACGTACTCGCAGGCGCAGTGGACCCGCAACATGCTGATGCCGTGGCTGTGGCAGCACGTTCGCGGCGAGTCCGCCGGCGACGGCCGGCCGCCGCGACGACCGGTCCTGCAGCAGTTGACCGGTTAGGTGCCCCAGGATTCGGCGACCTGTTCGGCGACATCGATGATCTTGGCCTTCTTCGACGCCGGGCTGTCGATCTCGCCGGCAACATGAGCGGCAATGAACCGCTTGATCTCGGCGTCCACGCCGCCGACGATGCGAACCACCTCCGCGCGCAGGGATTTGGAGGTGACATGGATGGAGATGTCGGAAGGGCGCGGCTTCTCGACGTCGAGGATCAGCAGCAGCGGTTCGGCGGCCTGCGCGGTGGCGCGCAGCGAGATCTCGCCGAAGACCATGAACTTCGGCTTGTCGATCCGCAGGTCGACGACCATGTCGATCTCCAGCGGGATGCGGATGCCGAACGTGATCAGTTCGCCGACTTCTCGGGTGACCCGGGGGTCGAGGATGCGCACCTTGGCGGTGACCTTGGCGATCTTGCCGGGGCCCTGGGCGATCGGGCCCAGCTCGAACGCCTCACCGGCGATCTCGGCGATCGCGCCGCCGACACGGTCCTCGGTCACGGCGATCTCGAAGAACCGCCTGCCGAACTCCTCGTAGGTGACGTAGTGACCTGTTTCAGCGTCGTTCATGGTGTTGCTACGTTCTCATGCTTCTGATAGCTGCGGTCGCGACTCGCGGCAACGTCGCCGAATCATCGGAATTCGCCGAACAGCCGAATCCGGGAAAGGGCCACCCGGTCGCTTCTGAGGTCGCCGATGACCACGCAGCGGTCGCCGTCGCGGTCGACGCGGGCGGCGACAGCGTGCCCCGAGCGGACGAGCTTGGTCCACGCGCCGCCGGACAGGTGCTTGACCAGGTCGGAGGTCGTCAGCGACTCGGTGTCCCCCACGGTGACCGGGATGTCGGCGGCAAGTCGCCGCACGCCGATCTCGTCGCCGCCGCACGCTTCGTCGAGGAATCGCGCGAAGAGCCCTTTGCCGCCGGTGCCGGCGCCTCGAAACCCGGTGAGGAAACCCAGGCTGCCGGACAACCCCTGATTGGCGAACATGCTTCTGCCGAGGGCGATTCCGGCGGGCACGGCACCGAGCCCGCTGCGTGCGAACTGCCCGATCATCGCCGGCAGTTCCCAGTAGGCCGACAGTGCAGCGATCCGCAACTCGTCGCCTTCGGTCTTCAGGTCGTAGCGAATGAAGGTGGGTACCCGCAAGGGTGAGGAGGTCACCGACGGCGCCATCTGGATCTCGAGTTCGAGGTCGCGCACCACGGTGGTTCCGACGACGAGGTCCGTGTCCGGGTGGTGGGTGATCTCCCGCGGCCCGATGAATGTGTCGTAGAAATGTCCGATCGCGACGTGACCGCGGTGCGGCCGGGATCCCACCGGGTCCTCGACCCTGCAGTCGGCCGTGAACAGGCCGATCCAGCCGGCGCGGTCGTGCGCTCCGGCTGCGACCAGCGACCGCTGGGCGGTGGCCAGCAGGTCTGCTGGTGTCACGGGCACGGGATGCCTCCACTTCCGCCTGCCGGCAGTCGACGAGATCTGCTCACGCAGGCACACTGGTCAGTATCCGCTGTGCTCAGGGCACGGCCGTCAGGAGGACCATCATGAGCAACAGTTCATCCGGCCCGTTCGGCTTCGACCCCGAGGATCTCGACCGCGTAGTCCGGGAAGCAGGTGAGGGGTTGCGCGACGCCCTCGACGGTCTCGGCCGGTTCGTGAACACCTCCGGTGAGCGCGCCGGCTGGTCGGTGCTGTTCGACGAGTTCACTCGCGGTACCCGCGGCCGCACCCAGCCCGAGACCACCGGCGAGACCGGCGACGGTGTGTGGGCCATCTACACCGTCGACGACGACGGGGGCGCCCAGATCGAGCAGGTCTACCCGACCGAGTTGGACGCGCTGCGCGCGAACAAGACCAACACCGACCCGACGCGCCGGGTCCGGTTCCTGCCGTACGGCATCGCGGTGAGCGTGCTCGACGCGGCCGTGGACGCACCCGGAGACGCCGAGGGCACGGGTTCCTGACCTCGATCAACCGAAGCTGCGCGCAATCCCGGCGAGCATCTCGGTGTGCGCGGCGAGTGCCTGGCGCGTCGTGACGCCGGCCAGCGGACGCGGCGCGGTGATGGTCAGCGCTTCGGTGAGCCGGGTGCCCGCCGCCACCGGTTCGAAGTGCACCGTGCTGACCAGGCGAATCCGCGGGAATTGCCGCGCGTCGGCGTCCACACGCGGTGCGGTTGCGCTGCGGTGCACCTGCAGTTCGGTGCGATAGCTGATCGGCAGGGCCAGCGGACCAAGTGGGATGCGATCACGCACCCGGTAGGTCCGTCGATAGCCGTCCGGTGTGTCGGTGTGGGCGACGCGGCGCACCGACACGATCAACGGATGGAGCTGCCGGAGGTTGTCCAGGTCGGCGTAGAACGCCTGCACCGAGTCGGGCGCGGCGGGCACGACTTCGGTGAGTTCGTGCTCGGAGCGGTTCAGCCACCAGCTCATCGGCCGAAGAATACGCCGGACGTTTCAGCCCACCAGGATCCGCAGATGCTCCCAGCCGCGAACCGTGGAGGTCGGGGCCAGTCGCGCGGTGTCGTAGTCGATCTCCCATTCGGGCCAGCGGTTGAGCACCTCGTCAAGCGCGACTCGGCCTTCGAGCCGGGCCAGGTTCGCGCCCAGGCAGTAGTGCACACCCTTGCCGAAGGTGAGGTGGCTGATGTTGTCGCGGTGGATGTCGAACGTGTCGGGCAGGCGGTAGCGCCGCTCGTCCCGGTTGGCCGCACCGAACAGAAGCAACATCGCCGACCCGGCGGGCACCGTGGTGCCGCCGTAGGTGAAATCCCTGGCGACGTAGCGGGCGACGTGGGGGCCGGTGGGCTCGAATCGCAGTGTCTCGTCGACGGCCCGCAGTACCAGCGACCGATCCTCGGCGATCTCGCGGCGCTGGTCGGGATGTTCGGCCAACACCTTGGCCAGCCAGCCGATCAGCCGACCGGTGGTCTCGTTGCCCGCCCCGGCGACCACCTGTGTGTAGTGCAGCACCTCTTTGCGGGTCAGCGTGCGGTGTTCACCGCTGCTGTCGGTGAACTCGACGTTGAGCAGCGCGGTCATCAGATCGTCGGACGGGTTGGCCGCGCGCCAGTCGACGTAGTCGGCGTAGATGCTGCCGTCGGCGATCTTCGTCGCGTCGGCCACCTTCATCGGTGCGCCCGGCCTCGTCCGAAGGTTGGCGTCGTTGGCATCGCGCACCGAGACCTGCTCGGACTCGGGAATTCCGAGGAGCATGCCGATGACGCGCATCGGCATCATCGAGGCCAGCTCGGAGATGATGTCGAAGCCGCCGGAGCCGACGAGCGGGTCGAGACAATTCACGCAGTACCGCCGGATCTGATCCTCGATCTCGGCCATCCGGCGTGGGGTGAACACCCGTGACATCAGCCCGCGCAGCATCGTGTGCTCCGGCGGGTCCTCGAACATCATCACGCCCCTGGGCATGTCGAACGTCGACTTGACCAGTTCCAGGATGTCGCTGCGCGCGTTGGAGAACGTCTCCCAGTCCGACAGTGCTTTCTCGACGTCGGCGTGGCGCGACAGCGCCCAGAAGTCGTAGCGCTCGTTGTAGTAGAGAGGCGCTTCGTCGCGGAGACGCGCGAAGACGGGATAGGGGTCGGCGGTGATCCCGACGTCGTAGGGGTCGTAGTACACGGTGGCCGTGGCTGCGGTCGGATCCGGCATCAGACTCCTCGTCGGCGACGACCGCGCACCAGCTCCTGTGCGATCGCTCAGCATGTCAGCTGCCGCTATGTGTAGCAGCGGGCTAGGCCGACGGTCAAGGGATTCCGCCATGACTTGAGTGATGCAGCCCGCACTGGCCTGGCAGCAGTTAGCAGCGCCACAAATAGTTGGCTAATCTGTGGACTGGGTGGGAACTTATACGGGCTAAGTTAAGATCGGCAGAACATCAGATCGAATCCAAGAGGGTCGAAATTGGTCGGCAAGGATCGGGAGCAGAAGTCGTGATGGGTCTCGCCAAAAAGGTCTGGCTCCCCCTGCTCATCGTGTTCGTCGTCGTGGTTGCCGGCCTGACCGTGGCGCGGATCCGGACGTTCTTCGGGTCCGAGGGCATCATCGAGACTCCGCGAAACTTCGCCGATCTGCCCGAACCGTTCGACCCCAAGGAAGTTCGCTACGAGATCTCGGGCACCGGCAGCTACGCCGACATCAACTACCTGGATCTGGACGCCAAACCGCAGCGCGTCGACGGTGCGGCGCTGCCCTGGTCGCTCCTTCTCAGCACCACCGAGCCGTCGGCCGCGCCCAACATCGTCGCTCAGGGCGACGGCGGGACCATCACGTGCCGCATCTTCGTCGACGACGAGTTGAAGGATGAGAGGACGACGGACGGCTTGAACGCCCAGACCTTCTGCTTCGTGAAGTCCGCATGAGCGCGCCAGTCCGCGACGCCGACACCGACGCATTCCCGCCCGCCAAGGAACCGTCCCGCACGTTCTTGCCCAGGATGATCCGCACCTTCGCGGTCCCGATCATCCTCGCCTGGATCGCGCTCATCGTCGTCCTCAACGTCATCGTCCCGCAGCTGGAAGAAGTCGGGCGGATGCAGGCGGTGTCGATGAGCCCCGACGACGCCCCGTCGATGATCTCGATGAAGAAGGTCGGCGAGCTCTTCGAGGAGGGCGACTCCGACAGTTCGGTCATGATCGTGCTCGAGGGCCAGGAGCCGCTCGGCGACGAGGCACACGCCTGGTACGACCAGATGGTCGAAAAGCTCAGGGCCGACACCGCTCATGTGCAGTCCGTGCAGGATTTCTGGAGCGACCCGCTCACTGCCGCGGGCTCGCAGAGCAACGACGGTCTGGCCGCCTACGTCCAGGTGAAGTTGGCCGGCAATCAGGGCGAGTCACTGGCCAATGAGTCGGTGGAATCCGTGCAGGGCATCATCAGCGGTCTCTCGCCTCCGCCGGGGGTCAAGGCCTACGTCACCGGGCCCGCAGCGCTCGCCGCCGACCAGCACATCGCCAGCGACCGCAGCATGACCATGATCGAGTTGGCGACGTTCACCGTCATCATCGTCATGTTGCTGCTCGTCTACCGGTCCATCGTCACGGTGCTGATCACGCTGGTGGTGGTCGTGCTGTCGCTGGCGGCCGCGCGCGGTGTGGTCGCGTTCCTGGGCTATCACGAGATCATCGGCCTCTCGACGTTCGCCACCAACCTCCTGGTGACCCTCGCGATAGCCGCGGCAACGGATTACGCCATATTTCTGATAGGCAGATATCAGGAGGCCCGAGGCGCGGGCGAGGACAAAGAAACCGCCTTCTACACGATGTTCCACGGCACCGCGCACGTGGTGCTGGGCTCGGGCCTGACCATCGCCGGCGCGACGTTCTGCCTGAGCTTCACCAGGCTTCCGTACTTCCAGACCCTCGGTGTTCCGCTGGCCATCGGCATGGTCGTGGTGGTGTTGGCCGGCGTCATCCTGATGACCGCCGTTATCGCGGTCCTGACCCGCTTCGGCCTGCTCGAGCCCAAACGGTCGATGCGCG
Organism: Mycolicibacterium sp. CR10; assembly: GCF_005222675.1. Classification (GTDB taxonomy): domain Bacteria; phylum Actinomycetota; class Actinomycetes; order Mycobacteriales; family Mycobacteriaceae; genus Mycobacterium. The sequence continues at coordinate 26,328 of NZ_STGE01000068.1, read as the reverse complement.
TTCGCGGTTGGCGCAAGATCGGTGCCGCAGTGGTTCGGTGGCCGGGCCCGATCCTGATCGGCACGATCGCACTGTCGATGGTGGGCCTGCTGACCCTGCCGGGCTACAAGACGAATTACAACGACCGCGACTATCTGCCCGCCGACCTGCCGGCCCAGGAGGGTTATGCGGCCGCGGACCGGCACTTCTCCCAGGCCCGGATGAACCCGGAACTGCTGATGATCGAAAGCGACCACGACCTCCGTAACTCGGCGGACTTCCTGGTGATCGACAAGATCGCCAAGGCGGTCTTCCGGGTTCCGGGAATCGCCCGCGTGCAGGCGATTACACGGCCGGACGGCAAACCGATCAAGCACACGTCGATTCCGTTCCAGATGAGCATGCAGGGCACCACCCAGCGGCTCAACGAGAAGTACATGCAGGACCGGATGGCCGACATGCTGGTCCAGGCCGACGAGATGAACAACACCATCGCGACGATGGAGAAGATGGCCGGCCTGACCAAGCAGATGTCTGAGATCACCCACAACATGGTGACGAAGATGGAGGGCATGGTCGTCGACATCGAAGCGCTTCGCGACAGCATCGCGAACTTCGACGACTTCTTCCGGCCCATCCGCAACTACTTCTACTGGGAACCCCACTGCTACGACATCCCGGTGTGCTGGGCGCTGCGGTCGGTGTTCGACACCCTCGACGGCATCAATGTGATGACCGACGACATCAAAGAGCTTGTGCCGGAGATGAAGAAGCTCGACACGTTGATGCCTCAGATGGTCGCGTTGATGCCCGAGATGATCTCGACCATGAAGACCATGAAGACCATGATGCTGACGATGTATCAGAGTCAGAAGGGTCAGCAGGATCAGATGGCGGCGATGTCCGAGGACGCGGACGCCATGGGCGAGGCGTTCGACGACTCGATGAACGACGACTCGTTCTACCTACCGCCGGACATCTTCGACAACAAGGACTTCCAGCGGGGTCTGGAGCAGTTCCTATCGCCGGATGGCCACGCCGTGCGCTTCATGATCTCCCACGAGGGTGACCCCTTGAGTCCCGAGGGCGTGGCGAAGATCGACGCGATCAAGACTGCGGCCAAGGAGGCCATCAAGGGCACGCCGCTGGAAGGCGCAAAGGTCTATCTCGGCGGTACCGCGGCCACGTTCAAGGACATGCAGGACGGCAACAACTACGACCTGTTGATCGCCGGGATCGCCGCGCTGGCCCTGATCTTCATCATCATGTTGATCATCACGCGTGCCGTCGTGGCCTCGGCGGTCATCGTCGGCACGGTGGTGATCTCACTCGGTGCGTCGTTCGGCCTGTCGGTGCTGTTCTGGCAGCACATCCTCGGCATCGAGCTGCACTGGATGGTGCTGGCGATGGCGGTGATCATCCTGCTGGCCGTCGGCGCCGACTACAACCTGCTTCTGGTGTCCCGGCTCAAAGAGGAGATACACGCGGGCATCGGGACGGGGATCATCCGCGCGATGGGCGGCAGCGGCTCTGTGGTCACCGCCGCTGGACTGGTGTTCGCCTTTACGATGATGTCGATGTCGGTCAGTGAGCTGACCGTCATCGGGCAGGTCGGTACGACGATCGGTCTGGGTCTGTTGTTCGACACCCTCGTGATCCGTGCGTTCATGACCCCGTCGCTCGCCGCGCTGATGGGACCGTGGTTCTGGTGGCCGCAGCGGGTGCGCAAGCGGCCTGTTCCGTCACCGTGGCCGAGACCTGGTGGGCTGCAAAGCGATCCGGCAGAAGGAGTGAGAACGTGAAGCGGATTCTGATCAGTGCCGCCGCGGCGGCTATGGCCCTCGGGGCGCTGGGTACAGCAGCCACGGCGGCAGCCGACCCGGATACGAACTTCGCCAACGAGCTGCACACGTACGGCATCTACGGTCCGAAGGACTACAACGCCTGGATCGGCAAGATCATGTGCAAGCGGCTGTACACGAACGTCGATCCCGATCTGTTCGCGTCTGCCAAGTTCGTGCACAACCAGCTGGACAAGGACGCGACCACCGATCAGGCGTACCAATTCGTCGCCGCCGGCCTGCGCACCTACTGCCCCGAGAAGTTGCCGATTCTCGACCAAGCGCCGCACCAGTAACGCGGCGGCAGGACGTGGCCACGCGCAGACAGTTCAACGAGGCGGTCACCGGGTTCTGGGGCTTCGCCGCCCCGATCTACGACACCGATGTCGTTCAGCGCTGGGTGTATCGCCCGGCGCAGGACGAGATGATCGCGCTGCTGACGTCCCACGCGTCCCGCCGGGTCGCCGACATCGGCTGCGGCACGGGAATTCTGGCCGACCGCATTGCACGCGAGGTGCGACCGGACGCGGTGTTCGGCGTCGACCTGTCCGAAGGGATGCTGGCGCAGGCCGCGCGCCGGTCCGCCTCGGTCCAGTGGGTGACCGCCCCCGCCGAGAAGTTGCCCTTCGACGATGAAAGCCTCGACGCGGTGGTCACGACGTCGGCCTTCCACTGGTTCAATCAGCCGGCCGCGCTGCGCGAGTTCCATCGGGTGCTCTCGCCGGGAGGGTTCACGGCGGTGGCAACGCTGAGTCCACGGCAGAGCATGGCGATTCTTCCGTTGCAGTGGCTGTCGGCGAACCGACTGAATCCGTCGCACGCCCCAGATCCGGCGGAGATGCGCACGCTGTTCACCGATGCCGGATTCACCGTCGACGACCAGCACCGCGTGCGCCGACCCGCCTGGGCGCAGCTGGTGTCCGACCTCATCACCGTCGGCGTCAAATCCGTCAAATCCTGAAATATCGCCCCGCTCAAGGAGTTCGGGCGATGCCGACTACCTCGCGACGGGCCACGCCCACAGGGACATATCGCCGCGGGGGTAGTTCATGCAGACGTCGGTGGCGTGGGCCACGACGCCCTTGTTGTTGAAGAAGAGCTTGGCCCAGTTGCCCCAGCGGGTCGCCACTTGCTCGTAGTAGACGTTGGTCGCGGTGTTCTCGGAGTACTGGCGCCGTCCCACCGGATCGAGCGAGAAGAACCAGTGGATGCGGTCGAAGGCGGCCTGCTGGACGTCGGCAGGCCGGTTGCTCCGGTCGATCATGTACCGCTCGAAGTAGACGGGGCTGGTGTCCCGCGCCGCCGCCATGTACTGCTCGACATCACAGGTGGTGACGATGATCCTGTGCGGGATCGGATAGTCGTCGGTAGCGTCGGCAAGAGCCGGTCCGGCGGCGCTCAGGGCGACCGTCGCGGCTCCGAGGAACGCAAAACCCATCCGCGCGACGCGACCCACCAGTCCAGTCATCGTTACCTGCCTCAGTCGTTAAGTTCGGTTCTGCAACTATATAGCGCAGCTACACGTTTCTGACAGCCCACGTGTGCGGGGATCAGCCGCCGCCGGTCACCGGATTGGACGACAGCGGGATGAAGCCGCCGTTGATCCACACGCCCCAACGTCCGCCCCAGCCCGAGTACCACACCACCGGCTGCCCGTTCCAGAACTCGTTGGGCTTGGGCGGGGCCCACGCGGGCGGGATCTCGCCTTGCGTGGGCGCTGGCGGCGGAGGCGGTTGCGCACCCGCCGGGGCGACGCCGGAGGCCAGCATCCCGGCGGCCAGTCCACCCGCGAGCACGACGGCAGACAGCGCGGTCTTGATCAAGGTCATCACATCACTCCTGGAAACCGGGTCCGGATAATTAGCATATATAACGACCGGGCCCGACGGTCAACTCCATTCGTCGCAGTCGACGGATCCTGGTATGAGTCGGGCTCACCGCCTCTCAGCCGCCATCGGGTGAAGCGGTCGGCTCTGCGGCCCTCGGGCCGAGATCGACACCATGGCTGCCAAAAGGGGGCCACGTCGAGGAATCACGACCCTCACGTCGATCTCGCTGCGAGGGCTCCGACGGGGTTGCCGGCGCGGCCGCTCTCGGGGCCGGGTTCCGGCTAGAGGCCGAACTGGTCCTCGACGATGCCCAGCCAGACCTGCGCGGCGTCGATCGCCACCTTCTCGCTGATGAAGGCGTGCTGGGTTCCCGTGTCGATGTCGCGGAACGCCCGCTCGAGACGGCTGCCCTCACGGATCGCGCTGGTGCCCGCGGCGAGGTGCGCCCATTCGGCGCAGTTACGCGCGGTGTCGGTGGCGAACACGGCGGCGACCCGCATGTCGGCGCGATGGGTCGGGGTGAGCTCCTCCCCCGCGTCGACGGCCGCTTCGGCGGTGCCGAACGCATCGAGGACGAGCAGCCGGGCCGCCCGCCACGCCGCGACGTGGTGTGCCAGGCCCTTCTGGAACGTGGGCCGGGTGGCCAACGCCGCCATGTCGCTCATCCGGAACTTCGTCGCGGCCAGGTCGGCCACATCGTCGAGCATGCTCTTGGCGACACCGAGCGCCCACGCCGCGTGTCCGGCGGCCGTCACCGGCATCATGCCCATCCTGCTCGCCGGTGAACTGCCTCGACAGGGCTCGCGGGTGAACAGTGCGAACGTGCGGCGGTGTGGAACGAAGACGTCCTGCATGGCGTAGTCGTAGGAGCCGGTCCCCTTGAGCCCCTGGACGTGCCAGCCGTCATTGAACGTGACATCGGCGCGCGGCACGACGGCGATCTGCATATCCGGCACGCCCTCGCTGACCCACTGCATCTCCCCGCCGACCATCGGTAGGAACCCTGCCGCCACATACTCGGCGTGGCCGGTGCCCGACCCGAAACTCCACGCTCCGCTCAGTTGGTAGCCGCCGTCGACGGCCACGCCCTGGCCGTTGGGGAAGAACTGCCCGCCCATGGTGACGCGGTTGTCGTGGGCGCTGAAGACCTCCGCGAAGCCGTCGTCGGGCAGATACGTCGCCGCGGCGAACGCGGAGGGTAGGTTGGCGATGCCCACCCATCCGAATGACCCGTCCTGCCAAGCCATTTCGATCCAGGTCTCGATCATCTCGGCGAACGACGGCTCGAGTCCGCCCGCGTCGACCGGATTGAAGGCCGACATCAGACCGGAGGACCACATCGCGTCGACGATCGCCGATGTCATGGTGCGGTTCTGTTCGGATTCGGTGGCCTCGGCGCGCACCAGATCGCGCAACCCGCGGGCCAGTCCGACGACGTGGTCAGAGGTGGGGGCAACCTGCGATAGCGGCGTCACGGGTCGACCGTAGCCGGTCAGGGCAACGCAGTGAACACATTCAGTGGTTCTGTCATCTCCGGCCCGGGTGCCGGCACGGGCGCAGGGGTGCCGACGATCGGTCCGGCCGCGGGCTGCGCCTCGGGCAGATGCGCAATGTCCGGCAGGTGTGCAACGTCCGGCAGGTGCGGCTGTCCGATCGGCACTTCCGCGGGCAGTGCTCCGACGGGTTCGGACTCCGGCAGTGCCACAGCGGGTTCGGCCCCTGGCTGCGCCGCGACGGGTTCAATCGGCATGACGACGGATTCGGGCGCCGCCGGTTCCGGCACCGCAAGCGCCGCGGCCGGTTCCGGCACCGCAAGCGCCGCGGCCGGTTCCGGCACCGAGAGCGCCGCGGCCGGCTCCGGAACCGCCACGTCGGCCGCCTGCACCGGTGCGGCCGCTTCCACGGGAACGGTCGCCTGCTGTGCGGCCTCGGACGGCAGGGTCACCACCTTGCGGTTCAGGACTCCGCTGGCGCCTGCGGGTGCCGGCACCGACACCCATCCGGGGTCAGCCGGGGCCGACTGCTCGGCGGTGGTGGCGGCCGGCTCGACCTGCGGCACCGATGCGCTGGCCAGGACCAGGACTCCGATGCCGGCAGCGGCAGTCAAGCCGAGTGCCGCGTACACCGCCGGCCGCCGGAATCGGCGGGCCGCCGGCATCTGCTGGGTGACGGGCTCGGTGATGGCGTCGCTGGGGGCCACCTCAGCCAGCGCCGCGCCGTACGCCAACGCCAGGCGCGGCGCCATGTCCGCGTGGGCGGCATCGACGGTGACGGCCATGACGGATGCGAGCGGGACGGCGTCGACGTGGTCGAAGTCCATGCTGCGCAAGCGGGTCAGCAGGCGCAGGCCTTCGTGTCGAGCGTTGTCGCTCCATGTCAGGCGAACGCGTTCGACCTCGAGTCCGCTCGCGGTCGCGATCGCATGGGCACCGCGGGCAGCGGTGCCGGTGATCTCGGCGTCGTCGGGGAACTCGAACGCGTCGTGGTCCAGGACGGAGCGGTGGGCAGCATCCACGAGAACCCACACGATGTCGTCGGAGGTGAGAGACAGCCCCAGCACCGCGCCCACGGCGATCCCCTTCCTACCGATCCGGTTGTGTGCGATCTATCGGCTGACCAGGACACGCCGTTACATCTGCGCAGGACTGGACAGATTTCGCCCGGGCCAATACGCTCTCTCTAAAGGTTGGTAGAAAGACCTTTAAAGCCCTCGCCGGGTGTTCGCCAGCCCGGCAGGAGCGTAACGCCGACGCCCGTATCGCGCGCGCCGCCGATCGCGACGTCGTCGTCGCCCCGGGTGCCCTTGTCTCTATTGTGCGGCGCTATCACGTTGTGTCCCAATGCTTTTGAACAACCCTTGCAACGTTGTTGCAACTCTCGGGAAGATAGTGTCCCAGCTCACACCTTCGAACGGAGTGTCATCACATGAGTGCCGACAGTCGTCCCAGTCACCCCACGCGCAGTGTGCAAGAGCATCGGGAATCGGATGATTACCTGCAGAAGCGCCAGCTGAAATCGGGCACCGCGGGATGGCTGCTGCTTGCCAGTCTCGGCGTCGGCTATGTCATCTCCGGCGACTACTCGGGCTGGAATTTCGGTCTGGCCGAGGGCGGATTCGGCGGCCTGGCGATCGCCGCGGTCATCATCGCCGGCATGTACCTGGCTCTCGTGCTCGGGATGGCCGAGATGTCGTCCGCGTTGCCCGCGGCCGGCGGCGGCTACACGTTCGCCCGCAGGGCGCTCGGCCCCTGGGGCGGCTTCGCCACCGGCACCGCCATCCTCATCGAATACGCCATCGCGCCCGCTGCGATCGCGACGTTCATCGGCGCCTACGTGGAATCCCTGAACCTGTTCGGGATCACCGACGGCTGGTGGGTCTACCTCGCCGTGTACGCCGTGTTCATCGGCATCCACCTGTCCGGGGTAGGCGAAGCGCTGAAGGTGATGTTTGTGATCACCGGTATCGCACTGGTCGGCCTGGTCGTCTTTGCGGTTTCGGCGATCGGGCAGTTCGACGCGTCGAATCTCACCGATATCGCCCCCACCGACGCCGCGGGCGCCTCCGAATGGCTGCCCTTCGGGGTGCTGGGCATCTGGGCGGCGATCCCGTTCGCCATCTGGTTCTTCCTCGCGGTCGAAGGCGTCCCGCTCGCCGCCGAGGAGGCCGCCAACCCGGCGCGCAACGTCCCGCGCGGCATCATCGCCGCGATGGCGGTGCTGCTGGTCACCTGCGCGACCGTGCTGATCCTGACCACCGGCGCCGGCGGCGCGGCCGCCATGTCGGAATCCGGCAACCCTCTGGTCGAGGCACTGGGCGACGGCACGATGGCCAAGGTCGTCAACTACATCGGGCTGGCCGGGTTGATCGCCAGCTTCTTCTCGATCATCTACGCCTACTCGCGGCAGCTGTTCGCGCTGTCGCGGGCCGGCTACCTGCCGACCGCGCTGTCGGTGACCAACTCCCGTAAGGCGCCGACGCTGGCGCTCGTGGTGCCGGGCATCATCGGATTCGCCCTCTCGCTCACCGGTCAGGGCGCGCTGCTGCTCAACATGGCGGTATTCGGCGCGGCGCTGAGCTACGTGCTGATGATGGTCAGCCACATCGTGCTGCGCCGGCGCGAACCCGATATGGCCCGCCCGTACCGGACCCCCGGCGGCGTAGTCACCACCGGGTTCGCCCTCGTCATCGCGGTCCTCGCGGTCATCGCGACGTTCCTGGTCGACCACGTCGCCGCGCTGTGCTGCCTGGGGGTCTTCGCGGCGTTCATGGCGTACTTCGGGCTCTACAGCAGGCATCACCTGGTGGCCAACTCTCCCGATGAGGAGTTCGCCGCCCTGGCCGCGGCCGAGGACGACCTGAAGTGACCTACCGCCAACAGGTCTCGGGGCATAACTACCAGTTCGACGGGCTGGTCGAGCTGATGGCCAAGGCGACGCCGCTGCGGTCCGGCGACGAACTCGCCGGCTGCGCGGCCGAATCGGATGCCGAAAGAGCGGCTGCGGCATGGGTTCTCGCCGACTTGCCGCTATCGACCTTCCTCACCGAGGAGGTGGTGCCCTACGAGACGGACGACGTCACGCGGCTGATCATCGACACCCACGACCGTGACGCCTTCGCGCCGCTGTCCCACCTGACGGTAGGCGGGTTGCGCGACTGGCTGCTCGACGTCTCGTCGCAGCCGCACAGCGCGCAGCACCTTGCAGCGGTCACACCCGGTCTGACACCGGAAATGGTTGCCGCGGTGTCGAAGATCATGCGCAATCAGGACCTCATCACGGTCGCCGCGGCCGCGACCGTCCGCGCCGCGTTCCGTACCTCGATCGGGGTGCCGGGGACCCTGGCGACCCGACTGCAGCCCAACCATCCGACCGACGATCCGCGCGGCATCGCCGCGGCCACCCTCGACGGTCTGCTGATGGGTTGCGGCGACGCGGTGATTGGTATCAACCCGGCCACCGACTCACCGCACGCGACCTCGGACCTGCTGCATCTGCTCGACGACATCAGGCAGCGTTTCGACATCCCGATGCAATCGTGCGTCCTCAGCCATGTCACCACGACGATGGAGCTGATCGAGCAGGGCGCCCCCGTCGACCTGGTGTTCCAGTCGATCGCCGGAACCCAGGGTGCGAACACCGGTTTCGGCATCACCCTGCCGATGCTGGCGGAAGCCAACGAGGCCGGTCGGTCATTGGGCCGCGGCACCGTCGGTGACAACGTGATGTACCTCGAGACCGGCCAGGGTTCGGCGTTGTCGGCCGGCGCACACCTGGGCGTCGGGGGCAAGCCGGTGGACCAGCAGACGCTCGAGACCAGGGCGTACGCGGTGGCGCGTGCGCTGGACCCGTTGCTGGTCAATACCGTGGTCGGCTTCATCGGCCCGGAATACCTGTTCGACGGCAAGCAGATCATCCGGGCGGGGTTGGAGGATCACTTCTGCGGCAAGCTGCTCGGGTTGCCCATGGGGGTGGACGTGTGCCACACCAACCACGCTGAAGCCGACCAGGACGACATGGACACCTTGCTGACGCTGCTCGGGGTCGCCGGTGCGGCGTTCGTGATCACCGTGCCCGGCGCCGACGATGTGATGCTCGGCTATCAGAGCCTGTCGTTCCACGACGCGCTGTACGTCCGCAAGGCACTGCAGCTGCGTCCGGCGCCCGAGTTCGAAGCGTGGTTGACGCAGCTGGGCATGGCCGACGGCGATGGCCGGGTGCTGCCGATCGACCCGGCCGGCTCTCCCCTGCTCGGATTGGCGGCAGGCCAATGACCGCCCCGGACAGCTCACCCGTCGAGGACGTATGGGCGCCGCTGCGCCGCACCACCCAGGCCCGCATCGGCCTCGGTCGCGCGGGCAATGCGCTGCCGTCGCGCCGGGTCCTGGAGTTCAAGGCCGCCCATGCCGCCGCCCGCGACGCGGTCCACGACCCGCTGGACGTCGACGCGTTCAGCGGCCACGTCGACGCATTGGGCTTCGGCACGCCACTGCACGTGCGCAGCCTCGCGGAGAGCCGCAGCGAGTACCTGCGGCGGCCCGACCTGGGGCGCGCCCCGGCAGATCTGAGCGGTCTGCCGACAGCGGGCCCGGGTCACGGTGCCGATATCGGCATCGTGCTGGCCGACGGGCTGTCGCCGCGCGCTCTCACCGACCACGGGACCGGGCTGCTGGCCGCCCTGGTGGAGGAGTTGGGCGGCTACCGGTTGGCGCCGCCGGTGATTGCGACTCAGGCGCGGGTGGCGCTCGGCGATCACATCGGCGCGGCGCTCGGCGTCGGGACGCTCATCGTGGTGATCGGCGAGCGACCCGGATTGTCGGTCGCCGACAGCCTTGGCATCTACCTGACGCACCTGCCGAGGCTGGGCCGCACCGACGCCGACCGCAACTGCATCTCCAACATCCACCCGCCCGACGGTCTCGGCTATCGCAGCGCGGCGCGCACCACGGCTGCGCTGGTGGCCGGCGCCCGTCGGCTCGGTCGATCCGGCGTCGCGCTCAAGGACACGTCCCGGGCGCAGCTGGCCGGGGGGCCTGACCCGATCACCGCCTGACCCGATCACCGCCTGGCCCCGCGTCGACTATGCCGTGGTGTTGGCCAGCGCCTCGATCCGTGTCAACGCCTCCTCGGCCAGGGCCGACACATCGAATCCGCCTGCCGCGCCGCATGCGGTGATCTCTATCGCCGCGTTGTGCGCGGCGACGAAGGTGTTGTCGCAGTTCCAGTCCGCAGCCCGCAGTGACCACACCACGCTGCCCTGGGGACTGTCGCCCGGCGCCGCGAGCACGTCGAAGATGTAGGTGCGATCCTGCATCGTCGTGACGGTCAGGGTGGTGCCGCGGCAGGACTCGATCGTCTTCCTGGCCTCGTTGAGCGCTGCAGTCGGATCGAACTCGAAGCGGTACACCGCCACTATCTCTTCGACGAAGACCGTGCCGTCGTCGGTGGTCCAGTGGCCGCCGTCGGTGGCCAAGGGCCGATGCGCGTCGATGAACGGCGGATCCACCTCGCGCGCCAGACCGCTGCACGATGCGGGCTCGGCGGTGACGAACAGGTTGCCGTCTTCCCCAACGACTTTGGGACTGAGCAGGTCGACGACCTGTAACTCGTTGATCGGGGCGGCCAGTGCCGCAGGCCTGGGCGTCGCGTCGTCGACGCTGCGCGTGCATCCGCTCACCAGCGCGACGGTGGCCCCGATCACGGCGGTCGCCGTGATCGGGAAACGCCACGCCGCCGAAGTCACCGGCCGAAACCCGCGTTTCGCAGAGCCTGCGCCATCGAGCCTCCCGGCGAACCGGCATCCCGACGTCCGGAGTTATTGGCGCGCTGCGGTTTACGGTCCTTTGCCGCATTGCCGCGAGGCCCCGGTGCGCGTTCCGGTTTTCTGCTGCCTGCCTCACGTGATGACGTGTCATTGAGGCGAAGGCTGAGCCCGATCCGCTTGCGATCGACGTCGACTTCGAGGACTTTGACCTTCACCACCTGACCGGACCGCACCACCTCGTGCGGATCGGAGACAAAGCGGTCGGCCATCGCCGAGACGTGGACCAGTCCGTCCTGGTGCACGCCGACGTCGACGAACGCCCCGAACGCGGCGACGTTGGTGACCACGCCTTCCAGGATCATGCCGACCTCGAGGTCGGCCACCTTCTCCACCCCGGCGGCGAAGGTGGCCGTCGTGAACGCCGGGCGCGGATCGCGTCCCGGCTTTTCGAGTTCGGTGAGGATGTCGGTGACCGTCGGGACACCGAATCGGTCATCGGCGAAGTCGGCCGGTCGCAGCGTCCGCAGGGCGCGTTCGTCGCCGATGATCTCGGCAAGGGTGACCCCGGCCCGGTCCAGGATGCGCCGGACGACGGGGTAGGCCTCGGGATGGACACCCGAGGCGTCCAGCGGATCCTCGCCGCCACGGATCCGCAGGAAACCCGCGCACTGTTCGAATGCCTTGGGGCCCAGACGCGGAACCTTCAGCAGTGCGCGGCGGTTCTCGAAGCGGCCGACCTTGTCCCGGTGGGCGACGATCGCCTCGGCCAGGGATTCGGTGATGCCGGAGACGTGCGCCAACAGCGGCACCGACGCGGTGTTGAGATCCACGCCGACGGCGTTGACGGCATCCTCGACCACCCCGCCGAGGCTGCGGGCGAGATGACCGGGTGCCACGTCGTGCTGGTACTGCCCTACGCCGATCGACTTCGGCTCGATCTTGACCAGCTCGGCCAGCGGATCCTGCAGCCTCCGCGCGATCGATACGGCGCCTCGCAACGTCACGTCCAGCTCGGGTAGTTCGTGTGCGGCGTAGGCCGACGCCGAGTACACCGACGCACCGGCCTCACTCACCATCGCCTTGGCGGGCGCGGCGGCGCCGGCGGCGCGGATGTCGGCGATGACTTCGGCGGCCAGGGCGTCGGTCTCCCGCGAGGCGGTGCCGTTGCCCACCGCGATCAACTCGACCCCGTGCCGGGACACCAGCGCCGCCAGCGTGGCCTTGGCCGAGTCCCACTGCTTCTGCGGCTGGTGCGGGAACACCGCGCAGGTGTCCACGACCTTGCCGGTGCCATCGACCACGGCGACCTTCACGCCGGTCCGGAAACCGGGGTCGAGGCCCAGGGTGGCGCGGTTGCCCGCCGGGGCGGCCAGCAGCAGATCCTTGAGGTTCTTGGCGAACACCGCCACGGCGTCCTCTTCGGCCCGCAACTTCAGCCGGACGCGGGCGTCCACCGAGGCGGAGATCGACAACCTGGTGCGCCAGGCGAAGCCGACGGTGCCGGCGAGCCACGGGGTGGCCGCACCGGAGGCGGACAGATCGATGCCGAGCGCCCTGGCGATCATGGCCTGATACAGATCGTCCTCGCCACCGTCCAGGCTCAGCGCCAGGACCTGCTCCTTCTCGCCGCGCAGCACGGCCAGCACCCGGTGCGAGGGCATGGTGGCCAGGGACTCGGTGAAGTCGAAGTAGTCGCGAAACTTCTGTGCCGCCGGGCTCGTCGCGACCGCGTCCGATGACGGCCGGGCGCGCATCGAGCCCTTCTCCCAGAACCGTTCCCGCAGAGCGCCCACGAGTTCGGCGTCTTCGGCCGCACGCTCGACGACGATGTGCCGCGCGCCGTCGAGTGCCGCGGCGACGTCGGGGACGTTCTCGCCGACGAACGCGGCGGCCGCGTCGTCGGGAACGAGTGCCGAGTCGGCCAGCAGCGTGTCGGCCAACGGCTCCAGCCCGGCCTCCCTGGCGATCTGCGCCTTGGTGCGTCGCTTGGGCTTGTACGGCAGGTAGATGTCCTCCACGCGCGCCTTGGTGTCGGCGGACATCAGCGCGGCGGTGAGTTCGTCGGTGAGCTTGCCCTGCTCCTTGATGGACGCCAGCACCGCAGCGCGGCGGTCGTCGAGCTCGCGCAGGTATCCGAGGCGCTCCTCGAGGGAGCGCAGCTGGCCGTCGTCGAGACTGCCGGTGACCTCTTTGCGGTAGCGGGCGATGAACGGGACCGTCGAACCCTCGTCGAGTAGCCGCACCGCCGCGGCGACCTGGCCCTCCCCGACGGCGAGTTCCTCAGCGAGACGGGCATTCACGGATTTGACGGCGCCAGATTTCACGCGCTGGACCCTACCGAATCGCGCTGACAACGTCGCTGCCCACACGCGGTCGCGTGGGCGCTGACGCACTGAACCTCGCCGCTGCCGCGAGCCCGATGAAAATCCCGAGCGCGGTCCAGCCCGCGGCACCGCCGAGTCCGAACTTCGCCATCAGCACGAGTGCGACACCGGAGGTGCAGATGAGCGCGCCGGCGGCGGCGGCACGGGCGCCGGTGGCGGCTGCCGGCGTATCCCACCACGGCAAGGGGCGATGCTCCAGCGGCGAGAGCACCCGGAACAGCACCAGCATCACCGCGGCGAAGACCGCCGCACGCAGCGCCAGCAGTGCCCCGAAGTCCGCGGCGTGGACGTCGTAGGCGTCCAGACCGAAGGCATGCAGCGTGAAGGTGGCGACGGCGATGGCGGGGATGTGCCACAGGTACAGCGTCATCGCTCCCCCGTTGCCGGCGGCGACCACACGCCAGACGCCCGGCCGCTGCGCCCAACGCCGGATCGCGCCCGCCGCGAGAACGAACACACACGACATCCACACGCAGTGCAGCGCAAGGACCAGTGTCGGCGGCGAGACGTTGGAGACCCGCTCCACCCCCGTGACGACGAGCGACACCTCGTAGGGCCCGACCGCAACGAGTACCGCCTGGGCGATGAGGGCCGATATCGCGCCGCAGAGGGCGGCGCGTCTGCCGATCAACCGGCGAGCGTAGGCCACCCCGATCGCCACGGGGATCAGCCAGACAACGACGAAATTGGCGACACCCGCCTCCGGAGTGCCGACGGCGAATCGGATCCCGTCCACGACCGCGGCGGCAGCGAGCAGCGCGGCGAGCAGCATCGCGACGGCACGGCCGCTGCTCATGCGTGCCAGAGCAGGAACGAAGGCCAGTGTGACCAGGTAGACGCCCAGGAACCAGAGGAGCGCGACACTCTCGCGTCCGAGGCCCACGGCGGACTCCGCACCCAGCGTCAATCGCACGATGAGCAGGCCAAGCGCCCACGCGCCGAGATACCAGAATACCGGCCGGCACAGGCGCTGCGCCCGGGTGAACAACCAGGTGCCCCACGGCGTGCCCGGCCGGTAGCCCAGGGCACCTGCGGCGCCCCCGGCGAGAAAGAACAGCGGCATGACCTGGACCACCCATGTGATCGGGGCGATCCCGGGCATCTCACCGATCAGGTTTCCGATGCGAACACCGCCGCTGTCGATGGTGGCCAGCAGCAGTGCGCAGTGCCCGAACATCACGACTACCAGCGCGGCGAGCCGGGCGACATCCACGGCGCGGTCGCGTCCGGGTGGGTTTACTGTCATGCCGCAAGCATGCCTGGTCCTGGGTGGCCGGCGGATGAGTAGAACTACCGCATCCGCGGGGGCCGAGAGGTGGTCAGGGCAGGGCGCCGAAAAGCTCGGACAGCACCGGCGGCAGCGGCGGCGGGACGTCGTACAGCGGAGCCGGCGCGGCGGCGGGAGCAACTGCCGGGGCGGGCGTCACCCCGGGGACGGCGACGGGAAGCGGCGCGCTGGCGGGTGGCGCGCCGACCGGCGGCACGGCGCCGGGAAGCGGTGCGCCGACCGGCAGCGCGGCGCCGGGAATCGCGGCGCCGGGAAGCGGTTCGGCGGCGGGCAGTGTTGCCGGAAGCATCGCTGGAATCAGCTCTGGCACAGTCGAATTCAGAACGTCCTCGGTCACGACGTCCGGCGCTGCGATCGTCTGGGGCTGGATCGCTGTGGCGACCGGCTGCCAATCGGTGACCGGCTGCCAATCGGTGGCGGGCTGCCAATCGGCGACCGGCTGCGGGGCGCGCGAGGGCGCGGCGGTGGGCCGAACGACAGGGGCGGCGGACCGCGGGGCCGGTGCCGCCGGCTTCGCGGCCACCGGCGCGGCCACCGGCGCGGCCGCCGGCGCAGGCGCGGGCAATGGTGCGGACTGCAGGGGCACGCTCTCGGCGGCCATCGTCGCAGGTGCCTCGGACGGCGAGCCGTTCGCGAACGCGAAGATGCCGACCACCGCCACCGCCGCTGCGCACACCCCGGCCGCCGCCCGCAGGGGCACCCGCGCGGCCAGTCGCTGCAGCACGTTCAGGCTCTCGTCGGTGTCGGCGTCCGCTCGTGCGGCCCCGTACGCGAGTCCGAGGTGTGGGGCGAGGTGTCGCGCGGTCTTGTTGCGGCCTTCCCGGGCCGCGTCTTGGGACACAGTCTCCACAGACTCGAACCCGTAGAGCCGCAGCTTGGTCCTCAGCCGGATGCCGTGTTGGCGGGCGTCGTCGCTCCAGGTGAGTCGAACGCCCTCGACGTTGTGCTCGGTGTGCAGGTCAAAGGCCTGAATGCTGCGCGCTGTCGCCCTGGCGATCTCCTGAAGTGAATCGATCGCGACAACCTCGTCGGCGAGGATCTTGCCGGAGACGGTGTCGACGACCGCCCACACGGCACTCGACGCGGTGAGTGAAAGACCGAGTACCACGCGCATAGCTACTCCCCAAACGACGACTGCCGGTGTTTGCTCTCTATCGGCAGGTCTTTGCGAGATGTTACGCACGACACAGGGTCATATCAGCCCTGTGTCCCAAACATGGGAGATAGCTGAGCGGTGGCGTCAGCCCTGTGAAGTCGCCAGAACCTCGTTGAGCGTCTTGCTGGGCCGCATCACCGAGGTGAGCTTCTCGGGGTCGGGGTAGTAGTAGCCGCCGATGTCCGCGGACTTGCCCTGCACCTCGTTGAGTTCGGAGACGATGGCGTCCTCGTTCTCCGACAGCGCCTTGGCGAGCGGGGCGAAGTGTTCGGCGAGCTCCTTGTCCTCGGTCTGCTCGGCCAGCTCCTGGGCCCAGTACATCGCCAAGTAGAACTGGCTGCCCCGGTTGTCGAGCTCGCCGACCTTACGCGAGGGGTTCTTGTTGTTGTCCAACAGCTTTCCGGTCGCGGCATCGAGGGTGGTGGCGAGGACCTTGGCCTTCTCGTTGTCGGTCTTCACGCCCAGGTCCTCGAGGCTGGCGCCCAACGCGAGGAACTCACCGAGTGAGTCCCACCGCAGATGGTTCTCCTCCACCAGCTGGCTGACGTGCTTGGGCGCCGAGCCACCCGCACCGGTTTCGTACAGTCCGCCGCCGGCCATCAGCGGCACGATCGACAGCATCTTGGCGCTGGTGCCCAGTTCCAGGATCGGGAACAGGTCGGTCAGGTAGTCCCGCAGGATGTTGCCGGTCGCGGCGATGGTGTCCTGCCCGCGGACCACCCGCTCAATGGTGTACCGCATGGCCCACACCTGCGGCATGATCTGGATGGTCAGGCCGTCGGTGTCGTGGTCCTTCAGGTAGGTCTTGACCTTCGTGCGCAGCTCGGCTTCGTGCGGACGCTCGGTGTCCAGCCAGAACACCACCGGCATCCCGGAGTTGCGCGCCCGGGTCACCGCGAGCTTCACCCAGTCGCGGATCGGCGCGTCCTTGACGACGGGCATGCGCCAGATGTCGCCTTCCTCCACGTTGTGCGTTAGGAGGACCTCGTCGGTGTCGACGTCGACGATGTCGGCGACACCGTCCTCCGGAATCTCGAACGTCTTGTCGTGCGAGCCGTACTCCTCGGCCTTCTGGGCCATCAGGCCGACGTTGGGAACGGTGCCCATGGTGGTCGGGTCGAACTGGCCGTGGGTCTTACAGAAGTTGATGATCTCCTGGTAGATGCGGGAGAACGTGGACTCGGGATTGACGGCCTTGGTGTCCTTGGTGCGGCCGTCGGCGCCGTACATCTTGCCGCCGAGGCGGATCATCGCCGGCATCGACGCGTCGACGATGACGTCGCTGGGTGAGTGGAAGTTCGAGATGCCCTTGGCCGAGTCGACCATCGCCAGCTCCGGGCGGTGCTCGTGGCAGGCGTGCAGGTCGCGGATGATCTCCTCGTGCTGCGAGGCGGGCAGCGACTCGATCTTGCTGTAGAGATCGGACAACCCGTTGTTGACGTTGACGCCCAGCTCGTCGAACAGCGCCCCGTGCTTGGCGAACGCATCCTTGTAGAAGATCTTCACCGCGTGCCCGAAGACGATCGGGTGGCTCACCTTCATCATCGTCGCCTTGACGTGCAGCGAGAACATCACGCCGGTCTTGTAGGCGTCCTCCATCTCGGCCTCGTAGAACTCGCACAAGGCCTTCTTGCTCATGAACATGCTGTCGATGACGTCGCCCTCGTCGAGCTTCACCTCGGGCTTCAGAACGAGCGTCTCGCCGCTCTTGGTCTTGAGCACCATCTTGACGGTGCGCGCTTTGTCCAGCGTCAGCGACTTCTCGCCGTGGTAGAAGTCGCCGTGCTTCATGGTCGCGACGTGGGTGCGCGACGCCTGGGACCACGAACCCATGCTGTGCGGGTGCTTTTTCGCGTACTCCTTGACGGCCTTCGGTGCGCGGCGGTCCGAGTTACCTTCGCGCAGTACCGGGTTCACCGCACTGCCGAGACACTTGCCGTAGCGCTCCTTGATCGCCTTCTCGTCGTCGGTCTTCGGGTCTCCCGGATACTCCGGGAGGTCGTAGCCCTTGGTCTTCAGCTCCTTGATCGCGGCCAGCAGCTGCGGCACCGAGGCGCTGACGTTCGGCAGCTTGATGATGTTGGTGTCGGGTGACTGGGTGAGCTCGCCGAGCGCGGCGAGGTTGTCCGGCACCTTCTGCTCCTCGGTCAGGTAGTCGGAGAACTCGGCCAGGATGCGTGCCGCGACGGAGATGTCGCTCGTCTCGATGTCGATGCCGGCCGCCTCGGCGAAGGTCCGCACGATGGGCAGAAAGGCGTAGGTCGCCAGCAGCGGAGCCTCGTCGGTGAGCGTGTAGATGATGGTCGGCTGCTCGGCGCTCATGTGTCGTGTTCTCCCAGCGTCAGTTTCGGTCAGTTCGAGGGGCTTCGCGTTGTCACGGTCGCCATCTGGTGGCCCCAAGTATCGCGGCATCGCACCCTTCTGGCGCAGCGTACCGAACGGCCCGGTGGTCGCGGTCGGTCAGATGGCAGCGCCACTGACACGGAGCAGTCACGGTTGCATCGGGCACCGGCGAGTCGCGCAGGGCGGTGTAGGGCCCGTCGCTACATTCACGCGCGTCGGGCAAAGGTGCCCGGGGATGCGTGAAAGAGGAGCGACATGGCCAGGAACTCAAAGAGCGGGTTTGCAGGTCCCCTACGGTGGGGCGTTGCGGCTGCGGGTGTGGCCCTGATCGCGGCAGGGTGCTCGTCGGCACCCGCACCCGAAGGTTCGGCAAATGCCGCGGCGGTCGTCGACCAAGCGGTGTCGGGCTCGGTGGACCAGTGGCAGGCCGCGGTGTGCCGAGACGACACCGACGCCGACTCCGGTACCCACCACACGGTGAACGGCAGTACCTGCGTGCCGCAGGACGGCGACGGGGTCGTCAACTTCGATCACTTCGAGTCGGGCGCGTCGATGGACTCGGTGCTGTCGTGGACACCGTCCCCCTTCGTGGCCAAGACCGTCGTCGACGGAAAGCCAATGGCCATCTGGACGCCCTCCGGGGAGGCCGCCGACCTCGAGCCGCTGAAGGGGTTCGGCTTCCAGGTCGCCTCGTATCAGTCCGCTGCACTCTCCAAGCCGGCCGGCGATCTGCCTGCGGCGGGCACCGCGGGCGACGCGGTCAGCCTCCCGCCCAATCAGTACGGCTATGTCGTCGTGCAGTCGGCGGCGGGCGATACGCAGTGCATCGTGGAGACGACGTTCGTCGGTTGCGAGACCGAGGGAACGAACTGGCAGCCGCATGCCGACGGCAGCGGTCCGTACCACGGCGTGCGGATCAATCCGGACGGAACCGGCTCCTGGGTCGACGGCAACCTCGGTGCCGCTGCGCCGACGACGCTGACCGGCGCGACCTACCGGGCTCAGGGATGGACGATCGGGGTGACGCCGGCAGGCATGCGGTTCACCAACGACCAGACCGGTCACGGTGCGGTCGTCGCGATCGGCGGTGTCCAACCGTTCTAGTCGCCGACAGGTGTGCCGGTCTGCGGGCGTCGTAACCCGCCCCACAGGCCGACCCCGATCCCGACGACGGCGCCACCGAGGCCCATGAGTTGTTGGCCTCGGGTCAGGCCGTTGTGGACCCTGAGCCCGCCGAGTAGGTCGGCTGCGTCGGCGCCGCCGGAGGCGAGGAACCATCCGCGGGTGTCCTTGCCGCGCAGCGCCGACGCGGTGAGCAACCCGCCGATCAGCGCGTCGCGGTAGCCCATCGAGTGCAGCAGCAGCTGACCCGACGGGGTCGGTTCCTTCGAGTCGCCCCACAGCCTGTTGGCCCGGAGAGGGTCGACAAGAAACGAGACTCCCGAGGCGAGGCGGATGCTGCCGGCGATGAGCGCGGCACGGTCGGTCGGCATGGTGGGCAGCCTAGGTTTCCGACGCGCAGCGCGGACCGGATTCGGAGCCTGGCTACCCAACTGGTTGCGTCAGTACTGTGACCGCTTCGTGCAGCGGATCCGGCGAGGTCGACACTTCACCGAAGAACGGGTGCGACAACTGGAGCACCAGGAACAGGTTGGCCGCGACGATGACGCCGACGATGGTGACCATCCAGGAGTGCAGGTGGGCTCGTTGGACGCCGTAGATGACGACGGTGCCGATGACCATCGAGCTGGTGAGCAGCACGATCACCCAGAACGGCCACGGCGGTCCGGTGTCCTCGCGGGCCGTGAGGATTCGGACGGTGCGGGCCTGGCTGATCTTGTCGAGGTTGGAGTTCGATGTCGCCAGCCGCGTCTTCTGGGTGTCGGTGTTGGCCTGCACCTGGCCGTACGCGCCGTACACGCGCGCCAGGGCGGTGTCGGCCGCCGCCGTGCGGATGAGGTCGTTGTCAGTCCACTCGGCGATGGCGGCCTGCTCGTAGGCGAGCAGGGTCTGCCGGACGCGATCCCGGTCCTGAGCATCGAATGCGACTGCGTCCGTGGCCATCTGCACCGCGGCCGCGCCCTCGGCGCGGGCGTTGACTTCGGAGAGGTTGATCTGGCCCCACATGGAGGAAACGATGAAGCCGATGAAGAAGGCGTAGAGGAAACCGATGAAGCCGTAGGTGAATTTGGTGACGTCGTTGTGTTCCTCGCCCGTGAGTGCAGGGAACCGCCGCCGCACAAATCGCTGGATCAGTACCGCCGCGCCGCAGATCAGCACGATCAGACCGGCGAGCAGCAGCCACGACGGAATTGCGGTGACCAACCATCGGCTCATGGACGGCAATACTTCCTCACCGGCTCAACCGTGGGCACACTATGCGATGTGGCGGTGACGCTGAGTGGATTTCCAGGTGTCGGCGGGGCCCGGTGATCGGGATCGAAGAGCTTGTCGCGCAAGCGCAGGTCGCCTTCGGCTGGCAGGGCGACATCGGGATGTTCGCGAGTCCCCGCGGGGCGCTGGGCCAGATCTGGCGATTGGAGGTCGGTTCGGCGAGCTACGCGCTGAAGCACATCGTCGACGAACCTCCGACGGAGGCCTCGATCCGGGCCGAGCTCGATCTCGCCAGTAGGGCCCGCGATGTAGGCGTGCGCACCCCGGTCAGTCACCGGGACCGCGACGGACGCTACGTCCTGACCACGCGCGATGGCACGTGGCTGCGGTGCTACGACTGGCTGGAGCTGCGCCCGGTACCGCTCCGCGCGCCCGACACGGCATTCCGGCTCGGTGCGATGCTCGCCGGTCTGCATCGGTGCGCTCCAGCCTCGTCGGCTGAACCGAACGGTGACGGACCACCCGACCCCTGGTACGACCACGTGCCTGCTCTCCGCGAGTGGGAACCAGTGCTCACTTCGGGCACACCCTGCAACGACTGGATGACGGTGTTGCCGCAGGTGTGCGCAGTGGTCGGCCCGCCCGATCCCGCACGGCTCATCCTCTGTCATCGGGACCTCCACCCCGAGAACGTCCTCGTCGACCCTCACGGCCAACTTGTCGTCGTCGATTGGGATGACCTTGGCCCGGCCGAGCCCGGAAGGGAGCTGGCCCGAGCGGTGTTCGATTGGTGGTGTGACGACACCACGGATCTGAAGGCGGCGCGGGAAATGGTGGAGTCCTATCTCGACGCGGGTGGCCCGGGACGCATCAGCGGGCCTGAGGACTTCTCGATGCTGGTGGCAAGCCGGCTCAACTTCTTGTTGACCCAGGCTGCCCTCGCGATCAACCCCAATACCGAACGTGCACAACGGGAATGGGCAGAGCGCGAGATCCGCATCGCCCTGCGCATCCTGCCGACACCACGCCAGCTCGTCGACGTGCTCACGGCGGTTACGACCTGACCAGAGCACGCGGGCCATCACAGCCCGTGTACGCCCTTGTACAGCAGTAGGAGTCCGATCACCGTCAGGATGACAGCCACCAGTGCGGCATTGTGCCGCTCCATCCAGTCCTTGAGGCGAATCAGCGGACCGTCCAGTCGCTCCCCCGCCACCGCGTACGCCAGTACCGGGATTGCGACCGACGACGCGGCGACCAGCACATAAAACGCCCCGGAAATCCACGCGCCCGCGGTACCGAGGCCTGCGGACCCGATCGCCAAACCCGCTGCCGCGCAGATGAAAAGCACCTTCGGGTTCACCACCACCAGCGCCGCCGCGATCACTGCCGCCCGGCCGGGGGTGGCGCTGGTGATCTTGTCCATCCAGGCCGGCGAATGAGCCGACCGCTTGCGGGTCAGCCAGCGGAACACACCGAACACGATCAGCGCGATCCCGATGACGATGCGGAGCCAGGAGGCCCACGCCGGTGTCTCGTCGAGGCCGCCGAGCAGACCGGATACCTGGATGAAGATCGCGGTCAGCGCAGTCAGCCCGAAGATCCAGCCGCCCAGGTAGGCCAGGCTGGTCGGCTTCGGCCGCGGTGTGTGCAACACCAGAACGGCGGGGATGATCGAGAGAGGGGAGATCGCGACCACGAGAGCAAGGGGTATGAGCTCGGTCAGCTCGGAGGCAAGGCCGGCGCTCATGTGCGAAACCTGATCATCGCGGCCCGTCAGCCGTTCGGTGTGATGACGGCGCGCCCCTTGATCTTGCCGTCGTGCAGCAGCTGGTAGGCGTGCGCGGCATCGTCGAGGGTGAAGTGTTCGACGAGCATCTTGACCTTGCCGGCCTGGGCGAGGTTGATGACGTCGAGTAGTTCAGGAATGGTGCCCCAGAACGGTGCGGCGACTGAGCATTCCTGCGCGGGGCCGTGGAAGTTGACGGGGAGGGCGGCGTTGCCGAGCCCGACGATGGTGAGGTGCCCGAGCACCCGTGACACCTGAGCGGCCATCGTGAGTGTCGGGTCGACCCCGACCAGATCGAGGACGAGTTCCGCGCCGTGACCTTTGGTGATGTCTTTGATGCGCGCGACGGCGTCGTCGCCGGAGATCAGCGCCTCGTCGGCACCCATCGATGTCGCGGTTTCCAGCTTGTCGGCCGAAGTATCCACCGCGACAACGGTTGTCGCTGACGCCAACGCCTTGAGCACCTGGATGGCCATCTGCCCCAGCCCGCCCGCCCCGATGACGACGGCAGTGGAACCGGGCCTCAGCAGGTGCAACGAACGTTTGACCGCGTGGTAACTGGTGAGCCCGGCGTCGGTCAGGGGCGCGGCCTCTCGAGGATCCAGGTCACCCAGAGGGATCAGGTAGCGCGTCGCCGGGACGAGGAGGTACTCGGCCATGCCGCCGTCGGTGCCGCCGAGCCCACCGGGGCTGGGCTTGCCGGGTGTCTGGCAGTAGTTCTCCATCCCCTGCCGGCAATTCATGCACAGCCCGCAACCCCACGGGCCATAGACGATCACCGGGTCACCGGGCATGAAACCGGTCGCTCCCGGACCCATCGTCTCGACCCAGCCCGCGTTCTCATGACCGAGCGTGAACGGCAACCCGAAAGCCTTCGCTCCGGCCGGAGCTTCCAGGAGATGGAGATCGGAGTGGCAGGCGCCGGCACCGCCTACCTTGACCAAGACCTCCCCAGGCCCGGGTTCTGGCACCGGGACGTCGCGAAGCCGGCCTGGCTGCTGCCACTCGACGAACCGGAAGGCCTTCACGGCGGCGGCTAGTCCGTGATCCGGTCGAACTCGACCTCGAGATGCAGTGGGCCACGGAACACCTGGTTCACCCGGTACGGCGGTGGATCGACGACCAGCCGTGGGTTCTCGACGCGCCGCAGGAAGGTCTCCAACGCGATGTTGACCTCCAGTCGCGCCAGCGGGCCGCCCACGCAGCTGTGCACTCCGCGACCCCACCCCACGTGCTGGTTGTCGGGGCGCCGGATGTCGAACTTCTCGGGCTCTGGGAATCGTCTCGGGTCGCGGTTGGCGGCGCCGTAGAGCAGGTGCACGGCCGACCCTGCGGGGATGACGGTTCCGCCGACCTGGATGTCCGCGGTCACGCTGCGGCTGGGAAAGAACTGGACGGCGGACTGCAACCGCAGCACCTCTTCGATTGCCTTCGGGATCAATTCGGGCTTCTCGTGCAGCAATTCGATCGACTCGGGATTGCGCAACAGGGTCAGTACGCAGTGCGCAATGGTGTTGACCGTGGAATCGTGCCCGGCGATCAGCAGCAACATCGCGTTGGCCGCGGCCTCCTTGGGCGTCATCGGCCCGTCGGGCCCGTCCGTATCGTTGACCAACTTGGACAGCACATTGTCCTTCGGTTCCGTCAGGAATCCCTGGATCAGGTCGGCCATGTATGCGGTCAGCGCCGCGGTACTCTCACGGCCCTTCTCCTTGCGCGCCTGCCCTTCTTCGGTGGCGGCGTCGGGGCCCATGTCGGCGCCGGCCATGAAGTCGAAGATCCAGCCGTGGAAGGTGGGTTCGTCCTTCAGCGGTACACCCAGGATCTGGCAGATGACCGCCACGGGAACCGGATAGGCATAGTCATCGACGACGTCGAAGGTGTTGCCGCTCTTGGCCTTTATCGTGTTCAGTGACTGATCGCACAGCGCCTGGATGTCGGCCGCCATGTTGGGGATGACGTTCGGCGAATGCGGCGGCGCGAAGTGCCGCATGACCTGCCGGCGCTGCTTGTCGTGCTTGGCGGGGTCGGAGACGATCAAGCTGGCTTCCCGACCGTAGGCCTCCATGTGCTCCGCCCCGACGTCTGGCTGTGCGTGGGCGGCCGGCTGGGCCGAGATCGGGCTCTTCGAGATGTCGGAACTGACGTGCGGGTCGTGCGCGAGCTGCAGCAGCTCGTGGTAACCGGTCACGATGTAGACCTTGTCGGCCACCTGTACGACCGGAGTCTTCCGGAGCTCGTCGAAGAACCGGTAGGGATCGTGGCGGTTCTCGTACCTCATCGCCTCGGTCCAGGCGGTCTCAGCGGTTGTCATATCAGGTCCGTTCTAGCGGGCTTTGGGACGGAACTCGGCGCCCCGCGAAGTCGGGTCATGGCCGGTCAGCACGACGTCGGGAATCCCCGTCGGTTCGCGCGGGTCCGGGAAGCGGGCTGACATCACCTCGGAATTGGCGGGCACGTCGTAGCCGGCCGGCGGAGGTGGGAAGGGCGCCGACTGTTCGATGAGCCGGCCGTAGTACTCCAGCCATTTGCCGTGGTTGAAGGTGATGGCTCCGACGATCCGGCCGTTCTTGCCGAACGCTGCGGCGAACCGGAGGTCCTCGACCGACCCCTGGGTGAATACGATCTCGTCGCCGAAAGAACACACGCCGACGCCCTTGATGTTGACGCCGAATTGCCCAGACCAGAACTGCGGCAGCGGCAGGTGCGGACGTCGTTGCTTCTCGAGGCTGACCATGTTGTGCGCTGCGGTCTGGGCTCCGAGGACGGCGGCGTCCACATGCTCGATCGCCATGAATTGATACTCGTAGAGCACATGCGGGGCCCGCGCGATGTCGCCGGCGACGAAGATGTTGTCGGTCACCACGCCGTTGATGTCGAAGGCCCGGCACCCCGCGTCGCAGGCCACGCCCCAGAACCCGCTCGCAAGGTCTGCGCCCTCAAGCCATTCGACGTTGCGGATGGAGCCCAACGACGCCACCACCACGTCGACGTCGAGCAGCGTTCCGTCCGACAACTGAGCCTGCCGGACGTGCCCGTCGTCGTCGCCTTTGAGCGCTTCGACCGCCACGCCGGTCCGCAGGTCGACCCCGGCGTCGCGCTGCATCTTGGCGGCGATGTCGCCGATCACCCCGCCGAGCGGACCGACCAGCGGAGCGCTGGAGCGCTCGGCGACCGTCACGTCCAATCCGAGATCACGGCAGACCGAGGCCATCTCGGAGCCGATGAAGCCCGCGCCGACAATCAGAACCCGCTTCGGACGCGCCTTGAACGCCTCCTGAATTTTGGCGGCGTCATCGCTGGTGCGCAGCGTGTACAGGCCCTTGAGCTTGCGCTCTTCGGGGTTGAACCACGCGCGGGACCGGACCCCGGTGGCGATCAGCAGCCGGTCGTAGGGCACCTTGTCGCCGTTGGCCAGCACCACTTCCCGGTTGTCGCGGTCGAGTCGGGTCGCTGCGACGCCGAGCCGCCAGTCGGCATCGATCGCCCTCAACCGGGGCAGCTTGGTATTGCCGGCGGGCACCCATCCCTTGAGCACCTGCTTGGACAGCGGCGGGCGGTCATAGGGCTCGTGCACCTCGTCCCCGATGATGGTCAATGACCCGGTGAACCCCTCGTCCCGCAACGCTTCCGCGGCGCGCAGTCCGGCCAGCGACGCCCCGACGATCACGATCCGACCCTCGGCCTTGAAGGTGCTGACCAGCTCGTCGATCAGCGGGTAGTCGCTCACTGGGGGGTCCTGGCCGTCGCATCGGCGGGGGGATCCATCTCGGCGATGATGGCCTGCACCGGGCACGACGCTACGGCCCGCGCGACCTGCTGGCGTTGCGAGTCGTCGGGGTTCGGGTCGTAGGCGAGGGCTTCCTCGCCGTTGAGTTGCAGCACCTCCGGCGCCAGCGGGACGCATTGCGCGTATCCCAGACACCGGTTCAGGTCGACGACAATACGCATGCTGATCCGGCTCCTTCTCAACCGACGCTGAGGGCTGGTCGGCGCAATCCCCACTCCGGGCGGAGGTGCCTGACGCTACGGTAGATAGCAGCCTTTGTCAATGGCCAACTCGAAGTACCCGCTGGTGGCCGGATAAAAGTACCCACCCCGTGCGGTGATTCTTAGGTTGGTTG
>NZ_STGE01000067.1 GCF_005222675.1 Mycolicibacterium sp. CR10 | reverse complement strand
CGGAACTCCACGGTGCCGCCGATCCCGGCGGGTTCCCCTGCACCGGTGAACTTCTCGGTCAACGAGAACGACAGATCCATACGTGCGGTGTGGGTGTCGACCGGCATCTGAGTGATCTTCAGGTCCCCCAACCTCAATCCCGCGGCAGGATCGGTGCTGTCCTGTCCCGGAAGGTTCTGCCACGCCAGCGCCACCTGTACGAGCGGGTGGTGCGACATGCTGCGGGTGGGGTTGAGTCGCTCGACGAGGACCTCGAAGGGGACGTCCTGGTGTTCGTAGGCGGCCAGGCTGCGTTGTCGGACCTGGTCCAGCAGTTCGGCGACGGTCGGGTCGGCGGCCAGGTCGACCCGCAGCACCACGGTGTTGACGAAGAACCCGATCAGCCCGTCGAGCGCGGGGTCGTTGCGGCCGGCGATCGGGAAGCCCACGGCCACATCGGTACTCGCGCTCAACTGCGACAGCAGTACCGCCAGCGCCGCCTGCATCACCATGAAGCTGGTGGCGTTGTGCTCTCGAGCGACCTCGCGTATCTGTTGCTGCAGCTCGACCGGCCAGGCCACCTCGACATTCGCCCCGCGAAGGTCGGCGAACGGGGGATAGGGCCGGTCGGTGGGCAGTTGCAGCCGCTCCGGCATTCCGGTCAGTGCGGCGTGCCAGTACGCCACCTGCGCAGCGATCACGCTCTCGCTGTCGCAGAGGTCACCCAACCGC
>NZ_STGE01000066.1 GCF_005222675.1 Mycolicibacterium sp. CR10 | reverse complement strand
CACCGGAAGGTCAGCCCACTCCGGAGATGTTCCGGCGCACCGGCTCTGATAGGCCGCCCCCAGGTCGGCCACCAGCGGGGTGAGGGACCAGCCATCGGCGGCGATGTGATGCACCACCCCGACCAGGACATGCTCATCCTCGGCGATCTGGAACAGCGTTGCCCGAAGCGGAATCTCGTGCTTCAGATCAAAGCTGTATCGCCCGCAGAGCTCGATGGCCTCGCTAAGCCGGACCCCTGACCACCCGGCGGCGTCGACGGTGTCCCATCCGAAGGTCGCCCGCTCGGGTGGGACCACCTCTTGGCGCGGCACGCCATCAGTGTCGGGGAAGACGGTGCGCAGCGACTCGTGCCGGGCGACGACATCAGCGAGCGCCGCCCGTAGTGCTGTTGCATCCAGTGGCCCACTGATCCGGAGCGCAGTCGGCATGTTGTACGTCGCGCCGCCGTCCTCGAACCGGTTCAGGAACCACAGTCGCGTCTGGGCGAACGACAGCGGGATGACTGCCGGGCGCTTCAGTGGCACCAGCGGCGCGCGGCCACCGGCGGCCTCGTCGAGGCGCGGCGCCAACTGGGCGACCGTGGGCGTGTCGAACAGGGCGCGCACCGTGAGGTCGGCGTCCAGAGACGTGTTGATGGCGGCGATCAGCCGCATCGCCAGAATGCTGTCCCCGCCCAGGTCGAAGAACGAGTCGTCGACCCCGACCCGATCGACATCGAGCACCTCGGCGTAGACGTCGGCCAGGATGCGCTCGACGGCGGTCACCGGTGCGCGGTAGCGGTCGACACCGGAGTATTCGGGCGCGGGAAGGGCGCGGGTGTCGAGTTTGCCGTTCGCCGTCAACGGCAGCGTGTCGAGGACCACGATGGCGGCCGGGACCATATACGAAGGCAATTGCGCGGCGATCTGGTTGCGTAGCTCAGCGGGAGCAATGGTGCCGGAGGCGGTTTCAGTGACATAGCCGACGAGGCGCGTGGTTCCTGGTTGGTCTTCGCGGGCGAGGACGACGGCCTGATCGACACCGTCGAGTGTTCTGAGCGCAGCCTGGACATCGCCGAGTTCGATGCGATAGCCGCGGATCTTGACCTGTTCGTCGGCGCGGCCGAGGTACTCCAGTTGGCCGTCAGGGCCCCAGCGCACCAGGTCGCCGGTGCGATACATCCGACTCCCGGGTTCGCCGAAGGGGCAGGCGATGAACCGCGATGCAGTCAGACCTGGACGCCGTACATAGCCGCAGCCCACGCCGCGGCCGGCGACGTAGAGCTCACCGACCACCCCGGCAGGCACCGGCCGCAGCCACCCGTCGAGGACGAACAACGCCGCGCCCGGCACCGGCGAGCCGATCGGGGGCATCCCCGATCCCGGTGCCAGCGGCGGACTTGCCGACGCGAAAATGGTGGTCTCGGTCGGGCCGTAGACATTGGTCAGCACGCGCGCACGCGCCCACCGATCGACCACCTCGGCTCGGCAGGCCTCGCCACCGACCAGGACGGCCACCGAGTCCAATCCGTCGGACGGCAACGCCGCCAACGCCGACGGGGTTTGGCTCAATACGGTGACCCGCTCGCTGACCAGCAGGTCGTGCAAGTCCTGCGGTGACCGGGCAACCAGTTCGGGGACCACGACGACGCGCCCACCGTGCAGTAGCGCACCCCAGATCTCCCACACTGAGAAGTCGAAAGCGTAGGAGAAGAATTGCGCCCATACCTGTTCCGGCGACATCTCCACGCCCAGATCCAACGAGTCGAACAGCCGGGTGACGTTGTGGTGGGTGACGGCAACGCCTTTGGGGACGCCGGTGGTGCCCGAGGTGTAGATGATGTGGGCGATGTCGTCGGCAGAAGGTTCCGGCAGGGAAGTGCGGAGCTGGATGTCGACGACGGGGTCGTCGACATCGATCACCGGAAGGCCGCATCCCTCGAAGCGATCGGCAAGCCCGGGGGTGCTGATCGCGGCCACCGGCTCGGCGTCGGCCACCATGAACTCGACCCGGGCCGGCGGATGTGACGGGTCGATCGGCAGGTAGGCCGCCCCGGTCTTGAGTACCGCGAGGATCGCGATGATGGCCTGCGCCGACCGGTTCATCAACAGCGCCACACACTGTCCCGGGCCGGCGCCATAGCCGGTCAGCAAGTGCGCCAACCGATTCGACGCCTCATCCAGCTCGCGGTAGCTGAGCGAGCGACCGGTGAAGGTGATCGCGACCGCGTCGGGGGCGCGGGCCACGTGCGCGGCGAATGCCCCCGGAATCGACACCTGCCCGGCAGCCTGGGTCAACACCGTCCGATTGCCCCAGGCATCCAGCTTGGCGCGGTCGCCGTCAACGAGCAGTTCAATCGACGAGAGCCGCCGCTGCGGGTCGGCGGTCATTGCCTCCAGCACGTGCTGCAGCCGTTGCGCCAGATCGGGAAGCTCGATACTCGCGAACGGTTCCGCGGCACCCGCAGTGCTCAGGAACAGTTCTTCACCCAGGCCGGAGAACAGCAACCCGAACCCGCTCACCTGGCCTGAGCTGGTATAGGACGCCGATGCCGCGACGCCGCCGAAATCCAGGGTGAACACCGACGGGATGAAGTTCACGTTCACCCTGTCGGTGGGCTGTCCCGCATCGCGGGAGTTGACCTTCCGTTCGAGTGCTCGCACCGGGAATCGCTGATGCTGGACAGCATCTCGTATCCGCGAGTCGACGTGCGCACAGAACGCGGCCACCGCAGATTCCGGCGTGACCGTGAAGACCAGCGGCACGATCGCGGAAAACATTCCGGGAATCGTCTTCGACTCCGGATGCACCCGCCGGCCGACAGGGAAGTCCAGGACCACCTCCGACCCCTCGGCGCGCCACCCACCCACCAGCAGCGCGCACGCCGCCGTGATAATCGACGATCGAGGGATGTTCCACGTTTCGGCCAGCTCGTCGACTCTGCGGAGAACCGCAGGGTCCAATCGAACCGGCGTTGCAGGCGAAGATGATTCGTCCCCATCGGCAGTCACGGACAACGGCTCCGGACCGGAGTCCGAGGGCAGATTCGCGACCCAGTAGGCCTCGTCTTCGGCATGATCGCTCGACGCTTCGTAACTCAACTCGCTGTCGACCAGGTCGCGCAGCGAGCCGAAGAATGCCGGCGGGATGGGCGCCCCGGAGACCACGGCCGAGTACACGGAGGCAATTCGGTGGCCGACCAGCGAGACGCCGAACCCGTCGATCACCAGGTGGTGCGCGCACGCGAACCAGAAGTATTCGTCGGGCTTCGTCCGGAACAAGGCGAACCTGAACAGCGGTCCGGCCAGCGGCATCGCCGTGCGCTGGATCGACGATGCGATCGCATAGGCTTCCTGCACGGGATCGGGAGCACCGGTCAGGTCGTAAAAGTCGAGCTTCACGTTCGGGTGGTCGACCGCCTTCTGGAACACCTGCCCGTCCGCTTCGAAGAATGCGGCCCTGGCAGGTTCGGCCTCCTTCATCACCCGGCGGATCGCCCACTCCAGCGGGCCACGTTGCACCGGGCCGGCGATTCTGACGAAAAGACCGAGTTGCCAGTCCGTTCCGAAGCGACCCGTCTGATGCGCCAGCCAGATGTCCAGCTGTCCACGTGTCAGCGGCAGGGCCTGGTCGTCCAGCTCCATCGGATCTCCCTCCCTCACAGCTCAGGCGACTTCCGCGGGGGCCAGTTTTTCGCACAGCAGCTCCGCGAGACCGCGGATGGTGATGGTCGTGATGTCGGTGGCCGAGATGCGAAGGCCTGTCTCGGTCTCGATGCGGGTGCGTAGCTCGAGGGCGCCGAGGGAGTCCAGGCCGTAGCCGGACAGCGGCCGGTCGGGGTCGACGCTGCGGCGCAGGATCAGGCTGACCTGCTCGGAGATCAACCGGCGCAGTCGAGTCGGCCATTCATCCCGGGGCAGTTCGTCGAGTTCGGCACGCAGTCTGCTTGTGCCCGTGGCGCCTTGCGCGCTGGCGCGGAATGCCTCGGCGAACGGGCTGCGTTCGGCGAAGAGGGCCAGCCACGGTGTGTCGGTGATCGGCGCGTAGCCGGTGTAGGCGCGGTCGTAGCGCAGGAGGGTTTCGAGCGCGTAGGCCCCCTCGTCGGGGTCGATGGCTTGAGCAGAACTGGCCGCCACGGCGGTGGCGCGGCCCACTTCGGCCCAGGCGCCCCAGGCGATCGTGGTGGCAGGGAGGTCGTGGGCGCGCCGCCACTGGGTGAAGGCATCCAGCCAGCTGTTGGCCGCGGCGTAGGCGCCCTGTCCAGGCGAACCGACCAGAGCGGCGGCCGACGAGAAGGAGCAGAACCAGTCCAGCGGCTGGTCGACGGTCGCGGTGTGCAGGTTCCATGCTCCGTGAACCTTTGGCGCCCAGTCACGTTCGATGATGCCGTCGGTGATGTTGGCCAGGGTAGCGTCCTCGACAACCGCCGCCGCGTGCAGCACTCCTCGGAGCGGAAGCCCGGTCGCCGTCGCTGCGGAGACCAGGCGCTCGGCGGTGCCGGGTTCGGCGATGTCGCCGCATTCGACCACGACGTCGGCGCCGATCGCCCGGATCAGCTCGATCGTTTCGAGCGCCCTGGGTGTCGGTTGAGTGCGCGACGACAGCACGATGCGTCCGCAGCCCGCCGTTGCCATCTTCTCGGCCAGGAACAGGCCCAGGCCGCCGAGTCCACCTGTGACGACGTAGGCGCCGTCGGGTCGGAAGACCTTGACCTGTGCAGGCGGCACCGTAACCCGGCGACGGCCGGTGTGGGGAATGTCGAGCACGAGCTTGCCGGTGTGGCGGGCCCCGCTCATCGTCCGGATGGCGGTCGCGGCGTCGGCAAGCGGGTAGTGCGTACTCTCCGGCACGGGGAGAACACCGTCTGCGATCTGTTGGTACACCGTGCTCAGTAGGTCTCGGAACCGGTCCGGATCGCTGTACGCCAGCAGCCCCAGGTCCACGGCGTAGAACGCGAGGTTGCGCCGGAAGGGGAACAGCCCCAATCGGGTGTCTCCGTAGATGTCGCGCTTGCCGATCTCGACGAATCGGCCACCGTGCGCCAGCAGTTCGAGCCCGGCCCGCTGGGCGGCACCGCTCACCGAGTTCAGCACGATGTCCACGCCGTACCCATCGGTGTCCTGGCGTATCCGGTCGGCGAACTCCAGGCTTCGTGAGTCGTAGACACGCTCGATGCCCATGTCGCGCAACACTTGCCGACGTTGCTCACTGCCGGCGGTGGCGAAGATCTCGGCTCCCGCGGCGCGGGCGATGGCGATGGCCGCCTGTCCGACGCCGCCGGTCCCGGAGTGGATCAACACCTTGTCCCCGCTCCTGATGCGGGCCAGATCCTGCAGGCCGTACCACGCGGTGGCGTGCGCGGTGGTGACCGCTGCTGCCTGCTCGTCATCGAGTCCGGCGGGCAGGGCGACGGCACGACTGGCGTCGGAGGTGATGAACGTGGACCAACAGCCGTCGGCGCAGACCCCTCCGACATGATCACCGACCCGGAGCAGGGTCACGTCCGGGCCGACCGCGGTGACCACCCCCGTGAAGTCGGTTCCCAATTGCGGCAGCGTGCCGTCGAAGGAGGGATAGCGGCCGAACGCCACCAGGACGTCGGCGAAGTTGATGCTGGACGCGCTCACGGCGACCTCGATCTGCCCCGGTCCCGGCGGAACCCGTTCGCAGGTCACCAGTTCCATCGTCTCGAGGTCGCCGGGTGTGCGGATCTGGAGACGCACCCCGTCGCGCGCGAGATCGGCTAGGTCGGTCCGGCGCTCCTCCGGGTGCAGCGGTGTCGACGACAACCGCGCCGCATACCACGCCGCGTCCCGCCAGGCGGTCTCGTCTTCTTTGGACCCTCCGAGGAGCTGGCGCGCGAGATGCTCAGGATCGGTGGCTGCGTCGACGTCGATCTGGGTGACGCGCAGGTGCGGATGTTCGGTCCCGATCACCCGAACCAGACCCCGCAGCCCGGCCTGCTCCAGGTTGGCGACGTCACCGGCCACCACGGTCTGGGCGTTGCGGGTGACGACGTACAGGCGTAGATGCTCGTCGCGGGTTTCCGGCAGTTCGCGGATGATGCGCACCAGGTGTCGTACGTACTCGCGACCCCGCAGCGGTGCCTGGTCCTCGGCCGCGCCGCTGGGCGGTCCCGCGAGGACCACGACACCGGCGAATCCACCTGCGCTCAGCTGATTATCGAGCTCCTGGCCGTGTGACGCATGATCGGCGTCCGGCGGCCAGTGCTTGGTGATGCTCGGTGCACCAAGCACTTTCAGCGACTCCGCCACCGAGGTGACCATCGGATTGTCCGCGGTGGTGCTGATCAGCACCCAGTTCCCGGCATCGCCGTGATCCAGCTCCGGCAGCTCGCGATGCCGCCAATCGACCGTCAGCAGCCGCCGGGCGAGCAGCCGATCGTGGTGACCGTTCTCCGAGATTCCGGTGCCCAGTCGCAGTCCCTGAACGGTGAGCAGGACTGCGCCGTGCTCGTCGAGCACGTCGAGGTCGGCCTCGACCCCGGATGTGTCGGCCTTCGTCACCCTGGTGAAGCAGTAACGGGCGCTGCGGGCGCCTCCGTAGCTGCGGAGCCGCCGGATTCCCAGGGGCAGCGCCAGCACGTCCTCGCCGAGGGACTGGACCTGTGGATGGGCGGCGACGGACTGGAAGCAGGCATCCAGGAGCGCCGGGTGCACGGTGTAGGCATCCTGCTGCGAGCGGATCTCGCGGGGAAGGGCGACCTCGACCAGCACCGTGTCCGCACCGCCCTCATCGGTGTGCGCCGCGGCGAGACCGCCGAACGCCGGGCCGTACTGGACGCCACGCTGACCCATCCGCGCCCGCACGTCGGCGCCGTCCTCGCCGCGCGGGTGCGCGGCCAGCAGCGCGGCGATGTCGTGCGCAGGAGGCTGTTCCTCCTCGGCGGCACCGAGGACTGCGGTGGCGTGCCGCGCCTGTTCGCCTCCCTGATTGGTCTGCACGCTGAAGGCGAAGACGCCCGGTGACGACACCTCCGCGGAGGCCCCGACGGTGGTCTGCGCATCGAGCAGCAGTGCCTGCTCGAAGCTGAGGTCGCGGATCTCGGAAGCCTCACCGACCACGACGGCCGCTGCCGCCAGGGCCATCTCGCAGTACGCCGCCCCCGGCAGTACGGCCACATCGCCAATCCGGTGGTCGGCGAGCCACGGCTGGGCGACGGTGCCCACGTCGGCCTGCCACACATGGCGCTCCGGTTCCTCCTGGAGACACACATGCTCGCCCAACAGTGGATGCACTGAGACCGTGCAGCCACCGTGGGTCGGGGACTCCTGCCCGTCGCGGCTGAACAACGGGCTGCGGTGCGTCCAGGTCGGCAGCGGCGCGTCCACCAGATTCCCGGTCGGGCACAGCACCGAGAAGTCCACCGCCGCACCCGAACTGTGCAGATCCACGACGAGGCCGCGCAGCCCTTCGGGCAACGACTGTTCACGACGCATACCCGCCAGCGCAGCCGTCGGCATGTCGAGGCTGCGGGCAGTCTGCTCGACCGCGTGCGTGAGCAGCGGATGGGGCGACAGCTCGGCGAAGATCCGGTGGCCGTCCTCCAGAGCGGCCTGCACCGCCGGGGCGAATCGCACCATCTGGCGCAGGTTCTGCACCCAGTAGCCGGCATCGCAAAACGGCTCCTCGCGCGGGTCGTACTGGGTGGCCGAATAGTAGGGCACGTCCGGGGTCATCGGGTTCAGGTCTGCCAGGGCGTCGGTCAGCTCGTCGAGTATCGGATCGACCTGCGGCGAGTGCGATGCGACGTCGACAGCGAT
Organism: Mycolicibacterium sp. CR10; assembly: GCF_005222675.1. Classification (GTDB taxonomy): domain Bacteria; phylum Actinomycetota; class Actinomycetes; order Mycobacteriales; family Mycobacteriaceae; genus Mycobacterium. The sequence continues at coordinate 64,072 of NZ_STGE01000066.1, read as the reverse complement.
CTCGCGGGCCATCACGTCGCGCTGCTCCCATGCCGCGACCAGATCGCGAACGGTCTGGGTGGCACCACCGATCACGGTGGACTGCGGCGAGGCCACGACCGCCACTACTGCGTCGTCGATTCCGCGGGTGATCAACTCCGAGAGCACCTGTTGGGCAGGCAGTTCCACCGACGCCATGGCGCCCGCGCCGGCGATGCGGGTCATCAGCCGCGAGCGCCGGCAGATGACGCGTACGCCGTCCTCGAGCGACAGCGCCCCGGCGACGACGGCAGCCGCAGCTTCACCCAGGGAATGCCCGATGACCGCTCCCGGGTGCACCCCGTGGGAGCGCATGGTGGCGGCCAGCGCGACCTGCATGGTGAACAGGGTCGGCTGCACCCGGTCGATACCGGTCACGACGTCCGGTCCGGTCATGGCCTCGGTCACCGAGAACCCGGCCTCGTGGGCGATGAGCGGCTCGGCAGTCGCTACCGTCGCTGCGAACACCGGTTCGGTTGCCAGCAATTCGGCGCCCATCTTGGCCCACTGCGAGCCCTGCCCGGAGAACACCCACACCGGTCCGCGGTCGTCCTCGCCCACGGCGGCCTGGAACGGGGTATCACCGTCGGCGACCTCCCGCAGAGCCGCGGCGAGGCCCTGCCGCGTAGTGGCGACGACCGCGGTGCGCACCGAACGGTGTCCGCGCCGACGCGCCAGCGTGTAGGCAAGATCCGGCAACGCCACGTCGTCGCGCGCCGTCACCCAGTCCGCGAGCCGGGCGGCGGTGCGGCGCAGTTCGTCGGCCGAGGTGGATGACACCGGGAACAGCAGGGGTGCCAGCAACGGTCCGGATGGTGCATCCGAGATGTCCTGGACTGCTGCAGCATCGAGTGCAGGCTCTGGTGCCTGCTCGACGATGGCATGTGCGTTGGTTCCCGACAGCCCGTATGACGACACCGCTGCTCGTCGGGGATGGTGACCGTTGGTGGGCCACTTTGTGATCTCTTGTGGCACAAACAGATTGGTGTCGATTTTGGCCATCTGATCGGGCAGCCGGTCGAAGTGCAGGTTCCGGGGAACCACCCCATGCTGCAGAGCCAGGACCGCCTTGATCAGCCCCAGAGCCCCGGCGGCCGACTGGGCATGCCCGAAATTGGTCTTCAGCGTGGCCAGCGCGCACGGGTCATCGATGCCGTAAACGTTGGCCAGGCTGGCGTATTCGATAGGGTCACCCACTGGGGTGCCGGGGCCGTGCGCCTCGACCATCCCGATGGTGCCGCCGTCGACACCCGCAGCGGCCAATGCCGCCTTGTACACCGCAGTCTGGGCGGTGACCGATGGCGTGGCGATGTTGACGGTGCGGCCGTCCTGGTTGGCGGCGGTGCCGCGGACGACGGCCAGAATCCGGTCGCCGTCGCGCACCGCGTCGGGCAGGCGTTTCAGCAGCACCACGGCACAGCCTTCGGAGGACACGAACCCGTCGGCTGCGACGTCGAACGCGTGACAGCGGCCGGTGGGGGACAGCATGCCTTCGGCTGACCCTGCGACGAACTTGCGTGGGTCCAGGATGACGGCGGCGCCCCCGGCCAGGGCGAGATCGCTTTCACCGTCGATCAGGCTGTGGCAGGCCAGATGCACCGCGGTCAGGCCCGAGGAACACGCCGTGTCCACCGTCAGCGCAGGACCGTGAACCCCCATGGCGTAGGAGATCCGCCCGGACGCCAAGCTGAAACTGCTGCCGGTGAAGCCGTACGGCGCCTCGACCGCGTTCGCGTCGGCGGCCAGAAGTTGGTAGTCACCGTGGGTGAGGCCCACGAACACGCCGGTGAGCGAGCCCTCCATCGAGCCGGCGGTGAGTCCGGCATGCTCGACGGCCTCCCAGGACGTTTCCAGCAGCAGCCGGTGCTGCGGGTCGATTGCGGTCGCTTCACGCTCGTTGATCCCGAAGAATTCGTAGTCGAAACCGGCGACGTCGTCGAGGAATCCGCCCCACTTCGTCACCGACCGGCCCGGCACCCCCGGCTGGGAGTCGTAGTACTCCTCGGCATCCCATCTGTCGGAGGGAATCTCAGTGACCAGGTCATCACCGCGAAGCAACGCCTCCCACAGCTGCTCGGGAGAATCGATCCCCCCCGGGAGCCGACAGGCCATCCCGATGACAGCTATCGGAGTCACGCCTGGGGTCTGCACGCCCGATCACCCTCTTCCATCCGGTGATTCCGTGGGGCGCCGTTGCCTTGGTTGATTGCCGTCGAAAACGTCCGTCGAAGCCGTGGCTCCGGCCCCGCTTGTCCCGAGTTCCTTTCCCTTGGAACGCTTGTCGCTGATTGTCGTCGTGTCACCGGAAGTGCCTGATCCTCAAGCTCCATCCGACCCCCTATTTCAGTCGGCTGTGCCTATCAGCCTTTGCTCTCTGCAAGCCTCTCGCGCAGAGAGCGCGGTCGTATGTCGGTCCAGTTCTGCTCGATGTACTCCAGACAGGCCGCGCGGTCTGCCTCCCCGAAGACCACCCGCCAGCCGGCCGGCACATCGGCGAAGATCGGCCAAAGGCTGTGCTGCTCCTCGTCGTTGACCAGCACGAGGAAGCCGGCACTCTCGTCGTCGAACGGATTGATGCTCATCGATACTCCCGACCGTGTACTCGAAGGAATTGACGCGAACGTTACTGCAGCCGAGCGGTGTCGGCCATGGTTTCGAAAAAAGGGACGCATGTTCGCTGTGTTACAGACGCAATTCGTATTTGGTCGATCGGGCTTGCCGCCTCTGTGATCTTGATCCCTGCAGGTGAAGCCATAGCCAACGGTGGTTGAACCACCGCGGATCGGCACCGCGTTCCGCGTTCTGAGAATCTTTGCGAGAATCGCCGTCGCGCGGAGATTCACTCAGGTGCTGCGGCGTCAGGATCCGCGTTCCGGGGGTGACTTTCTGGCAAACCCGGACGCCCGGTGGGGTACGCGGCTCTGGCCCGGCGGACATCGTCGGAGGGCGTCGCCGCGGTGGTATCACCGTCGAGAACAACGCGTCGCGATCAGCAGTTGGAGAGCTGTAACTAGAACGTGTATCGGAAAATTCGGTCGTAGTTGCGGACGGCGGGCAGCGCGAACTGCGTGCGATACAGCAACCGTTGCGGCGTGAGGGGAATCCTGTCCACGCCGGCCATGATGGGGCTGTCCTCGACGAGGCGCAGCCGGGGATCCCAGCGGGGCACCTCCGTCCCGTCACGAGTTCCCCACTTGATCAGGCCGCGGGTGAAGATCTTGGACATCCGCGGGCCCCACGGCGACAGGAAGTCGGCGATCAGCTCCCCGTGGTCGAATCTGTCGAGCAGCCGGTGGAGCAGTTCGGTCACCTCGGCCGGGGTGATGTACATCAGGAGGCCTTCGGCGACGATCAGAACGGGGCCGCCGGTGGGCAGGCTCTCGATCCAGCCGGGTTCGGTCACCGATGACCCGACCATCCGGTAGTTCTGGGTTTCGGAGTGCAGCTTGCGACGGAGCTCGATGACGTTGGGCAAATCGACGTCGAACCACGGCCCGCCGTCGGGCACCGCCATCCGGAACGCGCGACTGTGCAATCCGCACCCCAGGTGCAGCACGACGGCGTCGGGGTGTCCCTTGAGGTACTCGGCTGCCATGGCGTCGAACTGCGCGCTACGCAATGCCACCATGAACTGGTTGATCCCCGGGCGGAGAACCCGATGCATGCGCTTGAAGTCGTAGTCGATCCGCGCGATATCCCGCGCGGCGAGATCATCGCCGAGAATCGGCTGCTCCAAACGACTTTCGCATGCTCGCAGATAGAGAAGACACAGATTCGTCCACTCCACCGACCCCCACTGCACGCTACTGAAGTCGATTTTTTCGCCGACTGGGTCGATCGGCCCGTCCGTGCCCGTCACGATGTCCTCCTCACCGATCGGTGTCGCCTGAACACCGGCCGTCGCCAACGACTTCCAGGCATGGGTAGTCCGCCATGGGTCACCCTGCCTCGGACGCCGACAGCTGTTCGGTCGGTTTCCTGGGCGGCGGTGTGTGCGGGCGCCATTTCGACGGCCACCAGTTCGCCCGCCCGACCAGAACGGCGGTCGCCGGCACGGTGACCGTCCGAACCAAGAAGGTGTCCAGCAGGATTCCGATCCCGACGACGAAGCCCGCCTGGACGTTGGTGCTGATGCTGGAGAACAGCAGACCGAACATCGAGGCCGCGAAGATGAGACCGGCCGCGGTGATCACACCACCGGTGGATCCGACCGTACGGATGACGCCGGAGCGGATGCCACGCGGCGACTCATCACGAATACGGGAAATGAGCAACATGTTGTAATCCGCACCCATGGCCACCAAAATGATGAACGCCAGCCCCGGCACACTCCAATGCAATTCCTGGCCCAGTATGAATTGAAATACGACCACGCCGATACCGAGCGCCGCCAAATAGGAAATGATCACCGAGGCGATCAAATACAGCGGCGCGACAATCGCTCGCAACAGCGCGATCAAAATGAACAACACGACGAGAATCGTCAGGACGATGATGAAGCGGATGTCGTGGTTGTAGTAGTCGCGCGCATCTTTGAGGGTGGCGGAATAGCCGGTCATCGACACCGTGGCGTCGGCGAGCACGGTGTTCGGTTGCGCTCCTCGAGCGGTATTGGTGACGGCGTTGACCTGATCCATTGCCGCGGTACTGAATGGATTGCTCTCCGTCTGAATCAGGTACCGCGCGACGCGCCCATCGTCAGAGATGAAAAAGGCGGCAGCTTCTTTGAAATCCTTTGAGGACAGCACCTCCGGAGGAATATAGAATCCCGCCATCGATGGCGTCGCCGCCTCATTTTTCATCGCCAGCAGAAACGCCGACGCGTCGCCGAGGTCCGAGCCCATCCGCTTGGTCTCGGTGACCAGCTGTTGCACTCCGTCGGCGACTTGTCGACCGCCGTCGGCGAGGGTGTCGAGGCCTTCTTCCATCCCGCCCAGAGGAGATTGCCCGCCGCCGCCGGCTCCGCCGGCCCCCAGGGATCCCAACGAGCCCAGCGGGCCCAGCGACGAACCCAGCGAGGCGGTCAGCGACTTCACCAGCGAGGTCAGCTTGTTCACTGTCTGCGACAGGTTCGACATCGGTCCAGTCGACTTGAACTGGTCGGCGAGCTTGGTGAGCGTTCCGTCGTTGCGGGCGGTCTGGAGCAGGCGGAACTGGTCGCGCGCGGCAACGCACACGGGAGTGGTATTGCAGTACGGGCTGCCGTCGAGCGCGATCACCACGGGGTCGAGCCACTCGAGGTTCTTAGACATGTCGCCGAACGTGGCCTGCAGCGTGTCGCCGAGGGAATTCATGCCGCCGACGAGACGGTCGGTGTCGCCCAGCTGGCCAAATGTGGTGGCGCCGCCGAACTGGCTCTGGATGGACTGGAGAAGATCGAGGATGCCGCTGATGCCGGAGACGAGTTTGGTGATCTGGTCTCGGAGGGTGTTGAGGCCGTCGGCCAACTGGTCGGAGCCCGATGCCAGCGTGTTCAGGTCCTCGTTACGGTCCTTGATGAGGACGGACGCGTCGCCGAGCCGTTGGCCGATCTCGCCGGCCTGGCGCGTCGTGCTGGCGGCATCGAGGGGCTTCCCGTCGGGCCGGGTGACACCCCGCACTGCTGCGATACCCGGCAACTGGCTCACCCGCTGGACCATCTGTTCCATGTCCGCAAGCCCCTGAGGCGTGCGCAGGTCGTGCGGGGACTGAATCAGCAGGTACTGGGGGATCATCGAGCTCAGATCGAAATGCCGTTCCATCGCGGCATATCCGACGGAACTCTCGACACCCTGCGGCAGGGCCTTGCGGTCGTCGTAGTTGTAGCGGACCACGCCCAGGCACCCTGCCAACAGCAGCAGCACGATCAAGCTGGCGACCAGATTGGTCCTGGGGCGGCGCACGATGCGTATTCCGGATCGCCGCCAGAAGCGAGTGGTGAGATCTCGCCGGGGCTTGATCCACCCGCGGCGTCCGGTGAGCACGATGATGGCGGGCAGCAACGTCACCGCGGCGACGAAGGCCACGCCGATTCCGATCGCCAACGCCGGGCCGGTCGTGGAGAACAGTTCCAATCGGGTGAAGGTCATCCCCAGAAATGTCAGACCGACTGTCCCGGCGGACGCGGCGATCACCTTGCCGATGGAGCTCAGCGCCCGTTTCACCGCTTCATCCGAGCTCGCTCCGTGGCGGAGGTAATCGTGATAGCGGCTGATGAGGAAAACGGCGTAATCGGTTCCCGCTCCGGCGATCATCCCGCTGAGGAACACGATCGTCTGGGTCGAGACCGCGAGGCCGAACTGGGACACTCCGGCCAGAACCGTCTGTGACAGCGCCAGTGCGAACCCGATGGTGATCAACGGCAACAGCATCGTGATCGGGTTTCGGTAGATGATCAGCAAGATCACGAACAGCAGGACGATGATCGCGAGCTCGATCCGAACCTGATCGGTCACACTGATGGCCATGAAATCGGCGACCGTCGCCGCTGTTCCGGTCAGGTTCGCCGTGAGTGTCGTTCCCTCGACAGTGTTTTTGACGATGTCCGCGACCCGCGTGTACGCATCGTTGGACTCCTCCGAACCCCACTCGCCGGCCAAGCCGACGGGGAGGATCCAGGCCTTGCCGTCCTCGCTGCTCAGCGTCTCCTTCAACGGAGGCGTGGACACGAAATCCTGCAGCATCACGACGTCTTGGACGTTGCGGTTCAGGCGGTCGACGAGTGTGCGGTAGACCTTCTCGTCGCCGGGCCCGAGGCCCTCGTCGTTGGTCAGGAGGACCAGCAGCACGTTGTCCTCGCTGCCGGAATCCGGAAATGCCCGGGCCATCTGTTCGCTGGCGACCATTGCTGGCGCATTCGCGGGCAGTGGGGAGGTCGGCTGCTTCTGGATCACCTCCGCCAGGTTCGGGAACAACGGCGGCAAAAGGACGGCCATCGCCACCCACAGCCCGACGACGACCCACGGCCACCGCACGACGAAGTCGCCCAGCCACTGGAAAACACCGCGCGGTCCGGGGGTGTTGGTCCTCTCCGGCTTGGGCGGTGCCGGTGACCTCGTCGGCCAGCGCACTAGCACTCCAGGCTGTGGCGGAAGCCGGGGCGGTGGTCGTCCGTGCCGAGGAACTCCCGGCCGTCTCCGGTAGCGGCGTGTGGGCGGGCAGCTGTAATTTCAGCAACAGCCGCTGCGGGTGCTTCGCCCACGTCGGGTCACCTCTTCTCAAGAGTATGAGGCGAGAAGGTCGGCTGAATATGGTTGCAAGGGAAGGGATTTCCCGCACACCCCGCGCGCCGGCGATCTCTTGCGGCCCATCCGGCTGAGACGCTCTTATCTGTGCAGCTAGCCTAGTCGCTCCTATTGACAGACATGTAAAGAATCGTAGATTCGTTGTACGGTGACGTTGCGGTTTTCGCCGGTCAAGAGCCTGCCGCCGCCGGTTGGTGACGAAGATTTCAGATTCGGGAGGGTCTGCGAATGTGCGCCGATTGTCGCGGCTCGGACGTTAACGGGCTATACCGATTGCGAAGCAATTCCCGCCGGATTCGAGAGCGATAGCGAGGGCCCATGCCACGATCAGTCGACTTCTCGGTGGAGTCCTCGGCCAGCGTCGAGCAGATTCACTGGGCGTTCACCGAAGAGGACTACTGGGTGGCGCGGATGGCGGCCGGGGGGGGCTTCGGCAAGCTGGAGTCGCTGACGATCGGAACCGACGGTTCCGTCACGGTGACAATGGTTCATAACCTGCGCCCCGACGGGCTACCCGGGCCGATCGCCAAGTTCTTCCCCCGCGACTGGAAAGTGGTCCAGGACGAGACGTGGAGTCCGATCGGCGGCGGCGTGGTCCGCGGCGAGGTGGGTATCGCCACGTATGGAGCGCCGGGGTCCGGGCGCGGCATAGCACTGTTGTCGCCGGCGCATACCGGCTCGCTGCTGGAGTGCACGGCGACCGTGGAGTTCAAGGTCCCGTTGGTCGGCGGCAAGATCGAGGCCCTGATCGGGCGGCTGCTGGGCCCACAGTTTTCAGCGCTTCAGCGCTTCACCGCGAAGTGGATCGCCGAGAACTCCTGAGACGGGGCTACTCGTCGCCAGTGTCGCCAGTGTCGCCAGTGTCGCCAGTGTCGCCAGCGGCGCTGGTGTCGGCGTCGCCGGCGCCGCTCGTGTCGGAGTCTCCGGAATCATCCGACGCCGGGGCTTCTGTCTCATCTATGTCTGAATCCCGTTCTGCCGAAACGCTTTCCGACATCGTCGGCTCTTCATCGTCGCTGCCGTCGACCGAGACCTCGTCCGGTAGCGTGTGCTCGGTCCGGGACGTCGAACTCACATGCGGATCGGGATCGGGTTCCGGTGCGGCGTCGCCTGCCACCAGCTGGGTCTGCTCCTCGGAAGCGTTGTCGGACAACGACTCCAGGCCCTCCTGAATGGCTCCGGGCACCTTGGACACGGTGCTGACGAGCTCGCCCAGCGACGGCCCGAGGCGCGCCGGCCGGTAGCGGCTGGGGTCGGACGGTATCGGGTTCGCGTCGTAGTAGGCGGAGTCGACGATGAGCTTGAGCAGCGGTTCGGTGAGGTCGGCGATCGCCCCGCCGAATGGAACGATGTCCCGGATCAACCGCGCAAGCGGAAGCTCGTCGACGGTGTAGGTGACGTAGGTGGTGTTTCCGCGCTTCGTCACGTACGCAACCACCCGGTCCCCGGCGGGTGTCGCGCATCGGGCGTCGTTGCACGCCAATGCGTGACCGCCGCTGGCCAGCACGGCGCAGGTGTTGGCGCTCCCACACGACACCGTCGGATTGCCGTCGGCGTCCACCGGCAGGTCCACACCGTCCTGACCCCGATACCCGTAAAGGTAGGCGACCAGGGAGTTGACGTGGGCGACGATGTTGAGCAGGTCTGCCGGCGCGTTCGAGTTGTAGTTGTACTGATACGCGGTATCGATGACGGCCTTGGCGGCGGTGTCCGTTGGTGAGGGGAACGGGTTTACCCCGATCAGGGCGAATAGCGGGTAGCGGGTGCCGAACCCGCCATCGGGACGGGAGACGTTGTTGTCGAGGATGAAGACCGTTTTCGGTAGCGCGGGGTCTTCGTTGCGGTCGAGGCGGTTCAGCAGCAGGCTCGCGTTCGCGGCACCCCAGCCCGACGACAGGACGGCGTTGTCCTCGCCGGAGTTGGCTTGCAACGCGTCGCTGATGGCGTTGGGTCCGCCGAGGAAGTTGACGCCGATCAGGTCGGGCCCCGATTGGCCGCCCGGATTGTAGGGAGCCTTGTTGAACAAGCCGTCGAAGAAGTTCTCGTTGCCTGTGCCGTCGGGGTTGGTGGAGCTGCCGACGACGATGAGCGCGGTCAGGTCGACGAGCGATGTCGAGATGGATGCGGGGTGCGTGGCCGCTACTCCACCGACCGCCGCCGCGACCCCGAATGCGACGAAGCTGACGGCCGTCCTGCTGATTCTTGCGGCTTTGCGGCCGTTGCTCATCGTGCGCGCTTCCTCCCGAGACTACGGCTAGCACGGTATCCCTAACCGCCCGGAAGCGCGAGCGTTGTGGTCAGTGCGCTGCAGGATTCGCTCCGAAGCACTCGGCGAGGAAGAACTCCAGTGAGGTCCATGCGCGACGGGCCGCAGATTCGCTGCGCGCGAAGATCAGGCGCGTGCCCGTAGGGCGCGATACGCTGCGCCGCCGACGATGGGTGCGAGGCCCTCGGGTGTCCACGACTGCGATCCGTCAAGCATCATGCGTACCGAGGCCTCACAGATCCCGAAGAACACCTCGGTGAGAACGGGCAGCACGGTGTCGAGTCGCCTATCTCCCAGCGCTTACCGGTCACGGGGTCGTCGCCGACGGCTTTGGAGTGGACCTTCACCAATACGTCGGCGGCCTTCGTGGTCGAGCGGCTGTCGTCGAACGCGACCATCGCGAAGTACCGCAGCGTGCGGTCGTAGCGGGTGTGGGGGCGGTTGTAGATGTCGTGGGTCCTGTCGACCGCAGCCACCAGCGCGGGATCGAGTTCCTTGATGACGACGGCCCGCTGGAACCCTATCGACAGAGGATTTCGCCAGCACTCGATGACCGTCCCAAGCTGTCGGGGCGATGCCGTTTGAGCACGTCGAAGACAATTGACGCCGTCACAAACCGATCGCCTGAATCTACCGCTGGCCGGTCGTCCCCGGCGTAGTGTTCGCCCCGTTTCCGGTGCTGCTCGCGGAGGGTCAAGACATGAGTGCTGCTACATATGTCGGTCGGGTTGGCGGGTTGGCGATCGCGCTGGGCGTGGGCGCCGCGATCTTCACCGGGCAGGGGGTGGCCTACGCGGACGACACGGACACTGCGAAACCGGCGAAGACGTCGGCTGAAAGCGGCGACACGAAGGCACCGGCGGACGACGGGGGCGCCGGTGCTGATCGCATGTCGCCTGCCGGCGGCGAGGGCAGCGACGACCCGGCCGCCGGGACGGACGAAGAGGCCGACGACGCGACCGTCGATGAGGACGCCGAGGACGCGACCGACGACGGGGACGCCGTCGACGAGCAGGAGGCCGACGAGTCGACCACCGTCCGCGCCGGCGAGCGGCGCAAGCACCGCGACGACGCGACGAACGAAGTGGCAGGCCCGTCTTCGCAGAAGGCAACGGCTGTGGCCGACGCCGACGCCGAGACCACGCCTGCGGTGCAGGATCCCCAGGTCCGCGCATGGCTGGAAAGCCCGCGCGTGGCAGCGGTCCGCGAGGCGACCCCGGCCCCGACGACGGTGACGACGTTGTGGACACCGCCGGAGGCGGCCGTCGAAGACGCGGCCGCGGCGGCGACCACCGCCGCCACACCGGTGGTGGTCGATGTGCTGACCGCCATCGACGACGCTCTCAACCCGTTCTCCACCGGCGACGGGGGGGTGCCGATCGGCGGTTCGGTCACCGATCTGCTGCTGCTCGCCGGCACGCGACGTGAGCTGTCAGCGCAGCAGACGCTCGACGTCGCGCCCCCGTTGGTCGGCGTGACCGAGGGTGTCATCACCGGCTGCGTTGTCGGCCCCACCTGCACGACCCCGGACGGGTCCATGTTCACGATCGTCAAGGATCCGAGCAAGGGCGGAAAACTCACCCTCGATCCGACGACGGGCGCGTTCAGGTTCCTGCCGTTCGCGCCGGAGGACAGTACCAACGGGCCGTCGGGTGAGGAGACGTTCTCGATCCTCGTTGCCCAGAACACCCAGTTCACCAACTTCCTGGTGGGCCTGCCGATCGTGGGATCGTCGCTCATCGCGCCGATCATCATGACGCTGCAGCAGATTCCGGGCATCAACACCTTCCTGGCGCCGCTGATCGGCACCGCCACGAGGCAGGACATCCTGGTCGACATCGATGCGTTGCGCACGCCCGCGGACACCCCGATCGCTTACACCACCTTCGTGACGTCGTGGGACGGCACCCAGATCAGCACCAACTTCTTCCCGGCGATCGCCACCGGTAATCCGGACGACGGCAATCCTGGGTACGAAACCATCTTCTACGGGCCCGGGCTGGCGCAGGCGGGTTCCATCGACCCGGCGAACGCCTTTGTCTCGACGTTCCGGCAGACCGGCTACAACGTCGTAACCTGGGATCCGCGTGGCGAATTCGCCTCCGGCGGGGTGCTTCAGCTCGACAGCCCGCAGTACGAAGGGCAAGACGTCTCGGAGTTGATCAGCTGGGCGGCCGGCCTCGACGGTGTCGAACTCGACGGAGCAAACGATCCCACGATGGGAATGGTCGGGGTCTCCTACGGCGGCGGCATCCAGTTCGTCACCGCAGCCGGAGACAACAGGGTCGACGCCATCGCGCCGGGCTGGGCCTGGAACACGCTGCCGAGTTCGCTCTACCCGGACGAGGCGTTCCGCACCTCTTACTCCGCACTGCTGTTGCTGGGTCTCGTGGAAACGGGTGCCAGGATCAACCCACAGATCTACGGCGGCATCCTCACCGGCGCATCGCTGGGGATCCTCACCCCCGGTCAGCTTCAACTGCTCCAGACCAGCGGCCCCGGCCAGACGGTGCGGGGTATCTCGGCGCCCACCCTGATCATCCAGGGCACGGTCGACGTGTTGTTCCCGTTGCAGCAGTCCATCATCAACAACGGCCTGCTCGCCGAGAACGAAAACGTGAAGCTGCTCTGGTACTGCGGCGGGCACGGCAGCTGCCTTCCGGGACAGGGCAATCCCGAGGCCGACGACGTCTGGGTGCTGGGTGAGACCCTCGAGTGGATGGACCGGTTCGTCAAGGACGACGGCAGTATTGACGACAACGTCTTCGAGTGGACCGATCAGGACGGGAACCGGTGGACCTCCACGGTGTCGCCCACCGACAGCGGCTTCTACGACGATCCGGGGAAGGTTCCCCCGACGGTGTGGGACACCGGCAAGTTTCTGCCGATCATCCCGCTCGTCGGCGGCTCCGGTCCCAACCCGGAGGTTCCGTTGCCGTACTCGTTGGGGGACGGATCCATCGCGAGCAACGCCGTCACCATCGCGTTGCAGAACCCGCTCGAGGAGACCAACGTCGTCGGTGCGCCCCGCGTGGTGATCGAGTACAACGGCCTGGGCACCAGCCGCCACATCTACGCACAGGTGGTCGACAAGTCCACCGGCCTGGTCGTCGGCAACATCGTCAGCCCGGTCCCGGTCACGCTGAACGGCCGGGATCAGACCGCCACGATCGATTTGAGCGACATCGCCTACACGGTGGGGCCGGACAGCGAGCTCGAACTGCAGATCTTCACCACCGCGACGCCGTTCTTCAACATCACGCAGTTCGGCTACATCAACGTCCAGAGCGTCGAGGTGACGTTGCCGACCACCACGAAGGGGACCAACCAGGGCCCCAACCCCACTCCGCCAGCCCCGGTGGACGAGTTGGTCGCCGTCTGACGCAGCGATCGGGGCGATGGCTTCGGCTGCGCCCCCGGCAGGAATCGAACCTGCGACCTAGAGATTAGAAGGCTCTTGCTCTATCCGACTGAGCTACGGAGGCAACGTCGAGGAGTGTATCGAATACGCCGGATGCATCCGGATGTACGCGGAGAGTCCTATGTGCTCTCCATTAAAGGTGGGACACAACACGGCGGACGGGCCGTGGGTTTCTATCGACAAACTACTAGCTATGGTCCGTCCCCGCGGCGGTGCCCGAAGCCGTCGCGCCTGGTTCCTCGCCGTCATCTGTGCCGCTCGTCGCAACGCCGTCGTCTTCGCGCGCACTACTGAAAGTCGTCGGCGCGGGCTTCGTCAGGGATGGCGCGAGCACCTGTGCGACGTCGGCGTCTTCTCCGGCGGAAGCCGCTTCGTCGCTGCGCTCTTCGCCGGCGCCGATGCTGACGACAGTGTGGTGTCCGGCGTCTGAACCCGGTTCGGAGCGAGTCTCGGCCGACTGGCCGGCGGTGGAGGACTCTTCGTTCGTCGCTGATTCACCGGCTGCTTCAGATGCCGACGGGGAACCGCTGTCGAGTCCAGTCACGGTATTCACCGCCGCGGGTTCGGCGTCCGTCTGAGGCTGCCCGGCGTCGGGATTGTCGATCGTAGTCAGCGGTACCGCTTCGCCGTCAGATTCGGCCAAGGCATGGGCGACGGAGTCTGCGGGTCCAGATTCGCTGTCGGCGGATACACCTCCAGGTGGCGTCACCGCAGCAACCTCCAAGCCCACGGCCTCCGGCACAACGGTGTCAGGCGGGGGCGCGGACAGCCCGCGAAGGAGTTGGAGTCCGAAGCTGAGAAATCCTGGAAACACCACGGCGTCCGCCTGTGACTGCTGGAACGGAAGCAGCAGACCGGTGAAGTAGAGGAACGGTATGGGGCTGACGAACTCGTTGAGAGCGCCGTCGATGATGCGGGCCGGAATATCGACCACCGCGTTGAAGATGTTGACGACATCACCCGTGAAAACGCCCGCGACGACTGCGCTGGCGGCGTCCCAAAGGGCACCGATGCTGTACGCCAGGCCAGTGACGATCGGGCTGAGCAGTGACATGGCTCCCCACAGGTATGTCTGCGGCGTCAGTGCCCAGAATGCTGCTCGCAACAGTGTGTCGACGGGGTGCACAAGAATCGCCTGGATGGCGTCGACAGACGCCGTTGCATACCCCTCGAACAGTGCGCTCGCGTTCGCGACGGATCGCTCCACGACCTCCGGGTAGTACACGAACGGGTTGGGAGCGGCGGTGAGTTGCACCGCCGGGCTGGCCGTCCGCAGATGCGGTGTCGCGACTTGCGCAGGCGCGATCGGCGGAACGGCGATCACCCCGGCCGCCAGAAGTGCGGCACATGCCATCACCTTCGGTGCAACCGCTACAGGCATCGGTCTCCCATACATCGGCATCTCTTCGGGCACGCAACCAGGACGACGGTAAGCACTGCAGAGTGTCTGTGTTAGAGGCCAAGGTCCTAACCAGGTCCGACCAAGGTCGAGAACCTGAGCCTCGGCCGAGGGAGGGGAGCGCCCCGGATCGGGCCTTCCAGGTCGGGCCTGATGTTCGTGCGACCGCTACTAAAGCCACGTCGCACCCACGGCGCGCCGACTAGCGTGGTGCGCATGAGCAACGCGCCGGAACTGGATGCGGCCGGACTCCCGGAGGAACTCAGCGCGCTCGATCAGATCCTGCATCGCGGCGAGGCCAATCCGCGCACCCGCTCGGGCATCATGACGCTGGAACTGCTCGACACCACGCCGGACTGGGATCTGTTCCGCAGCCGCTTCGAGAATGCCTCGCGCAAGGTGCTGCGGCTTCGGCAGAAGGTCGTGACGCCGACGCTGCCGACGGCCGCGCCCCGCTGGGTCGTCGACCCCGACTTCAACCTCGACTTCCACCTCCGCCGGGTGCGGGTGCCCGAGCCGGGAACCCTGCGCCAGGTGATGGATCTCGCCGAGGTCGCCGCGCAGTCGCCGCTCGACATCTCCCGCCCGTTGTGGACGGCGACCCTCATCGAGGGGGTGGAGAACGGGCAGGCCGCGCTGATGGTCCATCTCAGCCATGCCGTCACCGACGGTGTCGGCGGCGTCGAGATGTTCGCCAACCTCTACGACCTCGAGCGGGATCCGCCCGCGCAGAGCGCCGCACCACTTCCCATTCCGTCCGACCTGTCGCCCAACGACCTGATGCGCCAGGGAATCAATCGGCTGCCCGGCACTGTCGTCGGCAACGTGCGCAACGTGCTGTTCGGAGCGGCGCTGGCGGTCGGGCACGTGGTGCGCGATCCGGTGTCCCGACTCGGCAGTGCCATCGATTACGCGATGTCGGGTGCGCGGGTAATCGGTCCGGTCGCCGACCCGTCGCCGCTGCTGCGCCGTCGCAGCCTGTCCTCGCGCACCGAGGCCATCGACATCGAGTTCGGGGATCTGCACCGCGCGGCGAAGGCTGCAGGCGGGTCGATCAATGACGCCTATCTGGCCGGGTTGTGCGGTGCGTTGCGCCTCTATCACCAGGCCATGGGCGTCCCCGTCGACACCCTGCCCATGGCCGTCCCGGTGAACCTTCGCTCCGACGCGGATCCCGCCGGTGGCAACAGATTTGCCGGCGTCAACCTCGCGGCCCCGATCGGTCTGACCGACCCCGAGGTTCGGATCAAGAACATCCGCTCGCAGATGACCCGCAAGCGCGACGAGCGTGCCCTCGACATGGTCGGCGCCATCGCGCCGGTCGTGAGCCTGCTGCCGGACAGCGTGCTCGAGACCATGGCGGGGTCCATCGTCAACTCCGACGTCCAGGCCAGCAACGTGCCCGTCTACGCCGCTGACACCTTCATCGCCGGCGCGAAGGTGCTGCGGCAGTACGGCCTTGGGCCGTTGCCCGGCGTGGCGATGATGGTCGTCCTGATCTCGCGGTCAGGCTATGCCACCATCACCCTGCGCTACGACAAGGCCTCGATCGCGGACCCGGAACTGCTCGCCCGCTGCCTGCTGGCAGGCTTCGACGAGGTCCTCGCACTCGGCGGTGACGGTCGTGCCACCCCTGCCACATTCGCCGCGAACAAGAATGGCTTCTCACGCCCAGCCCAACAGGATGGAAGTGCCGCACAATGACATCGGGGACATCGGGGACATCGGGGACATCGGGGACACCAGGGACCTCACGTAGCGTTCAGATGCGTTTACCGGGTTCGGTCGCGGAAATCCAGGCCAGCCCGCGCGGCCCCAAGGTCGGCGCGTTCTTCGACCTCGACGGCACGCTCGTCGCCGGCTTCACCGGCGTGGTGATGACACAGGATCGGCTGCGGCGCCGCCAGATGTCGGTCGGCGAATTCATCGGGATGGTCCAGGCGGGCCTCAACCACCAGCTCGGTCGGTCCGAGTTCGAGGATCTCATCGGCAAGGGTGCGCGAATGCTGCGCGGTAACTCGGTGGACGACATCGATGAATTGGCGGAGCGACTTTTCGTTCAGAAGATCGTCAGCCGGATCTATCCGGAGATGCGTGACATCGTCCGTGCGCACATGGACCGTGGTCACACCGTCGTGCTCAGTTCGTCGGCCCTGACGGTGCAGGTCGAGCCGGTGGCACGGTTCCTCGGTATCCAGAACGTGCTGAGCAACAAGTTCGAGACCGACGACGACGGCCTGATCACCGGAGAGGTCAGGCGGCCAATCATCTGGGGGCCCGGAAAGGCCAGGGCGGTACAGGAATTCGCGAACGCGAACGACGTCGATCTCGCGAAGAGTTACTTCTACGCGGACGGCGACGAGGATGTCGCATTGATGTACCTCGTCGGCAACCCGCGTCCGACGAACCCCGCGGGCAAGATGGCAGCCGTCGCCGCCAAAAGGGGGTGGCCGGTGCTGCGGTTCAGCAGCCGCAGCGGCACCAGCCCGCTGTCGCAGCTGCGCACCGCCGCTGGCATCGCGTCGATGATGCCCATCGCGGCAGGGGCTATCGGAGTGGGCCTGCTTGCCCGCAACAGGCGCACCGGCGTCAACTTCTTCACCTCGTTGTACGGGCGCACCCTGCTGAACACCGTCGGCATCAACCTGCAGGTTCTCGGCGAGGAGAATCTCACGGCGCAGCGGCCCGCGGTGTTCATCTTCAACCACCGCAACCAGGCAGATCCGTTGATCGCCGGCAGGCTGGTCAGCGACAACTTCACGTCGGTGGGTAAGAAGGAACTGGAGAACGACCCCATCGTCGGCACCATGGGCAAGATCATGGACGCGGCCTTCATCGACCGCGACGACCCGGCCAAGGCGATCGAAGGACTGAAGAAGGTCGAGGACCTGGCCCGTAAGGGTCTGTCGATCCTGATCGCGCCGGAAGGCACCCGGCTCGACACCACCGAGGTCGGCGAGTTCAAGAAGGGCCCGTTCCGGATCGCGATGTCGGCGGGCATCCCGATCGTTCCTATCGTGATCCGCAACGCCGAGGTGATCGCCGCGCGGGACTCCAGCACGTTCAACCCCGGCACCGTGGATGTCGTTGTCTACCCGCCGATTCCGATTGACGACTGGACCCACGAGAACCTGCCGGGGCGAATCGCCGAGGTCCGTCAGCTCTACCTCGACACGCTCAGGGACTGGCCGCACGACGAGCTGCCCGTCCCCGACCTCTACCAACGCGCCAAGGCGCCGGCCAAAAAGGCCCCTGCCAAGAAGGCGCCCGCCGCCAAGAAGGCCCCTGCCAAGAAGGCGGCGGCCGCCAAGAAGGCGCCTGTGAAGAATGCGGCGGCCGCCAAGAAGACAGCGGCCAAGAAGGCGCCTGCGAAGACGGCCACCAAGCCGACCGGCACGAAAGGGCGGCCGTGAAGCTCAGCCTCGACGACATCGCGCCGTTCACCGCCACTGACGACACGCTCGTGCTCGCCTCGGTGTCCTCTCCCGCCGAGCAGGAGCTACTCAACGACTGGCTGCAGTTGCAGCGGCATGAGCATCCCGACTCCAACATCGAGGTGCTCACGCTGCCCGCCGACGACGACCCGCCACCGGCGGTGCTCGCGCGGCTCGTCGAGATGCTCGAAGCCGACGAGGACCGCTCCGTGGTTCCGGTGCGTGTGTTCTGGGTGCCCGGCGGCCTGCCGACACGGTCCAAGGTGGTGGCCCTGGTGTCCGGGCGCGACACGTACTGCCCGCCTCAGCTGCTGCAGCGTCGCATCCTCAAGCGTGATCCGACGCGCGCCCGAGTCGTGGCGGGCGAGCCTGCGAAGGTGTCCGAACTGCGGCAGCAGTGGAGCGACACCACCGTCGCCGAGAACCCAAGGGAGTTTGCACGATTCGTCATCCGGCGGGCGATCCTGGCGATCGAGCGGGTCGAGCTGCGCCTCCTCGGGCCGGAGTACAAGTCACCCAGGCTGGTGAAACCCGAGATGCTGGCGTCGGCACGGTTCCGCGAAGGGCTGGAGAAGATTCCCGGCGCGACGGTCGAGAAGGCGGGCGAGATGCTCGACGAACTCGGCACCGGGTGGAGCCGCTTCTCGGTCGACCTGATCCCGTCGCTGGGGCGGGCGATCTTCAGCAGGGGTTTCGACCCCAACGTCGACTACGACCGTTTCGAGGTCGAGTCGATGCGGCACGCCCTGGAATCCCATCCCGCCGTGCTGTTGTTCTCGCACCGCTCCTATCTGGACGGCGTGATCGTGCCGGTGGCCATGCAGGAGAACCGGCTGCCGCCGGTGCACACCTTCGCGGGCATCAACCTGTCGTTCGGCGCGATGGGGCCGCTGATGCGCCGGTCGGGCGTCATCTTCCTGCGCCGCAAGCTCGACGACCCCCTCTACAAGTACGTGCTGCGTCAGTTCGTGGGCTACATCGTGGAGAAGCGGTTCAACCTGAGCTGGGCGATCGAGGGCACCCGGTCGCGCACCGGAAAGATGTTGCCCCCCAAGCTCGGTCTGCTCGCCTACGTCGCGGACGCTTACCTGGACGGCCGCAGCGACGACATCCTGCTGCAGCCGGTGTCGATCAGCTTCGACCAGTTGCACGAGACCGCCGAGTACGCGGCCTACGCCCGCGGCGGCGAGAAGACGCCCGAGGGGTTGTCATGGCTCGTCAACTACATCAGAGCGCAGGGGGAGCGCAGCTACGGCAAGATCTACGTGCGGTTCCCCGAGGCCGTGTCGATGCGCGAGTACCTGGGTGAGCCGCACGGCACCATGACCACCGATGAGGACGCCAAACGCCTTGCGCTGCAGAAGATGGCGTTCGAGGTGGCGTGGCGAATCCTGCAGGTGACGCCGGTGAATGCGACAGCGCTGGTGTCGGCGCTACTGCTGAGCACCCGCGGAGTCGCCCTGACGCTGGACCAACTGCACCACACCCTGCAGGACTCGCTGGACTACCTCGAACGCAAGCAGACCCCGATGACCAACAGCGCACTGCGGCTGCGCACTCCCGACGGCGTCCGCGCCGCGGTCGACGCGCTGTCGAACGGGCACCCGGTGACCCGCGTCGATGGCGGGAAGGAACCCGTCTGGTACATCGCGTCGCAGGACGAGCACGAGGCCGCGTTCTACCGTAACTCGCTGATCGATGCCTTCCTCGAGACGTCGCTGGTGGAGCTGGCACTCGCCCACGCCGAACGTGCGGAAACCGATCGCCTGGGAGCGTTTTGGACACAGGTGATGCGGCTTCGCGACCTCCTGAAGTTCGACTTCTACTTCGCCGACTCCGCCGCGTTCCGAGCGCACGTCAGCCAGGAGATGTCGTGGCATCCCGACTGGGAGGACGACGTCGCCGCCGGCGGCGAGAGGCTCGCCGCGCTGCTGCGGGCCAAACGCCCGGCGATCGCCGGGCCGCTGCTGCGGCCGTTCATCGAGGCCTACCGGATCGTCGCCGACGTCCTGATCGACGCGCCGGCCGACGTCTCCGAGAAGGACCTGACCGCCGAGGCGTTGGGGCTGGGCCACCAATACGTCGCCCAGGGCCTGATCCGCAGCACCGAGTCGGCGTCTGCGCTGCTGTTCACGACGGCCCGGCAGGTCGCCGCCGACCAGAAGCTGCTCGAGCCCGCCGCCGACCTGACCGAGCGACGAACGGCTTTCCGCGACGAGCTGCGCGGGATCCTCGCGGATCTGGACGCGGTCGACAGGTACTCGCGAGACCAGTTCTTCGCCCGCGAGAAGAGCCGGCGCGAGATTCGCCGCGAGGCTGTCTGATCGACCCCACCGGTCGAGGCCATACGCTGGGCGCATGACGTCGCCCGCCTCCGTCGCCACCTCCGGTGTGCGCAGTGCACCGGTGTGGGCGGTCCTCTACGGGGTGGCGGTGCTGGCCGGGGTGACGGCGGCGGCGCTGTCGGCCCTGTCGCTGGCGGATGCGCTGACCGCGACGGGCCTACCCGATCCTGGTCCCGTCACCACCTACGGTCTGCCGTTCGTGAAGGCCGCGGGGGAGATCGCGGCGGTCACAGCCACCGGCTCCTTCCTGTTCGCGGCCTTCATGGTGCCGCCGCAGCCCAATGGGGTGATCGACGCCGCCGGCTACCGCGCGCTGCGCATGGGCACAATGGCCTCGGGGATCTGGGCCGTCTGCGCGGTGCTGATGGTGGCGCTGACCGTCTCCGATGTCAGCGGCCAGGCGCTGTCGACGCGGCTCAGCCCGGCCGACATCTGGTCGGTCGCCGACCTCATCGACATCGCGGGGGCATGGCGCTGGACGGCGCTGATCGCGTTGGCCGTCACGGTGATCAGCGCCCCGGTGCTGCGGTGGTCGTGGACTCCGGTGCTGTTCGCAGGCTCGCTGGTGACGCTGCTGCCGTTGGCCCTGACCGGGCACTCGTCGTCGGGCGGGTCGCACGACATCGCCACGAACAGCCTGCTGGTGCATCTCATCGCCGGATCGGTGTGGGCCGGTGGTCTGCTGGCGCTGCTGGTGCACGCACTGCGGGGTGGATTCGGCGGGCAGGAGCGCGACCGGGGGATGGTCGAGCACGCCGGCCTGGCGGCGCGACGATTCTCCGCGGTCGCGCTGTGGTGTTTTGTGGCGATGGCGCTCAGCGGTGTGATCAACGCTCTGGTGCGGATCCGGCCGGGTGATTTGTTCGACACCACCTACGGCTGGCTGGTCGTGGCGAAGGTGGCGGCGCTGTGCGCGCTCGGTTTCCTCGGCTGGCGACAGCGCCGCCGGGGTGTGGCCGCGCTGCAGGACGACCCGGATGCCCGTGGCCCGCTGATCCGGCTGGCGCTCATCGAGGCGGTCGTCTTCGCCGTGACGTTCGGGGTGGCGGTCGCACTCGGCAGGACACCACCGCCACCGCCACGGACCCTCAATCCGTCCATTCCCGCGGTGGAGATCGGCTATGATCTTCCGGGCCCGCCGACGGCGGGCAGGGTGCTGTTCGACTGGCGTTTCGACCTGCTGTTCGGCACCGCGGCCATCGTGTTCGCGCTCGTGTATGTCGCCGGGGTGCGCAGGCTCCGGCGGCGCGGCGACGCATGGCCGGCCGGCCGGGTGGTGGCATGGCTGCTCGGATGCCTGGTGCTGCTGGTGGCGACGTCGTCAGGGATCGGCCGGTACATGCCCGCGATGTTCAGCATGCACATGGGCGCCCACATGCTGCTGTCGATGCTGGCGCCGATCCTGTTGGTTCTCGGGGCACCGGTCACCCTGGCGTTGCGGGCGTTACCCGCAGCAGGCCGCAATGACCCGCCGGGCCTGCGTGAGTGGCTGCTGGCCGCCCTGCATTCGCGCGTGTCGCGCGTGCTCACCAACCCGTTCGTCGCTACGGGCCTGTTCGTCGTCGGGTTCTACGGCCTGTATTTCAGTGGCCTCTTCGAGGCGGCCGCGGGCAGCCACGCAGCCCACATCGCGATGAACGTCCACTTTCTGCTCAGCGGCTACCTGTTCTACTGGGTGGTGATCGGGGTGGATCCCACGCCGCGGCCCATACCGCCCATCGGCAAGCTGGCGATGGTGTTCGCCTCGCTGCCCCTGCACGCGTTCTTCGGCGTCGTCCTGATGGGGACGAAGTCGGTGATCGCCGGCGATTTCTACCGATCGCTGCAGTTGAGCTGGCACACCGACCTCCTCGGCGATCAACGCCTTGGGGGTGGGATCGCCTGGGCTGCAGGTGAAGTGCCGCTCGTCGTGGTGCTGATCGCGCTGTTCATCCAGTGGCGCCGCAGCGACCAACGCACCGCCACGCGACTCGACCGGGCCGCCGACCGCGACCATGACGAAGAGCTGGCGGCCTACAACAACATGCTGGCGGAACTGGCTCGACGGGAATCGCGCGGGACCTAGTCCACCGCACCCGCGGCGACCGCGGCGGGCCAACTCCCGTAGCCGCTGATGTCTCTGCCGGTGGCCGCGGCGGCATCACACCCGAACGCGGTTCGCCATGTGCCGTCGTCGAATTCGACCTTACCCAGCTGCATGGGCGCAGGCAGCGCCGCCAGGAACCGGCCGAGCGCCGTGGCCGACATCAACCACCGGTGCCCATACAGGGCGGCGCCGGGCGCGGAGTCGGGCACCCTGGTGACCGCCGGCTTGGCGGGGACGGTCGCCAACGCCGTCATGCGGTAGCGGGGAGCTGTGGTGATCTCACCGACCCATCGCGAGCCGAGGTCGGTGAGCTGATGGGCCAGCGGGCCGCCGCGTAGGTGGGCGCCGAACACCACCAGCTCGACCGGGTCTGCGGCGGCCAGCGGCCAAACATCCTGTGCTGCTTGACCATCGGTGATGGAGGCGGCGACGTCCATCGCGACCGCGTCGTCGAACGCCCGCGCCCGTACCGTAACGGTCGATCCGCCGACGCTCACCGTGACGCCGCACAGGTCGTCGATGACCGTCGGACACGCCAGGGTGATGATCGCGTCGAGCCCGTCGGGGATGTTGAGCGGTACGGACCCGTCGATCTCAACGGTGAGCACGCGGGCGCCTGCGGCGGTCAGCGCCGCGGTGACCTTGTCGAACGCACCGGGCGAACCGGGATCGGCCACGACGCCGACCACCGGTTCGGCGGGAGTCGCGAGCCGGACGTCGGCCGGCCACGGCACGCCGGGTGCGTGCGCAGCCAGCACCGTCATCGCCAGGTTGGCCAGGGCGAGATCGGAGGCGAGGACGCTGACCGGTGCCCGCAGTGCCGCCGCGGTCGGGGTGATGCAGACGGCCGAAGCGGGAGCCCGCGTCGTCACCGCGATGTCGGCCTCGCCGTCGGCGACGGCACACCCCGTCTTCGGCGCGGCGGTGGCGACGATCACCGCGCCCGCGGCCCGTAGCGCGGCAAGAGAGACCTCGTCGACTGAATCTGCGACCGCGATGCGGATGCCCGCCAGCATCGTCATGCCGATCAACCTATGTGCCGGTTATCCCCAATGCCCAACTCATCCACAGCGCGTGGCGGCCGGGCGGGGTCGGCGGGCCGAGATGTCGGCGGTGCGGCGGTGAATGGCTGTGTCACCGACGGGTCAGGTCAGTGCCTGGCCCGCAGCCGAAGAAATCGAGAAGGGACCATCCATGTTCGAGACACCGATCACCGTTGTCGGCACCATCGTCACCAATCCGGAGCGCCGCTGGGTCGGCGATCAGGAGCTGTTCAAGTTCCGCGTCGCCAGCAATTCGCGCAGGCGTACCGCCGAGGGCACCTGGGAGCCGGGCAACTCGCTCTACGCCACGGTGAACTGCTGGGGGCGCCTTGTCACGGGCGTCGGCGCAGGGCTCGGCAAGGGTGACGCCGTCATCGTTGTCGGCAACGTGTACACCAGCGAATACGAGGACCGCGACGGCAACCGCCGCTCGTCGCTGGAAATTCGGGCCACTTCGGTCGGGCCTGATCTGGCCCGCACCATCGCGCGCATCGAGAAGCGCAGGCATCCCGAGCCGGCTGCGGACGCAGCGCCGGCTGAGGGCGAGGTCAGCGCCGAAGGCCATGACCGTGCCGATGACGATCCTGATGACGCGATCGACGCAGACCCGTCGGAGCTCGATGATGAAGCGATACCGCTGAGCGCGTAGCGGGGAACGCCGTCACCGCGGCCGCGCTTAGGATGGGGCCCGAGTATCGCGGAGGTCCGAGCAGATCCCTGCGTTCGAATGCGGGATCGAGAGAGGCGACATCTAAGGCAATGGCCGAATTCATCTACACGATGCGAAAGGTCCGCAAGGCGCACGGCGACAAGGTCATCCTCGACGACGTCACCCTGAACTTCCTTCCGGGCGCGAAGATCGGCGTCGTCGGTCCCAACGGGGCCGGTAAGTCGAGCGTCTTGCGGATCATGGCCGGACTGGACCAGGCCAACAACGGTGACGCGTTCCTGCAACCGGGCGCGAGCGTGGGCATCCTCATGCAGGAGCCGCAGCTGGACGAGGAGAAGACCGTCCGGGAGAACGTCGAGGAGGGCGTTCCGATCAAGGCGAAGCTCAACCGGTACAACGAGGTGGCCGAGCTGATGGCCACTGACTACACAGACGAGCTGATGGAGGAGATGGGCCAGCTTCAGGAGGAGTTGGACGCGGCGGATGCCTGGGATCTGGACTCGAAGCTCGAACAGGCGATGGATGCGCTGCGCTGCCCCCCGCCCGACGAGCCGGTCACTCATCTCTCCGGTGGCGAGAAGCGTCGCGTGGCACTGTGCAAGCTGCTGTTGTCCGAACCCGACCTACTTCTGCTCGACGAGCCCACCAACCACCTCGACGCCGAGAGCGTGCTGTGGCTGGAGAAGCACCTGGCCGACTACAAGGGCGCGATCCTGGCGGTCACCCACGACCGGTACTTCCTCGACAATGTCGCCGAGTGGATCCTTGAGCTCGACCGCGGACGCGCGTACCCCTACGAGGGCAACTACTCGACCTACCTGGAGAAGAAGGCCGAGCGTCTGACTTTGCAGGGTCGCAAGGACCAGAAGCTGCAGAAGCGACTGGTGGAGGAACTCGCCTGGGTCCGCTCCGGAGCCAAGGCCCGGCAGGCCAAGAACAAGGCCCGCCTCGGGCGCTACGAGGAGATGGTCGCGGAGGCGGAGAAGACCCGCAAGCTCGACTTCGAGGAGATCCAGATCCCGACCGGCCCGCGACTGGGCAACCAGGTTGTCGAGGTCAGCCACCTCGACAAGGGCTTCGACGGCCGGATTCTGATCAAGGACCTGTCCTTCACTCTCCCGCGCAACGGCATCGTCGGTGTCATCGGCCCCAACGGTGTCGGCAAGACCACGTTGTTCAAGACCATCGTCGGTCTCGAAGAGCCCGACAGCGGCACGGTCAAGGTCGGCGAGACGGTCAAGCTCAGCTACGTCGACCAGAACCGCGGCGGCATCGACCCGAAGAAAAACGTCTGGGAAGTCGTCTCCGACGGGTTGGACTACATCGAGGTCGGCCAGAACGAGGTGCCCTCGCGGGCCTACGTGTCGGCGTTCGGGTTCAAGGGCCCAGACCAGCAGAAACCGGCCGGGGTGCTGTCCGGAGGCGAGCGCAACCGGCTGAACCTGGCGCTGACCCTCAAAGAGGGCGGCAACCTGATCCTGCTCGATGAGCCGACGAACGACCTTGACGTCGAGACGCTGAGCTCGCTGGAGAACGCGCTCGAGAAATTCCCCGGCTGCGCGGTGGTCATCAGCCACGATCGCTGGTTCCTCGACCGCACCTGCACGCACATCCTGGCGTGGGAGGGCGACAGCGACAACGAAGCCAAGTGGTTCTGGTTCGAAGGCAACTTCGGTGGCTACGAGGAGAACAAAGTGGAGCGGCTCGGCGCTGAAGCGGCCCGTCCGCACAGGGTGACCCATCGAAAGCTCACGCGGGGATAGTCTCGTCGTGCGGACCACGTCACCGGCGTCTCATCGCGGCGGTGACAGCCAACGAGGGCCGGTGCGCACGTGCAAGTCAGGAGCGGCCGAATGTCGTTGAATCCAGGTGCTATTAGCTCAGTCGGCGATTCCGTATCTGCTGAGGTCATCGACCGTCTCGTGCCTGCCTATCTGGAGACCTACCGGGGACCCCAAGCCGGCGCTCCCGGCCCGGAAGCCACTGTGACGGGACCGGTGCCGCGCCCGATCACCGGCAGCGAGCAGGTTGGTCACGCGCTGGTCGAGGCGCAGTACCGGTTGGGGCGGCAGCGTCCTCCCGGGGCCACCCGCGTCGCGGTCTACGGGCCGGACGAGCCAGGTCAGTTCGGCCCGGCACTGCAGATCGTCACCGACAACGCGACGATGCTGATGGATTCGGTCACCGTGCTGCTGCATCGCATCGGCGTGGCCTACAAGGCGATCATGAACCCGGTGTTCCGGGTGCGGCGCGGCACGGCCGGCGAACTCCTGGAGATCGCACCGGCCTCGGACGCCACGTTCGGGGACGGCATCGACGAAACCTGGGTGCATGTTCAGTTGTCGAGGTCGGTGGATCGGCGCGCGCTCGACGAAGCCGAGAAGTTGTTGCCACGGGTGCTGGCCGATGCGCGTCAGGTAGCCCTCGATTCGACCGTCATGGCCGCGACGCTGCGCGGCCTTGCCGCCGAGCTCGACAGCGACTCCGGACAGCGGTTCCCCAGCCAGGACCGCAAGGACGTGGCTGCGCTGTTGCGCTGGCTGGCCGACGGGCACTTCGTTCTGCTGGGCTACCAGCGCTGCCCGGTGCGCGACGGCGGAGCATCGGTCGACGCCTCCAGCCGCCTCGGGGTGCTGCGGCTTCGACAGGATGTTTTGCCCCAGCTGACCCACAAGGATGACCTGCTGGAGTTGGCGCAGGCCACGATCCCCAGCTTCCTGCGGTACGGCGCCTACCCGTACATCGTGGTGGTGCGCGAGCAGTCGGTGGACGGCGACGACTCGGCCGCGGTGGAGCACCGATTCGTCGGCTTGTTCACCGTGGCCGCGATGAACGCCAACGTGCTCGAAATTCCGCTGATCTCGCGCCGCGTCAACGACGCCCTGGCGATGGCCCATCGCGACCCCAGCCACCCCGGGCAGCTGCTGCTCGACATCATCCAGACCATCCCGCGCTCGGAGCTGTTCGCACTCGGTGCCCGCGAACTACTCGACATGGCGATGGCTGTTGTGGATCTCGGTTCGCGCCGACGCGCGCTGTTGTTCCTGCGGGCCGACCCGCTGGCGCACTTCGTGTCGTGCCTGGTGTACCTACCACGAGACCGCTACACCACGGCAGTGCGGCTGGAGATGCAGGACATTCTGGTTCGTGAGCTCGGGGGCGTCAGCATCGACTACGCCGCCCGTGTCAGCGAATCTCCCTGGGCTGTCGTGCATTTCACCGTCCTACTGCCGGAGGGGTCGGGCCCGCAGACTGTCGATGTGTCGGAGCCGAACGAGTCGCGGATCCAGGATCTGCTCACCGAGGCCGCGCGCACCTGGGCTGACCGGTTGCTCGGCGCGGTCAGGGCCGGTTCGATCGATCAGACCGCCGCCGAGCACTACGCCGGTGCGTTCTCCGAGGTCTACAAGCAGGCGATCACCCCGCTGCACGCCCTCAATGACATCGCGATCATCGAAGAGCTGCAAGACAACTCGGTGAAGCTGGTACTGACCGACAGCACCGACCCACACAGCTCCGCAGAAGACGGCGTCTCGCACCTCGTCTGGTATCTCGGTGGACGCTCGGCATCATTGAGCCAGTTGCTTCCGATGCTGCAGTCCATGGGTGTCGTGGTGCTCGAGGAGCGGCCCTTCACCGTGACCCGTCCCGACGGATTGCCGGTGTGGATCTACCAGTTCAAGGTCTCGCCCCACCGGGGCATCCCCGAGGCGCCGCCGGGACCGGAACGCGAGGCCATGGCGCAGCGCTTCGCCGACACCGTCACGGCGATCTGGCACGGAAGCGCCGAAATCGACCGCTTCAACGAACTCGTCCTCCGGGCCGGGCTGACCTGGCAGCAGGTCGCCATCCTGCGCTCCTACGCCAAGTATCTGCGGCAAGCGGGCTTCCCGTACAGCCAGTCGCACATCGAGACGGTACTCAATGACAACGCCGGCACCGCCCGCTCGTTGGTCGCGCTGTTCGAGGCGCTGTTCTGCCCCGTCGATCAGGCAGCGGACGCCGCGAACCGGGATGCCCAGGCCGCCGCGGCCGCCGTATCCGCCGACATCGACGCGCTGGTCAGCCTGGACACCGATCGGGTGCTGCGGGCGTTCGCCTCGTTGATCCAGGCCACGCTGCGCACCAATTACTTCATCGAGAGCCAGGATTCGGCCCGCGCACGGAACGTGTTGTCGTTCAAGCTGAATCCCGAACTCATCGACGAGCTTCCGCTCCCGCGGCCGAAGTTCGAGATCTTCGTCTACTCGCCGCGGGTCGAGGGTGTGCACCTGCGATTTGGTTTCGTCGCCCGTGGCGGCCTGCGGTGGTCGGATCGGCGCGAGGACTTCCGCACCGAGATCCTGGGCCTGGTCAAGGCGCAGGCGGTCAAGAACGCGGTCATCGTGCCGGTCGGTGCGAAGGGCGGCTTTGTGGTCAAGCACCCGCCGGCGCCCACCGGCGATCCCGCGACCGACCGCGAGGCCACACGGGAGGAGGGCGTGGCCTGCTACCGCCTGTTCATCGCCGGCCTGCTCGACATCACCGACAACGTGGACAAGGTGACCGGAGGCATCGTCGCGCCGTCGGGGGTGGTCCGGCGCGACGGCGATGACGCGTACCTCGTTGTCGCGGCGGACAAGGGCACCGCGACGTTCTCCGACATCGCCAACGATGTCGCCAAGTCCTACGGCTTCTGGCTGGGCGACGCGTTCGCCTCCGGTGGGTCCGTCGGCTATGACCACAAGGCGATGGGTATCACCGCCAAGGGCGCGTGGGAATCGGTCAAGCGGCACTTCCAGGAGATGGGGGTGGACACCCAGTCCGAGGATTTCACCGTCGTGGGCGTCGGCGACATGAGCGGCGACGTGTTCGGCAATGGCATGCTGCTCTCCGAGCACATCCGACTGCTCGCCGCGTTCGACCACCGGCACATCTTCATCGACCCCAACCCCGACGCCGCGACATCGTTTCGGGAGCGTCAGCGGCTGTTCGACCTGCCGCGGTCCAGCTGGGAAGACTATGACCGTTCGCTGATCAGCGCGGGTGGCGGTGTCTACAGCCGCGAGCAGAAATCCATCCCGATCAGCAGCGAGGCCTGTGCCGCCCTGGGTATCGACGCCGAGGTCTCCGAGCTGACACCGCCGGCGCTGATGAAGGCCATCCTCAAGGCGCCCGCCGACCTGCTGTTCAACGGGGGCATCGGTACCTACATCAAGGCCGAGTCCGAGGCCGACGCCAACGTGGGGGACCGCGCCAACGACGCGGTCCGGGTCAACGGAAATCAGGTGCGCGCCAAGGTGATCGGCGAAGGAGGCAACCTGGGCGTGACGTCGCTGGGGCGCATCGAGTTCGAGTTGGTCGGTGGGCGGGTGAACACCGACGCGATGGACAACTCCGCCGGAGTGGACTGCTCTGATCACGAGGTGAACATCAAGATCCTGATCGACTCCCTGGTCACCGCAGGCAAGGTCAGCCCCGACGACCGGACCGACCTGCTGTTGTCGATGACCGACGAGGTCGGCCGACTCGTGTTGGCCGACAACGAAAGTCAGAACGACCTGATGGGCACCAGCCGGGCCAACGCCGCGAGCATGCTGTCGGTCCATGCCCGGATGGTCAAAGACTTCGTCGACCAACGCGGCCTCAACCGCGAACTGGAGGCGCTGCCGTCGGAGAAGGAGATCCTGCGCCGCACCGAGGCCGGTATCGGTCTGACGTCGCCGGAGTTGGCGACCCTGATGGCTCACGTCAAGCTCGCGCTCAAGGACGACCTGCTCGCAGGGGAGCTGCCCGACCAGGAGGCGTTCGCCGCCCGGCTGCCGTCGTACTTCCCGGCCGCACTGCGCGAGCAGTTCGGCACCGAGATCCGGTCCCACCAGCTCCGTCGGGAGATCGTGGCCACCATGCTGGTCAACGACCTGGTCGACACCGCGGGAATCTCTTACGCCTACCGCGTGACCGAGGACGTCGGGGTGGCCCCGATCGACGCGGTGCGCAGCTTCGTGGCCGCCGACCAGATCTTCGGATTCGGCCGGGTGTGGCATCAGATCCGCGCCGCGCGCGCGGCTGGGGTGTCGGTGTCGGTGACCGACCGGATGACCCTCGACCTGCGGCGGCTCATCGACCGCGCGGCGCGCTGGCTGCTGAACTATCGGCCGCAGCCGCTGGCTGTGGGCGCCGAGATCAACCGGTTTGCGCAGAAGGTCGCCGCCCTCACCCCGCGGATGCCCGAATGGTTGCGTGGCGACGACAAGGCGATCGTCACCAAGGAAGCCGGCGAGTTCAGTGCCCACGGTGTTCCCGACGACCTGGCTTACAACGTCGCGAGCGGGCTGTACCAG
Source organism: Mycolicibacterium sp. CR10 (assembly GCF_005222675.1). GTDB lineage: Bacteria > Actinomycetota > Actinomycetes > Mycobacteriales > Mycobacteriaceae > Mycobacterium. The sequence continues at coordinate 33,844 of NZ_STGE01000066.1, read as the reverse complement.
TTCAGCTTGCTCGACGTGATCGATGTCGCCGACATCGTCGACCGGGACCCGGCGGAGGTCGCCGACACCTACTTCGCGCTGATGGACCACCTCGGCACCGACGGGGTGCTGACCGCGGTGTCCCGGCTGTCGCGTGAAGACCGCTGGCATTCCTTGGCGCGGTTGGCGATTCGCGACGACATTTACGGATCGCTGCGGGCCCTGTGCTTCGACGTGCTGGCGGCGGGCGAACCCGACGAGAATGGCGAGGAGAAGATCGCCGAGTGGGAATTGACGAACAGCTCCCGCGTCACCCGGGCGCGTCGCACGCTGACCGAGCTCTACGAGAGCGGCGAGCACGATCTGGCCACGTTGTCGGTGGCGGCCCGCCAGATCCGCAGCATGACCAGGACGAGTGGGACGGGGACCACCGGGTGATCGACAGCACAGCGTGACAGGGCAGCACGGCTTCACGGCGCCGGTACATGTGCGGTGGTCGGATATCGACATGTACCAGCACGTCAACCACGCGACCATGGTCACGATCCTCGAAGAGGCCCGAATCCCGTTCCTGCTGGCGCCCTTCGGCGACGAGATCACGACGATCGGTCTTCTGATCGCCGAGGTGAACATCGCCTACAAGGCGCAACTGCGACTCATCGATTCGCCGCTGCAGGTGACCATGTGGTCCAAGCGGGTCAGGGCGGTGGACTTCACGGTGGGCTACGAGGTGCGGTCGGTCGGCGCCGCCCCCGACTCCAGGCCCGCCGTGATCGCCGAAACGCAGCTCGCGGCCGTGCATATCGAGGAGCAGCGGCTGCAACGGCTTTCGGCTGCGCAGCGGGAGTATCTGCAACGCTGGACACGATGACGGGCGCGGAGCGCGGGGTATGGCTGGACGCCGAGCACCGCGCCGCGCATCGCGAGGACCTCTCGACCTTCATCGAGCGGGCCCAGCGGCTGGACGAGGCGACGGTGGTGCGGCTGCGGGAGCGCCCGGGCGGAATGATCGTCGCCTGGGCTGCAACGGGTTTCGATGTGTTGGCCAGCAGGGTGGTCGGCGGCCGGGTTCGGCCAGCGGATCTGTGCGCCGGTGCCGACGCCTTACTGTCCGGACTGACCGCCATGGACGCCGACGGGTACGTCGACCCCGGCTTCGGGATGGACTCGGCCTGGCGGGGCGTCCTTCCGCCGGATGCGGGCTTCGTCCACCTCGACGACGTTCCTGCGCGGGTCATGCTCGATCTGGCCCAGCGCGGGGTGCGGCTGGCCAAGGAACACTCCAGCGCGCACGGCCCGCCCGCGTCCCTGCTCGACCAGGAGGTGGTCGACGTCACCGCGGGCGGGGACACCGTGGGCATTCCGATGCGGTGCGTCTTCGCCCTGACCGCAATGGGTTTTCTCCCGCAGGCGCGCATGGGGGACGAGTTCGCGCCGGAGTCGGTCAGCGCGGATGAGGTGGTGCGGGTGCGGGTGCTGCCCGCCTGGCTGCGCGTCGACGCACGGTTCGGCACCGTCTACCGCCGCCGCGGCGACCCCGCCGTGGTGCTGCGCTGACCCGTCCCTATCTCCGCCGAAATGGCATTCCGGCTGAGAAAGTTCGAGTGACGACCTGCTGGAATGCCGTTTCGGCGAAAGAGGTGAACGGTCAGAAGGGCGAGTTGACCATCGACTGGGCCGCCATCTCCAGGTAGGCGATCAGTTCCGCGCGGTGTGCGTCGTCGAGCGTCGCGGAGTCGATCTCGGCCACCGCGGTGTGCATACACCGCAGCCACGCATCACGTTCGAGGTAGCCGATCCGGAACGGCGCGTGACGCATCCGTAGCCGCGGGTGGCCCCGCTGGTCGGAGTAGGTGTGCGGGCCGCCCCAGTACTGCTCGAGGAACATCCGCAGCCGCACCTCGGCGGCCTCCAGCTCGTCCTCCGGATAGAGCGGGCGCAGGATCTCGTCCTCGCGCACCAGCGCGTAGAACCGTGCCACGAGGGTGTGGAACGTCGCGTGCCCGCCCACCGCGTCATAGAACGACTGCTGCTTGTCGACTGAGTCCATTTCCGGTTCCATCGACTCCCATTGTGGGCCATCGCTGCATCCGACCCCACACGCGGACCGCGGCTAGGGCTCGGGTCGCTCCTTGCGAATCAGCTTGGCCAGCTCGTCGCGGTCGGCGACGCCGAGTTTGAAGCAGGCCCGGTACACGTGACCCTCGACGGTGCGGACCGACAGGATGAGCTGCTCGGCGATCTCGCGGTTGGTCTGGTCGGCGGCCACCAGTTCGGCGATCTCGCGCTCACGGGGCGTCAGGGGCAGCGGATGCGCGGCCGCCCGGACCGCGGGTGTGGTCGCGCCGCCGCACAACTGGGCGAGGCGCAACGCAGTGGCACCCGAATCCAGCATCTGGCGCCGGTCACCCGCGCTGTCGTGCAATAACGCCGCCTGCGCGGCGGCGTCGGCGGCCGACAGCGTCATCCCCGCATGTTCGAAATCCGCGCTGACCGCGTCCAGTCCCGCAGCGTCGCCCGCGGCGACCGAGCGGGCGTGCCGGGCATACATGCCCACCACCGTGCCGTGGACGACGGCGGTGAGCTCTTCCAGGCGGTCGGCTCCCGTCCGGTCCCCGAATCTCGCCGCGTGGTGCAGAGCCTCGGCTTCCAGCGCGTACTGACCGGATCGGCGCGCGTTGTCGGCTGCGGCGTTCGCCAACTCGACCGAGCGGCGCTCCATGCCCTTGGCCGCGGCGTACCAGGAGCGCGAGATCAGTCGCTGCGGTTCGTGCAGCGCCGTCGACGGGCCGGAGTGCTCGGCAGCATCGGTGAGAACCCGCTCGGCCTCGCCGACGCGTCTGAGGGCGGCGTAGGCGCGCGCGAGCAGCAACCGGCCCGGGAGCTGCCATGGCAGCGACGTCTCCGCGTTCAGGGCAGCCAGCGCCTGCTCGATCGACGTGATGGCCTCGGGGAAGTTGCCCCGCGCGGTGGCCACCACACCTGCGGCGATCTTGGCGATGGCCCAGGCCTGGAACTGGCCCACCGAGGAGAACTCCGCGTAGTCGGCGACACGTTTGTCGGCGAGATCGAACTCACCGATGTGGGTGAGCGCGAGCACATCGCAGTAGCGCACCATCACCCGGATCATGCCGTCGGTGGTCTTCAGTTCGGCGCGGCACCTGGCGGCGATCGGTTCGAACTCATCGCCGCGACCGGCGGTGGGCATGGCCAGACCCGCGGCGAAGGCGGCGAACTCCACAGCCTGATTCGGGGCGTGAGGGTCGGCAAGGACTTCCAGCGCAGCCGAGATGCCTTCGTCGATCTTGTTCTCGTGCACAGCCATTGCGGCGGCCGCCGCTTGAACGAAGAGTTTCAGGGCCGGGTGCTCGGTGCGCTGCCGCACGAGATCGAGCACTTCATGCGCGCGCTGGACGTCTCCCATCGCCCAGAACAGATGGGACGCGCGGGGGGTGCCCCAGCGCACCAGCTGCAACTCGTCGAGGTCGTCGGGGTCGAACTTGGCGAGCACCGCCTCGGAGTCCGCGGGTCTGCCCTGCCACAGCAGCGCCCGCGACAGCAGCTCGGCTGCCTGCAGCGAGCCGCTGCGATCGAAGGCGGCGCGGGCGAACCGTTCGCCGAGTGGGAGATTGGACAGGTAGACCGCGTCCTTGGCCGCGTTGATCAGCAATTCGTCGTCGGCAGGCTGGTCGCTGTCGATCGAGAGCTTCGCCATCCGAATCCGGCTTGCGGGGGTGTTCAGGTCGCGACGGCGCAGGATCTCCACCAGTTGTCCGTTGAGCCGGCGCGCGGCGGCCCGACCGACCCGGCTGCGCACGACGTCACCGACCAGCGGATGGCTGAAGCGGGCGTTGAGCGTCGTTCCGTTCTGCGTGAAGCGGATCAGCCCACGGCTCTCTGCGGCGTCGACCGCGTCCTCACCCGCCAGTTCGGTCAGCGCGTCGATGTCCAGGGGCTCGCACAGGGCGAGCACCTTCAGAGCGGTGACCACCTCGGGCCCGGCCTGGTCCAGGCGGGTATCCAGGAGGGCGGCCAGCCCGGACGGCACCGCGGTCGGGCCGCGCAGCTGCCAGACGTCGTCGACCCGGTTGAGAGTTCCCGCGTCGATCGACCCTTCCACGAGATGGCGTAGGAACAACGGGTTGCCGCCGGAGGATTCCCACATCAGGTCCGCCGACAATCCCTCGAGCCGACCGCCGATCACCGACTCGACCAGGCTGATGCTCTGCTCCTTGGTGAACGGCTGCAGCTCGATTCGACGCAGATAGCCGTCCTTCCACAGCGACGTCACAGCGTCCGGCACCGGCTCCCCGGTGCGGATAGTGGCCAGGATGTGTCCGGTCTGGTCGACGGCGAGCTGGTGCAGCAGCGTGGCGGACAGTTCGTCGAGCAGATGGGCATCATCGACGCCGACAATGCTGCTGCCTTGGGAGACAAGGGATTCACGCGCCGACGCGAGCAGTGCGGTCGCGTCGCGGGACGCTGTCGGTCCGACGAGATGGGCGAACACCCCCAGCGGAATGCTGCGGGAGGATTCGGTCGAGGCGACCCAGTGCACTTGGGAGCGCAGCGATTCGGTGACTGTGCGTGCCAGCGTGGTCTTGCCGACCCCGGCGGCGCCCACGAGCACCACGCCACACGACCCGGCCTCGGTCAGCGCCGCCCGCACCGCACCGAATTCCCTCGGGCGATCGAGGAATTGCCAACCGTGGGCCATATCCGGGAGTGTAGGTCGCCCGGCCGGTCAATTCCCGCTATACCAGTGCGTTAGCAGCGGACTCGGTCACGGGTAGCGGTCCGGAAACCCGGACAGGTCGGCCGGTTCGAGGCGGTCGACCTTGTTTGTCCTGTGCCGGAAGTCGCTCGAGGCTTCGTAGACCTTGAGCTTGAGCCGGTTGATGCCGCCCAGCGGACGATGCTCTTCGATGGCCCGCCATGAGTTGAACGTCAGTGCGTCATCACCGAAATTTTGCAGCGCTTGGCTGTAGGCCGTTTGCTGGGGGTAGCTGATGGTCGCGACGGCTACGTAGGGCGACTTGGCTTCCGGCCACTCCACCTTGGCGTCTTCGATGGGCATCTCGTCGGTATTGGTGCAGAGCTGGGCCGAGACCTCGTACTCGGCGCTGTTGCTGGCGAAGAACGCGACGACGGCGTCGGCGAGTGCGTTATCGCCGTTGTGGCTGATCTCCTCGGCGATCAGGTCGGTCACGGACGTCGATAACGGTGCGATGCTGAGCTTTGCCACGTAGTCGCCGAACCTGATGGGTGCGGCGGTGTAGAACGTCTGGCCAAGAACGTGGCGGTTCGGATCGGCGAACACCCGCACCGCCGGCGGCAGCTCGCGGCCCGTCCGTTCGACGAGCCGGCGCACCCCGCGCAGCAGCGTGTTCGCCGCAATCATCGCGCGGTCGGGGGTGCGGGCAAGGAGTGTGGCCGTCCTCATCCCGGCCGTGGCGTAGTCCTCCACGTTGCTGAACGGGAACACCGGCTCGGTGACGAACACGAAGTCCTGATTCGCTTCGGGGAAGGTCTCGCTGACGCGCTTCCCGGATTCACCGACCACGCCGAGAACCTTGATGCCCAGACCGCGGACGCCACGCGCCTGATCGGATCGGATCGCCCCTGACGTCGTCGAGATCCGTGCGATCACCGGGTACGTTCTGCCGGGTTCGGCGAACATGCCCTGGCGAAGGTGCGGGTCGAGGTCGGCCTTGACGGTGAGCGTCCCGTGCAGGATGCCGCAGCTCTTGGCATGCGCGTCGCGGATCGCGTGGGGCTTGCCGTTGCGCCAGAGCCTGCGGTCCTTCTGGCTTTTCGCGTACTGGATCTCGCTGTTCTTCCTGAGGGCGTCGATCATCTTCTGGATGAGGACGGTCTCGCTCTCGGGTTCGGTGGCCAGCTCGGACCGGTACGGAAGGTAGTCAGGCTTCGGCGTGGATGATCCCCCGGTCATGCGATAAGTGTGGCGGGGGCGGACCGCGACGGCACGGGTAATCAACTACCTGTCTTTTTGTGCGCGTCCGTTCCGGTTCCCGGCGGACGACCACGGACGGCAGCGGGCCCGTCAAGTGAAGTTCATCGGACTGACCAGCGAACACGATCAGAATTGCCGTGCGATCGCCGGTAATCCATGGTGGACTGTCGTTCGGAGGACGTATGGCGCAGCGTAAAAATGCTCGCGGCCACCGGCACCACCGGTCCGCGACAGGCTCATCCGGGTCTACAGCCAGCACGGTGACGCGCGCGCTACACAGCGTCCACGGCGTCGACTCCCACTCCGTCACGGTTCCGGAGGCCTCGATCTGGGGGCGCAGACGGGTGCTTCTGCTGAATTCGACGTACGAGCCCCTCACCGCTCTACCGATGCGCCGCGCGGTCATCATGCTGATGTGCGGCAAGGCCGACGTGGTGCATGACGACCCCATGGGGCCGGTGATCCACTCCGCGAGCCGGACCATCGTGATCCCGTCGGTCATCCGGCTGCGGACCTTTGTCCGGGTGCCGTACCGCGCCCGCATCCCGATGACACGGGCAGCACTGATGCACCGCGACCGGTTCCGGTGCGCGTACTGCGGCTCCAAGGCCGACACCGTCGACCACGTCATTCCCCGCAGCCGCGGCGGCGCCCACTCGTGGGAGAACTGCGTCGCGGCGTGCTCTGGGTGCAACCACCGAAAGGCCGACCGGTTGTTGACCGAGTTGGGGTGGGCACTGAACACCACGCCGCTGCCGCCGAAGGGACAGCACTGGCGGCTGCTCTCCAGCATCAAGGAGCTCGACCCGGCGTGGGTCAGATATCTGGGTGAGGGCGCGGCCTGACGGGCCGGTGCGTTACGGTTTGCCCGTGAACTCCACCGCACTGATTCACGCCAGCTTTGTGCTGGTACCTCTCGCGCTCGCGTTGTTCTTGTCGCTGTTCATCTTCACGAAAAAGGGACCGCACCCCGCGACATACGAACTGTCGGAGAAGTGGACGCACGATCCGATCCTGTGGGCAGCCCAGGAACCCGCCGACCACGGTCATGGCGGCCACGGCTCTCATCTGACTGTGGGAGGTGGCGCAAGTGGCAAGTGGTGAACTGGCGACCGTCGGGTCGGGCGCGCTGGCCGAGTTGCCCTACGGCTATGTGGTCACGTCCAGCGGCCGTATCTCGGGTGTCACCGAGCCGGGCGAACTGTCCGTGCACTACCCGTTCACGACCAAGGACCTGGTGGTTCTGGACAACGCGCTGAAGTACGGTTCGCGCGCGGCCCAGGCCCGCTTCGCGGTCTACGTCGGCGACCTCGGTGCCGACACCGCGGCCACCGCGCGGGAGGTGCTGGCCAGGGTGCCGACTCCCGACAACGCGGTGCTGCTGGCCGTGTCGCCGAACCAGAAGGCCATCGAGGTGGTCTACGGGTCTGCGGTCAAGGGCCGCGGTATCGAGGAGTCCGCTCCGCTCGGGGTTTCGGCCGCCGCCGCGTCGTTCAAAGAGGGCAACCTCATCGACGGTTTGATCAGCGGCGTGCGGGTGCTCGCCGCAGGCGTCTCACCCCGCTGATACCCCGTTCGTCGGACCTGACCGCGGAAGAGCATTCCGGGTTGTGATTATCCGCGGCGTCACGACCCTGGCTTCTCACTGGCGGTTCTCGGCTGCCCAAAGTTGCCGTGGAGCGTCCACAGTGGGGAGCGGGCTCCCCGTTAGCCGGCGTCGAACTCCCGCGCCGCCAGCGACCGTTCGACGCCCGCGCGTCCCTCCAGCACCAGCCTGCGCAGCGCCGGTGGCACGTCGGGGTCGGCGAGGAACTCATCGGCGGCCTGCAGCGCACCCTGGCTGATGTCCCAGGACGGGTACAACCCGATGACGACGGTCTGCGCAACCTCACTCGAACGCCGCTCCCACACACCGGAGATGGCCGCGAAGTACTTGCTCACGTACGGCGCGAGCAGCTCACCCTGACCCGGCCGGACGAACCCGCCGATGATCGAGCGTGCGGTGATGTTCGCCAGGGTGTCGTCCTCGACGACCTGCTGCCACGCCGACTCCTTGACCGCCGCCTGCGGACGGGCGGCGGCCGCCGCCGCGGCGGCCCGCCGACCCGCTGCGGTGCGGTCGTTGTCGGCCTCGGCGTCGATGAACGGGGCGTCCACGGCGTCGGCATCCAGGTTTCCGCTGGCCGCCAGCGCGGTCACCACTCGCCACCGCAGATCCGTGTCGATGACCAGGCCCGGCAGGTTCACCGCCGCGGGCTCGTTGTCCAGCAGCGTCGACAGCACGGCGACGTGGTTCGGAGACAGCACCGAGGTGCACAGCGCGTTGACGAACGCCAGCTGATGGTCCGAACCCGGCGCCGACTCGCGCGCCAGGTCCAGCAGCTTGTCACCGAACGCGGGCCAGCCGTTCTCGGCCGCCCAGTCGGGGTTTGCGTAGGAGCCCAACGCGGTCTGCGCCTGCAGCACCAGTCGCTGCGCCACGCCCACCTCGGACTCGGCATGCAGACCGCTCATCACAAGCGCGACGAAGTCGCGGGCCCGCAACTCGGCGTCGCGGGTCATCTCCCATGCCGCCGACCACGCCAGCGTGCGGGGGAGCGGCTCAGCGATATCGGCGATGCGGCTCAGCACCGTCTGCAGCGACTCGGGATCCAGCCGCAGCGAGCAGTAGGTCAGGTCGTCGTCATTGACGAGGATCAGTTTCCCGCGTGAGGTTCCCTGCAGCGCAGGCACTTCGGTCGTCGAACCCTCAACGTCGAGCTCCTCGCGGTGCACCCGCACCAACTTGCCTGAGTCATCGTCGTCGTAGATGCCGACCGCCAGCCGGTGCACCCTGGTCTCACCGGCACCCGGTTTGGCGCCACCCTGGTCGATCGCGAACCGGGTGAACGTGCCGTCGGCGGCGACGTCGAAGTCCGGCCGCAGGGTGTTCAGCCCGGTGGTCTTGAGCCACTGCCGGCCCCAGCCCGACAGGTCGCGTCCCGACGACTTCTCCAGCGCGCCAAGCAGATCGCCGAACGTCGCATTGCCGAACGCGTGGTCGCGGAAGTAATCCCGCAGCCCGGCAAGAAACGCCTCAAGGCCGACGTAGGCCACCAGCTGCTTGAGCACGCTGGCGCCCTTGGCGTAGGTGATGCCGTCGAAGTTCACCTCGACGGCGTGCAGGTCCGGGATGTCGGCGGCCACCGGATGGGTGGACGGCAGCTGGTCCTGCCGGTACGCCCACGACTTCTCGGCATTGGCGAACGTCGTCCACGCCTCGGTGTACTCGGTGGCCTCGGCCTGGCACAGCACCGAGGCGAACGTCGCGAACGACTCGTTGAGCCACAGGTCATCCCACCACTGCATGGTCACAAGATCGCCGAACCACATGTGCGCCATCTCGTGCAGCACCGTCTCCGCGCGACGTTCGTAGGACGCCCGGGTCACCTTCGACCGGAAGACGTAGTCCTCCAGGAACGTCACCGCTCCGGCGTTCTCCATGGCACCCGCGTTGAACTCGGGCACGAACAGCTGGTCGTACTTGCCGAACGCGTACGGAGTGCCGAAGTTGTTGTGGTAAAACGCGAAACCCTGCTTGGTCTCGGTGAACAACCGCTCTTCGTCCATGTACTCGCCCAGCGACTTGCGGCAGAAGATGCCCAGCGGGATGTCACCGTGGTCGTCGGCGTAGACGTCGTCCCAGCGCGCGTAGGGTCCGGCGATCAGCGCCACCAGGTAGGTGCTCATCCGGGGGGTGGCTTTGAACGTGTGTTGTTTCGCGTCACCGGTCTGCTCGGCGGTGACGGTGGCGCCATTGGAGATGACCTCCCAGCGCGCGGGCGCGGTGACGGTGATGTCAAAGGCCGCCTTCAGGTCGGGTTGGTCGAAGCACGCGAACATCCGCTTGGCGTCCGCGGTTTCGAACTGCGAGTACAGGTAGACCTCGTCGTCGACGGGGTCGACGAATCGGTGCAGGCCCTCACCGGTGTTCGAGTAGCGGCAGTCCGCGTCGACGACGAGCACGTTGTGCGCCGCCAGGCCGGTCAGCGGGATTCCGGTGGACTCGTTGTAGCCCGACACGTCGATGTCGATGCCATTCAGGGTGGCGCTGCGGACGGTGTCCGCGGCGAGGTCGATGTAGGTGTCGGCACCGGCGAGGGCGTCGAACTCGACGGTCGTTACCGAGCGGAACGTTCGGTCGCCGGGTTTGCCGTGACCGTCGGTCAGGTCCAAGGCAATGTGATAGCTATCCACGGTGATGAGGGCGGCGCGCTCGGCAGCCTGGTCGCGGGTGAGATTAGGAAGGGCCACGTCGGTCAACACTAGCGGCCGACGGGAACACAGGGTGGTCGTGCATGGTTGTCTTCCACGGAAGACTGCCTATAGCGCTTGTCGAGAGGATTCTGTTCATGGCCGAGAAGGATGTCGCCGGTTTCTGGTTCGACCCGCTGTGCCCGTGGTGCTGGATCACCTCCCGCTGGATCCTCGAGGTTGAGAAGGTCCGCGACATCGAGGTCAACTTCCACGTCATGAGCCTGGCCGTGCTCAACGAGGGCAGGGACCTGCCCGAGGAGTACCAGGAGATGATGAAGACGGCCTGGGGGCCGGTGCGGGTGGCGATTGCCGCCGAAGCCGCGCACGGTCCGGAGATCCTCTCCCCGCTATACACGGCGATGGGCACCCGGATCCACAATCAGGAGAACAAGGACTTCACCCAGGTGATCAGCGAGTCTCTGGCGGAAGTGGGACTGCCCGCCGAACTGGCCGAGGCGGCGGCGTCCGAGGAGTACGACGAGGCGCTGCGCAAGAGTCACCACGCCGGCATGGACGCCGTCGGCGACGACGTCGGCACCCCGACGATCCACGTCAATGGGGTGGCGTTCTTCGGGCCGGTGCTGTCGAAGATCCCGCGCGGTGAGGAAGCCGGCAAGCTGTGGGACGCCTCGGTGATCTTCGCGGCCTATCCGCACTTCTGGGAGCTCAAGCGCAGCCGCACCGAATCGCCCGCTTTCGACTGACTCAGGTTGCGAGCCGCCCGATCCCGGGTAACGGTAATGCGATGACTGTTGCCGAGCCCAGCACCGACGGCACCTACCGCGACCGCATCGTCGCGGTGGAGCCCGGTGGCAACGAATACATCGCCGAAGCCGACCGCCACGGCACCCCGCGTCAGCTGTTCTGGACCTGGACCTCGCCCAACCTCGAGTTCGCGACGATCTTCGTCGGGATGCTCGCGGTGCTCGCCTTCGGCATGACCTTCTGGCAGGCCGTGGCCGGCATCGTCATCGGAACCGGGCTCGGCGCCACCGCGCACTACTTCCTGTCCGCCCGCGGCCCGCTGCACGGCGTGCCGCAGATGGTGCTGGCGCGCGCGGCGTTCGGCTTCAAGGGCAACGCCATTCCCGCCGTGCTGATGTCGATCACCGCGGGCGTCGGCTGGTTCGCGACCAACAGCGTCAGCGGCGCGTTCGCGTTGTCCACGCTGTTCGGATTCGGTCCGCTGGTGGGCCTGGTGATCATCGTGTTGGCCCAGACAGCGCTGGCGTTCTTCGGGCACAACCTGGTGCAGGCCTTCGAGCGCATCTCGTTCCCGGTGCTCGCGGTGATCTTCATCGCGGCCTCGGTGGTGATCTTCGCGCACGCCGACCTCGGCAACGCCGCGCCCGCGTCCGAAGGCGTCGGCGGCCTGGGTGGGTTCCTGCTCACCGTCGGCACGTCGTTCGGCTATGCGGCCGGGTGGACTCCGTACGCCGCCGACTTCACCCGGTATCTGCCGAAGACGGTGTCGCCCGCGCGCACCGGCTTCTTTGCTGCCGCAGGGCTGTTCACCGCCTGCGTGGTGCTCGAGGTCGTGGGCGCGGCGTCGGCGACCACGGGCGAGGCGTCGCTGGCCGATCCGACGGGATCGTTCACCGCCGAGCTGGCCTCGCCGCTGGCGAAGGCGACGCTGCTGGCCATCGCGGTCGGTGCGATCGCCGCCAACGCGATCAACATCTACTCCGGCGCGATGGCGTTCGTGACGATCGGGATCAAGCTGCCCCACCACGTCGCGCGCGCCCTGGTGACGGTGTTCTTCGGGGTGGCCGGGTTTGCGGTGGCGTGGTGGGCGCTGCCGGACGCCGCGCACAGCTACGAGGCGTTCCTGCTGATCATCGCCTACTGGGTGGGACCCTGGCTCGGTGTGATGTTCGCCGACCAGTACCTGCGCCGCGGACAGCAGTTCGATCACCTGCTCTACGACCGGTCCTACGCCAACTGGGGCGGGTTGGCCGCCTTCCTTTTCGGCCTGGTGGCATCGGTGGTGCTGTTCGCCAACCAGGAGAAGCTCGTCGGGGTGGTCGCCAAAGCCGTGCCCGAGCTCGGAGATATCACCTTCTTCGTCGGATTCCTGCTGGCTGGAGCCACATACGTGGCACTGTGTCGCTCGAAGATCGCCGCCGAGAAGCTGTGAAGTCGCCGCAGGAGATGCTCGACGTCGCCGTCGGCGAAGCGCGAAAAGGGTTGTCGGAGGGCGGGATTCCGATCGGGGCGGCGTTGTTCTCCGCCGACGGGACGCTTCTGGGCAGTGGCCACAATCGCCGCGTGCAACTCGATGACCCGTCGATTCACGCCGAGACCGACGCCTTCCGCAACGCCGGCCGGCAACGCGGCTACCGCTCGACGATCATGGTGACCACACTCTCGCCGTGCTGGTATTGCAGCGGGCTGGTCCGGCAGTTCAACATCGGCGCCGTCGTCATCGGCGAAAGCCGGACGTTCACCGGAGGCCACGACTGGCTGGCCGAGCATGGCGTCTCGGTCACCCTTCTCGACGACGAGCGGTGTGTGACGATGATGCGCGAGTTCATCGCGGCCAATCCGGACCTCTGGGCGGAGGATATCGGCGAGTGAGTGTCATTGCGACGGTAGATCTTTCGTGCTGGCAGCAGGGTGGCCGGATGGCCGAGCAGGTCGCCGCCGACGTGGACGCCGGGTTGCAGCGCGCAGGGTTCATCCTGGTCAAGGGCCACGGCGTGGATCCGGCGCTGGCCCGCGGGGTTCGCGCGGCGGCCCGCGAGTTCTTCGCCCAATCCGACGACGTCAAGGCCGGGTATTCGGTGCCCGTGGGCGGGCACGGCTGGATCGGGCCCGGCGCCGAGGCCAACGCCTACGCCGAGGGGACCGAGACCCCGCCGGATCTCAAGGAGAGCTTCAGCCTGGGTGCCGAGACGGCGACGGGGAATCCCGATGTCGACCGGGTCTGGTTCGCGCCCAACGTCTGGCCGGGCGAGGTGCCGTCGCTGGAGCGTCTGGTCACCGAGTACACCGCGCAGATGCGCCGCGTCGCCGACGATCTGCTGGCGCTGTTCGCGCACGCCCTGGGACTGTCCGCCAATCCCTTTGCGGCAATGGCCAGTACACCGACGTGGACGATGAACATCAACCATTACCCACCTGTCAGCGTGGTGGGCGAACCCGAACCGGGGCAGTTCCGTATCGGGCCGCACACCGACTTCGGGACCGTCACGATCCTCGACCGTGAACCCGGCGCGGGCGGGCTGCAGGTGTATTCCGACGAGGCGGGCTGGCAGGACGCGCCCTATGACCCTGACGCGCTCACGGTCAACATCGGCGACCTGCTGGAGTACTGGAGCGGACGGCGCTGGCCGTCGGGCAGGCATCGGGTGCTGCCGCCGCAACCGCACGCCCCCGAAGAGGACCTGGTCTCACTGATCTATTTCTACGAGGCCAACCACGACGCGGTCGTCACCCCCCTCGACCCGCCGATCGGCAAGGTCTCCGGGCTGGCTCCGGTGACCACGTCGGAGTTCATCAAGGAACGCCTCGACGCCATCACGGTGGGATAGAGGCACGCTAGGGTGTCCGCATGCGCGTCTACCTCGGGGCTGACCACGCCGGATTAGAACTCAAGCAGGCCATCATCGAGCACCTGGCGAGTGCGGGCCACGAGCCGGTCGACTGCGGCGCCTTCAGCTATGACGCCGAGGACGACTACCCGGCGTTCTGCATTGCGGCCGCGGAGAAGACCGTCGCGGACCCGGGCAGCCTGGGCATCGTGCTCGGCGGTTCAGGCAACGGGGAACAGATCGCCGCGAACAAGGTGCCGGGGGCCCGCTGCGCACTGGCGTGGAGCACCGAGACCGCATCGTTGGCGCGCGAGCACAACAATGCGCAACTCATCGGCATCGGCGGCCGCATGCACACCACCGAGGAGGCGCTGGCCATCGTCGACGCGTTCCTGGCCACCCAGTGGTCGGAGGCGCCGCGCCACCAGCGCCGCATCGACATCCTCGCCGAGTACGAGAAGACCCACGTCGCACCGCCGGTACCCGGCGCGTAGCCCATGCCCGAAGGGCATACCCTGCACCGGCTGGCCCGGCAGCATCAGCGTCGTTATGGCCGGGCACCGGTGATCCTGTCCAGCCCGCAGGGCCGCTTCGAAGCCGGCGCCGCCATGGTCAGCGGCCGAGTACTGACCAAAGCCACCGCATGGGGCAAGCACCTCTTCCACCATTACGAGGGCGGCCGCGTCGTCCACGTGCATCTCGGACTGTATGGAAAATTCACCGAGAAGCCCGTTCCGCTGCCGTTGCCCGTGGGACAGGTACGCATGCGGATGCTCGGCGCCGAGTACGGCACCGATCTGCGCGGCCCCACGGTCTGCGAAGTCATCGAAGAGCCCGAGATCGCCGACGTCATCGCCAAGCTGGGGCCTGACCCGATCCGCTCCGACGCCGACCCGGGCCTGGCATGGCGGCGAATCACCAAGTCCCGCAGAACGATCGGTGCGCTGCTGATGGATCAGAGCGTGATCGCCGGAGTGGGCAACGTCTACCGCGCCGAGCTTCTCTATCGCCACCGCATCGATCCGTTCCGGCCCGGCACGGCCATCACCGCCGACGAGTTCGACGCGATGTGGGTCGACCTCGTCGCGCTGATGAAGGTCGGCGTGCGTCGCGGCAAGATCATCACGATGCGCCCCGAGGACGACCACGGCACACCGTCGTACGGGAAGGGGCGTCCGCGCACCTACGTCTACCGGCGTGCCGGTGAACCGTGCCGGGTCTGTGGGACCGCAATCCGCACCACGGTGGTGGAGGGACGCAACCTGTTCTGGTGTCCCGCCTGCCAGACCTGACGCGTTCAGGCTGCGCTCAGGGCGGAGAAGTTCGAGTGGGACGCGCCGTAAGTGCAGTCTCAGCGGGCAATCCTGTGAGTGAGCCGGGACAATCTGCGGGTGGAACTGATCCTGGTAGTCGTCGGCGCCATCGTGGTCACCGCCATCGCGCACCGCCGCGGGCTCGAACCGGCGCTGATCATCGTCGTCGTCGGCATCGCGGTGTCGTTCATCCCCGGATTCGAGGCGCCGGAACTGGACTCGCACATCCTGCTGTCGGTGGTGCTTCCCCCGTTGCTGTACTCCGCGGCTCTGGACTTCTCGTTCCCGACGTTTCTGCGCAACATCAAACCGATCCTCGGCCTGGGCGTTGGTCTGGTCGTGGTCACTGCCTTCACGGTCGCGGCAGTGTCGTCGTGGGTCGTCGTCGTCCCGTTGACGTTCGCCACCGCGCTGGTGCTCGGCTCCATCGTGGCGCCCCCGGACGCCGTCACGGCCGTCGCCGTGGGCCGCAAGCTCGGCCTGCCCAAACGGGTCATGTCGATCCTGACCGGGGAGAGTCTGATCAACGACGCGGCCGCGCTCGCGTTGTTCTCGGTGGCGGTGGCTCAGGTCGCGGGCAGCCATACCTTCATCGAGAATCCGTTTCTGTTGTTCACCTACAGCGCCGTGCTCGGGCCGCTGGTCGGCGCCGCCCTGGGATACATCACGCTGTGGATCCGCAGGCGGTTGGCCAACCCCGCGCTGGAGACGGTGCAGGGCCTGATGGTGCCGTTTGCGGCCTTCATCCTGGCCGAGGAGATGCACGCCTCCGGCGTCCTCGCCGTCGTGGTGGCCGGATTCGTCGTCGGCACGGGCACCGTGGACGCGGGTTATCAGACCCGGCTGCAGGAGCGCTATGTGTGGAACTCGGTGGACGTGCTGCTCGAGGCGTTCGTGTTCGCCTACATCGGCCTGCACTTGCGGTTCGTGCTCGAGGATCTTCGCGAGGCCCACGAGTCGCTGGCCGAAGTGGCCGTCGCATCGCTGATCGTGCTGCTCATCGTGCTGGTGATCCGCCCGCTGTCGGTGTTCTTGATGTTCGGCAGGGGAGTCCTGTCGCGGCAGGTCGAGAGGCGACTGAGCGTGCCCATTCCTGAGGGGGACGGCCGCCGCGCAACGGGCAGGCGCCCCAAGGTCAAGACCCCGGCGCGGTGGCGGTCCCGCGTCGACAACCGCGCACTGACGTGGCAGGAGAACGTCGTGGTGTCCTGGACCGGGATGCGCGGCGTCGTGACGCTCGCCGCTGCCGCCGCCATCCCTGCGACGACGGCCGCCGGCGAACCGTTCCCCGAGCGGGCGACCATCCAGGCCATCGCCTTCGTGGTCAGCGTGGGGACACTGCTGCTTCAGGGCTGGACATTGCCGCTGTTGATCCGCCGTCTCCAGCTGTCATCGGATGACGACCACGCCTACAGCCATGCCGAGACCGAGAAGGCCGAGCGGGTGGTGCACGACGCCGCAGACGTGGTGTTGGCGAGCTTCCGGGCCAACCCGCCCGAGGGCCTTGATCCCCGGGTGCTGGCCGAAATTCGCAACACGATCGCGCGTCACTCGCAGGACGCCGACGAGATGCCGGCGCCGGAGGCCCATACGTTGCGAGCCGAGGTCTTCGCAGCGCTCTACCGCGACGTGCTGTCGGCGCAGCGGGCGGCGCTGATCGAGGAGCGCGATGCCGGTCGGATCGACGACGAGTCGGTGCGCGCAATGCTCGAGCGCCTCGATCTGCAGGAGGCCGGGGTGTCTGCGCGACTTGAGAGTCGGTTCTAGAAGTCGAACCCGCCGAAGTCGCCGCCGCCGCCCCAATCGCCACCGCCGCCATCCCAGCCGCCGCCGTCGCCGCCACCGGAATCCCAGCCGCCGCCGTCACCTCCGCCGTCACCGCCGCCGTCGAGCTGACCCTGGTCGAGACCGTCCTGAAAGCCGTCGCCGTAACCGTTCTCGAAGGCCTGCGCGTCATAACCGATGCCGCCCATCCCGGAGAAGAGCGTGCTGAACAGCAGGACCGATCCCACGCCCCACGCCCCAGCGACGAGCGCGGGCTTCCACCACGGCTCGGAGTACCAGCCGGCCGGCACGGGCCGACCCGCAACCCGGCCGCCCGGGTAGTAGTTGGGTGTCCGCTCCGACGGCGTGGGTGAGGCTTCGATCTCGCGTCCCTCGAATTCCACGCGGCGGTCTTCGGTGACGGTTCCGGCGTTGCGCTGGCCCGACAGCGATTCGAGCTCGGGTCCCGGGTCCATGCCCATCGCGACGCGGGCGGCGCGCACGTAGTACAGGCCCTCCATCGCGCTCTCCTTGGCGAGCGCAGCCTGACGCGCGGTGGTGGCCTGGTCGATCTGGGAGGACGCGGCGGTGTAGCGCTCCGATGCGTCGGCCAGGGCCTGCTTGGAGGCGTCGTCGGTACCGGATAGCGCGAACACTTGACCGCCGAGTCGTTCGATGGCGCGGCGGGCGTCAGCCTTCGCATCACCCAGCAGCGCGGCATCGCGCTTGCTCGACGCTTTCGACGTGGCGTACACGGCGAAGCCGATCGCCGCGACGACCAAAACGATGAGGATGAGCAGCGCGCCATTCATGGCACACAGCGTACCGACAGGAAACGAGCACTCGCCGTTCTCGGTTTGCCGCGCCCGACCGCTCGACCACCGGTTATTGACTAGCGTGTCAAGCTTCTTTACCCTGAAGTTCGCTGTTCACGCTCGAGCACATCACCATGGAGATTCAGATGACCGTCGCCATCCTCATTAGCTGCCTCGTAATCAGCATGTTTGTCCTCTTCGCCATGGATGAGAAGTCATACTGAGCAGAGATCTTCCGAAGTAGTTATCGCTTCGTGATTTGCCAGAACTCCACATATCTGCACGTTGCCACCGGTCAGTGGCGTTGCTAGTCAACTGACCTAACACGTCGCGGGAGACGCTCTGTGGTTCGCGCCAATCGGTAGGTGTCGCCGACGTTGATCAGGAGGCGGAGTTCTCGGCCTATCGGTGGGCCCCGGTCGCGCGCCGTCGTATTGATGCGCATGTCGGCGGCCGCTCTGGCCGGCGGGAGCTGACACCGCGTCGCCGCCGAATGCGGGTAGCTTGGACTCGTCGCAGACGTCGAAATATGTTGCAACAGAGATGATTCGGACGAACGCTATACAGCGGATACCGCAGCCACGTAGCGGATTGGCGCCGTCCGCGGGGTGGTCCCGGGGGGTTCCAGACTCTCAGCGGCGACGGGATTTGTGGCGGTACATCTCGGCGTCGGCGGCACGCAGCAGCGTTTCGACGTCACCGGAAGCGCCGCAGGCCCACCCGGCGGACGCCGCCAGCGTGACCGGGGAGGTGTCGGTGTCGTACTGCCCGGACATGGCCCTGACGATGCGATCCATCAGCTCGGGCAATCTCGCGGTGTCGGCAGCTGTCGGCACCAGCACGACGAACTCGTCCCCGCCGAGGCGGTACGCCGAATTCGGCGGCTCAACGATCCGTGCAAGTCGGCGGGCCACAGCGATGAGGACGGCATCGCCGACGGAGTGCCCGTGAATGTCATTGACCTGCTTGAACCCGTCGAGGTCAACGAAGACCACGCCGATGGCACGCTCCGGCGCGTCGGCATGGTCTTGTTTCACGCACTCGACCAACGCGTGCCGGTTGCCGAGACCGGTGAGCGAATCGGTCACCGCCAGCCGGGCGAGTTCGGCCTCGGCCCGCCGGCGGCTGGTGATGTCCTGGAACTGCGCGATGGCGACATCGTCACCGCTGTTTGCGCCAGGTACCAGCGTGAGGTCGCGTTGCAGCCAGACCGCGGTTCCGTCGGCTCGCAGATACTTGCGTTCCGACGACAGATGCGGCGCCGATCCATCCATCAGGGCAGCGAACTGGGCGTTGCCGGAGTCAAGATTGTCCGGATGCACGAAGTGCCGGAAATCGAAGCCAATGAGGTCGTCCTCGTTGCGGCGCAACAGTTTGCACACTGCCGGATTTGCTTGCAGGACGATGCCCGCTGTGTTCACGACGACCTGGCCGATCGGTGCGTGCTCCATGCTGATCTGGAAGAGGCGGACAGCGTCATCGCGGGCGCGTTCGGCGTCGACACGCGCTGTCACGTCGGTGACTTGCGCGTAAAAGCCTTGCACCGTGCCGTCGACGATGTCGGGGACGTAGGACGCCTGGGTGTGTCGGGTCATGCCGCGCTGGTCGATGAGCGTGCGCTCGAAAAGCTGAGCTTCGCCGGCCAGCACGCACTGGATGTGAGGCAGATTGAGGGCGTAGACCGCTTCGCCCAGCACCTCGCGGATATGCCGGCCCCGGATCTCGTCCGGGGTCATACCGAAGTAATCGACATAGGCCTGGTTGGCGATCACATTGTGGCAGTCCCTGTCCCAGTAGCCGATCAGCGCCGGCAGCCTGTCCAGCAGCCGCCGTAGTCGATGTGTTTCCTCCGTGGTGTGGGTCCCGGTGTGCGCATCCGCCGTCGGTTGGGACACGCCTCTGCCCTCATCGGCCCGACGATGAGCGGAAGAAGTGTCGGCATCCGGCGTCGGCCCGGTCGTCACCCGCTCGGCCTCCGTCCACCGTGTGTACGCGCCTCGATACGTGCGGCGTATCTCCGGTGTAGCCGAGCATCTGTACCTAACGACAGGGTCTAAATGCCTTTGCTGGCTGAAGTGCGGAATCCCTCGAGCCCGGAACCTGCGTTGCCGTGACTGCCTATCGGCGTTGTGAACACTGTCGGGTCGGTACACCAGCGCACGAATACCTGATCCGCTCGAGCGGTTGGCGCTCGGCGGCGCTTCGGACGGGATGAAAGCAGCTATCCGGTCTGAGGAACGGAAGCGCAGTGGAGCGGGCGACGGGAATCGAACCCGCGTAGCTAGTTTGGAAGACTAGGGCTCTACCATTGAGCTACGCCCGCGTGTGTTGCACAAGTGGCAGTACCGGCAGACTGTACCGGCCCCGGCGCTCAACTCAAATCCAGTTGGGGCCTTTGCGTGGTCACGCCGTAGTATCGCCGGTGGTCCGGCGCTGCTCGTTCGCGTGACGCGGCGACGACCGGGGTGTAGCGCAGCTTGGTAGCGCATCCGCTTTGGGAGCGGAAGGCCGCAGGTTCAAATCCTGTCACCCCGACCAGCAGCACCCCACCCGAACACCTATGGAGGAGTACGAACGTGAAGAGCACCGTCGAGAAGTTGAGCCCGACCAGGGTTCGCATCAACGTGGAGGTGCCCTTCACCGAACTCGAACCCGACATCGACCGCGTGTTCAAGGCGCTGGCCAAGCAGATCCGGCTGCCCGGATTCCGTCCCGGCAAGGCACCCCGCAAGCTGCTGGAGGCCCGTGTGGGCCGTGCCTCGGTGCTGGAGCAGGTCGTCAACGACGCGCTGCCCGGCCGTTACAGCGAGGCAATCACCGCGGAGTCCCTGCAGCCGATCGGGCAGCCTGAGATCGAGGTCACCAAGCTCGAGGACAACGAGGAGTTGGTCTTCACCGCCGAGGTCGACATCCGTCCCGAGATCGACCTGCCCGACCTCACCAACCTGAAGATCACCGTCGACCCGGTGAAGGTCACCGACGAGGACGTCGCCATCGAACTCGAGGGCCTGCAGAAGCGCTTCGGCACCCTCACAGGTGTCGATCGCGCCGCCGAGGAGGGCGACTTCGTCTCCATCGATCTGTCGGCCACCGTCGACGGCAACGATGTCCCCGAAGCCAGAACCGAAGGTCTGTCCCACGAGATCGGCTCGGGCCAGCTGATCGAGGGCCTCGACGAGGCGATCGTCGGTCTCAAGGAGGACGAGAGCCGCGACTTCACCACCACGCTGGTGGCCGGTGAGTACAGCGGCCAGGAGGCGCAGGTCACCGTCACCGTCAAGTCGATCAAGGTGCGCGAGCTGCCCGAGCTGGATGACGAATTCGCGCAACTGGCAAGTGAATTCGACACGATCGAGGAACTGCGCAGCGATCTCAAGGAGCAGGTCGCGCGGGTCAAGCGCGTCCAGCAGGCCGAGCAGATTCGCGACAAGGCGATCGAGGAGTTGCTCGAGCAGGTCGAGGTGCCGCTGCCGGAGAAGGTGGTGCAGGCTCAGGTCGACGACTCGCTGCACAACGCCATTCACGGGCTGGACCACGACGAGGCGAAGTTCGAGGAGTCGCTCAAGGAACAGGGCAGCAGCCGCGAAGAGTGGGACGCCGAAAACCAGAGCAACGCGGAAAAGGCCATCAAGACTCAGCTCCTGATGGACGCCATCGCGGACAAGCTGGACATCCAGGTCGGCCAGAACGACCTCACCGAGCGGCTGGTGCTGATGTCGCGCCAGTACGGTCTCGAGCCCCAGCAGCTGCTGCAGATGTTGCAGCAGAACAATCAGCTGCCGGCGATGTTCGCCGACGTGCGCCGCGGGCTGACTGTCGCCGCTGTCGTGTTCGGCGCGACCGTCACCGACTCCGACGGTGCCGAGGTCGACACCACCGAGTTCTTCGGACCCCCGGAAGACCAGGCCGCGTCGGCCGACGCCAGCATCAGTGAGCCGGCCGCCGAAGACGCCGACGTTGAGGACGCCGACGTTGAGGACGCCGACGTTGAGGACGCCGACGTTGAGGACGCCGACGTTGAGGACGAAGACAACGAAGCAGACGCCGGGACCGACGACACCAAGTGACGCTCTGAGCGAACGGGCGCCGTCTCGGGACTCCCGGGCGGCGCGCGTTGGTTAGTGTCATTCGTAAGACGGTCACCGCGCCGGAAGTACGTAAAGAAAGCAGGTATCCAGTCGTGACTGACATGCGTGGCGCCTCATCGGGCCTCAACCTTGTCGACTCGGTCTATGAGCGGTTGCTGTCCGAGCGGATCATCTTCCTGGGTTCCCAGGTCGACGACGACATCGCCAATCGGCTGTGCGCGCAGATCCTCTTGTTGTCGGCCGAGGATCCGAGCAAGGACATCAACCTCTACATCAACTCGCCCGGCGGCTCGATCAGCGCCGGCATGGCGATCTACGACACGATGGTCCTCGCCCCGTGCGATGTCGCGACGTACGCGATGGGCATGGCCGCCTCGATGGGCGAGTTCCTGCTCGCCGCGGGCACCAAGGGCAAGCGCTACGCGCTGCCGCACGCCCGCATCCTGATGCACCAGCCGCTCGGCGGCATCACCGGCGGTGCCGCCGATATCGCGATCCAGGCCGAGCAGTTCGCGGTCATCAAGAAGGAAATGTTCCGCCTCAACGCGGAGTTCACCGGCCAGACGATCGAGCGCATCGAGGCCGATTCCGACCGCGACCGCTGGTTCACGGCGGCCGAAGCCCTCGAGTACGGCTTCGTCGACCACATCATCACCCACGCCAACTTCAACGGGAGTGCCTCATGACGCAGCCCCAGGCCCGCTACATCCTCCCGTCGTTCATCGAGCATTCGAGCTTCGGGGTCAAGGAGTCCAACCCGTACAACAAGCTGTTCGAGGAACGCATCATCTTCCTCGGTGTGCAGGTCGACGACGCGTCGGCGAACGACATCATGGCGCAGCTTCTGGTGCTGGAGTCGCTGGACCCGGACCGCGACATCACCATGTACATCAACTCGCCCGGCGGTTCCTTCACCAGCCTGATGGCGATCTACGACACCATGCAGTACGTGCGCGCCGACATCCAGACCGTGTGCCTGGGCCAGGCGGCCTCGGCCGCAGCCGTGCTGCTGGCCGCCGGTACGCCCGGCAAGCGGCTCGCCCTGCCCAACGCCCGCATTCTCATCCACCAGCCCTCGCTGGGCGGCGTGATCCAGGGCCAGTTCTCCGACCTGGAGATCCAGGCCGCCGAGATCGAGCGGATGCGCACCCTCATGGAGGAGACGCTCGCGCGTCACACCGGCAAGGATGCCGCGGTGATCCGCAAGGACACCGACCGCGACAAGATCCTCACGGCCGCGGCGGCCAAGGACTACGGGATCATCGACACGGTCCTGGAGTACCGCAAGCTGTCGGCTCAGAAAGGCTGAGCGACGGCGGCGGCAATCCGGGTGACGTCCGACGGGCGCACCCGGCAGCACCCACCCACGATGCGGGCGCCTGCGGCGACCCATTGGGGTACGAGGTGGGCGTCCCACGATGACGTGCCGGTCCAGATCCGGCGCGGACCGTCCCACACCTCTCCGCTGTTCGGGTAGACGACGACGGGCTTGCCGGTGACCTCGGCGGCCACCGTGACCGCCGCCAGCACGTCGCCGGGTGCGCAACAGTTCACGCCGACCGCGACGATCTCGGGCACCCCGGCCGCCACGGCGAACGCGTCGGCGAGCGGCTGACCGGCGCGGGTGGTCATGCCGTCGATGGTGTACGACAGCCAGGCGGGCACACCGAACTCGCGGACCAGACCGACAACAGCCTCCGCTTCGTCGATATCAGGCACCGTCTCGACGGCCAGGACATCGGGTTCAGCCTCGAGAATGACCTCCATGCGGGGCCGGTGCCAGGCGGCGAGTGCACCGACGGACAGTCCGTAGCGTCCGCGGTACTCCTCACCATTGGCCAGCGCCGCGCCGTAGGGCCCGATCGACGCCGCCACCCATCGGCCGTCGACGCCGAGTGCGGTGCGCGCGGCGCGGGCCAACTCGACGCTGCGGCGCATCAGCAGCGCCGACTGGGACCGGTCGATACCCCGCGCGGCGAAGCCGTCGAAGGACGCCTGGTAGCTCGCCGTGGTGGCGACCTGTGCTCCCGCCCGGAAGAACGCGGCGTGTGCGGCGATGATCTCCTCAGGCGCATCCGCGAGCAGTCGCGCGGACCGCAGGTCGTCGGAGAGATCGTTGCCGCGGGCTTCGAGTTCGGTGGCCAGGCCGCCGTCGGCGATCAGCACGGTGTCGTCAGTCAGGGTGAAGCCCACCGGGTCACTGTACGAGCGTCAGCCGTTGCTGTAGACCCGCGTGGGCGTGATCAGCACGGCGGTCCGGCGCTGCTCGCGCATCGTGCGGTCGTACTCGTCCCAATCGTCGTGCGTTCCGCCCGCGGCGGTGAAGATGTCGCGCAGCAAGCGGGCCGCGGCAGCGTCGGACTCCAGCCATGGCTGGGGATCGTCGGGTCCGGCCAGTTCGGCACGACCCTCGACGGTGGCCCACTGCCAGCCCTGCCGGAACGTCACCGCGATCTGAGGCCGGGCCCGCAGATTGGCCAGTTTCACCCTACCGTAGGTGACGAAACCCAGTGTCGGTTCGCCCGTGGCGGGATGGGCGAGCGGTCCGGCGTTGATCAGCGACGACTGAATGGTGTCGTCTGCGCGCAGAGTCGACACCACGGCAAGGCCGTTGTCGTCACGCGCCAGCGCAAAGGCGCTCTCAAGCGTGGTCATGGTCGGAGCGTACGACAGCAAATTGACGTGAACGACATCTTCCGGGTGTGTGCGCGTGGCACGCTGTGACTGTCGGGACGCGCCGAAGGAAGAAGACGACATGGTGGGGATCAAACGGGGAGCGGCGATTGTCGCGTTCGCGGTCACGGCCGGAGCGGGGTTGTACACGCAGGTGGTGTCGCCGGCGATCAGCACGGCCCAGGATCCTGTCTGCCCGTATGGCATGTACTGGAACGCGGTGGTGCTCCAGTGCCTGCCGTGGGGCGTTAATCCGGTCGTCGGTCCCGCGGGTCCCATCGGCGTCGGCGGGGTGGCCGGTCCGGTGGGCCCTGGTCCGGTGGGTCCCGGTCCGGTGGGTCCAGGTGGGCTTGGTCCCCGATAACGGCCGGCGACCGCGGGTGGTCAGCGGATGACCACCTGCACTGGCCGCTATCCTGGGCGGCGGCCCAACGGTCGTCTTTCCCAGCTGCGCGTACGTTGGTGACGGATGGCCCAGAGCGGTAACGGCAGCGACACGCCAGAGACACGGTCGTGCGTTCCGGAGCCTTCGGGAACGCACGAGGCGATATGTTGTCGCGAACACACCTGAATACCACTCACGCTATTCGGCTTTATCGGTCGCACGGCGCCGGAACAAGCGGGTAGCGTCGGATACAAGCCCGGCGCGACCATCAGTCCGAGTGATCATCGACTGCCAACAGGAAGTAGGACCCGAGCACTATGGCACGCATAGGAGACGGCGCTGACCTGCTGAAGTGCTCGTTCTGCGGCAAGAGCCAGAAGCAGGTGAAGAAGCTCATCGCGGGTCCGGGCGTCTACATCTGCGACGAGTGCATCGACCTGTGCAACGAGATCATCGAAGAGGAACTCGCCGACGCCGACGATGTGAAACTCGACGAGCTGCCCAAACCCGCCGAGATCCGCGACTTCCTCGAGGGCTACGTCATCGGCCAGGACACGGCCAAGCGCACTCTGGCCGTAGCGGTCTACAACCACTACAAGCGCATCCAGGCGCAGGAGAAGATGCGCGATTCGCGGGCCGAGCCCGTGGAGTTGTCGAAGTCCAACATCTTGATGCTCGGCCCCACCGGCTGCGGCAAGACCTACCTCGCCCAGACGCTGGCGAAAATGCTGAACGTCCCGTTCGCTATCGCCGATGCGACAGCGCTGACGGAAGCCGGCTACGTCGGTGAGGACGTCGAGAACATTCTGCTCAAGCTGATCCAGGCTGCCGACTATGACGTCAAGCGCGCCGAGACCGGCATCATCTACATCGACGAGGTCGACAAGATCGCCCGCAAGAGCGAGAACCCGTCGATCACCCGCGACGTCTCCGGTGAAGGCGTGCAGCAGGCGCTACTGAAGATCCTGGAGGGCACCCAGGCGTCGGTTCCCCCGCAGGGCGGCCGCAAGCACCCGCATCAGGAGTTCATCCAGATCGACACCACCAACGTGCTGTTCATCGTGGCCGGTGCTTTCGCCGGCCTGGAGAAGATCGTGTCCGACCGGGTCGGCAAGCGCGGTCTCGGGTTCGGCGCCGAGGTGCACTCGAAGGCCGAGATCGACACCCAGGATCACTTCGCCGAGGTGATGCCGGAGGACCTGATCAAGTTCGGGCTCATCCCCGAGTTCATCGGACGTCTGCCCGTCGTGGCGTCAGTGACGAACCTGGACAAGGAGTCACTCGTCCAGATCCTGTCGACACCGAAGAACGCCTTGGTCAAGCAGTACACCAGGCTGTTCGAGATGGACGGCGTCGAGTTGGAGTTCAACGAAGACGCCCTCGAGTCGATCGCCGACCAGGCCATTCACCGCGGCACCGGCGCTCGTGGCCTGCGCGCGATCATGGAGGAAGTCCTGCTGCCGGTCATGTACGACATTCCCAGCCGTGACGACGTCGCCAAGGTCGTCGTCACCAAGGAAACGGTCGAGGACAATGTGCTGCCGACGATCGTGCCGCGCAAGCCGCCGCGCTCCGAGCGTCGCGAGAAGAGCGCGTAGTTCGCAGGTCCGGTTCGTGATGAGGCCGCGACGCGTCGACGACGAGGCTCTCTGAATCAGGCTGCGACCCGGGCAGGAGTCCTTCGCACAGCGCGCTCGCTAGACCCCACAGCAGAAACGCGCCGACCGCGAGGAACTGCATTTCGGTGACCATGGTTCGAGCCTTTCGTCGGGCCGGTCGATGCGCATGCGTAGCGCGCTACCCGAATTTGTCTGATCGCCCGCGGGCGACTCGGGTGGGGGGTAGAACGGGTGCACGCATGGGTTCATTGGCGCGCTACCCGAGGCTCTTCGCGCGAGCGCTCATCGGGCACATGCTCTTCGCGCGAGCGCTCATCGGGCACATGCTCTTCGCGCGAGCGCTCATCGACAACCTCGTCGACCATCGCCGCGATTTCGGCAATCCCGTCGGTGCGCGCGAAGGCCGCCTCGAGCCTGCGGGCGTTGCGCAGGTACTGGCCATCTGTGCGGATCCGACGGACCGCTGACGCGACTGCAGCCGGTGTGGGTGTGCCTGTCTGCAGGTTGATCCCGGCGCCGGACCATGCCACCCGGGCGGCGACCTCGGGCTTGTCCTCGGTGCTGCCCGCGACGACCACCGGGACACCAGCCGCCAACGCCCGTTGCACCGCTCCGTAACCACCGTTGGTCACCAGCACGTCGATCTTCGGAAGCAACTGGTCATGCGGAAGATATTCGGCGACATAGGTATTGGTCGGTATCGGGATGCCGATCGCGTTGACGTCCCGGCCGCCGGTGCTGACCACCACCATGACCTCGCTGTCGGCGAGCGCTGTGATGGTGGGTTCGATGAGGCGGGACAGGTCGTGGTTGTCGACGGTGCCCTGGGTGACATGGACGACTGGGCGGGCGCCGTCGAGTTCCGCCCACCACGGCGGCGCGACGAAACCGACCGCAGGGCGTGGCCGCACCACCCCGACGAAACGTGCACCGGCAGGCAGGTCGCTGCGCTGATACTCGAACTCGGACACCGTCGGCACGATCAACCGGTCAGCCAGCACCCCGACGTCGAGCAATCGCACCGGAAGTCGCCGCGCACCGAGCTCGGTCAGCATCCGGTTGGCGGCCCGCTGCGCGTTGCGCAGCAGCACCCTCTGAGACAACGCGGTCAGACCGCGGTGCACCATCCTGCCCGTGACGGTGGTTGCCGGCGGACGCCCCATCCCGGTCGGCGCGGTGTCACGGCTGGACAGCATGAGCGGAGTCGGCGTGTAGTACAGCACCGGGGGCAGGTCGGCGCGACCACCGAGCAGTAGGGGCAGGATCCCGAAGAAGCCGTAGTCGACGAGGATCGCGTCGTAGCGGTGTTGGTCCAGCGCCCGGCAGAGCTGGGCCGTCTGGTGGGGCATCGGTCGCAGGAACAGCCGGATGATGGCTTGGCTCAACGCGTCGACTCCGGAGCTGGTAGCGCGTTGCGCGGAATCGAAGGGCGTTTCGTCGAAGTCTGCTTCCGGTGGCAGGGGATGCGGATGAGCGCCGATCGCGTGGATCGACTCGCTGTGCGTCGCGCCTGTCATGACGGTGACGACGTGCCCGCGGCTCACCATCTCTTCGGCGACCGCGAGCAACGGCTCGACGTGGCCCACCGGTGACAGCGCGGCGATGAGGACGGCTGCCATCAGCGTCGTACTGCCGCAGTAGCACCCGCCGCGGTGTGCTCGAGAATGACGTCGTCGAGCACCGAGGCGATCTCGGCAACGCCGTCCCGGGTCGCATAGGCGCCTTGCAGGCGGCGGGCGTTGTCACGGAACGACGGGTTGCTCAGCACATCCCGGACAGCGTGGCGCACTGCTGCGGCGGTGGGCAACCCGGTGCGCAGGTTCACTCCCACGCCGAAATACTCGGTGCGGGCAGCAACCTCCGGTTTGTCCTCTGTCTGACCGGCCACCACCAACGGCACTCCGTCGGCCAAAGCCCGTTGCACGGCTCCATACCCTCCGTTGGTCACCATCACATCGACCATCGGGAGCAGCACATCGTGGGGGAGGTACTCGGCGACATACGTGTTGGCAGGCAACGGTATTGCGATCTGGGAGACGGGTCGGCCGCCTGTGGTGACCACCACGGTGACGTCTTCGTCGGCCAGCGCCTCGATCGTCGGTTCGACCAGCCGGGTCAGGTCGGCGTTGTCGACGGTGCCCTGCGTGACATGCACCACCGGTCGGCCATTGCGCAACGCGTCCCACCACGGCGGCGGCACGAAGTCCTCACTGGGCAATGGATTGACCGCCCCAACGAACCGGACATGGCCGGGCAAATCGCTGCGGTGGTACTCGAATTCGGGGATGGTGGGCGCGATGAGCCGATCCGCCAGCACGCCGCAGTCCAGGACGAAAGCGGGTAGTTTCGGCAAGCCCATCGCGACGAGCATGCGGTCGGCCGCCCGGTGCGCCGGGCGCAGCAGGATGCCTTGAGCGACGCGCGTCAGCACCCGGTTACGCAGCCGGCCAACAGTTCCGGGCATCGGCGTGATCCCGGGACCGCCGGGTGCGGTGTCCCGGCTGGTCAGGAATAGCGGGGTGGTGCTGTAGGCCAGGATCGGCGGGCGGGCTACGGAATCGTCGAGCAGCAGGGGCAGCACACCGAGGAAGAACGCGTCGGTGATGATGGCGTCATAGGCGTTCTCGGCCAGCAGTTCCTGCAGCGCGCTGAACTGATACGGCAGCGGCCGGACGAAGACGTTCGCGACATCGAAGTTGATCCGCGCGATACCTGACGTCTCGACGCGGCCGGGAAGCTCGGCGTCGAGCGCGGAGTCGTCGTAGTCGGCGCCGAGGGGTAAAGGCCGGGGTTCGGCGCCGACGGCGCGGATCTTGTCGGCATGTCGGGCGCTGGTGAGGAACGTGACGCGGTCGCCGCGGGCGACGAGTCCGCGCGCGACGTTCAGCAGCGGTGAGATGTGGCCGACGGGAGGGCAGGAGGCGATGAGGATCTCTGGCATGCCGACGATGCTCGGCCATCAGCCAGTGCCGACGCTTGGAGGTTGTGTGGAGAACAGGTGGAGATTTGCAGGCGCTTGCGCGAAGACCAAGGAGGCGCCGGGGGCGCTCAGTTCTTTACACGGTCGGGGCGGGTGTAGATATTCATCGAATCGCCCCGCAGGAAGGCCACGAGTGTGAGGCCGGACTGGCTGGCCAGATCGACCGCCAGGGACGACGGAGCCGACACTGCGGCGAGTATCGGGAGGCCTGCCATCACGGCCTTCTGGGTGAGTTCGAACGATGCCCGTCCACTGACCAGCAGCACAGTGCCGCCCAGCGGTATCCGGCGCTGCTCCAGTGCCCACCCGATGACCTTGTCGACGGCGTTGTGCCTGCCGATGTCCTCGCGCACCACGAGCGTGCTGCCGTCGGAGGCGAACAGTGCCGCGCCGTGCAACCCGCCGGTGGCGGCAAACACCTTTTGGCTGTCGCGGAGCTTGCCGGGCAGTGCGGACAGTGTCTCCGTGCTGACCATCGTCGGGTCGTCACCCGGGCCGTGCTTGCTGATCAGCCGCACCGCCTCCAGCGAGGCCTTCCCGCACACCCCGCACGACGACGTCGCGTAGAAGTTGCGGGTCGGATCGACGTCGGGTTCCGGAACGTCAGGGGCAAGGGTGACGTCGAGGACGTTGTAGGAGTTCATTCCGTCTGCATCCGCGCCTCGGCAGTACTGCACCGCGACGATGTCGTCGCGTTGCGCAATCAGCCCCTCGGTGAGGAGAAACCCTTGTGCCAATTCGATATCCGAGCCCGGCGTGCGCATGGTGACCGTGAGTGGCTTGCCGTTGACCCGGATCTCCAGCGGTTCCTCGACCACCACGGTCTCCGCGCGCGCCACCGCGTCCTCGGCGGTAACGTGCCGTGCTCGCCGACGTGCCGTCACCCGGCCCACTACCGTGTTCCCCCGTCGCTTCGCATTGCTCCCTGGGACGCCCTCTCCAGCCTGATGACGACCGCCTTCGACACCGGGGTGTTCGACCTGTCCGCCGTGTGATCCAGGGGCACAAGGGGATTGGTCTCGGGGTAGTAGGCAGCGGCATTGCCGACCGGTGTCGAGTAGGACACCACGGCGAAGTCCTTGGCGCGCCGCTCCTGCAGCTGGCCGTCGGCGCCGCTGAACTCCGAGATCAGATCGACGCGGTCACCATCGGACAACCCGAGCGCGTCGAGGTCTGCCGGGTTGACGAAGATGACCCGTCGCCCCCCCTTTACCCCGCGGTAACGGTCATCGAGGCCGTAGATGGTGGTGTTGTACTGGTCGTGGCTGCGCAGCGTCTGGAGTACCAGGCGGCCCTCGGGCACCGGGACCCATTCGAGCGGATACACGCCGAAGTTGGCTTTGCCTGTCGCGGTGCGGAACTCGCGGGAGTCGCGTGGGGGATGGGGAAGCTGGAAGCCGTCGGGGCCGCGCACCTTGTGGTTGTAGTCGTCGCAGCCTGGCACGACGGCGGCGATCGCATCACGGATGGAGTCATAGTCGGCATTGAACGTCGCCCATGGCACCGGGTGGTCGGGGCCGAACACGGCCTGGGCCAGCTGGCAGACGATCGCGACCTCGCTGCGGACATCGTCGCTGGGCGGATGTAGGCTGCCGCGGGACAGGTGCACCATGGACATCGAATCCTCCACGGAGACCTGCTGTTTGCCGCCGGCCTGGATGTCCCGGTCGGTGCGGCCCAGCGACGGCAGAATCAGCGCCGTCGTGCCGTGCACCAGATGGCTGCGATTGAGCTTCGTCGACACCTGCACCGTCAGCGAGCAATTGCGCAGCGCCGCTTCGGTGACCGCGGTGTCCGGTGTCGCAGAGGCGAAGTTGCCTCCCATCGCCATGAACACCTTCGCCTTGCCGTCGCGCATCGCACGGATCGCGTCGACCGTGTCGTAACCGTGTTCCCGAGGGCTGACAATGCCGAACCTGTCGTCGAGGGCGGCGAGGAACCGTTCGGGCATTTTCTCCCAGATGCCCATGGTGCGGTCGCCCTGGACGTTGGAGTGCCCTCGCACGGGGCACAGTCCCGCGCCGGGCTTGCCGATCATGCCGCGCATCAACAGCACGTTGGTGATCTCGGAAATGCTGGGCACCGCGTGCTTCTGCTGGGTCAATCCCATCGCCCAGCACACGATGGTGCGCTGGGACGCCGCCGTCATCTCGGCGACGCGGTCGAGTTGCTCGCGCGTGATACCCGTTGCCGCAAGCACGGTGTCGAGATCGACCGCGCGCGTCTGACGCTCCCAGTCCTCGAACCCGGCGGTGTGCGACGACACGAAGTCGCGATCCACGATCTGGACGTGCGGGCCGGCCTTGTCCTGGGCCTCCAGCAGCAGCCTGCCGACGCCGGCGAACAGCGCCATGTCGCCGCCAAGGCGGATCTGGACGAACTCATCGGCGATCGGGATGCCTGCGCCGACCACGCCGTGCACTTTCTGTGGATCCTTGAACCGGATCAGGCCCGCCTCGGGCAGCGGGTTCACCGCAATGATCTTGGCGCCGTTGGCTTTCGCCTTCTCCAGAGTGGACAGCATCCGGGGATGGTTGGTGCCGGGGTTCTGGCCGGCGATGACGATGAGGTCGGCTTGGATGAGGTCGTCGACGGTGACCGAGCCCTTGCCGATGCCGATCGAGTCGATCAGTGCGGTTCCCGAGGACTCGTGGCACATGTTCGAGCAGTCCGGCAGATTGTTGGTACCGAAGCTGCGCACCAACAATTGGTAGAGAAAGGCCGCTTCGTTGCTGGTCCGCCCCGACGTGTAGAACACTGCCTCGTGCGGGCTGTCGAGTTGGTGCAGTTCGTCGGCGATCAGTTGATAGGCGTCGTCCCAGCTGATCGGACGGTAGTGGTCGTCGCCGGGGCGCAACACCACCGGCTCGGTGAGCCGACCCTGCTGAGACAGCCAGTATTCGGGCTGGGCCTCGAGTTCGGCGATCGAGTGCCGCGCGAAGAACTCCCGCGTGACGACGCGCTTGGTGGCCTCCTCGGCGACGGCCTTGGCGCCGTTCTCGCAGAATTCTGCCAGCTTGCGGCCACCGTGCTCCTCGGGCCACGCACAGCCGGGACAGTCGAACCCGTGCCGCTGGTTGAGCTTGGCGAGCGTGGCGGTGGTCCGCAGCACGCCCATCGACTCCAGGCTGCGCCGCAGCGACACCATTACCGCCTTGACGCCTGCCGCCTCCTGCTTGCGACCACTGACCGCCAGCGCACGTTCGTCGACCTCAGCGTCGATGTCACGGTCGGGGTGGCGGCGTGTAGGCATGGTTCCAGGGTAGGCCGATATGCATCGCTTCAAACGCGCACATGTGAGTGCATCGCGATGCGATGCCGTGGCGGACCGATCTCACCAGTGGATCAGCGGTGGGAGATCGCTCAACTCGGGTTCGGGTTCGGGTGCAGGCGCGTCCAGGTCGGCAGACTCCCTTCCGTACTGGTCGGGAATTGTTCCCCATCCGAAGTAGGCCAGCGGATCTCGTGGTGAGATGCCGAGTTCGGCCATCGGGTCGATCTTCTCGTCGCCCACCGTGCACAGGTGCGTCCAGCCGTCTCCAAAGTCGAACTCGAACGCGAAGCGCTCGCCTGGCTTGAGGGTGAGCAGCTTCGTGGCCTTGGCGTCGAGCACTTCCTCGATGTCGTCGAGATCGGGCAGGCCGATAGCACGGCCGTCCGCCATCGTGAATTGGTAGAGGTGCGCATGGTCCCAGCGAGCGAAAGCAGAGTTGATCGCATCCGCGAGTTGCGCGAACGTGTGCGATCGCGATGCGGCGAAGATTCGTCCCGGCCGTGGCCAGAGGTACACGCCACGTCCGCCGACGAGGTCGACTCGGATTGACCACCATGAGCGAGCCATGGCTTGTATTCAAGCACCGCACGGTTTTGTATCGCTACGGTCCGCGCACTCCTTTGCCCCCGTCGTCGTGGTCATCGCTGACGAGCAGCCAGGGGTCGACGGGCTGGTGATCGTTGTCGGCGTTCGGGTCGGGTTCGCCGGATGGGGGTTCGTCGGCCTCGACTGGCGCCCACAGTACGCACGGTTGCGGGGTGTCTGTGCTGTTGGCATCGCAGCCCGCCAGTAGGGCGGCGGCGGTGCCGTTGTGCTCCCAGAGAGGCTGCGCCGGTGCGGTTTCGGTGGTGGCGTAATCCCTCGGGCGGGATGGGTCGTGCTCGTCGGAGGTGTCGTGCTCGTCGGATGGGTCATGCTCGTCGGATGGGTCGTGGGGGACGCCAAGGACGTCCTCGTCGTACGGCTCGCACGGCTCCGGTTCGCACCGGTCGTCGGAGATGTCGAGATCGGGTTGGTCGCACGGCCCGGGCACGGCGGTGGTGTCGGCGGTGCGGGGTTGCGGATCGTCGTTGTGAACCGTCCTGGGTCTGGTGGAGTCCTTGATCGCACCAGGAGGATGTCGTGGTGGCTGCACCGAGGAAGTTCGACCC
>NZ_STGE01000065.1 GCF_005222675.1 Mycolicibacterium sp. CR10 | reverse complement strand
GGGACTGTGGAAATAACGGTGTTTCCGGTACTGACACGCTGAGCGATGCTCGGCGAGAAAGGTGCCGTGATGACGACACTGGAAGATGTGGCGAAGAAGAAGGCGGCTGAGCAGTCCGCAGAGCAGAAGGCTGCCGTCGAGCTGGTCCGACTGGCACAGGAACAGGGCCTGTCGCTGACTGGGCCCGACGGGCTGCTCAAACAGCTGACCAAGACGGTCCTGGAGACCGCACTCAATGAGGAGATGACCGAGCACCTCGGTTATGAGAAACACGACCCGCCGGAGGCGGGGTCGGGCAACATCCGCAACGGGACCCGCACCAAGACGGTGCTGACCGACACCACCGGCCCGGTCGAACTCGACGTGCCGCGCGATCGGGCATCCACGTTCGAGCCCCAGATCGTCAAGAAACGTCAACGCCGATTATCCGGGGTCGATGAGGTGGTCTTGTCGTTGTACGCCAAAGGGCTTACCACTGGGGAGATTTCAGCGCATTTCGCTGAGATCTACGGCGCGTCGGTCTCGAAGGAGACGATCAGCCGCATCACCGACAAGGTCATCGAGGAGATGAACGATTGGTCGGTGCGGCCACTCGATGAAACCTACGCCGCGATCTTCATCGACGCGATCGTGGTGAAGGTCCGCGACGGTCAAGTCGCCAACCGCCCGTTCTACGCCGCGATCGGAGTGACCCTGGCCGGGGAACGCGACATCCTCGGATTGTGGGCCGGCACCGGCGGGGAGGGCGCGAAGTTCTGGATGAGCGTGCTCACCGATCTGCGCAACCGCGGCGTCAAGGACACCTTCTTCGTCGTCTGCGATGGGCTGAAGGGACTGCCCGAGGTGGTGGGCAACGTGTGGCCGCAGGCGATCGTGCAGACGTGCATCATTCACTTGCTGCGCAACACCTTTCGGCTCACGTCCCGAAAGTACTGGGATGAGATCAAGCGTGATGTGAAACCGATCTACACCGCAGTCAACGCGACCGCGGCCCGCGCAGCGTTCGACGATCTGGCCGAGAAATGGGGGCAACGCTACCCGGCGGTGATCCGCCTGTGGGACAACGCCTGGGCGGAGTTCATCCCGTTCCTGGACTACGACGTGGAGATCCGCCGTGTCATCTGTAGCACCAATGCCATCGAGTCGCTCAACGCCCGCTACCGCCGCGCGATCAAGGCCCGCGGCCACTTCCCCTCCGAGCAGGCCGCCCTCAAGTGCCTCTATCTGGTCACCCGATCACTGGACCCGACCGGTGCCGGCAGGGCACGATGGACGATGCGGTGGAAACCTGCCCTGAATGCGTTCGCGATCACCTTCGCCGATCGATTCCCGGCAGCCGAAACCTACTGATGAAAACCGCCGGAAACACCGTTAGCGAGATAGTCCC
>NZ_STGE01000064.1 GCF_005222675.1 Mycolicibacterium sp. CR10 | reverse complement strand
CTGTCAACGGCAACCGAAAACTGATCAGTTGTCGGCAAGTGAAAACTGACCAGCTTGGTTCATCGGTCGTCGGCCGTGACGGCCGGGACGCGGCCGAGGTCTCGGTCTTTGATGCGGTAGCTGTCTCCTTTGAGTGAGATGACTTCGGAGTGGTGGACGAGGCGGTCGATCATTGCTGCGGCGACGACGTCGTCACCGAACACTTCGCCCCAGCGGCCGAATGGCTTGTTGGAGGTGACGATGAGGCTGGCACGTTCGTAGCGTGAGGACACCAGTTGGAAGAACAGGTTGGCGGCTTCGGGTTCGAACGGGATGTAGCCGACTTCGTCGACGACCAGCAGCGGGTAGCGGGTTAGGCGGACCAGTTCGGCTTGCAGCGTGCCGCCGTGATGAGCGGCGGCCAGCCGGTCGACCCATTGGCTGGCGGTGGCGAACAGCACCCGATGCCCGGCTTGGCAGGCCCGGATGGCGATGCCGGTCGCTAGGTGAGTCTTGCCGGTTCCCGGCGGCCCGAGGAACACCACGTTGTCCTTGGCGGTGACGAAGTCCAGCGTCCCCAGGTGTGCGACGAGGTCACGTTTGAGGCCGCGGGCGTGATCGAAGTCGAACTCCTCCAACGACTTCCGTGATGGAAACCGGGCTGCCCGGATCCGTCCCTCGCCGCCGTGGGATTCGCGGGCCGACACTTCACGCTGCAGGCACGCGGCGAGGAACTCCTCGTAGGTCCAGGTTTCGGCGCGGGCCCGCTCGGCGAGCCGC
Source organism: Mycolicibacterium sp. CR10 (assembly GCF_005222675.1). Lineage (GTDB taxonomy): Bacteria > Actinomycetota > Actinomycetes > Mycobacteriales > Mycobacteriaceae > Mycobacterium. The sequence continues at coordinate 1,425 of NZ_STGE01000064.1, read as the reverse complement.
GACACCGCCTCACGCAAGGTCGGGGCCTTCAAGGCCCGGGTGAGATAGGCCAGCTCGCCGCTGACGTCTCGGCTGGCGGTGGTGGTCTTGGCGGCCATCACGCCACCGGCCCGTCGACGTCGAGCAGGGTGTCGTAGTCAGTGAGCCGGCGCTGTTCGACCTCCACATGAGCGGGCGGCCCGACGATATCGAAACGGTTGCGCCGCAGCTGCGTGGACGCCTGCACGTGGTCGGGATCGGAAATCGTCTGATGCTTGGCCCAAACCCGTTCGTGATCGGCGACCATCGCCCCGGCGCACCACACCCGCACCTGGTGAAGGTCGGCGCAGACCTCGATACGCCGACCCACCGCGGCGGGGTGGACCGAGTAGTCGTTGCCGTCCAGTCGCACGTAGTGATCGCGGGGCAGCCGCGTCGAATGGCGCCACCCTACGGTCGGCCCGACCGGCGGAAGCTCCAGCATCGCAGCTCTGTCGGCCTCGACCCGATCGGCCGGACGGCACCCCAGTACCCGGTGCTGGCGGTGGTTGGCCCGCACCAACCAGTCGCTGAGCTGGGTGTTGAAGTCCGCCGGTGAGGTGAACACCCGACCCGGCAAGAACCCCCGCTCGAGGTAGTCGTGGAACCGCTCAACGAGCCCCTTGGCTTCGGGATCACCCGGTCTACAGATCACCACCTTGACGCCCAACGTGCCGCGAAACGCCTGGCATGTTCCGGTGAGCTCGGGGCGCCGTGCCCGCCACCGACCGACCGCGCCTTCACCGTCCCACACCAACACCCGCGGCGTGGCACCCAATGTTGAGATGTGTTGCCACCACCCGGCGTACAGATCCTCTGCGGTTCGAGTCGGAAGCAACAGCGCCGATGCCCACCGCGAATACCCGCACACCATCGTCAGCACCGGCAACTGTGTGGCGGTACGCCTCTGGCCGTACCCGACCGGGACCTCGACATCGGGAAACCAGAAGTCGCACTGCCCGATTTCCCCGGCCACGTATATCGTTCGCGATACGGGATCCGGCGGTAGATACACCGGCCGCAGCTCCCGCACCCGCTCGCTTAAGGTGCGGATCGAATACGACCATCCGATCCGCTCGGCGATCACCGTGGCCGGCATCCGCGGATAGACCGCCAACAACTCCCGGATCCGCGGTTCGGCCTCGTCGACCACCGACCCCGTTGGCGCCCGCTGATACTTCGGCGGCCCATCAGAGGCCAACGCCGACTTCACCGTGTTTCGCGATATCCCCAACACCCGTGCGATCTCCGAGATCGGCAACTGCTCTGACCGGCGCAACCGCCGGATCTCCGCCCAGTCCTCCACGTTCAACACTCGCTTCCTCCCTGGCCCATAGCCAAGGTTCTCCAGGAAGCTGGTCAATTTTCAGTTGCCGCGCAGTGGTCAGTATTCAGGTGCCGCCGACA
>NZ_STGE01000063.1 GCF_005222675.1 Mycolicibacterium sp. CR10 | reverse complement strand
TGTCAATGGCCAACTCGAAGTACCCGCTGGTGGCCGGATAAAAGTACCCACCCCGTGCGGTGATTCTTAGGTTGGTTGTGGTTGCTCCTTCCGGTGTTGGGCGTCCTTCATGCGGTAGGAATCGCCGTCGGTGATGACGACGGTGGCGTGGTGCAGCAGCCGGTCGAGGATGCTGACTGCGGTGGTCTGCTCGGGCAGGAATCGTCCCCATTCTTGGAATGGCCAATGCGAGCCGATGGCTAGGGATCGGCGTTCGTAGGCGCCGGCGACGAGCCGGAACAGCAGCTGTGTGGCGGTGTCGTCGAGCGGGGCGAAGCCGAGTTCGTCGAGGACGATCAGATCGACACGCAGAAGCGATTCGATGATCTTGCCGACGGTGTTGTCGGCCAGGCCGCGGTAGAGGGTTTCCACCAGGTCGGCGGCGGTGAAGTAGCGGACCTTGTGCCCGGCGTGGATGGCGGCAACGCCGAGTGCGATCAGGGTGTGGGACTTGCCTGTTCCGGCGGGTCCGATGATCGCCAGGTTCTGTTGTGTGCGAATCCATTCCAGACTCGACAGGTAGTCGAAGACCTTGGGTTGGATCGAGGAGCCGGCCACGTCGAACGACTCCAGGGTCTTGGTCACTGGGAATCCGGCGACCTTGAGTCGGTTGACGACGTTGGAGGCGTCTCGTGCCGCCAGTTCTGTTTCGACCAGGGTGCGCAACACCTCCTCGGGAGTCCAGCGTTGGGTCTTCGCGGTGATCAGGACCTCGGGTGCGGCGCGGCGGATAGCGGCCAGTTTCAACCGTCGCAGACCGGCATCGAGGTCGGCTGCCAGTACCGGGACTGACAGCGGTGCAACGGGTTTGGTTGTCTTCGCCGATGTGGTGGTCATGACGTGGCACCGCCGTCGGCGGCTCCGGTGATGGTGTAGGCATCCAGCGAACGGGTCGGCGCGACCGGCAGGTCCAGGATCAACGCGTCCCCGGGTGGGCGGGGCTGCGGTGCGCCGGCGCCGGCGGCCAGGATGGAGCGCACGTCGGCGGCCCGGAACCGGCGGAACGCCACCGCCCGACGCAAGGCCGCCACCAAGGCATCGATCCCGTGGGCGGCCCCCAGCGCCAGGAGGACCTCCAACTCCGAGCTCAGGCGGGTGTTGCCGATCGCGGCGGCGCCCACCAGGAATGCCTCAGCGTCGGCACCCAAGGCGCAGAACTGTTGCTCAGCATGAGTTTTGGGTCGCGGTCCGCGGCTGGGCACCGGGCGTGGGCCGTCGTAGTGGTCGTCGAGGATCGACGCCGAGCCTGGTGCGGTGAGTTCGTGCTCGGCCACGATCATCCCGGTGGCGGGTTCGAGGAGGCGGACCGCGCCGTGGTCGAGCACGACGGCCACGGTGGATCCGATCAGCCGGCTCGGCACCGAGTAGCGGGCAGAGGCATACCGGATACAGGAGAGCCGGTCGACCTTGCGCATCACCGACGGCGCTCCGATCTGCAGCCGCAGCGACGGTAGTGGTTGCAGCAGTTCACGCTCGATGATCAGGCGCTCGGCAGGGATTGCCTGGATCTCCGAATGCACCGCGGCGTTGACCTCGGCGCACCACGCCGTGGCCGTGATGTTGGCGGTTCGCAGATCGACCGGGGTCCCAGTGACGGCGGCCTCGGTCAACAGCGGGACGGCGAGGTCGCGTTGGGCGTAGCCGCAGAGGTTCTCCACGATCCCCTTGGACTGCGGATCGTTGGCGTGGCAGAAGTCCGGGGCGAAGCCGTAATGACCTGCCAACCGGACGTATTCGGCGGTGGGGATCACGACGTTGGCGACCACACCGCCCTTCAAACACGCCATCCGATCAGCCAACACCCGCGCCGGAACGCCACCGACCGCACCGAATGCTTCGGCGATCAACGCCAGCGTGGTCGAGGCCCTCTGATCGGTGGCGAACGCGACGAACCGCCAGCGGGAGAACGCCAGCACCGCGCAGAACAGGAACAACCCCGGCGCGGCCTGGGCCCAGTCGATCACCAGATACTCACCCGGTGACCACACCGCCGGTCGGCGACCTCGGTGATGATCGTTGCGCCACAACACCTTAGCCTCAGCGACGAGGCGGCGGAAGTTCCGCGCCGACCCCTTGTAACCGGCTGCGCGGGCGATCGGCAGCATCCGCTTGGCCGACATCCGAGCTTGGGACTTCTCGACACGCTCAGCGACAAGGTCGGTCACCGAATCGTAGTTGTGGGCCCGCTCGACTCGCGCCGGTACGTTATCGCCGGCTTCGAACTTATCGATGACCTTCTTGACGGTTCTGTGGGTGGTGCCGCAGAGCTCGGCGGCACCTCGGTATGACCCGACCTGTTGATAGGCAGAAATGATGTCCATGCGGTCCTTCGCAGACTTCAATGGAACTCCCCGGTGGTGGCGATGACTGGTTGGCACCTTCACCGTCACCATCGGGGCCCGCAGTTCCTGATCGACACGACGAACACGGGGTGGATACTTCTATCTGGCCAAAAACGGATACCTAGACTTGGCCACCAGTGGGTACTTTTTCATGGCCACGGACA
>NZ_STGE01000062.1 GCF_005222675.1 Mycolicibacterium sp. CR10 | reverse complement strand
TGTCGTCATCACGGCACCTTTCTCGCCGAGCATCGCTCAGCGTGTCAGTACCGGAAACACCGTTATTTCCACAGTCCCTGAGTCCGCACACCGCAGGTGGTTGACGGCTCGGCCCCGGCAGAGGCGTCTCAAGGACACTGGCACGTCGGTGGCGAGGAGTGCCGCCGGGTTTTAGCCAAGCCGACTGCGGTTGCGGGCCTTAGGGTTCCCTCGAGTGTTTCAGCCCCGCTGAGTAGCAGCACGGCGGCGCAGCGGGGTGGGCCCCGGGTTGACCACTTTCACGAATGCCGCCCGCGAATACGGAGGAATTCGTACAGGGGGTTGAGTTCGACGGCGGGTCGGGTCTCGGTGCCGGCGCCGTCGACGTAGCGTTCTGACGTGGCGATGGATTCGTGGCCAAGCAGCTTCATGAGCGTGTAGACGCTGACGTTAGCGTTGGCGAGTTCGGTGGCGAAGGTGTGGCGTAGGCCGTGCACAAGGACACCGGATGGTCGTTCGCCGTTGATGCCGGCCTTCTTAAAGGCCCTTAGGACTCGATACTGGAGCGTTCCGCGGGTAATGCGTCCTCCGTCGACGCCTATAAAGAGGGGAGCAGTCGGGGGGAAGTTACATTCCACCGCGTCACCACCGCCTGTTCCCTCGCGCGTCTGAGGAAAGCGGGTGGTGCGAGTTAGCAGATATTCGTCAAGGAGCTCGAGAAGGTCTCCGGCAACCGGTACGCGGCGATCCTTGTTGCCCTTCCCGCGTACGTGGAGTACGCCGCCGTCGTCTGTTCGGCGAATGTCGCCGACGTTGGCGTTAAGCAGTTCCTCGGCCCTCAATCCAGCTAAGAGACACGTAAAAAGGATGGCGCGGTCCCGTTCGGGCCAGTCGCTGTTGCGGGTGGATCCCTGCTCAGCGTCGATGGCGGCGACTAGATCGGTGACAGCTTGGGCGGGGTAGCTCTTCGGAAGGGTTTTTGGCACCTTCGGGCGACCAATTAGCGGCATGGGATTGGCCTGGACAAGTTCTGCAGTTAAGAGAAAGGTGCACAACGTGTTCCACGTCGACCAGCACCGCCGGACCGACGCCGCCGAGTGTGTATCGGCGTAACCAGCGAAGGCCAAGCGAAGCGATGCTTTGGTCAACTCGTCCGTTCGGAGGTTACGAGCGGCGTCGGTGGTGCCGGCTACCTGCCTGGCAATCGCGTTGAAGTCTTGACGATATGCCTTGATCGTGTGGGGCGAGAGCTTGCGAATCGCGCGATCAGCTAAGAAGTCTTCGAACCATCCGGGGTAGTGCGGCGATCGCCGCGATGCATTCGCGGCATCCACTTCACGTTTCGCCCTAGCAGCCGACATCGACATGCCTTCGAACGTCTGGGCCATCACGCATTCCGGGTTGTCGCATTCACGCAGCCAGCCCGGATCCCCCGGCGGCGATGTTTCCGCTTGCGATCGGCGGCGCGGCGCACTGCCGACGCACGCGGAACCACCCCGGTCACGAGTGAGTAAGAAGCACTGTGATCATCGGCTCGATCGCAGCGGTCTGCATATCTCAATCCGAAACCTTTGAGTCACATGCGATGTAACGGCGGGCGGGGCGATCTTCGCGGCATTCAGATGCTGATCGAAAGATCGACGGCTTAGACCTTGGCTCGCCCCAGGACGCCAGCACCGCCAAGTCTCAGACGAATTCACCGGCCGAGAGCTGCAGGCTCGCAGGTTCCGTGCGCATCGGCACGTCGTGTACCGACGGCAATGAGGATCGCCCCACCACCCGCTCACACGCGTCCTCTCAAACGGCTGTAGTCCGCGACTGGGACGAGCAGAGCAACTTCGCGCCCACGCTTTGTGATTACGTGGGCGTGTCCCCGTTCCACTTCATCGAGGATCCGGCCGAATTGGCGGCGGAGGTCAGTCATGCTGACCCGCGGCAGCGAAGGATCAATCATCGGCACCACGGGTTTAGTCCCGGGTTCACGTCCGCACCTGTCCCAGGATGGGTTGGCGTCGCACACCTCGCGGGCGCCCGCACTGGTTGAGCGTTCTGCTTATTTCGGAGTTCTCGTAAGGCTGGACTCATGGGCGGACCGCCAAGTCCTCTTCGACGCTGTCAAGCGCGTTCACAATCAATTCCCGGAGGTCAATGTTGCCGACGGCGGCCGCGGCGTAGCACATATCAGGAAGGGGCAAAGGACGCGTTGCCCACCCGCCAATATGCTCGGCGGTGCGAGCTACCAGCCAATGAGCCCGATACCTCGCCAGTTCACCGTTTGTGTCGCTGGGGTCGCCGGTGGAACCGTTGGCGAACGCCGGCCGGCAGATAGACGTCACCGTATTAAAGGTTTTCGCGTCCTCGTCGTACTTAGCCCATTGTTGCGGGCTGGGCTCTCGGTCGCCGCCGCGAGTTGCCCAGATCTGCCGGATGGAGTCAGGGATTCCGTCGTCGACCGCGTGCGCCTGGGTGGTGGCTAGGTTCATCAATGCCGCGCTCGCTGCTGCCACAATCCGGTCTTGAAAGATCCGGTCAGCGTCCATGACACCCAACAGCCGCAGGTACACGTCGGGCCACAACATCGCCAGTCGGTGCACGTGCATGCTGTCGATTCCAGGGGCTGCCACCTGTTGGCCCGGCTGCAGAAGCGAATTTGTCTGACGCGTGCACGACGGTGGATGCTCCACCCCGGCGTCACGCAGCGCACTCACTCCGACCGTGGTCGCTGCCGCGACCAGGCGCCAGCCCAGCTCGGCGCGCAGCTGCGCGTACTCGACGAGGACCCGCCCGGGATCGGACCAGCCGAACCACAACTGTCGAAAGTGGTCGTCCACCAACGGATCGGTGGCCAGGACACGAACCGATCGAGGAACGTGTACGCCCGCGGGGATATAACTCGCACCGTCGTTGGAAGTGATGACAGTTTCGGTGCCGCTCGGAGAGCGGAAGACCCCAACCGCCCATTCGATCGGATAGTTGACCGCTTGAGCTGCGTGCTGGAGCTTCCAGGCCAGCTCCTTCGCCGCCGCGGCGTCGGCCGACTCCCGCCGCTCGCGAGCCGCAGCCGTCTGCCCCGCGGCCACCATGCTCGCGGGAATCAGCGTCGCGCCGGCAACCGCACCAGAGAGCGGCGGCGAAGCAGCTGGAGTACTACTGGCGGCGCCAACCGGTCCAACCGGGACAGCCGCTGCTGGCGGCGGAACAGCACCCGCTGGCGGCCCCATCGAGCCCGGGGGAAGCATCATTGGGGCAGCCCCGCCGATACCCGTGCCCCCGGTAGGAGTCGCAGCAGGAGCGGCAGGGGCAACCATGCCCGGCTGTGCCGAGGCCGGCGCCACGCCACTGCCCGCCGCCGCCACCGGCGTGGCAGACCCGCCGCCCGACAAGGCCGCCAACGGACTGGCCGGAGCGGGTGGCGTTGGGGGTGGGGTGGGCATCCCCCCGCCGACACCGGTCGTCGTCGGCATTCCCTGAGTGAACGCGGAAGGAAGCGAACCGGTCTCGGTGCCTGAGCCAGGCACTCCGCCCACATTCGCCAAACCGGCTCCAGCACCTGGTGTTTCACCCACACCGGTACTCAGTGGATAGGACCCCATCCCCGGCATGCCGCCACCTCCCAGGCCGCCAGCGATCTTCGGCACACCACCGCCCGAGCCCATCCCGCCACTGCCGCCGCCCATGGACGGCATACCGCTCAGCGGGGTGGACGCTGCTGACGGAGGAGTCACACCCGGCGTTTCTTGGGTCGCGGGCCCACGCGCTTTTGTGATGCCCTTGTCACCTGTAGTCGTCTTGATCCCGGGGCCGACTCCAGGCTGAGTAGTGGACGTACCCGTCTTCGGGTCAACCGGCGCATCGGCAGGATGTTTCTCGTCGCTGGCGTTTTCCCGCGAGGTGTTCCACGGGTCGATTCCCTTGTCGACGTCCGGTGACGTCTCATGGTCGACCGGTTGCGCGGGAGGTGCAGCGGGAACGTCACCCCACTTCGTCAAAAGGTCTAGTGCTCTTGTATTTTCGGTGCTCTTCTTGAACGAGGCGTGGGAGGCCATCGCGGCGGTTACGCCCGCCTCGGTCTGGTACCGGGCTATGCCGTGGTACTCGGTCACCAAGGCTTCGGCTTCGCCTGGCAGTTTCGCGCGTGCGATCTTCGCGTCCGCGTCGCGGACGAGCTGCTCTTGCCCTGACCGCGTATCACGTAGCACTGTGGCGATATCGGCACACTTGTCTGCCACTTTGGCGTGCCACTCGGCGATCGTCTTGGCTTCCTCGGCCAGCACGGCGTTTACCCGGTGAACTTCGTCGAAACCCAGCGAATCGGCCGCATCGCGAAATCTTGCGCTGTCAGTCAAAATCTGTTGGTGGGTTCCATTCCACGACGTCGCACCAGCTCGGTAGATCTGCTCCTCGGCATCCCAATGCACCGCGTCCGGAGGCTCCATATCCGGTGTGACTATCAGCCGCCCATACGACCCTGCAGACCTGCCGATAGCTGCCATTAGCGCAAACCACATTCGACAACGATCTTCGAGGCCAGTTGGGTCTGCTGCACGATCAGGTGACAGTTTCGGTCACGCGGCTTGACTGGCCGGTGTGGTCATGATTGCTTCGAATTCGATCGGGGTCAACCGGCCTAATGCGGCCTGGCGTCGGCGACGGTGGTAGGTCCGTTCGATCCAGGTGACGATGGCGATCCTCAACTCTTCGCGGGTGGCCCAGTGCCGGCGGTCCAGAACGTTCTTCTGCAGCAGGCTGAAGAAGCTCTCCATGGCCGCATTGTCGCCGGCCGCGCCGACGCGGCCCATGGAGCCGACCATGTCGTAGCGCCCCAAGGCATGGACGAACTTTCGGCTTCGAAATTGGCTGCCGCGGTCGCTGTGCAGAATACAACCGGCCACCTCACCACGTCGTGCCACCGCACTGCTGAGCGCGGTCGTTGCCAACCGGGACTTCATCCGGGAATCGATCGAGTATCCGACGATCCGGTTGGAGAACACGTCCTTGATCGCGCAGAGGTAGAGTTTGCCCTCGCCTGTGGGATGCTCGGTAATATCGCTGAGCCACAACTGATTATGCTCATCCGCAGTAAAATCGCGCTCGACAAGATCGTCGTGCACCGGTGCCCCGACTTTGCCGTTCTTCCCGCGCTTCTTACCGAACACACTCCACCACCGATTGTCGGTGCAGATCCGCCAGCCGGTGCGCTCGGCCATCGGCTCACCGACACTGCGGGCCTCTTCGACCAGGTAGCGGTAACCGAACTCCGGATCGTCTTGGTGCGCGTCGAATAGCGCATTGGCGCGGTAGGCCTCGATGAACTCGGCGTTGAGTGTGGTCACCTGACTTGGCCCCACTTTGGCCGTTGTTCTTCACGAATGTTGGCCCCACCGGGGTGGTGATCACG
>NZ_STGE01000061.1 GCF_005222675.1 Mycolicibacterium sp. CR10 | reverse complement strand
CGGCCAACTTCAGTACCTGGGCCGCGCCGACGAACAGGTCAAAATCCGCGGCTACCGCATCGAACTCGGCGAAATCCACACCGCCCTGACCGCACTCGAGGGCGTCGACCAGGCGGCAGTGATCGCCCGCGAAGACCAACCCGGCGTCACACGCCTCATCGGCTACATCACCGGCACCGCCAACCCCACCCAAGCACTGACCGAACTGGCCCAACAACTCCCGCCCTACATGGTGCCCGCCGCTCTCGTCGTGTTGGGCGCGCTGCCACTGACGGTGAACGGCAAACTCGACGCCCGCGCCCTACCTGCACCCGAACACCATCACACCGATACCTACCGCGCCCCCACCAACGCCGTTGAAGAAATCCTCGCCGGCATCTACGCGCAAATCCTCGGACGCGAGCGCGTCGGCATCGACGACTCGTTCTTCGACCTCGGCGGCGACAGCATCCTGTCGATGCAGGTGGTCGCCCGCGCCCGCGCCGCCGGCGTGACGTGCCGGCCCCGCGACATCTTCGTCGAGCAAACCGTCGCCCGACTGGCCCAAGTCGCCGGTGTAGCAACCGATTCCGGCCCGGCCGACGACGGCATCGGCGAGGTGACACCGACCCCGATCATGCGCTGGCTACACACCGTGGAGGGACCCACCGACCAGTTCAACCAGACCGTGGTGGTGCAAGCCCCCACCGGAGCCACCCACACCGACGTACAGACCGTCCTCCAAGCCCTCCTCGACCGCCACGCCACCCTGCGCCTGCACGCCGACGGGGATGCCGACCGCTTGTCATTGACGGTGCCCGAACCGGGATCGATCGATGCCGGCGGATGTCTGCACTCTGTCGACGTGCTCTCCGAGGAAGCGCTCACAGCTGCGCGGTCACGGTTGAGCCCGGCGACCGGGGGCATGGTCAGCGCGCTGTGGGCCACCGACACCGGCCAGCTCGCGCTGATCATCCATCACCTCGCCATCGACGCGGTGTCCTGGCGAATCCTGCTCGAGGACCTCAATATCGCCTGGGCCCAACACCACAACGGCCAACCCATCACCCTGCCGATCACCGGAACATCCTTCGCCACCTGGGCCTCACTTCTGGCCGAACACGCACACCACCCCGCCGTTCTCGACCACGCCGATACCTGGCGCCGCGTCACGTCCACCCCGTCAGCGTTGCCCGCGGTACAGCCCGTAGTGGATACCTATGCCAGCGCCGGACATATGTCGATGTCTCTGGACGTCGAGACCACCCGACAGCTGCTCGGTGAGGTGCCTGCGGCGTTCCACGCCGGAGTCCAGGACATCCTGCTGATCGCCTACGCACTGGCCTGCGCGGAGTTTCTGGGAACCCGAGACGCCGCGATCAGCATCGACGTCGAGGGCCACGGCCGCAACGAAGACCTGGCTCCCGACCTCGACCTGTCCCGCACGGTGGGCTGGTTCACCACCAAATATCCTGTGGCCCTGAGCATCGACGGACTGTACTGGTCGCAGGTGGTGGCCGGCGACGCCGAACTCGGTCCGATCATCAAGGACGCCAAGGAACAACTCCGCGCGGTGCCCGACGGAATGACCTACGGCCTGCTGCGCTACCTCAACGGCGATACCGACCTTGCCGGACCCGACCCGACGATCGGATTCAACTACCTCGGACGCCTCGGCGCCGCCGCGCCCACGGTGGCACTGTCCGATGACCTGTGGCGACCGAGCCACGACGGCCTGTCGCTTACCGATGCTGCCACCGCGATACCCATGCCCCTGGGCCATACCGTCGAACTCAATGCCGCAACGGTCGACACCGGCACCGGTGAACAGCTGAACGCCACCTGGACCTGGGCGCCGTCGGCACTCGACGACGGCCAGCTCAGCCGGCTGGGCCAACTGTGGTTCGACGCGCTGGCCGGGATCTGCGCCCACGTGCAACGAGGCGGCGGTGGGCTGACCCCGACCGACATCGCCCCAGCCCGGCTCACCCAGCGCCAGATCGACGACCTGCACCAGCACTACCGTATCGCCGACATCCTGCCGCTGACTCCGCTGCAGCAGGGACTTCTGTTCCACGCCAACACCTCCGGCGCCGAGCACGATGTGTACGCCATGCAGCTCGACCTCACGGTGAAGGGTCCGCTCGACCCGAACCGGCTGCGCGAGGCGGTGCACGCCGTCGTCAATCGTCACCCCAACCTGGCCGCCCGGTTCAGCTCGCAGTTCGACCAACCGATCCAGATCATCCCCGCCGAGCCCGCTGTGCCCTGGCAGTATGTCGACCTCAGCGCGAACGACCCCGATGCCGAGGACCAGATCAACCCGGCGCGATCCACTGAGCGTACCGCCGGCTGGGACCCCGCCTTCGCGCCGGTGCAGACCATGACCGCGGACCCTGTGGCGCCGTGGCGCTCTGTCGAGTTCGATGCGAGCGGCTTCGATGCCGAAGAGCAGATCCAGCGGGTCTGTGCCGCCGAACGCGCCGCCGTCTGCGACCTCACCGAGCCGCCGGCGTTCCGGGTGGCGCTGATCCGCACTGCACCCGAACTCCACCGGATTGTGTTGACGAATCACCACATCGTGCTCGATGGCTGGTCGCTGCCGATCCTGGCGCGGGACATCTTCGCCGGCTACTACGGCCAGCGACTGCCCGCGGCAGGCTCGTACCGGCGGTTCGTGACGTGGCTGGCCGAACGTGACCTCGACGCGGCACAGGCAGCGTGGCGCGAGGTACTGGCCGGTTTCGAGACGCCCACGCTGGTGGGTCCTTCGGGCTGGCTGGGCGGCGGTCCACGAGGCACCACCTCGATACGGGTATCCGCCGACACCACGCAAGCCGTCGGGGAGTTGGCCCGGTCATGCCGCACCACCGTCAGCACCGTCCTCCAGGCGGCGTGGGCACAAGTGCTGATGCGACTCACCGGCCGCCACGACGTCGTCTTCGGCACCGCGGTGTCCGGGCGGCCCACCGAGGTGACCGGTGCGGAATCGATGGTTGGCCTGTTGATCAACACTGTGCCGGTCCGCGCACAGGTGACGCCGACCACCACCGTCGCAGGTCTGCTCGACCAGCTGCAGAGCGCCCACAACCACACGCTCGAGCATCAACACCTTGCCCTCAGCGAGATCCATCGCGTCGCCGGCCACAAGCACCTGTTCGACACCATCTTCGTGTACGAGAACTACCCCCTGGATACTGCCGCCCTGTACGGAAATGGCTTGGCCATCACCGAGATCGCCGGTCGTGAGTACAACCACTACCCCCTCGCGATGGTCGCCCAGCCCGGCGAGGAACTGGGGCTTCGCGTCGAGTTCGACACCGATGTGTTCGACACCGGGAGCATCGAGACACTGACGAAGCGGTTCAAGCGGGTCCTGGCCGCGATGACCGCCGCACCGGAGCCGCACGCATGACGGCTGATCCCACCCGGCGGCTGTTGTCGTTCGATCTGCTCGATGACGATGAAGTCGCCGATCTGGATGAGTGGGGCAACCGGGCTGTATTGACCGAGCCCGCGGCTGAGGTGTCGATTCCCGTGGTGTTCGCCGCACAGGCGCAGCGCAGGGCCGGGTCGCTCGCATTGGTGTGTGGAGAGCACTCGTGGACTTATCGTGAGCTCGACGAGGCGTCGAATCGGTTGTCGCACTTGCTGACCGGCTATGGCGCCGGCCCGGGGCAGTGTGTGGCGCTGTTGATGGACCGTTCGGCACAGGCGATCATCGCGATCTTGGCGATCCTCAAGAGCGGTTCGGCCTACCTGCCGATCGACCCGGCGCACCCCGCCGCCCGGGTCGAGTTCATGGTGGCCGACGCCGCCCCGGTCGCCGCGATCAGCACCCCCGGGCTTGCGGACCGCTTCGAGAGATGCGGGCTGCCGGTGATCGACGTCGACGACCCGGCCGTCGACGCCCAGCCCAGCACCGCCCCGGCGGCAGCGGCACCCGACGACATCGCCCACATCATCTACACCTCGGGTACCACCGGCGTCCCCAAAGGCGTTGCCGTCACCCACCACAACGTCACCCGGCTCTTCGATGCGCTGGATGTCGGCGTCGAGATGTCTCCGACACAGGTGTGGACGCAGTGCCATTCCTACGCGTTCGACTATTCCGTGTGGGAGATCTGGGGTGCGCTGCTGCACGGAGGGCGGCTGGTGGTGGTGCCCGCGCCGGTGGCGGGCTCCCCAGAGGACTTCCACGCCCTGTTGGTCAGGGAGCAGGTCACCATGTTGAGCCAGACTCCGTCCGCGTTGGGGGCCCTCTCCCCCGAAGGTCTGGAGTCGGTCGCGCTGATGGTGGCCGGTGAAGCGTGCCCTGCCGAGGTGGTGAACCGATGGTCGCCGGGTCGGGTGATGATCAACGGCTACGGCCCCACCGAAACGACGGTGTACGCCACGATCAGTGCGCCGCTGACGCCAGGCCCTGCTGTCCCGATAGGCTCGCCCGTGCCGGGCGCGGCGTTGTTCGTCCTCGACGGGTGGTTGCGGCCGGTATCTGCCGGGGTGGTCGGTGAGCTCTACGTCGCCGGTCGCGGGGTGGGCTGCGGCTATGTACGGCGTCCGGGTCTGACTGCATCGCGGTTCATCGCCTGCCCCTTCGGCGAACCCGGGAGTCGGATGTATCGCACCGGCGACCTGGTGCGCTGGGGCCCTGACGGCCAACTGGAGTACCTCGGCCGCGCCGACGAACAGGTCAAGATCCGCGGCTACCGCATCGAACTCGGCGAAATCCACACCGCTCTGGCCGCACTCGAGGGCGTCGACCAGGCTACGGTCATTGCCCGCGAAGACCAGGTCGGAACGAAACGCCTCGTCGGTTACATCACTCAAACCGCCACTGCCGCAGTCGACCCCGTGGCCGCGCGGGCCGCATTGGCCGAGAAGCTCCCCCCCTACATGGTCCCGGCCGCCATCGTGGTCCTCGACGCGCTGCCTTTGACGGTCAACGGCAAACTCGACACCCGCGCCCTACCCGCACCCGAGTACCACAACGGCGAGCAGTACCGCGCCCCGACCACCGCGGTCGAGGAGATCCTCACCGACATATTTGTCCAGGTGCTCGATGTCGATCGGGTCGGGGTCGACGACTCGTTCTTCGACCTGGGCGGGGACAGCATCCTGGCGATGCGGCTGATCGCCGCCATCAACGCGAGCCTGGGTACCGACCTTTCGGTGCGCGCCCTGTTCGACACGCCCACGGTCGCCCAGTTGGCGCCGCGCCTCGACGGCGCAGCCGGTAGCCGCGAGCCGCTGGTGGTACTGGAGCGCCCCGCGGCGATTCCGCTGTCGTTCGCCCAGAAGCGGATGTGGTTCATCGATCAGTTGCAGGGCCCGTCACCGGTGTACAACATGCCGGTGACGCTGCGGCTGAGCGGTCACGTCGATGCCGACGCCTTGGGTGCCGCGCTCGCTGATGTCGTCGCCCGCCACGAGTCGCTGCGCACCATCTTCCCTGACACCGATGGCGTGCCGCGCCAGGAAGTGCTCTCACCCGGTCAGGCCGACATCGCCTGGAAAGTCGTCGATGCCACCGGGTGGCCCAGGGCCCGGCTGGACGAGGCCGTGGCGGGGACGACGCTGCACACCTTTGATCTGACCAGCGAGATTCCGCTGCGGGCAACGCTGTTCCGGATCGCTGAGGATGAGCACATCCTGGTCGGGGTGGTGCATCACATCGCCGCCGATGGCTGGTCCCTCACT
>NZ_STGE01000060.1 GCF_005222675.1 Mycolicibacterium sp. CR10 | reverse complement strand
GAGCCGGTGCGCCGGAACATCTCCGGAGTGGGCTGACCTTCCGGTGCAGTACGTGGACTACACGCTGTGGCAGCGCGCACGGCTGGGTGACCTCGACGACAGCGACAGCGTGATCGCGGCGCAGGTGGCGTACTGGCAGGATGCACTGGCGGATCTGCCCGAACGGCTGCAGCTGCCCACCGATCGGCCCTATCCCCCGGTCGCCGACCTTCGCGGGGCGAATGTCGAGGTGGCCTGGCCGGTCGAGCTGCAGCAGCAGATACGGGAGGTCGCTCGAGAGCACAACGCCACCAGCTTCATGGTGATGCAGGCGGCGCTGGCGGTACTGCTGTCGCAGTTGAGCGCGAGTACCGATGTGGCGGTAGGCTTCCCGATCGCCGGCCGCAGCGACCCCGCGCTCGACGGGCTGATCGGGTTCTTCGTCAACACCGTGGTGTTGCGGGTCGACCTGGCCGCCGACCCGACCGTCGCCGAACTTCTGGAGCAGGTCCGACAACGCAGCCTGGCCGCCTACGAACACCAGGACGTCCCCTTCGAGGTACTCGTCGAACGACTCAACCCCACCCGCAGCCTGTCGCACCACCCGCTCGTACAGGTGTTGTTGGCCTGGCAGAATCACGACTCCGCCGCAGGTCTGACACTGGGTGAGCTGCGGGTCACACCGTTACCGACAGACACCCACACCGCGCGTACGGATCTGTCGTTCTCGTTGACCGAGAAGTTCACCGGTGCAGGGGAACCCGCCGGGATCGGCGGCACCGTGGAGTTCCG
>NZ_STGE01000059.1 GCF_005222675.1 Mycolicibacterium sp. CR10 | reverse complement strand
GCACCAAACGCACCACCTGATACACGGTGGGGCCACAATTCACGACGGCAGTGGGGCCAGATCACTTGACGAAACGCAGTCAGGTTGCCGCGCGACTACTACCTGCGGGTGCTGGGCAATGACTACTCGGTGGATCCGACGGTGATCGGCCGGATCATCACCGTGCACGCCGACCTGCACACCGTCACCGCCTATTGCGAGGACCTACCGGTAGGTGCTCATCAGCGGATCTGGGCGCGTCAGCAGACCGTTACCGATCCCGCGCACGTGGTGACCGCGGCTCGCTTGCGGGAAGCGTTCGGCAGCATGTCTTTTCGTCACACCGGTGATGAGGATCTGGTTCGGGACCTGGCTGACTACGACGCTCGCTTCGGTGTCGACTTCGGCGGCGAGGGCGTGGCCTGATGAGCATCGAACGCGACACCAACAAGCAGATCGAGTACTACGCCACCGCGCTGAAGGCGCCCCGGATCCGCGACAGCGCCGCCCGGTTGGCCGATCAGGCTCGCGACGCCGGCTGGAGCCACGAGGAATACCTCGCCGCGGTGCTGTCGCGGGAAGTGTCCTCGCGGGAGTCTTCGGGGGCCGAACTGCGCATCCGCGCCGCAGGATTCCCCGGCCGAAAGGCCATTGAAGAGTTCAACTTCGACCACCAGCCGACCCTGGGCCGCGACACCATTGCCCACCTCTCGACGAGCCAGTTCATCGGCAAGGCGCAGAACGTGGTGCTGCTCGGACCACCAGGCACCGGCAAGACGCATTTGTCCATCGGATTGGGCATCGCCGCCGCCCAGCACGGTCACCGCGTGCTCTTCGCGACCGCCGTGGACTGGGTCGCCCGCCTGCAGACCGCTCACCAACAAGGCCGCCTCGCCGCCGAGTTGGCCAAACTACGCCGCTACGCATTGTTGATCGTCGACGAAGTCGGCTACATACCGTTCGAACAGCACGCGGCGAACCTGTTCTTCCAGCTCGTCTCCAGCCGCTATGAGCACGCCTCGCTGATTCTGACGTCCAACCTTCCGTTCTCCCGCTGGGGCGACGTCTTCAGCGACCACGTCGTCGCCGCGGCGATGATCGACCGCATCGTCCACCACGCCGACGTCCTGACACTGAAAGGAAACAGCTACCGGCTCCGCAACACCGAAATCAACACACTCCCGTCCATGCGGACGGACAACACGGCAGACTAGAACCACAACGTGGCCGATTTTCGAGAGTGCGGGACTGTGGAAATAACGGTGTTTCCGGTACTGACACGCTGAGCGATGCTCGGCGAGAAAGGTGCCGTGATGACGACA
>NZ_STGE01000058.1 GCF_005222675.1 Mycolicibacterium sp. CR10 | reverse complement strand
ATACCCCAGCCGAGCGTTTACGTGATCTACTACTGACCACTTAACCAGCAGTGTTGCAACAACCCCTAGAAACCGCCTTCGGCGGGGGCTTTTTTCGTGCCCGCGTGATGAGTTGCGCCTGCCTCGCAGGTCATAGTCTTCGACTGTCGACTGCAAGGAGGAACGCGTGGCCCAACTGCTCAAAGTCCAGAACTTCAACGTGTCGAGTGACGGCTTCGGTGCGGGGGTGGACCAAAGCTTCGAGCATCCGTTCGGGCACGTCGACCCCATGGAGATGTTCGCGTGGTGCGCAGCGACCGCAAGTTGGCCCAACCGCACCGACCCCGGCGGTGACCGCGGTCTCGACGATTACTTCACGCGGGACTTCAGCCACAACATCGGCGCAGAGATCATGGGGCGCAACAAGTTCAGCCCGTTGCGTGGCCCGTGGCGTGACGACGAATGGAAGGGTTGGTGGGGCGACGAGCCGCCGTTTCACACTCCCGTCTTCGTCATGACACACCATGAGCGACCGTCGTTCACGCTGTCGGACACGACGTTTCATTTCGTCTCCGCAGATCCCGCCACGGTCGCCGAGCGTGCCAAAGAGGCCGCCGCGGGCAAGGATGTCCGGCTCGGTGGCGGGGCCAGTACCATCAGGCAATTCCTCGACGCAGATCTCGTCGACACACTGCACGTGGCGGTCTCTCCGGGCGTGGAGATCGGAACCGGCTCGCGGCTGTGGGAATCTCCGGACGAGCTCGAGGATCGCTTCCACCATCAGGTGGTGCCCAGCCCGAGCGGGGTGATGCACCACCTGTTTTGGCGGTGAGACCCCGGCCTTCGGTGCCGCGGGGGCTTCTTCGTGCGTGACACTCAAGGCATGCGGACCACGTCGCGGGGATTCGGAATCCACTACACCGCCGACGGTGACGGTCCGCCGCTGATGCTCGTCGCGGGCACGATGATGTCGGCCAGGCATTGGGTCGATCCCGGGTATGTCGCCGCGCTGGCCGGCCAGTGGCGGGTGATCAACGTCGACCCGCTCGGGCACGGCGGCAGCGACCTGCCCCACGACGCCGACGCGTACACCGCGGCAGGGGTGACCGCCGATCTGATCGCGGTCCTCGACGCCGAGGGTGTGCAGCGAGCGACGGTGTGGGGTTACTCGCGAGGGGGATGGCTCGCGTGCAACCTGGCCAGCCGTCACCCGGAGCGCGTCGACCGCATCGTCGTCGGCGGCTTCGCCATGCATGCCCATCGGGACGAGGTGGACCGGATGTTGATCCCGATGGCGGACTTCCTGCGGCGGGGGGACTGGGCGGGTGTGTGGAAGAAGTTCGGCATCTCCGACAAGGCCTTTCAGCAGATGATGGAGGAGGGCAACGACCCGGTGGCGGTCGCGGCGGCCATCGACGGCTCGATGCACCCCACCAGATTCGTCGATCCCGCGTCGATCACGTGCCCCGCGTTCTACTACGTCGGATCAGAGGACTGGATCGTGCCGCACGTCCGGGCCGATGTGCACGCAGTAGGGGCGACGCTCGATGTCATCACCGGCCAGGCACATCTCGGGGCGCACTTCGACGCGGCGAAATCGGTTCTGGCTGCGGTGGTTCCGCGTCTTTAGCTGAGGAGGCCTGCGCCTACCGGGTCTTCTCGTAGACGAGCCAGCGCAACTCGATGGGGCTCTCCTCGCGCGGGACATCGAACGTGTCCTGGCCGCTGACCCATTCGACGTACCAGCCGGTGGGCGGCCAGGCGTCAGCGGGCAGATTCGCCTTCTCGTAATCGTGCACGGAATCGTCGCTGATCTGAACCAGCGGCAGACCAGCTGCTGCACTGGCCATCTCGTTGTACGTGTAGATGCATGTATAGGTCTGTTGGCCCAGTTGGCGTGCAGCATCGTCGGGGACGTAGCCGAACTTGGCCAGGAATGTGTTGAACACCAGGCGTCCCCCGGGAGCCAGGCAGCGGGCCGCCAGCTCGAAGACCCCGCGAAGCTGCTCCACCGTGCGGAAGTCGGACACGACCTCGGAGAGAAGGATCAGCTGGTAGTCGGTGCGCAGATCGTCCAAGGTCGCGAAGACGTCGCGTTCGATGACCCGAACGTCGAGAAGATCTCGGTAGGCATCTGCGCGAATCGACTCGGCGAACTTCGGAGACATCTCGACCGCATCGACAGGATGACCGCGGCGCGCCAGAGCGAGCGCGTTACGGCCTGTTCCCGCACCGATGTCGAGCACCCGGAACGACCGTGGCTCGGCGGCCTCGCCCGCCAACGCCCACACCCGGGCATCCGGCTCGGTCCCGAAGTAAGGCGGTTCGCGGGTCGCGACCCAGTTGTCGTAGGTCGCTTCGATGCTCCACCACTCGGGCTTGACGAAGTAGTTCAGCGACGTGCCGACCGGGGCCTCGTACGAGATGACGATGCTTGACCGCTGCGACGCCGCGAACGCCTCATCCAATTGGCTCTGCAGCACCGCCCGGGCGCCGTCGAGTTGCTCAGGGGTGAACCGCCGGCCGACCGCGGCGAAGATCTTGTCGCACATCGCCACGTATTCGTCGATCATGGCTGGCACGGCGGGCAACGAGATCTGCCCGCTGACAATCGATCGGCGATACAACCGACGTGTCATGGCATCACGCACGGCCGCCGAATCCATCCCCGTCACCGAAACATGCTCCATCGAATTCCCTCTTACATCGCTGTCCAGCAATCGCGACGGCCCCCATGAATCCTCCGCGAGCGCGATCCTTCCACAGGCAACAAGAAGCAAGTGCAGTATTCGGAATACTGTGTACGCCCACCAGCGACTCCGCAGATCAGGTGCCGCGAACAACCTCGTCGATCGCGCAGAAGTACCCCGATCGGCAAACTCAGTGGGTAACATTTCTTGTCATGTTCAGCACGCTTGCAGCACACGAAGTCGGAAGCCGCGAGTTCTGGCGCCAACTGTGTCCGCACATGTCGATCGAGGGCAGTGCCACGCCGAACGCGGCGGCCGTTGGTGACACCGGTCTGCTGCTGTCAGACCTCAAGCGTGAAGGGTACATCCAGGTCCCCGGCGCGTTCCCCGATCAGTTGACGGCGCCGGTCCGTGATGCCGTCTCGACGCTGTCCCAGCGGGGCATTCCGCTGCCGTTCGCGTTCGTCTACGACGAGTTGTGGCTCGCCTTCAAAGGCCTTTCGACATTTCTGACGACGGTCCTCGGTGAGGACTATCGCGCGTTGCCCGACTTCTGGGTCTGGTATGTGCAACCGAACGAGAACGCCATGGGATGGGGTCCCCATCGCGACCGTGTGCAGTCGACCCTCGATCCCGACAATTCACCGCACACGCTGACCGTCTGGATTCCGTTCAGCGACGCGACCCCGCTGAACGGGTGTATGTACGTACTGCCTGCGCACCTGGATCCGCGGTTCAAAGAACGCCGCTGGGACGGCGAAGGCAACAACGTGGTGCAGAACCCGCAGGACATCCGCGCGCTCCCGGCCACCGCGGGCAGTCTCCTCGCATGGAATCAAGCCGTCCTGCACTGGGGTAGCCGCGGCAGTCGATTGGGTACGGCCCCGCGCATCAGCGCCGCCTTCGAGTTCCAGCGCGGTGACCGTGCCCCCTTCAACAGCCCGCTGCTCGATCCCGGATGGGTGCCGTCCTTCACGGAACGACTGGGACTGATCGGCAAGCAGGTACTGCAGTACCGCCACATGTATCCGCTGAGCGACGACGTCGCGGCCATCGCCACGACGCTGTTCGACAGCTACATGCCGCGCGCGACGGTCTCGCTCTCGATCTGAAACGCTCAACTCGTCTTGCGGTAGACGAGCCATCGCATGTCGATCGGGCAGTTCGCGCGGTCGGTGTCGTAGACGTCGAGGCCACTGACCCAACCGGCGTACCAACCCGTGGGTGGCCACGCACCCTCCGGCAGGTGTGCCTGCTCGTAGTCGTGTACTGAGTCGTCGGCGACCAGCTCGAGTGGTAATTGCGCTGTGGCAGCTGCCATCTCATCGCGGGTGAAAATGCTGGTGTACATCTGCTCGCCCATGGCGCGGGCAGCATCGTCGGGTTCGTACCCGGGCTGGGCGAGGAAGACGTTGAAAACGAGACGCCCACCCGGGGCGAGGCAGCGGGTGGCGAGTTCGAACATGCTGCGCACGTGCTCGGTGGTGCGGAACTCGGGCACCACCTCGGAGAGCAGTATCAGCTGGTAGTCCGTTCGCAGGTCGTCGGTCGTGGAGAAGACATCACGTTGAATGACGCGCACATCCAACGACTCCCGCTGTGCGTCGACGCGGATGGTCTCGGCGAACTGCGCGGTCACCTCGACGACGTCCACAGGGTGTCCGCGACGCGCGAGGGCCAGCGCGTTGCGACCGGTGCCTGCGCCTATGTCGAGCACCCGGAACGTTCCCGGATCGGCCGCTTCGCCTGCCAGCGCCCACACGCGCGCATCGGGGTGGGTGCCAAACAACGGCGGTTCACGGGTGGCGATCCAGTTGTGGTACGTCTGCTCAAGAGTCCACCATTCCGGTTTGACGAAGTAGTTGAGGCTGGTTCCGACGGGTGCCTTGTACGAGATGACGATGCTGGAGCGTTGGGAGGCGGCGTACGCGTCCTCCAGCTGGCCATGAATCAGCGTGCGGGCGTCGTCGAGCTGCTCCGCGCTGAATTTGGAGCCGACCGCGGCGAAGATCGTGTCGCACATCGACACGTACTCGTCGATCAGTCCCGGCACGGCCGGAATCGAGACCTGCCCCTCAGCTACCGATCGGCGAAACAGTCGCCGAGTCAGGGCCGCGCGCACGGCTTGCTCGTCCATCGACATCACCCCCCCGTGCACAGGGTAGAGACCAGAATGCGATCGCGGGCTCCGTTTACATCAATCGCCCCGGCGCCGAAGGCGTCCCCGCGGCCGCTTCGAGCGGCTTGACCACCGAGGTGAGGCCCGAGTCCGAACCCCTTGGGGCAGGGGGGCTTCCCGCAAGCGCCCCACGGCCGCCGCCGACGTCGGGGCCCGTCATTAGACTCGACGGCGTGCTCATTGGTTCCCATGTCCATGGAGATGACCCTCTGGCCGCGGCGCAGGCCGACGGCGCCGACGTGCTCCAGTTCTTCCTCGGTAATCCGCAGAGCTGGAAGAAGCCGCCGCCGCGAGAAGACGCCGACGTCCTGAAGACCTCGTCGGTGCCGATCTACGTGCACGCGCCGTACCTGATCAACGTCGCCTCGGCCAACAACCGGGTGCGGATTCCTTCCCGCAAGATCCTGCAGGACACCTGCGACGCCGCCTCGGCGATCAATGCGACGGCGGTCATCGTGCACGGCGGTCACGCCGACGACAAGGATTTGGACGCCGGCTTCGAGCGCTGGGTCAAGGCACTCGCTGCCCTCGAGACCGAGGTGCCCGTCTATCTCGAGAACACCGCGGGTGGAGACCACGCGATGGCGCGGCACTTCGACACCATCGCCCGACTGTGGGACCACATCGGCGACAAGGGCATCGGGTTCTGCCTCGACACCTGCCATGCCTGGGCCGCGGGGGAGGCCCTGATCGACGCCGTCGAGCGGATCAAGGCGATCACCGGCCGGATCGACCTGGTGCACTGCAACGACTCTCGTGACGCCGCCGGCTCGGGGGCGGACCGGCACGCCAACTTCGGCACCGGGCAGATCGATCCGCAGTTGCTCGTCGCCGTGGTCACCGCGGCCGACGCCCCGGTGATCTGCGAGACCGCGGACGAGGGGCGCAAAGACGACATCGCGTTCCTGCGGGAGCACATTCGCTGAGACCGCATTTGGTCACAGTTTGTACCGCCGAACCGACCTTGAACGGCGGGTGGCGGCGAGGTTAATTAGGCTGACGCCGGGTATCCCGCTCGTTCGCGCGTCGAAAGGTCCTGCGTTGGCAATTGACCAGTCGTCGATTGCAACGACGCACGTCGCGGACATGCCGCTGGTTGAGCGGCGTATCGGCTGGCTGCGCATCCTGCGATGGGTCGCAATCGTCACCTGGGCGACCGTGGTGGTCTGGCGCACCGTCACCGAAGGGTTCGCGTTCAACCGCGAACTGTTGCTGGTCTACATCTGCACCGGCTTGGCCGCCGCCAGCATCGGCCAGGGTCGGCGCGTGTTCTACGTGATCCGCGACTGGCTGCCGTTCGCGCTCTTGCTCATCGCCTACGACCTCAGCCGGGGCGCGGCGACGCTCGTCGGCCGTCCCACGATGTGGCACTGGCAGGCCGACATGGATCGCCTGATGTTCTTCGGGACCATGCCGACCGTATGGCTGCAGGAACAGCTCAAGCAGCCGCATCCTCCCTGGTGGGAGGTGGTGCTCAGCAGCGTCTACATGTCGTTCTTCATCCTGCCGTACGTCATCGCCGGCATCCTGTGGCTGCGCAACCGCGACGAGTGGAAAGCGTTCGTCCGGCTGTTCGTCGGCCTGAACCTCGCCGGGCTGGTGATCTATGCGCTCCTTCCCGCAGCGCCCCCGTGGGCCGCGGCGCGGTGCACTGCCGACGACGTCGCCGGGGGACCGTCGGGTCCGGGATGCATGTTCAAGTCCGCGCGCGGTGTCCCCGACGGCGGCATCCTGGGGGCGATGCAGTCGACGCAGGAGGGCGCTCACGACTGGATCGAGCGCATTGTCGGGCGCGGCTGGGGCAAGCTGAACCTGCACTCGGCCAGTGCGCTGCTCGACCAGGGGCAGGCCAGCGTCAATCTGGTGGCGGCGATCCCGAGTCTGCATGCCGGCATGTCGGCGGCGCTGGCAGCGTTCCTGTGGACTCGCGTGCACGGCGCGTGGCGTCCGCTGCTGGTGGCCTATCCGCTGGTCATGGCGTTCACGCTGGTCTACACCGCCGAGCACTACGTGATCGATCTACTCCTCGGATGGGTGCTCGCCGCGGCAGTGATCGTCGCGCTGAACGGCTACGAGAGGCGGCGCGCGAAACGGGCGGCGGCGGTGGCGCTTCAGGCGGACTGAATTTGCAGATAGCGTTGCTGCGCAAGGGGTTCCAATGACCCGCGGTGTTCGAGCAGTTTCACGCAGTGCAGCGCCAAGTCGAACGAGCCGTAGCAGTGGTGCGCGATCAAGGCCAGATGCTTGAGTTGTTCGTCGGTCATCGCGTCCGGACGCGAGAAGTTGCGCACATAGACGATGTCGGCCTCGAGAAGTTGATTGAGAGCCAACCGGGGCTGGTTGTCGACGACATAGGGTGCGATCGGCCAGTGTTTGACCGCGGCAAAGCAGTGCGGGATGAATCCCTGGCTGCGCATTTCGACGTCGATGTCCCCCATGCTCGGCTGGTCCTTGTACAGCGTCACGAACGAGACCTCGGTCTGGATCGCGACCGTGTCGGCGAGCTTGGCCTTGCCTCCTTGGAACACCGCGAGCTCGCCACCCTGGATGTCGATCTTGAGGTAGTCGAGGTGTTCGATCTCCGCGATGTCGTCGAGTTTCTGAGTAGACAGCGGGACGCGTTCGATCACTTCACCCATCGGTTCGAGCACTTCGAACAAGCCCAGCGTCGCCGGGTCGGGTTCGAACAGGCTGGTCATCCCGGAGGCGCGGCAGATGTTGAGGGTGTGGGCGCCGCCGTCGCCGACCGCGTACGGCAGGTAACGCTCGAAGGGCCCCTTGTTCGTCTGCAATTCCAGCAACGCCTCAGGTTGCGGCTCGAAGCCGGTGACGCGGCAGAGGCCGGCGGCCAGCATCGGCGTGTACGGCGGCGCGCCGTCGATGGGATTCGCCCCGATGTCGACGACGTCAGTCAGACGTTGCGGGGCCAGTAGATCGCGAAAAGCTGTGCTCATTGGGTCCACTTCGGGCGCTCGTTGGAACCGGGGTCACGGGCGACATGAATGTACCGTTCGAAAACGAAAGTTCCGTCGAACTGTCGATCGCAGGCTCCCGGCCACCGTATGATCTTGATTATTGGCGCGTATAGCGGTTCGGTTACGCAGCCGTCAAGGGCAAATGTGCCCCAGTTGTCCCTAAGTTTGCTGCTCACGCTTCGGGACGGTTCACGGCCTTGGTGGCTTTTGCGATCTCGAGAGCATGCCACGCGACAGCCAAGATAATTTTGGCCGAGATTTCGATTTTGCTGCACCCTTCCAGGCGCTAGGAGGGGGCGGGCCGATTGTGGGCCAACGACGGCTAGTCGGGTTGGGGAATCGGCTTGACCTGCCCGTATCGCCCGCTCAGTTGTGTGCGTTACGTGGCGCAAAGCAAGTGTTTGCAAACGCAATAGCACATCCGCCCAAGAATAGCTACTTGCGAACGCAACTAACGCAATCTTCACGTGGAGAAATCCCGTCTTAACACTTGGGCACCGTGTTAATTTTCGGGCGTCTGCGCACCGCAGGCTCCGATCGGGTTCATTTAGTAGGGGGTTGTAAGCCTTGTCCAGTCGACGTAAGCAAAAGTCTGGCGGTACGAAGAAAGTCGTCCGCCCAATCATCACCGGCGGTCTCGCCGGCGCAGCAATTGTGGGAGCCGGGCTCATGTTCGCCGCTCCCCCCGGGGGCCCGGGCCCGATTACCGCAGCAATCCAGTTGACGTCAACTGGGTCCGACCTGTCATCGGCGTACCAGTGGCCCTGGCTGACATTCGGGAATGGTGCTTCACCCAACAAGCTGGTCGAGGCGACGATTGACCGCAGCAGGTCCTGCGGGCTGATCTGCAACGGCGCCGACGGCATCGAGGGCGACGCCAATGGCCAGGCCGGCGGCATCCTCTTCGGCAACGGCGGCAACGGCTGGAACAGCACTGTCGCCGGGGTTGCCGGCGGTGACGGCGGGCGCGCATACGGCGGCAACGGCGGCGCTGGCGGCAACGGCGGTCTTGGCGCCGACGGCGGCAACGGCGGGGCCGGCGGGTTCTTCTTCGGCAGCGGCGGCAACGGCGGTAACGGTGGCTTGGGCAGCATCGGCACCATCGGAACCCAAGGTGCCGCAGGGGCAGTGGGCGGCAACGGCGCCACAGGCGCCACCAGCGTCGTCGTGGGCGGTAACGGAACGGACGTCCCCAACGGGTCGCTGCCCCCGATTGCTGCTTCAGGCAAGGCGGGCGATGCGGGCACCGTCGGTAAGGCCGGCGCCGAGGGCGCGGCCGGTGCGGTCGGTAAGGCCGGCGACTTCGGCACGACCTCCAACCAGGGCGGGAAGGGTGCGGAAGGCACCATCGGCGCCGTCGGTTCGGCTGGTGGCGACGGCGGAGTCGGCGCCACCGGGGCAACCGGCGGGACCGGAAAGGGCGGCGACGGCGGCACCGGTCAGGCAGGCGGCGAAGGCGGTCAGGGTACTGCCGGTGGCACCGGTGGAACCGGTGACAAGGGTCTGACCGGCGGCGCAGGCACCGCGGGCGGCATCGGCGGCGATGCCGGCAAGGGTTCGGCCGGCGATATCGGCGGAAAGGGCGGCACCGGCGGTAAGGGTGCCACCGGCAACACCGGTATCCAGGGCGGCCAGGGCGGCCAGGGCGGCCAGGGCGGAGAGGGCGGCGTCGGCGGTACGGGTGCCAACTCGACCAGCCTCGGCGGCGTCGGCTCCACCGGTTTCGCCGGCGGCAAGGGCGGCAACGGCGGCAGCGTCGGCCTCTTCAACCTGTTCGGAAAGGGCGGTAACGCCGGCTCCGGTGGCACGGGCGGCACGGGCGGCACGGGCGGCACCGGCGGTAACGGCGGCACGGGCGGCACCGGTGGCACGGGCGGCACGGGCGGCACGGGCGGCGTCGGCGGCAAGGGCGGCACGGGCGGCACGGGCGGCACGGGCGGAACCGGCGGCACGGGTGGAACCGGCGGCAAGGGCGGCACCGGCGGCACCGGCGGCACCGGCGGCACCGGCGGCACGGGTGGCACGGGTGGCACCGGCGGCACCGGTGGCACCGGTGGCACGGGCGGCACGGGCGGCGTCGGCGGCAAGGGCGGCACGGGTGGCCCAGGCGGCACCGGTGACGCTGGCAATGGCGCCCAGGGTCTGGGCGGCAAGGGCGGCACGGGCGGCACCGGCGGCCAGGGTGGCCAGGGCGGCACCGGCGGCCAGGGTGGTGACGGTGGCCAGGGCGGCACCGGCGGCGTCGGCGGCAAGGGTGGCACCGGTGGCCAGGGCGGCACCGGCGGCACCGGTGGTGGCGGTGGCCTCGGCGGCGACGCTGGCGCCGGCGGCCTCGGCGGCCTCGGCGGTGACGGTGGCTTCGGTGGCACCGGTGGTGCCGGTGGTGCTGGCGGCCAAGGTGCCGCGGGCGGTGCCACGGGTGGCGCAGGTGGCGCAGGTGGCGCCGCGGGCACTGCCGGTAAGGGCGGCCTGTTCGGCGGCTCCGGCACCGCAGGCAAGGCCGGAGCAACCGGCGCTCAGGGTGCTACCGGCGCGGCCGGTGCAACCGGCGCTCAGGGTGCTACCGGTGCGACCGGTGCACAGGGCGCGACTGGCAAGGCCGGTAACACCGGTTCGGTCGGCGAGTCCGGAGATGGCGGTGGCGTCGGCGAGGCCGGTGCAGCCGGTGACTTCGGGCAGGACGGGCAGGACGGCGCAGCAGGTAAGGCCGGATCTGCCGGATCTGCCGGTGCTGCCGGTAAGGCCGGTTCAGCGGGTAGCTTCGGCGATCCCGGCGATCCCGGCGGTGCCAATGTCGGTTCCGCAGGCGGAGCTGGTGGCGACGGCGGCGACGGCGGCAAGGGCGGCGCTGGCAACGGCGGCGGTGCTGGCGGCGGCGGCGGTGCCGGCGGCGGCGGCGGCACGGGTCAG
This sequence comes from Mycolicibacterium sp. CR10, assembly GCF_005222675.1. Taxonomy (GTDB): domain Bacteria; phylum Actinomycetota; class Actinomycetes; order Mycobacteriales; family Mycobacteriaceae; genus Mycobacterium. The sequence goes on along the minus strand of NZ_STGE01000058.1, from coordinate 15,860 downwards.
GGCGGTTCCGGCGGCGACGGCGGCGAGGGCGGCTCGGGAGGTTCACCGAACCCGTAATCCGGTTACCGATCGGGTTGGCCCCCCTCCTTCGGGAGGGGGGCCTTCCCCTATTCGGACGACGGTGCGCAGCTCGCAGCGGAGCCGCTCAGGGCGCGTCGCTAGAGACAGATGGTCTGATTGCCGTATCGGATGACGCGATCTTCGCAGTGCCACAACACCGCTCGCGACAGCACGGCACGCTCTACGTCAGCACCGAGGCGGGCCAGGTCATCTACGCTGTGCCGGTGATCGACCCGCACGACGTCCTGCTCGATGATCGGCCCCTCGTCGAGGTCGTTGGTGACGTAATGCGCCGTCGCGCCAACGAGTTTGACGCCGCGTTCCTTGGCCCGTCGGTACGGCGATGCCCCGATGAATGCGGGCAGGAACGAGTGGTGGATGTTGATCAGCGGACAGTCGACCTGCTCGATGAACTCCGGGGTCAGGATCTGCATGTAGCGGGCGAGCACAACCAGGTCGACATTGCCGCGGAGCAGATCGAGCTGGCGCCGTTCGGCGTCGTCGCGGATGTCCTTGCGGGCCGGCACATGAATGAACGGCACACCGAAGGGCCGAACGTCATCGGCCAGGTCGGGATGGTTGGCGATCACCATCACCACCGACATGTCCAACTCGCCGCGGCGATTACGCCACAGCAGATCGAGCAGGCAGTGGTCTTCCTTGGACGCCATGATGGCGACGCGCTTCGGCTTGGCGGCTTCCGTGAGCCGGAAGTCGATTCCGAACGGTCCGGCAACGTGTTCGGCGAAGTCGTGCTCCAACGCGTCTCGAGCAGCGGTCAACCCGGAAAGGTGAAATATGGTGCGCTGCACGAAGGTTCCACCGGTCGGCAGTGTGGAGTGCTGATCCAGCGAAATAATGTTGGCCCCCGCTTCGGCGAGGAACCTACTGACCGCAGCGACGAGACCTGGTCGATCGGCGCACCGCAGCAGTAGGCGTCCGATGTCCCGTCGACCCCGGATGTCCACACCGCTTTGCTCGGACATCAGCTCACACCCCGTTCCCGGCGTTCAGGACTGCTGGATGCACAGGACTTCGTCAAGGGTGGCGGTGTGCAGGCCCATCGCGGCTGCCCCCTTGCCCATTTCGGCGCGGTCCAGTCGGACGCAGTCAAACATTGCCGGACCGTTCGCGACGCAATCGGTCAGCACATAACGGCCTGCACCGACGCTTCGGCGTGCTGAAGTCTCCGGCGCGACCGCGCCGGTCAGTTTGTCCGCGTCACCATAGTTGATGCCCACCTGGTAGACGTTCGGCTCCGACACGAGCACGGACGTGAGTCGTCCGATGAAGTCGTCGGCAGTGAAGAACTGCCAGCCCATGCCCAGATGTAACCAGAAGTGGCCCCTGATCTCGCTGCGGATCTGCTCCACATGAATGCCTGGCGGATACTGCCGGAACTCGAGGAAGGGATAGCGCTCGGTCAGGGCGGCCCGATCCTCTGGCCACAGGCCGATATCGATGACCAGCACACGGCCCACCCGGGACACATCGGTGAAGCAGTTCAGGAGCGAGTTGAGCATCCGCTCGAGGGCACTCCGGTCAGGCCCTGTGACCACCGTGATGGTGACGTCGCTGTCCGGGGGGCCGACGGTCAGACTGTGCGCGACGGCGTCGGGGTAGGCGGCCGCGGCCTCGATCAACGGCGGTGTCGCGATATCGCGATTGGCCGCGATCCGCTGGCGGTCGGCCTCGGGAATGTCGTCGCGGGCCAGTAGTCGCCGGCAGATCGCCACTGTCTCGTCCTGTTTCCCAATCCACGACGCACAGACCGCCTGCTCATCGAGCGCTCGCCACGCGTAGACCTCGGCGCCGAGGAACAGCACGTCCCTGTCCGGCAGTGCTATCTGCGCGGCACGCTCGGCGAACAGATAGCCCAGCTGGTAGCGCCCATCACTTCGATATCGTTGCGCGATTGCATAGAGAGGCTCCGCGCGGGTCGGTCGGAACTCCCAGGCACGGAGGTAGGCATCCTGCACGTCCGGCCATGGTTCCCCGAGGCGCGTCATCGCGTCGGCGAACCTCGTCAGCGAGTAGTAAATCTCTTCGTCGAAGCCGTCCATCTCTGTGCGCCGTGCGTACCACTTCTTCGCGCTGACGAGATCGTTGTTGTCGTAATAGCTTTGGGCTAGATAGAAGACAGACCGCGGGTCATCGGGATGCCGTTCTACCTCAGCAAGCAGGATCTCCGCATCGCGCGCGTACTTCTCTGGGTCAAAATTGCGGCCGCCAAGACGTCGCGACTCGATGTAGTAGTCACCGCCTAGCCGCTGATCGTCGCATGGCCCACCGCAGTCGGCGTACTCATGCAGGACGCCAATATAGCGCCACGGCAGCCCGTCGCGAAACAGTTGGCGGCGCCAGTAGGTGACGTCGGGGCCGTACCGCAGTTGGTAGACATCGGCGGTGAGCCCGCTGAAATCTGGTGTGCCCATGAGGAGATCGTCGGCATCGATGACCCAGATGTAGTCACCGTGCCCGCGCGCCAGGGCGATCGCCTCAGAGCGGTTGTGGCCGAAGTCGCGCCACGGGCGTTCATGCAATTCTCCCGGGATACCAAGGGCGGCCATGTGTTCGCGGATCACGTCCTGGGTGCCGTCATCGGACCCGGTGTCTACGATCACCCATGACGAGATGTAAGGCGCGACCGAGTCCAGAACCTCGTGTACGACGTGCGCCTCGTTACGCACGATCATGTTCAGGCAGATCGACGGGCGTTCGGGCATTTGATCTATCCCGACTTTTGGTAAACGAGCCAGCGCAATTCGACCGGGGATTGTTCCGGCGGGACGTCGAACACATCGAGGCCACTTATCCACTCGGCGTACCAATCGGTGGGTGGCCAGGACCCGTCAGCACCGTGCGTCTTTTCGTACTCGAGTACCGAGTCGTCCGCAACCAGTCGCAATGGCAGATTGGCTGCCGCCGCTTCTATTTCGTCACCAGTAAAGATGGTGGTGTGGACGTGCTGTCCCAGTTCGCGTGCGGCGGCGTCGGGTATGTAGCCGGGACGGGGCAGGAAGGTGTTGAACACCAAGCGCCCTTCGGGTGCCAGGCATTTGGCTGCGAGTTCGAAGATGGCACGCAGTTGCTCGGTAAATCGAAAGTCCGTCACCACTTCGGAAAGCACGATGAGCTTGTAGTCATTCTCCAGGTCGGACATCGTTTCGAAGAGGTCACGATCGATCACCCTGATGGGGAGCAGGTGTCGCTGAGCCTCGGTGCGGATCATATCGGCGAGTGTCGGCGTCAGTTCGACGACGTCGACGGGGTGGCCGCGGCGCGCCAACGCCAGGGCATTGCGTCCGGTTCCAGCGCTGATGTCCAGCACCCTGAAGTGTCGAGGGTTGATCGTCTCACCGGCCAGCGCCCACACCCTGGCGTCGGGGTCGCTGCCGAAAGGCCGCGTTTCCCGGGTTGCGACCATGCCAGCGTCGTCGGGCGTCGACGCCTGCGGTCCGATGAAGTAGTTCATCACCGAACCTATCGGGGCTTCATAGGAGATGACGATGCTGGATCGGTTCGAGGCCGCATGGGCACTCGCCAACTCATTAGCGAGGAGAGATCGGAAGTGATCGAGTTCTTCGGTGGAGAACTCGCAGCCGAGCGCGGCAAAAACCTTGTCGCACATCGCCACGTATTCTTCGAGCAGGCTGGGCACCGCCGGTAGCGTCATTTTTCCGCTGGCCACCGACCGCCGGAGCAACCGACGGCCCATCGCTTCGCGCATCAACGTCACATCGATCGACATCAGCCCTCCCCGGCCGCCCAATTCCCCCGCTGACGGCCGACGATACACAACCCAACGTCGACGGAGGACCGAATGTCGTGGTGACGATCCGGTTGCTGATCCGACGCGATTCGACATTCCGTCATGTTGTGACAGGCGATGCCTCTACAGTCGCCTCGTGGCCGATCACGAAGCAGTTTCACCCGACTCACCCGACGAGCCGAAGGTGTCGCGAGTCCCGCAGAAGGTGACTCGCAGTACCTCGCCGCTGGTCCCCATTGCGCTGGTGATCGCACTGATCGCTGCCGGGCTTGCGGTGTGGGCTTTGGTGCGGTCGCCCGGACAGGAATCGGTATCCGCTGAAGGGGTTCCGCTGTCCGGCGACGCGAAGTCGCGGGTCTGCGACGCCGCTCAGGTGGTAGCCGTGGCGGTGCAGACGCAGACTAATGCGAACGTCGGGCCCGAGCCCGCGGCGGTGGAGGCCGTGGCTGCCAACGCGCGGCTGGCGATGCTGGGTGGTGGTGACTACCTGTTGAGCCAGATCAGTGCCGACACCCCGGCCGACCTGGCCGATAACGCCCGCGCCTTCGCGAACACACTGCGGCTCATCGGGATCAACGCGCTCGCCGGCCTGCCCAACGCCAACGAGGTCCAGGCCGCCCGAATCCGCGACGCTGAGGCCAGCCGCAACAAACTCGGGGCGCTCTGCACCAAATAACGCACATTACAGATCTTGTGCGATTGTGCGATTAGTGTAACAGTGGTCTGATGTCGGACACGCACGTCGTCACCAACCAGGTCCCTCCGCTGGAGAACTACAACCCGGCCGCATCGCCGATGCTGGCCGAGGCGCTGATCCGCGAGGGCGGTCAGTGGGGCGTCGACGAGGTCACCGAACTGGGCGCGATCTCAGGCAGCGCCCGTGCCCTGCGGTGGGGTGAGCTCGCCGACCGCAACCAGCCGATCCTGCGCACCCACGACCGCTACGGCCACCGGGTCGACGAGGTCGAGTACGACCCGGCGTACCACGAGCTGATGACCGTCGCGGTGGGCCACGGGCTGCACGCCGCGCCCTGGGCGGACGACCGTCCGGGGGCGCACGTCGTGCGCGCGGCGAAGATGTCGGTGTGGACGCCCGAAGCCGGACACGTCTGCCCCATCTCGATGACCTACGCCGTGGTCCCCGCACTGCGCCACAACCCCGAACTCGCCGCGATCTACGAGCCGCTGCTGACCAGCCGGGTGTATGACCCCGAACTGGCCGTGCCCGCGACGAAGCCGGGCATCACTGCGGGTATGTCGATGACGGAGAAACAGGGTGGCTCCGATGTCCGTGCCGGCACCACGGATGCCACCGCCAACGGCGATGGCACCTACCGGCTGACCGGCCACAAATGGTTCACTTCCGCGCCGATGTGCGATGTCTTCTTGGTCCTCGCCCAAGTGCCCGGCCGGGGCGGGCGAAGCGACGGGAAATCAGGTGGGCTGAGCTGCTTCTTCCTGCCGCGGGTGCTGCCCGACGGCAGCCGCAACCGGATGTTCCTGCAGCGGCTCAAAGACAAGCTCGGCAATCATGCCAACGCCTCCAGTGAGGTCGAGTATGACGGCGCCACGGCCTGGCTGGTCGGCGAAGAGGGGCGCGGCGTCCCAACCATCATCGAGATGGTCAACCTGACCCGGCTGGACTGCACACTGGGCAGCGCGACCAGCATGCGCAGCGGCCTGATGCGCGCGATGCACCACGCACAGCACCGGAAGGCGTTCGGCGCCTATTTGATCGACCAGCCGCTGATGCAGAACGTGCTCGCCGATCTTGCCGTCGAGGCCGAGGCCGCGACCATGCTGGCGATGAGGATGGCCGGTGCCATCGACAAGGCGGCACGCGGCGACGACCGCGAAACCCTGCTGCGCCGGATCGGACTGGCGGCCGCCAAGTACTGGGTGTGCAAGCGCGCGACCCCGCACGCCGCCGAGGCGATGGAATGCCTGGGCGGCAACGGCTACGTCGAAGAGTCCGGGATGCCGCGGCTGTACCGGGAAGCCCCGCTGATGGGCATCTGGGAGGGCTCAGGCAACGTCAGCGCGCTGGACACGTTGCGCGCCATGGCAACCCGGCCCGAATGCATCGACGTGCTGTTCGACGAACTCGGCGTGACCGCCGGACACGACCCACGGTTGGACGCGCACGTTGCCGCCCTGAAGCATGAACTGGGGGAGGACCTCGCGACCATCCAGTACCGCGGCCGCAAGATCGCCGAGGACATCTCGCTGGCGTTGCAGGGATCGCTGCTCGCGCGCCACGGGCATCCCGCGGTGACGGAGGCCTTCCTCGCCAGCCGGCTGGGCGGCCAGTGGGGCGGTGCCTTCGGGACGCTGCCGACGGGCCTGGACCTGGCGCCCATCATCGAGCGCGCACTGGTCAAGGGCTGAGCCCGCCAATGACCCACGCCATCAGGCACGTCGACTTCGACAACCTGAAGACGATGACGTACGAGGTCACCGACCGCGTCGCGCGCATCACCTTCAACCGCCCGGAGAAGGGCAACGCGATTGTCGCGGACACGCCGCTGGAGCTCTCGGCGTTGGTGGAGCGCGCCGACCTCGACCCGAACGTCCACGTCATCCTGGTGTCCGGGCGCGGCGCCGGATTCTGTGCCGGCTTCGACCTGTCCGCCTACGCCGAGGGGTCGTCGTCGGCGGGCGGCGGCAGCCCGTACAAGGACACCGTGCTCTCGGGCAAGACCCAGGCGATCAACCACCTGCCGGACCAGCCCTGGGACCCGATGATCGACTACCAGATGATGAGCCGGTTCGTCCGCGGCTTCTCCAGCCTGATGCACGCCGACAAACCGACCGTGGTCAAGATCCACGGCTACTGTGTCGCCGGCGGCACCGACATCGCGCTGCACGCCGACCAGGTCATCGCCGCGGCCGACGCCAAGATCGGCTACCCGCCCACCCGAGTGTGGGGCGTTCCCGCCGCGGGGCTGTGGGCGCACCGTCTCGGCGATCAGCGCGCGAAACGCCTTCTGCTGACCGGTGATTGCATCACCGGGGCGCAGGCCGCCGAATGGGGGCTGGCCGTGGAGGCGCCCGACCCCGAGGACTTGGATGAGCGCACCGAGCGGCTGGTCGAACGGATCGCCGCGGTGCCGATCAACCAGCTCATCATGATCAAACTCGCGATGAACATTGCGCTCTACAACCAGGGCGTCGCCAACAGTGCCATGGTCTCGACGGTCTTCGACGGCGTCGCCCGCCACACCCCCGAAGGGCACGCGTTCGTCGCCGACGCGCGCGAGCACGGTTTCCGCGACGCGGTGCGCCGCCGCGACGAGCCATTCGGCGACCACGGCCGCACCACCTCCGGGGTGTAGCGGTGGCGCGGGCGGTGTCGCGGATGACGGCACGCTCGGTAGTGCTGAGCGTGCTCCTGGGCGCCCATCCGGCGTGGGCGACGGCCGCCGAACTGATCAGGCTCACCGCGGATTTCGACCTCAGGGAGCCGACGGTCCGGGTGGCCCTGACCCGCATGGTCGGCTCGGGAGATCTGGTTCGGTCCGAGGACGGCTACCGGCTGTCCGACCGACTGCTCGCACGCCAGCGCAGGCAGGACGACGCCATCAACCCGCAGACCCTGCGGTGGGACGGCCTGTGGACGACGCTAGTCATCACCAGCGTCGGCAGCGATGCCCGCACCCGCGCGACTCTGCGGAACACGTTGCAGGGGAAGCGCTTCGGCGAGCTTCGCGAAGGGGTGTGGCTGCGCCCGGCCAACCTGGACGTCGACCTGACCGGCGAGATCCTCGACCGGGTTCGGGTGCTGCGCGCACAGGACGACGACCCGGTCGGCCTCGCCGCCCGGCTCTGGGACCTGCCTGGCTGGGTCGGCGTCGCGGCAACGTTGCTCGACGACATGGCCTCGGCCACCGACATTCCCGGTCGTTTCGTCGCGGCCGCCGCCATCGTGCGTCACCTCGTCACCGACCCGGTGATCCCCGACGAGCTGCTGCCCGCGGACTGGCCCGGTGCGGCCCTGCGCGCCGCCTACAACGACTTCGCCGCCGAACTGGTCGCGCGGCGCGATGACCGAGATGTGACGGAGGCACGATGAGCGTGGCAACGGGTGGGGTTCGAGTCGAGAAGAGCGGCCCGGTGACGACGGTCATCATGAACCGGCCCGCGGCACGCAATGCCGTCAACGGGCCGGCGGCCGCCGAACTGCACGCGGCGTTCGACGAATTCGACAAGGACGACTCCGCATCGGTGGCGGTGCTCTGGGGTGACAATGGAACCTTCTGTGCCGGAGCCGATCTCAAGGCCTTCGGGACGCCCGAGTCCAACCCCGTCCACCGCACCGGCATGGGCCCGATGGGTCCGAGCAGGATGGCGTTGTCCAAACCTGTCATCGCCGCCGTCAGCGGCCATGCCGTCGCCGGCGGTCTGGAACTGGCGCTGTGGTGTGACTTGAGGGTGGTCGAGCAGGACGCCGTCATGGGGGTGTTCTGCCGCCGCTGGGGCGTCCCGCTGATCGACGGCGGCACGGTGCGATTGCCGCGTCTGATCGGCCAGAGCCGCGCGATGGATCTGATCCTGACCGGCCGCAGTGTCGACGCCGACGAGGCCCTGGCGATCGGGCTGGCCAACCGCGTCGTGCCGCACGGCGAATCACGGGAGCGCGCCGAGGAATTGGCGGCCGAACTCGCCGCGCTGCCTCAGCAATGCCTGCGCGCCGACCGGCGCTCGGCGCTGAACCAGTGGGGCCTGCCGGAGGCCGACGCGATGGACTTCGAGTTCGGCAGCATGTCGAGGGTGGCGGCGGAATCGTTGGAGGGCGCCGCTCGGTTCGCGGCAGGGGCGGGCCGCCACGGCGCACGTGCCTAGGGGGACTCAGCCCTTGGAGACGTTGTTGTTGCTGCCGGTGTCGTTGACCTTGGGGTCGCCGTCGCGGTAGGTGACGGTGTTGTTCAGTCCCACCACGGCCAGATCGGCGTCCACCCGCTCGATGGTGATTTTGTTGTCGGCGCCGCCGATGTTGACGTTGGCGCACGTGCCGGTGACGGTCAGCGTGTTGTTGGAGCCACCGACGTTGAGCGACTTGCCGTCTGCGCAGTCGATGTCGGCGGTGGTGCCGAACGAGCCGTAATTGATGGTGTTCCCGATCTCGACCTGAGCGCCCGACGAGCCGGCCGTGACCGTCGGGTTGTCGGTGTCCTGACTGTTCGAGCCGCAGGCGGAGAGCCCGAGGCCAGCACACAGCGCCACGGCACCGCCGACAACACGCAGGGACAGGGAAGGCGTCATGTCAGGTGGGTACCCGATCGACGCGGTTCGTCATCCCGAGTTCGCGGCCACGGTCCCAGACGACGGGGGCGCCGTTCTTGTAGAACACCGTCTGATCCCAGCCGTAGACCGTGATGTCGTTGACGACGTTGTCGGCCACGATCACGTTCGACGACCCCTGCACCGTCACCGCCCAGCAGCTTCCGAGCGCGTTGATCTGATTGCCGGAGCCGACCACGATCAGCGTCCCGTTGTTGCAGTCGATGGTCTGGATGTTGCCGTTGCCGGTGATGTGGGTGTCGCCGCTCTCGGCGTGGGCCACCGGCACCGCCAAAGCCACCGCTGACACACCCACCGCGCACGCAGCCACCACCCGTCCCACAGTCACGATGGTCAGCCTACGACGTCGGCCGTCGACAGGAGTCGCCTTCCCAAGGTGTGCTCGGTAGCGTGAACAGCAATGCTTCGACGTGTCGGACAGGTTCTCATCGTGGCCGTCACAACGACGGCGACGGTAGCGGCGTGCTCGCAGACCGTCAGCGGCACGGCGCAACGATCCAATCCGGGCGTCCCGGATCCCAACCGCAGCTACGGCTACGTCGACGACCGCTGCGGGCTGCTCGACGACACCTCGGTGCAGGCCACGCTGGAAGCCGATGACGTCACCCGGCCCTACAGCGGCGCGGTGTGCCAATACATCCTGTCCCGCAAGTCGGGGTCGGCGCCTGCGACGACGATCGACGTCACGTTCTCGTGGTTCGAGACCGGCCGCCTCGAGCGCGAACGGGAACTCGTGGCGGCGCGCGGGGCGGTGGTCACCGACATCGTCGTGGAACGCCACGACGCCTTCTCCGCCCGTCGGGACACCACGGGGGCTGCCTGCTCGGCCACGGCGTCCGCGGGAACGGGCGTGTTGAGCTGGTGGGTGCAGTACCGCGGTCAGTCCACCGGGGATCCGTGCGTCGACGCCGAGAAGCTGTTGTCGGCGACGCTGCGTTCGGATATGTGACGTGACCGTCGCGAAGTTCGTGGCAGGGATGTGCGCCGCGCTGGTGCTCGCCGGGTGTGGCTCACCCGATCGGCCGGCCGAACCGCCGGGCGGGTCCAGTTCCGGCACTCCTGTCGGCGGTGGCTTCCAGAGCGTGGACTGCAACGGGGTCAGCGATGCCGACGTCGACAAGGCGGCCGGGTCCAGGCTGTTCAAACCCGCGGTGGTCAGCGACGCCGGCTGCTTCTGGCAGGAGGACACCGGGCTCGGCAGCTTCGGCGCCGGCATGGGCATCTCGACGTGGTGGTACCGCGGCAGTGACATGGACACCGAGCGGGAGCTCGAACAGCTCGCCGGCCGCACGCTCACCGAGCTGTCGATCGACGGCAACGACGGGTTCAAGGCCTCCGACGACACCGCGTGCAGCATCTATGTGGCCAAGGGCGGCGACGTCATCACCTGGTCGATCCAGACGCTGAACTCGGCGACCCTGCCCGATCTGTGCTCGATCATCGAACAACTCGCGCAGCTCAGCCAACAGCGGGTGAACTAGAGTTTCCCGGGTTCACCGACCGACCCGAGGAGCGAGGGTGAGATGACAGTTCGGCCGACGCGTTCGGCGAGGCTGAGCCGTGATTCCATCGTCAACGCTGCCCTGACGTTTCTGGACCGCGAAGGTTGGGATGCGCTGACCATCAACGCGCTGGCCAACCAGTTGGGCACCAAGGGTCCGTCGCTCTACAACCACGTGCACAGCCTCGATGACCTGCGCAGGACCGTGCGGATGCGGGTGGTCGGCGACATCATCGACATGCTCAACACCGTCGGTCAGGGCCGCAATCCCGACGACGCCGTCATCGTGATGGCCAGTGCCTATCGCAGCTATGCGCATCACCATCCGGGCAGGTACTCCGCGTTCACCCGCATGCCACTCGGCGGTGGCGACGACCCCGAGTTCACCGAGGTCACCAGGTCCGCCGCGGCGCCCGTGATCTCGGTGCTGTCCGCCTACGGACTCGACGCCGAGGCGGCCTTTTTCGCCGCACTCGAGTTCTGGTCCGCGATGCACGGGTTCGTGCTCCTGGAGATGACCGGGGTGATGGCCGGGATCGACACTGACGCGGTGTTCACGGACATGGTGATGAGGCTGGCCGCCGGCATGAGAAGTCGGTGAGTGTTCGCCCGCATCACCGATGGTAGCTTTGACCTGCGCGAACGCTGCGCAGGAGCGCTGTTCGGCGGGTTTGGAGCGTCGCGGTCTGCCCTGGTATCGTGGACGATCGTGCCTGGCAGATAAAGGCGCTCGTGATCTTTAGGGGTCTCGAGCATGCCTGCACGCCGGGCCAATTCGCATGTCTCGCGCCGTACATGCCTTGGAAAAATGTTTCCGAGTGTTGACGGTGAGCGCATGCGACACGCCCGGTCGCGGGGTAACTCGCGAGGGCAAAACTGCAGGACACGAGAACTTCAGAAGCACGAGAACGACACGTCACAACGACGAGCAACACAGGAAGCCGGTACATGCCAACCATCAACCAGCTGGTCCGTAAGGGTCGCCGGGACAAGATCGCCAAGGTCAAGACGGCGGCCCTCAAGGGCAGCCCGCAGCGCCGCGGCGTGTGCACTCGCGTGTACACCACGACCCCCAAGAAGCCGAACTCTGCGCTCCGCAAGGTGGCGCGCGTGAAGCTGACCAGCCAGGTCGAGGTCACCGCCTACATCCCGGGTGAGGGCCACAACCTGCAGGAGCACTCGATGGTGCTGGTGCGTGGTGGTCGTGTGAAGGACCTCCCTGGTGTGCGCTACAAGATCATCCGCGGCTCGCTCGACACCCAGGGTGTCAAGAACCGCAAGCAAGCCCGTAGCCGCTACGGCGCCAAGAAGGAGAAGAGCTGATGCCGCGCAAGGGACCCGCGCCCAAGCGTCCGCTGGTGAACGACCCGGTCTACGGGTCGCAACTGGTCACCCAGCTGGTGAACAAGGTGCTGCTGGATGGGAAGAAATCGGTCGCCGAACGCATTGTTTATGGTGCGCTCGAGCAGGCCCGCGACAAGACCGGCACCGATCCGGTCGTCACCCTCAAGCGCGCCCTCGACAACGTCAAGCCGGCACTCGAGGTGCGTAGCCGCCGCGTCGGTGGCGCCACCTACCAGGTGCCCGTCGAGGTCCGTCCCGAGCGGTCCACCACGCTGGCGCTTCGCTGGCTGGTCAGCTTCTCCAAGGCCCGCCGCGAGAAGACCATGGTCGAGCGGCTCGCCAACGAGATCCTGGATGCGAGCAATGGCCTGGGTGCCGCCGTCAAGCGACGCGAGGACACCCACAAGATGGCCGAGGCGAACCGGGCCTTCGCGCACTACCGCTGGTGACATACGTCCGGGCGGTCAGTGGTGATCGCGGGACGCAACAGAACACCGAACTAGCAAGCGAAAGAGTGGGAACTTAGCCGTGGCACAGGACGTGCTGACCGACCTCACGAAGGTCCGCAACATCGGCATCATGGCGCACATCGATGCCGGTAAGACGACGACGACCGAGCGCATCCTCTACTACACCGGTATCAGCTACAAGATCGGTGAGGTGCACGACGGCGCCGCCACGATGGACTGGATGGAGCAGGAGCAGGAGCGGGGTATCACCATCACCTCGGCTGCGACCACCTGCTTCTGGAACGACAACCAGATCAACATCATCGACACCCCCGGGCACGTCGACTTCACCGTCGAGGTGGAGCGTTCGCTGCGGGTTCTCGATGGTGCCGTTGCCGTCTTCGACGGCAAGGAGGGCGTCGAGCCGCAGTCCGAGCAGGTGTGGCGTCAGGCCGACAAGTACGACGTCCCCCGCATCTGTTTCGTCAACAAGATGGACAAGATCGGCGCGGACTTCTACTTCTCGGTGCGCACCATGGAAGAGCGACTGGGCGCCAACGTCATCCCGATTCAGCTGCCGATCGGCTCCGAAGGTGACTTCGAGGGCGTCGTCGACCTGGTCGAGATGAAGGCCAAGGTCTGGCGCGGCGAGACCAAGCTCGGTGAGACCTACGAAACCATCGACATCCCGGCCGAACTGCAGGACAAGGCCGACGAGTACCGCACCAAGCTGCTCGAGGCCGTCGCCGAGACCGACGAGTCCCTTCTGGAGAAGTACTTCGGCGGCGAGCAGCTGTCCACCGAGGAGATCAAGGGTGCGCTGCGCAAGCTCACCATCAACTCCGAGGCCTACCTGGTGCTGTGCGGCAGCGCGTTCAAGAACAAGGGTGTGCAGCCCATGCTCGACGCGGTGATCGACTACCTGCCCTCGCCGCTGGACGTCGAATCCGTCACGGGCCACGTCCCGGGCAAGGAAGACGAGCTGGTCACGCGCAGGCCCTCGACCGACGAGCCGTTCTCGGCGCTGGCGTTCAAGGTTGCGACTCACCCGTTCTTCGGCAAGCTCACCTACGTCCGGGTGTACTCGGGCAAGGTCGACTCCGGCTCGCAGGTCGTCAACGCGACCAAGGGCAAGAAGGAGCGCCTGGGCAAGCTGTTCCAGATGCACTCCAACAAAGAGAACCCGGTGGAGACCGCATCGGCCGGCCACATCTACGCGGTGATCGGTCTGAAGGACACCACGACCGGTGACACGCTGTCGGATTCCAGCGATCAGGTCGTGCTGGAGTCGATGACGTTCCCCGATCCGGTGATCGAGGTGGCCATCGAGCCCAAAACCAAGAGCGACCAGGAGAAGCTGAGCCTCTCGATCCAGAAGCTTGCCGAAGAGGACCCCACCTTCAAGGTGCACCTGGACCAGGAAACCGGCCAGACCGTCATCGGCGGCATGGGCGAGCTGCACCTGGACATCCTGGTGGACCGGATGCGTCGCGAGTTCAAGGTCGAGGCCAACGTCGGCAAGCCGCAGGTGGCCTACAAGGAGACCATCAAGCGCAAGGTCGAAAAGGTCGAGTTCACCCACAAGAAGCAGACGGGTGGCTCCGGCCAGTTCGCGAAGGTGCTGGTCAGCATCGAGCCGTTCACCGGCGAAGATGGCGCGACCTACGAGTTCGAGAACAAGGTCACCGGTGGCCGCATCCCGCGCGAGTACATCCCGTCGGTGGATGCCGGTGCGCAGGACGCCATGCAGTACGGCGTGCTGGCCGGCTACCCGTTGGTGAACGTCAAGCTGACGTTGCTCGACGGCGCCTACCACGAGGTGGACTCGTCGGAAATGGCCTTCAAGGTTGCCGGCTCGCAGGTGATGAAAAAGGCTGCCGCACAGGCACAGCCGGTCATCCTGGAGCCAGTGATGGCCGTCGAGGTCACCACACCCGAGGATTACATGGGTGAAGTGATCGGTGACTTGAACTCCCGCCGTGGTCAGATCCAGGCCATGGAGGAGCGCAGCGGTGCCCGCGTCGTCAGGGCGCATGTGCCGTTGTCGGAGATGTTCGGCTATGTCGGAGACCTGCGGTCGAAGACCCAGGGCCGGGCGAACTACTCCATGGTTTTCGACTCGTACGCTGAAGTTCCGGCGGCCGTGTCGAAGGAGATCATCGCGAAGGCGACGGGTCAGTAAACCCGGGTTTTCGTGGGTCTGGTAAGACCACACAACTGAACAGAACAAACCTGCTTTTCAGAAAGCACCAACACAGTCCAGGAGGACACCACAGTGGCGAAGGCGAAGTTCGAGCGGACGAAGCCGCACGTCAACATCGGGACCATCGGTCACGTTGACCACGGCAAAACCACGCTCACCGCAGCAATCACCAAGGTTCTGCACGACAAGTACCCGGCGTTGAACGAATCGCGCGCATTCGACCAGATCGACAACGCGCCTGAGGAGCGTCAGCGCGGTATCACGATCAACATCTCCCACGTGGAGTACCAGACCGAGAAGCGTCACTACGCGCATGTCGACGCCCCCGGTCACGCTGACTACATCAAGAACATGATCACCGGTGCCGCCCAGATGGACGGCGCGATCCTGGTGGTCGCGGCGACCGACGGCCCGATGCCGCAGACCCGCGAGCACGTGCTGCTGGCCCGTCAGGTCGGTGTGCCCTACATCCTGGTCGCGCTGAACAAGGCCGACGCCGTCGATGACGAGGAGCTCATCGAGCTCGTCGAGCTGGAGGTCCGCGAACTGCTGGCCGCCCAGGACTTCGACGAGGAGGCCCCCGTCGTCCGTGTCTCGGCGCTCAAGGCGCTCGAGGGCGACGAGAAGTGGGTCAAGTCGGTCGAGGAGCTCATGGACGCCGTCGACGAGTCGATCCCGGACCCGGTCCGCGACACGGAGAAGCCGTTCCTGATGCCCGTCGAGGACGTCTTCACGATCACCGGCCGCGGCACCGTGGTCACCGGTCGTGTGGAGCGCGGCGTGGTCAACGTGAACGAGGAAGTCGAGATCGTCGGTATCAAGCCGACCAGCACCAAGACCACGGTCACCGGTGTCGAGATGTTCCGCAAGCTGCTCGATCAGGGCCAGGCCGGCGACAACGTCGGTCTGCTGCTTCGCGGCATCAAGCGCGAGGACGTGGAACGCGGCCAGGTCGTCATCAAGCCGGGCACCACCACCCCGCACACCGATTTCGAGGGCCAGGTCTACATCCTGTCCAAGGACGAGGGTGGCCGTCACACGCCGTTCTTCAACAACTACCGTCCGCAGTTCTACTTCCGCACCACGGACGTGACCGGCGTGGTGACGCTGCCGGAGGGCACCGAGATGGTGATGCCCGGTGACAACACCGACATCTCTGTCAAGCTGATCCAGCCCGTCGCCATGGACGAGGGCCTGCGCTTCGCGATCCGCGAGGGCGGCCGTACCGTC
>NZ_STGE01000057.1 GCF_005222675.1 Mycolicibacterium sp. CR10 | reverse complement strand
CGCCGAAGTGGCGCCCACCCGACGGGTGGGCGCCACTTTCGTTGTCCGAACTTCCTCAATCTTCGGCGCACATTGACAGGATGGCCGCAGGCACGTGCGGTGTAGGGGAAGGGGTGTGGTGTCGCGCATCTTCCTCAGTCATTCCAGCCTTGACTCCCGCCAAGCGTTGGCGTTGAAGCGGTGGCTGGTCGAGCAGGATCCGCCGCTGGCCAACGAGATCTTCCTCGACATCGATGCCGCGGCCGGCCTGCAACCGGGAGAACGCTGGAAGGGTGCCCTGCGGGACGCGAACGCCCGCTGTGAGGCGGTTGTCTGCCTGTTGTCTCCGAACTGGGCGGCGTCGCACGAATGCAAGGTCGAGTATCGCTTTGCCGAGCACTTGAACAAGCAGATCCTGTGTGCGCGCCTGGCTCCATCGTCCGCTGACGACCTGACGACGGAGTGGTACCGCTTCGACCTGTTCGGTGACGGTGCGGTCACCGCCGTCGACGCTCAGGGAGGCCCGCCGGTGGAGTTCGCCACCGACGGTCTCTTCCGATTAAGAGACGTGATCCGCGGAGCGGGTATCGGTGCACAGTCGTTTGTGTGGCCGCCGCGTGAGGATCCCACCCGTGCTCCCTACCGCGGTTGGCAGCCATTCGAACCGCAGGACGCCGCGGTGTTCTTCGGGCGGGATTCGGCGATCATCAGTGCGCTCGACGAGCTTCGCGGGATGCGCCAAATCGGGGGTGAAGTCACTATTCGTGGTGCTGGGCCCATCGGGCGCAGGCAAGTCGTCCTTCCTGCGGGCCGGCGTCATGCCGCGGCTCGCGCGCGACGACCGCAGCTTCGTCGTCCTGGGCATCGTGCGGCCGGGCCGCAGCCCGCTGACGGGAGACACCGGGTTGGCGGCCTCGATCAGCACCGCGCGGCAGCGGCTCGGGTTGACGACCCCGAGTCTGGGTGACATCAAGGCCGCCTGCAGCTTTGATCCCCCGCGGGTGCGTCAACTGCTCGCCGAGATCCAGCACGCCGCAGCTGTCAGGCTGCCCGCCGATGACCAGAGCGAAAACCCCGCGCCGCCAACGCTGATCCTGCCTGTCGATCAGGCCGAGGAGTTGTTCGGGAGTGACCTCGGCGCGGAGTCCGAACAGTTCCTGTCGTTCATCGGCCACGAGCACGGACTCGTCGTCGCGGTCACCATCCGCACCGACCGCTACGAAATGATGCAGACCCACGACGCACTGGCGAGCCTGAACACCCGGGTGTTTGACGATCTGAAACCCATGCCGCCCAACCAGTTCCGCGAGGTGATCATCGGACCGGCGGACCGCGCGAGCCAGGCCGGTCACCCGCTGACGATCGCGCCCGCCCTGGTGGACCGCCTGCTCGCCGACGCTGAAGAAAGTGCCGATGCGCTTCCGATGCTGTCCCTGACCCTGGCGCGGCTGTACACGGACTTCGGTAGTTCTGGCGAATTGACACTGGCCAGTTATGAAGCGATGGGTGGGATGCGCAAGGTCGTGCAGAACGAGGTCGACGAGGTCCTGGCCCGCGATCCCGAGCAGCGGCGCGGCCAACTCGCGGCGTTGCGTCGGGCCTTCATACCGTGGTTGGCGACGGTCGGCCCCGAAAAGGACCAGCCGGTGCGAAGGGTGGCGAACTGGACAGATCTCCCCGAGGAGAGTCGGCCGTTGGTCGACGCGTTGGTGGAGCGGCGCCTATTGGTGAAGGACACCCGCGACGGGGAGACGGTGGTCGAGGTCGCGCTCGAAAGCCTGTTGCGGCAGTGGGACGACCTCGCGGGCTGGCTCGAAGACCAGCGGGCCGACCTGATGCTCGGCGAGTCGGTGGAACGCGCCTCCGCGGCATGGGAAAGCAGTGGCCGCCAACATGATTGGCTGCTCACCGGCACCCGGCTGGCCGATGCTGAGGCTCTCGTCGAGCTTCCCGGGTTCAGTCGAAGGTTGGCCGCGACGCTGCCCTTTCTCGGCTCGTCGCGCGTGATGGAGGACGACAGGTTGCGGGCGGAGGAGGAACACCGCCAGACGGCGCTGCGAGCGGCCGAGGAGCGTGCCCTCAATGCGCAGGAACGCGAGGCCGTCGCGCGGGCCTACGGTGCGACGCTGCGCAAGCGGTCACTGGTTACCACGGCGTTGGCGGTTCTTGCGGTGATCGTGGCCGTGGTGGCCGCGGTCGCCTTCGTACAAGCCCGGAACTCTCGCGGCGAGGCGCAACGTCGATTTTTCGAGGCCACCAGCGCGCGTCTGGTCACCGACGCTCAGGCGGTGATCGCGGGCACCAGGCCGGGCAACGAAATCGAATCTTTCCAGCTGTTGTTGGCGGCCGATTCCATTGCGGGAGAACGCTCTTCGGGCCCACTGTTCAGTGCGGTCCTGCAGAACGTGAAACTGCGGAAGATCATCCAGACGCCTGCGCCCGTGAATGCCGTCGCGCCGAACGGCGACCGCTACGCGACTGGGACGGGCAAGTCGGTCCAGGTGTGGGATTCCGGGACGGGACAGCCGGTCGGGGAACCGCTGACGGGGCATTCCGGTGCGGTGACCAGTGTCGCGTTCAGTCCGGACGGATCGCGCGTCGTGACCGGTGACGAAGAGGGGATGGAGCGGGTGTGGGAGGCCGGTGCCGGTCGACTCCTCGGCGGGCCACTCCAGGTACACGACGGCGCGGTGTTCACCGTGGCGTTCAGCGGCGACGGGAGGCGGGTCGCCTCGAGCGGTGCCGACCGCGTCACCCGGGTCTGGAGCATCGCGTCCGCAGAACCGCTCGGCCCGCCGATCTACGCCGGTGATGTGCTCGACGTGGCGTTCGGTCGGGATGGCGGGCGCATCGTCGTAAACAGCTGGGATGCCCCGATGCAGGTTTGGGACGTCACCACCGGCCGTCCGGTCGGTGCGCCGGTTCGCATCACCCGGGCGGCGACCAGCGTGGCATTGAGTCCCGACGCGGCCCGCGTGGTCACGGGCAGCGAGGACGCGACGGTGCGGGTGTGGGATGCCGTCACGGGTCTGGCCGTGACCGAGCCGTTCGTCGGGCACACCGGGCGGGTGACCAGTGTGGCGTTCAGCCCCGGCGGGTCGCGCATCGTGTCCGGCGGTGACGAGACGGTGCGGGTGTGGGACGCCGGTACGGGTCGGCCGGTCGGAGACACGCTGCGCGGCCGCACGGGGGAGGTGTTTCGCGTGGGCTTCAGCGCCGACGGCTCCCGCATCGTGTCGGCCAGCGACAACGACACGGTGAGGGTCTGGGATCCCCGCGCCGGAACACTCACCGGGCACAAATGGGCGGTGCACAGTGTTGCGTTCAGCCCGGACGGGTCGCGTATCGCCACAGCCGGTGAAGACGCGACAGTTCGGTTGTGGGACAGCGGAACCGGCCAGCAGATCGGTGAGCCTCTCGTCGGGCACGTCGGACCGGTGACCAGTGTGGCCTTCACTGTGGACGGGTCGCGGATCGCGTCCGCCGGTGACGACGAAACCGTGCGGGTCTGGGACAGTGCGGCGGGAAAGCCGGTCGGTGAGCCGCACCCTTACCCCTGGACGGTGACGACTCCGGCGTTCAGCCCTGATGGGTCCCGCATGGTGTTCGGCATCGACGACACGGTCCAGGTGTGGGATGTCGGTACAGGCCAGCCTGTGGTGGAGCCGTTCGCTGGCCATCTCAACCTGGTGAGCGCGGCGGCGTTCAGCCCGGACGGGTCACGGGTCGTGTCCGGCGCGCTCGACGACACGGTGCGGATATGGGATGTGGCGACTGGCCAACCGGTCGGCAAGCCGCTGAGCGGCCACGCCGGGGCGGTGACGAGCGTGGCGTTCAGCCGGGACGGGTCGCGTGTTGTCTCCGGCGGCAAGGACGACACGGCGCGGGTGTGGGACGCCGCCACCGGCGAACAGATCGGCGACCCACTGACCGGGCATACCGACATTGTCACGGCGGTGGCGTTCAGCCCGGACGGATCGCGCGTCGTCACCGGCAGCCAGGACAGCACCTTGCGGTTGTGGGAGGCCGCTACCGGTCGGCCGATCGGGGAGCCACTCGATGGGCACACCGAAGGGGTCACCGCCGTCGCGTACAGCCCGGACGGCTCGCGCGTCGCGTCCAGCAGCACCGACGACACGGTGCGGATATGGCCGGCGATGGCCAGCGCTGCGGATTTGTGCGACAAGCTCACCACCAATATGGGACGTAAGCAGTGGAACGAGTGGGTGACACCAGATATCGACTACATCAAGGGCTGCCCCGACCTGCCGGTCCCCCCATGACGCGCTGCGTGTAACGCCCGCCCCTGATGCGCCGATGTACCTGGCAGCGGCCGTCGGAGGGGTCGGCCGCTTTCTTCTTCTCCTCTGCAAGGGTTGGGTTCAGTTGATTTCACGTATCGCCTCGCTCGCGTGCGCCGCTGCCCTCGGTGGCGCGGCCATGGTCGGTCTGACGGCCGGGATTGCGTCCGCGCAGCCCGCATGCCCCGATGTTCACTGGATGGGCGCCGCGGGTTCGGGCGAGCGCGCCGGGGACGTGACCGCTGACGGCGGCATGGGACGGGTGGTCTACAAGTCGTTCCGGGACTTCGCCCAGATGGTCCAGCAGGACGGTCGCACGATCACCGCCGAAGCTGTGGAGTATCCGGCGGTTCCCGTGCCCGAGGACGGCGGCATCCTGGACTGGGCCGGCTTCATGGGCAGCGTCGACACGGGTGCCGCGGCATTGGGTCAGCAGTACGCGGCATTCGTCGCGCAGTGCCCGACCACGAAGGTGGTGCTGGCCGGCTACTCGCAGGGCGCGATGGTGGTGCATCGCAACCTGCATGTTCTCGACGCGAACCCGCAACTGGCTGCGGCTCTGCTGATCGCCGACGGCGATCGGCTGCCCGCGGATCCCACGATCAACATCGGGTCGGCGACGACCGTGCCGGGCGCCGGTAAGGGCGTCGCCCAGGACTGGCCGATTCTCGCGCACGCTCCGGCGCCGCTCCCGGTGACGATGGGCGCTCGGACGATCAGCGTGTGCCAACTCGGGGATGCGGTCTGCGACTACGACCCCGACGCCGAGGACGAGATGAACCCGGCGGCGGTGGCGGTGCACACCAGCTACGCGCGTTCGTCGGCCGGCCTGGATGCGTGGACGTGGCCGCTGTATCAGCTCGTCGGACCGGCACCGGTCCAGACGCCTGTCGCGAATCCGATGGTGGTCAGCGCGGGTTCGTAGCCGGCGGAAGCCGCAGCGGTATTCGCCGACTCTGGCGATAATCTGTCCATGTCCACTTTCTGGCGCTACGTCCGTATCCAGCTCTTCACGTTGTTGTGCGGCATCGTCGGCCCGATCTTCCTGATCGTCTACTTCGCGACCGGCGCCCAGCCGATGATGAAGTGGTTGTTCTGGGCGGGCCTGTTGATCACGGCGTCCGACGTTCTGATCGCGCTGCTGATCACCGCCCTCGGCTCCCGCAAAGCCGCCAAGACGCAGGCAATGGAGGCCACCGGGGTGCTGGCGCTGGCCCAGGTGGTCGGCATCCACGAGACGGGAACCCGAATCAACGACCAGCCGCTGGTCAAGATCGATTTGCAGGTCTCGGGCCCCGGTATCACGCCGTTCTCGACGCAGGACCAGGTGATCGCGTCGGTGTCGCGGCTGCCGATGATCACCAACCGCAAGCTCGTCGCGCTGGTCGACCCGGCCACGAATGAGTACCAGATCGATTGGCAGCGTAGCGCTCTGGTCGGTGGACTGATGCCCGCGACATTCAGCGTCGCCGAAGACAACAGGACCTACGACCTGACGGGTCAGACCGACGCGCTGATGGAGATCCTGCAGGTGCTCAAGGCGAACAATATCGGCATGGACGGCATGGTCGATCTTCGATCGAATCCTGCGGCGCGCCAACAGGTGCAGTCCATCGTGCGGCACGCCGCGTCCCGGCAGGCCGCGCCGCCCCCGCCGCCGGTGCCCGCGGCGGCAGCCCCCTTCATCCCGGCGTCGGCCGAACCCACGACCGCGCAACGCCTTCAAGAACTCGAGACGCTGCGGGCCACCGGTTCGATCAGCGACGCCGAGTACACCGCCAAGCGCGAGCAGATCATCGCCGAGTTGTGATGACGGGGTTCCGCGCAATGCCGTAACGGTCAATCACGGGGTAGCGCCACCGCCCGCTTGGTAACTTCCACACGGGGTCCGACCGCCCGGTCAGGCAGGGGATCGCGCAACTGGTGCAGAGGAGGGGCCGTGACCGCTACCGATTCGGCCACCAAGGACCAGAAGGTCAGCCTGCCCACCCTGACCGCGATGGTGGTCGGCTCGATGATCGGTTCGGGGGTGTTCCTGCTGCCCCGGCGCTTCGGCGTCGAGACGGGTGTGGTGGGGGCGATCATCGCGTGGACGATCGCTGGCAGCGGAATGCTGATGCTGGCCTTCGTGTTTCAGCGCCTCGCCAACCGCAAGCCCGACCTCGACGCCGGCATCTACGCCTACGCCAAGGCGGGTTTCGGCGACTATGTCGGCTTCAACTCCGCGTTTGGATTCTGGGCCTCGGCCTGCGCCGGCAACACGTCGTACTGGGTCGTCATCATGACCACCACGAGCGCGTTGTTCCCCGCACTCGGCGCCGGCGACACCGTGATCGCGGTGCTGGCCTCCTCGGTGGGGGTGTGGCTGTTCTGCTACCTGATCCTGCGCGGGGTCAAGGAGGCGGCCGCGATCAACCGCATCGCGACGGTCGCCAAGGTGGTGCCGATCGTGGTGTTCATCCTCATCGCCGTCGTCGCCTTCAAGGGCGGGGTCTTCGCCGACAACTTCTGGGGCGGTGACGACCCGTCCTTCTCGTCGGTGTTCGAGCAGGCCAAGGGCACCATGCTGATCACGGTGTTCGTCTTCCTCGGGATTGAAGGCGCGAGCGTCTACTCGCGGTTCGCCAGGAAACGGGAAGACATCGGCCGCGCCACGGTGATTGGATTCCTGTCGGTCCTCAGCGTTTTCGCCTTGGTGACATTGTTGTCGTACGGCGTGCTGCCGCAACAGGAACTGGCCGCCGTCGCCCAGCCGTCGATGGCCTCGGTGCTGGAATCCATTGTGGGACATTGGGGATCGATCTTCATCAGGGTGGGTGTCGTGCTTTCGGTGCTCGGGGCCTACCTGGCCTGGACTCTGATGGCCGCCGAAATCCTCTACATCCCTGCCAAAGCCGACGACATGCCGCGCTTCCTCGGGCGCACCAACAGCAAGGGCGCCCCGGTCGCGGCACTGGTGCTGGCGGGCATCCTGATTCAGCTGCTGCTCATCCTGCTGCTGTTCACCGCCGAGGCACTCGATTTCATGCTCGACCTGACCGCGGCGCTGTCGCTGATCCCGTATCTGCTTGCGGCGGCCTACGCGGTGAAGCTGACGGTGACCCGCGAGACCTACGAGGACGGCCGGGCGCTCCGCAGCGACGCCGTGGTGGCTGGGGTGGCGACCTTCTACACGCTGTTCCTGATCTATGCCGCAGGGCTGGACAAGCTGCTGCTGTCCTGCATCCTGTACGCAGTGGGTGCAGCGCTCTATGTCATGGCGCGCCGTGAACGCGGGCTGCAGGTCTTCACCCGGGCCGAGGCGGTGTTGTTCGGCGTCATCGTCATCGGGGCGGTGGCCGGCATCGTCTCGCTGGTCACCGGCGCCATCACGATCTAAGTCAGCGAAAGGTACCGCACATGACCACATCTCCTGCTCCATCGGCGTCCTATGGCGTGCACTCCGAAGTGGGCAAGCTGCACAAGGTGCTGGTGTGCTCGCCGGGGCTGGCCCACGAGCGCCTCACGCCCACCAACTGTGACGACCTGCTTTTCGACGACGTGCTCTGGGTGCAGAACGCACGTCGCGACCACTTCGACTTCATGGACAAGATGCGTGACCGCGACCTCGAGGTCGTCGAGTTGCACAACGTGCTCACCGAGACAATGGCCAACCCCGAGGCGAAGGCGTGGCTGCTGGACCGCAAGATCGTCGCCAACGAGGTCGGGTTGGGGTTGGTCGACGACACCCGCGGCTTCCTGGATTCGCTGCAGCCGCGGCGGCTCACCGAACTGCTGATCGGCGGGATGTCCATTCGCGATCTGCCCGCCGAGCTCGACTCCGGCTACCGGGCGTTGGCCCAGGAGGACAACGGGGTCACCGAGTACCTGATGCCGCCGCTGCCGAACACCCTCTACACCAGAGACACCACGTGCTGGATCTACGGCGGCGTGACACTGAATCCGCTCTTCTGGCCTGCCCGGCACGACGAGACGTTGTTGATGAAGGCGATCTACGAGTTCCACCCCGACTTCGTCGGTTCCACGGTGTGGTGGGGTGACCCCGAGCAGGCCTGGGGTCTCGCCACGATCGAGGGCGGCGACGTGCTGGTGCCTGGCAACGGGGTGGTGCTGATCGGGATGAGCGAGCGCACGTCCCGCCAGGCCATCACGCAGGTCGCCGCCGAGCTGTTCCGCAACGGCGCCGCCGACAAGGTGATCGTGGCGGGCATGCCCAAACTACGCGCAGCCATGCACCTGGATACGGTGTTCACCTTCGCTGACCGCGATGTCGTCACCATCTATCCCGAGATCGTCGACGGCATAGTGCCGTTCACTCTCGTCCCGAGCGACAACGACATCGGCGTCGACGTCATCGAGGAGACCAAGCCGTTTGTGGAAGTGGTCGCCGCATCCCTCGGCCTCGGAGCACTGCGGGTGGTCGAAACCGGCGGCACCGCCTACGACTCCGAACGTCAGCAGTGGGACAGCGGCAACAACCTCGTCGCCGTGGAACCGGGCGTGGTGTTCGCCTACGACCGCAACATTCACACCAACTCGCTGTTGCGCAAGGCCGGCATCGAGGTGATCACCATCGTCGGTGCCGAACTCGGCCGCGGCCGTGGCGGCGGCCACTGCATGACCTGCCCGATCATCCGGGACGCGGTCGACTACTAGAACACGTTCCAATTCTGCTGCTAGCCTGAGCCCCGAGCTCGACGAAAGGACTGGCGATGGCGGCAGAAACCGGACCACTCGAGGGACGCGTCGCGTTGATCACCGGGGCGGCGCGTGGGCAGGGGCGGGCGCACGCCGTCCGGCTGGCCGCCGACGGCGCCGACATCATCGCCATCGACGTCTGCGGCCCGGTGTCGGAGTCCATCACCTACCCGATGCCCACCTCCGAGGACCTCGTCGAGACGGTGCGGCTTGTCGAAGCCACCGGCCGCAAGGTCCTCTCGCGTGAGGTCGACATCCGCGATCTCGAAGCCCAGCAGCAGGTCGTCGCCGACGGCATCGAACAGTTCGGTCGGCTCGACATCGTGGTGGCCAATGCCGGGGTCCTGAGTTGGGGCCGGATCTGGGAGATGTCCGAGGAGCAGTGGGACACTGTCATCGACGTCAACCTCAACGGCACCTGGCGCACGGTCCGCGCGGCCGTCCCCGCGATGATCGAGGCGGGCAACGGCGGCTCGATCATCATCGTCAGTTCCTCGGCCGGAACCAAGGCAACTCCGGGCAACGCCCATTACTCGGCGTCCAAGCACGGTCTGGTGGCTTTGACCAATTCGCTGGCCATCGAGGCGGGCGAGTTCGGGATCCGGGTCAACTCCATTCACCCGTACTCGATCGACACCCCGATGGTGGAGGCGGACGCCATGATGGCGATCTTCGGGAAGTACCCGGCGTTCCTGCACAGCTTCTCGCCGATGCCGTATCACCCCGTCAACCACCACGGCAAGAAGGGGCTGCAGGAATTCATGACGCCCGAAGAGGTTTCGGACGTGGTGGCCTGGCTGGCGAGCGACGGATCGGCGACCATCTCCGGGTCTCAGATCGCCGTCGACCGCGGCACCGCCAAGTACTGACTCCCGCAGATCAGGCGGGCAGGACCAGCACCGGGACCGGGCTGTGCCGGATGATCTTGGCGCCGTGCGAACCCAGGAAGACCCCGATGATGCTGCGTCGCGACGTCGTGCCCAGTGCCAGCAGGTCGCCGTCCTGCCACTCGGTGGCGTCCAGCGCCTGATCCCAGCCCCTGCCCGTGATCACTTGCAGTTCAACGTCTTCGCCGACGATGCCGTCGGACTTCAGTTTGCCCGTGATCTCGCGAAGCTGGCCGGCCCAGGCGTCGAGCAGTGAATCCTCGGCGTGCAGACCGACCTCCGGGGGAAACATGGTTCGCCCGCGGATGGCGTAGCTGACGATGCGCAGTGGGACGTCGAGATCCGCGGTGAGTGCACTGACCCGCTCGACCACCCGGACCGACTCCGGTGTGCCGGAGTAGGCGCAGGTGATCCGTTCCAAGGTGCCGGTGCGCGACCCGCGGTAGCCGCGCGGGCTCAGCGCGACCGGCACCGGCGATGCGTGCAGCAGCCAGTCGGTCGTGGAGCCCAGGACCACCTGTCCGAGGGCACCGCTGGACGACGAGCCCACGACCAGGACGTCGGCGCCGGTCTGTTCCACGGCCTCCAGCAGGCCGTCACCCGCGGTGCGGCTGGCCACCTGGACGAAGCTGACGTCGATACCGGCGGCGATGGTCGCGAGGTACTCCCGCGCCTCCCGCTCCGAGTCGGAGCCCAATTGGGTTGCATAGGCGGCGAACTCGGCGTCGATCCGGGCGGGCGACGGGGTCATCCACGGCCGGGGAACCACAGCCACGACGGTAAGCGAGGTGTGGAGTGCCCGTGCCGCCTCGACCGCCAGGTTCAGCGGCGCGTGCCCGCACTTCCCGGCGAGGTAACCGACCAGGACCGTCACTTGGCGTCCTCGACACCGGGGGCCGCCGTGGCGATGATGCCGTCGCCGCCGTCGTTAAGCGCGCTGCGGTGCCTGCTCCAGAAGAACCAGAACACCAACGCGATACCGACCCACGCTCCGAAGGCGATCCAGGTGTACCAGTGCAGGCCCCACAGCACCACGAGGCAGGCGGCCACCGACAGGATGGGCGTGATCGGGTAGAACGGCACCTTGAATCCGCGGGGCAGGTTCGGCTCGCGCACCCGCAGCACGATGACGCCGATGGACACCACGATGAACGCGATCAGCGTGCCGATCGACACCATGTCGAGCAGGTAGCCCAGCGGGACGAAGCCGGCGAGCAGCCCGCAGATTACGGCCACGATGATGGTGTTGTTGACCGGCGTCATGGTGCGCGGATTGACCTTGGCGAACAACGACGGGAGCAGTCCGTCGCGACCCATCGCGAACAGGATGCGCGTCTGGCCGTACATCACCACCAGGGCGACCGAGAAGATCGAGATCACCGCGCCCGCGGCCAGAACGGTGCTCGCCCAGGTGCTTCCGGTGATGTTCTCCAGAATCACCGACAGCCCCGCGGTGGCCTGTTCCTCGGAGGCGAAGTCCGCGGTGGGTTGGGATCCGAGTGCCGCGAACGCCACCACCACGTAGAAGGTGGTGACGATGACCAATGCCGCCAGAATCGCCCGCGGCATGGTCTTCTGGGGGTCCTTGACTTCGTCGCCCGCTGTGGAGACGGCGTCAAGGCCGATGTAGGAGAAGAAGATTCCACTCGCAGCCAGGGTGATGCCGGAGAAGCCGGCGTCCCAGAAGCCGGCGAAGTGGTCGTCGTTGTAGGCGGTGAGCGCGATGACGACGAACAGCAGCAGCACGCCGAGCTTGATCATCACCATGATGGTGTTGACCAGAGCCGACTCGCTGGCACCGCGGATCAGCAGCAGCGCGCACATGGCGATGAGGAGAACGGCGGGCAGGTTGACGATCCCGGCCGCCTCGTCCCACGGTGCCGCCGAGAGAGCCTGGGGAACCTGGACGCCGAACAGATTGTCGAGCAGCTTGTTCACATATCCGCTCCAGCCGACCGCCACCGCCGAGATGGACACGCCGTACTCGAGAAGCAGGCACGCGCCGATCCCCATCGCCACGAACTCGCCGAGCGTGGTGTACGCGTAGGAATAGCTGGACCCCGACACCGGCACGGCCGACGCCATTTCGGCATAACAGATGGCGGACAGACCGGCGGCGATGCCGGCGATGATGAACGAGATGATCACCGCCGGGCCCGCTTCGGGTACTGCCTCCGACAGCACGAAGAAGATGCCGGTGCCCACCGTGGCGCCCACGCCGAACATCGTCAGCTGGAACGTGCCGATGGTGCGTTTCAGGTGGTCGGAGGCGCCGTGAGCTACGGGCGCGCCGATCACCGGGCGCCGTCGCAGCATCTGCTCGGTGAGTGCTATCGGTGACGGCATGGAGCCTCCTGGTGGTCGGCGCAGCGTTATCGAACTAGTGTGAACCCGTTTCGTTCAGAACGTCGGCCAACTGACCAACAGCCCAGTCGATCTCGTCGGCGGTGATCACCAGGGGCGGCGCGAACCGCAGTGTCGACCCGTGGGTGTCCTTCACCAGAACCCCGCGCTCGGCGAGCTTCATGCTGATCTTCTTACCGGTGCCGTGCACCGGATCGATGTCGACGCCCGCCCACAGCCCCTTGCCGCGCACCGCCACCACACCGCGGCCGATGAGCGCCCTCAGCCGGGAGTGCAGGTGTTCACCGAGTTCGGTTGATCGGGACTGGAATTCGCCCCGCGCGAGCATCTCGACGACAGTCGCACCGATCGCGGCCGCCAACGGGTTGCCGCCGAACGTCGAGCCGTGCTCGCCGGGGTGCAGCACCTCGAGAACATTCCGGTCGGCGACCACCGCGGACAACGGAACGACGCCGCCGCCGAGCGCCTTACCGAGCAGGTAGATGTCGGGCACAACCCCCCAGTGGTCGCACGCGAAGGTGCGGCCGGTGCGGGCGAGGCCCGACTGGATTTCGTCGGCGATCATCAGCACATTGCGTTCGGTGCACAGCGCGCGCACCCGCGGCAGGTAGTCGTCGGGCGGCACGATGATGCCCGCCTCACCCTGGATGGGCTCGAGCAGCACCGCGACGGTGTGGTCGTCGATCGCGGCTGCCATCGCCTCCGCATCGCCGAAGGGCACTGAGCGGAACCCCGGGGTGTAGGGACCGAAGCCGCGGCGGGCCGTCTCGTCGTCGGAGAAGCTGATGATCGTCGTGGTCCGGCCGTGGAAGTTGTTGCGTGCCACGACAATATTGCCCTGATCGGCGGGCACGCCCTTGACGTCGTGACCCCACTTGCGGGCGACCTTGAGGCCGCTCTCCACCGCTTCGGCGCCGCTGTTCATCGGCAGCACCATGTCTTTACCGCACAGTTGCGCCAGGGCAGCGCAGAACGGGCCCAGACGGTCGGAGTGGAACGCCCGGCTCACCAGCGTCACCCTGTCGAGTTGTGCGTGCGCGGTTGCCGTCACCTCCGGATTGCGGTGGCCGAAGTTGACCGCCGAGTACGCGGCCAGGCAGTCGAGGTAGCGACGTCCCTCGATGTCGGTGATCCAGACCCCGTCCGCGGAGACGGCGACGACGGGCAGCGGTGAGTAGTTGTGCGCGACGTGGCGGTGGTCGAGTTCGATCGCCGCGTCTGTTTCTTTCATGGTGTCCACGGTAGAACTATCGCGGCCCGCGATGGCGATCGTCACGGATGTACCTCCAGCGTGCAGCATTTGACGGATCCGCCGCCTTTGAGCAGTTCGGACAGGTTCACGCCGACGGGCCGGAACCCGGCCTGGCGGAGTTGTTCGGCGAAACCGGTGGCCGCGGCGGGCAGCACCACGTTGAGGCCATCGGAGACGACGTTGAGGCCCAGGACGTAGGCGTCCGAGCTGGCCACCTCGATGGCGCCGGGGAACATCTCGGCCAGCGTCCTGCGGGAGCGCTCGGCGAACGCCGGCGGGTAGTAGGCGATGGTGTGGTCGTCGAGGACCGCCAGCGCGGTGTCGAGGTGGTAGAAGCGCGGGTCGACGAGTTCCAGGCCGACGACCGGCATTCCGACGTGGTCGGCGATCTCGTCGTGCGCGCGGCGGTCGGTGCGGAATCCGTGACCGGCCAGGATGGTCGAGCCGACCACCAGCAGGTCGCCCTGGCCCTCGTTCACGTGCCGGGTCTCGACGGGGACGAATCCGTTGCGGGACATCCAGTCGGCGTGAGCGGCGGATTCGCCGGCGCGCTCGGCATGGGCGAAGCGGGCGACGACGGCTCTGCCGTTGACGATCAGGCCGCCGTTGGCGGCGTACACCATGTCGGGCAGGCCTGCCAGCGGCTCGACGAGCTCGACGGAGTGTCCAAGGTCGACGTAGGTCTGCCGCAGCGTCTCCCACTGGTCGATGGCGCGCTGGGTGTCGACCGGCGTCGAGGTGTCCATCCACGGGTTGATGACGTATTCGACCGTGTAGAAGCTCGGGGCGGTCATCAGGTAGCGACGCGTCCGGGCGGTTCGGGGGTTGGCGATATCGGTGTCTGGGGTGGTGGCGACATCAATCGTCATGAAAGTAACGATATTGGGTAGCTCTGACGCAATCAATCGACAGTCATTGCGTGTCTGGGGTCGATTCATTGCGTCAGATCAGCGATGGCGTAGCTTTGTTGCGTAGGAGGCGCCATGGACCGTCTTGATGAGACCGATGAACAGATTCTGGCCGAGTTGAGCGAGCACGCGCGTGCCACGTTCGCCGAGATCGGGCAGCGGGTGAACCTGTCGGCGCCTGCCGTCAAACGCCGGGTCGACCGGATGCTCGACAGTGGCGTCATCCGCGGGTTCACCACCGTCATCGACCGCAACGCGCTCGGGTGGACCACCGAGGCCTACGTGCAGGTCTACTGCCACGGCACCATCGCCCCCGACGAGCTGCGGGCGGCATGGAAGGACATCCCCGAGGTCGTCAGCGCCGCCACCGTCACCGGCACGTCAGACGCGATGCTGCACGTCCTGGCCCGCGACATGCGCCACCTCGAGGAAGCCCTGGAGCGGATCCGCGCCAGCGCCGACATCGAGCGCAGCGAGAGCATCGTCGTGCTGTCGAATCTGATCGAGCGGGCGCCTGGCTGAAGTCCCTTCCCGGGTCGCTTCGCTCCTGCCCACCGGACGGGGTGGCGCACATCGGTTCGGGGTGATCGTGTAGAACTCCCAAATGACCACATCAGGGGGCGTCGTGATCGTCGGTGGCGGTCTGGCCGCTGCACGCACCGCCGAGCAACTACGCCGTGCCGAGTACCCCGGAGCCGTCACGATCGTCAGCGACGAGGGTCATCTGCCCTACGACCGGCCACCGCTGTCGAAGGAAGTGCTGCGCGCCGAGACGGACGACGTCACCCTCAAACCGGCCGAGTTCTATGCCGAGAACGACATCACGATGCTGCTCGGCAGCGGCGCGAAGTCGGTGGACACCGCCGCCAAGACGTTGACCCTGTCCGACGGCAGCGTGCTGCCCTACGACGAACTGGTGATTGCGACCGGCCTTGTGCCCAAACGTATTGCGTCCTTCCCTGATCTCGCGGGCATCCACGTGCTGCGCAACGTCGACGAAAGCCTGGCGCTACGCAAGGAGGCCGGCACGGCCCGCCGGGCGGTGATCGTCGGGGCGGGGTTCATCGGGTGTGAGGTGGCCGCCAGCCTGCGGGCCCTGGGCGTCGACGTGGTGCTGGTGGAGCCACAACCCACGCCCCTGGCGTCGGTGCTGGGCGAGACGATCGGCGAGCTGGTCACCCGGCTGCACCGCGCCGAGGGCGTCGACGTGCGCTGCGGCGTCGGGGTCAGCGAGGTCAGCGGTGAAGACCGGGTGCAGAAGGTGACGCTCGGCGACGGCACGGAGTTGGATGCCGATCTGGTGCTCGTGGGCATCGGCTCGCACCCGGCCACCGGATGGCTCGACGGTAGCGGCATCGAGGTCGACAACGGCGTGGTGTGCGACGAGGTGGGCCGCACCAGCGCGCCGCACGTCTGGGCGATCGGCGATGTGGCGTCCTGGCGCGACACCGTGGGAGGCCAAGTGCGCGTTGAGCATTGGAGCAACGTCGCCGACCAGGCCAGGGCCTTGGTGCCCTCGATGCTGGGGCAGGATGTGCCCGCCACCGTGTCGGTTCCGTACTTCTGGAGTGACCAGTACGACGTCAAGATCCAGTGCCTGGGGGAGCCCGAGGCCACCGACACCGTGCATGTCGTCGAGGACGACGGCCGCAAGTTCCTGGCGTACTACGAGCGCGACGGGGCTGTCGTTGCCGTCGTCGGTGGCGGCTTCCCGGGCAAGGTCATGAAGACCCGCGCCAAGATCGCCGCGGGTGTGCCGATCGCCGACATGCTGGGCTGATTTCGCGGCCCCGTGAAGGAAGTCCGAGCCTTTGAACATGGGCTCTCAACGGCACACATCCGCCAGCCGCGTCATGGCGGCATCGGTATCACCCATCCGGACGGCCTGGGCTGGATCATCGTTGGGCACTCCGGCCAGCTGGTTCATCACGACATCGTCCAGCTGGTCAGCAAAGGAGCGGATCGCCACCGCCAGGGCTGGTGGGGTTGCCGGGTCTAGGCGAGCGCGCAGATAGGAGGCGCTGGCGGCCAACGAAAGCCGGGCGTTGGCCACTCCTGCTTGTTGGGCGACGGGGTCGCTGTCCAGATCGGCGTTGGTTTGTAGTGCCACCGCGCTGCGCACGGTGCTGAAGGCGCTGCAGGCGCGCGTCTCGGCATCCGCGATCTGTTGGTCGGTCGCCGGGGGTGGCCCCGGCGCCGGAGCCGGGGCCGCCGGGGTGGTGGTGCCTGCGTCCACTGGCCGCAGCAGGGACCAGGCAGCAAGAGCGACGGCGATGAGGGCGCATGCCAGGGCGATCGGGGCGACCCAACGCGACCACTTCGGCAGCTCCGCGTGCGGCGCGGCTGGCGGCTCGGAATTGTCGGGCACCACCCGCGCCTCTGATGTGAGCGGTGTCGGGACGTGTTTGGGCATGAGTGATGGTAAAGCTGCCAGTGCTCCGGCCGGACGCCTATGACGAGAGTCCCCGTGGGAAATGAGGCCGGATTGGCGAGGCGTCCGATCAGGTCCGTGGCATAAGGCACGTCCAGGCAGTACGTAGTTGGTGGCCCCGTCGGCTAGCACGACACGCAGTTCGCCGCGGCCGTGGTGGTGTGACCGCCCCAGACGGGCGGACCTCACCGCCAAACCCGGCCGCCGACTGGTCTTTCCGTCCAGCAACCTCACCACCGCCGATCTACTGCCTCCGCCTACAGGGCCGCCGTCGCCGCTGAGAGGGGGACGCATCTCTTGACGTCCCTAGGGCCGAGATCGACACCATGGTTGTTGATTTCCGAAATTCCTACGATCTGACAGCCATGGTGTCGATCTCGGCCTGAGGATGCGAACCAGTTAGGTCCGAGGTTCAGAACTCGCCGAGGTAGAACCGGGTGCCCTGGTCGTCGGTGCACAGCGCCGACTTCCCATAGGACTGCTGCGACGGTTCCTCGATCACCGACCCGCCGGCCGCGCGCACCCGAGCGACGGCGGCATCGATGTCCTCGACCGTCCACATGGGCACGGTCACGGCGGCGGCGTTCCCGCCGGCGGCCCCGGCCATCGGGTGTGTCTGGACGATCTGCCAGCTGTCCTCGATGCGGCCGGGTTCGAAGGTCCAGAACAGCAGCCCGCTGTAAAAGGCCTTGAAGGCAGCCGAATCCGGCACCTGGTGGGTGATGTAGGACAGTTCACCCGGCCCGTTGCCGTTGAGTTCGGGGCGTCGCTGGCCGGCAGTCGGCTGGAAGACCGCGAACTCGATGCCCTGCGGGTCGGTCGCGTCGAGCACGGTGCCGAAGTCGAACTCCCGGCTCTCGTTCACGGTGCCGCCGGCGCTGAGAATGCTCTCGCGTGCACCGGCCAGGTCGGTGACCGCGTAGCAGCAGAACAAGGTGTTGCGGCCAGGGGTCGAGAAGATCCCGATGTGCTGGTCGGTGTTGGTCACCTGCCCGGTGGCGGGATCGTAGATCCAGCCGAGCACGGACCCGTAGAACGTGGCCGCGCGCTGTGCATCGGGCGTCCACACCGAGACGTACCCGACGTCGCCGTGCTGGATGGGTGTCACCGCACCGGTCGCCGGGCCGGTGAGCATCCACCGATGCCCGAACGGGTCGACGATCGCCGCGTTGCGGGCCCCGTAGTCCTCGTACGGTTCGCGCTGGACATACGCGCCGTGGGCCCGTGCCTGCTCGAGCGTCTCGTCGGTATTGGGCACCGACAGCACCAGGCTCACCGAAGCCTGTTGCGGCGACGGGGCTTTCACACCGATTTCGGGGTACTCGTCGGCCAGGAAGAGCACACCGCCGCCGATCGCCAACTCCGCGTGCCCGATGCGGCCGTCGTCCACCGCGACCGGGTCGCCGACCACCGTCGCGCCGAACGCGTCGATGTAGAAGGCGATGGCGGCGCGGGCATCGGCGACTGCCAGGTAGGGGATCGCGGCGGGCCGCGGCGACGAGGAGGCGACGAGCGGCGAAGAAGGGACGGCCAGCTCGGCGAGCGCGGTGTCGGTACCACTCATGATCACTCCTTGTGTTCGATCTGGTTGCTGTTCAAATAGTTTCGCGGCCGCTTCGAGTCGTGACCGCAGCCGGGCGGCGTAGGCCGGATCCGGATCGAGGGAGAGGTCGCCGCTGCGCAGCACGTCCAGCGGATCGTGATGGTTGTTCATGACATCCCTCCTTCCAGTCGCGGGTACTGCGCCCGGAACGCCCGCCGCGCCCGCACCAGCAGCGCCTCCGTGGCGTGCACGGTGCGCCCGATCAATTCCGCGCACTCAGGCACCGAGCAGTCGTCCATATAGCGCAGCGCGAGAACGGTGCGGTGGTGTTCGGGTAGTCGGGCGAGGACCTGTTCGGCGACGATGCGATCCAACTCGGCATCCCAGTCGTCGGCGGCGTCGACCGGTTCGGGCAGTTCGGCCACCGGAATCGAGAACCGGTCGTGGCGCCTGCGGTAGTGATCGGCAAGCTTGTGGCGGGCCACTCCGATGAGCCACGGCACCGTCAACGGCGGCGGCGTGTCCTTTCTGGCGGCGTCCATCGCCGCCAGGAAGGTTTCCGACGTGAGGTCCTCGGCCGTGCCACGGTCACCGCAGCGTCTGGCGAAGTAGCCGTATACGGCCGGCAGGGCTTCGTCGTAGAGCGCCAACAGTGCCCGCGGGGCATTGTCGCCATCCGGTTGGGCACTCACACCCTTATCGTCGCCGTTGGCGACCGAACTCCGACACCCGAGTTTCCAGATCGGTCAGGCCGGGCGCCAGCATGTCGAACGCGTCCCCCAGCACCGTGGGCAGGGCCGCCGTCTCGTCCTCGAGCCAGTGTCCGTAGGCGGCCAGTGCCACACCGAGCATGGTCCACGCCACCGTCTGCGGAATGAGGTCAGTGGGCGCCACGTCCAACCGCCGGGCCACGAACGCTGCGACCACGGCACGCCAGCCGCCGTACATCGTCATCGAATATGCTTGCAGCGCTTCGGTTCCCAGGATCAGGCGCATCCGCTGACGGTGCCGGTCGGTGTCGTCGAAGTCGTTGAACGCCAGCAGTGCGGTACGCAGGGCGTCGCGGATCGGGACGCCGGGATCGAGGTCGGCGAGCAGGAATCTCATGTGTTCGAGGTGCGCGTCGAAATCGCCCCAGGGCAGCGCGCTCTTCGACGGGTAATAGCGGAACAGCGTCCGTCGCGCGATCCCCGCGGCACTCGCCACGTCGTCGACGGAGACATCGTCGAAGCCTTCCGCCATGAACAGATCGATCGCGACGTCGCTGATGTGTTCCCAGCTGGTCGATCGGCGCCGGCCCACGCGCGCCTTGCCAGGCTGCATTGACATCCACCCTTCCGTTTCGGCACCCGATGCCATATTGTTGCGACTTGCATCACAAATGTCGAGACCCTTCCCGGGTGACTGTCGAGGAGAAAGGCGCGATCAATGGAGCCGAATCAGAACGTGGAGACCGAAGAGATGGTCACCGAGAGCCTGGTCGAGGAAGTCTCGATCGACGGGATGTGCGGGGTCTACTGAGCGTGAACGCGCCCACGGTGGAATCCAACCGAGTGTTCGATCCGGAGCTGAGTTGGCGGCTGCACCCGCAGGTGGCGGTGCGGCCCGAACCGTTCGGCGCGCTGCTCTACCACTTCGGTACCCGCAAGCTCTCGTTCCTGAAGAACCGGACGATCGTCGAGGTGATCAACGCACTGGCTGATCACCCCGACGCTCGATCCGCCTGCCGCGCCGCGGGAATCGACGACGACGCGCAGGCGCCCTACCTGCACGCGCTGGGTGTTCTCGTCCAGTCCCAGATGCTCATCCGCGAGGAGACGCCATGACGACCATGCAACCCGTCCCCAGGCTTGTCGATCAGTTCGAGCTCGGGCTGGACGCGCCGATC
Organism: Mycolicibacterium sp. CR10; assembly: GCF_005222675.1. Classification (GTDB taxonomy): domain Bacteria; phylum Actinomycetota; class Actinomycetes; order Mycobacteriales; family Mycobacteriaceae; genus Mycobacterium. The sequence goes on along the minus strand of NZ_STGE01000057.1, from coordinate 51,810 downwards.
TGTCTGACGTGGGAGCTGACCTACGCCTGCAACCTGTCGTGCGTGCACTGCCTGTCGTCCTCGGGCAAGCGGGATCCCCGCGAGCTGTCCACGCAGCAGTGCAAGGACATCATCGATGAGCTGGAACGCATGCAGGTGTTCTATGTGAACATCGGCGGTGGGGAACCCACTGTGCGGTCGGACTTCTGGGAGCTCGTCGACTACGCCACGGCCCACCACGTGGGGGTCAAGTTCTCCACCAACGGCGTGCGCATCGACCGCGAGGTGGCGGCGAAGCTGGCGGCCAGCGACTACGTCGACGTGCAGATCTCGCTGGACGGCGCCACCGCCGAGGTCAACGACGCGGTGCGGGGCCCGGGCTCCTTCGCGATGGCGATCCGCGCGCTGGAGAACCTGCGGGACGCCGGCTTCAAGGACGCCAAGATCTCCGTGGTGGTGACCCGCCACAACGTCGATCAGCTGGACGACTTCAAGGCCCTGGCCGACACCTACGGCGCCACCCTGCGCATCACCCGGCTGCGGCCCTCGGGGCGCGGCGCCGACGTGTGGGACGAACTGCACCCCACGTCCGCCCAGCAGGTGCAGCTCTACGACTGGCTGGTGGCGCGCGGCGAGAACGTGCTCACCGGTGACTCGTTCTTCCACCTGTCCGGACTCGGTGAACCCGGTGCGCTGGCCGGGCTGAACCTCTGCGGCGCGGGCCGGGTGGTCTGCCTGATCGACCCGGTGGGTGACGTCTACGCCTGCCCGTTCGCCATCCACGAGCAGTTCCTCGCCGGAAACATCTTGACCGACAACGGATTTCAGAGCGTCTGGCAGAACTCCGCACTGTTCCGCGAGCTTCGCGAACCGCAGTCCGCGGGTGCCTGCACCGGCTGCGGACACTACGACGCATGCCGTGGCGGCTGCATGGCCGCCAAGTTCTTCACGGGTCTGCCGATGGACGGCCCGGATCCCGAGTGCGTCCAGGGGTACGGCGAACCGGCGCTGGCCCGCGAGCGCGACAAGCCCAAGTCCAGCGTCGACCACTCCCGCTCCGGAAAGCGCAAGACGCCGTCAGGTCCCATCCCGCTCACACTGCTGAGCGCTCCCCCCAAGAAGTTCTGCAACGAAAGTCCTGTGTAAACCCATGGCACGCGATACCTGGTTCGAAACCGTCGCCATCGCCCAGCAGCGGGCGAAGAAGCGCCTCCCCAAGTCCGCCTACTCGTCGCTGATCTCGGCGAGCGAGAAGGGCGTGTCGGTCTCCGCCAACGTCGAATCCTTCGCCGAGCTCGGGTTCGCCCCGCACGTCATCGGTGCGACCGAGAAGCGCGACATGGCGACAACGGTTCTGGGGCAGGATATTTCGCTGCCCGTGATCATTTCGCCGACGGGTGTGCAGGCGGTGCACCCCGATGGCGAGGTCGCGGTGGCGCGGGCGGCGGCAGCACGGGGCACCGCGATGGGACTCTCGTCGTTCGCGAGCAAGCCCATGGAGGAGGTCACCGCGGTCAACGACAAGATCTTCTTCCAGATCTACTGGCTGGGCAGCCGCGACGAGATCCTGCAGCGCATGGAGCGCGCCAGGGCCGCCGGAGCCGTCGGTCTGATCCTGACCACCGACTGGAGCTTCGCCCACGGTCGCGACTGGGGCAGCCCCAAGATCCCCGAGCAGATGGACCTCAAGACCATGCTGCGGATGTCGCCCGAGGTGATCACCAAGCCACGGTGGTTCTTCAGTTTCGCCAAGCAGCTAAGGCCGCCGGACCTGCGGGTACCCAACCAGGGCCGCCGCGGTGAGGTCGGTCCGACGTTCTTCGAGGCCTACGGGCAGTGGATGGGCACCCCGCCGCCGACGTGGGAGGACGTTGCCTGGCTGCGCGAACAGTGGGGTGGGCCGTTCCTGCTCAAGGGGATGGTGCGCGTCGACGATGCCAAACGCGCTGTGGATGCCGGTGTTTCAGCGATCACGGTCTCCAACCACGGTGGCAACAACCTTGACGGCACCCCTGCGGCGATCCGCTGCCTTCCGGCCATCGCCGACGCGGTGGGTGATCAGGTCGAGGTTTTGCTGGACGGCGGGATCCGGCGGGGCAGCGATGTGGTCAAGGCCGTCGCGCTCGGCGCCCGAGCGGTGATGATCGGGCGGGCGTACCTGTGGGGTCTGGCTGCCAATGGCCAGGCGGGGGTGGAGAACGTTTTCGACATCCTGCGCGGCGGCATCGACTCTGCGCTGATGGGTCTTGGCAAATCGTCGATCCATGAGTTGACGCGCGAGGACATCCTGATCCCGGACGGTTTCACCCGCACTCTCGGAGCCTGAGCGTCTGGTACGGGCGTGGCGCAGGGGGCTGGCGTGAATCCCCAATTAGTGACACTTGAAAATAGCCGAAAATCAATTGCCACGTATGCGCCAACATTTGGCGCATACCAGGTGAATTCGGCCTACCATCGTCGCGTGGCATTCCCCAGCGAGCTCGGGAACTCAACGTCGAGGCAGCTGCAGAACACGTCGCCCGCGCTGGTCGTCCCGGTAGGTTCCACCGAGCAGCACGGACCGCACCTGCCGCTGGACACCGACACCCGCATCGCGACCGCGGTCGCGAACGCGGTTGCTGCGCGCCTGCGCGCCGGCAACGGTTCCCCCTGGCTGGTCGCCCCCGCCATCGGATACGGCGCCAGCGGCGAGCACGAGGGATTCGCGGGCACCGTCTCGATCGGCACAGCCGTGCTGGCGGAGCTGCTGGTGGAGTTCGCCCGATCGGCCTGCCAGTGGGCCTCGCGGCTGGTCTTCGTCAACGGCCACGGCGGGAACGTGCCTGCGCTGCGCCGCGCGGTCGCCCTGCTGCGGTACGAGGGCCGGGATGCGGGATGGTGCTCGTGCACTGCCAGCAACGCCGACCCCCATGCCGGCCACACCGAAACATCTGTATTGCTACATATTTCGCCGGACGCCGTCAGAGTGGATCAGCGAACACCGGGTAACCGGTCTCCGCTGTCCGAGTTGATGCCCGAGATGCTTCGTGGGGGAGTCGCCGCCGTCAGTTCGTTGGGTGTCCTCGGGGACCCGACAACGGCGACGGCGGAGGAGGGGAGAAGGATCTTTGCCGAGATGGTGGACGAGTGCCTGGGGCGGGTCATCCGGTGGGCGCCCGATCATGACGGGACGTTGAGGTGACAGGGGCGCGGCTACCCGATGGGTTCGCCGTTCAAGTGGACCGACGTGTGCGCGTGCTGGGCGAGGGGGCTGCACTGCTCGGCGGGTCGCCCACGCGGCTGCTCCGGTTGGCTCCGGCTGCGCAGACAATGCTCAACGGCGGCAGGCTCGAGGTGCATGACGCCGTCAGCGCGCAGCTGGCCCGCACCCTGCTCGATGCCACCGTTGCCCACCCGCGTCCCCTGAGTGGGCCGTCGCACCGAGACGTCACCGTCGTTGTTCCGGTGCGCGACAACGCTTCCGGGATTCTGAGGCTCGTGGCGTCGTTGCGTGGGCTGCGCGTCGTCATCGTCGACGACGGTTCCGCGACGCCGGTGGTCGACGCCGATTTCGACGGCGTGCACGCCGACGTCCGCATTCTGCGGAACGCCCGCAGCAAGGGTCCGGCCGCCGCCCGCAACGCCGGACTGCGGGCCTGCGACACGGACTTCGTCGCCTTCCTGGACTCCGACGTGGTGCCGCGCCGCGGTTGGCTGGAGGCCCTGCTCGGACACTTCTGCGATCCCGCCGTGGCGCTGGTGGCCCCGCGGATCGTGGCACTGCATCAGCCCGACGGCGCGGTGGCCCGCTACGAGGCGGTGCGTTCGTCGCTGGACCTCGGATTGCGGGAGGCCCCCGTGGTCCCGTTCGGGACGGTGGCGTATGTGCCCAGCGCCGCGATCATCTGCCGCAGGCGGGCGCTGACGGATGTCGGCGGCTTCGACGAGTCGCTCGAGTCCGGTGAAGATGTCGACCTCTGCTGGAGGTTGAACGAGGCGGGTGCCCGACTGCGGTACGAACCCATCGCGATGGTGGCCCACGATCATCGCACCGAGTTGCGAAAGTGGTTCGCCCGTAAGTCTTTCTACGGAGGTTCCGCGGCGCCGTTGGCCATCCGCCACCCTGGCAAGACCGCCCCGCTGGTGATCTCGGGATGGACGCTGGTGGTCTGGATGCTGGTGGCCATCGGCTCCGGCCTGGGCTACCTGGCGTCGGTGGCCGTGGCGGCGTTCACCGGCCACCGGATCGCCAAGTCGCTGTCGAGCGTGCAGACCGAGCCCATGGAGGTCGCCGTGGTGGCCCTGCACGGGCTGTGGTCGGCGGCCCTGCAGTTGGCCTCGGCGATCTGCAGGCACTACTGGCCGATCGCACTGATCGCCGCGCTGCTGTCGCGTCGCTGTCGCCAGGTGGTGGTGGTGGCCGCGGTGCTCGACGGGGTGTTCGACTGGATCACCCGCAACGGCAACGCCGACGACGACGTCAAGCGGGTCGGGGTGTTCACCTACATCCTGCTCAAGCGCCTCGACGACATCGCCTACGGTCTGGGGCTCTGGAGCGGTGTGGTGCGCGAGCGGCACGCCGGCGCCCTCAAGCCGCAGATCCGGACGTGAAGCAGCCTCTTGCACAGTGACGTCCTGATCGTCGGCTCCGGCAGTGCGGGATCAGTGCTCGCAGAACGGCTTTCCGCCGACGACCGCTGCCGGGTGACCGTCGTCGAAACCGGTCCCGGACCTGGCGACCCGCGGGTGCACAGCCAGATCACCGACGCTCTGCGGCTTCCGATCGGACCGGCCAGCTCCGTGGTCCGGCACTATCCCACCACCCTGACCGACGCGCCTCTGCGCTACACGCAGATCATGCGCGGCGCCGTGGTCGGCGGATCGGGTGCGATCAACGGCGGATATTTCTGCCGCGCGTTGCCCTCCGACATGGACGGGTGGGGGCTCGACGGCTGGTCGTGGGACGATGTGCTGCCGCACTTCATGGCCATAGAGAACGACCTCGATTTCGACGGCCCGCTGCACGGCTCCCGGGGGCCGATCACCGTCCGCCGGGTGGCCGAATTCGACGGCTGCACCGCAGCATTCGTGCGATCGGCGGAGGCGGCCGGGTTCGCCTGGATCAGTGACCTCAACGGTTCGACAGCGGATCGGCCGCTGCCGCCGGGCGTGGGCGCGGTGCCGCTGAACATCGACGGCGGCACCCGCGTCGGCCCCGGGGGCGCCTTCCTGGTGCCGGCGCTGCGACGCCCCAACCTGACCCTGCTGACCGACACCCTGGTCGGACGGGTCCGGATTGCGGACGGCCGGGCGGTCGCTCTGGACTGCCGGGGGCCGGCTGGCGACCTGACGCTGACCGCGGACCGGATCGTGCTGTCCGCCGGGGCCATCGGGTCGGCACAATTGCTGATGCTGTCGGGAGTCGGGCCCGCGCAGGCGCTGCAGTCGCTGGGCATACCCGTGGAAGCCGACCTGCCCGTGGGCGTCGACACCGTCGACCATCCGGAGTGGGTGCTGCCGGTGAGCTGGCCACCGACGCACGGCGTCCCCCCACTGGAGGCGGTGCTCACCACCGCCGACGGTCTGGAGATCCGGCCCTACACGGCGGGCTTCGGCGCCATGATGAGCGGCCGTCGCGACGACCCCACCGACCAACCACATCTGGGGGTGACGTTGATGCGTCCGCTGTCACGGGGCAGGGTGACGCTGGCGTCCACCGACCCCCGCGTTGTTCCGATCATCGAGCACCGCTACGACAGCGAACCGGCAGACGTCGACCTGCTGCGGTCAGGCACCGAGCTGGCGCGTGACATCGCCGGTGACACAGTGCAATCGAAGCCGTCGTGGGCGACGTCTCAGCACCTGTGCGGCACCGCACGGATGGGCAGGGACGGCGACCCCGCCGCGGTGGTGGACAACCGCTGCCGGGTGCACGGGATCGAGGGGCTCTGGGTGGTGGACGGATCGATCCTGCCGGCCATCACCAGCCGGGGACCGCACGCCACGATCGTGATGGCCGGCCACCGTGCGGCCGAGTTCATCAGCTCGGCGTGAGCGCCGCCAGGGCTTCGGCCAGCAGCGTCGCCGCCACCACACCGTCGATCACCGGAACGCCCAGCCGTCGTGTCAGGGGCGCGGCGAACGGTGCCATCGCCGCGCATCCGAGGACGATCGCGCGACTGCCGTCCTGCGCGAGCGCGGAGGCGCAGAGGTCGCCGATCGGTTCGATGCTGGAGGGGTCGGAGTCGATCTGCAGCACCGGGATGTCGCAGGCGTAGACCCCCAGGCACTGGTTCGGCGTGTAGGCCTTCGCCAGCTGCCATGCCCGCGAGATCGTCGCGGACATCGACGTGACCACCGAGAAGGAGCCCGCGGCGAGCGCCGCGGCGTGCATGGCCGCCTGCGCGATGCCCAGGACCGGGGCGCCGAGCAGGGCGCGCGCCTCCTCGAGCCCGGGATCGCCGAAGCACGCCACCACGTAGGCGTCGGGCCGCTGGTGCTCGGGCCGCGCGGCCGCTGATGCGAGGAGCTCGAGAAGCCCTGGGATGCAACGACGTTCGTCGTCCTCGTTCTCGATGCTGGCCGGGCCGTCCACGGGGTTGAGGGCCTCGACGACGGTACCGGCATGCGCGACGGCCGATGCACTCGCGCCGATGGCGGCGGTCATCGTCGATGTGGTGTTCGGGTTGACGAGCAGGAGTCGCACGACCACCGAGTTTAGCGGCGCCCGGTGTCGGGCGCGCGCTACCGAAGTCAGCGCAGCGAGTACCGAATGGGCAGGTGCTTGAGCCCGCCGACGAACGTCGTCGCCGACAGTTCGGGCTCACCGGCCAGCTCGATCGATTCCAGCCGCGACACCAGCTCGGTGAACAGGCTGTTCATCTCCATCCGTGCCAGCGCGGCACCGAGACAGAAGTGCACCCCGTAGCCGAATGCCAAGTGCTTGTTGGGATCTCGACCGACGTCGAAGCGGAACGGATCGGTGAAGACCTCGTCATCGCGGTTGGCTGACACGTAGGCCAGGTACACGGAGTCACCCTTGGCGATCGGCACGCCACGGATCTCGGTGTCGGCGGTGGCCGTGCGCATGAACTCCTTGACCGGCGTGGTCCAGCGGATCATCTCCTCGACCGCGGTGCCCATCAGGCTCGGATCGGCCTGGAGGCGGGCCAGTTGGTCCGGGTTGTCGATGAGGGCGCGCAACCCACCCGAGATGGCGTCCTTGGTCGTGTCGTGGCCCGCGCTGGCCACGATCACGTAGAAGGACACGGTGTCCATGTCCGACATCAGCTCACCGTCGATCGTGCCGTTGGCGATCGCCGAAGCCAGGTCCTCGGTGGGGTTCTCGCGGCGGGAGGCGGTCAGCGCGGAGAAGTAGGTGAAGAAGTCCATCAGCACGGCCAGCAGGTCTTCGGTGGTGCCCTCGCCGCGCTTGTGCTCGGTGTCGTCGCCTCCGAACATCTCCTGGGTGAGCTTGAGCATCCGGGGGAAGTCGTCTTCGGGCAGTCCGAGCAGGGACAGGATCACGTAGAGCGGGTAGTTGACCGCGATGTCGGTGACGAAGTCGCATTCGGGTCCGATGTCGCGCATCCGGTCGACGTAGCGCTTGGCCAGTTCGTCGACGCGCACCTTGAGGTCGCGCATCGCCTTGGGACGGAACCAGTCGGCACCGATCTTGCGGACGTCGCGGTGGTGTGGGTCGTCCATGTGGATCAGGGTGCGCAGGCCGATCCCCGCTTCCTGCTGCTGCTTCATCACGTCGTCGCCCTCGGCAGGCATCAACAACGGGCGCGGCTCGCTGATGAACAGCTCGTTGTCGCGCTCGATGGCCATGATGTCGGCGTGTTTGGTGATCGCCCAGAACGGCCGGTACGGCTCGTGGTCCACCCACGCGACGGGCTGATGGGCACGCAACTGGGCGAGTGCTGCGTGCAGCCGGTCGTCGTCGGCATAGGCCGTCGGATCGGCCAGGACCTTCGCTGCCTCATCCATCTGCAAGTCCAACGGCGTCGTGCTCATGGGCTCTCCTCGTCGGGTGAGAGAAAATTGACGGGCGTCAATTCACCACCCTAGGTGACGGGCGCCACGCAGTGGAAGGGCCTTTATGCCTTGTCGCGGATAAGGTCGGATGTCGTGGCACCCGCATCGGCCCTGCGCCGCATCGTGGTCGTTGCGCTCGCCGTGGCGATGGTCGTGGCGTGCACGCGGGAGCCAGGCGAACCGGCGCCCACCGACCCGGCCCTGGTGCAGACCGCAGCCGGGGCATTACGCGGCGTCGTCGCAGACGACCACCGGTTCTTCGCCGGAATACCCTATGCGGCAGCACCCGTCGGGCCGCTGCGGTGGCGACCCCCGGAGCCGGCAGAGAAGTGGGACGGGGTGCGCGATGCCACCCGGGTGGGGCCGCGCTGCATGCAGGACCTCCAGGGCGACATCGAGTTGGGCCGCCAGACCGACGAGGACTGCCTGACACTCAACGTCTGGACACCGCGCACCGACTCCGCCGCACAGAGGTCCGAGCCGCGACCGGTGATGGTGTGGATTCACGGCGGCTCGTTCATCAACGGCAGCAGCGGTGTCTACGACTCACGGAGGCTGGCGGCGCGCGGCGACATCCTCGTCGTCACGATCAACTACCGGCTGGGCACCCTGGGTTTTCTGGCCCACCCGTCGCTGGGACCGCCCGGACAGGTGGGCAACTACGGCCTGGCCGACCAGCAGGCGGCCCTGCGGTGGGTGCGCGACAACATCGCCGACTTCGGAGGCGATCCGGCGAAGGTGACGGTGGCCGGGGAGTCGGCCGGGGGCATGTCGGTCTGCGACCACCTGGTCGCCCCCGATTCGCGAGGGCTGTTCCGCGGGGCGATCATCCAGAGCGGGCCGTGTCAGGCCCAACTCGCGCTGCCCGAGGCGGAGCGCATCAGCCTCGACTACGCGCGTGACGCCGGGTGCGGGGACCCGGAGACCGCCGCCGAGTGTCTGCGTGCGCTGCCCGCCGACAGGCTTCGAGATCCAGTGCGCTATTTCCGGATCGGAGACGACGCGCTGAGCGGGCCGGTCACCGGAACGGCGATCCTGCCGAAGGATCCGATGGTGGCCTTCGCCGACGGCGACGCGGCACAGGTGCCCCTCCTGATCGGCAGCAACCGAGACGAGTTCACGCTCTTCGTGGCCCTGCAGCATCTGCGTGGGGTGCAGTTGTCGCCCGCGGACTACCCGAGGGAGCTGGCCGAGACGTTCGGCCCGAATGCGGACGCGGTCGCTCGCCAGTACCCACTGGATCGCTACGGCGGCAGCGCGCCGCTGGCCTACTCCGCGACGGTGACCGATGCCGATTTCGCCTGCGTGGACGCGCGTATCGCCAGTGACCTCGCGCGCCACGCGCCGGTCTACGCCTACGGGTTCAACGATCCGCGCCCTCCCACGCCAGATCCGTTGCGCACCTTGCCATTCCCGATCGGCGCGAGCCATTCGCTGGAGCTGCGGTACCTGTTCGACGTCGGTGGCGCGCCGCCGTTCACTCCCGCGCAGCAGGTGCTGTCGGACCAGATGATCGACTACTGGGCCGCGTTCATCCGCACCGGTGCGCCGAACGGCGACGGGCTACCCGTGTGGCCCGCGGCCGGAGACGGCACGACGGCCGGAAATCGGTTGTCTCTGAAACCCGACGACATCACGGTCGTGAACGACTTCGATCGGATCCACCAGTGCCAGTTCTGGGCCGGCCTGGGGCGCTAGGCCGGCGTCACCCAGGTGGTGATCTCGGCGTGGACGACCTCGGTGCCGCCGCGGTCGGTGACGCTCACCGGGATGACGAGCTCGACTCCGTCGACGATCGCCGCGAAGTCCGGCAGGTCGACACGTGCGATGGCGCGCAGCGACGTCGTCGCCTTCCGGAGGTACTGGACGTTCATCGACTTGGGGATCCAGCGGTGGCTTGTCGGCACGGTCGCCTCCATCAGCATGCCCATCGCCATCTCGGCGGCGTTACACGACGCGATGGCGTGCACGGTGTGCAGATGGTTGTGCACGAAGAACCACTTGGGCACCTCGACCTCCGCCAGGCCGGGCTCCATCCGCCGCACATGGGGGAGTACCGACGCGAAGTAGGGCACGCGGGCCATTGCCGCTGCCGAGAACAACCGGCTGCCGGTCGGCAGCTTCTCCAGCCGCTGCCACATGCGGAATGTGGTGGTTTCTGAGCTCACCGCCGCTACCTTACTCTGGAGTAAGGTAGCGATAGTCCATCGAGACTGCGCCCACGGTGAGGGCTACTCGCACTTCGTCGCCCTCACCGCAGTCTCGATGAGGTGATGCAATGAGTGGCCTGACCATGGCTGACCTCGCGCTATCCCGGTTGGCCTGGGATTTGGAGCAGGCCCGGATCTGAGGCATACTGTTCGGGTTGCCTTGAGCCGGGTCAATGTTTGTTTCAAACGATGGCAGGCCGGGGCAACCGACCAGCGCCCACACGGGCGCGTCCGGTCCCAACCTCGATCGCGACGGATTTTTCGGCGCGGACGAGCGTGTGCGAGGGCGACACACCCGAGCGCGGGGGCCGGTGAACCAGAGACAGGTAAACAGCGGCGGCATAGCCAGCGCGCTGCGCTTGGGAAACCAGGGGCACGCGCACGAAGACCAGGCCCGACAGCGTTCGTCGAACGACGAGGGCCCGTATTAGTAGTGAGGTAGGAAAGCGTGGCGGGACAAAAGATCCGCATCAGGCTCAAGGCCTACGACCACGAGGCGATCGACGCCTCTGCGCGCAAGATCGTGGAGACGGTCACCCGGACGGGCGCCAGCGTGGTCGGCCCGGTGCCGCTGCCGACCGAGAAGAACGTGTACTGCGTCATTCGGTCCCCGCATAAGTACAAGGACTCGCGGGAGCACTTCGAGATGCGTACCCACAAGCGGCTGATCGACATCCTCGACCCGACCCCGAAGACCGTTGACGCCCTGATGCGCATCGATCTTCCGGCGAGCGTCGACGTCAATATCCAATAGACATCCCAGTAGGAGATTCCAGAGCAATGGCTAGAAAAGGCATTCTGGGCACCAAGCTGGGCATGACGCAGGTGTTCGACGAGAACAACAAGGTCGTCCCAGTCACGGTCGTCAAGGCCGGCCCCAACGTGGTGACCCTCATCCGCACCCCCGAGCGTGACGGCTACAGCGCCGTGCAGCTCGCGTACGGCGAGATCAGCCCCCGCAAGGTGAACAAGCCGGTCACCGGTCAGTACGCCGCCGCCGGGGTCAACCCGCGCCGGCACCTCGCCGAGCTCCGGCTCGATGACGAGGCCGCCGCCGAGTACGAGGTCGGCCAGGAGCTGACCGCCGAGATCTTCGCCGACGGCGCGTTCGTCGACGTGACCGGCACCTCGAAGGGCAAGGGCTTCGCCGGCACCATGAAGCGTCACGGCTTCAAGGGCCAGGGCGCCTCCCACGGCGCCCAGGCGGTGCACCGTCGTCCGGGTTCGATCGGTGGCTGCTCCACCCCGGGCCGGGTGTTCAAGGGCACCCGCATGTCGGGCCGGATGGGCAGTGACCGCGTCACCACGCAGAACCTGAAGGTGCACAAGGTCGACGCCGAGAACGGCGTGCTGTTGATCAAGGGCGCCATCCCCGGTCGTAACGGTGGACTGGTAGTTGTCCGCAGCGCAATCAAGCGAGGCGAAAAGTAATGACTTCGAAGAAGATTGATGTTCAGACGCCGGCAGGCAAGAAGGACGGCAGCGTCGAGTTGCCCGCCGTGCTGTTCGACGTCGAACCCAACATCGCGCTGATGCACCAGGTCGTCACCGCGCAGCTGGCCGCCAAGCGCCAGGGCACGCACGCGACCAAGACCCGCGCCATGGTGTCCGGCGGCGGCAAGAAGCCGTACCGGCAGAAGGGCACCGGCCGCGCCCGCCAGGGTTCGACCCGGGCGCCGCAGTTCACCGGCGGCGGCGTCGTGCACGGCCCGCAGCCGCGCGACTACAGCCAGCGGACCCCGAAGAAGATGATCGCCGCCGCATTGCGCGGTGCATTGTCCGATCGGGCCCGCAACGACCGCATCCACGCGATCACCGAACTGGTGTCCGGTCAGGTGCCGTCGACCAAGAGCGCCAAGACGTTCCTGGCCACGCTGACCGAAAACAAAAAGGTCCTGGTGGTGATCGGCCGCGCCGACGAAGTGGGCGCCAAGAGCGTGCGCAATCTGCCCGGCGTGCACGTGATCTCGCCGGATCAGCTCAACACCTATGACGTCCTCAACGCCGACGACGTGATCTTCAGCGTCGAGGCGCTCGACGCGTACATCGCCTCGGCAACGTCTAACCGCGAAGAGAAAGATGTGGAGGTGTCGGCCTGATGGCAACTGTGACTGACCCCCGGGACATCATCCTGGCCCCGGTCATCTCGGAGAAGTCGTACGGGCTGATCGAGGACAACGTCTACACGTTCATCGTTCACCCCGACTCGAACAAGACCCAGATCAAGATTGCCATCGAGAAGATCTTCAAGGTCAAGGTCGACTCGGTGAACACCGCCAACCGCCAGGGCAAGCGCAAGCGCACCCGCGCCGGTTACGGACAGCGCAAGAGCACCAAGCGCGCGATCGTCACCCTGGCCGCGGGCAGCAAGCCGATCGACCTGTTCGGAGCGCCGGCCTAGAGGCCGGGGAACAGTTAGAGGACTGAACAGACATGGCAATTCGTAAGTACAAGCCGACGACCCCCGGTCGCCGCGGATCCAGCGTCTCCGATTTCGCCGAGATCACTCGGTCGACACCGGAGAAGTCGCTGATCCGTCCGTTGCACAGCACGGGCGGACGCAACGCGCACGGCCGGATCACCACCCGTCACAAGGGCGGTGGCCACAAGCGCGCGTACCGCGTCATCGACTTCCGTCGCCACGACAAGGACGGCGTCAACGCCAAGGTCGCTCACATCGAGTACGACCCGAACCGCACCGCACGCATCGCGCTGCTGCACTACCTGGACGGCGAGAAGCGCTACATCATCGCGCCGCAGGGACTTTCGCAGGGCGACACGATCGAGCAGGGTCCCAACGCCGACATCAAGCCCGGCAACAACCTGCCGCTGCGCAACATCCCCTCCGGCACCGTGATCCACGCCGTGGAGTTGCGGCCCGGCGGCGGAGCCAAGCTGGCCCGCTCGGCCGGCGTCAGCATCCAGCTGCTGGGTAAGGAAGGCACCTACGCCTCCCTGCGTATGCCCAGCGGTGAGATCCGCCGCGTCGACGTGCGCTGCCGCGCCACCGTCGGCGAGGTCGGCAACGCCGAGCAGGCGAACATCAACTGGGGCAAAGCCGGCCGCATGCGGTGGAAGGGCAAGCGCCCGACCGTCCGTGGTGTTGTCATGAACCCCGTCGACCACCCGCACGGTGGTGGCGAGGGCAAAACCTCCGGTGGTCGTCACCCGGTGAGCCCGTGGGGCAAGCCCGAGGGCCGCACCCGCAAGCCGAACAAGCCGAGCGACAAGCTCATCGTCCGACGCCGGCGCACCGGCAAGAATAAGCGCTAGGAGTAGCCAGCGATGCCACGCAGCCTGAAGAAGGGCCCGTTCGTCGACGACCATCTGCTCAAGAAGGTCGACGTCCAGAACGAGAAGAACACGAAGCAGGTCATCAAGACCTGGTCGCGTCGTTCGACCATCATCCCGGACTTCATCGGCCACACCTTCGCCGTCCACGACGGTCGCAAGCATGTGCCGGTGTTCGTCACCGAGTCGATGGTCGGGCACAAGCTGGGCGAGTTCGCCCCCACCCGCACGTTCAAGGGTCACATCAAGGATGACCGAAAGGCGAAGCGGCGATGAGCGCTTGCGCGAAGAGCAGAGGTGAAAGCTAATGACTACAGCGATTGAATACCCGTCGGCGACCGCGGTTGCCCGGCACGTGGGCATCTCGGCGAGCAAGGCGCGCCGGGTCATCGACCTGGTCCGTGGCAAGAGCGTCGAGGAAGCCCTCGACATTCTGCGATGGGCGCCGCAGTCGGCCAGCGAGCCGGTCGCCAAGGCGATCGCGAGCGCTGCCGCCAACGCGCAGAACAACAATGGGCTGGATCCGACCACGCTGGTGGTTGCGACCATCCATGCCGATGAAGGCCCCACGGCCAAGCGCATCCGGCCGCGCGCTCAGGGGCGCGCCTTCCGGATCCGCAAGCGCACCAGCCACATCACCGTGATCGTGGAAAGTAGGCCTCCGAAGAACAAGGGCGCCAAGGCTTCCGCCTCGGCGAGCGCGGCCCGTTCGCGTCGTGCGCAGGGCAGCAAGGCCGCAGCGGCGAAAACGAGCCCGAAGAAGACATCTACCAAGGCTTCGGCAGAAGCGAAGGAGGGCTCAGAGTAGTGGGCCAGAAGATCAATCCCCACGGCTTCCGCCTCGGTATCACCACCGACTGGAAGTCCCGCTGGTACGCGGACAAGCAGTACGCCGACTACATCAAGGAAGATGTGGCCATCCGCAAGCTGCTGGCCACGGGCCTGGAGCGCGCCGGCATCGCCGACGTGGAGATCGAGCGCACGCGTGACCGCGTGCGTGTCGACATCCACACCGCGCGTCCCGGCATCGTCATCGGCCGCCGCGGCACCGAGGCCGATCGCATCCGCACCGACCTGGAGAAGCTGACCAAGAAGCAGGTCCAGCTCAACATCCTCGAGGTGAAGAACCCCGAGTCGGTGGCCCAGCTGGTCGCCCAGGGTGTGGCCGAGCAGCTGAGCAACCGGGTGGCGTTCCGCCGCGCGATGCGCAAGGCGATCCAGTCGGCGATGCGTCAGCCCAACGTCAAGGGGATCCGGGTGCAGTGCTCTGGTCGCCTCGGCGGCGCGGAGATGAGCCGTTCGGAGTTCTACCGCGAAGGTCGGGTCCCGCTGCATACGCTGCGCGCGGACATCGACTACGGCCTCTACGAGGCCAAGACCACCTTCGGCCGCATCGGTGTGAAGGTCTGGATCTACAAGGGCGACATCGTCGGTGGCAAGCGTGAGGCCATCGCCGCCGCACCCGCCGGCGCCGATCGTCCGCGTCGCGAGCGCCCGACGGGCACCCGCCCGCGCCGCAGCGGCGCGTCGGGCACCACCGCGACGAGCACTGACGCAGGTCGCGCCGCCACCTCGGAAGAAGCTGCAGCACCGACCGCGGTCGAGGCGCCCGCAGCTGAAGCTACGGAGAGTTAGTCATGTTGATTCCCCGCAAGGTCAAGCACCGCAAGCAGCACCACCCGCGGCAGCGTGGCATCGCCAGCGGCGGTACCTCGGTGAGCTTCGGTGACTACGGCATCCAGGCCCTCGGCCATGCCTACGTCACCAACCGGCAGATCGAGTCCGCTCGTATTGCCATCAACCGGCACATCAAGCGTGGCGGCAAGGTGTGGATCAACATCTTCCCGGACCGCCCGCTGACCAAGAAGCCGGCCGAAACCCGCATGGGTTCCGGCAAGGGTTCACCGGAATGGTGGGTTGCCAACGTTAAGCCCGGCCGAATCCTGTTCGAGCTGAGCTACCCGGACGAGAAGGTGGCCAGAGAGGCCCTGACTCGTGCGATCCACAAGCTGCCGATCAAGGCACGCATCGTCACCAGAGAGGAGCAGTTCTGATGGCTGTCGGAACCACGACCGGCGAACTGCGCGAGCTCACCGACGACGAACTGACCGAGAAGCTGCGCGAGTCGAAGGAAGAGCTGTTCAATCTGCGCTTCCAGATGGCGACCGGCCAGCTTGCCAACAACCGCCGGCTGCGCGTTGTGCGGCAGGAGATCGCACGCGTTTACACCGTGCTGCGCGAACGTGAATTGGGTCTGGCCGCCGGACCCGGAGGTGAGGATTCGTAATGGCCGAGAACACAACGGAAAAGGGTGCTCAGCCCGGTCCTAAGCGGACCCCGCGCACCGAGAAGCCCCGCAATCGTCGCAAGACCGCCATCGGTTATGTCGTCAGCGACAAAATGCAGAAGACCATCGTGGTCGAGCTGGAAGATCGCAAGAGCCACCCGCTCTACGGCAAGATCATCCGGACCACCACCAAGGTCAAGGCGCACGACGAAAACGGCGATGCCGGTGTCGGCGACCGCGTTTCGTTGATGGAGACCCGTCCGCTGTCGGCGACCAAGCGCTGGCGGCTTGTCGAGATCCTCGAGAAGGCGAAGTAACTCAGCTCTAGATTCACTGCCCGAAGCCCCCGCACGCCACCTCGGCGGCGGGGGCTTCGGCGTGGTTGCCAGGGCACCCGCACCGGCACGTAACGATCGTCGCATTTGTGTTTGCGGAGCGACCTTTACAGTTACTGTGACCTGCAATGAAACGCCACTCTGCAATCTTCGGAAGATTGCTCCTCGCAGCCGCGCTCATGACTTTGCTGGTTTCGCCCGCGGCAAGAAGTCAGCCCCCCGACGCGACAGGTGTGTCGGCCGCGCCCACTCTTCCGTTGGCTCAGCTCGGTGGGCTTTCCAATCTGGCCTTTTACGGAATCCAAGGCACCGAGATCCTCAACATTCCGGTGCCGCCGGGGCTGGAACCCGTCGCGTTGAACGCAATTACGCAACTGCCCGTGAATGTGCGGAGCGCGACGATCACAGTGATGCAGGACGATCGAACGATCGCTCGCGTCGACGTCGCACCGGGGGACGCCGCGCCGATCGTCATCCCGCTCGTCGGCGCCGAGATCGTCGACAACGCGGTGAGCGTGACGTTGCGAACCTATCTGCTGCCGCTCGACGGATACTGCCTCGATCCGACCAACCCACTTCGGCTGTCCGACGGAAACGTCGCGTTCGGCGGCGTGGAACAGGCGCCGACCGCGGTGGCCGACTTCCTGCCGCCGGTGCTGCGGAGCCTCACGATCTTCGTCGATGCCGACCCGTCCCAGGCGGAGTCGGATGCGGCCGTCCGCCTGGCGGCGGCGGTCGCCGCGCACTACGGGGCCCAGTACCCCGACATCTCGGTCGCCCCGCTGGCCGACGGGCAGGCTGGTCCGCCGGCACCGTCGGCGCCGCTGCAGCGCCACATCGTCATCAGGGAGGGCGCCGACGTCGGTGTCTCACTGATGGGCTCGGCCGGGGTCCCCGCGCTGCTGATCGGCGGTCCATCCGATCAGCTGGCCAATCAGAGCCGGTTGCTCACCAGTGATATCGACCGCCTCGCGCTGGCATCCAAAGCCGTTGCCGGACCGCTGAGTTCGACGCCGCAGCTGCCGGGCAACGAGACGACGCTGCGCAGGCTCGGCCAGCCCGGCGTGAACGCCACGGCGTTGTCGCCGCAGGTCGGGATCGGACTGGACCAGACCCGGATGGGACGCTCGGCGCACGGGGTACGCATTCACCTTCGAGGCTCCTACACCCCGCTGCCCCAATCCGTCGGCGGACAACTGGTGGCCACCGTCGCGGGGGACACCATCGACCGCTGGCCGGCCGACAGCACCGGCACCATCGACCGCTGGGTGGACGTACCCGACGATGTCCTTGCGCGCTACACCACACTGGCGCTGCGTCTCGACATCAGCGGAGACACCGGCCGCTGCGGCGAATTCCAGCCTCTGACGCTGACCATCGACGGCGACAGCCCCGTGCTGAGCAGTCCCGCTCAGCCCCCCGTTCCCGGCGGCTTCCAGTCGGTGCCCCAGTCGCTGATGCCGCGCACCGCGGTCGGCATCGGCGGCGGATTCGACGACACCAGAAGGGCGGTGGCGATCATGGTCGGGCTGCAGCGGCTCAGCTCGCTGCCGATCGACACCGCGGTGATGCCCCTCAAGGACGCCGTCGCGGATGCCTCACCGGCGATTCTGATCAGCGCAACGGGATGGTCGGAGGAACGGATCACACTGCCGGTCGCTGCGGACGCCGACGGTGAGCTCACCGTCGAACGGGCCGACGCACCGGGGGAGACCACCACCCTGACGCTGGATCCGGCACTGGGTTTCGGCTCGCTGCAGGTGGCCCGCGACGGTGAGCGCACCGTGCTCGTCGCGACGTCCAGAGAGGCTCCCGACGAACTCGACGCCCTGCTGGACTGGTTGGGCCAGAACCCGCGGCGGTGGTCCAATCTCGACGGTACGGCGCTGATCGGGGCGCCGGGTCGGCAACCGGTCGTGTTCAACACCGACGCGGCGGTGCAACCCCAACCTCAGGCCGTGACGTCCGCGGGCCGGCCCTGGTGGATCTGGGCCGCGGTGGCCGCCGTTGCGGCCCTCGTCGCGCTGGCAATCGCACTGATCATGCTGCGTCGCAGGCGAACCCCCGAACCGTCATGACAGTCGTTGCCCCCGCTGACAGCGCTGAAGAGCCTGCGCCCACGGTTCTGCAGCGGTACTACGCGGTGCACCCGACGTACCGGCTGATCGTGCGCTGGGGGTTGATCGCCGTCCTGACCGGCTTCGCGTTCTACCGCAGCATCGTGAATCTGATCGAGATCAGCCGCAACGACACCCTTGCCGGCTACGTCTGGACCGTCCCGACCGCGGCGGTGCTCGTGGCGGTGGCGATCGCGCGGCGCAAGCGCACCGAGTTGCCGATCCACGACCGCCAGACCGACATCATCGTCGGGATCCTCGGGTTCGGGCTGGCGCTGCTCGTCCAGGGTGTGCTGCTGCCGCGGTACGCGCTGTACTTCGACCTGTTGCGCCTTGATCTGGTCGCAATGTGGTTATTCGTAGCCTCCTCTGCGGTAGTGCTTTTCGGCCTGCGGCCGGTGATCCGCTTCGCGTGGGTGTGGGCCATGCTGTCGTTGGTCTTCGCCCTGCCCTACTACATCGCCGTGATCGCACTCGGCGGCGGCAAGACCGCCGCGGGCGCGGCGACGCTGCTGATCGCCGGGATCGGTGTCGGGATCGCAGGCGGGACGTCGTACAAGCGCGGGTTTTTCGGTTCGCTGGCGGCATGGGCGGTCGGCTTCGCGGTGCTCGCCGCGGTCACCGTGTACCTCCCGGATGCTCCGATGCGGGTGTACCAGCAGGTGCCTGCGCTGACCTCGATCGTCGTGGTCGGTATGGCGTTGTTCCTGCTCGCCCGGCGCGGCCGGGCGAAGCGGGTGCTCGACCGCAAGGTGGAACCCCTTGCCGCCAAACAGGTGTGGGCTGGGGTGCCGCTCGTCGTCACCGTGGCAGTGGCACTGTCGATGTTCCCGCTGCCGTCAACACCCAACACCATCATCTTCGCCCGCCCGAGTGAGTACCCGCTGTCGCTGGGGATGCCACTGGCCGCGCCGTCGGGCTGGACCACGTCGGGGCAGATCACCCGGATACCGGTCAGCCGTCTCTACGGGCCGAAGGCGGTGCTGGTGCGTCAACAGGTCACCGCCGACGTCGGTAACCCGCGGTGGGACAAGACCGCCCGGCCGAGAACGGTGGTCGTCGACAGCACGGTGAGCGAGCGACCGTTCCTGCTGGGGATGTACCCGGCACGCGTGCTCTACGGCCTGACGGCGGCCAGAATCAGCGAGGTCCGCAAGGTCGATCTCGGCAGCGGGGTGATCGGCAACCTGCTATCGGTGGTGGACGATCAGATGTTGGTGACGTGGAACTCGCTGCAGTTCGTCTGGGGCGACAAGAATCTCGCACAGCGCATCACGATCTTCGCCGTCGACAATCACGAACCGGACGCACCGTTTCCGCAACCGAGTCAGACACTCGTCCCCATACTCCGCACGTTGATCACGCTGCTGTTCCGGGGCAACGCCGTGCTCGACGAACGCACGCCGACGTTCAAGGACGCCGATCTGCTGTCGCAGTTCGGCCGGGCGCTGGTTGCCGCACAGTTGGGTCCGGCGCAGTGAGCACGACCGACGAACGGCCCGCAGCGGAACGGACACTGCCATTGGACCCGACGCTGCCGTCGGATCAGGAGTACGCGCTGGGACGCGCAATCAATGGGCTGCGCGAGGACGATCCGCTGTGCTCGGCATCGGTCCCGGTGACCGGCTGGCAACGGGCCGTGCTGTGGTCGTTGTTGGTGATCGTGATCGGCTGCGCCGTCTGGCAACCCCTGAATACCGCGGTGGTCCTGATCGGTCTGTGTACCGCGGGGTATCTGGTGACGATGCTCGACCGGGTGCTGATCTTCCGGCAGGGTCTGGCGTCGCGCGCCATCGTGATCTCCGAGGAACGAGCCCGGGCGATACCGGATGACGAACTGCCGCCCTACACGATCCTGGTTCCCGCCTACAACGAGCCGGAGGTGGTCGGCGACCTCATCGGTGCGATGGCCAACCTCACGTACCCGCGTGACAAGTTGCAGGTGCTGCTGCTGCTCGAGGCCGACGACGACGTCACGATAGCCGCCGCGAAGGACTGTGCGGACTCAGATGCCATCACCATTCTGTTGGTTCCGCCTGCCGATCCGCGCACCAAGCCCAAGGCGTGCAACTACGGCCTGTACTTCGCCACCGGCGAGATCGTGACGATCTTCGATGCCGAGGACCTGCCCGAACCGCTGCAGCTGCGCCGGGTGGTCGCCGCGTTCAACGACCTGGGTCCTGAGGTCGCGTGCGTGCAGGCGAAACTCGTCTACCACAACGGACATCAGAACATTCTGACCGGCTGGTTCACCGCCGAGTACGGGCTGTGGTTCGGCTATCTGCTGCCCGGGATGATGGGGTCGACCTCGCCGATCCCGTTGGGCGGCACATCGAATCACCTGCGGCGCCATGTCCTCGACGAGATCGGTGCGTGGGATCCGTTCAATGTGACCGAGGATGCGGACCTCGGTCTGCGGATCGCCGCGAACGGCTACCGCACAGCGGTGATCGACTCGCAAACCCTCGAAGAGGCCAACAGCGACCCGATCAACTGGGTTCGGCAGCGCTCCCGCTGGTACAAGGGCTATCTGCAGACGTGGCTGGTCCAGATTCGGCGTCCCGTAAAGCTCTATCGCACCATCGGTCTGCGCAGTTTCGTGAGGTTCTGCCTGGTGCTCGCGGGCACCCCGATCATCGCCGTGCTGAATCTGGTCTTCTGGTTCATCACCCTGGTGTGGTTCCTCGGGCAGCCCGCCGTTGTCGAAGACGTGTTCCCGATGTACATCTACTTCCCCGCGCTGATCGCTCTGGTGCTCGGCAACGCCGCGACGGTCTACATGAACCTGATCGCGTTGCGCGAGGACGACCGTTCGGACCTGCTGTTGGCGGCGGTGACGGTACCGGTGTTCTGGGTGATGATGAGCGTCGCGGCGGCCAAGGGCTGCTATCAGATGATTCGCAATCCGTCCTACTGGGAGAAGACGTTTCACGGCCTGGCCGACAAGCCGGCCGAAGCGGAAGGCGAGAGTTGACCCGACGGCGGTTGATGACCGCGACGTACTTCGCCGCGTTCGCGGTCTACGTCGCGGTCGGCTACTGGCTTCAGGTCCAGCATGGCTTCATCCTGGGTGACGCGCTGTCGCGGGTCACCGCAGCGCAGTCCGTGCTGTTCAGTCGGGATCCGCACCTGGCGGCCATCGGCTTCATCTTCACCCCGCTCACCGCGCTGATCCAGATACCCGCGCTGCTGTTGACGCCCCTATGGCCCGAGATTGCCGAGCGGGCGTTCTCGGGCACGCTGATGTCGGCGATCTTCATGGCCGGCGGCGTCGTCCAGATCCTCGGCATGGGCCTGGATCGGGGCCTGCCGCGAAGCTACGCGATCACGGTCACCGCGATCTTCGCGCTGAACCCGATGATCGTCTTCTACGGCGCCAACGGAATGAGCGAAGCGCCCTTCATCTTCTTCATGTCGTGGGCGGTGCGTCGGCTGATGATGTGGATGGTCGACGATGACGTGCACCATCTGGTGGCGGCGGGCGGAATCGCCATGGGGCTGGCGTATCTCACCCGGTACGACGCGGTGGCATGCATCGCCGCCGCAGGGGTGCTGGTGTTCGTGACCACCTATCGACGCGCGCGGGTGGCGCCGCGAATCCGGCGGGCGCTGTTGGACATGATCATGGTCAGCGGCCCCGGGACGGCGGCCTTCCTCGGCTGGGCGGCTGTCAGTTGGCTGATCACCGGCGAGGCGTTCGCGCAGTTCAGCTCGCAGTACGGCAACGCCGCCATCCTGGAGCAGTCGGGACAGACGACCACGACGTTCGGCGGCGGGCTGGCATTCGCCCTGGCCTGCATCGCATTGCTCGCGCCCACGCTGGTGCCGATCGGTGTGTGGTGCGCCGCGCGCCGCTGGGGCACCCCCGGCTGGCGGGTGATCCTCGTTCCGCTGTCCATCTACGGCGCCGCGCTGGCCTTCCAGGCCTACAGCTACGCCTCGGGTTCGACGTTTCCGTTCCTGCGGTTCTACATCATCGCGGTGCCGTTGACCGCGTGCCTGGCGGTGCTGGCGGTGCCCGATGGCGTTGTCGCAGAACCCAAGCGACGTGGCAGGTACGCCGAGGTGCCGGTCGAGGTGACGGCCCGGCGGCACCGACGAACCCGACGAGCATGGGTGCCCTACGCGGCGGTGGCCCTGCTCTTCGCCGTCAGTCTCCCGGTCACAGCGTGGGGCATGGGGCTGCCGAAGTACGCGCCGCAGGAGTACGCGCTCGGTGCGGTGCTGGCGCCCGACCCCGACGACCTCACCGAGCAGAAGGCGCTCGAGCACCGGATCGCCGCAAGCTTCTCGACCGAGCGCAAGATCGCCGAGTACCTCGACAACCTGGGTCTTCCGGAGAGTTCGGTGATCACCGACACGGTATACGGATTCGCCATACTCGCCGCATCGCGCCACCCCAAGACCTTCGTGATCCCCTCCGACCCCGACTTCACCGCGTTGCTCAACGAACCCTCCGTCGGCGGTATTCGGTACCTGCTGTCGGTGCCACCGGAGGGCCGGGGGGTGTCGGATGCGTTGAACCTGCGATACCCGACGCTGTACGACACGGGTGCCGACATCGCCACTCTCGAGCTCGAGATCCCCAATGACGGTGATAGTCAGCCCAATTGGCGGCTCTACCGGGTGAATCAACCGGATCCGGGCAGTCAGTAGCCGGATGTCAGCGCCAAAACGCCGATACAGGCGCTAACCGCACGTCACGGGTGTAATCTCCGGGCGATCGTGAACACATCACGAGGATGGAGACGGCGCCGCCATGGCCAGGGAATTCAACGGCAAAATCGAGCTCGACATCCGCGATTCCGAACCCGACTGGGGCCCCTACGCAGCGCCGACGGCGCAACCGGACGCGCCCAACGTGCTGTACCTGGTGTGGGACGACACCGGCATCGCCACGTGGGACTGCTTCGGTGGGCTCGTCGAGATGCCCGCGATGAGCAGGATCGCCGAACGAGGAGTGCGGCTTTCGCAGTTCCACACCACCGCGCTGTGCTCCCCGACCAGGGCCTCGCTGTTGACCGGCCGCAATGCCACGACGGTCGGCATGGCCACCATCGAAGAGTTCACCGACGGTTTCCCTAACTGCAACGGGCGGATCCCGTTCGACACGGCACTGCTCCCGGAGGTTCTGACCGAGAACGGCTACAACACCTACTGCGTCGGTAAGTGGCACCTGACCCCGCTCGAGGAATCCAACCTCGCATCCACCAAGCGGCACTGGCCGCTGTCACGCGGCTTCGAACGCTTCTACGGGTTCATGGGCGGCGAAACCGACCAGTGGTACCCGGAACTCGTGTACGACAACCACCCCGTCGCACCACCGGCATCGCCGGAGGACGGTTACCATCTGTCGAAGGATCTGGCGGACAAGACAATCGAGTTCATCCGCGACTCGAAGGTGATCGCGCCCGGCAAGCCGTGGTTCTCGTATCTCGCGCCGGGCGCCGGCCACGCGCCGCACCATGTCTTCAAGGAATGGGCTGACAAGTACGCCGGCGCTTTCGACATGGGCTATGAGGCCTACCGGGAGATCGTGCTCGACAATCAGAAGCGTCTAGGCGTCGTGCCGCCCGACACCGAGTTGTCGCCGATGAATCCGTACTCGGATGTCGTGGGCCCCAACGGGGAAGCGTGGCCCGATCAGGACACCGTACGGCCGTGGGATTCCTTGAACGACGAGGAGAAGCGGCTGTTCAGCCGGATGGCCGAGGTCTTCGCCGGCTTCCTCAGCTACACCGACGCCCAGATCGGCCGTGTCCTCGACTATCTGGAGGAGTCGGGCCAGCTCGACAACACGATCATCGTGGTCATCTCCGACAACGGTGCCAGCGGCGAGGGCGGACCCAACGGCTCGGTCAACGAGGTCAAGTTCTTCAACGGCTACATCGACACCGTCGAGGAGAGCATGAAGGTGTTCGACGACCTCGGCTCGCCGCACACCTACAACCATTACCCGACCGGCTGGGCGATGGCCTTCAACACCCCGTACAAATTGTTCAAACGCTACGCGTCCCACGAGGGCGGCATCGCGGACACCGCGATCATCTCCTGGCCCGACGGGATCGCCGCACACGGCGAAGTCCGCGACAACTACGTCAATGTCTGCGACATCACCCCCACCGTGTACGACCTCCTGCAGATCACGCCGCCCGCCTCGGTGCGCGGCGTGCCGCAGAAGCCGCTCGACGGTGTCAGTTTCAAAGTGGCCCTTGATGATCCGGATGCCCCCACAGGTAAGGAGACGCAGTTCTACACCATGTTGGGTACCCGCGGCATCTGGCACAGGGGATGGTTCGCCAACACCGTGCATGCCGCGTCCCCCGCCGGGTGGTCGCACTTCGACGCCGACCGCTGGGAACTGTTCCACATCGACTCGGACCGCAGTCAATGTCACGACCTCGCGGCCGAAAACCCGGACAAGCTCGCAGAACTCGCGGCGCTGTGGTTCTCCGAGGCCGCGAAGTACAACGGCCTGCCGCTGGGTGACCTCAACATCATGGAGACGATCTCGCGGTGGCGGCCGTCGCTGTCGGGCGAACGTCAGTCCTACCTCTACTACCCCGGCACGGCGGATGTGGGTGCGGGCGCGGGTGTGGAGATCTTCGGCCGGTCGTTCGTGGTGCTCGCGGAGGTGACTCTGGACCCCGGGGGCGCCGATGGCGTCATCGTCAAACACGGTGGCGCACACGGGGGATACGTGATGTTCCTGCAGGGCGGTCATCTCCACTTCTGCTACAACTTCATGGGCGAGGAGCAGCAGACGCTGTCATCACCGGATCCGGTGCCCGCGGGTGCCCACACGCTCGGGTTCGCCTACACCCGCACCGGAACCGTCGAGGGCATGCACACGCCACTGGGCGACGCCGCGCTCTACATCGACGGCTCGGAGGTGGCGACCTTCGCTGGGATGCGCGCCCACCCAGGGACTTTCGGTCTCGCCAGTGCGAGCCTCAGTGTCGGTCGCAACAATGGTTCGCCGGTGTCGCGCAGCTATCAGGCGCCCTTCCCGTTCACCGGCGGCACCATCGCCCGGGTGAACATCGACGTATCCGGTTCCCCCTACATCGATCTCGAGCGGGATTTCGCTCGAGCTTTCGCAAAGGACTGACCGCGATGATGAGAACTGTTGCGCTGATCCTCTTGTCGGGAGTCGTCGTCCTGGCCCCGGCCTGCACCCGCACCAGCGACGGCGCGGCCACGGGGGACGGTGCTCAACAGCAGACGGCCGAGACCACGGAGCCGACCGAGAGCGCGGAGGCGACAGAGACGACAGGGTCCTCGCCCACGACCGAGATGTCCTCGGACGAGCCAGGAGTCGTGCCCACCACCGCGCCCCCGGCAGCGGCAGGGCAGGTCTGCGTGCCGGACGTGCCGCCGCCGGTCAGCGTCGTCGCCCAGGTCGCCGACCCTGCCGCGCCCACGGCCACGGTGGGCGTGCCCGAGGGCTGGTCGATGTCCTCGGGCAACGGCCCCGATGCGGTGGGTGCACAGATGGACGGCCAGGGGCAGATGTCGGCGACCGTGTCGATCTCCGCCACGCCACTGGACCCCGCGGCGGCGTTCCGGGCGTACTCCGACGACCTCACCCGTGACGCGACCATCAGCACCGTCAGCCTGCTGCCGGCGGAGATGTGCGGATACAGCGGGCAGAAACTGATGGGCGTGCTCTCCGACGACGCCGAACTGTCGATCGAGTACAAGGACCGCATCGTCCACGTGCCCACCGCGGGCGGGAACTACCTGATCGCCATCCACGTCGAGGCGCCGCCGAGTACACCCGGATTCGACGAGGCGGCCTCGCTGCTGACCGAGGATTTCGAGATCGGCATACGCTGAACGCCATGCTCACCGACCTCGTCGAGGTGGAGGGCGGGGCGTTTCGCATGGGTTCGACGGCGTTCTATCCCGAAGAGGCTCCGGTGCACACCGTCACCGTCGCCGCGTTCGCGATCGAGCGGCACCCGGTGACCAATGCCCAGTTCGGCCGATTCGTCGCCGACACCGGCTATCGCACCGTCGCCGAGACCGCGCCGGATCCCGCGCTGTTCCCCGGCGCCGCACCGCAGGACCTGGTGCCGGGTGCGCTGGTCTTCCGGCCGACGGACGGCCCCGTCGACCTGCGTGACTGGCGACAGTGGTGGGACTGGGTGCCCGGCGCCGACTGGCGGCACCCGTACGGCCCGGACAGCGACATCGACGCTCTCGAGGACCGAGCCGAGCACCCGGTGGTGCAGGTCTGCTACACCGATGCCGCCGCGTACGCCCGCTGGGCCGGCCGCCGGCTGCCGAGCGAAGCGGAATGGGAATTCGCCGCGCGTGGCGGGTCGACGACGATCTACCCCTGGGGCGATGACCCCGCCCCGGGCGGGCAGTTGAGGGCCAACACTTGGCAGGGCCGCTTCCCGTACCGCAACGACGGTGCGCTGGGATGGTCGGGGACCTCACCAGTCGGCACCTTCCCGCCCAACGGCTACGGCCTCGTCGACATGATCGGAAACGTCTGGGAGTGGACGACCACCCGGTTCGCCGGTCACCACCAGATCGGCGGTCCGGCGCAGTCGTGCTGTGGTCCGGCGGCGCCGGACCCGCAGATCAGCCAGGCGCTCAAAGGGGGTTCGCACCTGTGCGCTCCGGAGTACTGCCACCGGTACCGGCCTGCCGCGAGGTCGCCGCAGTCGCAGGACAGCGCGACGACGCACATCGGGTTTCGCTGCGTCGGCTGAGCCCCGGCCCGAGCGATTTGGAGCATTCCCCGAGCTCACCTACTATGTAGGGGTTGCCTTGGGCAGACCTCGGCTGGCTGGATCTCAGCTGGCCCTGCGTGCCTTTCGGCGACAAAGACCGCGCACGTCAGGGTCGGAATCCTGCGTGCATACAGAAAACCCAGGTCGAGGAGATCTAGTGATTCAGCAGGAATCGCGGCTCAAGGTCGCCGACAACACGGGCGCCAAGGAGATCTTGTGCATCCGCGTGCTCGGTGGCTCGGGTCGGCGATACGCCGGAATCGGCGACGTGATTGTGGCGACCGTCAAGGACGCCATCCCCGGTGGCAACGTCAAGCGTGGCGACGTGGTCAAGGCCGTGATCGTGCGCACCGTCAAGGAGCGCCGCCGCGCCGACGGCAGCTACATCAAGTTCGATGAGAACGCCGCCGTCATCATCAAGCCCGACAATGACCCGCGCGGAACCCGCATCTTCGGACCGGTCGGTCGCGAACTGCGCGAGAAGCGCTTCATGAAGATCGTCTCGCTCGCCCCGGAGGTGTTGTAGATGAAGGTCCGCAAGGGCGACACGGTGCTCGTCATCTCGGGCAAGGACAAGGGCGCCAAGGGCAAGGTCCTCGTGGCCTACCCGGAGCGCAACAAGATCCTCGTCGAGGGCGTCAACCGGATCAAGAAGCACACCCCCGAATCACGCACCGAGCGCGGCGCGTCCTCCGGCGGCATCGTCACCCAGGAGGCGGCGATCTCCGTGAGCAACGTGATGGTGATCGATTCCGACGGCAAGCCCACCCGCGTCGGCTTCCGCAAGGACGACGAGACCGGCAAGAACGTCCGGATCGCCAAGAGCAATGGCAAGGACCTCTGATGACCACGGCTGAGAAGACAGAGAAGACGCTCCCGCGCCTCAAGCAGCGCTACCGCGACGAGATCCGCGAGTCGCTGCAGAAGGAATTCGGTTTCGCCAACGTCATGCAGATCCCCGGCGTGGTCAAGGTGGTCGTGAACATGGGTGTCGGTGACGCCGCCCGCGACGCGAAGCTGATCAACGGCGCGGTCAACGACCTGGCACTGATCACCGGCCAGAAGCCCGAGATCCGCAAGGCCCGCAAGTCGATCGCCCAGTTCAAGCTGCGCGAGGGCATGCCGATCGGTGCGCGGGTCACGCTGCGCGGCGACCGGATGTGGGAGTTCCTCGACCGGTTGACCTCGATCGCGCTTCCCCGTATCCGCGACTTCCGTGGCCTGAGCCCCAAGCAGTTCGACGGCACCGGAAACTACACGTTCGGCCTGAACGAGCAGTCGATGTTCCACGAGATCAACATCGACGACATCGACCGGCCCCGTGGCATGGACATCACCGTCGTCACCTCGGCGACGACCGACGACGAAGGACGAGCGCTGCTGCGGGCGCTGGGCTTTCCGTTCAAGGAGAACTGAGCAGATGGCAAAGAAGGCTCTGGTCAACAAGGCCAACAAGAAGCCCAAGTTCAAGGTGCGGGGCTACACGCGCTGCAACAGGTGCGGTCGTCCGCACGCGGTGTACCGCAAGTTCGGCCTGTGCCGGATCTGCCTCCGCGAGATGGCGCACGCGGGCGAGCTGCCCGGCGTGCAGAAGTCCAGCTGGTAAGACAGCCCACCCCCAAACTTCAACTCCACTAACAGGTTGCGGTAGGCCTCCCGAAATCATCTCGGAGGAACCGCCGCGAGAAAGGTGAACCGGCTGTCATGACCATGACGGATCCGATCGCAGACTTCCTCACACGTCTGCGCAACGCCAATTCGGCGTACCACGACGAAGTGACCCTGCCGCACAGCAAGATCAAGGCCAACATCGCCGAGATCCTCAAGTCGGAGGGCTACATCAACGACTTCCACACCGAAGATGCCCGCGTGGGCAAATCGCTTGTGGTGCAGCTGAAGTACGGCCCAAGCCGGGAGCGCAGCATCGCCGGCCTCCGCCGGGTGTCCAAGCCCGGTCTGCGGGTGTACGCGAAATCGACCAATCTGCCGCGCGTTCTCGGTGGCCTGGGCGTGGCGATCATCTCCACGTCCTCGGGCCTGCTCACCGACCGTCAGGCATCACGACAAGGCGTGGGCGGCGAAGTCCTCGCTTACGTCTGGTAGCGGGAGGAGAACAAGCTATGTCGCGTATTGGAAAGCAACCGGTGACGATTCCCTCCGGAGTCGACGTCACCATCGAAGGCCAGAACGTCGCCGTCAAGGGTCCCAAGGGCACCCTGACGCTGGATGTGGCCACGCCGATCACGGTGTCGCGCAATGACGATGGCGCCGTCGTGGTGGCCCGCCCGGACGACGAGCGGGAGAACCGCTCGCTGCACGGGCTGTCGCGCACGCTGATCGCCAACCTGGTGACCGGTGTCACCGAGGGGTACACCACCAAGATGGAGATCTTCGGCGTCGGCTACCGCGTGGTGGCCAAGGGCAACACCCTGGAGTTCGCGCTGGGTTACAGCCACCCCGTGGTGATCGAGGCACCGGAAGGCATCACCTTCGCGGTGGAGACGCCCACCAAGTTCTCGGTCTCGGGTATCGACAAGCAGAAGGTCGGACAGATCTCGGCGAACATCCGTCGCCTGCGCCGCCCCGACCCGTACAAGGGCAAGGGCGTTCGCTACGAGGGTGAGCAGATCCGTCGCAAGGTCGGAAAGACGGGTAAGTAGGCCATGGCTACCAAGACAAAAGACACCGTTCGCAAGCCCGTGGGGCAGAACATCTCCGAGGCGCGTCGCACGGCGCGGCTGCGTCGGCACGCCCGGCTGCGCAAGAAGGTCGCCGGCACCGCCGAGCGGCCCCGCCTGGTGGTCAACCGCTCGGCGCGGCATATCCACGTGCAGCTGGTCGACGACCTGGACGGCGCCACGCTGGCCGCGGCGTCGTCGATCGAGGCCGACGTGCGTGCCGTCGACGGAGACAAGAAGGCCCACAGCACCCGGGTCGGACAGCTCATCGCCGAGCGCGCCAAGGCTGCGGGCATCGACGAGGTCGTGTTCGACCGCGGCGGGTACACCTACGGTGGCCGGATCGCGGCCCTGGCCGACGCTGCGCGCGAAGGCGGGCTGAAGTTCTGATGACTATCAACGAGAGGACTGCATGATGGCCGAGCAGGCTGGCGCCGGTTCGGCGCAGGACAATCGCGGAGGCGGACGCGGCGACGATCGCGGAGGTCGTGGCCGTGGCCGTGATGACCGTGGCGGTCGTGGCGGCCGTGACGGCGGCGACAAGAGCAACTACCTGGAACGCGTTGTCGCGATCAACCGCGTGTCCAAGGTGGTCAAGGGCGGCCGCCGCTTCAGCTTCACCGCGCTGGTGATCGTCGGCGACGGCAACGGAATGGTCGGCGTCGGCTACGGCAAGGCCAAGGAAGTTCCGGCCGCCATCGCCAAGGGCGTCGAGGAAGCTCGCAAGAACTTCTTCCGCGTCCCGTTGATCGGTGCCACGATCGTCCACCCGGTTCAGGGTGAGGCCGCTGCCGGCGTCGTCATGCTGCGCCCGGCCAGCCCCGGTACCGGTGTCATCGCCGGAGGCGCCTGCCGCGCGGTGCTGGAATGCGCCGGCGTGCACGACGTCCTGGCCAAGTCGCTGGGCAGCGACAACGCGATCAACGTCGTTCATGCGACGGTGGCCGCGCTGAAGATGATCCAGCGTCCCGAAGAGGTCGCGGCCCGCCGCGGCCTGCCTATCGAAGATGTAGCGCCCCCGAGGATGCTCAAGGCCCGCCGCGAGGCGGAGGCCGTGGCTGCCAGCGCGGCGCGTGAGGGAACGGCATAAACGACCATGGCAGAACTCAAGATCACCCAGGTGCGCAGCACCATCGGGGCACGCTGGAATCAGCGTGAATCCTTGCGGACGCTCGGTCTGCGCAAGATCCGCCAGTCCGTGGTCCGGGAGGACAGCCCCCAGACCCGCGGACTCATCAAGGCCGTTCACCACCTCGTGACGGTTGAGGAGGTCTGACACCAATGACGATCAAGCTTCACGATCTGCGCCCGGCTCCGGGCTCGAAGACGGCGAAGACCCGCGTGGGTCGCGGCGAGGGCTCCAAGGGCAAGACCGCCGGCCGCGGTACCAAGGGCACCAAGGCGCGCAAGAACGTCCCCACGACGTTCGAGGGTGGCCAGATGCCGATCCACATGCGGCTGCCGAAGCTCAAGGGCTTCAAGAACCGGTTCCGCACCGAGTACGGCGTCGTCAACCTCGGCGACCTCAACAAGGCGTTCCCCGACGGCGGCACCGTCGGTGTCGACGAGTTGGTCGCCAAGGGCCTCGTTCGCAAGAACGTCTTGGTCAAGGTGCTCGGCGACGGCAAGCTGACCGTCAAGGTCGACGTCACCGCGAACAAGTTCAGCGGCAGCGCCCGCGAGGCCATCACCGCTGCCGGCGGCACCGCCACCGAGCTCTAGTCCACATCGCAGACAAGCCCTACACAGAGGCCCTCGCCACCGGCGGGGGCCTCTGTTTTTCTGCCGTCGGAAAAGCAGTAACGGCGCGAGCCGCCATCGCGATTTACACTGCACGTGTCCAACACTGAGGAGCACCATGATCCGCCACCGTCGTACCGTCGCCGCAGCGATGGTCGCCGCAGGCCTCGCCGTGTTCGGGGGTGCGGCCTCCGCGCAGGCCCAAACCGCCGACGAAGCGTTCGAGAAGGCGGTGACCTCCCTGGGCATCGAGCTGGCGCCCGACGTCGATCTGCCCGCGGTCGGCAAGCAGGTCTGTGAGATGTTCGCCACTCAGGTGGCCACCAGCGTCAACCCGGTGCCTGCGGTGCGCGGCGTGGTGACCACGTTGCAGAACAGCGGTATGAGCCGCGAACAGGCCGTCGGCCTGATGCGGGCGTCGGTGGCGGTGTACTGCCCCCAGCAGGCGCGCTTCGTCGGCCGCTAGCTCCGCCGGCCGCACTGATCGGCGTCGGTAGGCT
Organism: Mycolicibacterium sp. CR10; assembly: GCF_005222675.1. GTDB lineage: Bacteria > Actinomycetota > Actinomycetes > Mycobacteriales > Mycobacteriaceae > Mycobacterium. Next base: position 19,907 of record NZ_STGE01000057.1, on the reverse strand, counting down.
CGACGTCATGTTCTCTCTTCTCACCGGTGTGCCCGGGTTCGACGACGTCCGCGAGTTGGTCCGCAAGGTCGACACCGCCCGCCACCAGGGGGTGCCGGACGGCTGCATTCTCGAGCTCGATCTGCAGAGCGCGCTGCCCGAGACCGCCGGCTTCGACCCGCTCGCCATGATCAACGGCGCCGGTAAGCCGCTGCTTCTGCGTGAGGCCGTCGCCGCCCTCCACCGGGCCGCCGAGGATCCGCGGGTCGCCGGGTTGATCGCCCGGGTGCAGCTCGACGCGGCCCCGCCGGGGCCGGTTCAGGAGCTGCGCGACGCGATCGCTGCCTTCAGCGCGGTGAAGCCGTCGCTGGCCTGGGCCGAAACCTACCCCGGAACCCTGTCCTACTACCTGGCCTCGGCGTTCGGGGAGGTGTGGATGCAGCCGTCGGGGACGGTCGGGCTGGTCGGCTTCGCCACCAGCGCCCTGTTCCTGCGCGACGCCCTCGACAAGGTCGGCGTCGAAGCCCAGTTCATTGCCCGCGGCGAGTACAAGTCCGCGGCGAACCTGTTCACCCAGGATCGATACACCGACGCGCACCGCGAGGCCGACACCGCGCTGGTGAACAGCCTGCGCTCGCAGGTGTGGGAGGCGGTGGCGACGTCCCGCGGCGTCGACATCGCCGCGCTGGACGCCCTCGCCGACCGGGCACCGCTGCTGCGCGACGACGCCGTCACCGGGGGGCTGATCGACCGAATCGGCTTCCGGGACGAGGCCTACGCGCGCATCGCGGAAAAGGCAGGAGCAGAAGGAATTTCGCCGGAAACCGGTGATGCCGACGGCAAGGGGGCACCGCCGCGGTTGTATCTGGCCCGGTACGCCCGCGCCAACCGGCCCGGCGTGCCGACGCCGAGCATCCCCGGTCGCAAGGGCAGAGCCACCGTCGCGGTGGTGACGCTGGCCGGCCCGATCGTCAGCGGCCGGGGCGGGAGGCAGATGTCACCGTTCGGCAGTTCCAGTGCCGGGGGAGACATTATTGCCGCGGCACTGCGCCAGGCGGCCGCCGACGACGACGTGGCGGCGATCGTGCTGCGCGTCGACAGCCCCGGCGGGTCGGTCACCGGGTCCGAGACCATCTGGCGCGAAGTGGTAAGGATCCGCGAGCAGGGCAAGCCGGTGGTCGCCTCGATGGGCGCGGTGGCGGCGTCCGGCGGCTATTACGTGTCGATGGCTGCCGACGCCATCGTGGCCAACCCGGGGACCATCACCGGATCCATCGGCGTCGTGACGGGCAAGCTGGTGGCCCGCGACCTCAAGGATCGGCTGGGCGTGGGTTCGGACAGCGTGCGCACCAATGCCAACGCCGATGCCTGGTCGGTGAACGCGCCGTTCACCGAGGAGCAGCATGCCCACGTGGAGGCCGAGGCGGACCTGTTCTACACCGACTTCGTCCAGCGGGTGGCCGACGGCCGGAATCTGAGCGTGGCGGACGTCGAGGCCGTCGCCAGGGGCCGGGTGTGGACCGGCGCCGACGCCGCCGAGCGTGGACTCGTCGATGAGCTCGGCGGCCTGCGCACCGCGGTCCGGCGCGCCAAGGTGCTCGCCGGCGTCGATCCGGACGAGCGGGTGAACGTCGCGAATCTGCCGGGCTCGTCGCTGCGGGATATGTTGCGGCCCAAGCCTTCTTCGCAGCCTGCCGCCGCGTCACTGCCCGACGCGGTGGGTGCGCTGATGGTTGCGGCGGTGACCGGGATCGTCGACAACACGCAACGATCGCTGACGGGCACCAACGCGCTGTGGGTCGGTGACTGGCGGTTCTGAGCTAACCCGCCAACGTCGCACTGATGTAGACGATCTCGCCCAGCGGGCCCCTGGCTTCGGCCACCGGCACCGCAAGCCTGAACGTCTCGAACAGCTCGTCGCTCGGCGAACCCGTGACCTGCCAACCCTTGCCGCGCAGATACTCCAGGGCGTGGTGGCGTTGTCCGGCGTACACCAGTGACGACATGTCGACGTCGAAACCGCGCTCCCGCAGCGGCTCCGACATCTCGCGGGCCTGGTTGGCATCGAAATCCAGGATGCCCGGCGCGAATTCGGTTCCCACGGTGCTGCCCGGCGCGGACTGGTCGGTGATCAGATCGAACAGCAGATCCTGCGCGTCGGGCGGCAGGTAGATCAGCAGGCCCTCGACCAGCCAGGCGGTCGGTTGTGAGGCGTCGAAACCCGCGGCCTGCAGGGCGGCGGGCCAGTCCTCGCGCAGATCGATCGCCACCGTCCGCCGCGTCGCGGTCGGGTCGGCGCCCAGGTCGGCCAGCGTCTGGGTCTTGAACGCGATGACCTCGGGTTGGTCGATCTCGTAGACAACGGTGCCCTCGGGCCAGTCGATCCGGTAGGCGCGGGCGTCGAGCCCGGACGCGAGGATCACCACCTGGCGCACGCCTGCAGCGGTCGATGCCAGCAGATGATCGTCGAAGAACCTGGTGCGCACGGCCATCACATCGATCATCGCCTGCGCCCGTTCGGGATCCGACCCCGGGAACACCGACAGGTCCAGTTCACCGTCGAGCGCCTGCGTCAGGAAGTCGATGCCGACGGCGCGGACCAGCGGTGCGGCGAACGGGTCGTGGATCAACCCGCGCGGGTCGGCGGAGGCCATCGCGCGGCCCGCGGCGACCATCGTCGCCGTGATGCCCACGCTGGAGGCCAGATCCCAGGTGTCACCCTCGCTGCGGGTCATCGGTCATCTCCTTTGATCGCGGTGAGCGCCAGCGAATCACGTAGCGCGGCCAGGTCATCGGTGACGTCGAAGCGGCGCCCGTAGCCGGCGAACACCTCCGGTCGTGGTCTGGTCTCGACGCGCCAGCCGACCGCGGCCAGATAGTCGGCAGGGGGAGTGCGCTCGCCCGCGTAGAACAGCTCCGAGACGTCGACGTCGAACCCGTGGCCCGCCCACTGCTCGCGCAGCGCGCGGGTGCGCGCGCCGATGCTCGCACCGGCGTCGGGGTGATACTCGGTGGCCAGTCGGCTGCCGGGTGCGCTGAGCGCGGTGATGTTGTCGAACAACCGGTCCTGCGCATCGGGCGGCAGATAGACCAGCAGGCCCTCGGCACTCCACGCTGTGGCCGCGGTGTCATCGAAGCCGTTGTCCCGCAGTGCTTTAGGCCAGTCCTCGCGCAGGTCGACGGCGACGGTACGGAGTTGTGCGGCCGGCGCCGCGCCGATCGCAGCCATCGTGGTGGTCTTGAACTCGAGCACCGCGGGCTGGTCGATTTCGTAGACGACCGACCCGGCCGGCCAGTCGAGTCGGTAGGCGCGGGAGTCCAGCCCGGAGGCCAGGATCACCGCCTGCCTGACCCCCGCGCGCGCGGCCTCGATGAAGAAGTCGTCGAAGAAGCGGGTGCGCACTGCCATCACGTCCGTCATCAACCGGGCGGCACCGGAGTCGTCGCCGTCATCGAACGAGATCTGCCCGTCGACCACTTTGGTGAAGAAGTCGAGCCCCACCGCGCGCACCAACGGTGCCGCGTACGGGTCCTGGATCAGGGGGTCGGGTTCGCGGCTGGCGACCGCCCGGGCCGCGGCCACCATCGTCGCCGTCGACCCGACACTGGACGCCAGGTCCCAGCGGTCGCCATCGGTGCGCGCCATCGCGTCCCGCGCTACTTGGTCGCGGTGACGTAGACGACGTCGGCGAAGCCCTCGCCGTCGTCGAGCGGTTCCAGCCCGTAACGGATCAGCAGCTCATTGGTCGGTGCGGCGTCGACCGCCCAGCCGTGATCTTTCAGGTAGCCGGTGAGCTCGGAGCGGTCGCCGAGGAAAACCAGCTCGGAGAAGTCGAGGTCGAAGCCGTGGTCGCGCCACCGATCGGTGGAGTCCTTCATCTTCTCGCGGAGTTCCTCCTGGTCGACCTCGTGGTGGGAGGGCACCCCTTCGGCGGCGAGGCGGCTGCCCGCGGGACTGAGCTCGCCGATCTGGTCGAGCAGCCGGTCCTGCGCATCGGGAGGCAGGTAGCCCAGCAGGCCTTCGGCGATCCACGCCGTGGGCTTGGTGGCATCGAAGCCGGCGTCGGCCAGCGCGGCCGGCCAGTCATTGCGCAGGTCGACCCTCACCGGCCGCAGCTCGGTCGTCGGGTGCGCGCCGAGCCCGGCCAGCGTCGTGGTCTTGAACTCGATCACCTCGGGCTGATCGATCTCGAACAGCACCATGTCCTGCGGCCACGACAGCCGGTAGGCGCGGGCGTCCAGCCCCGAGGCGAGGATCACGGCCTGCCTGATGCCCGCCGCGGTGGCGGCCGCGAAGAAGTCGTCGAAGAACCGGGTGCGGGCGGCCATCCCGTCGGCGAAGCGGGTCATGCCGACCGGGGACTCACCGCTGCGGCTCTCGAGGTCGGCCGCGGTGAGCTCACCGCTGGCGAGTCGGGTGAAGAAGTCGAGGCCGACGGCGCGCACCAGCGGCTCGGCGAAGGGATCGTTGATCACCGCGTCATCGGATCGGGTGGCGACCGCACGAGCCGCGGCGACCATCGTGGCCGTGGCGCCGACGCTGGAAGCGAGGTCCCAGGTGTCGTTATCGGTTCGTGCCATGGGGTGGGTTCCTCCTCGTTGCAGACTATTAGTTAGTTAAGGTAATGATCCTCTCTCGACTGTACGCTTGGTCAGCGAAGTCGGATTCGGGGCAACCAACATGCAACTGTTAGTCTCGTAGACTGTTTGAACGCGTGACTTGCGCAGGTCGTATGCCTGCTCGTGCTGTCGCGCGCACGACTATGAGCACGCCGCGATCGTCAGCCCGGCCGTGCAGGAGGAAAGAGTGCTCTCGGCTTTCATTTCAGCACTGCGAACGGTCGATCTGAGACGCAAGATCCTGTTCACGCTGGGCATCGTGATCCTGTACCGCGTGGGCGCCTCGATCCCGTCTCCCGGTGTCAACTACCCCAACGTGCAGCAGTGCATCGCCCAGGTCAGTGGCGGCGAGTCGGGTCAGATCTACTCGCTGATCAACCTGTTCTCCGGCGGCGCCCTACTGCAGTTGTCGGTGTTCGCGGTGGGCATCATGCCCTACATCACCGCGAGCATCATCGTGCAGCTGCTGACCGTCGTCATCCCCCGCTTCGAGCAGTTGAAGAAGGAGGGGCAGGCCGGTCAGACGAAGATGACGCAGTACACCCGGTACCTGGCGATCGCGCTGGCGATCCTGCAGGCCACCAGCATCGTGGCGCTGGCCGCCAACGGTGGGCTGCTGCAGGGCTGCACGCTCGACATCATCCAGGGCCAGGGTGAGGGGCTGAACCTCACCACCCTCGCCGTCATGGTCGTCGTGATGACGGCGGGTGCGGCGCTGGTGATGTGGATGGGCGAACTCGCCACCGAGCGGGGCGTCGGCAACGGCATGTCCCTGCTGATCTTCGCCAGCATCGCGTCCGCCATTCCCGGCGAGGGAAAGAACATCCTCGACAGCCGTGGCGGCATGGTCTTCACCTTCGTGTGTCTGGCCGCTCTGGTCATCGTCGCCGGCGTGGTGTTCGTCGAGCAGGGCCAGCGACGCATCCCCGTCCAGTACGCCAAGCGGATGGTCGGTCGGCGGATGTACGGCGGTACCTCGACCTACCTGCCCCTGAAGGTCAACCAGGCGGGCGTGATCCCGGTCATCTTCGCCTCGTCGCTGATCTACATCCCGCACCTGATCACCCAGCTGATCACCAGCGGCAGCGCCGGCCCGAGCACCGGGTGGTGGCAGACGTTCGTCGCCGAGTACCTGACCGACCCGAGCAGCCCGGTCTACATCGCGATCTACTTCGGCCTGATCGTGTTCTTCACGTACTTCTATGTGTCGATCACGTTCAATCCCGACGAACGCGCCGACGAGATGAAGAAGTACGGCGGCTTCATCCCCGGCATCCGGCCCGGCAAGCCGACCGCCGACTACCTACGGTTCGTCCTGTCCCGGATCACGCTGCCGGGCTCGCTGTACCTGGGCGTCATTGCCGTCCTGCCGAACATGTTCCTCCAGATCGGGAACACCGGTGCCGTGCAGAACCTGCCCTTCGGCGGTACCGCGGTCCTCATCGCCGTCGGCGTCGGCCTCGACACCATCAAGCAGATCGAAAGCCAGCTGATGCAGCGCAACTACGAAGGTTTCTTGAAGTGAGAGAAGGGTTCCTAAGTTGAGAATCGTGTTGTTGGGACCGCCCGGCGCGGGCAAGGGAACTCAGGCGCAGAAGCTGGCCGAAAAGCTCGCCGTCCCGCAGGTCTCCACGGGCGACCTGTTCCGGCACAACATCAGCAACGGCACCGAGCTGGGGCTGGAAGCCAAGAAGTACCTCGACGCCGGCGACCTGGTCCCGGCCACCCTGACCAACGCGCTCGTGGACGACCGACTCGATGACGAGGACGTGGCCGGAGGATTCATTCTCGACGGGTTCCCGCGCTCGGTGGAGCAGGCCAAGGCCCTCGACGAGATGCTCGAGAAGCGCGACCTGTCGCTGGATGCGGTGCTGGAGTTCCGGGTCCCCGAGGAGGAACTCGTCTCCCGACTCAAGGGTCGCGGCCGTGCCGACGACACCGAGGACGTCATCCGCAACAGGTTCAACGTGTACCGCGACGAGACCGCGCCACTGCTCGACTACTACAGCGCCTCGCTGGTCACCGTGGACGCCGTCGGTGAACTCGACGAGGTGTTCGGCCGTGCGCTGAAGGCGCTCGGCCGCTAAGCACCCCCATGGTTTCCGTGCCCGGCCTGCGCGGCCGCAAGGTCGTCCCGCAACGCAGCACCGGTGAACTCGACGCGATGGCCGCCGCGGGCGCGCTCGTCGCCGCGGCTCTGGCCGCGGTGCACCGGGCTGCCGTGCCCGGCGCCTCCACTCTGGATCTCGACGAGGTCGCCGAATCCGTGATCCGCGACGGCGGCGGCATCCCGTCCTTCCTCGGGTATCACGGATTCCCGGCCAGCATCTGCTCGTCGGTCAACGATCGCGTGGTGCACGGCATCCCGTCGGCCACCGAGAAGCTCGCCGCCGGGGACCTGGTGTCGATCGACTGCGGCGCCATCCTGGACGGCTGGCACGGCGACTCGGCGTTCACCTTCGGTGTCGGCACGGTCATCCCGGTCGACGAGGCGTTGTCGGCCGCGACTCGGGAATCCATGGAGGCCGGGATCGCCGCGATGGTCCCCGGTAACCGCCTGACCGATGTCTCCCACGCCATCGAGCTCGGGACCCGCGCCGCCGAGGCCCGCTACGACCGCAAGTTCGGCATCGTCGCCGGCTACGGCGGGCACGGGATCGGGCGCGAGATGCACATGGATCCGTTTCTGCCCAACGAGGGCTCACCTGGGCGGGGACCGCACCTGGCGCCGGGGTCGGTGCTCGCCATCGAACCCATGCTCACCCTCGGGACGACGAAGACCGTCGTGCTCGCCGACGAATGGACCGTCGTCACCGCCGACGGGTCGCGCGCCGCGCACTGGGAACACACCGTCGCCGTCACCGACGACGGGCCCCGCATCCTCACCGCGCCGCAGGGATGACACTGAACTGAACTGAACGGCCGCCTCCCTCGTGTCAATGGCGGAGGCTGGCTACCAGTGAAGATCCAGAACAACCGCGACGACCCCGAGGCCGCCATGATGCGGGTGCTCTACAACGAGCACGCCACCGCGTTGTGGCACTACGCGCTGCGTCTCACCGGGGACCGGGTCCGCGCCGAGGATGTGGTGCAGGAGACCCTGCTGCGGGCCTGGCGGCACCCCGAGGTCACCGCCGACGAGGACCGATCCGCGCGCGCCTGGCTCTTCACGGTGGCCCGCAACATGATCATCGACGAACGACGAAGCGCCCGGTACCGCAATGAAACCGACGTCCCCGACCCCGAGCACGTGGCCGACAGTGCGGGTCCCGGGAGCGCCCGCGACGAGGTGGACACGGCGTTGGACCGCATCCTGCTGAGCACCGCGCTGGCGCAGCTGTCCGAGGAACACCGCGCCGTGGTCCGCAGGGCGTACTACCAGGGTTGGACCACCGGACAGATCGCGGCCGATCTGCAGATCCCGGAAGGCACGGTGAAATCTCGGCTGCACTACGCGGTTCGCGCGTTACGACTCGGGCTACAGGAAATGGGGGTCACTCGATGACGATCGCCGAAAGTTGCTACCCGACATGGGATGCCGCATACCTGTTGGGCGCCTTGGCCGGTGACGAGCGCCGTGAGTACGAAGACCACCTGACGGACTGCGAGCGGTGCCGTTCGGCCGTCGCCGAACTCAGCGGAATCCCGGGTCTGCTCGCGATGCTCACCCTCGACGAGGTGAGCGCGCTCGACCATGAACAACCTGATCCGCCGCTGCGCCCCGAGGTGCTGCAGTCCGTTCTGGACAAGGTCCGGTGGCGCAGGCGCCGATCCCGGTGGGTGACGTCGGCGGCGGTAGGGCTCGCCGCCGCGGTGCTGGCCGCCGGGCTCGTCATCGCGATCCGTCCGGAGACGATCGGGCTGCAGAGCGGAACCAGTCAGCACGCCGCGCAGATGCTGGAGATGACCAAGGTCTCCGACACCCCGATCAACGCCAGCATCGCGGTCTCCGGGTACGGCTGGGGCACCCGCATCGACATGGCCTGCTCGTATGGCGACTGGGGCAGCAGGGACGCACCGCCGCAGAACCTGGGCATGGTGGTGGTGGGGCGCGACGGCAGCCGATCCGAGATCGCCACGTGGCTCGGTCTGTCGGGTGCGACCGCACTACCCAGCGGGACCACTCCGATGCCTCTCGAGGAAATCGCTGCAGTACAGATGGTTTCGTCACCCGACGGCACAGTACTACTTGAGAAAACGTTGTGAACCGGGCTGTCCCAGACGGGCCGGTGACGCTCTGGTCCGCACGGTGGGCGCGGCGATGCGGTAAGAAGAGGCGTGCCATCCGAACCGGACCGGCGGGACCCGATCGCCGACGCGCGGGCCAATTGGGAGCGTTCCGGCTGGGGTGACGTCGCCGACGGCATGGTGGCGGTGACCTCGGTGATGCGCGCCCACCAGATCCTGCTCGCCCGCGTCGAGACCGCGCTGCGGCCCTATGACCTGAGCTTCTCCCGGTACGAGTTACTGCGGCTGCTGGCGTTCAGCCGCACCGGCGCGCTGCCGATCACGAAGGCCTCCGACCGGCTGCAGGTGCACGTCACCAGCGTCACGCACGCGATCCGGCGGCTGGAAGCAGACGGCCTCGTCGAGCGGGTGCCCCATCCCACTGACGGGCGCACCACGCTGGTGCGGATCACCGAGCTCGGACGATCCACGGTCGAGGATGCGACGGTGACGCTGAACAAGGATGTGTTCGCCGACATCGGCGTCAGCGGCGACGACTCACGCACGCTCGCCGAGTCGATCCGGACGCTGCGCCGCAGCGCGGGCGACTTCTGAGCCTGGGTCCCCGAGATTCGCCGCGGAATAGCATTCCTGGCTGCGATTTTGGCCGGCTAGCGACCAGGAATGCTATTCCGCGGAAACGTCACTTGGCAGCGGGGACCGGGATGGTCGCCGTGACCGCGGTGCCGGTGCCCGGCCGCGAGCGGATGTTGAGCCGCCCGCCCACGATCTCGGCCCGCTCGGCCATCGACAGCAGCCCGTAGCCGCCCATCTCGTCACTGCCCAGCGGATGCTCCAGGGTGTCGAAACCGACTCCGTCGTCGACGATCTCGAGTCTGGCCACCTCGCCGTGATCACCCCGGTCCATTGCGAACGTCAGCCGCGCGCGCGTCGCCTTGGCGTGCTTGACGACGTTCTGCAGGCATTCCTGGGCGATCCGGTACAACGCGACCTCGATGTGATCGGGCAGCCGCGTGTCGGCGAGGTCCGTGGCAATTTCCAGACCGATGGGTATCTGCGGGATGGAGCGTGCCAGGCTCGCCAGCCCGCCGGAGAGCCCGAGATCGTCGAGCACCGGTGGCCGCAGCCCGCCGATGGCCGCGCGGGCCTCCTCCAACGTCAGCCCGATCAGCTCGCGCGCCTTGTCCAGCTGCTCGGTCAGCGCTGCGTGGTCGGCGGAAGCCGCCGCCTGCGCGGCCGCATCGAGGCGGTAGGACAGCGTCACCAGGCGCTGCGAGATGCCGTCGTGGATATCGCCGGCCAGCCGCCGCCGCTCCAGTTCCTGGGCCTGGATGACCTGCTCGACGAAGTTCTCGTGCGCGCGTTCGCGGGACACCAGCTGACGGTGCAGGCGCGCCTGGTGCATGGCGCCGGCGATCAGCCGGCCGATGACCAGGAGAAGCTCGACGTCGCGATCGGTGAACTCGCGCTGGGCCACGGTGTGCACGTTGAGCACCCCGACCAGCCCGCCTGGAGCGGTTTCCATCGGCACCGAGACCATCGACGTGAAGTCCCGGCCCCGCAGCGATTCGAACGGCAGGTACCGCGGGTCGGACTCCTTGTCGTGGCCGATCACCACCGGTTGCCGATTGCTGGCCACCCAGCCCGAGATGCCCTGTCCCAGCGGCAGCCGGATCTTGCCGACCTCGGCATCGAACGGCGGCGTCGCACCCGCCAGCGTCAACGACCGTTCGGTGTCGTCGAGAACGTGCACGAAGCACACATCGCTGTCGGTGGCGGCGGTGATGATGCGCGCTGCCGCCGCCGCCAGCGGTTCGACGCCGGGGCCACTGGACGCGGCCTGGATGAGTTCGCGCAGCAGCGCCAGCTCGCGATCGGCCGCCAACAGCGGCCGCGACGGGGAGCTCATTGATAGATCCCTTCGCGCAGCGCGGTCGCCACCGCGCCGGTGCGGTCGCTGACCCCGAGCTTGCGGTAGATCGAACTCAGATGCGTCTTGACCGTCTCGTCTCCGATCACCAGCTTGGTGGCGATGGCACGGTTTGACAGCCCGTTGACCACGAACGACAGGATCTCGCTCTCCCGCTGGGTGAGGCCCTGACGGGCGCCCGGCCAGAACTCGTCGCGCTGCAGTCGCGCGGCGGTGTCCACGGCGCGGGCCGCCATCCCCGGATCGATCGCGGTCTCCCCGCTGTGCACGAACTCCAGTTGGCGCACCAGTTCCTCGCTGCTGATGCTCTTGAGCAGATAGCCGGCGGCGCCCACCCGGAACGCCTGGAAGAGGTACTGCTCGTCGTCGTAGACCGACAGCATCACGACCTTGCGGCCGGGGTCACGGGCCCGAAGCTGCTGGCAGACGTCCAGGCCGCTGGAGCCCTGCATTCGCACGTCGCACAGCACGATGTCGGGATCGAGATCCCCGACAACGCCGACCACATGATCGGCTCCGACGGCCTGACCGACCACCGTGACCCGGCTGTCGAAGGCGGCGAGCATCGCCTTGAGCCCCTCGATGACCATCTCGTGGTCATCGACCAGGACGATTCGGACCGGTGGCATCGCCCCAGCCTAGGGCCCGTTGTTGCGCGGTCCGACCAACTTGGCGCGGCCAATCCCCCAACTGGGGGAGGCGCCCGGGGTGTGATCTGGGCCACCATTCATTCGTGCAGCCCACACAGCAGAGAGCATGGCGTGCCGGTCGATTCTGGTGGGACTGGCCCGCGCCCGCAGATGTCGCGGTGCAGCCCATCAAAACGCTCGGCGCGGTGATCTTCGACCTCGAAGCCCTCGCCGACATCGAGGGCGCCGGCCATCGCCCCGCCTACAACGCCGCGTTCGCGGCGCTCGGACTGGACATCACCTGGACCGTCACGCGCTACCGCCAACTCCAGGCGCTGCGCGACGAACGCAGGCGGGTCGCCGCTGAACTCCGCAAGCGCGGGGTCAAGACCGAGTGCGACGTGCTCGCCGAGCTGCTGGTCGACGAGATCTGCGCGGCGAAGGAGATGATCCTCGACGAGACGATCCTGGATGCCGACATCGCGCCGCGAACCGGCCTGGTCGACCTCATCACCGAGGCCTTCGGCGCCGGAATCGGCATCGGGGTGGTCAGCAGCGGCCGACACGCGTGGGTCGAGCCGCTGGTGCGCCAACTCGTCGGTGAGGGCATCGTGAACACGGTCGTGACCGCCGACGATGCGCCGGACGGCGACGTCTACCGGGTCGCTCTCGCCGACCTCGGTGCTCAGGCCCAGGATTCCCTCGCGTTCGCGGGGTCGGTGGCGAACCAACGCAAAGCCACCGCCGCCGGACTGGCGAGCGTACTGATCGACAGCGACGACACCGTCGGGACCCCGTTGCGGGTGGCCGAATGTCAGCGGGTGCACGACAAGTGGCAGGGGACCAGCCGACCCTCGGCGGCCTAGCGTCGTCGAACCTGAGGTTATGCTCGAAATTTCGGCGAGAGCTCGTGCATAAGTTCAGTGTCGACAGCGAGTTCAGCTGCGGAGCATCTCGATTACGGCGCTGAAGTCCTTGTCGGCGTGGTCCTCGTTGAACTTCTGGTAGATCTCGGCGGCGTGGGTTCCCAGTGGCGCAGACGATCCCGTCGAGTTCACGGCGGCCATCGCCAAGCCGAGGTCCTTATTCATCAGTGCCGTCGCGAACCCCGGTTTGAAGTCGTTGTTCGCCGGTGATGTCGGAACCGGTCCGGGCACTGGGCAATTGGTGTGGACCGACCAGCAGTTCCCGGTAGCTCCGGTGATGACGTCGAACAGCGACTGGGCAGGCAGGCCGAGCTTCTCGGCGAGCACGAACGCTTCCCCGATCGCGATCTGCTGCACGGCGAGCACCATGTTGTTGCACAGCTTGGCGGCCTGTCCCGCGCCGGACGCGCCGCAGTGAATGACCTTGCCCGCCATCGGATCAAGGATGGGCTGCGCGCGGACGACGTCGGCGTCCTCACCGCCGACCATGAACGCCAGCGTTCCCGCGGTCGCGCCCTTGATGCCGCCCGACACTGGGGCGTCGAGTTGGGCCAGCCCGGCCGAGACCGCCTGCTGATGGATCTCCCGGGCGTCGTCGACCGAGATCGTCGACGTATCGATCAGCAGCGCGCCCTTCTTGGCGGCGGGAAGGATCTCGGCGTAACACGCCTTCACCACCGCGCCGTTGGGCAGCGAGGTGATGATGGCGTCGGCGTCGGCAACCGCCTCGGCGCCGCTGGTGTACACCGCCGCGCCCTTCTCGGCTGCAGCATCGCGCAGCGTCGTTACGGGATCAAAACCCCGCACGGTGTGCCCTGCTGCAACAAGATTGGCGGCCATCGGTCCGCCCATGTGTCCCAGTCCCAGGAACGCGATCGTCGTCACTTGAATCCCCTTTACGACGCGCGGGCGCGAGCCGCTGCGGCCCGTCCGATCACCACACGCATGATTTCGTTGGTGCCTTCCAGGATCCGGTGCACTCGCAAATCCCGGACGATCTTCTCGAGCCCATACTCCTTGAGGTAGCCGTACCCGCCGTGCAGTTGCAGCGCCTGGTCGGCCACCTCGTAACAGGTATCGGTGACATACCGTTTCGCCATCGCGCACAGTTCGACCTTGTCGGGATCGCCCGCATCGAGGGCGGATGCGGCCCGCCACAAAAGGATTCGCGACGTCTCCAATGAGGTGGCCATGTCGGCCAGGGTGAACCGGATGGTGGGCTCGTCGAGCAGTGAGCCGCCGAATGCCTCGCGGTCGCGGACGTATCCGGCCGCTTTCTGGTAGGCCGTCCGTGCGCCACCCAGCGAGCACGCGGCAATGTTGATCCGGCCGCCGTTGAGTCCGTTCATCGCGACGGCGAAACCGGTGCCCTCACCTTCGGGGCCGCCGAGCAGCGAGTCCGCGGGGACCCGCACCTTGTCGAAGACCACCTGCGCGGTCGGCTGGGCACTCCAGCCCATCTTGGCCTCGTTGACGCCGAAACTGAGTCCGGACGTGCCCTTTTCGACGACGAAAGCCGAGATTCCCCTCGGGCCGTCCGCGCCGGTGCGGGCCATCACCACGTACACGTCGGAGACCCCCGCGCCGGAGATGAACTGCTTGACCCCGTCGAGCACCCAATCCGATCCGTCGCGCACCGCGCGGGTGCGCAGCGCGGACGCGTCCGATCCCGCGCCCGGCTCGGTCAGGCAGTAACTGGCGATCGCCTCCATCGTGGCCAGCCGCGGCACCCAGGTCTTGCGTTGCTCAGGGGTGCCGTAGCTGTCGATCATCCAGGCGCACATGTTGTGGATCGAGATGAACGACGCGATCGTCGGGTCGGCCGCGGCGAGTTCCTCGAAGATCCGCACCGCGTCGAGGCGTCGCAGCCCGCTGCCCCCGACCTCCTCGGCGCAGTAGATCGCCGCGATTCCGAGCTCGGCGGACTCGCGCAGCACGTCGACGGGGAAGTGCTTGTCGGCGTCCCAGTCCAGGGCATGTGGCGCAAGGCGTTTGGCGGCGAACGCGGCCGCCGTCTCGGCGATGACGCGTTCGTCTTGATCCATTACGTACATCTCGAACGGTGCCATAGGGTTCGTCAGCGCTAGTTCATGGTGGGGATGGAGAACTCGGCGCCATCCTTGATGCCTGACGGCCACCGCTCGGTGACGGTCTTGACCTTGGTGTAGAACTGGATCGACGCGGGCCCATGCTGGTTGAGGTCGCCGAATCCGGAGCGCTTCCAGCCGCCGAAGGTGTGGTAGGCCACCGGAACCGGGATCGGCACGTTGACGCCGACCATGCCCACCTGCACCCGGGACACGAAGTCGCGGGCGGCGTCACCGTCGCGGGTGAAGATCGCGACGCCGTTGCCGTATTCGTGCTTGCTCGGCAGGCTCAACGCCTCCTCGTAGTCGTGCGCGCGCACGATGCACAGCACCGGTCCGAAGATCTCGTCGGTGTAGATCGACATGTCGGTGGTGACGTTGTCGAACAGGGTGGGTCCGATGAAGTACCCGCCCTCCAGGCTCTGGTCGTCGAAGCTGAGTTCGTCGGTGGTGCGTTCGCGACCGTCAACGACGAGTTCGGCGCCGGCTTCCACGCCCTGGCCGATGTAATCCTTGACCCGCTCGAGCGCCGCACCGGTGACGAGCGGTCCGTAGTCGGCCTTGGGATCCAGGCTGTGTCCGACCCGGAGCTGGTTGACGCGTTCCACGAGCCGGTTGCGGAGGCGGTTCGCGGTTTCTTCACCGACCGGCACGGCGACGCTGATCGCCATGCAGCGCTCGCCGGCACTGCCATAGCCGGCGCCGATCAACGCGTCGACGGCTTGGTCGAGGTCGGCGTCGGGCATCACGATCATGTGGTTCTTGGCGCCGCCGAAGCACTGCGATCGCTTCCCGTTGGCCGCGGCCGTGGAGTAGATGTACTGCGCGATGTCGGAGGACCCGACGAACCCGACGGCCTGGATGTCGGGATGGTGCAGGATCGCGTCGACCGCTTCCTTGTCGCCCTGCACGACCTGGAAGACGCCCGCGGGCAGTCCGGCCTCGAGGAAGAGCTCGGCGAGGCGCAACGGCACCGAGGGATCGCGCTCGGAGGGCTTGAGGATGAACGCGTTTCCGCACGCGAGGGCCGGTCCGGCCTTCCACAGCGGGATCATCGCCGGGAAATTGAACGGCGTGATGCCCGCGACCACGCCCAGCGGCTGGCGAATCGAGTAGACGTCGATGCCGCCACCCGCGCCCTCGGTGAATTCCCCTTTGAGCAGGTGCGGGATGCCGATGGCGAACTCGATCACCTCGATGCCGCGCTGGATGTCGCCCTTGGAGTCGGGCACGGTCTTGCCGTGCTCGATCGACAGCAGCTCTGCCAGTTCTTCGGTATTGGCGTTCACCAGCTCGATGAACTTCATCATCACCCGTGCCCGCCGCTGCGGGTTCCAGGCAGCCCACTCCTTCTGCGCTGCGACGGCCGTGGCCACCGCGGTGTCGACGTCGGCCGCAGAGGCGAGGACGACCTGTGCCTGGACCTCACCGGTGCTGGGATTGAGCACATCGGCGGTGCGGCTGGACTGCAGCTCGCTGCGCTTGCCGTTGATGAAGTGGGGGATCCGGGTGGTCGCCGTTGATGAAGTCATGGGGGAGTCCTCTCGCCTAGATACTTGGATATCCTAGTAATCGGGGCGGGCGTTGGCAAGGGGCGGTCGCCCCAGCTCACGATCGAAGCGACTCGACGAACGCTCTCGCGTCCGCCCACGTCGGCAGCAGCCCGGCCTCCGATGCGGCCGCCAGCGACGGCGCCGCACGATCGCGCGGGGAGAGCAGCGGCTCGCCGTCGACTTCGGGCCAGACGATGTTCACTGCTGGGTCGAACGGATCGATGGTGTGCTCGCGCTGCGGGTCGTAGCCCGTCGAACACAGGTACATCACCGTCGAATCGTTCTGCAATGCAAGGAATCCGTGGGCCAGTCCTTCTGACAGGTACACCGACCTGTGGGTCCGGTCGTCGAGAATCACCGAATCCCACGTGCCGAACGTCGGTGATCCGACGCGGATGTCGAGGACGACGTCGAACACCGCGCCGCGTACGCAGGTGACGTACTTGGCCTGGCTCGGAGGCAGCTCCGCGAAGTGCATCCCGCGCAGCACGCCCGCCTGGGACACCGAGCAGTTGGCCTGCTGCAGGTCGAACCGGTGCCCGGCGAATGCGGCGAACCCCGGATCGGTGAACCACTCGAAGAAGGCGCCACGAGCGTCGCTGTGCACCTTCGGTGTGATCTCCCAGGCGCCCGGCACCGCCAACTCACGAGCGGTCACTGCGCACGCTCCGCGTAGGTCGCCTCCACCGCGTCTTTCAAAGGCCCCCACCATGATTCGTTGGTGCGATACCAGTCGATGGTGTCGCGCAGGCCGGCCTCGAAGTCGGTGTGTCCGGGCGTCCAGCCCAGCTCGTCGCGCAGCGGCGACGGGTCGATGGCGTACCGCAGATCGTGGCCCGCCCGATCGGTGACGTGGTCGAAATCGTCGGCGGGACGGCCCATGAGCTGCAGGATCATCCGCATCACCGACAGGTTGTCGCGTTCACCGTCGGCGCCGATCAGGTAGGTGCGGCCGATGTCGCCGTCGCCGAGGACGCGCCACACCGCACTGTTGTGGTCCTCGACGTGGATCCAGTCGCGCACGTTGGCGCCGCGGCCGTAGAGCTTGGGACGCCGTCCGGTGAGCACATTGGTGATCTGGCGCGGGATGAACTTCTCCACGTGCTGGTACGGACCGTAGTTGTTGGAGCAGTTCGAGATCGTCGCCGCCACCCGGTAGGAGCGCACCCACGCGCGCACCAACATGTCGGCGGCCGCCTTTGTCGCCGAATACGGGCTGGACGGGTTGTAGGGCGTGAACTCGGTGAACCGCTCCGGGCCGTCGAGGGGCAGGTCGCCGTACACCTCGTCGGTGGAGACGTGATGAAGACGAACACTGTTGTGCCGCACCGCTTCGAGTACCGAGTACGTGCCCAGGACGTTGGAACGCACGAACGGCTCGGGGTCCGCGAGCGCATTGTCGACGTGGGTCTCGGCGGCGAAGTGCACGACGGCGTCGGACTCGGCGACGAGCTTGTGCACCAGTTCCGCGTCGGTGACGTCCCCCTGAACCAACCGGATCTGATCGTCGACCGGGGCCAGCGACTCCCGGCTGCCGGCGTAGGTCATCGCATCGAGCACCGTCACCGACACCTCGGGGTGGTCGCGGACCGAGGCGTGCACGAAGTTGGCGCCGATGAAGCCGGCACCGCCGGTGACCAGCAACCGCATGGTCAGACCCTAACGGGTGAGGCCCAGTGGTCCCGCCAGCTCCTCGAGTGTCGAGAGCAGTTCATCGGAGCCGCCCAGCACCTGGATGGCGACGTGGTCGGCACCCGCGGCGTGGTGTTCGCTCAACCGTGCGGCGATCTCGTCGGGCGAACCGTAGGCGACGACCGCGTCGATGAACCGATCGCTGCCGGGCCGGTTAAGGTCCTCGTCGGTGAAGCCCAGCCGCTTCCAGTTGTTCACGTAGTTCGACAGACCGAGGTAGAAGTCGACGGTCTCGCGGCCGATCTCGCGGGCCGCCTCGGCGTCGTCGGTCAGCACGACCTTGTGCTCGGGCGCCAAAAACACTGTCGGACCGAGCAATTCGCGGGCCTGACCGGTGTGCACCGGCGTCGTCAGGTACGGGTGCGCGCCCGCACTGCGCTGTGCCGAAAGCTGCAGCACCTTCGGCCCGAGCGCGGCGATGACCATCCGGCTGGTCGGCACCTTCGCGGCGTCCAGCGCGTCGAGGTACTCCACCAGCGCCTGGTACGGCTTGGTGTACTCCTGGGTGTGCTCGGGGTGCCCGACGCCGACGCCCAGCAGGAATCGGCCGGGAAACGCCTTCTCGATGCGGTGGTACGACTTCGCGACCTCGCTGGCTTCGGCGGTCCAGATGTTCACGATCCCGGTGGCCACCTGGAGGTTCTGCGTTTTCTCCAGGATCGGCTCCACGAACTCGAGGTCCGCGGCCGGGGAGGCGCCCACCCACACCGAGCCGTAGCCGAGCTTCTCGATGTCGACGGCCTGCTCCGGTGTGACCGGTGATCCGGTCCACACCCCGAAGCGGCCGAGGTCGGGCTTCAGCGATGGGCCTTCAGTCACGTCTCTCCTTAGGTTGCGGTCACGCGAGTCCCAGCGGCCCGGCCAGTTCGGCGAGCGCGGGGACCAGCTTGGCAGGTGACGTCAGCACCTGGACGGGCACGTGGTCCGCGCCGGCCTCAAGGTGTTCGGTCACCCGGGCCGCGATCTGCTCGGGTGTGCCGTAGGCGACGACGCTGTCCACGAGATGGTCACTACCCGGTTTCGCCACATCCTGATCACTGAATCCCAGCCGTTTCCAGCTGTTCAGGTAATTCGCCAGGTTCAGGTAGACATCGAGGGCCTTGCGGCCGGTGGCGCGGGCCCTGTCTGGATCGGTGGTCAGCACCACCTTGTGCTCTGGTGCGAGGAACGCCTCCGGTCCGATCAACTCGCGCGCGCGGGCAGTGTGCTCGGGGGTGGTCAGGTAGGGATGTGCTCCCGCGGACCGGGCGGCTGACAGCTTCAGCACCCTGGGTCCCAGCGCGGCCACCACCCGTCGTCCGCGCGGCACGCCGTACTCGTCGAGCCTGTCGAGGTACTCGATCAGTGCGTCGATCGGCTTGCGGTACTGCTGGTGGGCCTCCGGATGCCCGACGCCGATGCCGAGAAGGAGCCGGCCGGGGTGGGCAGCCTCGATGCGGTGAAACGACTCCGCGACCGGCCCCGCCTCTGCCGTCCAGATGTTCACGATCCCGGTGGCGACCTGCAGCGTCGACGTAGTGGCGAGGATCGGTTCCACCCAGTCGAGTTCGGCGGCCGGCGAACCCCCGACCCATACGGCGCCGTAGCCCAGCGCCTCGATCTCCGTGGCCTGCTGCGGGCTCACCCCGAGCCCGAACGTTCCGAATCGGCCGAGGTCGGGCTTCGGGTCAGGCATCGACGGCGACGTCGGTCGGGATTTCGGGTGCGGGGGCCTGCAAGGGCAGGCAGACGATGAACGTGGTCTTGCCGGGCTCGGATTCCACCGACAGGTTGCCGTGGTGCTTCTCGACGACGATGCGCCACGCCAGGTCCAGGCCCAGGCCGGTGCCCTCGCCGAACGGCTTCGTGGTGAAGAACGGCGTGAAGATGCGGTCGACGATGTCCTCGGGGATGCCAGGACCGTCGTCGCCGATCTCGACCCGGACCATGGTCTCGTTCTCGCGCATCGTGCGGATGGTCAGCGTGCCCTGACCGTCCATCGCCTGGATGGCGTTGTCGATGATGTTGGTCCACACCTGGTTGAGGTCGCCGGGGTAGCAGCCCAACTCGGGTAGCGTCTTGTCGTACTCCTTGACCAACTTGACGGGCGTGTCCTTGCCGATCTTGCCGCCGAACATCATCAGCGTGCTGTGCAGCAGTTCGTGGACGTCGGCGGTCTGGTAAGGCGCGCGGTCCATCTGCGAATACTGCTTGGCGCCGGCGAGCAGCGCCGAGATCCGCTTGCTGGCCTCGGCGATCTGGTTCATCAGCAGTTCGTTGTCGATCGTGTACTTGAGCCAGCCGATCGCCCCCGGCAGAGTCGC
>NZ_STGE01000056.1 GCF_005222675.1 Mycolicibacterium sp. CR10 | reverse complement strand
CCCTGCACGCGTTCCAGCCAGTCGACGTCGAGGCCGGCCTCGACGAAGGTGGGGGCGTAGTCCCAGGCGGCCGCGATCCCGTGCTCTTCGAGCCAGTCGCCGATCTGGTCTTCCCGGTCGGAGGTCTCCAGCGCCGAGAGTTCCTGGGCCTTGGACTTGGCCACCTGTTCGGCCACCTCGTCCTGGATGCTGACGAGCACCTTCAGCGCGGCGGGGGAGAACTGCCCGTCGGCCAGCATCGCGAGCTTGTGGCGCATCTTGCCGACGCCCTCCCGCAGGTCGGCGACCGCGCGCGCGGTGGCTCCCGCGGGGTTGTTGAGTTGATGTGTCAGGCCGGCCGACAGCTGGCCCAGCGCCAGCAGCTTCTCCCGCTGCCCGAGGATCTGGCGCTGACGCAGCCCGCCGACCATGTGTCCCTCCAGCAGGTGCACCGCCATCGGGAACTCGTTCTGCATGAAGTCAGCGAAGGCGTTGGCGTCGAGGACGAAGAACCGCGACGGCCGCGTCACCCGCACCGACGCCTGATAGACGTGCTCCTCGCCGGGGATGTAGGCCGACCAGGCGCCGCAGTACACCCCGCGCTGGGAGGTCCGGTTGGTTTCGATGTCGACCCCGCCGGAGCGCTTGGACATCACCAGCTCGCCGTCGATCAGCACGTAGAAGCACGTCGCAGGGTCGCCCTCGGTGTGGATCGGGCCGGGTTCGAAGGTCGCGATGTGGCCGTTGGCGCACAGCGTCTCCAGCTGTGTGTCGGATAGCGCCTCGAACAGGAAAAGGGTGCGCAACTCATCGGGCAGACACTTCTCGCCCATGGGGATTCCTTCCAGCCTTAGGTGGTGGCCTCTGGGACCGGGGCTTCCAACGGCAACAACGCTATGAAACGCGTATCGCCCGGTGAGGATTCCACCCACAGGCTGCCGTGATGTTTGTCGACCGTCCTGGCGGCGAAATCCAGGCCGAGGCCGGTGCCCTCGCCGATCGGTTTGGTGGTGAAGAAGGGGTCGAAGACCCGGTGTTTGAGCTCCTCGGGGACCCCCGGGCCGTCGTCGCAGATTTCGACGCGCGCGCAGTCACCCTGACGGCGGGTCCGCACCGTCAGCGTGCCGCTGGAGTTCCCGGATTTGATGGCCGACACCGCGTTGTCGACCAGGTTGGTCCACACCTGGTTGAGCTCGGCGGGCCAGCAGGGGATGGGAGGCACGGTGTCGTCGAAGTCGCGGACCACCGTGATCTGCGAGCCCAGTTTGTGCGACAGCATCGCCAGCGTGTCGGTCAGAAGCGACCGCAGGTCGGCGACGTCGTAGGGCGCGCGGTCGAGCTGTGAGTACTGCTTGGCCTGTGTCACCAGCGCCGACACCCGTGCGGTGGCGCCGGCGATCTCGTTCATGAGCAGTTCGGTTTCGACGGTGTAGCTCAGCCATCGCATTGCGTGGTCCAGCGAGCCGCCGGTGTCGGCCATCGCGGCGTGCACCCGATCGAGCCAGGCGTCGTCGAGAGCGGCCTCGGCGAACACCGGGGCGATGTCCCACGCGTCGCCGACGCCACGCGCGTCGAGCCACTCACCGATCGCCTCCTCGCGATCGGACTTCTGTAGCGGGCTCAGCTCGTGCGCCACGGTCAACGCGGCCGCGGTCTCGTTGCTGATGTCGACCAGGGTCTGCATCGAACCCAGGCTCATCGACCCGTCGGCGAGCAGCGCGAGCTTGTTGCGCAGGCCGGCCACCCTGCTGCGCAACTCGGAGGTGGCCCGGGCCGCAGCGGCCGCCGGGTTGTTGAGCTCGTGGGTCAGGCCTGCCGTCAGCTGAGCCAGTTGGAGGAGCCGATCGTGCGGGCCGACGATGCGGTTCTGATTGAACCGACCCAGAGTGGCCCCGTTGAGGAAGTGGCACGCCATCGGGAACTCCGTGCGCAGAAAGCCACCCAGGATCTCGGCGTCGATCGTGAACAGCCGCGACGGCTGCGTGACCCGTCCGGACGTCTCGTAGGTCTGGGGCTCCTCGAGGTAGGCCGACCAGGCGCCGAAATAGGTGCCGCGCTGGCTGGTCCGGATCGTCTCGATGTCCATGCCACCGGATCGCTTGGCGCAGGCGATCTCACCGTCGAGCAGGATGTAGAAGCACGTCGCGGGCTCGCCCTCGACGAACAGCGGCCCGGGTTCGCACACCGTGACGCTTCCCCCGCGGCACAGCCGGTCCAGTTGCTCCTCGCTCAGCGACTCGAACAGGAACAGCGTCCGCAGCTCGTCGGTGGCGCACTCTGCTCCGGTCGTCACGATGGGCCGTCCCCTAGGTCTCGGCGAGATAGCGGTGCACCAGCATGACCGCCATCGACCCTTCGCCAACGGCCGCCGCTACCCGCTTGGCGGATTCGGCGCGTACGTCCCCGGCGACGAACACCCCGGGCACGCTGGATTCCAGGTGGTGGGGCGGCCGATCCAGGGTCCAGCCGCTGACGTCCCGCAGGTCCGGGCCGGCCACGATGAAGCCGTGGTCGTCGCGAACCACCACGCCGTCGAGCCACTCGGTGCGGGGTTCGGCGCCGATGAAGATGAACATCCGCCCGCAGCTGAACTCCTCGCGTTCGCCGGTCTTGGTGTTCTCCAGGCAGATGCCCTCCAGATGCCCGTCGCCCTTGACGGCGTGCACGACAGTGTTCGGGAGCTCCTTGATGTTGTCCTGCGCTCTGATCTGCTGAATCAGGTAGTGCGACATCGAATCCTCGAGTGTGCGCCTGCTGACGATCGTCACGGACTTCGCGGTGCGTGACAGGAACATCGCGGCCTGGCCCGCCGAGTTGGCGCCACCGATGACGTAGACCTCGTCGTCGTCGCACTCGGCGGCCACCGATGCGTTCGCGCCGTAGTACACGCCGGCCCCGGTGAGACCGTCGCAACCCTCGGCTGACAGCTGCCGGTACTCCACGCCCATCGCCAGGATCACCGCGCGGGTGCCGATGGACCGGCCGTCGGACAGGTGGACGGTGCGGGCGTTGCCGTCGATCTCCAGGCGCGTGACCTCGGCGGCGGTGATCAGCTCGGCGTCGAACTTCTCCGCCTGTCTGCGGGCCCGTTCGGCCAGCTGGGACCCGGACAGGCCGTCCGGGAAGCCGAGGTAGTTCTCGATGCGCGAGCTCTGCCCGGCCTGACCGCCGGTGGCGGTGCGCTCGATGAGCACGGTCTTGAGCCCTTCGGAGGCGCCGTAGACCGCTGCGGCCAGGCCTGCCGGTCCGCCGCCGATGACCACCAGGTCGTAGAAGTCGCCCGACGGGGTGGTCGTCAGCCCCAGCGTCGCCGCCAGCTCGGCGTCGGTGGGGTCGACGAGCGTCTCGCCCTGTTCGGTGATCACCACCGGCAGCGTCAGCCCGTCCAGAGCCGCCGCCTCCAGAAGCTGCGCGCCCCGTGGCTCGTCAGATCGAAACCAGGTGTAGTACAAGCGGTTTCGAGCCAGAAACTCGCGAACCTCGGAGGACCGCGCATTCCACGGGTGCCCGATGATCTTGGTGTGCGGGATCGCGTGGTCGCCGGTGGCGCGCCAGGCCTCGATCAGCGCGTCGATCACCGGGTAGAGCTTCTCCTGCGGTGGATCCCACGGCTTGAGCAGGTAGTGGTCGAGGTCGACGACGTTGATGGCGTCGATGGCGGCGTGGGTGTCGGCATAGGCGGTGAGCAGCACCCGCCGCGCCATCGGGAAGATGTCCATCGCCGCTTCGAGAAACTCGATGCCACTCATCTGGGGCATCCGGTAGTCGGCGACGAACACCGCCACCGTCTCACCACGCAGCTTGAGCTCGTTGAGCGTCTCGAGGGCATCGGGACCGGATTCCGCACGCACGATGCGGTATTTCTCGCCGTAGTGCCTGCGCAGATCGCGGGCGACGGCGCGGGACACCGCGGGGTCGTCGTCGACGGTCAGGATCACTGGTTTTCGGGGGGCAGCGGCAGGGCCTGTCATCGGGTTCAATTATGCGCCCGATGTCCAGCCGATATCGGGTCACGTTTGCCGACGATGCCTCTACCGACTGGCCAGCGCTGCTCCCGAGGCCGGAGTGAGGCAGGCAGTCAACAACAGAGCGCTCCTCAGCAGCTCACCCCACACCATGTCGACCACGCTGAGGGCTTGGTGATCGGTCCCCGGGTTGGCGTCGCATTGCGCCTTGGCGACGAGGGCTTCGGCTAACCGCAGAGGTGCGATGTTGTGACGCTGAGCCGTGGCCACTATGTCGGCGAATGCGTCGTCGAGACTGCAGTGCCGCAGGACGGCCAAGACACCCTCGGCAGCACAGAGCATGCGACGCCCGTCGCGGCGGGCGACCATCAGTGCCATCAGACGTCCCCGTCGTCGTCTTCGATGATGTGCATGGCAGCCTCCTCGGCCGAGGCCGCGCCTCCGTTGATCCCGACGTCCTGAGCGAACAGTTCAGCCTCGGTGTCGTCACCGAAACCCCGGTCGGGGGCCAGCAGCCGGCCTGCCCGCATCTGTCCGACCTGCGCCCGTGGCGGAAACTCACTGGCACGCTCAGCCTCGTCCGAGCGCTGCTGCTCGGCGTCGTCGAACATCACGTTGACCCGTGAAGCCGGATCTGGCTCCTCTTCGGCGAGGCGTTGGTCGAGGGTTTCCGGTGGGCCGAAAGCGCCCGGGCCATAGGGTTGTTCCGGCGGTGAGTAGCCCTCGTCCAGGATGTCGGCGCCACCTCGCTCGATCAGCGTGTCCTCGGGCTCCAGCTGGTTCTCCGGGTCGACGCTGTACTCACCCGCGGCCGGGCCGGCGGCGAAATTGGAACCACTCATGACTCATTCCCTCCTCGTCGGTATCCATGCTGCGCCGCGTCCGGGCGCCGGTGTAGGGCCGTTGGGCCCTTCCCGCCGAGCGGCACCTGATCGAGGACTTTGGGGCACCCGCCCGACGGTGTTGTGACCTATGTCTCTAGCGCCGACCCGGCGTCTGGAAAACGATGAGGTCAAGCGACTGCCGGAGAGGAGCCACCGTGGCATCGACAGAACACGGAACCAGAGGCGAAGCCTCGACGGTCATTCACAAGACCGCCGAGGACTGGCGCGTCGCCCCCAATCTCACCGACTACGACACGGCGCGGGCAGTGTTCGACTGGGCCGCGGTTCCCGACGTCTGCGCCGGCATGGGAGCCGACGGGTGCAACATCGCTTACGCGGCGGTCGACCGGCATGCCGACGGGCCCGCGGCCGCACGCACCGCCCTGCGCTTCGTGTCCGAGTCCGGCGATGACGGCGCGCTGGCCACCCGGGATGTGAGCTACGCCGAGTTGGCGCGCCTCGCCAAGCGGTTCACCAACGTGTTGCGGGCTGCGGACATCGGCAAGGGGGACCGGGTCTTCACCCTGATGGGCCGGTGTCCGGAGTTGTACATCACGATCCTCGGCGCCCTGCGGAACGGGACCGTGGTCTCGCCGCTGTTCTCGGCGTTCGGACCGGAGCCGATCGCGACCCGGCTCGACATCGGCGCCGCGGACGTTCTGGTCACCACCAGGGCTCTCTACGACAGGAAGATCGCCAAGATCCGGGACCGACTGACCTCGTTGCGGCACGTGTTCATCGTCGACGACGGCACCGGCGACGACGAGCCGGGAATCTCGAGGTTCTGGCGGCTGATGTACGCGGCCGCCGACGAGGCCCCGATCGAACACACCACGGCCGACGATCCAGCCCTGCTGCACTTCACCAGCGGCACCACCGGGACCCCGAAGGGTGCGCTGCACGTGCACGGCGCGGTCACCATGCACTACGTCACCGGACTGTATGCACTGGACCTCCATGGCGACGACATCTATTGGTGCACAGCCGATCCCGGATGGGTCACCGGTATGTCCTACGGGGTGATCGCACCACTTCTGCACGGCGTGACATCGATCGTCGACGAAGCGGAGTTCGACGCCGAACGCTGGTACTCCATCCTGGAAAGCGAGCGCGTCACGGTGTGGTACACCGCGCCGACCGCCATCCGGATGCTCATCAAAGCCGGCCCCGAACTCGCCGAGAAGTTCCGTTTCCCGAACCTGCGGTTCGTCGCCAGCGTGGGTGAGCCGCTCAACGCCGAGGCGGTGTGGTGGGGGAAACGGGTGTTGGGCTTGCCCATTCACGACAACTGGTGGCAGACCGAAACCGGCGGCATCATGGTCGCCAACACCCCCGCGTTCGACATCAAACCCGGCTCGATGGGTAGGCCGCTGCCGGGCGTCGACGCTGCTGTGGTCCGGCGCGGAGACGACGGCACGGTGTCGGTCATCGAGGAGCCCGATGTCGAAGGTGAGCTGGCCCTCAAACCCGGATGGCCGTCGATGTTCCGGGAGTATCTGCACCAGGAAGAGCGCTACCGCAACAGCTTTGCCGGTGGCTTCTACCTGAGCGGCGACCTGGTCAAGCGCGACTCCGACGGCTACTTCTGGTTCGTCGGCCGGGCCGACGACGTGATCAAATCCGCCGGGCACCTGATCGGTCCGTTCGAAGTCGAGAACGCCCTGACCGATCACCCCGCGGTGGCGGAGGCGGCCGTCATCGGCATGCCCGATCCCACCGTCGGCGAGGTCGTCAAGGCCTTCGTCACGCTCAAGGACGGTTTCACCGCCGACGACGCGTTGCGGCGCTCGTTGCTCGGCCACGCGCGAAAGCGGTTGGGCGCGGCGGTGGCACCCAAGGAGATCGAGTTCGCCGACGCGCTGCCGCACACCCGCAGCGGAAAGATCATGCGGCGGTTGTTGAAGGCCCGCGAACTCGGTCTGCCCGAGGGGGACACGTCCACGATTGAGACGAGGGAGACGATCGAGACGAGAGAGGTGACGCCGTGATGGACCGCGAGCTCTGGTCCGCCCTGTTGTCGGACATGGTGCGGGTGCGCCTGATGGAGGAGAAGTGCGCCGAGCTCTACAGCGCGGCCAAGATTCGCGGCTTCCTGCATCTGTATGTCGGCGAGGAGGCGGTGGCCGCCGGATCCCTGCGGGTGTTGGAAGCCGAGGACGCGGTGGTGGCCACCTACCGCGATCACGCGCACGCCCTGCTGCGGGGTGTCCCGATGACCAAGATCATGGCCGAGATGTTCGGTAAACAGGAGGGCTGCTCCCGCGGGCGCGGTGGCTCGATGCACCTGTTCGACGCGCGTACCCGCTTCTACGGCGGAAACGCGATCGTCGGCGGCGGCCTGCCGCTGGCAGTGGGTTTGGCGCTGGCCGACAAGCAGCTGGGCAGAGAACGGGTGACCGCCTGCTACTTCGGCGAAGGCGCCGTCGCCGAGGGCGCCTTCCACGAGTCGATGAATCTGGCCGAGCTCTGGCAGCTGCCGGTGCTGTTCTGTTGTGAGAACAACTATTACGCGATGGGAACGGCGATCGCGGTGGAGCAGTCGCAGACCGACATGACCGCGAAGGCGGCGTCCTACCGGATACCGGCGTTGGCGGTCGACGGCATGGACGTCCTCGCCTGCCATGCCGCAGCCGAGCAGGCGGCGTACCACGTCCGCAACGGCGGTGGGCCTTTCTTCCTGGAGTTCCGCACGTACCGCTTTCGCCCGCATTCGATGTTCGATCCCGAGTTGTACCGCGAGAAGACCGAAGTCGAGCACTGGCGCGAACGTGATCCGATCCGCACCTTCACCGAACGGTGCGTGGCCGAAGGCGCACTCACCGACGACGACGTCACCGCGATCCGCCGCGCCGCCGACGAGGAACTGGCCGATGCGGTGGCCTACGCCGAGGCCGGGACGTGGGAGGGCGTAGAGGACCTCACCCGAGACGTGATGACACCCGCTGCGGCCGAGGTGCTCCGATGAGCAAGACGGCATACCGCACCGCGGTGCATGATGCGATTCGGGACGCCATGCTCGCCGATGAGCGCGTGGTGCTGATGGGTGAGGACGTCGGTGCGTATGGGGGCACCTACGCGGTGTCCAAGGGCCTGTTGGAGGAGTTCGGACCGGAGCGGGTGCGCGACACCCCGCTGTCGGAGCTGGGCTTCGTGGGTATCGGGATCGGTGCCGCACTGGGCGGGTTGCGCCCCATCGTCGAGGTGATGACGGTCAACTTCAGCCTGCTGGCGCTGGACCAGATCGTCAACACCGCCGCGGCGTTGCGGCACATGTCCGGTGGGCAGTTCTCGGTGCCGCTGGTGGTGCGGATGGCGACCGGGGCCGGCCGGCAGTTGGCCGCTCAGCACTCCCACAGCCTGGAGGGTTGGTATGCGCACATCCCCGGCATCAAGGTGCTTGCGCCCGCGACGGTGGAGGATGCCTACGGAATGCTGATCACCGCGCTGGCCGACCCGGACCCGGTGATCATCTTCGAGCACGTACAGCTCTACAACGCCACCACGGACGTCGAATCCCTGACCCCGGTGGACATCTCGCGGGCGGCGATTCGGCGCAGCGGATCCGATGTCACGGTGATCACCTACGGCGGCTGCCTACCCAAGGTCCTCGACGCGGCCGATGAATTGGCGCTGTCGGGCATCGAGTGCGAGGTCGTCGACCTGCGGACGCTGCGTCCGCTCGATACCGAAACGTTCGTCGAATCCGTCCGTCGGACGCATCGCGCGGTCGTGGTCGACGAGGCCTGGCGCACAGGCAGTTTGGCGGCAGAGATCAGCGCCCAGATCTTCGAGAACGCGTTCTTCGACCTCGACGCCCCCATCGCCAGGGTGTGCAGTGCCGAGGTGCCGATCCCGTACGCCAAGCACCTGGAGGCTGCGGCGCTGCCGCAGCAGGACACGATCGTTGCGGCAGTGCGAACTCTGTTCGGGGACAGGACATGATCGAGTTCACGATGCCGGCGCTCGGCGCGGACATGGATGAAGGCACGCTGAACGAGTGGCTGGTCAAGCCCGGTGATCCTGTGAGCCGCGGGCAGGTCGTCGCTGTGGTCGAAACCACCAAGGCCGCAGTGGAGATCGAATGTTGGGTCGAGGGCACTGTCCATGAGTTGCTCGTGCCGATCGGCCAAACCGTTCAGGTGGGAGCCCCATTGGCGCGGTTGACCGAACCGGGGGAGACCGCAGAATCCCCACCCGTGACTCAGCCTGCGGTGATTCCGGTGCCCCCCGTCGTCGAAGAGCCCCCCGTCGTCGAAGAGACTCCCGTCGTCGAAGCGGTCTCGGTCGTCGCACCCCCGTCTGTCGAGCACC
Source organism: Mycolicibacterium sp. CR10 (assembly GCF_005222675.1). GTDB lineage: Bacteria > Actinomycetota > Actinomycetes > Mycobacteriales > Mycobacteriaceae > Mycobacterium. The sequence continues at coordinate 157,863 of NZ_STGE01000056.1, read as the reverse complement.
GGCGTCGCTGGGTGTCCCCCGCAGCCCGTCGGGTCGCCGTGTCGCTGAGCGTCGACGTCGAGAAGGTGACCGGCACCGGACCGCAGGGTGCTGTCACCATCAACGATGTCGAGCATGCCGCGGCCCATATCGAGGCAGCCGCACCCGAAGCCCCGAAAACCGTTGCAGCACAACCGGCGAAGCTGTCACCCAAGGAGCTTGCCGCCAAGCGGGGCGCCGAGATGCGCAAGTCCATCGCGGCGGCGATGAGTCGGTCGAAGCGCGAGATTCCGCACTACTACCTCGCCGACGAGATCCTGCTGGAGCCGGCGCTGACCTGGCTCGCTGACCGCAATGCGACGCGCTCCATCACCGAGCGAGTGCTGCCCACCGTGCTGCAACTCAAGGCTGTCGCACTGGCCGCGCAACGTTTCGGCGAGTTCAGCGGCTTCTGGCGAGAGGACGGATTCGAACCGGCGGCACAGGTGCATGTCGGTGTCGCCATCTCGCTGCGGGGAGGCGGGCTGGTGGCACCGGCGATCCACGACGTCGCCGACAAGAGCCTCGACGAATTGATGGGTGACCTCACGGACCTGGTGGCTCGCGCCCGGGCGTTCTCGCTGCGCAGTTCGGAGATGTCCGATCCCACCATCACCGTGACCAGCCTGGGGGATCAGGGCGTCGACGCCGTGTTCGGGGTGATCTATCCGCCACAGGTCGCGCTCGTCGGGTTCGGTACGCCGACGCCACAGGTGCGTGCCATCGACGGCGGCATCCGGATCGCCACCACGGTGCAGGCGACACTGGCCGCCGATCACCGTGCCAGCGACGGCCATCGGGGCGCGCTGTTCCTCGCCGCGATCAACGAACTGCTCCAACAACCCGACCAGCTCGAGAAGTGACGGTGCCATGAAGACGCAACATGAGATCCGCGACGACATCCTGTCGGTGCTCACGGGAATCGCCCCCGAGGTCGAGCCGGACGAGATCAGCGATCAAGCGCTGCTGCGCGACCAGGTGGATCTGGACTCGATGGACTGGCTGAACTTCCTCATCGGAATTCACAAGCGGCTGCACGTCGAGATTCCCGAGGCCGACTACCGGAAGCTGCGTACCGTGGACGACTTGGTGCGCTACGTGGAGGCGAACGCCGCGCCGTAGACGGTGCGACACCACGGGGTCACATCCGGCACTGGCGTCAGGTCGACACGGGCAGGTGCAGACGGCGCGTGCGTTGGGCGCGCTTGGCGATGCCGCGCATCATTTTCTGCTCCATCACGAAGTGCGGGACGTCGAACCAGAAGTGCCCGACGACACCGCCGCTGCCGCGCACCAGCAGGCGGGTTCGGCCGGCCTCGCGGCACAGAACGAATGACCAGCAGCCCGACGCCTTCTCGCCCCGTTGCAGGCGGTCGTAATCGGGTGGGGACACCAGCACCAGATGTGAATTCGGCTGCACCCCCGCGACCGTCTGCCGAGCCCGGGAGCCGTAGCGGCGGGCCAACCAGATGGTGTCGCCGACCGTCAACCGCTGCCATTCGGGGTGGATCTCGTCGGCGTTGTGGATGTCGGCGCCGACCGCGCGCTCCAGCAGTGAGTAGCTGTAGAACCCGCCGCGGCCCTCGCCGATCTGCACCAGCCAGGCCCACACGTCGCGACGCGGCGCATCGATCGTCACCGCCCGCGTGGTCTGCCGCTCGTCGGCGTCGACGAGCTCGTCGCCCGGCAGCACCGCCCTGACCTCGTCGGCGCGCGCGCCCCAGGTGTACATCCACGGCGCGACGTGGCTGCGATACAGCGCGGCGACGCCGACGGCCGCCATCACGTTCGCCAGCGCCCGTCGTGACTTTCCCATCGCCTGAACTTACGAACCCGGTTCTCGTCCGGCCTAGAGCCGAAGGTCATGGTCGGTCCAGTCCTCCGGCCACTATCTAGACTCGGCGTGTATGGCTGATCTCGAGTTCTCCGACTCCGTGTACGTCGCTCAGAATCCAGAGCAGGTGTACGCATTGGTGTCCGACGTGACGCGGATGGGCCAGTGGAGCCCGGTGTGCCGGGCCTGCTGGTGGGACGAAGGTGGCGGGCCCCACGTGGGCGCGTGGTTCACCGGTCGCAACGAGACCCCGGAGCGGACGTGGGAGACGCGCAGCCAAGTGGTCGCCGCCGACCCGGGCCGGGAGTTCGCGTGGGAGGTCAACAACGGCTGGGTGCGCTGGGGCTTCACGCTGCAACCCGAGAGCGACGGCACCCGGTTGACGCAGTCGTGGCACTTCCTGCCGAAGGGCATCGCCGGTTTTCACGAGCGGTTCGGCGACGACGCCGACGCCCAGATCACCCAGCGTTCCGAGTCGGCGCACACCGGCATCCCCGTGACGCTCGCCGCAATCAAGAAGACCGCCGAAGGGCCCTGACTCCGCAGATTTTGGGCGCGGCCGGTCAGCGAGTAATATGGATCAACGGTGCGGCTTCCGCGCCGACTTCTTGCGTGCCTTGTTCTGGACTTTCGGGAATTTTCCCTGATCCGGCTCACGTTGTTAGTCGGACCGACAGGCTGCGCCGAGCCAGGCCAACAAGCCGGATACGAAACGAAAGCAAGGATCGCTACACAGTATGGCCAAGAAAGACGGTGCCATCGAGGTTGAGGGTCGCGTGGTCGAGCCCCTGCCCAATGCGATGTTCCGCATTGAGCTGGAGAACGGACACAAGGTCCTCGCCCACATCAGCGGCAAGATGCGGCAGCACTACATCCGCATCCTTCCCGAGGATCGCGTCGTGGTGGAGCTCTCTCCCTACGACCTGACCCGCGGCCGCATCGTGTACCGCTACAAGTAACTCAAGACATCCACACCCGAGAAGCACAGAAGGATCGAACGAGCCGTGAAGGTGAACCCGAGCGTCAAGCCCATCTGCGACAAGTGCAGGGTGATCCGCCGGCATGGGCGGGTCATGGTGATCTGCTCCGATCCGCGCCACAAGCAGCGGCAGGGCTGACACAGCCTGAGCACGCGAGCAGCACCCACAACTGAATGACGAACTCCCAGCACCACTGAGGGCATACGGCCTTCGAACACGTCCGGCACGGAGGCCGGACCCCGGCAAGCGATCCGGGAACGGACTGGGATCAGACCTCCGCAGAGAAGAAGGAACACTGCCTGATGGCACGTCTTATGGGCGTCGATCTCCCGCGCGACAAGCGCATGGAGATCGCATTGACCTACATCTACGGCGTTGGCCGTACCCGCTCCCAGGAGATCCTGGACGCTACCGGCATCAGCCGGGACCTGCGCACCAAGGACCTCTCCGACGACCAGGTGACCCAGCTCCGCGACTACATCGAGGGCAACCTCAAGGTGGAGGGTGACCTGCGCCGCGAGGTCCAGGCCGACATCCGTCGCAAGATCGAGATCGGCTGCTACCAGGGCCTGCGGCACCGCCGTGGACTGCCCGTGCGTGGCCAGCGCACCAAGACCAATGCGCGCACCCGCAAGGGCCCGAAGCGCACCATCGCCGGCAAGAAGAAGGCCAGGTAACCCCGGATGGCACAAGCAAAGAAGGGTGGCGCTGCTCCCAAGAAGGGGCAGAAGACCCGTCGCAGGGAAAAGAAGAACGTCCCGCACGGCGCCGCGCACATCAAGAGCACGTTCAACAACACGATCGTGTCGATCACCGATCCGCAGGGCAACGTCATCGCCTGGGCGTCGTCGGGTCACGTCGGCTTCAAGGGCTCGCGTAAGTCGACCCCGTTCGCCGCACAGCTGGCCGCCGAGAATGCCGCGCGCAAGGCGCAGGAGCACGGTGTGAAGAAGGTCGACGTCTTCGTCAAGGGCCCCGGCTCGGGACGTGAGACCGCGATCCGTTCATTGCAGGCGGCCGGACTCGAGGTCGGCGCCATTTCCGATGTCACGCCGCAGCCGCACAACGGTTGCCGTCCGCCCAAGCGGCGCCGGGTCTAGAGGAGATTAGAGAGACATGGCTCGTTACACCGGACCCGTCACCCGCAAGTCGCGCCGCCTCGGCGTCGACCTCGTCGGTGGAGATCAGTCCTTCGAGAAGCGCCCCTACCCGCCCGGCCAGCACGGCCGCGCGCGGATCAAGGAGAGCGAGTACCGCCAGCAGCTGCAGGAGAAGCAGAAGGCCCGCTTCAGCTACGGCGTGATGGAGAAGCAGTTCCGTCGCTACTACGAGGAAGCCAACCGTCAGCCCGGCAAGACCGGTGACAACCTGCTGCGCATCCTCGAGAGCCGGCTGGACAACGTCGTGTACCGCGCCGGGCTCGCCCGCACGCGTCGCATGGCGCGTCAGCTGGTCAGCCACGGCCACTTCACCGTCAACGGCGTGAAGGTCGACATCCCCAGCTACCGCGTCTCGCAGTACGACATCATCGATGTCAAGGACAAGTCGATCAACACCTTGCCGTTCGAGGCAGCGCGGCAGGCCGCAGGCGATCGCCCGATCCCGGGCTGGTTGCAGGTCGTCGGCGAGCGTCAGCGCATCCTCGTGCACCAGCTGCCCGAGCGGGCGCAGATCGACATCCCGCTCACCGAGCAGCTGATCGTCGAGCTCTACTCGAAGTAACACGTTCACGGCCCGGTCGGGCTGTGGATCACTTAACGGCATCAAATAGCGGTTGCCGAGAAGGAGAAGAAGAAAAACATGCTGATTTCACAGCGCCCCACACTCAGCGAAGAGGTCGTCGCCGAGAACCGGTCCCAGTTCGTCATCGAACCGCTGGAGCCCGGATTCGGTTACACCCTCGGCAACTCGCTGCGTCGCACGCTGCTGTCGTCCATCCCGGGCGCAGCGGTCACCAGCATCCGCATCGACGGTGTGCTGCACGAATTCACCACCGTCCCCGGTGTGAAGGAAGACGTCACCGACATCATCCTGAACCTCAAGGGTCTGGTCGTGTCCTCCGAGGAGGACGAGCCGGTGACGATGTACCTGCGCAAGCAGGGTCCCGGTGAGGTCACCGCGGGCGACATCGTTCCGCCGGCCGGGGTCACCGTGCACAACCCCGACATGCACATCGCCACCCTCAACGACAAGGGCAAGCTCGAGGTCGAACTCGTCGTCGAGCGCGGTCGCGGCTATGTCCCCGCCGTGCAGAACAAGGCCTCCGGCGCCGAGATCGGCCGTATCCCGGTCGATTCCATCTACTCGCCGGTCCTCAAGGTCACCTACAAGGTGGAGGCCACCCGTGTCGAGCAGCGCACCGACTTCGACAAGCTGATCCTCGACGTCGAGACCAAGAGCTCGATCACCGCCAAGGACGCGCTCGCATCCGCGGGCAAGACGCTGGTCGAATTGTTCGGTCTGGCACGGGAACTCAACGATCAGGCTGAGGGCATCGAGATCGGGCCGTCACCTGCCGAGGCCGATCACATCGCGTCGTTCGCGCTGCCGATCGACGACCTCGACCTGACGGTCCGGTCGTACAACTGCCTCAAGCGCGAGGGTGTGCACACGGTGGGCGAGCTCGTCGCCCGCACGGAGTCCGACCTGCTGGACATCCGTAACTTCGGCCAGAAGTCCATCGACGAGGTGAAGATCAAGCTGCACCAGCTCGGTCTGTCGCTCAAGGACAGCCCGGCCACCTTCGACCCGTCCGAGGTCGCCGGCTACGACGTGGCGACCGGCACCTGGAACAGCGATGCAGGCTACGACCTGGACGCCGACCAGGACTTCGCCGAGACCGAACAGCTCTAACCAACATCTCGAAAGAGAACCGTCCCGGTCCTACCTGATACGGGGATCGGCCACATGAGGAGATAGTCGCAATGCCCAAGCCCACCAAGGGTCCTCGCCTCGGCGGGTCGTCCTCGCACCAGAAGGCGCTGCTGGCCAACCTGGCCACCTCGCTGTTCGAGCACGGCCGCATCAAGACCACCGAGCCGAAGGCCCGGGCGTTGCGCCCGTACGCGGAGAAGCTCATCACCCACGCCAAGAAGGGCACGCTGCACAACCGGCGTGAGGTGATGAAGAAGATCCGCGACAAGGACGTCGTGCATGTCCTGTTCGCCGAGATCGGACCGTTCTTCGCCGACCGCGCCGGTGGCTACACCCGCATCATCAAGGTCGAAAACCGCAAGGGCGACAACGCGCCCATGGCGGTCATCGAACTGGTGCGGGAGAAGACGGTGACGTCCGAGGCTGACCGCGCGCGCCGGGTTGCCTCGACCAAGGCAGCTCAGGCCGACCAGCCGGTGGTCGCCGCCGCGGCGCCGCAGGCCGCCGTCGAGCCGGAGGCCGCCGAGGGGCCGACCGAGCTCGAGGCCGTCGAGGCTGAGGACGAGGCGATCGAGGAAGCTCAGACTGCCGAGGCTGCCGAAGAGGTCGCCGAGGTCGAGGCTGAGGACGAGGCTGACGCCAAGGATGCCGACAAGTCCTAGATACATGAACGACGACATGCCCGCCACCGATCACGGTGGCGGGCACTTCGTTGTTCCGCGTCGCTCCGCTCGCCTGGCCCGTCTTCGGCTCGATATCGCCTACGACGGAACCGAATTCGCCGGGTGGGCCACCCAGGTGGGGCAGCGCACGGTGGCCGGTGTCGTCGGTGATGCGCTGTCGACGGTGTTCCGGGTACCGGTGGAGGTCCGCGCGGCGGGCCGGACGGACTCCGGCGTGCACGCCCGCGGCCAGGTCGCCCACGTCGACATCCCGGCCGACGCGCTGCCGCGTGCCTACCCACGCACCCTGCGCCAGGGGGAGAGCGAATTCGGCCCGCTGGTGCGCCGACTCGGCAGGATGCTGCCCGAGGACATCCGGGTGGTGGAGATCGCCCGCGCACCAACGGGATTCGATGCCCGGTTCTCGGCGCTGCGCCGTCATTACCTCTACCGGCTGACCACGGCGCCGTACGGTGTGCAGCCGCACGAGGCGCGGTTCGTCACCGCGTGGCCGCGCCCCCTGGACGTCGATGCCATGGCGGCGGGGGCACAGGAACTGGTGGGGTTACACGACTTCGCGGCGTTCTGCCGTCACCGCGACGGTGCGACGACGATCCGGGAACTGCAGCGTCTGGACTGCGTGCGCGATGGCGACCGGATCGAGGTGCATGTCAGCGCCGACGCGTTCTGCTGGAACATGGTGCGCTCACTGGTCGGTGCGCTGCTCGCCGTCGGTGAACATCGCCGCGATCCCGACTGGTGCGCGTCGCTGTTGACCGCGTCGCAGCGCTCCAGCGACTTCAGTGCCGCGCCAGCGCGAGGGCTGACGCTGGTGGGGGTGGACTATCCGCCCGACGACGAACTCGCCGCACGCAACCTCGTCACGCGAGATCTGCGGACCGCCGGCGAGATCTAGAGCCTCGGTGAACTCACAACCGACCGACGATGAAGTCGGCGGCCTGATTCACCATGCCGGCGTTGACGTAGGCCGACGCCAGGTGAGCGGGCCAGTTGTCCTGCCAGTTCTCCGGCGCGGTCGGATTGCAGATCGGGTCGTCACCGTGGCACAACTCGATGATCCGGTCGCGCAGCGCCGGGTTGGTGAAGTTCGCGATCGGACCGACCCACGCGCTGCCGTTGCCGAACAGCGCCACCGCCGCGATGTGCCGGTCGGCACCGTTGGGCATCGGGTTCTTGAAGCCGAACGCGGCGATCGGCACCGCCACCACGACGTCGGTGACCGCGGCACCCAGCGAGTAGCCGCCGAGCACCAGGCGGGTGTCGGGGCAGTTGGCCGTCATGTACGCGATGCGCCCGCTCATGTCGTTGGCGCCGATGTCGACCTCGGTGTCGGCGGGGTACTTGACGGCGTAGAGGTCGATCGACCTGTCCGTCTTGTTGCGCAGCGCGCTGACCAGCGCATTACCGATCACTCCTGCGCCGGGCGACTCGATGCGGCCACGGGCGAAGATCAACTCCACCTGAGGGCAGGCCGCCGACGCCACGGGCAGAGGCGATACCGTGCCACCGGGAAAAGCCGCTGGAGCCACCAATCCCAGCAGGGCGAGAACGACCGCGACCGTCAATTTGCGCATCACCCCGCCGATCATAGCCACAGCGGACAACATGCGTCACACGGTTAAGGGAGCCGAACGTGAACCCTGCCGAACGGGTCAGATTCGTCCGACGGCGAACCCGGCGGCCTGGCCGACGAACGGTGACGATTCGTAGTTCGTGTGGGCAAACGGGTTTCGGCCATCCGAGCAGATCGGGTCGCCGTTGGCGCACAGGTCGATCGCCTTACCTGCGAAAGAGCCGGCGGCCGAGATCGGGTTGCCGAACTTCGTTGCCGGGTTGCCGAAGACCGCCACCGCAACGACATTGCCGTTGAGGCTGCCGGGTAGCGGCGGCGCCGAGCCGATATCGCCCACCTTGTTGCCCAGCGGTGGTACCCCGGCCAGCATGTCGACGACCGCGGCGCCCTGCGAGTACCCGCCGAGCACGATCCGGGTGTTGGGGCACTGCGCGGCCATCACGGCGATGCGGTTGGTCGCGTCGGTTGCTCCGACGGCAGTGTTGAGGAAGTCATAGCTCGCCGGGTAGTTGACGCCATAGGTGCCCACGGTCAGACCGCCGAGTTGGGGCGCCAGTGCGTCCGCCAGGGCCTGGCCCACCCGGCCCACGCCCGGGGGCTCGCTGGTTCCCCGCGCGAACACCACCTCCACATCGGGGCACGACTGCGCGGCGGCCATCGGGAGTGGCATCACGAGTGCGGCGGCCATCGGCACGGCAGCGGCGGCGGAGACAGTCGCCAGGATTCGGCGGCTCAGGCGGTCAGAAGTCACAAGACACCGTAACGCACCGCCCGCTACAGCAGTCCCGCGACGAAGGCGGCCGCCTGGCTCGTCAGGCCCGCCGGGCCGTAGTTGCTGTGCGCGGCGATGTCATCGCCGCCGGAGCACACCGGATCGCCGGCCGTGCACAGGTCGATGGAGCGGGATCCCCAGACCGGGCTGACCGTCAGCGGCAGGCCCACCTTCGCCGACGGGTTGCCGAACACGGCGATCGCGGCGACGTGTTCCGGAGCGTTGGGAGGCAGCGGGGCGTTGAAACCGACACCGGGGACCGGCACCGCGGCGATGATGTCGATCACCGCCGCACCCTGGGAGTAGCCGCCCAGCACCAGTCGGGTGTTCGGGCAGTTGGCGATCATGTACTGGATGTGACCGCTGGCGTCGTTCGCACCGCCGGCCGCCGCAAGGAAGTCGAAGGTGGCGGGATAGTTGACGGCGTAGGCGCCGACCGACCGGCCGCCGACGCGACCCCGCAGGGAGTCGACGAACGCCGAGCCCACCCGGCCGAGGCCGGGAGGCTCGTCGGTGCCGCGGGCGAAGACCACCTCGATGTCCGGGCAGCCCTGGGCCTGGGCGGCGGGTGCGCTTCCCGGACTGATCGCCGCGGGTGCCACGAGCAGGGCGGCGGCGGCGATCACGGCCGCCGCGAACGTGGAGATCCGGCGGGTCGGGCTGGCATCAAGATCGGTGTTCACCCTGCAATGTTAGCTAGCTGAGCTAGTGGCCGCCTAGCTGATTGTGGCCTTGCCGGCGAGAGGAGCGTCGGGCCAGGTCACCGCGTCGTCCAGGCCCGATTTCTCGCTACGGTCGCCCTGGCGGGCGAGCGCGAGGCCGATCAGCACGACGACACCTCCGAGGGCCTGCGTCGCGGTGACCGCCTCACCGAGGAGCACCCATGCGGCCACCACCGCGAACATCACCTCGGAGAGCCCGACCAGCGACGCGAACCGGGGCTTGAGCCGGGCGATGCCGATGATCCCCAGCGTGTACGCGATTGCCGTCGGAATCAGCGCCAGGGCGATGACGGGCACGATCCACGAGGTGGTCCAGCCCGCCACCATGGTGTCATTGGCGGTGAACGTCAGCGGCATCACGCCGGAGACGCCCAGCAATGCCACCGCCGCGGCGCCGACGACGAGGCCGCCCGCGGCCAGCGTGATCGGGTGCAGCCCGGAGTCGCCGACCTTGTCCGACATCACGAAGTAGCACGCGGCGCACACCGCCGCGGCCAGGCCCCACCCGACGCCGACGAGGTTGATGTCGGTGCCCGCGAGCCCGCCGGACCCGAAGATGCCGAGCACCAGCATGATTCCCGCGATCGCGAGCACCACGCCGCCGAGCGTCAGGTTGGTGGGACGGTGTCGGGTGGTCGCCCACAGCCAGCCGACCACGAGGATCGGGGCGGTGTATTCGAGCAGCAGGGCGACGCCGACCGACAGGTGTGCGACGGCGTTGTAGTAGAAGAGTTGCGCGCCGGCGATCGGCACCAGGCCGTAGAGCACGACGGTGCGCGCGTGGTCCCGTGCTTCACGAAGCCAGCCGGGACGCACGATCGAGGCGAAGACGGCCATCGCCAGGGCGCCGCCGGCCAGGCGTGCGGTGACCGCGGCGGTCGGCGTCCAGCCGGCCTCCATCAAAGATTTTGCGAACGGTCCCGACGATCCGAACGCGAACGCCGAGCCGATGGCGAAGAGTAGACCCACACGGAAGTTCGTGGTCATGGGTGTACCTCCAGCTGTCCATCAGGGATGTCATGAGTAAAATCGTTGTTGGTAGTGACGCTACAACCGCGAGGAGTCAGGAGTCAAATGCTTTTCAATCATGACACCGAGCTCACCCTGCGCGCGGCGCGTGTGCTGATCAACACTGACCGGGTCGACGGCGAGACCCTCACCGATCTCGCTGCGCTCGACGAGTATCTGGACAGCTTCGGCTGGACCGGCAGGCGGGACCGCGATGCGGCCGAACTCGAGTCGGTCCACCGGTTGCGAGAACGACTGGGCAGGATCTGGGAAATCGCCGACGATGAGGTCCGCGCCGTCGGCCAGGTGAACGCCCTGCTGAGCGACACTCATGCGGCGCCCTGGCTGACGCGGCATCCCGAGATGCCCGAGTGGCATCTGCACCTGGCCTCCATCCACGATCCGCTCTGGCAGCGGATGGGCGCCGAGATGGCGATGGCGCTCGCGGACATCATCCGCTCGGGTGAACTGCGGCGCCTCAAGATCTGCGCCGCGTCCGACTGTCACGCGGTGCTCGTCGATCTGTCCCGCAACCGATCGGGGAAATTCTGCGACACCGGCAACTGCGGCAACCGACAGCACGTCGCCGCCTACCGGGAGCGCCGCTCCAACAAGTGAACTGACCCCTCCGGCAACGCCGTTACGCTTGCGGAGGGGACAGATGGCAGACAACGCCCAGCAACCGACAACGCGCCTGCACGTCAGCGGCTACCGCTTTCTGGTGCGCCGGATGGAGCATGCGCTGGTGCGCGGAGACACCCGCATGCTCGACGATCCGCAACGCGCGCAATCGCTTTCGTTCGCCGCGGGCGGGCTGCTCGCCGCCGTTGCCGTGGTGGTCTGCGCCGTGCTGGCGTTGGTCCGTCCCTCCGGTGACCTCGGTGACGCCCCCATCGTCGTGGCCCGGGAGACCGGCGCGATGTACGTCAGCATCAACGGCACCCTGCACCCGGCGTTCAACCTGGCCTCAGCCCGGTTGATCGCAGGCACGCCGGCCGACCCGCGCATCGTCAGCCAACGTGCCATCGACAGCGCGCCCCATGGGCCACAGGTCGGCATACCCGGAGCGCCGCAGACGATCTCGAGTCGGTTGACGCCGGAGGACTCGACCTGGGCGGTGTGCGACGACGCGCGCGGAGCAACCACCGTCATCGCCGGGCCCACTGCCGACGGCGCCGCCGCCTCGGGTCCCGGTGTACTGGTGACTCCCCGTGGCGGTAGTGCCGCCGTGACGTTTCTGCTCTATGACGGCCGGCGCGCCCGCGTGGACCTGCGGCATCCCGCGGTGGTACGCGCCCTGCGTCTCGATGGTGTAGCACCGTGGCCGGTGTCGGAGGCAATACTGTCGGCGATCCCCGAAGCTCCGGAGATCGTGCCGCCGCGCATCCCCGCGGTCGGCACGCCAGGACCCGGCGCGCTGCACTCTCGCCCGGTCGGGACCGTGGTGAAGGTGCACCGTACTGACGGAGGCAGCGCCGCAGACTATTTCGTGGTGCTCACCACCGGCGTGCAGCGCGTCGGCGAAGTGGCCGCCGACCTGATCCGCTACACCGATTCGCGCGTGGGCGAGCAGATCCCCACGGTGGCTCCCGGCGTCATCGGTACCGTGGCCGTCGTCGATACCCTGCCCGTGACGACCTTCCCCGACCACGGTGGTGTCACCGACGCACCCGTGGTTTGCGCACAGTGGCGCGCCGACCCGCAGACCGGCGCCACCCACACGACGGTTCTGACGGGCGACGCGGTGCCGGTGACCGGCAGGCCGGTCGCATTGGCGCAGGCCGATGAGGAAGGCCCCGCAGTCGACGAAGCGTCACTTCCGTCGGGGCGCAGCGCATTCGTCCGTTCGGTCGGTCTCACCGGCGACGGTCAGAGTGCGGGATCGATGTTCCTGGTGACCGATTCAGGTGTGCGATTCGGGATCGCAGACCGGGACGCGGCCGCCAGCCTGGGGTTCACCGAGCCGGCCCAGCCGGCGCCGTGGCCCGTGCTGGCGTTGTTGCCCCAAGGTCCCGAACTGAGCCAGAGTGGCGCGTCAGTCACCAGGGACAGCCTCGTCGCGCCGCCGTAGCCGCCCCGCGGCCGTCGACACCACAACGATGCCTGCCGTCAGCGCGAAACACACCGCGGCGCCCTGAAGCGCCGTCCTCGAGGGCGGTCGCTCGGTGCCGGAGTCGGCCCTCTGCACAGGTTGCGGGGACGACGGCGACGGGGGTGCGGCCAAGGCGGTGCCGCTCACTGCGGCAAGTGCATCCACCATGCCGTGACCGACGGCAGGGTTCCAGCCGCCGGCCGGGTGGCGCGCGGTGTCCTCGATACGGGCCATCACCTGGCGGGCAGTCAGTTCCGGTGAGCGGGCGCGGACCAGGGCGGCGATCGCGCTCACCACGGGTACGGCGTAACTGGTACCCGAGATGACCTGCCCAGCAACCGAATCCACCAGTCCTTCGCTGGACGATGCCAGTGAGACGACCCCTTCGCCGGGCGCGGCGACGTCTACCCAGGGGCCGGACAGACTGAATGTGGAGGCAGTGCCGTCGGCACCCAAAGATCCGACCGTCAAGACGTACTCGTCGTACCACGCCGGGCTCGCCACCACCGTCACGTCGTCCCAGTCGGCGGCATCGTTGTCCGCAGGGCACTGGCCGGGCCCTCCGACATTTCCCGCCGCGGTGACCACGACGACGTTCTTGACGTCCACGGCATAGGCGAGCGCCGCTCCCAGCGCGCGGTCATCGAGATCGTCGCCGGCGGGCACGCACGCCACTGACGAGATGTTGATGACCGTCGCGCCCAGATCGGCGGCGCCGCGGACCGCTGAGGCCAGCGTCTCCACATCTCCGAAACCCGACCCGGAAGGATCGGCGACGGCATGGAACCTGTTGCTGGACTGGCGGACTCCCAGCAAGGTGGCGTCCGGGGCGATCCCGGTGAATGCGTCGGGGTCCGCTGAGTCCGGTGCGGCACCGATGATCCCGGCAACGATGGTGCCATGGCCGTCGCAGTCAGCCGCCCCGTCCCCCGTCGACACGTAGTCGCCGCCGGGCACCAGATGGGGCAGGCGCTGGTGGCGGGCCACGCCGGTGTCGATCACGGCCACCGTCTGACCGGCGCCCCGCGTCAACCGCCAGACCGTCTGCAGATCAACACCCTTCAGCTGTCCAGGGTCTGTCGATTCAAGCGACAGCGGTGGCGCGGCGACACAGTCGCCGTCCTGGACCGTCGGCCGAGGGGGAGCGGCCGGACCCGCCGCAGGGAGCCTCGAGTCGTCCAGCGGTGGCGGTGTGACGGCGACCGCGTGCGGGGCGACGCAGACCGGCGCCGCGGCGACCAGTGCCGCCGCGGCAAGCAGGCGGGGTATTCGCAGCGCCGCGCTCACGGCAGGCTGAGGTCCCTAACGAGGCCGAAAACCCCGGACACCCAGAGCGCCAGCGGCACCACCGCGGCCAGTGTCGCGTACTCGAGCGTCTGAAAGCTCTGGTGAACAGCAGGATTCGACGACACGCCACGATCGGCGAGGTGCAGCAGGGACACGCTGACGACGGTTGCGGCCGCACAGATCCAGAACGCGTGCCGCGGTGCGGTACTCACCACGACGGCCATCGCGAGGAGCAGCGCGGTGACCCCGGAGGCGCCCAGCGCGAGCCGCCGGCGGACCTCGACGTGAGTCCGTTGACGAAGCAGCAGAAGCAGTCCGACGTCCGCGGCGAAGGCGGCGGTCAGCCCGGCCGGGGCCGCCGTCTGCAGGGCCGCCACGGCGACGGCCGCGATCCCGAGCACCGCTGCGGCCGACCAGCCCGCGATCAGACCGGTGAGGACCCGGTGCGCGATGCCGGCCCGCCGGTCTCCGACATCGGGCCGCGACGGCCCGACTCCGGCCACCGCGACTGTCAGCTTCGGGGCCGCGGACAGCGCGCCGACCGACACCACGGTCAGCATGGCGGCCGCCGCCTCGATCGGTGGTGTCGCGGTGACGCCGATCGCGCCCACCGCGGCGATCGTGCCGGTCATCGCCGCGACGGCCGTCAGCGTTGAGGTGGCACGCTCGGCCATGCGCAGCATCAGGATCGAGACGGCGAACCCGGCCGAGGCGGCGAGTAGAAGTGCGGGTGCCCAGGGGCTCCCGGGCACGGCGAGGAAGCCGGCCACCGTGGCGAACAGCACCGCGGCCAGGCTCAACACAACCGGCAGCTGACCGGGAGTCCGCGCGATCACGACGGCGCCCGCTGCGGCGCCCGCCGCCAGCGCACCTGCGGTCCACAGGTGTGCGGATGTCTCACCGGTATTGCCGGACCAGGCCAGCATCGCGGCGCCGCCGAGGGTGACCGCCAGGCAGGCGACGGGCACGGCGGCGCGCAGCGCCGCGGACGGCGTCTGGTCCACCGCACCGGCCACCGCGCGGCCCGCATCGACGGGTCGTCGGGGCCGGGTGGGCACCACTCCTACCCCAAGCATGATCAGGTCTCCATCGCGAACATCGTGCTCCCGCAGGGTCATCGACGCATCGAGCCGGTCGCCTCCGACGCGGTGGAGATTCCAGCGTTGCGGGTCGGTCGCCGCCACAGACGACCCGAGGGCGACGTCCACGATCGACGGCATCAGCACGGCGACCGGACAGTCCGCAGGCAGCATCAGATCGACCGCCGGATCGGTCTCCGTGGCGACCGGCGTGGCCACGTGGATGGTCAACCTGTACAACGTATCCGGCACCGACTCAACCTAACTCCGCTCTTTCCCGGTGCCGCGCACAAGTTGGTCGGCCTGTGGATGGAACGGGTTCGGTGCGCGCTGCGTCTACTCAAACAATGGCTGCACTCGGAATGTCACCTTCGAGGCCCCCGCCGATGCCGGAGGGCCAGATCGTCATCGAGGACCCACCCGACCTGCCCAACCCCACCCCGACAAGCCCGATGGCGCGGCTGATGCCCATCGCGATGGTCGCGGCGATGGCAGGGATGAGCGCGATCTATCTGACCTCGGGGAACTCCGCCGCGCGCAATCCGATGTTCCTGTTCTTCCCCGCGATGATGCTGGTCTCGGTGATCGGCACCCTCGCCCACGGCACCCGGGGAGCGGGCCGCGTCACCGAAATCAACGACCAGCGCGCCGAATACCTGCGCTACCTCGACACCATCGACGATGCGCTCGCCACCACCGCCGGTGAGCAACACGAGGCCTCACACTGGATCCACCCCGACCCGACGACGCTGTGGACACTGGCAGGCGGACCCCGGATGTACGAGCGCACCGCCGAACATCCTCAGTTCTGCGCGGTACGTGTGGGCCTGGGCGAGCAGCCCTCGGCCACCGCGGTGGTGGCTTCGGAACCCAAGCGGCACGACGCCGCCGACCCCGTCACCACCGGAGCCGCCCGAAGGCTGGTGCGTCGCCGGTCCGTCGTCGACGAAGTTCCCGTCCCGGTGCCGCTAGGGGCGACGGGGACGGTCACCGTCTCCGGCGACGGCGACGACGCTCGCGCGGTCATCCGCGCGTTGGTATGCCAACTCGTGATGCTGCATCACCCCGACCTCGTCGGCGTCGCGGTGCGGGCGGGCCAGGATGCCGCAGCTTCTTGGGACTGGCTGAAATGGCTGCCGCACCAGGGTGATCACGGCGCGGTCCGGCACCGTGTGGTGCTCGTCGATGGAGCCGACGCCCCGGCGCCGGGCGAGGGCGTGACCGTCCTCGAGATCCACGGCGCGGCTCGCGGGTCGGAGGTCAAGCTGTGCGTCGATTCCGCAGAACTGGCCGTGGAGTGCGACCGGCTGTCGCGGCCGGAGGCGCTGGCGTGCGCTCGGCGTATCGCGCGGCACCGATCCACGCCGGGATCGGTGTATTCCCCTGGGCGACCGGCGGAGTGGCCGGCGTTGATGGGCATCGAGGATCCGGACCTGTTCGATGCGGAGGCGCTGTGGGCGAGGGGGCGGGTGGCACTGCGGGTGCCGATCGGCGTCGCCGAGGACGGCACCGCGGTCGAGCTGGACATCAAGGAGGCTGCCGCCGACGGTATGGGTCCGCACGGGCTGTGTGTGGGTGCGACGGGATCGGGCAAGTCTGAGTTCCTGCGCACCCTCGTGCTCGGCATGATCGCAGCCCATCCTCCCGATGCGCTGAATCTGGTGCTGGTCGACTTCAAGGGCGGTGCGACGTTCCGCGGGCTGGAGAAGGCTCGGCACGTATCGGCTCTCATCACCAATCTGGCCGACGAGGCGCCGCTGGTGTCGCGGATGCGCGAAGCGCTGTCCGGGGAGGTGCACCGGAGACAGGAAATCCTGCGGGCTGCAGGCAACTTCGTCAATATCGCCGAGTACCAACGCGCCCGCGCCGCCGGTCGGGACCTCACACCGTTGCCCGCGTTGTTCATCATCGTCGACGAGTTCTCCGAGCTGCTCAGCCAGCATCCCGACTTCGCGGAGCTGTTCGTGGCGATCGGACGGCTGGGCCGGTCGCTGGGCATGCACCTGTTGCTGGCCAGTCAGCGGCTCGACGAGGGCAGGCTGCGCGGGCTGGAAACCCATCTGTCGTACCGGATATGCCTGAAGACGTTCTCGGCCAGCGAATCCCGCGCGGTGCTCGGTGTGGCCGATGCATATCACCTGCCGACTCAGCCGGGAGCGGCCTACCTGAAGACGGCCTCCGGCGACGTGACCCGATTCCAGACCGCGTTCGTCTCGGGTGGTTATGCGCCACCTCCGCGCCCACCCGAGCGTGTCGAACAGGTTGTCGCCGAACTCTTCACGTTTGCGACCGCCACGAGCGCCGACCCGGTGGCGCTCCCGGTGAGTACGGCGGTCCGGCACCGCTCGTTGATGGACGCGGTGCTGCACATCCTGGCCGGGCGCGGACCGGCGGCGCATCGGGTGTGGTTGCCGCCGCTTCCCGGCTCTCCCAACCTCGAGGCATTGCTGGAGGGCACCGCGGCGCACCTTCGGGTACCTGTCGGGCTGGTGGACTGCCCGTTCGAGCAGCGTCATGAACCGCGGACCGTCGATTTATCGGGCGCCGCAGGCAATGTCGCTGTCGTCGGCGCGCCCCGGTCGGGCAAGTCGACGACGCTGCGGACGCTGGTGTCGTCCCTGGCCGCCACCCACGATGCCGACGTCGTTCAGTTTTATTGCCTGGACTTCGGCGGAGGCGGTCTGACTGCGCTCGGTGCGCTGCCGCACGTCGGAGTGGTGGCCGGTCGCCGCGATGCGGACCTGTCCCGACGCACGGTTGCCCAGCTGGAATCGGTACTGCGCCAGCGCGAGGCGGCCTTCCGGCGTCTGGGTGTCGACTCCTTCACCGAGTACCGGGCGGTGGCCGAGGACGGTTACGGCGATGTCTTCCTGGTGATCGACGGGTGGGCGGCGTTCCGCCAGGAGTTCGAGGTGCTCGAGCCACGGATCACCGCCCTTGCCGCGCAGGGATTGTCGTACGGCATTCATCTGATGATCTCCGCCGCCCGATGGGCCGATCTGAGGCCGGCGCTGAAGGACCAGATCGGCACGCGCATCGAGCTGAGGCTCGGTGATCCTGCCGATTCCGAGATGGACCGCAGGCGCGCCCGTGAGCTGACCGACCTGCCACCGGGGCGAGGCATCACCCGCGAGGGTCGGGAGATGGCGATCGCGCTGCCGCGTCTGGACTTGGCGCGCCGCCGCGGTGCCGCACCGCCGGTCGAATTGCTACCGCTGCGCGTGGATCATCGCTCGCTCACGGCGACGACCATGGCGCACCGGCCGGGGGAGCTGCGTCTCGGGCTCGGTGAGCGTGATCTGACACCGGTGGCACTCGATTTCGCCGAGCACCCGCACCTGCTGGTCCTCGGTGACGGGGAGTGCGGCAAGACGGCGCTGTTGCGGCTGCTGTGCACCGAGATCGTCCGCACCCGCAGCCCACTCGACGCTCAGCTGGAGATCGTCGACATCCGCCGCACGATGCTCGGCGTCGTCGAATCAGCGCACCTCGCCGGCTACTCCGTCACGAGCACCGCGCTGACCTCGCGCCTGGGGACGCTGACAGAACGGCTGAACGCCAGAATGCCCGACGAGCACGTCACCCAGCAGCAGCTGCGCGACCGCTCCTGGTGGGACGGACCGGACATCTTCGTCATCGTCGACGACTACGACCTGGTCGCGGGCGCCACCGGCAATCCGCTGACACCACTGGCCGACTACCTGCCCCACGCCAAGGATCTGGGGCTGCACGTCATCGTGGCCCGGCGCTCGGGTGGCGCGGCGCGCGCCATGTTCGACCCTGTCCTGGCCCGGCTGCGCGACATGGGATGCTCCGGGCTGATGATGAGCGCGGCGCCCGACGAGGGCGTGCTCCTCGGAACGACGCGGCCCACGCCGTTGCCGCCGGGGCGGGGCACCCTCATCGTCCGGGGAAGGCCGGAGGAACTGCTCCAGGTCGGCTGGGTCGACCCGCCGTGACTGCGACCGTCGTCGAAGTCGGGCCACACTCGATCTGCGGGCCCAACAGTGCACCGCAGGAATGGATTTCGGTGGCTCTGGATTGCGTCGACGACCCGATGGCGGTTCTGGGGGAGCGCATCGTCGAGGTTCCGCGGCTGTGGGGCGACGTGCTGGGCCTGGTCGCGGGAGAGCGCGCCGAGACACTGGTGCTGGTGATCCCGACCTGGTGGTCCTCGGCGCGCGCCGACCTGGTGGCCGATGCCGGCCGTCGGGTGGCATCCGACGTGGTGGTGGTGCCACGGTCGTCGGCCCTGCGCGCGGATGACCACGCCACGGTGGTGGAGCTCGCCGCGGAGTTCGTGGTCATCGCACCGCCGGACTCCGAGGTCAGGGTGCTGCCCAGAGACGGGTGTGACGTTGCGGGGTGCCTCGGTGCAGCGACCTCTGTTCTGATCGATGTCCCGACCGGTGTGGCACCGTTCCCCCCGGCAGTGACCGCTGGGCTGCGTGCCGCCGGCATTCCCGTCAGGCACAGCGACCGGCGCCGGATGTCACGCGCCGCGATCGCGACGCTGCCGCCCGGCGGCGGGACACGTTCCAGGAGAGGCGCGATGGCGGTGATCGGGGGAGCCGTGCTCTCCGTGGGCGCGGTCTGCGGCGGCTGGGCGGCGTTCGCGTACCCGGGCGGGACGGCAGCCGGCGACCCGTCGACGGCTCTGCTGGTCGAGGGCAGCGTCGCGATTCGGGTGCCCGCGCAGTGGGTGGTCGAACGGATCACCGTGGGTCCTGGATCGGCCCGGCTGCGCGTGTCGGCACCCGCCGGCGAGTCGACCGCGATTCACCTCACCCAGTCCACCGGCGCGACACCGACGTCGATCGCCGAAGTCGCCGAATCGCTGAGGCGTGCACTGAGATCCGAGCATCCCGGGGTGTTCGTCGATTTCGACCCCGACGGAAGTGCAGGCGGACGACCCGCCGTGACGTATCGCGAACTCCGCGCGGACAGCGAGACCGCCTGGGCCGTGGTGATCGACGGCGCGACCCGGATCGCGATCGGTTGCCAGAGCCCGCCGACCCGGCGCGACACCGTTGACGATGCCTGCGTGCGCGCGGTGCAGTCCGCGCACGTGGTGCGCTGAAATCGCATGGAACCGAAGCACTTCGCGCAGCGTCCTACCTATATACCGCTTCTGAACACCCGAAAGGATCGCGATGACAGCACTCACCACCGACTTCGACTTGATGATCTCGGTCGCAGGCAAGACCGATGTCCGGAACGAGGAGATCCGGGCCATGTTGCAGTCGTTCATCGGGCGGATGAACAGCGTGCCGCCGTCGGTGTGGGGCGGTGTCGCCGCCGTGCGGTTCCGTGACGTCGTGGAGCGCTGGAACGCCGAGTCGCTCACGCTGCACGCCGCGCTGCAGCGCATCTCGGAGACCATCCGCGCCAACGAGCGAATCCTGCGAGACGCCACCGACAGCCACTCGCAGCGCATCGGCTCCGTCGCCGCCACCCTTTGAGGAGGAGACCTTCATGGACCCCACGTTGTCCTACGACTTCGGCGAGATCGAGTACACCGTCCGCCTGGAGATCCATTCCACGTCGACCCGGCTGAACGCGGCGCTCGACGACCTCCGCGCTCAGATCGCGCCGCTGCAGGCGACATGGACTCGGGAGGCGGCCGACGCGTATCGCATCGAACAGTCCCGCTGGGAGCAGGCGGCCGTGGCGCTCAACGACATTCTGTTCAGCCTGGGCAACGCGGTGCGCGACGGCGCCGACGATGTCGCCGCCACCGACCGCAGTGCCGCCGGCGCCTGGGGAGGCTGAACATCACCCATCAGACCCTGTGTGGCCCTCGGGAGGGGGAGAGCCGACCGAGGGCCGCACAGTACTGTCTGCCTGCCATTTGGGCTAGTGTGGCGACCAGGTGTGATGGTCGGCACAGCCGATGCCGAGGAGCGTGAACGCCTGGTGGCGACTTCGAGGACAACGGACGGACGGGATAGCGCCCGCCCGTCGCCCTCGCGGCTGCGCGCGGTCCACGAGATGTTCATCGCCGGCCAGGTCGACGCCACCTACCTGAACTCGAATTCGGTGCGACCGGTTGTCGCGCAGAGCTGGCAGCGCAGCCTCGCCGGAGGGGTCGATCCCGACCTCGACGGCGCGCGCGCGGCCACCGCCGTCACCGCCATCGAACGGCTGCGCGAGACCCATCCGCTGGCGCCGGCGCTTCCCGTCATCCGGCGCCTCCTGGTCGACGACGCCGCCGACTCCGGCGTCGTCGTCGCCGTCAGCGCCGCCGACGGGACGCTGCTGTGGGTCGAGGGCGACCCGAACGCGTGCCGCAAAGCCGAGGCGATGAACTTCGTGCCGGGAGCCGACTGGAGCGAACGCAGCGCCGGAACCAACGCGCCGGGTACCGCGCTGGCCCTCGATCGGGAGCTCCAGATCCACGGATCGGAGCACTTCTCCCGCGTGGTCCAGCCGTGGAGCTGCACCGCCGCGCCGGTCCACGACCCCACCACCGGGGCCCTGCTCGGCGCGATCGATCTCACCGGCGGCACTCAGGTGGCGACGTCGCAGACGCTGGCGTTGGTGCGGGCCACCGCTGTCGCCGTCGAGAACCATCTGGCCCTGCTGCGCGTCGCAGGCATCGCCGCCGAACCCGCGGCCCGCAAGCCCCACCTCGTGGTGCTGGGCAGCGACCGGCCGCGCTGGGTCACCACCGACACCTACGGACATCTCCAGGCGACCCATCTGACAGGTCGGCACGCCGACATCCTGGTTCTTCTGAGCAGACGACCGGAGGGGCTGTCGGCCGATCACCTTGCGGTGCTGCTGGACGACAAGGACCTCGACGTGGTCACCGTGCGCGCCGAGATGTCCCGGCTGCGCAAGGTCATCGGCGCCGAGAACCTCGGCTCCCGGCCGTACCGGCTGCTGGTTTCGATCACGAGCGACATCGGTGAGGTCTTCGACGCGCTCGACGGCGGCGATGTCCAGTCCGCGCTGGCCCGTTACCCGGGGCCGCTGCTCACCCAGTCGGTGTCACCGGCGATCGCACGGCTGCGTACCCAGCTGTCGGCGACACTGCGTGGCGCGGTCCTCGCCGAGAACGCGCAGGGCCGCCCGGACCTGCTGCGACGGTGGCTCGAACTGCCCGAGGGCCGCGACGATCGCGATGGGTGGCAGGCGCTGCGCGACAGCGCAGGACTCAACGCGGTGGCCCGGGCCCGGGCGGGCGGTCACCTGGCCGGGCTGGACTTCGAGCTCGGCTGAGTTGCAACTGTGGTGCAACGGTCACCGGCGTAGCTTCAGTGACGCACCACACACGAGCAGGAGACTCACTATGACTGTGTACGCCCGCCCAGGGACCGACGGCTCGCTGATGTCGTTCAAGCCCCGCTACGAAAATTTCATCGGTGGCCAGTGGGTGCCGCCGAACGCCGGACGCTACTTCGAGAATCCGACACCGATCACCGGTCAGACGTTCTGCGAGATCCCGCGCTCCGACGAGTCCGACATCGAGAAGGCCCTCGATGCCGCGCACGCCGCCGCGCCCGCCTGGGGTAAAACGTCGGCCGCTGAGCGCGCCCTGATCCTCAACAAGGTCGCCGACCGCATCGAGGAGAACCTCGAATCGATTGCGCTCGCGGAGTCATGGGACAACGGCAAGCCGATCCGCGAGACGCTCAACGCCGACATCCCGCTGGCCGTGGATCACTTCCGGTACTTCGCCGGTTGCATTCGCGCGCAGGAGGGTTCGCTCAGCGAGGTCGACGACGACACCGTGGCCTATCACTTCCACGAGCCACTCGGCGTGGTCGGGCAGATCATCCCGTGGAACTTCCCGATCCTGATGGCGGTCTGGAAGCTGGCACCCGCGCTGGCCGCGGGCAACGCGATTGTGCTCAAGCCCGCCGAGCAGACGCCGGCCTCGATCCTTCACCTGTTCGAGATCATTGGGGACCTGCTGCCCGCGGGCGTGGTCAATGTCGTCAACGGCTTCGGTGTCGAGGCGGGCAAGCCGCTGGCCTCGAGCAACCGGATTTCCAAGATCGCGTTCACCGGTGAGACCACCACCGGCCGGCTGATCATGCAGTATGCGTCGCAGAACCTGATCCCGGTGACGCTGGAACTGGGTGGCAAGAGCCCGAACATCTTCTTCAACGACGTGCTGGCCGCCAACGACAACTATCAGGACAAGGCGCTCGAGGGCTTCACGATGTTCGCCCTCAACCAGGGTGAGGTGTGTACCTGCCCGTCGCGTTCCTTGATTCAGGCCGACATCTTCGACGAGTTCCTGGCGTTGGCCGCGATCCGCACCAAGGCGGTTCGCCAGGGTGATCCGCTGGACACCGAGACGATGATCGGCGCGCAGGCGTCCAACGATCAGCTCGAGAAGATTCTGTCCTACATTGAGATCGGCAAGAGTGAGGGCGCCAAGGTCGTCACCGGCGGTGAGCGTGCCGAGCTCGGTGGCGACCTCAGCGGCGGATACTACGTTGCGCCAACAATTTTCACCGGTAACAACAAGATGCGGGTGTTCCAGGAGGAGATCTTCGGTCCGGTTGTGGCGGTCACGTCGTTCACCGACTACGACAACGCGATCGACATCGCCAACGACACCCTCTACGGCCTGGGTGCCGGGGTGTGGAGTCGGGACGGCAACACCGCTTACCGCGCGGGCCGCGACATCAAGGCCGGGCGGGTGTGGACCAACTGCTATCACCAGTACCCCGCGCACGCCGCGTTCGGCGGTTACAAGCAGTCGGGCATCGGCCGCGAGAACCACAAGATGATGCTCGACCACTACCAGCAGACCAAGAACCTGCTGGTGAGCTACAGCGACAAGGCCCAGGGATTCTTCTGATCCTCTAGGTCGACAGACGCGGACTCGCACGGATTCCCTCGGATCCGTGCGAGTCCGTGTTTTCGGCGCCTTGCCAAAGGGCGTTTTGACCTGCGGTGACGGTCGCAGGTAGGCTCCCACGTTGGCGTGCGCTGGCCTTCGGGCCTCGGTCGCCTCGGGTCCCAGCCGGTCGCCGAGGCAGTCCTCAGTTCACGCTGGACCGGCACCCCGGGTCACCGGGATCAACCCGAGAAGAGAAGGTAGCGCTGTGCCTACGTACACGCCGAAGGCAGGTGACACCACGCGTTCGTGGTACGTCATCGACGCCACGGATGTGGTGCTCGGCCGGCTCGCCGTCGAAGCAGCAAAGCTGTTGCGCGGCAAGCACAAGCCGACGTTCACGCCGAATGTCGACGGTGGCGATTTCGTCATCGTCATCAACGCAGACAAGGTCGCCATCAGCGGCGACAAGCTCCAAAAGAAGTTCGCCTACCGCCACTCGGGTTTTCCCGGCGGGCTGCGCAAGCGGGCACTGGGTGACGAGATGGAAAAGCATGCTGACCGCGTCGTCGAGCGGGCGATTCTCGGCATGATCCCCCACACCAAGCTCGGCCGTCAGATCCAGAAGAAGCTGAAGGTCTATGTCGGTGCCGAGCATCCGCACACCGCGCAGCAGCCGGTTCCTTACGAGATCAAGCAGGTGGCCCAGTGACCGAGAACTCTGACATCACCGAGACCACAGACGCCGTCGAAGAGGCCGTCGTCGAGCCCACCGAGGCCGTCGTCGAGTCCGCCGAGGCTGTCGAAGAGCCCGTCGCCGTCGAGGCCGAGGTCGCCGCCGAGGCGGCCCCGCGTGAGCCCATCATCATCGACCGTCCGATCCAGACCGTCGGTCGCCGCAAGGAGGCCGTGGTCCGGGTGCGCCTGGTGCCCGGCACCGGCCAGTTCAACCTGGACGGTCGCTCGTTGGAGAACTACTTCCCCAACAAGGTGCACCAGCAGCTCATCAAGGCTCCGATGGTCACCGTTGACCGGGTGGACGCCTTCGATGTGTTCGCGCACCTCGACGGTGGTGGCCCGTCCGGCCAGGCCGGCGCGCTGCGTCTGGCCATCGCCCGTGCCCTGATCCTGGTGCAGCCGGAGGACCGGCCCGCGCTGAAGAAGGCCGGGTTCCTCACCCGTGACCCGCGTGCCATCGAGCGCAAGAAGTACGGCCTGAAGAAGGCCCGTAAGGCGCCTCAGTACAGCAAGCGCTGATCGAACCACGGCACGGCGCCCGGTCTGCTCGCACTGCGAGTGGCCGGGCGTCTGTCGTTGGGCGACCGGCCACTGTGGCCCGTCACACACTGGACTTTCAGTAAAGACATGGCAGCTCCATGCGCTGGGTTCACGCCGATTCAGCTACTTAGGGAAGTTCGGCTTCCCGGCGATTCGGCGAGATGCGATTTGAGTTCTGCTGCGTGGTCCCGCAAGCCTCGAGTCAGGAGCCCGGTCGTCCGTCGTGACGTCGGCAGGCCATTTCTGCCACCGGTGCGAGTCAGTCAGCTCGCGAACACACCGGCTCGTGGCTCCGTGACTGAAAAGGAGTAACAGATGAGCTTCGTCAAGAACGCAGCAGCCGGCGCGGTCCTGGGTGGATCGCTGCTTTTCACCGCCGGACTCGGCATTGCGAATGCGCAGCCCGTTGAGGCTCCGGACGGCCTGGTGAACCTCGCCGTCGGCGATGTGACCATCCTCGAGAGCGTGAGTGCCGATACCGCGGCCACCGCCGCGGGGGCAATCTGCGGCAGCGTGCCGGCCGAAGTCGGCGCACTCGCCGCGCAGGTCGACGGCCAGGGTGCCGATCAGATCGTCTGCTCGGGTCTGCCAGGTGGTGACCTGGTGCTGACGCAGAACGCGATTTCGGCGCAGGAGCAGGGCACCGAAGGCAGCAGCGATGACGCTCCCGTCGGCCCCGCCGAGGGCACCGAGGGCACCGAGGGCACCGAGGGCACCGAGGGCACTGACAGCACGGAGGGCGCCGACAGCGCCACCACT
The DNA here is from genome assembly GCF_005222675.1 of Mycolicibacterium sp. CR10. GTDB lineage: Bacteria > Actinomycetota > Actinomycetes > Mycobacteriales > Mycobacteriaceae > Mycobacterium. The sequence goes on along the minus strand of NZ_STGE01000056.1, from coordinate 132,107 downwards.
CCGGGCGAGTCGGAGGTCACCGCGCCTGCTGACGGCGCGTAACGAGACCCCATCGCCGCCCGCATCCGGTATCGGGTGCGGGCGGTGACGCTTTCCGGGCACGCCGCGTTAGGTTTCGCCGCTGAGGTGGGTACCCCGACTCCGAAGGCGACCGAAAGGGAGAAATCGATGAGCGTGGTCAAGAACGTTGCAGCGGGTGCCGTCCTGGGTGGATCGCTGCTCTTCAGCGCGGGCCTGGTGATTGCGAATGCGCAGCCGGAGGAGCCTGCCGCGCCCGAATCCGACGGCCTGGTGACGGTGCTGGTCGGCGGTTCGACGGCGCAGGACAGCGTGCCGGTTCAGGATGCCGCGGCCGAAGCCGCCGGTGCCTGCGGCAGCGACCCGGCGGCAGCCGTCGGGCTGGCACAACTCGCGGACGCCGAGGGTGCCGCACAGACCGTGTGCCCAGAGGTCCTGATCGTCCAGAACGCCAGTGAGACGGTGCAGGCACCGGCCGACTCGACGGTGGAGTCCGAGGTGCCGCCCATTCCGGGCGAAGAGGCACCAGCGGAGCCGGTGGAAGGGTCCGAGGCTCCTGCGGTCCCGGGCGAGGACAACGGCTGACCATCCCCTTCAGCATCAGCTGACCCAGCCGCCTCGCCGCCCGCATCCACCCTGGATGCGGGCGGTGAGACGTGTGCGGGGTCTCGCCCGGATATCGATTCGGCGGCGGCGCGGACGCCATGAGCGGCGGTTGGCTCTGAAACCACTATTTGTGAGAGGTTGTGTCCATGGCTCGACTGTTCGGCACCGACGGGGTGCGCGGCGTCGCCAACCAGGACTTGACCGCTGAGCTGGCGATGGCCCTGGGTGCGGCGGCCGCCCGGCGGCTCCTCAGGACCGGCGTGACCCGCAGAAGGGTCGCCGTGATCGGTCGCGACCCGCGCGCCAGCAGCGAAATGCTCGAAGCGGCCGTCATCGCCGGTGTCACCAGCGAGGGCGTTGACGCATTGCGGGTCGGGGTGCTCCCAACCCCCGCAGTGGCGTATCTGACCAGTGCGTATGACGCCGACTTCGGGGTGATGATCTCCGCATCGCACAACCCGATGCCCGACAACGGCATCAAGATCTTCGGTCCCGGCGGGCACAAACTCGATGACGCCACCGAGGACCGCATCGAAGAACTCGTGCAGCAGGGTCCGGGTGCCCGCCCGACGGGCGCGGGGATCGGCCGCGTCGTCGACGCCGAGGACGCGCTCGAGCGCTACCTGCGCCACGCAGGCAAGGCCGCCACCACGCGCCTCGATGACCTGACGGTCGTCGTCGACTGCGCCCACGGCGCGGCGTCGCTGGCGGCGCCGCGCGCCTACCGGGCGGCAGGCGCGAACGTCATCGCGATCCACGACCAACCCGACGGCCTGAACATCAACGACGGCGTCGGCTCGACCCACATGCAGACCCTGCGGTCGGCGGTGGTGTCTTACGGTGCCGACCTGGGGCTGGCGCACGACGGTGACGCCGACCGCTGTCTGGCCGTCGACAGCCACGGCCGCGTCATCGACGGTGACGCGATCATGGTGGTGCTGGCGATGGCCATGCACGAGGCCGGTGAGCTGGCCTCCGACACACTGGTGGCCACCGTGATGAGCAATCTCGGCCTGCATCTGGCGATGCGGTCTGCCGGGATCGACGTCCGCACCACCGGCGTCGGTGACCGCTATGTGCTCGAAGAACTGCGCGCCGGTCAGTATTCGCTCGGCGGCGAGCAATCCGGGCACATCGTGTTGCCCGCGTTCGGTACCACCGGCGACGGCATCGTCACCGGGCTTCGGTTGATGTCGCGGATGGCCCAGACGCATCGCACCCTCGCGGACTTGGCCGAGCCGATGCATACGTTGCCGCAGGTGCTGATCAACGTCGAGGTGACCGATAAGGCGACGGTCGCCGACGCGCCATCGGTGCGCGACGCCGTAGCGCAGGTCGAGGAGGAACTCGGCGACACCGGCCGTATCCTGTTGCGGCCCTCGGGAACCGAACAGGTGGTCCGCGTCATGGTGGAGGCCGCCGATGAGGACACAGCCCGGCAGATGGCGGTGCGGGTCGCGGAGTCGGTCAGCGCCCAGAGCTGAGAACTCGCGGGAACCGGTGAGCCCTCGCCGGCGTCCAATCTCATATGGGACAACCAGGCGCGGCCCGCGTCGATGTAGGGGCGTTGCGGGCAATCGCCCGCGAATACGAGACCGCGGCGCAGGTCGTCGATGGCGCCGTGAGAACGCACCTCAGCGATTTCGTGTTTGGCGCTGCCTGCGCGGGGCGCGCCTATGTGGTCCACGGAGACAGTCTTCGCGCCGCACTCGATGACGTGGTCATGTCGCTGCGGCAGTGGTCGCGCGCAGCCGGGGAGGTCGCGGCGGCGCTGCGCGCGTCAGCGGATCGCTACCAGGATGCCGATGCGCGCGCCGCCGAGCGAGTGGGGTAGGCCCAGTCGATGGTCGAGAAGTACTCTGTTCCTTCACGATTGGCCGAAGGGCGTCCCGCGGTCGAGGCCGTGCAGCACTATGTGTGGGCCTGTCATCTGCTCGGCTACCAGCATCCCGACCTGACGCTGCACGCGGCGCAGGTGCGCGACTGGTACGACAGTGAGGCCGGAATGGATCTCGTCGCGCTGCTGGCTGATTGTGTGGCGTTCGACGCGGCCGTCGGATCAACGCAGGACGCGCTGGGCATTCAGGACAGGCAACTGTCGGCGCTGGCGGCAGCATGGCAGGGCGAGGGTGCCGCGGCATCCAGGGACTTCCTGAGTCGGCACGGCGATGCGTCCCGAGCGGCCGCGGCGGCGATTCGCACGGCTGCGGAAGCGCTGAGCGCGCTGCGCGAGAACCTTTGGGAGGCAGTCGATGCGAAGGTTCAGACCGTGGTGTCGATCGACGGCAGCACTGTGGGGACCCGTGCGGAGTGGCTAGCCGCTGCCACGACGGTGACGACGGGTGCGGGTGACCGGGCGGCGGCCGCCGAGTTGGTGGATCAGGCGGTGAAACCATTCGTGGACAACAGCATTCGCACGGAGTGGATCACCGCGATGCACACGGCCATGGCCTCGGTGACCGACGCTTACCAGCGCGCGGCCGGCGAGATCTCGGCCGAACAAGGGCCGATGTTCGAGGTGCCGGGCAGCCTCGGGCCGGCCTGGAGTGCGCCGACCGCCGGCGTCTGTGAGGACGAGGTCCGCTGTCCGGAGCCGGCTGCGGCGCCGGCTGCTGCGGCGATGCCGGCCGGGATGCCCGCCGGAACTGGGAATCCAGCCGCGACCGTGCCGGCAGCGTGGAGTGCGCCTCCGTCGAGCCCGCCGCCTCCGCCCTGGAGCGCGCCCGCGCCGCCGTTCGAGTCGGCGATCCCGCCGACACCCCCGGCCGCGCCGCCGGTTCCCCCCGCTGCCACGCCGATGCCGTCGCTGGGTGGGATGGGCTCCGGGATGCCCGACATGGGAAGCGGACTGTCGGGGCTCGGGCAACGACTCGCCGAAACACTGGGCGGGCTGTTGGGCGGCGAGGTCGGTGGACTGTCCGAGCCACCGGACCTCGACCTGCCAGACCTCGAAGACCCGCCGGACCTCGAAGACCCGCCGGACCTCGAAGACCCGCCGGACCTCGAAGACCCGCTGGAGGACCCCGCCGATCTCGACGACGACGCCGATGGCGATGGCGAGGACGACGCCGAGGACGTCGACGAGCCGGTAGACGACGTGCCCGTCGAGGGATCGGTCGTCGCGGGGGAGGTGCAACCAGAACCGGACCCATGTGACGCTCCCGGCGATGAGCCGGTGGAGTCGGTGGCCGCCCCCGCCCCGACGCCCGCGCCGCCACCAGCCGAGCCGCTGCCACCGGCCGATCCGGTGCTCGCCGAGCAGACCCCGTGCGCGATCGCCGCCGACGAACTGCCTCAGGTCGGAGATCCATCGGGGTAGCGTGCGCGACGTGAAGTTGCGATTTCAGGAGGTCGTCTTCCTGTTCGTGGTCGGCGGCGTCGCCGCGCTGATCGGCGATCACAGTCACGTCGTCACCGTGACGACCGAGTACTACACCGACGCGGTGCCGTTCGTCTGGAGCAGCCCGATCTGGTTTCCCCTGCTGGTCGGAGGCGCGACCGTGTCGCTGGCGGAGCTACGGCTACACCTGCCTGCCCGCGCGCGACGGTCAGCGTCAGGCAGGGTGTCGCCGGAGTGGCCGTGGTCATCGGCATGTATGTGACGACGGCGTTGGTGCACGGCTCGCCGGTGGTTCCCGCGACTGCGCTGATCTGTGCGGCGGCCGTCGTCACCTGGTGTGTGCTCGGTGCCGGGCCCGGCGCGATCTGCGGTGCTGTCGCGGCGGTCGTCGGTCCGGTGGCGGAGATCGGACTGGTGCAGCTCGGGGTCTTCGCCTACACCGAGGGTTCTGACGGACTGTTCGGCGTCGGCCCGTTCCTCGTGCCGCTGTACTTTGCGTTCGGAGTCGTCGTCGCGCTTCTCGGCGAACTGCTCGCCGGCGCACGTCGCGGTGCGCTGACCCCGATGACCTCGGCGGTCAGCGGGCCAGGTGCCGGCTGATGACCAGGCGCTGAATCTGGTTGGTCCCCTCGAAGATCTGCGTGATTTTCGCCTCGCGCATGTACCGCTCGACGCGGTAGTCGCGGGTGTAGCCGGCACCGCCGAACACCTGCACGGCGTCGGTCGTCACCTTCATCGCCGCATCGGTGGCGACCAGCTTGGCCACTGACGCCTGGCGTGAGTAGGGCAGCCCGGCATCGCGGCGGCGGGCGGCGTCGATGTAGGTGGCCCGCGCGGAGTCGACGGCGGCGGCCATGTCGGCGAGCAGGAATCCCAGCCCCTGGTGATCGATGATCTTGCGGCCGAACGTGGTTCGCTCCTGGCTGTACGTCACCGCTTCGTCCAGCGCCGCCTGGGCAAGTCCGACCGCCACGGCGGCGATCCCCAAGCGGCCGGAATCCAGTGCGCTGAAAGCGATCTGGAGACCCTGGCCTTCTGTGCCGATCCGCCGATCGGCGTCGAGGAACGCATCGTCGTAGTGCGCAGCCGTGGTCGGAACCGCGTGCAGCCCCATCTTCTCCTCGGGCTTACCGAACGTCAGGCCGGAGATGTCCTTCGGAACGAGAAAGCAGGAGATGCCCTGGGACCCGCCGCCCGTGCGGGCGAACAGGTTGTAGAAGTCGGCGATTCCGCCGTGGGTGATCCACGCCTTCGAACCGGTGATGCGATATCCGCCGTCGGTCGCGACGGCCTTGCACGTCAGCGCGGCGGCGTCAGAGCCGGCCTGCGGCTCGGAAAGGCTGTAGGCGCCGATGGTCGTTCCGCTGAGCATGTTGGGCAGCCATCGCCGCTGCTGTTCGTCGGTGCCGAAGGCGAACAGCGGATGGCAGGACAGGCTGTGCACGCTGACCGCGACCGCGACGGCGGCCCAGCGCGCTGCGAGCTCCTCGAGCACCTGCAGATAGACCTCGTACGGCTGACCGCCGCCGCCCCACTCCTCGGGGTACGGCAGGCTCAGCAGCCCTGCCTCGCCGAGGGTGGCGAACACGCCGTCCGGGTAGCTCTCGTCCTTCTCGTGCTTGTCGACGATCGGGTCCAGCACCTTGTCGGCGATCTGTCGGGCGAGCCCGACCAGCTCATGTGCCTCGTCGGTGGGAAGGAGACGCTCGACTGCCATACCAGAAACAGTACTACAGGACTCTATCTAGTACTATCAGGCCCGTGACCAGGCCCGCCTTCGCCACCCGGCGTCGCACCGAGTTGTTCGACGCGCTGGTGACCCTCTTCCTGTCCGAGGGGTTCGCACACCTCACGCTCGATGAGATCGCGACGCGGCTGCGCTGTTCGAAGTCCACGCTCTACACGCTCGCCGGGAGCAAGGAGCAGTTGGTGCAGGCGGCCACGGTGCACTTCTTTCGTTCGGCGACCGAACTCGTGGAAGCCCGCGTCGCCGCCACGCACGGTGCGCGGGAACGGATCACGGCATACCTGTCGACGGTCGGGGCCGCACTGGATCCCGCGTCGGACCAGTTCATGTCCGACCTCGATGCGTTTGCGCCTGCCCGCGGCGTGTATGAGCAGAACACCCGGATCGCGGCGCGCAGGGTGCAAGAACTGATCGCGGAAGGCGTTGCGACAGCGGATTTTCGGGATGTCCACGCCGCCTTCGCCGCCGACCTGGTGGCCACTGTGATGGTGCGTATCCAGCAGCGGGTGGTGCGTGAGAACACCGGTCTCGACGATGCGGACGCTTACCGCGAGCTCGCCGCGATCCTCACTGCCGGGATCGAGGCCTGACCGGCTCAGTCCGCCAGGTTGAACGCCTTGAGCACCTTCGTCGGCGTCACGCGAACGATCAACTCGCCGGGCACACCGTTGCGGCGGCCGAATTCTTCGGCGCGGTCCTGGCCCATGTAGCGGCCGCCGATCCGGGTGGCGGTGTCCAGCACTTCCTCCGGATCCTCGCTGAGCGACGCGGTGCCCTGAACCTGCACGAACGAGAATGGCGGCCGGTCGTCGTCGACGCACAGCACCACCCGGGGGTCGCGGGTCAGCGCTCGTCCTTTGGCGGTGTCGCGACCGGTGTTGAACACGAGCTGTTGGCCGTCGACGACGAACCACACAGGCGCAACCAGCGGCCTGCCGTCCGCCGCGACGAATCCCAGCTTGGCGGTGCGGGTGCCCTCGGACAGAAATGCGACGACGTCTTCGGTCAGTTCAGCCATGCCGCCCAGCCTACGAGGGCAGCAGTGCCTGTAGCTCCTCGACGAACGCGACCGTTTCGCGTCGGTCACCCGTGAGCGGGTGGACCAGCAGGGTGGTCACGCCGGCCTGGGCGAAGGCGGCCACCCGCTCCTTGACGAATCCGCGCGACCCCACCAACGACACCTGGCGAACGAGCTCATCGGGCACGGCCGCGATGGCCTCGGCCTTTTTGCCCGCCAGGTAGAGATCCTGGATGTGGTCGGCCACGTCACCGAAGCCGTAGCGCGTCGCCAGGTTGTGATAGAAGTTGCGGCCCCGGGCACCCATCCCGCCGATGTACAGCGCCAATTGTGGCTTGGCCCAGGACAATCGGTCGTCAACGTCGTCGCCGATTGCCAGGCTTGCGCTCACCATGACATCGAGGGGGCCCAATGCGGGATCGCGTTTCGCAGCGCCGGCGCGAAGGGCGTCGCCCCAGACCTCGTCGGCCTTCTCCGGGTAGAAGAACACCGGCTGCCAGCCCTCGGCTATCTCGGCGGTCAGCTCGACGTTCTTGGGGCCGAGTGCGGCGATGGTGATCGGGATCTGTTCCCGCACAGGGTGGTTGATGAGCTTCAGCGGCTTACCCAGGCCGGTGCCGCGATCGGCGGGCAGCGGAATCTGGTAGTACTTGCCGTCGTAGCTGACGCGTTCCCGTCGCCACACCTGACGGCAGATCTCGACGACCTCACGGGTGCGACCGAGCGGGGCGTCGAACGGCACCCCGTGGAAACCCTCCACGACCTGAGGGCCGGACGTGCCGAGGCCGAGTCGGAACCGACCGTCGGACACATAGTCGAGCCCGGCGGCCGTCATCGCCATCAGCGCTGGAGTACGCGTGTAGATGGGCACGACGCCGGTGCCCAACTCGATTCTCGACGTCCGGGCCGCCAGGAAGCCCAGTTGGCTGATCGCGTCGTAGGAGTACGCCTCGGCGACCAGGGCGATGTCGACGCCGATCTTCTCGAGTTCGACCACCTCCTCGACCGCGTCGAGGAAACCGCCGGAGTAACTGAGAAAAATGCCGGTCCGCATCGAAGACATCGTCAAGGTATACACCCAACCGGTTGGTTGGCCCTCATCGCCTACGGCTTCAGCAGCGCGACGACCTTGTTCTCCAGATCCACGGGATCGCCGGCGAACGGATCAAGCACCGGCGCCTTGGGGAGCTCCACCTCGGCGTCGGTGAAGTCCTTGTACTCCTTGTCGCCGGCGAGCGTGTGCAGCAGATATCCCGTCATCAGCGCACGCACGATCTTCTGCGTGCTCCTGTTCGCACCCGGCAGTCCGACCACCGGGGCCAGCCGCCGACCCTCGACGAGCCCGCCGGACTTGGTGTCCGACGTGGCACGCAGCGTGGCCGTGCGCCAGGCCCGCGCCAGCTCGACGGCGTTTGACCGCAGCGACATCGGATCTCCGGGATCCGTCAGGATCAGACCGGGCACCGACAGCGACGCCGCAGGGTGCTCGGCGGGTGGCTTCGTGATCGTCGGGTACGCGGCGAAGACGGCCTTGGGCTTGGCGGGCATCCCCGCCGCGGCGAACACCGCCGCCGACGCGCCGAAGCCGTGGCCGGCGACGCCCAGCTTCCCCGGGTGCACGCTGATGTCGCCGGTGCCCAAGCGCACGCCCGCGATGATGTCCAGCGCCGTTCCCATGTCGTAGGCCAGCGTCAGCACCGAGGGAGCCAGCCCGGTCTCGGTGTTCGGCGCTGCGGCCACGATGCCCCATGACGCCAGGTGATCCAGCGTTCCGTGATAGCGGTCGGCCGATGTGATCCAGTCGTGAGCAAACACGACGCCGGGCAGATTCTTGCCCGCTGCCGGGGTGTAGACGACGCCTGGGAGGCCGGCAAAGGCCAGGTCACCCCGGAGAACGCGGTGCGGTCCACGGCGGGTCAGGGCGGCGAAGAGCTTCTTCGTGCTGGCCACCCGATGACCGTATCCCACCAGGGTGTGACGTGCGTCCTGCACTACCCTGGTGGTCTATGTGCGGAATTGTCGGCTACGTCGGGCAGCGCCCTGCCTGCGGCATCGTCGTCGACGCGTTGCGCCGGATGGAGTACCGGGGATACGACTCCGCCGGCGTCGCGTTGCTCGACGGTCACGGCGGGCTCACGGTACGTCGCAAGGCCGGCCGCCTGGCCAACCTGGAGGCCGCTCTCACCGAGTCCGGGACGGACACCCTCGTCGGAGCGACCGGACTCGGACACACCCGGTGGGCCACCCATGGTCGTCCCACCGATCGCAATGCCCACCCCCACCGGGACGCCACCGGCAAGGTGGCGGTCGTCCACAACGGCATCATCGAGAATTTCGCCGCGCTGCGCACCGAGCTCGAGGACGCCGGGGTGGAGTTCGCCAGCGACACCGATACCGAGGTCGCGGTCCATCTGGTGGCCCGTGAGTACGCCCTGGGCGCGCACGCCGGAGACTTCCCGGCGTCGGTGCTGTCGGTGCTGCGTCGGCTCGAGGGCCACTTCACCTTGGTCTTCGCGCACGCCGATGAGCCGGGCACGATCGTCGCCGCCCGTCGGTCGACCCCGTTGGTGCTCGGCGTCGGTCAGGGGGAGATGTTCGTCGGCTCCGATGTCTCCGCGTTCATCGAACACACCCGCGAGGCGGTCGAGCTCGGGCAGGACCAGGCCGTCGTCGTCACCGCGGACGGCTACCGCATCACCGACTTCGACGGCAACGACGTCACCGACTACCGCGAATTTCACATCGACTGGGACACCTCGGCCGCCGAAAAGGGTGGCTACGAGTACTTCATGCTCAAGGAGATCGCCGAACAACCGGCGGCCGTATCCGACACGCTCCTCGGCCATTTCATCGACAGCCGCATCGTTCTCGACGAGCAGCGCCTCTCCGACCAGGAGCTGCGCGAGATCGACAAGGTCTTCATCGTCGCCTGCGGCACCGCATTCCACTCGGGCATGCTGGCCAAGTACGCGATCGAGCACTGGACCCGGCTGCCCGTCGAGGTCGAGCTCGCAAGCGAATTCCGTTACCGGGACCCGGTTCTGGACAGTCACACCCTGGTGGTGGCGATCTCACAGTCCGGCGAGACCGCCGACACACTGGAGGCGGTGCGGCACGCCAAGGAGCAGAAGGCCAAGGTGCTGGCCATCTGCAACACCAACGGCAGCCAGATCCCGCGGGAATGCGACGCGGTGCTCTACACCCGCGCCGGGCCGGAGATCGGCGTGGCGTCGACGAAGACGTTCCTGGCGCAGATCGCGGCGAGTTACCTTGTCGGACTGGCACTTGCGCAGGCGCGTGGCACCAAGTACCCCGACGAGGTGCGTCGCGAATACCACGACCTGGAGGCGATGCCGGAGTTGATCGCGCGGGTGCTGGCCACCATCGAACCGGTCGCACAGCTCGCCCATCAGTTTGCCTCGTCGCAGACCGTGCTGTTCCTGGGCCGCCACGTGGGTTACCCGGTGGCGCTCGAAGGCGCGCTGAAGCTCAAGGAATTGGCCTACATGCACGCCGAGGGATTCGCCGCTGGTGAGCTGAAGCACGGGCCGATCGCCCTCATCGAGGACGACCTGCCGGTCATCGTCGTGATGCCGTCGCCCAAGAACGCGGCGACGCTGCATTCCAAGCTGCTGTCCAACATCCGGGAGATCCAGGCGCGCGGGGCCATCACGATCGTCATCGCCGAGGAGGGCGACGAGACGGTGCGGCCCTATGCGGATCATCTGATCGAGATCCCTGCCGTACCAACGCTTCTCCAGCCGCTGCTGTCGTCGATCCCGATGCAGGTGTTCGCGGCCGGTGTCGCGCAGGCCCGGGGATACGACGTCGACAAGCCCCGCAATCTGGCAAAGTCCGTGACCGTCGAGTAGTGCATCTCGACGTTCCCGCCGTCGACGCCCGAAAGTTGCTGCCGCACGGTCAGATCGAGGTCTATCCTGACGCCTCCCACGCGATCAACGGTGAGTATGCCGAGAAGATCGCCGAACGTTCTCAACGCTTTTGGGAAGAGCGTGACGCCTGAATCGCCAGAAGTGGTGCTTCACCTGGGTTTTCATCACTAATTTGCGAAGTTTGATAACGCCTGTGGCCTGGCGATCGATAAACATGTCAACGAACCGTTCGTAGCAGCGGTCGCGGTCGCCGACTGACGTCATCCGTCGGTAAAGGCCCGGACCGCCGATCAGAAGCCGGGGGACGGCGATGAATGCACATGAACCGACTCGAAGCGGCAGACTCTCTGTCGTGCCGCGTCATAGCGGTGACACGCTGATAGTCCATGTCACAGGCGACCTGGACGTCCTCACCGCGCCCACGTTGGGGACCTACCTCGATGTGGCGCTGGCCGACGCTCCCTCGGTTCTGATCGTCGATATCACCGAGTTGGAGTTCCTGTCCTCGGCCGGCATCGGCCTGCTGGTCGAGACCCACCGATTGACCGGGCGTGCGGGCATCTCGCTCCGGGTCGTCGCCGAGGGTCCGGCCACGAGTCGGCCGCTACAGAGGATGCGTATCGATGAGATCATCGACCTGTATCCGACGGTGGCGGAGGCGATCAGCGGCCGGGTCTAGCTCTTCGCGGACTGTTGGTACAGCGCCAGTTTCCAGCCCTCGTCGGCGCGGCGGTACACCGAGGACATCGCACCGACGAACGGCTCGTCCTCGCCGTCGCGCCAGCCTCGTCCCGTGTACACCAGAGCAGCGACGTCGGGGGAGATGGAAATCAGCAGTACATCCTCGATCTCGTAGCGCGCCCACGGCGGCGACTGGCCGAGCGCCGAGGTGACCGTCTCACGGTCCATCACCATGCCGTTGGCCAACACCATCAGCGCGTCGTCCGTCATCAGCCCGCCGTAGAACGTGTCACCGGTGCCGTCACACAGGGACTTCCAACCGGCATGCTCGAGTTCGAGAAGTTCCTCGGTCATCTGGGAATCCGTCATGTTCGTCGGGTACCCACGTAGCGTGGTGCCAATGCGGTACTTCTACACGGCCGATGACATTCGGGCCGCTGAGGCGCCGTTGCTGGCGTCGATGCCCGACGGCGCGCTGATGCGACGGGCCGCCCACGGCCTGGCCACCGCGATCGCGCGGGAACTCGGCACCGTGACCGGAAAAACCGTCTGTGCAGTCGTCGGCTCCGGCGACAACGGCGGCGACGCGCTGTGGGCCGCGACGCTGCTGCGTCGCCGCGGTGCAGGGGCGGCAGCCGTGCTGCTCAACCCCGAGAAAACCCATCAGAAAGCGCTCGCGGCCTTCCGGAAGTCAGGCGGCCGGATCGTCGAAAGTATGCCGCCTGGAACTGATCTGGTGATCGACGGCGTAGTCGGAATCTCCGGTTCGGGCCCGCTGCGGCCCGCGGCGGCCGAGGTGTTCGATGCCATCGAGAAGGCCGGCATCCCCGTCGTCGCGGTGGACCTGCCCAGCGGCGTCGACGTCCAGACCGGCGCTGCCGCCGGCGACCACGTCACCCCCGCACTGACCGTGACATTCGGCGGACTGAAGCCCGTCCACGCGTTCGGCGACTGCGGCCGGGTGGAGCTGGTCGACATCGGGCTGAACCTCGCGCCCAGCGAAATGGTGGCGTTCGACGCCGCCGACGTTGCCGCCCGCTGGCCGGTCCCCGGCCGAAGCGACGACAAGTACAGCCAGGGTGTCACCGGCGTGATGGCCGGGTCGGCTACCTATCCCGGCGCCGCGATCCTGTGCTCCGGTGCGGCGGTGGCCACGCACTCCGGAATGGTCCGCTATGCGGGATCAGCTGCAGCAGAGGTGGTTTCGCATTGGCCAGAAGTCATCGCTACCCCCGGTCCCGCGTCGGCGGGGCGAGTGCAGGCCTGGGTGGTCGGGCCTGGTCTGGGAACCGATGAGACCGCCGCGGCGGCGCTGTGCTTCGCGCTGGAGACCGATGTGCCAGTCCTCGTGGACGCCGACGCCCTGACGATCCTGGCCACCCACCCCGAACTGATCGCGGACCGCCGCGCCCCGACGGTGCTGACGCCGCACGCCGGCGAGTACGCACGCCTCGCCGGATCACCGCCTGGGGAGGACCGCGTGTCTGCCACCCGCAGGCTGGCGGATCAGCTGGGCGTCACCGTCCTGCTCAAGGGCAACGTCACCGTCATCGCCGAGCCCGAGGGCATGGTCTACCTGAACATCGCCGGCCAGTCGTGGGCGGCCACCGCGGGTTCCGGTGACGTGTTGTCGGGGGTGATCGGCGCGCTGCTCGCGGCGGGCCTGCCGCCCGGCGAGGCCGCCGCCGCGGCGGCGTTCGTGCACGCTCGGGCTGCCGACGCGTCCGCGCGCGACCCTGGACCGGCGCCCACCCCGACGTCGGCGTCACGCATCCTCGCCCATCTGCGGACAGCACTGGGGTCCATCCTCTAGAAAGAACCTCATGCCCAACGTTTCCCATCATTCGTCGCTGACCCCCGCCTACACCGGTCGGCTGTCGACCACACCGATACCGGCCCTGCGCCTGCCCGACGAGTCGATGGAGCCCGACCAGACCTACCGGTTCATTCACGACGAGTTGATGTTGGACGGCAGCTCCCGGCTCAACCTGGCCACCTTCGTGACCACCTGGATGGATCCCGAGGCCGGGCTGCTGATGTCGGAGACGTTCGACAAGAACATGATCGACAAGGACGAGTACCCGGTCACCGCCGCGATCGAGCAGCGGTGCGTGTGCATGGTCGCCGACCTGTTCCACGCGGAGAACCTGCGCGACGACGATCCGTCCAGCGCCATCGGGGTGTCCACGGTCGGCTCCAGCGAGGCCGTGATGCTGGCCGGGCTGGCGATGAAGTGGCGGTGGCGCGAAAGGGTCGGCGGCCAGAAGGGCGATGCGTGGAAGGGGCGGACCCCCAACCTGGTGATGGGCTCCAACGTGCAGGTGGTGTGGGAGAAGTTCTGCCGCTACTTCGATGTCGAGGCCCGCTATCTGCCGATGGAGAAGGGCCGCTACGTCATCACGCCGGAGCAGGTGCTCGACGCCGTCGACGAGGACACCATCGGTGTGGTCGCGATCCTGGGCACCACGTTCACCGGCGAGCTCGAGCCGGTCGCCGAGATCTGCGCGGCGCTGGACAAGCTGGCTCAGGGCGGCGGGACGTCGAAAGGGCCAGACGTCCCGGTGCACGTCGACGCCGCCAGTGGAGGCTTCGTGGTGCCGTTCCTGCACCCCGACATCGAGTGGGACTTCCGGTTGCCGCGCGTGGTGTCGATCAACGTCAGCGGTCACAAGTACGGCCTGACCTACCCGGGCATCGGCTTCGTGGTGTGGCGCAACGCCGACCACCTGCCCGAGGAACTCGTGTTCCGGGTGAACTATCTCGGCGGCAACATGCCCACCTTCACGCTGAATTTCTCCCGGCCCGGCAACCAGGTGGTCGGCCAGTACTACAACTTCCTGCGACTGGGTCGCGAGGGCTACCTCCAGGTGATGAAATGCCTGAACGACACCGCGGAGTGGTTCGCGCGTGAGCTCGCCGGCATGACGGGACCCGACAACAGGCGGGTGTTCGAGGTGATCTCCGACGGGTCGGCGATCCCGGTGGTGGCGTTCACGCTCGTCGAGGGCGTCAAGTTCACGGTGTTCGACGTCTCTGCCCTGCTGCGCAGCTACGGCTGGCAGGTCCCCGCGTACACGATGCCGGACGACGCCAGCGACATCGCGGTGTTGCGGGTGGTGGTGCGCGAGGGATTCTCGGCCAACCTGGCCCGCGCGCTGCGCGACGATCTCCTGGAAGTGCTGGCCAAGCTGGACAAGGTGGGCCTCGGCGGCTTCGCCGACGAGGAGCATTTCGCCCACTGAGTGTCCTCCTGGGACAATCGGGGGCAGTGATTACCACCCGCAACACGCCCAGCGCCGTCGTCGACCTCGACGCCATCGGCCACAACGTGGCTACCCTGCGCGAACACGCAGGCCCAGCTGCGGTGATGGCGGTCGTCAAGGCCAACGGCTACGGCCACGGGGCCTCCCCGGTGGCCCGTGCCGCGCTGGCCGCGGGCGCCGCAGAACTCGGCGTCGCCACGGTCGACGAGGCACTGGCGCTGCGCCGCGACGGCATCACCGCACCCGTTCTGGCCTGGCTGCACATGCCGAACACCGATTTCGCGCCCGCAGTGGCCGCCGATGTCCAGTTGGGGGTGTCTTCAGAACGTGAGGTCGACGACATCGTGGCCGCCGTCCGGCGGACGGGTCACACCGCGACGGTCACCGTCAAGGTCGACACCGGCCTGAGCCGCAACGGGGTCGGGCCGGCCGACTATCCGGCGGTGCTGGCGGCACTGCGCCGGGCCCAGGCCGACGACGCGGTGCGGGTGCGCGGAATCATGTCGCACCTCGTCCACGGTGACGATCCGGACCATCCGCTCAACGACCTGCAGGCCGAGCGGTTGACCGGGATGGTGGCGACGGCGCGCGATCAGGGCCTGCGTGTGGACGTCGTGCATCTGAGCAACTCGCCCGCGGTCCTGACGCGCCCCGATCTGGCGTTCGACATGGTGCGGCCCGGCATCGCGGTGTACGGCCTGACCCCGCTGCCGGAACGCGGCGACATGGGGCTGCGTCCGGCGATGACGGTGCGATGCCCCGTGGTGATGGTCCGTCCGCTCAAGGCGGGTGACGGCGTCTCCTACGGGCACCGCTGGATCGCCGAGAGGGACACCACGGTTGCGCTGATCCCCGCCGGGTACGCCGACGGGGTGTTCCGGACGTTGAGCGGCCGCATCGAGGTGTCGATCAACGGCAGGCGGTATCCCAACGTCGGTCGGATCTGCATGGACCAGTTCGTCGTGGATCTCGGTCCTGGCCCGAGCGACGTCGCGGTGGGTGACGACGCGATCCTGTTCGGACCGGGCACCGAGGGTGAGCAGACCGCCCAGGACTGGGCAGAGCTATTGGACACCATCAACTATGAGGTCGCGACGAGCCCCCGCGGCCGGATCGTGCGGGCCTACGTCGGCGGTGACACCCGGTGAGCGGCCGTGCGGGATGGATGGCGGGCGCGGCGGGGGTCGCCGCCGTCGGCAGTGCCGCCGGCGTGACGGCGGCTCGGTCACTGAGGCGCAAGGTCACCAGCGACGACCCGCACACCGACGAGGATTTCGAACTGCTCGACGCCGATCGCAGCTGCGTGGTCACCACGCCTGACGGTGTCCCGCTGGCGGTGCGCGAGGTCGGTCCCGAGAGTGCGCCGCTGACCGTGGTGTTCGCCCACGGCTTCTGTCTTCGCATGGGCTCCTTCCACTTTCAGCGTGCCCGGCTCTCCGAGCAGTGGGGCGATCAGGTCCGCATGGTGTTCTACGACCAACGCGGGCACGGCCAGTCGGGCGAGGCGCCGCCGGAAACGTACACGGTCGAACAGCTCGGCCAGGACCTGGAAAGCGTGCTGGCGGTCATGGCGCCGCGTGGCCCCGTCGTGCTGGTCGGTCACTCCATGGGCGGCATGACCGTGCTGTCCCATGCCCGGCAGTACCCGCAGCGCTATCCGACCCGGATCGTCGGTGCGGCACTGATCTCCTCTGCCGCAGAAGGAGTTTCACGGTCACCGCTGGGCGAGATCCTGAAGAACCCCGCCCTCGAGGCGGTGCGCTTCGCCGCGCGCTACGCACCCAAAACGGTGCACCGGGGCCGCGGCGCCGCACGCAAGGTGATCGGTCCGATTCTGCGGGCGGCGTCTTACGGCGACGAGAAGATCAGCCCCAGCGTGGTGGCCTTCACCGAGAGGATGATGCACGACACCCCCATTGCCACCCTGGTGGAATTCCTGCACGCGCTCGAAGTGCACGACGAGACAGCAGGTCTGGAGACGCTGAACAAGATCCCGACCCTGGTCGCCTGTGGTGATCACGACATGCTCACTCCGATGGAGTATTCGCAGGAGATGGCTGACGCGTTGGCCAAGTCTGAGCTCGTGATCGTCGGCGGCGCAGGTCATCTCGTTCAGCTCGAGCAGCCTGAGATCATCGACGATGCACTGGTGCGACTGGTCGAACGCGCCACGCCGTCGCGCCTCGTCGCGCTGACCCGTCGGGTACGGGACCGGGTGCGCACGCATGGATGAGCAATCAGGAACAGCGGAATTGCTCACGGCCGACGACACGATCGCCTTAGGGGCCAGGCTGGGCCGCGAGCTTCGCGCCGGCGACGTCGTCGTGCTGTCCGGGCCTCTCGGGGCTGGTAAAACCGTTCTAGCGAAAGGGATTGCGCAGGCGATGGACGTCGAGGGTTCGGTGCTCTCGCCGACGTTCGTGCTGGCGCGCGTGCATCGAGCACGCAATGCGGGGGCGCCGGCGATGGTGCATGTCGACCTGTACCGGCTGCTCGACCAGGCCTCGGTGGACCTTCTGGCGGAACTGGATTCACTGGATCTGGACGCCGACCTCGACGACGCAGTCGTGGTGGTCGAATGGGGTGAAGGGGTCGCGGAGCGGCTGTCGGACAGTCACCTCGATATCCAGTTGGAGCGTGCACCGGACACCGATGTACGCACCGCGATCTGGCACTGGAGCCGTCCGTGAGCAGGTTGGTTCTCGCGATCGACACTGCCACCCCCGCGGTCACCGCGGGCGTTGTGCGGGTGGATCACGATGGCGTCGAAGGTCTTGCCGAGCGGGTGACCGTCGACCCGCGCGCGCACGCCGAACAACTGACTCCCAATGTCGTTGGCGCGCTGAGCGATGCCGGGGTGGCGCTCGATCAGCTCGACACCGTGGTCGTGGGGTGCGGGCCGGGGCCGTTCACCGGGCTGCGGGTAGGTATGGCAACAGCGGCCGCGTTCGCACACGCCCTCGGGGTGCCGGTGCGCGGGGTGTGCAGTCTCGACGCGATCGCCGTGGGCACCACGGGCGAGGTGCTGGTGGTCACCGATGCGCGGCGCCGGGAGGTGTACTGGGCGCGCTACCGCGACGGCGTGCGCATCGACGGGCCCGCGGTGAACGCGGCCGCCGACGTGCCCGCAGGCGCCGAGGCGGTCGCCGGATCGCCCGAGCACACCGCGTTGTTCGACCTCCCGCGGCTGGCACCTGTCTATCCGACGGCTGCGGGTCTGGTTCGCGCCGTAGCGGATTGGGTCGCCGACCCCGAACCCCTGGTTCCGCTGTATCTGCGCAGGCCCGACGCCAAGCCTCAGGTGAACGCCACGTGAGCGCGCAATACGACGCGTTGACGCCGGCCGACGCGTTGCGCTGCGCCGAACTTGAGGCGCAGTTGTTCGACGGCGACGACCCGTGGCCGGAGAAGGCGTTCCTCGCTGAGCTCGCGGCCAAGCACAACCATTACGTCGCCGCGCGTGTCGATGACAAGCTCGTGGGGTACGCGGGCATCGCCCGACTCGGCCGGATCAGGCCGTATGAGTACGAGATCCACACCGTCGGAGTCGATCCCGCGTATCAGGGTCAGGGAATCGGCAGGCAGATGCTGTTGCGGCTGTTCGAATACGCCGACAACGGAACGATTTTCCTGGAGGTCAGGACCGACAACGTGGCGGCGCTCGCGCTGTATGAGAGCGAAGGTTTCACCCGCGTCGGACTGCGTAAGCGCTACTACCGGGTCAGTGGAGCCGACGCCTACACGATGAAGAGGGAGCGGCGATGATCGTCCTGGCCATCGAGAGTTCCTGCGATGAAACCGGCGTCGGCATTGCCGAACTCGGCGATGACGGGACGGTGACGCTGCTCGCCGACGAGGTGGCGTCCAGCGTGGACGAGCATTCCCGTTTCGGCGGTGTCGTCCCCGAGATCGCCTCGCGCGCGCACCTGCAGGCGCTGGGTCCGACGATGCGCCGTGCGCTGGAGACTGCCGGCATCGAACGGCCCGATGTCGTCGCGGCCACGATCGGTCCCGGACTGGCGGGGGCCCTGTTGGTGGGAGTCGCTGCGGCCAAGGCGTATTCGGCGGCGTGGCAGGTGCCGTTCTACGCCGTCAACCACCTGGGCGGTCATCTGGCTGCTGACGTCTTCGACCACGGTCCGCTGCCAGAGGCCATCGGTCTGCTGGTTTCCGGCGGACACACCAATCTTCTGCACGTACGCTCGCTGGGCGAACCGATCGTCGAACTCGGCTCCACCGTCGACGATGCAGCCGGGGAGGCCTACGACAAGATCGCGCGGCTGCTCGGGTTGGGGTATCCCGGCGGCAGGGTGCTCGACGAGCTCGCCCGCACCGGAAACCCCGACGCGATCGTCTTCCCCCGGGGAATGACCGGGCCGCGCGACGATCCGTACGCGTTCAGTTTCTCGGGCCTGAAGACGGCCGTAGCGCGCCACGTCGAACGTCATCCCGAGGCTACCCAGGCAGACGTGGCGGCGGGCTTTCAAGAGGCGGTCGCTGATGTGCTGACGGCGAAGGCAGTGCGTGCGGCCGAAGAGCTCGGGGTGTCGACGCTGCTGATCGCCGGTGGTGTCGCGGCGAACTCGAGGCTGCGGGAACTGGCGGGGGAGCGTTGCGCCGCTGCGGGTCTGACATTGCGGATCCCTCGGCCGCGGCTGTGTACCGACAACGGTGCGATGATCGCGTCCTTCGCCGCACACCTGATCGCTGCCGGAGCCGCGGCCTCACCGTTGGACGTGGCGAGCGATCCGGGGCTGCCCGTGGTGCAGGGCCAGGTGGCATGACCCTGGCCCAGGCCGGCGCCACGGTGGCGCCCCGGCCGGTGGTGTGGTCGGCCCGGAGCTGGCTGATCGCGGTCGCCGCGGGTGTGCTCGAGACGGTGATCCAGGCGCTGACAAGCGAGGACTACAACGTCGCCGCGCAGCTGACGGTCCGGGCGGTCGTCTACATGCTCGCCATCGTGGTGATCGTGCAACTGAGGCGTG
This sequence comes from Mycolicibacterium sp. CR10, assembly GCF_005222675.1. Taxonomy (GTDB): domain Bacteria; phylum Actinomycetota; class Actinomycetes; order Mycobacteriales; family Mycobacteriaceae; genus Mycobacterium. The sequence continues at coordinate 112,556 of NZ_STGE01000056.1, read as the reverse complement.
GTCACAGATGGGCGCGGATCGTCCTGACCGTGGTGCTCGGCGGCCTCGGGTTGTTCTCGCTGCTGGTGGAGCCTGTCTCGTGGTGGTTGGCAGGCGGCGCGCCGGGAGCATTCGTGGGGGCTGCGGACGCACCGACGCTCGCCGTAATCCTGTTGCGCACAGCCCATGTCGTCGCGGTGCTCGCCGCGCTGGTGCTGATGTATCGACCGGCGGCAAACAGATACTTCCGAAGTCGCCGCAGCTACTAGGGCGAGTCTTGCGGTGCTGAACTATTCTGTGCGCGTTCGGCTTTGATGCGTGCGGCTTCGTCGGCGGCGCGGGTGCGTCGCCGGCGGGGCATCATCGCAGTGCGGGCCGGGCAATTGGGCGTCGCTCCAGCCGCCCGGCCCGCCCCAGAACGTTGTCATCAAATGACGGTCTCCGGATGACCTCCTGAGCGCGGCGCACCGCTTTGGGGTCATACCGTTCGATCACCGCGTCGACCGCCCGCGCTAAAAACACCTCCGACAACGGCCCCCACGGCGTCGCCTTGTCCGCCATTTCGGCAGCGATCACCGCGATCACCGTAGTGTCCTCGACCAACTGGGTGCGCCATGTCAACTCGGAGATCACCCGCGCGCTGATCTCGCCGCGACAGACAACTCGGCCACCGCCGGCAACCGATCCCGCAACGCCACCGCCGCCTCATCCCGCGCCAACTGCTCGATCACGCCCACCAACGCGTCCTCATCGACGCGGGCATGCATTGTATCGAACAGGTGTGCGATTCTACCCGGTCGGGGTAACAAGTCGCCCTCTCAGCGGAACCCAACCTTGAGTGCTAGCACTCGCGTGTATAGAGTGCTAGGTGGCAGTCGGTTCAACCCCCGTGTCGGCACCCGCGACGACGGCTCGAGGGAAGGTCACCGGCCGCCGAATACATACACCAACATCAGTGAAGGGGCTCCATCGTGGCGAGCGTGAACATCAAGCCACTCGAGGACAAGATCCTCGTTCAGGCCAACGAGGCCGAGACCACGACCGCTTCCGGTCTGGTCATCCCCGACACCGCCAAGGAGAAGCCGCAGGAAGGCACCGTCGTCGCAGTAGGCCCCGGCCGCTGGGATGAGGATGGCGAAAAGCGGATTCCTCTGGACGTGTCGGAGGGCGACGTCGTCATCTACAGCAAGTACGGCGGCACCGAGATCAAGTACAACGGCGAGGAGTACCTGATCCTGTCGGCGCGTGACGTGCTGGCAGTCGTCTCCAAGTAAGCGAATCGTGCTCCGCCCCGGACGTCCCCCTATACGGATGATGTCCGGGGCGTTGCGCGTCATACCCGTCTCTATGGAAAGACATTCATGAGTAAGCAGATTGAATTCAACGAAACCGCGCGTCGCGCCATGGAGATCGGCGTCGACAAGCTCGCCGACGCGGTCAAGGTGACGCTGGGCCCGCGTGGGCGCCACGTGGTGCTCGCCAAGGCCTTCGGTGGGCCGACCGTTACCAACGACGGTGTGACCATCGCCCGTGAGATCGACCTCGAGGATCCCTTCGAGAACCTCGGCGCCCAGCTGGTGAAGTCGGTCGCCACCAAGACCAATGACGTCGCCGGCGACGGCACCACCACCGCCACCGTGCTGGCGCAGGCCATCATCAAGGCCGGCCTGCGCAATGTCGCAGCCGGTGCCAACCCGATTGCGCTCGGTCTGGGCATCTCGAAGGCCGCCGACGCGGTGTCCGAGGCCCTGCTGGCCGGCGCCACCCCCGTCACCGACAAGAAGGCGATCGCCCAGGTCGCCACCGTGTCGTCCCGCGACGAAGAGGTTGGTGAGCTGGTCGGCGAGGCCATGACCAAGGTCGGCCACGACGGCGTCGTCTCCGTCGAGGAGTCCTCGACGCTGGCCACCGAGCTGGAGATCACCGACGGCGTCGGATTCGACAAGGGCTACATCTCGGCCTACTTCGTCACCGACTTCGACGCGCAGCAGGCGGTCCTCGAGGACGCGCTGGTGCTGCTGCACCGCGAGAAGATCGGGTCGCTTCCCGACGTGCTGCCGCTGCTGGAGAAGGTCGCCGAGAGCGGCAAGCCGCTGCTCATCGTCGCCGAGGACGTCGAAGGCGAGGCGCTGTCGACGCTCGTCGTCAATGCCATCCGCAAGACTCTGAAGGCCGTCGCGGTCAAGGCCCCGTTCTTCGGTGACCGTCGCAAGGCGTTCCTCGATGACCTCGCGGTCGTGACCGGCGGCCAGGTCGTCAACCCCGACGTGGGTCTGGTGCTGCGTGAAGTCGGCCTCGAGGTGCTGGGCAGTGCCCGCCGCGTCGTCGTCGACAAGGACAGCACGACGATCGTCGACGGCGGCGGAACCAAGGAAGCCATCGACGGGCGCGCCGCTCAGCTGCGGGCCGAGATCGAGGCCTCCGATTCGGATTGGGATCGCGAGAAGCTCGAGGAGCGGCTCGCCAAGCTGGCCGGCGGCGTCGCCGTCATCAAGGTCGGTGCCGCCACCGAGACCGATCTGAAGAAGCGCAAGGAGGCCGTCGAGGACGCCGTCTCCGCAGCCAAGGCGGCTGTCGAAGAGGGCATCGTCGTCGGTGGCGGTTCCGCATTGGTGCAGGCCCGTGCCGGCCTGGCCAAGCTGCGCGAGTCGGTGTCCGGAGACGAAGCACTCGGTGTCGACGTGTTCTCGTCGGCGCTGTCGGCCCCGCTGTACTGGATCGCCACCAACGCCGGGCTCGACGGCTCCGTCGTGGTGAACAAGGTCTCCGAAATGCCGGCCGGCCAGGGCTTCAACGCTGCCACGCTGGAGTATGGCGACCTGATCGCCGACGGCGTCATCGACCCGGTGAAGGTGACGCGCTCAGCGTTGGTCAACGCGGCATCGGTGGCCCGGATGATTCTCACCACCGAGACGGCGATCGTCGACAAGCCGGCCGAGTCCGAAGACGATGGCCACGGCCACAGTCACGGCCACGGTCACTCGCACTAGGAGCAAGCTGTACGGAGCACCCCCGGTCCTCGAGGACCGGGGGTGCTTTCGTGTACGGGTGGGATGGCGACTGTGTTGCACACGTATAACGCGGCCGCACCCTGACGTTCTCCGCCCGGATGCGGTACCGCGGCAACAACATCACGTCTGAACAGACGTCTTCACTGGACAGTGTCGTGAGGTGACGGTTATGCCTGTCGACAGCGGCGCCTTCATTCCGCTCCCAGGGGCAAACGTCGCACACGATCGACTTCTGCACGCCGCCAATGGATTTAGATGACGCCGCAAAAGGGATGGAAGGGACGCAATCAGCATCTCCGCGGGTGTTTTGCCCGACCAATGGCCCGCGACCCAGATGTGGGCCGCTGTCGATCCCGGACTGCGGGATCGCTTCAGATGTCGCTCCCTATGCCGTCGACGACGATCACGTCGCGCGTTGTGAAGCCAGCAGGTCTCGCGGAAAACAGGCGGGCGGAGACAGCTAACGCGTCAGAGGTTGCGGCGTCGCCCATCTCTCAGTCCACGAGGCCGACGATGACGACCTATCCTCACTTGCCGAACACTGACAAGGACGTAGCTACGCTTGACAGAGCCTCGTGACCAGCTGGTCCACTGCGTTAAGCCGCCAATTGCCAATTGCTTTGCCAAAATCTCGGGTGGCCGCTCCGTTCGGGTCAGGCGGGTATTCCGGCCCACCTCCGTGAGTTCGACCTCGGCTAAGCCGTGGGGTTGGGATCACCGTCGGACCTGATAACGATTCGTTGACGCCACCGTCAGACGCGCCTATTTTTGCCCCAACGGGTCAGGGGGTGCGAGATGTCGTGGAGACCCGACACGATCTCGGATGACAACGTATCAGGAGGGGCGAGTAACGCCACGGACGGCGCACGTCTTGACGTAAGGCTCCTCGGGCGACTCGAGGTTCGTCGCGGGCAACACGTCGTCGTCGGCCTCGAAGCGCGCCGGGCCCAGGAGCTTCTCTGTTACCTGCTTCTCTCCAGTCGCCGCGAGCATCACCGCGAGATCCTCGCCGATACGTTGTGGGGCGAAGCTGAGCATCTGGACGCGCGCCGGCAGCTGCGTCAGGCATTGTGGCAACTGCAGCGCGCTCTTGGCGACGACTCGATGCTGTCGGTCGACAACGAGTGGATCGAACTCGATCCCTGTGCCCACGTGAGCACCGACGCGGGGATGATCGAAGCGGTTTTCGTGGACACCAATGACGGCAACGGTCTCAATGACACGCAGGCCCGCAAGGCCGACCAGGCCGTCGCGGCCTACCGGGGCGACCTCCTCGAGGGCTGCTATCTGACCTGGTGTGTGCTTGAGCGCGAGCGGGTTCGGGCGATGTATCTCGAATTGCTCGACCGGCTGCTCGGGCAGGCCGAGGCGACCGGCGACATCAACGCCGGGCTGAGATACGGATCGCTGGTCCTCCGTCAAGACCGGGCCCACGAGCGCACGCATCGACGCGTGATGCGGCTCTACGGGGCATGCGGTGACCGAACCGGCGGACTTCGCCAGTTCGAGCGGTGCCGCGCCGCGCTCGCCGAGGAACTCGGCGTCGAGCCCGCGGCGAGCACTCTTGCCCTCTACGAGTCGCTTCGGCTCGGTGTGACCGACAACCATGCGTCGCCGGCAGTCGATGCACAGGGCAGCGGCGGCAAGCGTGGTGGCGCAGACGATTTCGAGCCCAATGCGCTTCGCGAACTGCAGCGCACCCTGGAACGCGCACAAGCGCTGCTGGCCCGCCAACTGACTGCAACGCACTCCGTCATGGGCTGACCCACCCCGTTCGGCGGTGTCGATCCGCCTCGTGTTCTACCTCTCACCGTCATGTGAATCGGTGATGCCACCGCTCCCGACGGCGATGACGTGGACGAGACGGTGCAGAGACGTCGGGCGGACAGAAGGGGCGTAGAACAACACGCGGAGGTGATTACGTGAAGCTTCCGCTGGTACGCGCGCACACGTTCGTTCTTCGGGTGTGGCGGGAAGACATCGATGCATACGGCGACGCTCGCTGGGCGGGCCACGTGACGCATCTACTCGACGAGCGGCGACAGTATGTGAATTCCCTCCAGTCCATCTGCGAATTCATCAGGGGATACCTGCGGGTGATGGACGTTCGCGACGACGACGATGTCGACTCGGGCGAGGAGCCGCCGAGGTGAGCGACTTTCGGGCATTGGCGTGGTCGAGCGAACGCATCATGGGCGTCCTCCGAGCCGGCGTGCTGGCCGACCCCATGCTGCAGAACCTGTTCACCGTGCAGAACTTCGTGGTCACGTCCGACAGCCCGAAGGAGATGCAAAGTGGAAACGCGCCCCAGCAAGGCATCTCCGTGTGGCTGTATCACCTTGAGCGCGAGGCGTTTCTGACGACCCGTTTCCCCGAGCGCATCGCTGCCGACGTGGTGCGACGACCGCCGCTGCCACTGCAGCTGCATTACCTCGTCACCCCCGTCTGCCAGGACTCGGGAACCGAACAACTGCTGCTCGGCAAGGTCCTCGAGATCCTGAGCGACCGCGCCATCCTGCCACCCACCCCGGCCCGCGTCGCCAAGGAGGAGACGCTGCACGTCACCCTCGAACCGATCGACCTGGAGGCGACCTCTCGCATCTGGTCGGCGCTTGACGCGCCGTACGTGCTGAGCGTCAGTTACCTCGCCTGCACGGTTGACATTGAGGCCGTCGAGACGTCGCTGGCGACGCCGGTCATCGAATCGTTGCCGAGCATGGCGCAGGTGGTGACGGTGCCGTGACCGTCGCCTCTCCTCACACGGTCAGCACCGACACCCGGACGTATGGGGTCGTCGACGACCTCGCCGTCACGCGTCAGGCCCTGCTGACCGGGCGGGCGACGGACGCCGCCGGCGGTCCGACACCGCTCGAGGCGGTCACGGTCACCGGTGTCGTCACGGCCGCGCCGACCGACACCCGACGCTTCGGAACCGCGGCGGGCCGAGGCGGCACCTTCGCGTTGACGGGCCGGCCCGCATCGGTCTTTCCCGAACTGGCGACCACCGCGTTCGACGTCGAGGTCGGTGTGAGTGCCCCCGGGTACCTCACAACGGAAGTCGCCGTGCACATTCCGGCTGGAACCGGCTTGCCGGTGTCGCTCGGCGACGTCGCCCTGCACCGACCCGGGGTCCGGCTCGTCGGACGCGTCACCCGAATCGTCGCCGGCAACGTAGCACCGGTGGCTGGTGCCGTCGTCGGCGTCGTCGCGCCCGCCGGGCTGATCGGGTTGACCGCGCCGATGAATTTCCCGCACGCTCCCGGCGACCTCGTTACCGCCGGAGCAATCGCGGTCGCCGGGCCGCCGCTGCCTCTGGCGACCGGCGCGCGCCGCGGCGACACCGTGTTGAAGCTCCTCGATCGCAGCGGTGTCGTCGTCGGTGCCCGGCTGATGATCGGGTCGGGCCCGACCCTCGAGTACGTCGTCACCGACGCCGTCCACGGGGCCGCGAACCTGGCCCGGCCCGGCTCGGTCACGCTGCGCGGCGGCCTGCGCTTCGACCATCCCGCCGGGTCCGCGCAGCGCGTCGCGTTCACCGCATCAGCTGCGAACGCCACCGTATCGATCGGGTCGCCGCGCGAGGCGACGCTGTTGCGATTGACCCCGCCGGTGCCGTTCGCCGACGGCGACGTCGTGCGAATCCAGGCGGCCAATCCCGCGCGGGTGGAGTACCGCGTCGTGCGGCTCCCGCGCGACGTCACCGATGCCGACGGCCGCTACGCGGTCGGTTGTGTCGGCACGGCGCTCACCCTCGACGTGCAGGTGGTTCCGCCGGGCGGCCCGCCGGTGGCGTGCGTCCTCCGCTTCGACCGTCCAGACAACGTCCTCGATCTGCATCTCCCCTAAGGAAGCTGCGCCATGCCGGAGTATCTGTCACCAGGTGTCTATGTCGAGGAGGTCGACCGCGGCCCCCGTCCGATCGAAGGAGTGAGCACCAGCACCGCCGGTGTCGTCGGCGTCGCCGATCGCGGCCCTGAAAACGTGCCGGTGCTCGTCACCGCCGCGGGACAGTACACCGAGCTGTTCGGCGGGCTTCTCGACCCGGCAGTGTTCACCGACTGCTGGTATCTGCCCTACGCTGTGCGCGGCTTCTTCCAGAACGGTGGCCAGCGCATGTGGGTGGTGCGTGTCGTGCCCGACGCCGCGACGTACGCGACCGTGCAGCTGATGACCCAGGGCAATCCGACGGCGTTTTCGTCCTGGCTGCTCGCCCAGGTGCGCGACGGCGACCAGAACGTCGTGCTCATCGCCGCGGGCGGGCTCGCCGGTGGCGAGATCCTGCGCATCGACGACGGCAGGAACACGGAATACGTGACGGTCAACGGGGCTTCGCTGGGCACGCTGGCCACCCACGCCGTCGGCCTGTGGGGGCCGGTCGCGTCGGCCGCGCTGGTGACGACGCAAGCCCAGGCGATCGACACCGCAGGCTGGGACGGCGCCGCCGGACTCCAGTACGACGAGCCGCTGCACGAGCGGGCCGTCGCGGGTTCGAGCCGCATCGTCGTCGACGCCCGGCCCGGTACCGATCCGTTCGCCGCGGGTCAGTTGCTGCGCATCGGCGAATTCGCCGACCCGTACACCGAGATCGTCGAGATCGCGGCGGTCCCAGCCGACCCGTCGGACAACAGCCTGCGCCTGCGTGATCGGTTGGCCCATGACCACCCCGCCGGAGTTCACGTCGTGCGCCTCGGCGCGCCCGTCACCAACGGTGCCCCCGTCGACTTGCTGCGCGGCGTGGTGCAGGGCGACGCGCTCGTCGTGCTCGACGGCGCACCGCTCGGCACGAACGTCGTCCGGCTGATCGACCCGACCGGGCACGCCGCCTACTACACGACCGTCGCCCCGGCGGCGGTTGCCGTGCGGGGCCGGCTGACCACCGCCCACGAGGCCGGCGAAGTCGCGGTCGTACTCGACCCGGGGGCGGCGGGTGGCGCCGTCGGCACGCTGACGCAGAACGCCGTCGCGGGCGACACCCGGCTCCGCGTCACCGGGGTTGGCGCCCTGACCGCGGGCGACTGGGTGCGGATCGGACCTGCGGGGCCGACAGGTGAATACGGCCAGCTGCGCGCCGTGGACGGACCGAACAACATCCTCGACCTGCTCGACCCGCTGCGGCTCGACCACGCCGCCGCGCAGGACGTCGATCCGCAACCCGTCGCCGACACGGTGCTGCTCGAACACGCCGCGGCGGGCGCGACGACGGTGCTGCTCGGCGCTGCTGCATTCGCCGCAGGCTGGTTGGTGATCTTCGGGGCGCCCGGAGACCGCGAGATCGCCGAACTGGGGGCCGACCAGGCCGGGGCGATTCTGCCGCTCACCGGCGCGGCGACCGCATCACACGGCGCGGGGCTCGGTGTCGGGCTGCGCGAGGCGCTGCTGAGCCTGCGCGCGCTGGATCGCGGCCGCTGGGGTGACGAGCTACGTGTCCGCGTCGACGAGGAGCCGATGTCGGCCGTCGACACCACAGTGACCCAGACGGTTCCCGGCCCGACGCCGCTGGCCTCGCTGACCGGCGTCGAGCCCGGCACGCTCGTCGAGCTGCTCGACTTCAGCACCACCCTCGTCGGGTTCGTCCAGCCGGGCGACACTCAGATGCACGTACGGGCCCAAGGCGTTCTGGCCGCCGGTGAATGGATCCGCGTCGGGCGCACCGACAGCGAGACCCACCGGCTCACCGCGATCGCCGCGGGCCCGAACCCCAACGACTGGATCCTCACGGTCGACACCCCGCTCCAGCGCACCCATGCGGTGGGCGAGCCGGTCGACCACATGGACGCCACCGGGCTACCTCGGGTGGGCAAGGTCGGCGCCATCCAGGGTGGCCGGGTCGTGTTCGACCCACCGTTGGGATTCGCGGCGACCGCGGGGATGGTCGTGCGCAGCCGTGAGTTCAAGTTGGCGATCGACTGGGTCAAGACCGGCGCTGCCAACCCGTCCGTCCCCGGCGCCGAGCGGATCGTGGCCAGCGAGACACACCGCGGGCTGACGCTCGACGATCGCCACAGCCGCTACGTCGGGCGGGTCGTCGGCCAGGTCGACGGTGCGCCGCGGCTGTGGGACCGCAGGCCCGAAGGCGAGTCGAACCTCGTCCGGGTCGACGACCCCGCCTTCCCCGACAGCAGCCAAACCGCGATTCGGGTCGGCCCCGACCTGATCTACGAGGTGCTGCCCGGCGGCCGCCGACGTTCGGTCGGCCGACCGCTGTCCGGTGGTGACGACGACATCGCCGCCGTCAACGCCGCGCTGTATGTCGGACAGGACAACGTCGAACCGTCGCATCGCACCGGCACTTTCGCGCTCAACAACGAGGACGACATCAGCATCGTCGCGGTGCCGGGTCGCACCGACCCGGACGTGGCCAACGCAGTGATCCTGAACTGCGAGCTCGACCGCTATCGGTTCGCCGTCCTGGACTCCGAGTCGGGCCCCGAACCGACGGGCGCGACGATCGTCGACGTCACCGCCCAGCGCCAGCAATACGACAGCAAGTACGCCGCGCTCTACTGGCCATGGCTGCGGATCACTCATCCGTTCCCGCCCAACCCGGCGCTGCCCGGGCAGTTGTCCATTCCGCCGTCGGGCCACGTGCTTGGGGTCTACGCCCGCACCGATGTCACGCGCGGGGTGCACAAAGCCCCCGCCAACGAGGTCGTGTCGGGGATCCTCGGCTTCCAGCGCATCGTCACCAAGGGGGAGCACGACCTGCTCAACCCGTTCCCGGTGAACATCAACGTGCTGCGCGACTTCCGATCCAACTTCCGCGGTCTGCGCAGCTGGGGCGCGCGCGTCATCAGCAGCGATCCCGCGTGGCGCTACGTCAACGTCCGCCGGCTGTTCAACTACGTCGAGAAGTCGCTCGACATCGGGCTGCAGTGGGTGGTGTTCGAGCCCAACGACCAGAACCTGTGGGCCCAGGCCGAGCGCACGATCAGCGACTTCCTGACGCTGGTGTGGCGCAGCGGCGCGCTGTTCGGCGCAACCGCCGAGGAGGCGTTCTACGTCAAGTGCGACAGCTCGACGATGAGTGTGCCCGACATCGAGGCGGGTCGGTTCATCGCCGAGGTCGGCATCTGCCCCGTCCGGCCCGCCGAGTTCGTCGTCGTCCGCATCAGCCAATGGCAGGGCGGCAGCGCCCTCGAGGAGGGATAAACCATGCCAGAAACCGGAGTCCGGGAGGACCCGTTCCGCAGCTTCAACTTCGTCGTCGACATCAACGGCATCGCGGTTGCGGGCTTCAGCGAGGTGACCGGCCTGATGACCGACGGTGACGTGATCGAGTACCGCGAGGGCACCGACGTTCCGCTGACCAACCGCAAGCTGCCCGGCCTCTACAAACAGTCGAACATCGTGCTGTCGAAGGGCAAGGCGAAGACCCGGGTGCTCTGGGAGTGGCGGCTGGCCATTCTCAACGGCCGCGTCGACCGGCGCAACGGTGCGATCGTGCTGATGGACGAACTCCGCCAGCGCGTCGCCGAATGGCGGTTCGAGAACGGCTGGCCGGTCAAATACGAGGCGCCGACGCTGAATGCCAAGAACAACGAAGTCGCGGTCGAGAAGCTCGAGATCGCGCACGAGGGCCTGCGGCTGCGGTGACACCCATGATCGCATCCGTTGCCGCAACTGCACCCGGCGTCCGCTTCGAGGCCGTCGACCTCGGCGCGCCGCCGATCGTCGGGTTGCGCACCGACGTCACCGGTTTCGTCGGGGTGGCGCCGCGCGGGCCCGTGGGGACGCCGGTGGCGATCGAGTCGTGGCGGCAGTTCGAGAGCGTCTTCGGCGGCCTCTGGCCGCATGGTCACCTCGGCTACGCGGTACGTGCCTTCTTCCAAAACGGTGGGGTGCGCTGCCACGTCGTGCGGGCCGCCGCCGCAGCGTCGGCGACTCGCCTCGACCCGGCGGTCCCGCTCGACGGATCCGGTGCGACGAGTGCGCTGATCCCCGCCGAAGGCTTCGTGCCCGGTGCGGTCGTATGGATTTCTCGGGACGTGCCCGCGACCACCGCCACCGTGACCGTGGCCGGCGTCGACCCCGTGACCGGGCGGCTGTCGTGGACGGCGGCTCTTCCCGGTGCGATCGACCTGGACCGGCCCGCTTTCTTGACCGTGCCGGGCCGAACGGCCACCCGGACCGTCGCCGGACCGGGACAGCCCGCCGACCGCATGTCGTTGCTGGTCTCGTCCATCGCCGGTTTCGACGTGGGTGCCGTCGTCCAGATCGTGCAGCCCGCGACGGTGCAGCGCGTCGTCGCGCGCATCGCGTCGGTGGCCGGGTCGACGCTCTCCTGGGAAACGCCGCTCGACCCGACGCTGGCGGCCGACGGTGGCATCGAGCTGACCACCGGGGCCACCTGCTCGTCGGCCGGTTACCTATCGGATGCCGGTGCGGACGCGCTCACCGTCTCGGCAGGCACCGAAGGGTCGTGGGGCGACGGTCTGACGGTCGCGGTGTCCAGCGTGGAGGGCGTGGCGTCGGCCGGCGACGACCGGGTGGCCCAGCCGCCCGGGCCCGGTCTCGTCCGACTCCTCGACGTGCAGGGTTTCGGTCCCGGTGACCTGGTTCGTCTGATGCAGCCGGGTCACCCGCGGCCCATGCACGCCATCGTCGCGTCGGTGGACGTCGTTCGGCGCGAATTACATTGGCGGACAACACCTCCGGGCTTCGATCGGGGCATGCCGTTCACCGCGACACGTATCGACCTGTCGCTGAGCGCGACCATCGCCGGCCAGGTCGTCCTCGCCCTCGGCGGCCTCTCGCTCATCGCTGAGCATCCGCGACACGTGTCGACCGCGGTGGCGCTGGCCGCCCCCACACTGCTGGCTGTCGACGTCGTCGCCGACGGCGACGACCCCGAAGCCCTGGTGGTGTCACCGGCCACCACGCGCCTCACCGGCGGCGGTGACGGGTTGGCCGCCACCAGGCCGGCCGACCTCATCGGCGACACCGGTGCCGCACCCGTCGGGCTGGCCGCGCTGGCCCGGGTCGACGAGGTGGCGATCGTCGTCGTCCCCGACGCACACCTGCGCCCGGGCGCCGAACCCGTGCTGCTGCCCGCCCCGCCACCGCCCGACCCGTGCGCACCGCCGACCCGGCCGCCATGTGACCTGGTCACCGGGGTGGCCGACCTGCCGGAACCGTTCGACCCGCGCGCACCCGAGCCCGCCCCGCCGCCCGCGGAACGGCCGCCGGCATTCCACGCCGAGGACACGTACGCGATCCAGCAGGCGATGGTCGAGGGATGCGAGCAGCTCCGCGACCGCGTCTGTGTGCTCGAAGCGCCCGCCACCACCGGCGGTCCGATGGAGGCGCTGGCGTGGGTACGCGGCTGGCGACGCCGTTTCGACACCGCCTTCGCGGCGCTCTACCACCCGTGGCTGCTGCTGGTGGACCCGATCGGGTCCGGTCTGCGGGCGGTCCCTCCGGGTGGGCACATGGCCGGGGTGTACGCCAAAGGTGATCTCGACGTCGGCGTGCACAAGCCGCCGGCCAACGTGGCACTTTTCAACGTGCATCAGGTGCAGGCCCGCGTCGACGAGGCGACGCACGGTCTGCTGAACGGGGAGGGAATCAACGCGATCGTGCCGCTTCCGGGCCGGGGCATCCGGCCCATGGGGACCCGGACGATGTCCAGCGACCCGCAGTGGCGCCACGTCAACGTGCGCCGACTGCTGTGCATGATCGAGGAGGCGATCCTCACCGGTTCGCAGTGGGCGGTGTTCGAGCCCGCCGACCGCACGACCCGCGAGCTGCTGCGCATCGGAATCGCCGGACTGCTCGAAGCGGTCTGGGAGGCAGGCGGATTGGCGGGCGCCACGCCCGAGGAGTCGTTCTTCGTCGTGTGCGACGACACGAACAATCCTGCCGCGCAGCTCGCCGAGGGGCTGTTGCTCGCCGACGTCGGCGTGGCACCGGTCGTCCCGGCCGAGTTCGTGGTGTTCCGCGTCGGGCGGACGCGCGACGAGGTGCGGCTGTACGGCCCCGCATCCGCTGCTGCCATGCCGCCGGCCGACTTCTCCTACGGGCGGATCTGATGGCCGGCCGCAAGGATCCCGTCGCCGGATTCAACTTCGCGGTCCGGCTCATCGACGCCACGTCCGCGGTGATGGCCATCGGCGGGGCCATCACCGGCAAGAAGGTGACCGTCGATGCGGGCTTCAGCGAATGCCGCGGGCTGGACGCCAGCCTGCAGCTGCAGGAGTGGGCCGAAGGTGGCCTCAACGACCGCATCCGCAAGTTCCCTACTCGCCTGACCTGGGGCAACATCACACTCTCGCGCGGCGTCGGGGTGTCCGCGGAGATGTGGCGCTGGTACTCGTCGTTTGCGTCGGGCCGCGGCAAGCGCCGTGACGGGCTGATCGTGCTGATGGATTCACAGCGCAACCCGCTCCTGTACTGGCGCTTCATCCGTGGGCTGCCGGTGCACTGGACCGGCCCGACGCTGAACGCCCGCACGAACGAACTCGCCATCGAGTCATTGGAGATCGCCCACGAGGGCCTGGACGTGCAGACCGGCGGGGGTCTGTTCTCACCGGTGTGAGAGGTACGGGGAGCGGGATGGATGTAGTGGTCAACGAGCTGCAGAGCACGGTCGAGATCGTCGTCGACGACGCGCTGCTCGACCCGGCCGTGCTGCGCGGCATCGTCGCGGCGGTGCGCTCCGCGCTCCGGGAGGACGAGGCGGCCAAGGCGTGGGACGCCCGCGAGCGCAGCGCCGACGGCGGATGGGGGCGGCCGTGAAAGTCCAGCCACTGCGCGCCTACATCCAGCGCATGGAGCCCGACGGCGAAACCGCGGCCGGTGCGCGCATCAAGGTCATGTTCAACCCCGGGGACCTGTCGATCACCAAAGGGGTGCAACTCGGCGAGGTGCCGGTGCCGGGGCTCGCTGTACCGCTGCAGCAGTTCGTCCGCGGACAGGCGGCCAAGCTCACGGTCAAACTGTTCTTCGATTCCACCGACGACGGCATGGGTCCGCTCGCCAAGGGGGTCACCGAGAAGACCGACGCGTTCGTCAACCTCGTCATGGTGCACGCGCCTACCCACGCACCCCCGGTGGTGCGCTTCGTGTGGGGCCGCAAGTTCCCCGGCTCTCAACTACCCGAGGACCCGAGCCAGCGCCAGGACCACTTCGTCGGCGTCATCGAGAGCATCCAGCAGGACTACTCCCTTTTCAGTCCGAAAGGAGTGCCGCTGCGCGCCACGCTGACGATGGTGCTGCGCGAGTACCGGTCCCTGGCCACGCAGGTGCGCCAACTGCGGCTGGCCTCACCCGACCGCACCCACCGCCACATCGTGCTGCGCGGCGAGCGGCTGTCGGGGATCGCGGCCTCGGTGCTCGGCCGGACCTCGGACTGGCGAGCCATCGCCGCGCACAACGGTATCGACGACCCGCGGCGAGTCCCGGCGGGCACCATTCTGGCCATCCCTCCGGTCGACGCCGGGGGCGTCGCCGTGGTCGCGGTGGCCGCGGGGGTCGACGCATGACGGTCAAGCAGGGCTGGCTCTACGAGACCCCGTCGGGGACGGTCGAGTCGTTCTATGTGCCCGCGTTCCGCATCGAGGTGGGGCCCGCCGGTGACACCCCGACGTTCAGCCACGTGCTGCACGACGTCAGCCGGGTGACCTACAAGGATTCGGTGAACCAGGTGGACTCGTTCGAGTTCACGGTGTCCAACGGCGATTGGCGGCCGGGTCCGAAGCGGTACACCGATCTGTTCCCCGGGCAGGCCGACAGGTCGCGACTCTCACTGCTGCCGGGAGCGTGGGTGCGGCTGTGGATGGGCTACGGAAGGGATCTGGCCGCGATGCTGTCCGGCCGGGTGGCCTCGGTCAGCGTCGCGTACTCGTCCGACGGCGGTGTCACGCTCGCCGTGCGCGCGCTGTCGGGGCTCGACGCCTTCCGCAAGGTCACGGTGTCGCACAACTGGGCGCCGCCGAAGGGGGGTGGCAAAGGCCGCATCACCGACGGTGAGGTGGCCGACAAGGTCATCGGCCGCAACGGCGCCGAACCCGTCATCCCCTCGAGCCTGTCGGAGATCGAACAGGGCGAGCCGTCGATCGCGCAGACGAACGAGACGGACATCGCCTTCCTGGCCCGCCGGGCGAAGGAACGCGGCTACGTGGTGCTCTTCCGCGAAGTCGGCCGCTTCGGCGGGCCGCCGTCGAAAAAGGTGGTGTGGTTCGGTCCGTCCAACCTGATGACCGACTCCGACCGGCGTCGGTTGGGCGAGCCCGACCGGCCGTACCGACTGGTCTGGGGCGCCTCGCTGAGTGAGTTCCGGCCGTCGGTCAACCTGTCGACGACCACGCTGAGCGAAGTCACGCTGAGCTTCTGGGACCGCGGGGCCAAGAAGAAGGTCCCGATCAAGTACAGCCTGCAGGACCTGTGGCGCGACGAGGGGCTCAACGCCGACCTGCGCCCGCTGGTGGCGGTCGCCCCCACCGCGACACGCGACCTGTCCGAGAAGGCGGTGCACACCGCGGGGCAGGCCCGTCAGACGGTGCGCAGCGCGCTGCGCGACAACTTCCTTCAGGTCGTCACCGGCGAAGGCAGCACGGTCGGACAGCCGTTGCTACGGGCGGGCAGCATCGTCGAGGTCGCCAAGGTGGGGGTTCCGTTCGACGGAATGTGGTTTCTCACCGGGTCGACCCACACCATCGACGACAGCGGCTACCGCACGTCGTTCACGTGTCGGCGCGAGCACCGGGTGGCGGCGTGAACGGCCAGGTCGCCGGCGTGCTGATCGCCCAGGTCGAGCGGATCGACGATCCGATGAACCAGGGCCGCGTGTTCGTGTCTTTTCCCACCTTCTCGGGAACGCTGGACAGTTCCTGGGCCTCGGTGTCCACGCCGATGGCCGGCAACGACCGCGGATTCCGCTTCACCCCGGTCGTCGGGGACGAGTGCCTGGTGGCCTTCGACCGCAGCTCGGTGGACAACCCGTATGTGATCGGCTTCCTGCACAACGGTGTCGACGCCCCGCCCGCCCTGGGCGTCGAGCAGCGGATGATCTGCTCGGTCAACGGTCACCTGATCCTGTTCGAGGACGCCGAACCGGGGTCGGGCAAGCTCGGCCGCCTTGTCATCAAGGACGGCATCGGCAACACCATCGAGATGAGCAACGACAGCATGTTCATCCGGGGGGTCGGCCAGCTGCACATCCAGGCCCCCATCGTCAACATCAACGGGCGATCCGTCATGACCGGGCCGGGGACGATCTGATGCCTGTGCCGCCCGCCACCGACCGACCGGCGCCGCCGTCGTTCCCGCCCGCGCCGCAGTCGCGTTCGATCACCATTCCAGGCGGTGGAAAGCTCACCGCCACAGCCGATCTCCCGGCGATGATGCCCGATCAGTGCGCCGTGTCGTTCAACCTGATGCTGCAACTGGGCCCGTTCCTCGGTGCCACCGAGTGCCTCGTCAACGTGCTCAACCTGCTGGAGTCGATCGTCGGGTTCGCGAAGGCGGCACCGGACGTGTACGGCATGGCGGACAAGGCCATCGAGGTCGGTGAGCGGTTCGGCCCGGTGCTCGAGTGCATCACCGCATGGTCGCCCGTCGGCATCTGCTCGTTCGTCAAGGACGTGCTGACCATGATCGCCGACGCGCTCGAGTGCGTCCTCGAACTCCTCGACAGCGTTGTCGGCCAGCAGATCGAGCTGGGCATCAAGCTCGCCGATGCCGAGGACAACCCGGAGTTGGCCGAGACACTGCAGACGGCGCTGGACAACACCCGACAGCTCAGCGAGCACGGCATGTCGAGCCTCGGCCCGATCTTCTCCCTGCTCGGCGCCATGGGCGGCTTCCTGTCGATGCTGTCGCTGCCCGCACTCGAGTTGCCCTCGCTCGACGATCTCACCGGCGGTGATCTCTCGGCCGCGCTGCAGCCGCTGCACGACCTGCTCGACACGCTGAGACTGTTGATCGGAATGTGCCCGTGCTGAGCCCCGGCGACGCAGCGCTGGACTTTCTCGGGCAGGGGGCAGCGTTTCCACTCGCGCCCGACGGCCGCGGGCGCCTGCCGCTGGCGCGGGGTGAGGCATCCATCGAACAGGCGATCTGGCTCATCCTGTCCACCGCCAAGGGCGAACGGGTGATGCTCCCCGAATTCGGTTGCGGCATGGATGATTTGGTGTTCTTGCCGAACTCCGAGCTGGCCCGCGGCGACGTAGTCGGCACCGTGCAGGACGCGCTCGTCCACTGGGAGCCGCGGATCGACGTCCTGGGCGTCGACGCCGAGTCGCCGACGGGCCGGCCGAACGTGCTGCTGATCCGGGTGGATTACCGCATCCGGTCGGTCAACACGGTGCACAACGTCGTCTACCCCTTCTACCTCACCGAGGGGCGGTGACGACATGAGCCTGCTGCCCGAACCCCTTCTGGACGACCGCCGCTACGACGACATCGTCGCCGAGGCGCGCACGCTGATCCCGCGGTACACGCCGGAGTACACCAACCTGAACGACAGCGACCCGGGTATGACGATCGTCCAGGTCCACGCCTGGATGACCGACATGCTGCTGTACCGGGTCAATCGCATGCCCCGGCTGGCCTACGTGAAGTTCCTCGAGCTGATCGACGTGCACCTGCGGCCGGCCACCGCCGCCAGGGCGCACCTGACGTTCACTCCGCTGGTGCCCGCGCCCGCGACCTCCCTGCCCGTCGCCCGCGGCACCCGGGTCGCTGCCGACCCCGGAGACGGCTCGGCCCCGGTCATCTTCGAAACCGACCGGTCGCTTGCTGTGCTCGGTGTCCCGCTTCGTCAGGTGCTGGTGTGGGACGGGACCCGCTACGAGGAGCGCACGCTGGCCAACGAGGGCACAGCCGAGGGCTATCAGCCGTTCGGCGGTAACCCGGGCCGGGGCTCGGCGCTTTATCTCGGGTTCGATGCGGCGTTGCCGTTCCCGACGATGCAGCTCTCGCTGCTCGGGGTCGTGCCCGTCGACCCGTGGCACCCGCCGACGACGCACTGCGATCTCGACGACGCCGCGATCCGGCCGCCCGCCGAGCTGGTATGGGAGGGATGGGACGGCACCCAGTGGCTCGGTGTCGGTGTCGACCGCGACGAGTCGAAGGCGTTCAGCCGAACCGGTTACGTGCTGCTGTCGGTGCGCGGTGACCGGCTCGCACCGTTGAGCATCAACGGCGGCCCGGCACGCCGGTGGATCCGGGTACGGGTGGCCGTGCCGGGATACGAGCGACCGCCCAAGCTCGTCGGCCTGTGGCTCAACACCGTGCCCGCGACGGCCGCCACCACCGTCGAACGCGAGGTGCTCGGCGGTGGCACCGGCCGCCCGGGACTGCAGCTGCGGCTGGCGCGCACGCCGGTGCTTCCGGGCAGCCTGATCCTCGAAGTGGACGAGGGACACGGCCCCGTCGCATGGCACGAAGCAGGCGATCTGTTGGCGGCGGGCCCCGACGACACCGTGTTCACCCTCGACCAGGCGACGGGTGTGGTCACGTTCTCCGTCGACGGGCTGCACGGCCGGCCACCGCTTCCCAACCCCGACAACCCCCGAGGCAACATCGTGGCCCGGTCGTACCGAGCGGGCGGCGGTGTCGAGGGCAACCTGCCCGTCGGGGCCGTCGCACAGCTGCAGAGCCCGGTCGACGGCATCGCGTCGGTGGGTAACCTGCTGCCCGCCGAAGGCGGTGCGGCGGCCGAGACCATCGACGCAGCCATGCTGCGTGCTCCCGAGGAGCTGCGCACCCGCGACCGCGCCGTCACCGCGGCCGACTTCGAATTCCTCGCCGAGGCGACACCCGGCGTGCGGGTCCGGCGGGCCATCGCGTTGGCCCGCACGCACCCGGCCTTCCCCGGCGTGCAGGTGCCGGGCAGCGTGACCGTCATCATCGTCCCGCACAGCGACTCGCCGAGGCCGCAGCCCAGCGAGGCGACGGTGCGGACGGTCTGCGCCCATCTCGACATGCACCGGCTGCTCGGCAGCGAGATCCACGTGACAGGCCCGCGCTACCGCAAGGTGCGTGTCCGGACCCGGCTGACCGTGCGCGAGGACGCCGACCTCGGGGCCGCGCGTCGCAGCGTCGAGGCGGCGCTCACAGCGTTCTTCCATCCGTTGACCGGTGGCGCCGACGGCACCGGGTGGCCACTCGGCGGGACCATCCACTTCTCCCTCGTCTACCGCGCCGTGCTCGTCGCCGACCCGGGGATCGCGGTGGTCGAGGAGGTGGTGATCGTCGTCGACGACGAGGACCAGCCGGTGTGCACGGACGTGCCGATAGGACCGCTCGAGCTGCTCTACAGCGACGGCCACGATGTGACGACTGGGTATGCGTGATGGACGTCGTACTCGCCACCGATGAGGCCGTGGAGCCGCGGCCGGTACTGCTCGACGCGCGGCTGGGCTGGGCCGCGGCGATCCTCGACGGGGTTGTTCTCGACCCGAACACAGGTGAGCTGCGGCTCGCGACGGGACCAGGGTCGGGCCGCCCGCTGGCCGATGCGTTCGGCTCGTTCGGCGGTCTTGCGGAACCGACCGGTGTCGCCGCGGATCCCCGCGGGGTCGTGTACCTCAGTGACCCCGCCCGCGGAGTCGTCCGCCGCTTCGACCCCTGCTGCGCCACGTTCAGCGACTGGTTCGGCTCCTGCCTTCCGGTCGACTGCCCCGAAACGGTCGCCGTCGACCCGCGCCGTCCGGTGGAGCCGCGCGGCCTCGCCCTCGGTTGCGACGGTGTGCTTTACATCGTCGACGCGTCGGCGCGGCGAATCGTGGTGGTGGCCAGCGGAACTCGCGCAGTGCTCGGCGTGCTCGGCCCCGTCGACGCCAAGGGGTGTGCGGTGCGCCGATCGCCGGACCGGCCTCAACCTCCGGGCTGCGAGCCCGAACCGACGGGTTGGCCCGACGGCACCTGGTGGCCGTGGGATGTCGTCGTCGGCGACGACGACATCGCCGTGGTCGTCGACCGGGCCAACGGCCTGCTGCACCGCGTCGACCGGGACGGCCGCTGGCGTGGCACGTTGCCCACGACCCCGCCACTCGACGAACCCCTCGACTTGGCCGTCGACGTCGAGGGCCACGTGCTGGTCGGTGAACGCGGACGAAGCGATGTCGTCGTGCTCGAGCGCGACGGCATACGGGTGCGCGTTGCCGCATCCATCTCCGATCTGCCCGCACCGCTGCCCGCGAGCTCGGTGGCCACCGATCCGAGCGGGAATCTCTACGTGTTCGGCGCGACCGGGCCGACCGACGACGCCGCGTGCGGCTGCGGCCCCGTACCCACGATCGTCGTGGTCACACCTCCCGCGTGCCCACCGCACGATGAGGTGACGGCGCTGGCGTTCACCGCCACGGGCGAGCCGTTGTCGATGTCCGCGTCGGTCGCGAGCCTGCCCGTCGCGCTGGGTGGCCCGTGCACCTTCGTGCCGGAGGGCCGCTTCGTCAGCGGGTCGATCGACAGCGGCATCCCCGGATCGCAGTGGGACCGCATCGTGCTGGACGGGTTTGTCCCCGAGTCGGGCGCCGTCATCGTGGACACGTACACCAGCGAGATCGCGCGCACCGATGACGAACTCGACGCGATCCCCGCCGAAGCGTGGGCCACCAACCTGGTCTGGAGAGGTCCGGCTGCCGGAGCGTGGGACTGCCTGGTGCTCTCCCCGCCGGGGCGCCACCTGCGGGTGCGGCTCACGCTGCTCGGTCCCGGTTCGGCCACGCCGGCGCTGGACTTGCTGCGCGCCTGGGTCCCGCGTCGCACTTCGCTCGACGATCTGCCCGCGGTGTTCCGCTCGTTGCCGCAGTCCGACTTCCTCGAGCGCTTCCTCGCGGTGTTCGACTCGGTGACCGCGTCGGTGGAGCGGCACCTCGACGAGTTGCCCGCACTCTTCGATCCCTACGCCTCGCCCACGTCGGCCGACCGGCGGCGTGACGTCTTGTCGTGGGTGGCGTCGTGGATGGCAATCGCCTTCGACTCGGCCTGGGACGAGCACCGCCGACGGGTGCTGCTGGCCCACACCGGCCGGCTGCACCGGTTGCGCGGCACCCCGGCCGGACTGCGGTTGGCGCTGCGGATCCTGCTCGGCCTCCCGACCGACGTCGACGGCCCCGTCCCCGGTGTCCTCGAGGTGCACAGATTGCGGAGGTGGCTGTTCGCGGGGTCGGGCCGACTCGGTACGGACTCCGTTCTGTGGGGCAGACGCATCGTCGACCGGCTGCAGTTGCCCGACGCCAGGGGGCAGGGAAGCGCGACGGCGCGGCAGGTGCGCTGCGCGCCGGGCTCCCCGCCCGTCGACGTTCCGCCCGCCCCCGCCATGCCGGACCCGCAGACCGGAAACAGCCGCATCGGCGAGTTCCGCATCACCGACATCGGCGACCCGTTCCGCGACCCCTTCTGGGTGACGTCGAACCGCATCACCGTCGTCGTACCCGCGGCGCGCGCACGCGACGAAGCGATGCGCCGGGCAGTCCGCCGCACCGTCGACCTGTTCACCCCCGCGCATGTCGAGGCCACCGTTGAGCTCGTTGAACCACGCTTCCTCGTCGGGATCCAGGCCACCGTCGGCATCGACACCGCCATCGGCGAACCCGGGCCCGTCGTCGTGGGTGAGGGCCGACTCTCCCACGACACCGTTCTGGCTTCCGATCCCGACCGCACCTGCGGCCCCCGGATGACCGTCGGTCGCGAATCGTCCCTCGGCACCACCGTTCTCTAAGGAGTCGACAATGGCTTGCTGCACCCACGGTCACCGCGCCGGCAGCCGCGCCGACGTCTGCCTTGACTGCGAGCTGCCGGTCCTCACGCGAAACCACTTCTTCACCGGGAAGCTCATGGCCGCCCGCGACTTCGTTGACGAGCAGGCATTCTTCCTGGGCAAGGACCGCCGTCATGTGCAGTATCTGCACGGCTCGGGGACGGTGTGCGGCCTGAAGGTGATACCGCATCCGGTGGCCACCTGCCGCGATCGTTGGGTGCTGGTCGAACCCGGGTACGCCATCGACTGCTGTGGCCGGGAACTGTTCGCCCAACAACAGGAGTACGTCGACTACCGCGCACTGTTCGACGAGTGGTTCGCCCAGGCGCATCCGGGCGAGCAGTACGACGAAGCCGGCTACCTGCTGCGGTTGTGCATCCGCTACCGCGAATGTGCCACCGAGGATGTGCCGGTGCTGTTCGACGCGGGATGCGACGACGACCGATGCGAGCCGAACCGGCTGCTGGAGTCGTACGAGTTCCGCCTCATCGTCGGCGGCGACCGCACGCCGCTGTCACCGCCGGCCATCGGGTTGTCGTGGCCGGCTTCGCTTCCGTACGCCGATCCGACGGTCGTGCGTCGCGACGACACCCGCCATCGCGTGTACGTCGCCACCGGCGGTGCCGCGCCGCTTCTGCACGCCCTCGACACCGCCAATCACTTCTCGGTGGGCGGCCGGGCGCTGGACACTCCCGCGGCGGACCTCGCCGTGACCGCCGACGGCGAGACGGCGTGGCTGGCCAGGCTCGACGGAGCCGATGCGATCGTCGAGGAACTCGACCTCACCCAACCCGCCCTGCCGACCGTCCACACCGAGACGATCGCTGGCGCGGGCGCCGGCCCGGTCCGGCTGGCCGTCGCGCCGGACGGCAGCCGCGTCTATGTGCTCGACGGACCCGGCGGCCAGGTGCTCTCGCTGCCGCAGGGCGGACCACCCACCGCCTTCACGGCCGCGGTCGGCGGGGCGGTCGACCTCGCACTGTCCCACGACGGGGGCCGCCTGTTCGTCGCGCACGGCGGCCATGACCTCGCTGTCCTGGACACGGCGAACACCGGCGCGGCGGCCACCACGCTGTCCGTCGGAACGTCCGGCGACGCGACGCTCGTCGTGCGGGCCGGTGCCCCGCCCGACGAACGGGTCGTTGCCGCCGTGACCGACGGCGCGGCCCATCTGGTGCGCCTGACACCGGTCGCAGGCGGCACGGTCCAGCAGGCGACGCTGGCCGGGGAGACCGCCGCACTGGTTTCCAGTGCCGACGGGCAGTGGGTGTTCGTGATCCAGCGCGATGCGGCGGGCAAAGCGTCCGTGCAGCCCGTCGACATCGGCCGGCTGGCGCTCGGGCACACCGACGCGGTGGGCGCCGCTGTGCCGCTGGGTGACGCGCCTGTGGCCGCGGCGATCGACAAGGCCACCACCGTCCTCTACGTCGCGCTCGCCGGTGACGGCACCCCCGCCCACCCCGGCGGGGTGGCGATGGTCGCGATCACCGCCGACGCCTGCGCCGACCTCTGGGCTTCCTCCATCGAAGGCTGCCCCGCGTGCGGCGACGACGACGAATGCCTCGTGCTGGCCACGATCGTTGGCTGGCATCCGGGTGACCGGATCGAGGAAGCCGCCATCGACAACCTCTCCGATCGGCGGCTGCTGCCGAGCACGTCGCTCATCGCCGATGTGGTCCAGTGCCTCCTGGAGCGGGGCGGCGGGGGCGGCGAACGTGGACCTCGCGGCCCGGAGGGACCGCAGGGACCGGCGGGTCAGAACGGCACCAACGGCACCAACGGCACCAATGGCGCCGACGGTCAGGACGGTCAGGATGGTGCGCAGGGGCACGACGGTATCGGGCTGAATCCCGCCCTGCCTCACATCGTCGCGATCAGCTGGCCGCACAACGGGGTGATCGAGGCCGAGAGCGGGCGGGTGATCCCGCCGCCGACCGAGCCCGACCCCGGCATGTTCGTCGACCTGAGCGCCCTGCTCATCGCCTTCGACAAGAACCACCCGGTGCGGGCGGAGACGATCCACGACCACAGCATCCAGGTGCTCTTCGAGCGCGAACTCGAAGAAGGCCGGGGCGGCGTGGTCACCCGGTGCTGGTGCCAGGTCCAGGGTCGGGTCACGGGCGTCGAGATCGACGCCAGCTGCCCGGACGGGATCCTCAACGTCGGCGGTCGGTCCGCCACCGGGCCGATAACCGGGGCCATCTTCCGGCCCGACAGTGAAGTGTTCCGGCCGGGCCGATACCGGGTCGTGGTCCACGGCGACCACATCGTCGGCGACGAGAAGATCGCGCTCGCCGACGGCTCGGTAGTGCATCCCTGTCTCGACGCCAACCACCTCGCGCCGGGGATTCTCGGCCCAGGAGGCTTCTCCATCGTCCCTGGCTTCGATCCCCGCTGTCCCACGGGTGACTGGGTCGAAGGCGGGACCTTCCTCAGCTGGTTCACTATCGAAAGGCGCGGGTAGATGGTGCAGCGTTGGGCGACTCTCACGCGCGGGGTGACCGCTCGTCTGGGCGGCGCGGTGCGCGCCGCACGCCAAGATCGGAACTCCCGCACGGCCTGCTCGGTGTGCGGGGGACTGGAGTGTCTGTGCCGGCCGAGGTTCTTCTCCGGCCAACTTCTGAACGCCGACGACCTCAACGCGCTCGAGGACTACGTCGTCGCCAAGAACAAACTCCACAACCGGTACCTGTTCGGCTGGGGCGTGGTCTGCGGTCTCGAGGTGGTGTGCCATCCGAGCTGCGACGGGTGGGTGACCGTCCGGCAGGGATTTGCGCTGGGGCCGTGCGGCGACGACATCGTGGTGTGTGACGACGTCGACGTCGACATTCTGGGCATGATCGACGAATGCCTGCGGGCGCGGCAGGTCGATCAGCCGTGCGTCCCACCCAAGAACGGGCGCACCGACTGCGACCCCGACGGTACGTGGTGTCTGAGGATCAGCTACCAGGAATTGCTGGCGCGCTCGACGGCGGTCCTGCAATCCGGGGCGACCGCCACCTCGTGTGGTTGCGGTGGCGGCAACGCCTGCGGGTGCGGGTCGGGTTCCAAGGGCGGCTGCCGGTGCGGCGGCGGAGACGGCCACGGAAAGCGCGGAAGCCACGGAAGCCGCGGCGGCTGCGGCTGCGGGGGCTCGAAAGGAGCCGCGGCATCGATCACCAGCGGAGCCGGACGGATGTCGGGTGCCAGCGGCTACCGGTTCGCGTCGGGGGTGTCCGGGTCGGCGGGCCGTGCGGGAGGCTGCGAGTGCGGCTGCGGCGGAGCGCCGAAAGGACCGACCCCGCCGCCGCGCGGACCGGCCAACCTCGCGTGCGAGCCGAGCCGGTGGTGTGAGGGCTACCGCTTCGAGCTGTGCGAGGACACCGATCACACCGATCCACGCGGAACGGATCCCGACTCGCTGCGGGGCCGTTTGTTGGAATGCATTGCCGCCGTGCAGAAGATCCACGCTGCGATGCCTCAGGACGGTCAGGATCTGCAGGCGCTGGCCGCCTGGGTGGAGAAGGTGCGGTCATTTCTCGTCCACCACGACGGTGTGCGCTGTGACCTGATCGCCGAGTTCAACGACATCGCCCCGGTGGGAAGGCCGTTCGCCGGGGTCGCGTTCGGCACGGTCACAACGGGAATCGAGCGCCTGTTGCTCTCGCTCCTAGTGGACTGCATCTGCATGGAACTGCTGCCGCCGTGCCCGGTGGACGACGGCGACGAGCTCATCCTGGCTTGCATCACGGTGCGAGGCGGAAAGCTCGTCCACATCTGCAACATGCACCGGCGCCAGTTGATCACGTTCCCGGCGATCGGATGGTGGCTGTCGGCCACCGGGATCGGCGCCAACGTCCGGCAGTTCATCGAGCGGCTGTGCTGCGGCGACCTCCGGTACGCCGCCGTGCTCGGCAGGCTGCTGGCCGCCCGCGGTCCGGTGGAGCGGGCGAGTGTGGGTGCGGGCGGCGGCTTCGACCTCAACGCCGTGATCGCCGCTCTGGCAAACGGTTTCGGTAATCCATGAGCACGGCGACACGAACGAGGAGGTGACGCAATGCAGACTTCGGGATCGTCCGGCAGCCGACCGGACGTCATCGACCTGAACCGGTTCCTGGGGGTGGACGCCCTGCGCGCCGCCGACAAACTGCGTGACGAGGGGCTCAACGTCACGACGGTCACCGAGTCGCTCCCGCCGATCGCCGGAGTGCTCGCCGCGCTCGCGCCGATGCCGGCCGTTGAGCCGGGCGATCACGTCGTGGTCCACACGTGGGGCAACGAGGTGGTGCGGATGTCGGTCGACGCGGCGGCCCGCGAACACGACCGGGACGTCGACCTCAACCGGCGGGTGGTCGCGCTCGAGTCACTGGCCGACCGGGTCGACGAACTCGAACGACGCGAACGCCCGGGCGGTGCGGAGCGGCTCGCCTCGATCGAACGACGGATCGGGGACCTCGAGGAACGCGCCGTCAGCCCCGATCGGCTCGACTCGATCGAGCAGCGCATCGGCGAACTCGAGGAACGCATGGCACCCCTGGCCGAGCTGCTCGACCGGGTGGCAGCCCTCGAGGCCGCCGCCGCGACCCGTGAGACCGGCAGCGCACAACCGGCCAAGCGCAGCCGCAGCACGCGTGGAACGTCGAGTGGCTCGAAGAGTGGCAGCACGTCGAAGCGCGAGGAGGCCTGACCCATGTGGCTCGACGAGGTGGCGCGGCCGACCTACCGGGACGGGCAGTACCTCGGCGCGCTCGACTTCGTCGCCGAACAGGACTACCAGACCTCAATGCGACGCCGGTTGAGTATCGGCCAGCACACCTGGGGGATTTACCACGGTCTGAGGCTGCGCGAAGTGGCGCGCGAGGGAAGCCCGAACACGGTCGACGTCTTCGTGGACCCGGGGCTGGCCACCGACGGCTACGCCCGCGAGATCGTGGTCTTCTACCCGTACGCCCTGGACGTCGTGGCCTTCCAGCAACCTCAGATCGGGGGCGCTCAGTGGGTGCAGGTGTGGATCGCCCACGTGGCCCAACCGGCGATGCCGCCGCGGCCCGGCTACGAACGATGCGAAGACCCCGATCTCACCTACCGGTCGCTGGAGTCGTTCCGTGTTGTCGTCGGACCCCAGCCCAAGCCCCGCGACGCGCTCGTCCTCGCCGGCCGCGAGATGGCGGAGGCGGATCTGCCTCCCGACCTGTCGGTACCGGCCCAGGCGCTGCCCGACGAGGAGGAACGCCGCCGCTGGCTGTTGCCGATCGGCTGGGTGAAGTGGAACGGCGCCGACGGGTGGACCAAGACCACCGCGGCCGAAAGGGCACAGGTGGACAGCGGACGCATCTACGGCGGCTCGGTCGCCGACCGGCTGCTTTCCGAGTCGGGAAACATCGTGCTGGCCGACCGCCACCACACGCCGCCGGGCGCCGCCGATCCCGGTGTGCTCGTCGACGTCCGGGGCTCGCTCAACGTGGAACGTCAGGCGGGCATCGGCACCGCCGCCGTCGACACCACCGCGCTGTCGGTCCGCGCGCTCGGCGCCCGTCAAGCCGTGCTCCGCGTCGAAGACCCCAACGGCGCGGAGATCTGGTCTGTCGGTGCGAACGTCGACGCGAAGGCCGGTCTCAGCGTCGTCGAGACCGGCACCGCCGTCCCGCGACTGTTCGTCCGTCGCGGCGGGCGGGTGGGGGTGGGCACCGCCACCCCCACCCGACCGCTGTCGATCCGTGCCGAGGGGCAGAACGAAGAGCTGTTGTCGTTCGAGACTGTCGGCGGGCTGACGAAGTGGCACGTGAACCAGAAGCTCGCCGGGGTCTCGGGGTTGAACTTCGCCGAGACCAGCGTGGCCGACGGCAGGCTGTTCCTGGCCGCGGGCGGCAACGTCGGCGTCGGCGTCACCGATCCGAAGGCCCGCCTCGACGTGCTCGGCGGTGACCTGCGGTGGGGTGCCAACAGCCGATTGAGCACCGAGCAGGGGGGCAGCCTCGAGCTCGGCGGGTCGGCGAACGTCCCCGGTGCGGGCACCCCGTTCGTCGACTTCCATTTCGCCGGTCTCACACAGGATTTCAACACCCGGGTCATCAACGACGCCGACGGCCAGCTGTCTGTCGTCGCGCGCCGGTTGCGGGTCTCCGACGAGGTCGCCGTTGCCGGCCGCATCGGCTCGTTGGGGAAGAGCCCCGCGCCCGCCCACCCCGGGTGGGGCGGCGGCGTCCACACATGGGACGTCGAGGCCGACGCCTCGGTATGGGCTGGGGCGCAGTACCTGCTCGGTCCGGTGGCCACCGCGGTCCGCATCCCCGTGGACGTCAAAGTCGGGACGATCGAGCCGGGGCCCATCGTCGTCACAATCTTCAACACCTCCGGCAACTTCACGTTCGACGTCGAGTCGCGGCTGCCCGTCATCGAGTCGGCGCAGGCGACCGTGGGCTTCGCCAACGTCGAGACACCCGACGGTGCGCAGTGGGGACTGTGGGTCACCAACGCCGCCAAGATCGGGCCGAAGCGCGCCACGGTGACCGTGCACTGGGAGTGCGGCACCCCGGGGGCGTCGCTGCACCGCATCAACTACGTGGTGGTCTTCACGCCCGGCTTGTGAGCGATCCGGGGTGGCACAACGAGGAGGTAGGTGACATGACGACCGAGGAAGTTCGGGATCGGCTGCTCGAGCTGCAGGCCGAGCGGACGCTGGGGGAGGAGCGACTGGCGATGCTCGACCGCCAGCGCGACGAGTTGCGCGCGGTGATCCTTCGCATCGACGGTGCCGTGCAGGTGCTCGAGGAACTGCTGGCCGGCGATGCGGTGGTCGGCACCGCGGCCGCGGTCGAAGGCGGCTGAGTTGGGCGGTCGCGTCCTTGTCGAGCGACTGTCGGTGCGGTACCGCGTTCCCAGTACCCACCCGGCACCTGCTGCGGTGCGCGCAGTGCTGGACGACGTGGCGGCGACGTCGGTGCCTTCGCGCTGCCGGGAGCTGCTCGCCGGCCTGCCCGGCGGAGACGAGGTCGTCGTGGTGCGACACCTCGACCTTCGTGTCGTCGTGCGCGGGTCGACGGCGGCCACGTCGTCGGTGGCCGTCGGCGACGCTTGGGGCCGCGGCCTCGCCAATGCGGTGCGCCGCGCCCTTTCTGCCGACCCCGACCCCCGCTGGCTGGTCCGCTATCCGTCACCGGCCCATCGCGTGGCATGTCTGCTCGACGACGTAGCCCGCGGGCGGGCAGCGACACGATGGGAGCACGAGTCGTTTCGGCCTCTGCTGGGTGGGCGACCGGGGTCGGTGGTGATGAAAGTGCTTGCCGCCCATGCGCGGACTGGAGGCAGCGCGACCGCTGCGCTGGCCGTGCTCAGCAGTGACTCGGCGTTGGCCAGAGTGGCCGCGACGGTCGATGACTCCGATTTGTCGGCGCTCGTCGCACTGCTGGTGGCGGAGGCGGATGGTGCCGACTCGGCCATCGGCCCCGGGGAGGCCCGTGCACTGGTGGACGCTTGGCGCTGCGCCGGTCCGTTCGCGGCCGCACCTGCGCCGCTGACCCTGCACCTGCTTGCCCAGCTGGCCGCCGCGGTCGCCGCGCCGTCGGCCGCGGCCGTTCGCGGCGCAGCCGAGATCGCGCAGGCCATCCCGGCATGGTTGGACTCCGGGAACGCGCCGCCGCCAACGATTCTTGCCACCGTCGCGGCCCGCGCGGGCCTAGATCCCGATGCCTGGCGTCCGGCCGCACCGCCGCTGCGCGCCGACGACGGTGAAGAGGATGAGCCGATGGTCGCGGCCACGCCGTGGGGCGGGCTGCTGCTGGCGGTGCCCGACATGGTGGGCCTCGATGAGGTGTTGGCGCGCCACTTCCCCAACCGGCGCGACACGTTGCGCTGGCTTGTCCTGCTGGCGTTGCTTCCTGAGTCGCACCGCCGGGGCGCCCGTCACGACCCGGTGGTGGCGTTGGCGGCCGGTTGCCCGCGGGTACCGAGCGCCGACGATGTCGCGGCCCTGGTCGCCGAGGTCGATGCGTCCTCGGCGCGGATGGCGGTGCGCGATGTGCGCGCCCGGTTCCGCCGGGAGACCGGCGCACCGCTGGGCCGCGTGCGGCCCACGGACCGGCGTCACCTCGACGTCGGCTCGGTGATCCGGTCGCCGGTGACCGAACTGGTCTCGCTTGTCGCTGTCACCTCGCTCGCTCTTCTGAGGCTGTTCACCCGGCACCTACCGCACTTCGCCGCCGGCCGCCCCGCCTACGTCGCCGCGAACTTCCTCATCGGCCGCGCGATCGTCGACGTCGCGGCCGACGGGCTGCGCTTGGATCTGCCCGACGTCCCCCTGCGGCTGGTGCTCGTGCTCGCGGGCTGGCCCGGCGACCGCCGTGAAGTGCCCTGGTTGCCCGGTGGCCGCATCATCTTCGAACGGGAGCTGTGATGACCGCCTGTCCCGACGACTCCGCACTCCTGATGAGCGCACTGCGCGCCGCCGCGGACAACGCGCAGAGCGCGGATGCGGAGATCCGGTTGCGGCTGGATCGGGTCCGGCTGCTGTTGGCCGCCGAGGTGCTCGCCGTCCGGGCCGAGCGCGTCGACGAGCCGCCCGGGCTTGCCGCGCTCGCGGTGGGCGACGCCGAGGTCGACCGCCTGCTGGCCACCCCGCCGGGTGATGCGAGATCGCTGCCGACAGAGGCGGCCGAGCTGATCGCTGCTCTTCACGCGGCCGCCGACGATCGGCGCGCCTCCGCAGAAGGGGTCGGAGACCACGGGGAGACGTCTCTGTGGCGATTGCGGCGCGCGGCGCAACTCGACGACGTGGACGTGGACATCCTGATCCTCGCGGCGGTCCCGGAACTGGCGCCCGAGCTGGGCCGGGTGTTCGCCTGGCTGCACGACGACCGGCTCATCAACGAGCCGACGGTCGGCTTGGCGTTGCGTCTGCTCGGCACCGCGGCCGAGTCGCCGTGGCAGCTGCGCCCGTGGTTCGGCCCAGCGTCGGCCCTGGGTCGGGCCGGGCTGGTCTCGTTTCGGGGCGACGGGCCGTTTCCGCGGTGGACCTTCACGGCCCCGCCCGCCGTCGTCGACGTGCTCGTCGGCCTGCCGCGGCCGTCCGGCGTCGCCGACGGCGTCACGCTCGAGCGACGACCCGCCGAGGTGGCTCGCGGCGCGGCGCTCGGTGCCGATGTGCTCGACCATCCACTCGCTGCGCTGTACCAGGACGACGATCACGACGTGGTTGTCCAGCTCGACGGACCGGCGGGGGCCACACTCGCCGTCGCCGCGGCGATCGCTGCCACGACCGCCCGACCTCTGCTGAGAGTGCGCACCCCGATGCTGGCCACCGGCCCCGAAGCGCGCGAGCCCCTTTCGCTCACGGTGGCCCGCGAAGCCCTCCTCTCCGGCGCGGTCATCGTGCTCGAGGAGGCCGAGACGATGGCCGACCCGGCAGCGTTCGCGGTGCGGCAAGCGGTCGCCGCGGTGGCCGCCAGAGCGCAGACGCCGGTCGTGGCGTGCGCGTCTGCGCCCTTCGACCTCGCCATCGCAGTGCCCGACGTCCGTGTCGTTCGCGAGCCTGTCGCCATCCCCGACGTCGAACGTCGCACCGCCATCTGGCGCCAGCGGCTCGCCGCGGTATCGCTTGTCGCCGACCGTGCCGACGTTGCCAACGTCGCCGCCACCTTCCGGCTCGGTCCCGACGCGATAGCGTCGGCCGCCGACGTCGCCGCCGCCAGGTGCAGGCTCGTGAACGCCGACGGGCTGCGGCCCGCGCGTTCGGTCCGTCGTGCTGATCTGCTCGCCGCCGCCCGCGAGGCGTCGCATCACCGGCTCGACGCCCTGGCCCGGCGTATCGGCGCCGTCGCCACGTGGGACGACATCGTGCTTCCGGACGCGACCGTCGGACAGCTGCGCGAGATCGCGGCGGCTGTGCGGCACCGGTCGCGTGTCCTCGACGAGTGGGGATTCGGCCGCAGCACCCGCGGGCGCGGACTCGCGGTGCTGTTCGCCGGTCCCAGCGGCACCGGTAAGACGATGGCCGCCGAGGTGCTCGCCGGCCACCTCGGGCTCGACCTCTTCGCCGTCGACCTCGCGTCGGTGGTGAGCAAGTACGTCGGTGAGACGGAGAAGAATCTCGGCCGGATCTTCGACGAGGCCGAGACGAGCAACGCCATCCTCTTCTTCGACGAGGCCGAGGCCCTTTTCGGCAAGCGCTCAGAGGTGCGTGACGCCCACGACCGGTACGCCAACATCGAAGTCGCCTACCTGTTGCAGCGGATGGAGGCCTACGAGGGACTGGCGGTGCTGGCCACCAATCTCGCCGACCATCTCGACGCCGCGTTCGCCCGCCGACTTGCCCACATCGTCGCGTTTCCCGCGCCCGAACTCGTTCTGCGCCAACGTATCTGGACACTGGCCTTCCCGTGCTCGGCGCCGACCGGTGACCTTGACGTCGAGTTCCTCGCCGAGCGATTCGAGGTCACCGGCGCCGCGATCGTGGCTGCCGCGCGGCATGCCGCACTGTTGGCGGCCGACCGCGGCGAGTCGATCACGACGCGGCACGTCGTGATCGCACTGGCCCGAGAGCTGCAGAAGGAGGGTCGCGTACCGACCGAGACCCAGCTCGGCGACTGGTACGCCGCTGTCTTCGAGCACATGGCCGGGCGGGCGTCGTGAACGCCGGGCACGGGGACCGCGGTGGCTGACGGCGACGACCTGGAGGGCGACGGACCGCGAACCTATGACGTTGTCACGCGTCCCGGTGCCGGTGCCGGGTCGTACTCGCAGCCGTTGTACGAGCAGGCCACGGGCGAACTCGAACGTCCCGCGCCGGCACAGCGGCCGCGGTCCGTCGCGTTGCTGGATCCCTGGGACCGCGCGACGTCGCCGGAGGTGCTCGGCAATCGGGCCACAGCGGCCGCGGGCACGCAGACGGAGTTCCAGGCCGCGGTGGCCGCGGTCACCGGGCAGCTGTTCGGCGGCGTGGTGCCCTACGTCGAGCCGGGCCGGTCGATCGTCGAGTTCGACGGTGTGCAGTTCTCGGAGTCGGAGGCATACAACCGCCGTCAGTTGATGTTCTTCAACCTGACCGCGGGCACCAAGGCGACCAAGGCGTTCGTCGACGCATTCCAAGCGAGCGTGACGTCGGAGGCGTGGGAAGTCCGCGACGAACCCAGGGACGCAGTCGAGCGGCGGGTGGCGGTGATCCATCAGCGTCGCACCGCCGCCGTGCAGGCCACCCGCCGGGCGCTGACCTCGATCCTGGCCGAGCGCGATGCCTTCCTCGACACCTTCCGAAAGTCCGCGGAGGCAAAGGTTCTCGAGCGGCTCAAGGCCAGCGAGGACCGCGTCTACGACGAGCTGCTGCGCTACGACGTGGTGACCACCACCCAGACGCTCGAAGCCGGACTCTGGGCCGTCTCGGTGAAGACGCATTCGATGAAGCCGACAGACGAGGTCTCCGACCTTGCCGCGGCGGCAGGCGAACTGGCGCGACTGCGAAAGCGGATCAACACCTTGGAGGCGCAGCGCCAGAGCGCGCTCAAGCCCGACCCTGATCTCGAGCCGGGCGCCGGGGCGGGGTCCCGCGCCGTATCGGACGAAGGCCGCGCCGAGTACGAGCGTCTGACCGTGGAGATCGACGCGGCCGAAAAGCAATTCACGCTGCTGCGCGAGGCTGAGATCGAGGAGTTCCCGGTTCTGGCTGCATTCACCGACGACGTCGATGCGCTCGAGGACTTGGCGACGGGCGCCACCGGCGACAACGCCAAGCAGATCGCGGAGAGGTCGCAGGACGTCCTCGACAACATCCAGAAGGTGCGCGACGGCCTGGACGGCCGCTTCTCGGTGTGGAAGCAATCGAAGGTCCTCGACGAGACGAAGGCCGAGGCGGCGGACAGTCAGTGGAAACGCAACTGGGTGGATGAGAAGTCGGCCGAGGTGCGCGGTGACGAGTCCGACCGCAGTCTTCTGCTCGCCGTGGTGGCCATCGGCCTCGGGATTCTGGCCGCCATCCCGACGGGCGGGAGCAGCCTGGTCGCCGCGGGCACCTTCGTCGCAGGTGCGGGCGCGGCGGCGATCAGCACCTACACCGTCTACGAGCACGTCGCCGAATATCGCCTCGAATCGGCCGCCAGCGGTACCGATTACGACAAGGCGCGAGCGATCTCCGAGGAGGAGCCGTCGCTGTTCTGGCTCGCTCTTGACGTCGTCGGCGCGGCCATCGATCTGTCGGCCGCTGCGAAGGCATTCCGCGCCGTGGTCGCTCTGCGACGAACCGCGCTGGCGGCCGACGCCCTCGATGAGGCGGCCCTGGCCACGCTGCGGCGCGAGGGCAACCAGATCGGCGCCGATCTCGCCAGGCCGCTGCCCGGGCTGGGCGACAAACTCGCCGACGATGTGGCCAAGCAGCGCAAGGCCTTCGACGAGGCATTCGACGACGCGGCCAAGGAGGCCAACGCCGCGGCGCAGGGTGAACAGGCGACCCAGCGGGTGCGCCGGCTGTCCCGCGCCGCCCGCCGCGTCCGCCAGGTGCTCGCCGACCTGATCGAACAGATAAGGAAGTGGGCCGCGAAGGCGTTCGCGGCGTTCGGCTTCAAGTACTTCACCGTCGAGATCAACGGCGAGTGGGTGGAGGTCTACGGCCACCGATCGCCGAAGATCCTCGTCGCGCGATTCAAGATCGGCGTGCTCGAGGAGTATGTGATCAACGAGACCGAAGCCCTGAAGCGGCTTCGTCATTCACGCGCTTCTCAGCTTGGTAAGGCGGCGGCGACGGCGGATGACGAGTTGGCAAAGATACTGCGCGGCAACGCAGTACAGATATCGGAGGACATCGGGGAGCGGTCGGCCGAGCAGGCCGTGAAACGGATGTTCAAAGGTGCGGACAACCCGGCTGCCAAGATCTACCACGGGCACGGCCGCGGTGTTCTCGACCTGGTCTTCGAACTCGACGACGGGACCATCATCATCGTCGAGGCAAAGGGCGGCGCAGGCCGCATCGGCACCCGCATCGTGGCCCCCGGGGTCGAGGCACAGCAAGGCCACAGGCGTTACCTGCTCTCGATTCTCGACGAGATGGAGAAGGACGCGCCCGAGGTCGTGGCCAAGGTGCGCGACGCGCTGAAGCGAAAGAGGCTGCGCTACTTGTATTCCGAGACGCCGATCCCCGAGGCCGGTGAAGCGCTCGAGACGACGCTCAAGGAGTTCAAGCTGTGACCGGACCAGCGGGCGGCCGCGATGGACCGGCGCGGCGCACCGAACGGACCCATGACGCCAGAAATCCGACTCATGCTGCATTGCAACGCGATACGGTGAATCGCTCGCAGATCGGTCACGACGAGATCCCCGGTGTTCTCGGCAACCGCGCCACCGTCGGGCTTCTCGACCGCGGTAGCGCGTACGGCGCCGCGGCGCAGGGGGACCCGCTGCCTGACGGGATCCGCCGTACGATGGCGGCCGCGCTGGGCGACCCGCTCTCGGATGTCCGCATTCGGACCGATGCCGACGCCGCGGGCCGCGCCCGCGAACTCCGCGCCGCGGCGGTCACCGAGGGCAGACAGATATCGTTCGCTCCCGGTCGTTACCGCCCCGACACCGCCGCAGGCCGGCAGCTGCTCGCCCACGAGATCGTGCACACCGCGCAGAACCGCTGGCTCCCGCCGAGGACGGCCAATCGCCCGCCTGCGGCGATCAGCAGACCCACCGACGCGTCGGAACGCCAGGCCCACGCGCTGTCGGCCGCTTTGGCCCCATCGCTGGCGTCGGCGCGCTCAGCGCTGGTCGCGCCGATGCCGGTCGCCTTCAGCCCCGCGGTGCCCACCGCCCTGCTGCAGCGTGCCGGCGAGGACGAGGTCGGGTCGGCGGATGCTCCAGGCGCAGGGGGGATGACGAGCAAGCACGGCGCGTCGACCGTGGGCACCGCGCCGCCGGCGATGAGCATGAGCCCGTCACCCGCGGCCCCGGTGGAACCGGGTGGGCCGACCATTGTGGTCGACGGCGTGACGCTCTCGGAGAGCCCGGCCTACGTCCGAAAGCAGCTGCTCGACTACATCGCCGCTCAGGGCACGCAGAAGGCCCTCGACCTCCAGCAGCACCTTGAATCGAGCGTGACCACGCAGAGCTACAACGTGTCCGACCAGTCCGGGGTGTCAGACGAACGGCAGCGCGAGTCCGACGACCTCGCTTTGCGAAAGCGCGTTCTCGAGATCGTCAAGGCTGAACTCAAGACGATCTCCGGTGAACGCGACAAGTTCCTCGCCGACTTCCAGGAGGCGGCCGAGAAAAACGTCCGAATGATCCTCGACGAGAGCGAGGGCCGGGTCCACGACGAGATGGACCGCTACCGGATCGTGATCACCACCACGGTGACCGAGGGCTACTCGATGGCGATGAAGGAGAAGACGTCCAAGGTCACGAAAACCTACCGCATGGGCGACAACGAGGAGACCAAAGGCCTCGCGACTGCGGCTCGTGAACTCGCCGACAAGCGCCGTGCGATAAGGAAACTCGAGTCGTCGCGATCGGCGCTCGAACACATCCAGCCGAGCTACGACGAGTACACACCGGCCGAGACATACGTCCAGCCCGAAGACCAGGCGCAGTACGACCGTCTCGGCGAGGACGTCGGGAAGGCGGAGAAGGAATACGACCTCCTGCGCGCCACCAACACCGAGGACTTCCCGATGCTCGCAGCGTTCGCCGACACCCGCGACCCCGAGACGCTGGACAAACTTGCGGGCGGGTCGAGCGAGTCCACCGCGCAGGTGATCGGCAAGCAGGTCGAGGAGGTGCTGGAGAACATCCGCACGGTCCGCGACGGACTGGGTGGCCGATTCAGCATCTGGAAACAGCAGCCGGTCGTCGACGCGACCAAGTCGCAGTTCCTCGAAATTACTTGGGAGCACAAGTGGATCGACGAGAAAGTGACAGAGGTCAAGGAGGACCAGGCGCTGTCCGACCTGCTGTGGTCGGCGCTGGCCATCGGACTCGGCCTGCTCGCGGCGATCCCGTCCGGCGGCAGCAGCCTGATCGCCGCGGGCACCGCCGTCGCAGCGATCGGCGCCGCGGGCGTCAGCAGCTACCTGGCCTTCCAGCACGCGCTCGACTACAACATGGCGGCGGCTGCCGCCAAGACCGACTTCGACAAGGCAAGGGCCATCTCGCAGGAGGAGCCTTCGCTGTTCTGGCTGGCGCTCGACATCGTCGGTGCGGCGCTCGACATCGGAGCCGCTGCAAAGGCTTTCAAGGCAGCGCTTGCTCTTCGCCGCACCGCGGTAGCTGCCGAGGTGCTCGGTGACGCCGCAGTATCGGCGCTGAAGGCAGAAGGCAACAAGATTGGCCAGAGTTTGGAGAAGCCCTTGCCGAACCTCGGTGACCGGCTCGCCGAGGATGTGGCAAAGAGGCGCAAATCAGTCGACACCGCGTTGCAGGACGCGTCGAAGGAGGCCAACGCCGCGGCCGAGACGGGAAAGGCCATCGAGGCCGGCGCTACGGCCACACCGGAGGGTTCGCGGCTCGGACGGGCGGCGCAGCGGCTGAAGGCTGCCATGGCCGATCTGATCGAGCGCATCAAGGCCATGGCGGCAAAGGTGTGGGAGGACTTCGGGTTCAAGTACTTCACAGTCGAGGTCAAGTCCGAGTGGGTGGAGATCTACGGACATTCCTCGCCCGGTGTCCTTATCGCCCGGTTCAAGCTCACGCTATTCAAGAACGAACTAGTTACCGAGACGGAAACGCTTGAACGGTTGCGACATTCGCGTTCATCCCAGCTGGGGAAGGCGGCAGTCACGGTGGACGAGGAACTGGCTGCCGTGTTGCGCGGAAACGCGACGCGTCTGTCTGAGACGATTGGTGAGAAGGCGGGCGAGCAAGTCGTCCGCCGATACTTCAAGGCCCAGGGGCTCAAACCGCGGCGCATCTTCCACGGGCACGGCAGCGGCGTGCTCGACATGGTCTTTGAGCTCGAAGACGGGACGATTGTCATCCTCGAGGCCAAGGGCGGTGCCGGCAAGATCGGCCTTCGCGAGATCGCGCCAGGCCAGTTCGCCGAGCAGGGCCATCGGCAGTACCTCACCTCAATTCTCGACAACATGGAAAAGGGCTATCCAGACATAGTGGCCAAGATCCGTTCTGCCAGGCGTCGGCCCGGAGGGCTGAAGTACCTTTACTCGTCAACGCCCATCCCGGACGCCGGTAGCGCTCTGAAGACAACGGTGAAGGAGTTCACGCTATGAGTGACAACGGGATGGATGAGCAGACTCTTCGTCGCCTCCTCGACGCTGTACGCGACCGACTTGCCGAAATGGACTCAGAAGTCGACTTCGACGCCGATCCGACGATGCGCCCACTGCGCGCTCTCTTGCGTGTGCAGGACGCAATGGCCGGGGCCGGGTATGCGGCGGCACTCGGTGACGAAGAGGCGGTCGTCGAACTCCTTGCGGTGGTGGCGCGCTGGTCGGTAGTGCTGCTGACTGAGACACCGGTCGATGAGGAGGGTCACGATGCCCTGACACTCGTCAACGGGATCTATGGGGCGGCGGTGAGCGGTGAGAAGGACGCGCTCGGCGTCCTCGCCGCCGTCGACGTCGACGAGCTCGGATCATCCGGGTTGGTGTTGACGCCAATGGTGTCTCGCGTCGCGGCTGCGGTCTCAGCACTTGCCGCCGGCAGGCCGGTCCAACCGGCGCCTCCGGTGCCCGACGACACTGCCGATGCGTACTGGGCACTGCAGGCGGTGGCAGCCGCTGCCTATTCCCACGGGGACGAGCCGGCAGCCGAAGCCGCGCTCGACAGGTTATCGACCGTCCACGGTATTGCCTATGCGACATCCGATCTCGAGGGCACCCCGGCCCGCTATCTGCGACTGCCGGAGCGAGGTCTGCGAGCGCTGGGGCGCCGCGCCCGGCCGGAATCGTAAACATTGTCGGAGGGTCGTCCTCGGGCCGCGGCGTCACGGCGGACAGTGCGAGTCAGCGAATCGGCCTTGGGGAGCTGAACGCCGACGGTCGGTCGACCTGTCCATCAGACCGACAATCCGCTATCGGATACGTCGAACGGGCTGCAGGGCCGCTGGCCGATCCCTCAGGTCACGAAAGTGCCGTAACACGGCGACTTACAAGACGTAGCGCGGATCCGACGGCGCATCGACCGGTGTGTGGAGGCCGTCGTTGTTGTAGGTGAGGAATCCGCGTTCGCCCTCCTCGCGGTTCGAGGGCAGGCCGCGGTTGAATAACGTCTGTTCCGGGGTGTCGCACAACTCGCCGAGCTTGAGAATCTGGCGTGTCCTCGGCGGTGGCAAAGGGCCGGCCGAGTTCGGCGGCGACGGCGACGGCCACGGTCATTAGCAAGGTCACTCGCACTAAAGCACGCTCTACGGAGCACCCCCGGTCCTCGAGGACCCGGGGGTTCTGTTGCGCGGCGTCGTCACCGTGTCGGGCACCCGCACGCGTCACCCGCGCGAGCGGGGTGCTTTCGTTCCTGCGAGGCGCGTCCGCTGCCGATCAAGATCGGGCGCCCTCAGCGCTATCTCCTTGACTCGGCAAAATCCCCCTCTACCAGGCCAAACCCGCCGTAAAATGCCTGCATGCCGCTGCGTTACGTCGATCCGCACAAAAGGCACAGTCGCCGATATGAGACCTGGGTGAATCTCAGCCGTTCACGTCCCGGACAGTTCCTCGCACACCACCTTTGGCCTCATGTCGACCCGTGGCTGTACCGCGCGTCCGGCGGGCGCTATCCAGCCATCTTCGGTGGGCCGTCCACGGCCCCGCTGATGACAACGGGTGCGAAGTCGGGACAACCGCGGGAGCACCAGATCACCTACTTTCACGATGGACCCGACCCCATCGTGATCGCCTCGAACTACGGCGGACCCAAGCACCCGCAGTGGTACTACAACCTCAAGGCACACCGCGCATGCGAACTGGGCGACGAGAAGTTTGTGGCGACTGAGATACCGACCCCGAGGAACATGCCCGCGTATACGGGCTCGCGGAGCAGGTCTACGCCGGTTGGAACGACTACCGCGCCAAGACCGAACCGATCGGACGTCACATCCCGGTCTTCAGGCTCACACGCCGTTAGCGATTCGCCCGCACCCCGATCGCGAGGCTGGACGTACGGACATATCGGTCTTGCAGGCCTGGTCGAGGGCTTACGCTGCCGATAGGACTGGCAACTTGGATGACGAGGAAGTATGCCCTCAACACGTCTGCCTCACGGTGTGGCCGTAGCCCTTGTGGCCGCGATCGCGTGTGCGTCACCGGCCGCTGCCGACCCGATGAACCCGATCCCGGGGAATGGCTTCTTTCTCGTCGGGCCTGACATTCCGCCGGGCCTTTACAACACAGGTGGGACAGCGTCGACCTGGGGAGTATGGATCAACGACGTGCCGACCCAGGACTCGATGTGCGTGTGGTTCACTTACAGCACGCCCGATACGAACAAGGACAACGTGGTCGCGACGAACATGTCGATCGGTCCGATGTTCGCGAACATCAACTCGACGGTGAAGGCGTTCGAATCTCGCAACTGTCAACCGTGGACCCGGGTTCCCTGAGCTCTGGCCGTCTTCGGAGCGCGTGGCTGCCGTGAACGCCGGAACCATCAGCGGCGCAGGGACTCTCGCGTTCACTCTGATCGGCGACACCCCAACGTCGACCTCGATGCGCTGCGGTCGGCCGAGCGTACGGTTTATGACGGAATTCGGGCCAAATCCATCAGAATCCGTACATTCGGCGCGGCTCAGACGCAGGCCAGGCATTCGGTGACGAATTCCTGACGTGCTTCCAAGGCCAGGCGGCCCGCAAGCCGGGCAGAGCAGCAGAGGCATCGCTCGCCGATCATGCAGCTGAGCGGGCCACCCCCGAACCGATAAGAAATCGTGACGCCTTCGAAGCCGTGGGATGACACCGGAGACGGAACAATTGACGATGATGTGAATGGTTGGGACCGCGAGACGCTGGGTAGCCGGGTTCACAGACACGGAAGGTGCGCTGATGTACCACGACGATGAAGAACAATCCACGTTGGCCGATCTCGCGCAGATCGTTGATTCACCCATGATGAGGGTGATGGGCGGTGAAGTGGTCGACGTCGACACCCACACCGGTCTGGTCGTCATCGCCGCGTACGAAGAAGGCCTCGGCCTCTCCGCGTAGGACGAGCGTCGGACGAGCGCTCCGTCTGTAGGGCGCTGGTCATGTCTCTGTGCGGTGTTCGGCTCGGCGTCAGTGGACCAGTGACGACGCGTCGACGGGGAAGTCGAAGTACGTTTCCGGGTAGGTCTCCGGTTTGAAGGTGTAGTGCCACCACTCGTTCTCGTAGTTCTGCAGGCCCTGCTTCTCGAGACCATCCTTCAGCAGTAGCCGGTTCTTCAACTGCTCTCCCTGGATCCGGGGATCGAGCGTGTGTGCAAGGGTGTCGAAGCAGTCATAGCCGGTGCCCATGTCAATGGTGTTGTCGGCGAAGCGATCTGGCGCAGGTGCGGCACAGTCGACCAGCGGCTGACCCGGTACATACGTCGGCTCCGGCGCCGCCGGCAACGCGACGAGCGTGAGATCCACAGTGCTGCCGCGGCTATGCCCGGACTGCTCGGCGATGTACCCGTCGGCGAACAGTTGCGTCTTGTCCACCCGCGGGTAGAACTCCGCCTTCATCCGCTGATCGAACAGGTTGTTGGCCCACGTGACGAAATCGTTGACGGCGCGTTGCGGTCGGTAACAGTCATAGACCTTCAATGTGTAGCCCTGCTCCAGGAATTCGCGCTGCGCGCGGCTCAAGGCCTCCGCTGCCGGGCGGGTGAGGATGCACATCGGCGCGTGGTAACCGTCGACCGGGTCGCCGGTGAAGTTGTGCGGCGTGTCGTAGCGGATGTCCATCAGGATCGACGGGTCGACATCGCTGAGGGAGACGAAGTCCGGAGGCGCCGTCGGCTGAGGTTGCGCGGAGGCCACGGGCGCGGTCACCGCCGCGGCCGCCGTCACGAGGGCGAGCGCAGCCTGGGTGAATCTGTTCGCCATCTCCTCATTGCAGCACTCCCGCGCCATGGTCGCCTCCTCATCCGCGAAGCGTTTTTGAGGCAACCGCCCCATGCTGGGCAGCCCCGCCGCCCCGCACCCTGGGGCCATGACAACCCTTCAGAACCCCCGCACCGCCGCCGCCGAGGTGGCGCGCACCCCTGTTCTGCCCACCGGACCCGACGAGACCGTCACCGGGTTCGGCGTGATGGGACTGCCGTTCGCCAGTGGGCATTACCTGGCGCTTCGGGATTTTCCGGCCGCGTCGTTTCTCCCGGACTCGGTGCCGGGCTACCGCTCGGTGTGGCACCGCGACCCTGCCGGTGCGTGGACGTTCTACGCGACCACGCCCGCTGAACAGAGCTGCGCCCGATACTTCAGCACCGCCACCACCAACGACGCCGTCGAGTGTCCGGTCGACGTCACCTGGACCGGCGACTACACCCTTGTCGTCGACATCCCCGACGTCCTGACGTGGACCATCGAGTTGCAGCACACGGCGTCGACCCGGCTGCTGACCATGGTCGGCTCCCGGCTACCCGACGGAATCTGGACCAATCCCGGTGCGCTCGGCGCCATCGGCCGGTTCGCCGGGTCGCTGTTGGGTGCCGGGCAGGTGCGTCTGGCGGGCACGATGCCCAACGGTCAGACCTTCCGCATTGCGCCACGGCGGATGTGGGCGGTGCGCACATCGCAGGCCGTGCTGCACGGTCGCGACCTCGGCCCCGTCGCCCCGCTGCCCGATCAGGCGCGCCTCGGCGACTTCCGGGCACCCCAAAGAGGCCTTGCAGTGGTCGGGCAGGGCCGATTCGATGCGTTCGATCCCACCCGGCATCACAGGGCGACCGACTTGGCATGTCCGCCGTCGTTCTGAGGAGCACAATCGAGTCGATGGATTCGGGGAGGGGCCCGACGAG
The DNA here is from genome assembly GCF_005222675.1 of Mycolicibacterium sp. CR10. Classification (GTDB taxonomy): domain Bacteria; phylum Actinomycetota; class Actinomycetes; order Mycobacteriales; family Mycobacteriaceae; genus Mycobacterium. Next base: position 69,997 of record NZ_STGE01000056.1, on the reverse strand, counting down.
GGCCGAACTGCTCGCGGCCCTTTCGGTGGCCGTGGACCTCGGCTTGGGCCAGCCCGCAGAACACATGCTGCGGTCGGCGCTCATCGGCACCCGGATCGCCGATCGACTCGGCCTGTCTCGCGGTGACCGCGACTGCATCTACTACACGGCCCTGATCATGTGGATCGGCTGCCATGCCGATTCTCACGAGTACGCCCGGTGGTTCGGCGACGACATCGCGGTTCGGCACGACTCGTACTTCCTCGACTGGTCCGGGCTGCCCTACTACCGCTTCGTGCTGGCCAATGTGGCTCGGGGTGAACCGCTTTCGCGTCGTCTGATGGTCCTGGGGGCGCTCCTGGTGAATGCCCGCGGTCAGCTGTCGCGGCTGATCCACTCGCACTGCACCTCGGCGGCGCTGCTGGCCGAGCGGATGGGCCTGAGCCCCGATGTTCAGCACGCCGTCGGGTTTACGTTCGAGAGATTCGACGGGGGAGGGTTACCCGCCGGCGCGCGCGGCGACAGTCTGCCGATCGCGATCCGGGTGGCCCAGATCGCGGACATGGTCGAGGTGCACCACCGCACGTTGGGTGTTCAGGGTGCCATCGCGATGGTCCGGTCCCGCCGCGGTGGCCAGTTCGATCCCGCGATCGCCGACGTGTTCATCGCCGATGCCGAGAAGATCCTCGCCGGCCCCTCCGTCGGCGACAGCTGGCAGGCCGCGCTGCGCGAGGCACCGGACCGTGCCGACCGCCTCGACGGACCGGAGCTGGACGAGCTGCTGCGCGCCCTCGGCGACTTCGTCGACCTGAAATGTCCTTTCACATTCGGACATTCGGGCGCGGTCGCCGAACTCGCTGCGGGCGCGGCAGTGGCTGCGGGGCTGGACGAAAACACGGTCACGCTGATCCGTCGCGCCGGCTACGTCCACGACCTCGGCCGGATCGGTGTCTCCAACCAGGTGTGGTCCAAGCCCGCCTCGCTGACCGCCGCCGAGTTCGAACGTGTCCGGTTGCATCCCTATCTGACCGTGCGGATCCTCAGCCAAGTCAGCGGACTGCAGGAGGTCGCCACGCTGGCCGGTAACCACCACGAGTGCGTGAACGGAACGGGATATCCGCGCAGCCTCTCCGGCTCGGCGCTGGGGCTGCCCGACCGCATCCTCGCCGCCGCGGTGAGCTATCAGGCCGCGCTGGAGCCGCGACCGTACCGTCCGGCGTTGTCTGCCGGCGATGCCGAACGCCGGCTCAGGACCAGGGTGCGTGACGGCGAGCTCGACGAAACCGCCGCCGACGCCGTGCTGCACGCGGCCGGTCACCGCTCCATACGACCGCACCCGAGGTCCGATCGGTTGACCCCACGCGAGGTGGAGGTGCTGCGGTTGGTCGCCACGGGCGCGTCGAACAAGGAGATCGCGGCGACGCTGGTGATCAGCGAGAAGACCGCACGAAATCATGTGGAGCGCACCTACGCCAAGATCGGTGCGACGAACCGGATCGGCGCCAGCATGTACGCCCTGCAGAACGGGCTTGCCGCACCGCTGAATTGAGGCATCCGCCCCATTCGCCGACTAGGGCGACGAGGCGACCATCGAAGCCATGACCACATCCACTGCCCGCCGCACCTCACCCACCCGCTGGCTGGTGATCGGCTACAGCGCCCTCAGTTATCTCGCGTTCCTCGCCTCGTTCGGTTACGCCGTGGCTTTCGTGCTCGGTGTCGGTGTGCCCCGCACCGTCGACCACGGTGTCGCCGCCCCGCTCGCGCAAGCGGTCGTCGTCAACCTGGCGTTGCTGGCGGCGTTCGCCATCCAGCACAGCGTGATGGCCCGGCCTGCCTTCAAGCGTTGGTGGACTCGCTTCGTTCCCAGGTCGATCGAGCGCAGCACCTACGTGCTGGCCGCCAGCCTGCTACTGGGACTGCTGTGCTGGCAGTGGCGCACGATCGAGGGGACCGTCTGGCATATCGACAACCCCGCCCTTCGTGGCCTGGTCTGGGCGTTGGCCGCCGCCGGCTGGCTCATCGTGCTGGCGACGACGTTCATGATCAATCACTTCGAGCTGTTCGGTCTGCGGCAGGGTTTTGACGCCTGGCGCGGAACCGGCGGTGGCGAAACCGGTTTCAAGACGACGCTGTTCTATCGCCTGGTCCGCCATCCCCTGATGCTCGGTTTTCTGATCGCGTTCTGGGCCGCCCCGACGATGACCGCCGGGCATCTGCTCTTCGCGGTGGGAACGACGGGCTACATCCTGCTGGCCGTGCGGCTCGAGGAGCGCGACCTGACCGAGGCGCTCGGTGAGCAGTACTGCCAGTACCGCAAGGATGTTCCGATGTTGATCCCGCATCCAACGCGGCGGGGCTGATGTCGAAAGGGTCAGGCGGTGCGGCGAATTCCCCGCTTCAAGAGCAGTTCACGCTCGGACTCGCTGAGCCCACCCCAGATGCCGTAGGGCTCACCGACGGCCAGCGCATGGGTACGGCACTGGGTGATGACGGGGCAGCGACGGCACATCTCTTTCGCCCGCATCTCGCGCTGGGCGCGGGCGCGGCCACGCTCGCCGTCCGGGTGAAAGAACATCGAGGAATCGACTCCCCGGCAAAGGCCAGACATCTGCCAATCCCAGATATCGGCGTTCGGCCCGGGCAACTGCTGCGGCTGTGGCACTGGAAAACCCCTCTCTGCACATCCATTTCGCGTACGCACTGGATGCGTGAGTTGTGGACAGATCCGAGCGCAGTCGCCGATGACTACTCGTGCACACAACGTAGAAGGGCTTCGGAACGGCAGTCAATAGCCCGGCGATGTGCGGAACCGCATAACGGGAGGCAGAGAATTAACATCACGTTCATCGATGCGACCCGCGGGCAGCGAGTTCGGTGCTAACAGATTTTTGCCGACGCCGATGCCAGTCGCCGTTTTGGCTGATCAGTCCGCGACGCGTCGGTCAGCTCGTTAACGACGATCAGGCCGCAGTTGACATGGATGTAACACCACGACCACGAACTGTTAACTAACGCGGGATTCAAACCTTTTTCGAATTGGTAGCGTCCCGATTCGGCATGAATGACGTCGCGTTCGGCAGCAACCCGGGGCGATGGCCGCTGCCGCCTGCCAGCACACCACAGGAACTGTGGTTGCGCGCGGTGGCCGCCGGCGGGCAGGGCAGGTACGCCGGCGCCGTCACTGACCTGGACCGCATCCACAGACTGGTGGCGCGCGGTCCCCTCGCCTCACTGGCGCTGAGCACCCGGGCATCGTTTCTGCGTCAGCTCGGATGGCATGAGCGGGCCCGCGCGCTCGACGGGCGTGCGTTGGCGGTGGCCGACCGCTCCGCAACGGCGGGCGCCGACGCGCTGATCGGGCTGGCCGCCGACGCCCTCGGGGTGGGTCGGTTCTCCGCGTCGGCCCGGGCACTGCGTCGGGCGGCGGATCTGGTCGCCGCGTCGCCGTGGCCTCGCCTTCCGGTGCGCTTCGCCTGGGTGTCGGCCGAACTGGCCATGGTCCAGGGTGACGGCCGGTCCGCCGTCACGCACGCCGAGCGCGCCATCAAGCTCGCCGAGCCCGTGGGTTCGGCACGTCACACCGTCAAGTCCCGCATCATCCTGGCCGCGGCGCTGTGCAGTGCCGGTGACCTCGACGCGTCGCGTCGGGAGGCGGATACGGCACTGCAGCGGGCCGGCGAGAACGGCCTCGTCCCGTTGCAGTGGGCGGTGGCCTGCCTGCTTGCCGACATCGGGAGCGAGCACCGCTCGCATGCCGAACTGGCGGCTCTCCGCGACGTGTCTGCTGAAACCGTGATCAGACAGGGCGGCGTGTGGCGATCGCGGTAACCGGGTTGCGCCCGTTGTGGTCGTTATTGTTTAGCTGAGCCGCACCGTGGTGGTGAGGCCGCCTGCCTGCCGGCAGAACCACCTCCCCGCCGGGAAGTGTCCTCGACGTAACGCTGGAGATATCGCCCACGATGACAATTTCGGGAGAACATCTCGATGCTGTCGTTGCTGAGGCAGTGGCCGGCAATCGGGACGCACTCCGGGACGTGCTGGAGACCATCCGTCCCATCATCGTCCGGTACTGCCGGGCGAGGGTGGGGTCGACGGAGCGCAGCGGTCTCTCAGCAGATGACGTTGCTCAGGAGGTGTGCTTGGCTGCCATCACGGCGCTGCCGCGCTACAAGGATCAGGGACGACCATTCCTGGCCTTCGTCTACGGCATCGCTGCACACAAGGTTGCCGACGCTCATCGTGCGGCAGGGCGCAACCGGGCCGAACCGATGGAGGTCGTCCCGGAACGTCTCTCCGTTGAGGCGGGCCCCGAGCAGCTGGCGATCGACTCCGAACAGTCGGCCCGGATGAATGTGCTTCTGCAGATCCTCCCCGAGAAGCAACGGGAGATCCTGATCCTGCGCGTCGTCGTCGGGATGAGCGCGGAGGAGACCGCGGAGGCCGTCGGCAGTACCGCGGGAGCGGTGCGGGTGGCGCAGCATCGCGCGCTGGCACGACTCAAGACGGAGATCATGGCGACGGGGCGTGACTATGCCTGACTTCGGACGCTGGACTTCCAACGGTGGCGATCCCTCGCTCAACGAGATCAATCGCACCGACCAATTCCTTGATGCGTTGGCGTCGCAGCAGCCGGTGTACGCGACCGATCACGCCGAGGCCGAGCTGGCGAACCTGTTGGCCGGCTGGCGCGACGACGTGCGCGAAACCCCGGTGGGCACGATGGTGACCCCGCAGCAGGCCGCTGAGGCACTCGATGGCGCCTCGTTCGGGGGTCGCCGTCGACGGCTGTCGCTGGCAGTCGTGGGTTCCGCGGCGGCGGCAGTGCTCTGCCTGGGTGGCTTCGGCGCAGTGGTCGCCGGGGCGGGCCCGGGTGACGCGCTGTACGGGTTGCGCACCATGTTGTTCGGTGAGCAGACCACGACGCGTGACGACGCGGTGATCCTCGCCGCCCAGACCGAGATGCAACAGGTTCAGCAGCTGATCGACCAGGGCGACTGGCAGGGCGCACAGGAGAAGTTGCAGACGATCACCACCACGGTCGCGACGGTGAGTGACCTGGAGAGCAAGCAGGAACTCGTCACGCAGTGGCAGGAGCTGACCGTCAAGGTCGAGGCTCAGGACGCGGCCGCGACTGTCGCTCCCGGCGCGCCACTGCCCACGTTCCCGGACGTGCCCGTGGTCAGCCTCGACCCGGGAACGCTGGTGCCGCTGACGCCTGGGGCGTCGGAGACCACGACATCGTCGACGGAGACGACCTCCCCGACCTCGGGGACGACCTCACCGACGTCGGGGACGACCTCACCGTCGGAGACAACTTCGACGTCGGAGACGACCAGTTCGGCGACGTCGTCACCGACGCCCACCACCTCCGCGCCGGCGCCGACGACCACGCGGTCACCCGTGCCGACCACCACCACGTCCTCGGTTGTCTCTCAGTACTCGACCTCGCCGTCGGCGCCGGCATCGTCATCGCCGGCAGCGGTGGCGCCGTCACCGACACCGGCTGCGTCGCCGACGCCGTCACCGACGCCCGCGCCGAGGGCGACTACGACGGTGGCGCCGATCCCGACGCCGACCGCGGCTCCCGCACCCACACCGGTGCCGACGCCCGCAGCGCCGTCACCGACGCCCAACCCGTTGCCGCCCACCACGACGTTGATCGTGGTGCCGGGGGAGACGTTCGAACAACCGGGGTGAGGCTCGCTTCGAGCGGGGCGAGAAATTCAGCCCGCCTCGAGCGGAGCGAGAAATTCAGCCCTCAGCGATAGCCGTCGGGTTCCGACGCCGCCTCGTTGAGTGAGGCGTCGGCATAACCACGGCAGTAGTCCCACGTCACATACGCATCAGGCTCGGGGTCATAGGCCGGCTCATGTGGACGGACGGTGCCGTCGACCAGAAGCTGCAGCAGGTTCGCCCGCAACATGTCCCAGTCGTGGTAGTGGTCCTGCTGGCATTCGTCGCAGCAGACGACGAGGCCGCGAATTCCTTTGTGCGCCAGCAATGCTTCGTAGACCGCGAGATCGGCAAGATCGGCTTCGACCGCCATGCGCTCCTGGGAGTCCAACGGCTGACCCGGCTCCAGGGCGTCGAGCGCCGCCGACGGATCGCACGGGTCGTCGGCGAACGGGTCAGGCGGCAGTCCTGGTGGCAAGTGGTCTCGCACGACTCCAAGACTACGCAGCCCCCCAGGTATCGCGCCAGCGCTTGCCCGGCACGTCGACCTGGCATCTGACAGTCGAGGTGGCGAACCGAAACCGCACGCCCGATGCCGATAAGATGTTGGTTTCAGGCCGCGTCTGTGCCTGGCTGCACCTGCTACCGGAGGCCTCACCACATGTCGATCGCCGAAAGCAGCATTCCCATCGCCGTTCCGGTGCCCACCGGCGGTGACGATCCCACCAAGATTGCGATGCTGGGTCTCACTTTCGATGACGTGCTGCTGCTGCCCGCCGCATCCGATGTGATCCCGGCCACAGCTAACACGTCGAGTCAGTTGACCCGCAAGATCCGGCTGAAGGTCCCGCTGGTGAGTTCGGCGATGGACACCGTCACCGAATCCCGGATGGCGATTGCGATGGCGCGCGCCGGCGGCATGGGCGTGCTGCACCGGAACCTTCCGGTGGCCGAGCAGGCCGGTCAGGTCGAAACCGTCAAGCGCTCTGAAGCCGGGATGGTCACCGACCCGGTCACCTGCTCGCCCGACAACACGCTGGCCGAGGTCGACGCGATGTGCGCGCGGTTCCGCATCTCGGGCCTGCCCGTGGTCGACGGCTCCGGCGCGCTCGTGGGAATTATCACCAACCGCGACATGCGCTTCGAGGTCGACCAGTCCAAGCCGGTCGCCGAGGTGATGACCAAGTCGCCGCTGATCACCGCCCAGGAGGGCGTGTCGGCCGAGGCCGCGCTGGGGCTGTTGCGCCGCAACAAGATCGAGAAGCTGCCGATCGTCGACGGCCACGGCCGGCTCACAGGGCTCATCACCGTCAAGGACTTCGTCAAGACCGAGCAGTTCCCGCTGGCCACCAAGGACAGCGACGGCCGACTGCTGGTCGGTGCCGCGGTCGGCGTCGGCGAGGACGCGTGGACGCGCGCGATGACGCTGACCGACGCCGGTGTCGACGTGCTGATCGTGGACACCGCGCACGCCCACAACCGGGGTGTGCTCGACATGGTGCACCGCCTCAAGACCGTCGTCGGGGACCGCGTCGAGGTGGTCGGCGGAAACGTCGCCACCCGTGCGGCGGCGGCCGCGCTCGTGGACGCCGGTGCCGACGCGGTCAAGGTCGGGGTCGGTCCGGGCTCGATCTGCACCACCCGGGTGGTGGCCGGTGTGGGCGCCCCACAGATCACCGCGATCATGGAGGCGGTCGCCGCGTGCTCACGCGCGGGCGTCCCGGTGATCGCCGACGGCGGGCTGCAGTATTCCGGCGACATCGCCAAGGCGCTGGCCGCAGGCGCATCGACCGCGATGCTGGGCTCGCTGCTGGCCGGTACGGCCGAGTCGCCCGGGGAGCTGATCTTCGTCAACGGCAAGCAGTTCAAGAGCTACCGCGGCATGGGGTCGCTGGGAGCAATGCAGGGCCGAGGAGCCGCGGGCGGCGTCCGCAAGTCGTACTCCAAGGACCGCTACTTCCAGGACGACGTGCTGTCCGAGGACAAGCTGGTGCCCGAGGGCATCGAGGGTCGGGTGCCGTTCCGGGGCCCGCTGTCGACGGTCATCCACCAGCTCACGGGTGGATTGCGGGCCGCAATGGGGTACACGGGTTCGGCGACCATCGAGCAGTTGCAGCAGGCGCAGTTCGTTCAGATCACTGCCGCGGGGCTCAAGGAAAGCCATCCCCACGACATCACGATGACGGTGGAAGCCCCCAACTACTCCAACCGCTGATGGGCCCCGGCCCGGTCAAGGACTGATCACACATGCGAGACATGGTCGAAATCGGCATGGGCCGGACGGCCCGTCGGACCTATGAGCTCGGCGACATCAACATCGTGCCGTCGCGGCGCACCCGCTCGTCGGGGGATGTCTCCACGGCCTGGCAGCTGGACGCCTACCGGTTCGAGATTCCGGTCATCGCTCATCCCACCGACGCGTTGGTGTCGGTCGAGTTCGCCATCGAGCTCGGGCGTCGCGGTGGTCTCGGCGTGCTCAACGGCGAGGGGCTGATCGGGCGGCACGCCGATGTCGGCGACAAGATCGCCCAGGTTCTGGAGGCTGCGGACAAGGAGCCCTACCCGTCGGTGTCCATCCGACTGTTGCAGGAATTGCATTCCGCCCCATTGGATCCCGAGCTTCTGGGAGCTGCGGTCTCGCGGATCCGCGAGGCGGGGGTGACCACCGCGGTACGCGTCAGCCCGCAGAATGCGCAGGCCCTGACGCCCGCGTTGGTGTCGGCGGGCATCGATCTGCTGGTGATCCAGGGCACGATCATCTCCGCCGAGCGGGTGGCTCAAGATCGCGAGCCCCTGAATCTGAAGACCTTCATCTCCGAGCTCGACGTGCCGGTGGTCGCCGGCGGGGTGCTCGACCACCGCACCGCACTGCATCTGATGCGCACCGGCGCCGCGGGCGTCATCGTGGGCTACGGGTCGACGTCCGGGGTGACGACGTCCGACGAGGTGCTGGGCATCAGCGTGCCGATGGCCACCGCAATCGCCGACGCGGCCGCGGCGCGCCGCGAGTACCTCGACGAGACCGGCGGGCGTTATGTGCACGTGCTCGCCGACGGCGATATCCATACCTCTGGAGATCTGGCCAAGGCGATCGCATGTGGCGCCGACGCCGTGGTGCTCGGCACGCCGCTGGCCTCAGCGGCCGAAGCGCTTGGGGGCGGCTGGTTCTGGCCCTCCGCGGCGGCCCACCCGTCGCTGCCGCGCGGTGCCCTGCTGCAGGTGGCCGACGGTGAGCGGCCGTCCCTCGAGCAGGTGCTGACCGGTCCGTCCGATGACCCGTTCGGTTCGCTCAACCTCGTCGGCGGCCTGCGTAGGTCGATGGCGAAGGCCGGCTACTGCGATCTCAAGGAATTCCAGAAGGTCGGGTTGACCGTAGGAAGCTGAACGTCCTTACCCACTTAGGGTGGCCTCGCTAGAGGTTACCGGCGGGTAAGTTCATAATGTCCTGATGAAGCCTGACTACGACGTCGTCATCATCGGCTCGGGATTCGGCGGCAGCGTGAGCGCGCTGCGGCTGACCGAGAAGGGCTACCGGGTGGGCGTGCTCGAGGCCGGTCGGCGCTATGCCGACGACGAGTTCGCCAAGACCTCCTGGAACCTGCGCAAGTTCCTGTGGGCGCCGCAGTTCGGCATGTACGGCATCCAGCGCATCCATCTGCTGCGCAACGTGATGATCCTGGCCGGTGCGGGTGTCGGGGGCGGGTCGCTCAACTACGCCAACACGCTGTACGTGCCGCCGGAGCCGTTCTTCAACGACCCGCAGTGGAAGGGCATCACCGACTGGCGTAACGAACTGATGCCGCACTACGACCAGGCGCAGCGGATGCTCGGCGTCGTGACGAACCCGACGTTCACCGACGCCGACCGCATCATGAAGGAGGTTGCCGAGGACATGGGTGTCGGCCACACCTTCGTGCCGACGCCGGTCGGCGTGTTCTTCGGCGCCGACGGCGAGAAGTCACCGGGCAAGCACGTCGCGGATCCCTACTTCGGCGGCGCGGGCCCCGCCCGCACCGGATGCATCGAGTGCGGCTCCTGCATGACCGGGTGCCGCTACGGCGCCAAGAACACCCTCGTGAAGAACTACCTCGGGCTCGCGGAATCCGCTGGCGCACAAGTGCATCCGCTCACCATGGTGAAGGGTCTCCAGCAGCGTGCCGATGGCCTGTGGGAGATCGACACCGCGCGCACCGGCGGCAAGCTGCGCAGGCGACGCAAGACCTTCACCGCGAAATACGTCATCCTTGCCGCCGGCACCTACGGCACGCAGAAGCTGCTGTTCAAGATGCGCGACACCGGCAAGCTGCCCAAGCTGTCGGACAAGCTGGGCGTACTCACCCGCACCAACTCCGAATCCATCGTCGGTGCGGGCCGGCTGCAGGTGTCCGACGACCTGGACCTCACGCACGGCGTGGCGATCACGTCGTCAATCCATCCGACGAGTGACACGCACGTCGAACCGTGCCGCTACGGCAAGGGCTCCAACGCCATGGGGCTGCTGCAGACGCTGATGACCGACGGCGCCGGCCCCGGCGGCAGCGACGTGCCCCGCTGGAAGCAACTCTTCCGCAACGGCCAGGCCGATCCGAAAGGCACGATGCGCCTGCTCAATCCGCGGCGCTGGAGCGAGCGGACGATGATCGCGTTGGTCATGCAGAACCTGGACAACTCGATCACGACGTTCACCAGAAAGACCAAACTGGGTTTCCGGATGCTGGACAGCAAGCAGGGCCACGGCGAACCGAACCCGACGTGGATCCCGGTCGGCAACGAGGTCACCCGGCGCATCGCGAAGAAGATCGACGGCGTCGCGGGCGGTACCTGGGGCGAACTGTTCAACATCCCCCTCACCGCGCACTTCCTGGGCGGCGCCGCGATCGGGGACACCGCCGAGCACGGTGTCATCGACCCGTATCAGCGGGTGTACCACTACCCGACGCTGTCGGTAATGGACGGTGCCGCGATCTCGGCGAATCTCGGTGTGAACCCGTCGCTTTCGATCACCGCGCAGGCGGAGCGGGCGGCGTCGCTGTGGCCGAACAACGGCGAAGAGGACCTCCGGCCGGCCCAGGGTGAGCCCTATCGGCGGCTCTCGCCCATCGCCCCGGCGCATCCGGTGGTGCCCGCCGAGGCGCCGGCCGCGCTGCGCAGTATCCCGATCACACCGGTCACCTCGGCGGGGTAGGACCTGTTTCTGGAAGCCGGGTGGCGAGATAGACCGTGTTGGCAGAGCGACCCCGGGTGAGGGGGTTGTCGAACCAGATCTGCTGAGCGTCGACGTCGGTGAAGACAGTTTCGAGGACTGAGCAGAATTCGTCGTCGGGCGCGTCGTCAGACCACAGGGCGAACGTCCCTCCCGGTACGAGGTGGGCGGATGCGGCGCGCAGACCTTCGTGGGTGTAGAAGGCAGCGTGCGGGCGGTCGAGCAGGTGACGGGGGGAGTGGTCGATGTCGAGCAGGATCGCGTCATAGGTGCGGCCGGGTTCTTCAGGCCGGAACCCCGCGGTGCCCATCGCAGCGGCGAAGAAGTCCGCGCGCACCAGGGTGACCCGATGGTCGGCGGCGAGACCGGCCGTGTCCGGAAGCAGGCCGCGTTCGTGCCAATCGATGATCGCCTCGGAGTATTCGATGACCGTCACCGACCGGATTCGATTGCACTGCAACGCTTGTTGTGCGGTGTATCCGAGGCCGAGTCCGCCGACGATGACGTCGAGGTGCGTTCCTGGCGTCCGTTCCAGACCACGACTCGCGAGTTCTCTTTCAGCGACGGTGAACAGGCTCGACATCAGATATTCGTCGTCGAGCTTGACTTCGTACACGTCGGCACGCACCGACAGGTCGAAGCGGCGGCGCAGGCTGATGACACCCATCGGTGTGTGCTGCCAACCCAATTCCTCGAAGCGCGCGCTCATCGACGCCACGTTAGACCAGCCACGACGGCCACTACTAGACTGACCGGGTGGATTCTGCAGCCCCCCGTCCCGTCTTGGTCGTCGACTTCGGCGCGCAGTACGCGCAGCTGATCGCCCGGCGGGTCCGCGAGGCCCGGGTGTTCTCCGAGGTCATCCCGCACACCGCCAGCATCGACGAGATCAAGGCCCGCAACCCCCGCGCCGTCGTGCTCTCTGGCGGCCCGGCCAGCGTCTACGCCGAGGGTGCTCCGCGACTGGACCCTGCGCTGTTCGACCTGGACGTCCCGGTGTTCGGAATCTGCTACGGGTTCCAGGCCATGGCGCAGGCGCTCGGCGGCACCGTCGCCCACACCGGGACCAGTGAGTACGGCCGCACAGAGTTGAAAGTGACTGGCGGGCAGCTGCATTCCGACCTTCCCGAAACCCAGCCGGTGTGGATGAGCCACGGCGACGCGGTGACCGAGGCCCCGGAGGGCTTCGACGTGGTGGCCACCAGCGCCGGTGCGCCGGTCGCGGCGTTCGAAGACCGCGAACGTCGACTCGCGGGGGTGCAGTACCACCCCGAGGTGATGCACACCCCCCACGGGCAGCAGGTGCTGAGCCGGTTCCTGCACGAGTTCGCGGGCATCGATGCCGCGTGGACCCCGGCCAACATCGCCGATGCCCTCGTCGAGCAGGTGCGTGCGCAGGTCGGTGACGGGCGGGCGATCTGCGGGCTGTCCGGTGGTGTCGACTCTGCGGTCGCCGCCGCCTTGGTGCAGCGTGCCATCGGCGACCGGCTGACGTGCGTGTTCGTCGACCACGGGCTGCTGCGTGCCGGCGAGCGGGCCCAGGTGCAGCGTGACTTCGTCGCCGCGACGGGCGCCAACCTGGTCACCGTCGACGTCGCGGACCGGTTCCTCGAGGCGCTGTCCGGGGTCACCAACCCCGAGGGCAAGCGCAAGATCATCGGCCGCGAGTTCATCAGAGCATTCGAGGGCGCGGTCCGGGATGCTCTTGGAGCCAACGACTCTGAGGTCGAGTTCCTCGTCCAGGGCACCCTCTATCCCGATGTGGTGGAGTCCGGCGGCGGCTCGGGCACCGCGAACATCAAGAGCCACCACAACGTCGGCGGGCTGCCCGGCGACCTGAAGTTCACGCTCGTCGAGCCACTGCGACTGCTGTTCAAGGACGAGGTGCGCGCGGTCGGCCGCGAGCTCGGGCTACCCGAGGAAATTGTTGCGCGCCAACCGTTCCCCGGCCCCGGTCTGGGCATCCGGATCGTCGGTGAGGTCACCGCCGGCCGACTCGACACGCTGCGCCGCGCCGACTCCATCGCGCGCGAGGAGCTGACGTCGGCGGGGTTGGACCACCAGATCTGGCAGTGCCCGGTGGTGCTGCTCGCTGACGTCCGCTCGGTGGGCGTACAGGGCGACGGCCGCACCTACGGACATCCGATCGTGTTGCGTCCGGTGTCCAGCGAGGATGCGATGACGGCCGACTGGACCAGGGTGCCTTACGAAGTCCTGGAACGGATTTCGACGCGCATCACCAACGAGGTGCCCGAGGTGAACCGCGTCGTGCTCGATGTCACCAGCAAGCCGCCGGGCACCATCGAGTGGGAGTGACGGCTACCCGCCGGAAGCCTGCGGCGGTGTCTTCTCGATGAGGTCACCGAGCATCTGTGCCACCACCGACTCGATCGTCGACTCGATGGAGAAGGCCAGGGTGGCGGCGACTGCCTGCACGGCCTGGGTGCGGAACCGGACCAGCGTGGTGATGAGCTCGGCGACTTCGACGTCGTCGGGCAGTGCGGCGCCCGGATTCACCTTGTCGACCACCTCCTCGACCCCCGCCTGCACCAGGATGCCGCTGATCTGATCGAGCAGCGGCTTCACCTTTTCGTGGATGTCGATGAGCTTGTCGAGGGTGACGCCGTACTGGCGGAGCTCGTTGAACGCCTCGACCAGTTTGGGTCGCACAATCGTGGCGTGCTCGTCGGCCTCGAGGCGGATCAGGCCGAGTGTGACCAATCTGTCGAAACCGGCATCGTCGTCGACCAGCCGGCGCGCGTCGGCCACCGGCATCCGCTGCGGCTTCTCGGTGGCCCAGCTGCCGGCGATCGCCGACTCGAGGCCGAGCATGTCGCCCAGATCCTTGCCCTGCTCCCACGCCGAGAGCATCTCGTTCACGTGGGCGATGGTGTAGCCGCGGTCCAGCATCGAGGTGATGAGCCGCAGCCGCGTCAGATGGGTGTCGTTGAACAGCGCGATGCGGCCAACTCGCAGCGGCGGGTGCAGCAGGCCCCGATCGCGGTACACCCGGATATTGCGTGTCGTGGTGCCCGCCAGCCGAGCCAGCTCGTCGAGGCGGTATTCGCCGGAAGCGGCGACACCGTGCGGTTGGACGGCCGCGTCGAACAGCTGCGAGACGGCCGACTCGACGACGTCCCGTGAGCCACGCCGAATGCGTCGCAGGATCGTCGGGATCGGGCCGCCCGCCTGCCGCGGGGACTTGGCCTGGGACATGTCAGGTCATCTCAGGCCGTCGACGTGACAACCCGCGGTCGGACGTCGAGAGCCACCCCTGCATCTGATTCGCTCCTCGCATGCGCGGTGTAGTCCGCAAGCTGGAAATCGCGCATCTGTCGAAGATACTGCGTGGCGAATCCGGGGTACATCGACGCGTTGAATCCGTCGGCCGTCAGATACCAGCTGTTGCAGCCCGACATCCAGGTGGTCTTCGTCAGCCGCTGCTGGATCACCTCGTTGTAGCGGCCCTGCACGTCCGCGCGGACATCGAGATAGCGCAGGTTGTTGTTCAGGATCGTGGTGATGCCGGCGACCGCGTAGTCCAACTGTCCCTCGACGTAGACCAGCAGCGAGTTGTGTCCCGGCCCGGAGTTGGGTCCACACATGAAGAACAGGTTCGGGTAGCCGTGCGCGCTGGCGCTCTTGTACGCCTCGGCGTGGCCGGCCCACTCCTGCTGCAGTGACCGGCCGCCCAGACCCGTGACGGGAAACGGCGGACCGGACAGGTGCACGTCGTAGCCGGTGGCGAACACGATCGCGTCGAGGTGGTGCTCCACGCCGTCGCTCGTGCGGATGCCGACCGGGCTCAGGGTCGCGATCGGCCAGTCGATCAGCTTGCAGTTGTCGCGTTGCAGCGCAGGGTAGTAATCGCTGGACACCAGCATCCGCTTGCAGCCCGGAGTGAAGTCCGGGGTGAGCTGGCGGCGCAGCCACGGATCCTTGACCTGGCGGCGCAGGTGCGCCCGGCCCAACCGGGCGACCAGCGACGACAACGGGGACTTCCATACCAGCGCGGTCGCGCTGGCCTCATGCCCCCAGTACAGCGCCTGGCGGGCCAGTTCCTGGGTGGCGGGAACCGCGGCGAACAGCGACTGCACCGCCTCCGGCATCTGCACGTCGAGGCGGGGCAGCACCCAGCCCGGGGTGCGCTGGAACACCTTGACGAACTGTGCGGTCTTGACGAGTTCGGGCACGATCTGCACGGCGCTGGCCCCGGTGCCGATGACGGCGACGCGTTTGCCGGTGAAATCGTAGTCGCCGTCCCACGCCGCGCTGTGGATCTTGTGACCTTCGTAGGTGTCGATGCCGCGGATGTCGGGTAGCTTGTGATCTGCCAGCGGGCCGCCCGCCAGCACCACGGTGCGCGCCTGGAACTTCTTGCGTCCCTTCGTCGTCACGGTCCAGACACCGGCCGACTCGTCGAACGACAACCCGGTGACCTCGGTGTTGAACCGGATGTGGGGACGCAGCCCGAACTCGTCGACCATGGATTCGATGTGGGCGCAGATCTCCCCACCGGAGGGGTAGGCGCGCGACCACGACGGGTTCTTGACGAACGAGAACGAATACAGCAGCGACGGGATGTCGCACGCCACGCCGGGATAGACGTTGTCGCGCCAGGTGCCGCCGACGCGGTCGGCGCGCTCGACGAGGACGATGTCGTCGACGCCTGCCTGCCGAAGCTTGATGGCGGCCCCCAGGCCGGTGAACCCGGCGCCGACGATGAGGGTGTCGTGAATCGTGCTGTTCGATGGCATGTTTCAGGCCGCCGGCTCGTGGGTGAGTTCTTTGAACCAGCTCGGGATCGGCTTGAGCAGCATCTTGGGGTAGTAGTCGGACGCCCACACCATCGGGTTCGCCAGCCAGTGATACGGGTTGTCGGGCTTGACCACCATCCGCGCATGCAGCTTCAGAAGCTGGTAGGTCGGCACCCGCCAGGTGCTTTCGCCCCGTTCGCCGAGGGTCTTGAACCGCTTGACCGCGTTGTAGAGCCGTTCGGGTTCCAGCCCCATGCCGACGATCTCGTTGCGGATGCGGTTGAGCAGCGGGATGTACATCACCGCACCCAGAACCAGGCCGGGTGTGGCGATGTTTCCCACAAACTCGATGGCCAGCCGGCGGAGGTCGGCGTGGCCGATCATGTTGAGTACCTCGAAATCAACGGCGATATGCCGGGATTCGTCGTTGTTGATCTTCTCGAACACCTGATGGCAGACTGGGTCGTCGACCTCTTCGAGGAGGAACTTCAGCAGCGCGCCGTCCAGTGCGACCTCGAGCATCGGGATCACGGTGCCCAGGATCGACAGCGACATGTCGTCGGCGTAGGTGTCGAGCCAATCCATCGCCAACCGGATGTTGACGTTCGGCTGCGGCATCTCACCATCGTCGAGCATGCCCCACCGCTTCATCAGCGCCAGTTCGGCGTTGGCGTGGCGTTGTTCCTCAGCGTGGAAGTACCGGTAGATCTCGGCGATCGTCGGGGTGGGTGCCTTCTTCGCCAGCGCGGCGAAGCCCCGTGCCCCGATGTTCTCGATCCAGCACAGGTCGGCCATGAACGCCTTGAGCTTCGGCCGCTGTTCGTCGGTGATCATCTCGGCTCCCGGTGCCGCCCAGTCGATGTCGGCGAGCGCCCACTGGCGGTCCTTGATCTTCGCCAGCATCGCATCCATGTCGATCGCCATGATTCCTCCTAGCCGGTGACACCGTTGGTGAGACCGACGGCGCGGGTGAACACCGTCGGGGTGAAACGTTTGATACCCCAGACGATCCGGGCATCGGGCTGCGGCATGCAGTACAGGCCGCCTCGGTCGTTGGTGTCCAGGCACGTCTTGGCGACGCGCTCGGGGGAGAAGCCGGTCCAGCGCATCAGTTGATCTGCCAACTGGGTAGATCTCACCGAAATGCGGCCGGAATCAACGATATTGGTCTTGACGAAGGTCGGGCACAGCACCGTCACGTTGACGTCGGTGCCTGTCATTTCGGCGGCCAGTGTCTCCGACAGGGACAGCGTGCCCGCCTTGCTGACGTTGTAGGCCGCCATCCCGGGGAGGGCGCCGAACGCCGCTGCGGAGGCGACGTTGATGATCCCAGCGGGTCGACCTGCGTCACGCAGGATCGGGGCGAACACGTGACAGCCGTGGATCGGTCCCCACAGGTTGATGTTCAGGACCCAGTTCCAGTCGGTGAGGTCGGTGTCCCCGATCATGGATCCGCCCGCACCGACGCCCGCGTTGTTGATCACCAGCGTCGGTGGGCCGTCGAACCAGGACTGCGCCTCCTCGGCGAGCAGACCCATCTCGTCGGCGTCGGTGACGTCGCACCGCAGCGCCAGTGCGCGTCCACCGTCGGCGACGATCGCGTCGGCGGTCTTGCGGGCCGCACCCTCGTCGATGTCGCTGCATACGATACGACCACCGCGGCGGGCCAGTTCCGTGGCGAACGCCGCACCGATCCCGCTGCCTGCGCCGGTGATCACCGCGTCAGCGTGGTGACTGCGTTTCGTTCCGAACCCGAAGATGCCCATGCTCTCAGCCCACCTGTTCTATGTTGCTGTCGCACAACGCGTCCCCGATGAACGCCGCGATTCGGCGCATTGCGGGGGCCGCCTCGGGTGTGAGTCGTGGCAGTGCCTGGAACACGTGGACCTGGTCGGGCCAGATCTGCAGCTCGCATCGGGCGCCGGCGGCGCGTAGATCGTCGGCGAGCGCGATCGCGTCGGCGGCGAGCATCTCGGCGCCGCCCGCCTGGATCAGCGTCGGCGGCAACACTCTCCCGCCCACGACGTCGAGGCTCAGCCGCGAATGGGTGGATTCGATTTCCGCGCAGTACAATTCGACCAGTCTGACGGCATGGCGGGATCGCATGGTCGGATCGGGACGGGTCTGCTCACGGTTGCGGGCCAGGCCGAACGTCAGGTCCACCAGTGGCGAGAGCAGCATCAGGGCCGCAGGATGGCGGACGTCCTGCTGCAGAAGCAGATCCACCGACAGATGACCGCCCGCGGAGTCCCCCGCGATCACGATTCGCTCGGCAGGGATGCCGCGTTCGTTGACGAGCCAGTCCCACCCGTTCCTGACATCGTCTGCGGCGGTGGGGAATCGATGCCGTGGTGCCAACCGGTAGTCGACGCTGAAGACGGGCATGCCGGTCAGGCGTGACATCCACGCGGCGAGGCGCCTGTGAGTGCGGGTCGAGCACAGGACATAGCCGCTGCCGTGGACGAAATAGATCGCCTGTGAAGCATTGTGGCTGGGTACGCCTGCGCCGCAGACCCATTCACCGACCACCCGGCGCCCGCCAGGGGTTCTTTCGTCGACCCGGACGACCCGGGTTCCTGCCAGCGAAGGGCCGAAGGTGTCCATGATGCGGGCCACGATCTGCCGCGACGCCCACAGTCCCCACGCCTGGTCGGGCGGGAGAACGGTACTGAGCTGACGCAGCGTCAGGCTGCTGACCACGGCGGCGCTGCGGGATCGCAGCGAACCACGCTCCGGCAGGGGATATGCATGCTCGGCCTTGGGCACGATCGGAGTACAGCACCAAATGGTGACATTTGTCAATGTCAACAGTTACGGGTGTCGTGGTCCCGGTCACCGCCGTTGAGACTGCATTGGCGGCGCCCTCTACTCGCACTTCTGCGCCGCTGATGCAGTCTCAACGGGAGAAGGTGCGCGGTTGACGCTGTCGGTGCCCAGGTGTTTACTGTGCTATCGAACATATATTCGAACAGAGGGTGTGGTTCAGGTGATGCGGGAGGTGCTGCTGTGACGCTGACAGTGAGCGCCGAAGGGCGCCCGTCGCACCGCGCTGAACAGGTAGAACGGCTGCGCAGGCAGATGGCCTCGGTGTCCGAGAAGATGGCCGGGAAAGGGGGTGGGAACCACCGCGCAGCGCCGCCGTCCTCTGAGCCTGTGCTGGGGCAGGATTCTTTGCTGCCGATGCCGGATTCGCTGGTTGAACTGTTACCCGACTCGTTGCCCCGCGGAACCGTGGCGGTGCTCTCGGGTGCCCGGTCGCTGCAGCTGAGCATGGTGGCCGCGGTGACAGCCGAGGGCGGTCATGCCGCGATCATCGGCCAACCCGATGTCGGACTGCTCGCCGCGGTGGAGATGGGGGCCGACCTGAGCAGGATCGCGGTCATTCCCGAACCGGGAGCCGATCCGGTCGAAGTGGCCGCGGTCCTGATG
Source organism: Mycolicibacterium sp. CR10 (assembly GCF_005222675.1). Taxonomy (GTDB): domain Bacteria; phylum Actinomycetota; class Actinomycetes; order Mycobacteriales; family Mycobacteriaceae; genus Mycobacterium. Next base: position 50,953 of record NZ_STGE01000056.1, on the reverse strand, counting down.
GACGGAATGGATCTGGTGGTCCTCGGGCTCGGCGGCCGATCGGTGCCGGCGACCCGTGCCAGGGCGGTGGTCGCACGCGCCCGGCAACGGGGCTGCACGCTGCTCGTCACCGATGGGGACTGGCAGGGAGCCTCGGCACGCCTGGACGCGCATGTCAGCGGGTACGAGGTCGTCGGCGCCGGCCGCGGAACACCGACCCCGGGTTGCGGGCGGATCGGGCGGGTGCGGCTGGCCATGCGCAGCCGGGGACGTTCCGGTGTCGCCCGTGCAGTAAGCGGCTGAGGTGGCCGACTCCAGGGCTCTGGCGCTCTGGTGCATGGACTGGCCCGCCGTCGCCGCGGCGGCAGCCGCCGGTCTCCCGCCCACAGTTCCCATCGCGGTCACGCTGGCCAACCGGGTGATCGCGTGTTCGGCAGCGGCGCGCGCGGCGGGGGTGCGTCGCGGGCTGCGGCGTCGGGAGTCGCAGGCCCGCTGCCCGGAACTGCACGTCGTCACCGCCGACCCCGCCCGCGACGCCCGCCATTTCGAGAATGTCACCGCGGCGGTCGACGAGCTGGTGCCGCGTGCCGAGGTGCTGCGCCCCGGCCTGCTGGTGCTGTCGGTCCGTGGCGCCGCCCGGTATTTCGGTTCCGAGCAGGTCGCCGCGGAACGACTGGTCGACGCGGTGGCGGCGGCGGGTGCCGAATGCCAGGTCGGCATCGCCGATCAGTTGCCCACCGCCGTCTTCGCCGCCCGGGCGGGCCGGAACATCGACCCCGGCGAGGACGCGCTGTTCCTGTCGGAGTTGTCGATCCGGCAGCTGGCCGCCGAGCCCAGCCTTTCGCCTGCAAGCCGTGCGGACCTGGTGGATCTGCTGTGGCGCATGGGAATCTGCAAGATTGGGCAGTTCGCCGAACTGTCCCGAAGCGACGTGGCCTCCCGGTTCGGGGCCGACGCGGTAGCCGCGCACCGCATCGCCCGTGGTGAGCCCGCCCGCGGTCCGTCGGGCAGGGAGCCCGAGCAGGAGATCGATGCGGTGATGAACTGCGACCCGCCCATCGAACGGGTGGACGCGGCGGCGTTCGCGGGACGCTCACTGGCCAGCGTGCTGCACCGCAGCCTCGAGGTCGCCGGCGTGGGATGCACCCGGTTGGCCATCCATGCCGTGACCGCCAACGGTGAAGAGCTGGAACGTGTCTGGCGGTGCGCGGAGCCGCTGACCGAGGACGCCACCGCCGACCGGGTGCGCTGGCAGCTGGACGGCTGGCTGAACCAGCGCACGGCTCGGCGGGCAGATGGAGGCCGGCCTTCTGCACCGATCACCGTGCTGCGGCTGCGCCCGGTGGAGGTGGTGTCGGCCGAGGCCCTGCAGCTGCCGCTGTGGGGCGGCGTCGGCGAGGAGGACCGGCTGCGCGCGCGGCGGGCCCTGGTGCGGGTACAGGGACTGCTGGGGCCCGACGCCGTCAAGGTTCCGGTGCTCAGCGGGGGTCGGAGTCCGGCCGAACGCATCACCTTCACCCCGTTGGGCGATGAACTTGTGCCACAGGCGAATCCGGACCAGCCGTGGCCGGGGCAGCTTCCCGAGCCGTCGCCGAGCGTGCTGCTCGACGATCCGGTCGAGCTGTTCGACGCCGACGGCAACCCGGTGCGGGTCACCGCGCGGGGGATGTTCTCCACGGATCCGGTCCGGCTGGCCGCACCGGGCCGCGACGGTCAGCTGTCCTGGTGGGCAGGACCCTGGCCCGTCGACGAGCGCTGGTGGGATTCGGCGGACACGAGGAGCGGTCGTACCGCCCGCGCACAGGTGCTGCTCGACAGTGGCTCGGCTCCGGTACGGGCGCTGCTGCTGTGCTACCGGCAGAGGAGGTGGTACCTCGAGGGTGTCTACGAGTAGACGAGCTGTTTGGCGAATTCGCCCACCCGGGTGATGAACCGATCGAAGAACATGACGGGGTCCACGCCGATGCCGATGAGCGCGTTGGGTTCCCGTCCCCATCGGCCACTCCAGTCGGCGATGGTCATACCGCGTGTCAGCGTCCCGGTCACTTCCACGTCGACCGGCGCGGCGCGGCACCGCACCAGGTCGGGGTCCAACGCGACCGCAGCGGCCAGCGGGTCGTGCAGGTGCGCCAGGTAGCCCTCGCCCTGGTCGTGGTGGAACTCGAAGTAGAAGCGCATCGCGTCCTCGAGCACCCGGATCAGCGGGTTCGAGGCCACCGACAAGCTGCCGCGGTCGTCGAGCACGGACATCGGGATCGACGATGATCCGGCCACCAGCGCCAGCCGGCCCATCAGCTCCGGAGTCATCGCGATGTTCTCGGTCAGGTTGAGGCCCAACACGATCGGGAGGTTGTCGGTCTCACCGCGCCACGCCGCGAACACTTCTGCCGCCGATTCCGGGTCGACGCTGACGTTCCATTCCGCCACCGGCGTCGTGTTGCCGCGGTAGTCGAACGCGCCGCCCATGATCACCAGTCGCTTCAGCAACCGGGGCAGCGACGGGTCTGCCCGCAGGGCCAGCGCAAGGTTCGTCAGTGGTCCGGTGGCCACCCCGATCAGCTCGCCGGGATGGGCGTGCGCGGCGCGCACCCACGCCTCGGCGGCGTCGTAGGAGGTGACGTCAGTGGTCGGTGCGGGCAGCCGCGCGTACCCGAGGCCCTGCGGCCCGTGGGTGTCCTCGGCGGTCCGCAGTGGCTCGCTGAGCGGGTTCTGCGAACCTCTCGACACCGGCACCCCGGTGATCCCGCACAGCTCCAGCAGCCCCAGGTTGTTCTGGCAAACCTGTTCCACACCAACATTTCCCGCGGTCGAGGCGATGCCCACCAGTTCCGCCTCGGCACTGCCGAACAGGTAGACCAGGGCCATTGCGTCGTCGACGCCGGTGTCGACGTCGAGGAAGACGGGGTGGCGCACTCCGGGCTCGTTCACCAGTGAACGCCGGGAACCAACCGCACGGCCCGCTTCACGGTGCGGGGAACCCGCAGCGCGGGGACCGGCCGGGAAGGACGCTTGGGCCGTCGCACCGGGGGAGACGCCGGTGCCTGCGCCGGGATGTCCTCGGCGACACCCCGTGCCGCAGCCGAATCGGGGTAGCCCAGGTACAGCTGGTGCAGCACGCGGCGGGACAGCCTCGGGGTGAAGTACATCCCGATGTCGGACAACGTCCCGACCGGGGTGTCGATGCGGGCGGGCTTGTCGACCAGGCCACGGACCACCATGGCGGCGGCGTGTTCGGCCGAGATCGGTGGCATCGGGTTCAGCCGCCGCGAAGGCGCAATCATCGGCGTCCTGACCAACGGCATGTGGATGGTGGTGAACGTGATGTGATCCGAGAGGGTCTCGGCACCAACGACTTCGGCGAATGCATCCAGTGCCGCCTTGCTGGGGATGTAGGCACTGTACTTCGGGCTGCTGGCCTGCACTCCGGCGCTGGAGACGTTGACCACGTGGCCGAACTGCCGCTCTCGCCAGTGCGGAAGCAACGCGAGGACCATCCGGACTGGTCCGAAGTAGTTGACCGCCATCACGCGTTCGTAATCGTGAAGCCGGTCGGTGGAGGCGATCACCGACCGCCGGATCGACCGGCCGGCGTTGTTCACCAGGTAGTCGACGTGGCCGAAGCGGCCGAGGATGTCCTTGATGGTGTGCTCCACCGCCGCGGAATCGGTGACGTCACAGGTGAACGCGTGCGCATCACCACCGGTGGCACGGATCTCGGCGATCAGTCCGTCGAGCGCTTCGCCGTTGCGCGCCAGCGCGAACACCGTCGCACCGCGTGCGGCCACCGCGATCGCCGAGGCACGTCCGATGCCGCTCGAGGCCCCGGTGATGATCACATGCTTGCCCACCAGTGGCCCTTCTGGGTCGTCCCGCCGGGCCCGGTCGGGGTCGAGGTTCTCGGCCCAGTAGCGCCACAACTGCGGTGCATACGACGCGAACTCCGGAACCGCGATTCCGGTGCCCCGCAACGCCTCGTCGGTGCGCTCGCAGGTGAACGTCGGTGCGAGGTCGACGACGTCGAGGATCTCGCCGGGGATGCCGAGTTGGGTGGCCGCCATGTTGCGCAGGATCTTGGCGCGGCCGGTCACCTGCAGCAGCGACGTCGCCGCCGCCCGCGGCAGCGATCCGACCAGCGGCGGCAGCCCGGCGGCAGATGCGAGCCCGCGATAGATGCCTCGCAACCCGATGGTCGTGGGTGCTGTCAGGTGGAACGTCTGGCCGTCACGGCCGTCGACGTGCATGAGGGTGGCGACGGCGTCCACCACGAAGTCCACGGGCACGATGTTGGTGCGGCCGGTGTCCGGCAGCATCATCGGCGTGAACCTGGGGAGCTTTGCGAGCGCGGACAGAATCCCGAAGAAGTAGTAGGGACCGTCGATCTTGTCCATCTCGCCGGTCCGGGAGTCGCCGACGACCACTGCCGGACGGTAGATCCGGAACCGGATCCCCTTCGCCGACCGCACCAGCATCTCGGCTTCGAACTTGGTCTGGTGATAGGGCGTCGGGAGTTCCTGCGCGACGTCGAAGTCGTCCTCGGTGAAGACTCCGCGGTAGTTCCCGGCCACCGCGATCGACGACACGTGGTGCAACGTCGCGTCCAGCCGGCGCGCCAGCGCGATCACCGCGCGGGTGCCGTCGACATTGGCGGCGCGCTGCCGGTCCTCCGCAGCGGCGATGTCGTAGACGGCCGCGCAGTGCACGATGTGGTCGACCTCGACGTCGAGGACGGTGTCACTGAGTCCGAGGTCGGGTGTGGTCAGGTCGCCGACCAGCGGCTGTACCCGGTCATCCCTGCTCAGAGCCAGTCGCTCGAACCTGCCGAGCGACTCGCGACGCACCAACACGTGGACGGCCGTGGTGTCCGGGAGAGCCAGGATCCGGTCCACGAGACGCTTCCCGATAAACCCGGTACCGCCGGTAACGACATAGCGCATGCGACACATCGTCACGCGTCACCTGATAAAGGTCAACACCACCCCGGGCAGCCCGCGGCACCCGATAGTGTCCGGTCATGCCGATCGATCCCAACGCCATTGGCGTCACGACACCGCCGCAGATCTTCGAGTGGACCGACCGCGACACGCTGCTCTATGCGCTCGGGGTGGGCGCGGGCATCGACGACCTCGCGTTCACCACGGAGAACAGCCATGACATCCCCCAGCAGGTGCTGCCGACCTACGCGGTGATCTGCTGCTCGGCGTTCGCCGCGGGAGCCAGGATCGGGTCCTTCAACTTCAGCCGGCTGCTGCACGGATCCCAGGGCATCCGGGTGTTCGCGCCGCTGCCCCCTTCGGGCACGTTGAGCGTCGTCGCCGAGGTCGTCGATCTCCAGGACAAGGGTGAGGGCAAGAACGCGGTGGTGATGCTCAAGGCCACCGGCAGCGACCCCGACAGCGGTCAGCCCATTGCCGAAACATCGACCACCCTGGTGATCCGCGGCGAAGGTGGCTTCGGGGGGCAACCTGGTCAGCGCCCGGTCGCTCCGGAGATCCCGGAGCGAGAGCCCGACGCCCGGGTGGCTTTGCCGACCCGCGAGGATCAGGCACTCATCTACCGGCTGTCCGGGGACCGCAACCCGCTGCACAGCGACCCGTGGTTCGCCCGCGAGCTTGCCGGTTTCCCCAGGCCAATCCTGCACGGCCTGTGCACCTATGGGGTCGCCGGCCGCGCCCTGATCGCCGACCTCGGCGGTGGCGACGCCTCGAAAGTCACCGCGATGGACGCCCGTTTCACCTCGCCGGTATTCCCTGGTGAGGTGCTCACGACGGCGATCTGGCGCACGGAGCCGGGCCGGGCGGTGTTTCGTACCGAAGCCTCGAACCCGGACGGATCCGAGGCGCGGCTGGTGCTCGAGGACGGCGTAGCCGAGTTTGCCGTCGACTGATGCGGTGTCGGTGCGTCCCGTCAGGTGTGACCCCTTTCAAGATCCGCACCTGTGAAAATGTTTGCTGCGCTGGTAGCGTTCGCGGTGCAGCAGGGTTTTGATCTGGTCCGGGGATGCGTATGGCTGGGGTGAGTGAATGTTTGGTGGTTTGCGGAGTTCTTCCGCTGCCTCGATAGGCCCTGCACTGTGGCGATCGGATCAGTACTACTGGTTTACTGCGGTGCTTGCGGCGCGCGGTCTGCAATCCGCGGCTTGTCGCCTGGTGGCGGTATGTATCGCGATTCTCGGCCTGGTACCCGTGGCGTTGATGACGAGCCGCCTCGGTCCTCAGGGTCCAGGGCGAATCATCGCCTTCGTCATCCTCGTCACGTGTCTGGCGATGGCGGTGCTGTGGGTGCGCCACCACTGGCCCACCCGGGCGCAGTCGCTGTTCTGCGTGATCGTCGGATCGTTCGCCATCGGGGTGTCTGCCGTGATCGAGACCAGCCCGATCATCGGATTCCTCGGCGCCACGACCTACGCCGTGCTGACCGCCTTCGTGGTGTTCTTCCACACCCCGCGCCTGCTGGCGGTGACGTGGGCGGTTGCCACGGCGGTGCTCGCGGTGCTGTTCGTGCGGTTGGCGTCGACGGACCTGGCGCTGGCGGTGTGCGCCACCGGGGTGGTGATCCTGCTCAACGTGTTCGTCGCGTTCGCCTGCCGGGCGGCGATCAAATTGATCCAGCCCGACGCTCACCACGGCGATATCGAGCAACTCACCGGCCTTCTGCATCGCGACGCGTTCTACCGCGGCGTCGCGACGTTGTTGGCGTCGCGGAGTCGCAGTGACGATCAGTATCTGGTGGTGGTCGCCGTGAACATCGACAGTTTCTCGCTGCTCCTGGGCCTGACGGGCGCGCGTGGCGGTAACCGGGCGCGCGTGACGGTGGGGCAGGCGCTGCGCGAGACGGTTCGGCACAACGCGATCGTCGCCCACGTCTCCGATGACGATTTCCTGGTCGCCGACACCTTCACCACCGCAGACGCCTCGCCGCTGGTGGAGCGGATCCGCGGCGCGATCACCGTGACGCCGCAGCGGCTGACGGCCAGTATCGGAGTGGTGTGCACGCCGCTGGCGCCGCTGGCGGCCGAGCCGCCCGACGAGGTGGTCGACAGGCTGATCTCCATCGCCACCACGGCGATCGAACAGGCGCGGATGGCCGGCGGCAACCAGGTCCGGTACGTACTGCGGCCGTCGCTGGGCGAGGACGAGGACGATTCCGACCAGGGTGAAGACGGCTGCCCGGACAACGGCAAGTCTGCCTGAGAACCAGTCGAATATCGAACGTTTGTTCGATATTGTGTGGGGGTGGGTTGGCACAACGGTCCGCCGAGCTGGACGGAAATGGAGCGCGTCCTCAACGGTCGGGCGCGTCGTCCCGATGGCGGCAAGCCGCGTCGCAGCGGGCTGTCGCTGAGTGAGCCGCACGGCGACGGTGGCGACAGTCCGGCCTGGTCACGCAAGCGGGGTGAGTACCAACCAATCGGGGCGGGTCCGGTAGCTCCCAGTGCGAGGCCCTACGCCGAGTTGCACTCCCATTCGGCCTACAGCTTTCTCGACGGGGCCAGCACGCCCGAGGAACTCGTGGAGGAGGCCGCCCGGCTGGATCTGCGGGCCATCGCGCTGACCGACCATGACGGGCTCTACGGGGTGGTCCGGTTCGCCGAGGCGGCCAGGGAGCTGGACATGGCCACGGTGTTCGGTGCCGAGTTGTCGCTGGGTGGTGGAAGTCGAACCGACGAACCCGACCCGCCCGGCCCGCACCTGCTGGTGCTCGCGCGGGGGCCGGAAGGGTACCGGCGATTGTCGAGGCAGTTGGCGGCGGCGCATCTGGCCGGCGGCGAGAAGGGCAGGTTGCAATACGACTACGACGGGTTGACCGAGGCCGCGGGTGGGCACTGGCACATCCTCACCGGCTGCCGCAAAGGCCATGTCCGTCAGGCGCTTTCGACGGGCGGCCCGGATGCCGCCGCGGCGGCGCTCGCCGATCTGGTCGACCGGTTCGGCCGTGACCGGGTCAGTGTCGAGCTCACCCATCACGGCCATCCTCTCGACGACGAGCGCAACGCCGCACTGGCCGAGTTGGCGCCACGCTTCGGCCTCGGTGTCGTCGCCACCACAGCCGCGCACTTCGCCGAGCCGGCCAGGGGGCGCCTCGCCATGGCGATGGGGGCGATCCGGGCCAGGCGGTCGATGGATGACGCCGCGGGCTACCTTGCGCCCCTGGGTGGTTCGCATCTGCGTTCCGGCGATGAGATGGCGCAGATGTTCGCCCACTGTCCCGAGGTGGTGACGGCCGCGGCCGACCTCGGTGAGCAGTGCGCCTTCGGTCTTGCCCTGATCGCACCGCGACTACCGCCGTTCGACGTGCCCGACGGGCACACCGAGAACAGCTGGCTGAGGCATCTGGTGATGGAAGGCGCCGGTGAACGTTACGGCTCACCCGAGCGGGCTCCCCGCGCGTACGCCCAGATCGAGCACGAGCTCAGGGTCATCGAGCAGCTGGAGTTTCCGGGCTATTTCCTTGTGGTGCATGACATCACCCGGTTCTGTCGACTCAACAGCATCCTGGCCCAGGGCAGGGGCTCGGCGGCAAACTCGGCGGTCTGTTACGCGCTGAAGGTCACCAACGTGGACCCGGTCGCCAACGAGTTGCTGTTCGAGCGCTTCCTGTCGCCGGCACGTGACGGGCCCCCCGACATCGACATCGACATCGAATCGGACTTGCGGGAGAACGTGATCCAGTACGTCTACCAGCGCTACGGACGTGAGTACGCCGCGCAGGTGGCCAACGTGATCACCTATCGCGGTCGCAGCTCGGTGCGGGACATGGCCCGCGCCCTGGGGTTCTCCCAGGGGCAGCAGGATGCCTGGAGCAAGCAGATCAGCCGGTGGAACGGTCTTGCCGACTCGCCCGACCTCGAGGGCATTCCCGATCAGGTGGTCGACCTCGCCATGCAGATCTCCAACCTGCCCAGGCACATGGGAATCCACTCCGGCGGCATGGTGATCTGTGACCGCCCGATCGCCGACGTCTGCCCGGTCGAGTGGGCCAGGATGGAGAACCGCAGTGTGCTGCAGTGGGACAAAGACGACTGCGCGGCAATCGGTTTGGTGAAGTTCGACCTGCTGGGTCTGGGAATGCTCTCGGCGCTGCACTACGCCATCGACCTGGTCGCCGAGCACAAGGGCATCGACGTGGACCTGGCCAGGCTGGACCTGGGGGAGCGGGCGGTGTACGAGATGCTGCAGCGGGCCGACTCCGTCGGGGTCTTCCAGGTGGAGTCCCGGGCGCAGATGGCCACGTTGCCCAGGCTCAAGCCGAGGGTGTTCTACGACCTGGTGGTCGAGGTGGCGCTGATCCGCCCCGGCCCGATCCAGGGCGGGTCGGTGCACCCGTACATCAAGCGGCGCAACGGGCTCGAACAGGTCACCTACGAGCACCCGTCGATGGAGCAGGCACTGCGAAAGACCTTGGGGGTGCCGCTGTTCCAGGAACAGCTCATGCAGTTGGCCGTCGACTGCGCCGGATTCTCCGCGGCCGAAGCCGACCAGCTGCGCCGGGCGATGGGCTCGAAGCGCTCGACCGAGAAGATGCGTGGTTTGCGGGCGAGGTTCTTCGACGGCATGCGGGAGATGCACGGTGTCACCGGAGAGGTGGCCGAAAGGATCTACGACAAGCTGGAGGCATTCGCCAACTTCGGCTTCCCGGAAAGTCATTCGCTGAGCTTCGCGTCGTTGGTGTTCTACTCGTCGTGGTTCAAGCTGCACCATCCCGCGGCGTTCTGTGCCGCGCTGCTGCGGGCGCAACCGATGGGTTTCTACTCGCCGCAGTCGCTGGTCGCCGACGCCCGCCGACACGGCGTCGTCGTGCACGGGCCGGATGTCAATGCCAGCCTCGCGCACGCCACACTCGAGAACGCGGGTCTGCAGGTGCGGCTCGGCCTGGGCCGCGTCCGTCATCTGGGCGACGAGCTGGCCGAGAGGCTGGTCGAAGAGCGGAATGCCCACGGCCCCTTCGCTTCCCTTCTCGATCTGACCGGCAGGCTGCAACTGTCGGTGCCGCAGACCGAGGCGCTGGCCACCGGAGGGGCGCTGGGATGTTTCGGGATCTCCCGGCGGGAGGGGCTGTGGGCCGCCGGTGCGGCGGCCACCCAGCGGCCCGATCGATTGCCGGGGGTCGGGTCGGCGTCGCACGTCCCGTCCCTGCCCGGGATGACCGAGCTGGAGCTGGCCGCCGCCGACGTGTGGGCGACCGGCGTTTCGCCCGACAGCTATCCGACCCAGTTCCTGCGCGAAGACCTCGACGCCCTCGGGGTGATTCCCGCCGATCGACTGCTGTCGGTTCCCGACGGCACCCGGGTGCTGGTGGCCGGGGCGGTGACGCACCGGCAGCGGCCCGCTACGGCGCAGGGGGTGACGTTCATGAACCTCGAGGATGAGACGGGGATGGTCAATGTGTTGTGTTCCCGAGGGGTGTGGTCGCGTCATCGCCGGCTGGCGCAGACCGCGTCGGCGCTGGTGGTGCGCGGCATCGTGCAGAACGCCACGGGCGCGGTCACCGTGATCGCAGACCGGATGGACAGGCTCAGCATGCGGGTGGCGTCGAGATCACGCGACTTCCGCTGACTCCCCTTCGGTGAGGAGCGGCTCAACGTGCGGCTTGAATTCGCCGTTCTGGGCCCCCTCGATCGGGGTATCGAAGTACACATCTTCCACGATCCACGTCGTGTCGCCCATCGTCAGGGTGAACGTCCCGGAGACCCGATAGACCCGGTCCCGGAAATCGATCCATCCCTGATAGAACGGAGGGACGGTCAGGGTCACCGTTTCGGTGTATGTCTGGGTGTCGGTCCACGTGTGTCCGTAGGTCGTGGTGATCTCGAAATTCACGATGTCGGTGAGTTTGAAGCCGATCTTCGCGGCGACCGACACACTGTCGGACTGGCTCACCGCGTGCGAATAGGCCTTGGATATCGTTTGATTCACCGGCGTGGGATTGGTCAAGGTGGAGCTGATCTGCCGGAACGACGTCCAGACATTTTCCTGACGGTCTGGCTTGAAGTCGCATGTGGATTGAACGCTGTAGCTGCACAATCCATTCAGCACATCGCGCTGCGCACCCGGGGAGTTAGGCCCGAGCCGGATGACCGTACCCGGCGGATCCATCAGGCCCACGACGGTGCCCGGGCTCCACCTGCTGGGCGTGCATGCGGAGCGGCCGGAGTTACTGCAGGTCACCTGCCCGATGCCGAAAAGGCTCTGCGAATCCATGCCGACCCAGAAGCTGACCCCGGAACCGTCGGTCGCGACGAAATGCGCATCCACTCGGGATTCAAGGAAGGGGCGAACGAGCTCGAAGTGAGCCACTTCCCCCGGTTTGAATACCTGGTCGAGCGTCGGGCCCGATTCAGGGCGGTCGTAGGTGTTGCTGTACTTGTCGAACTTCAGGGGGTGAGACGACAGATTGATGACGTCGAATCCCAATGTGAGTCCGACCGAAGCGACGGCGGTGTTGGTCACGGTAACGGGCACCGCCACGACGGTCTTTCCGGTGCCGTTGAACAGGTGCATGTGCAGGCCGGCGTCCCGGACGGTGACAACGAACGCGTCCACTCCGCCGAATGCGACGAAATCTGGGTCAGGTGTGTAGCGATAGCTACCGTCGACGCCGAGGGTGACGGTCCCGTGCCGCGGACCCTCAACCAGCCGCCACATCAGCTCGTCGCCTTCGGCATCGGTGGCGTTGATCCTGCCGAGCACCGATCCATCGGTCGGGCTGTACAGCAGCTGTTGGGATTCCGCCGTCGGCGTCCGATTAAAGAAGGTCTCCTGGACCTGCCTGCGCAGCCAGGCAAGTAGGGCCCATGATGCGGGTGACTCGGTCTCGGGTGCGACGGGATTTTGCTGCAGCAGCGGGGTCCACCCGAACAGTTGCAGTACGGATGCGACCACACCGTTGAACGGCAGTGGCTCGTCGACGTCCCCTAGCTCGGGCGCATCCAACACGGGTTGCGCAACCGGCATCGCTGCTGTGGTGACCTCCACCGTTGGCTGGTGGGTCGCGGTGGTGACCGAAGCGGTATCGAGCACCGTATCGACGACAGGCTCGGCGGGTTTCGTCGCGTGCTGTTCGTCACCGGCTGGTTCGGCTGGTTCGGCCGGCTCCGGCGTTTGCGTCCTGTCGGTGTCCGCGTGATTATTCAGCGAACCTCTGCCCGCCCGCTGCGCAGGGTCACCCTTCAGGTCTTCGTCGGCCTGTTCCGATTCTGTCGTAGCGGAATCGGAATCGCTTGCCTGTTCGTCTTCGTTGGTGCCCTCGTCACTGGCTTCCTCGTCGTCAGTCCCCAGGGGATCGTCGGTCTCCGCCGTTTCGGTGTTGTCTTCGTCGGGTTGTGCGCTGTCGTCCCCAGGCTCGGCGCCAGGACTCGATGTGTGGGAGGGCTCTGATTCGGAGCTCGACGAGGAGTTGCTCGACGAGCCTGCGTCGGAGGGCTCCGCCGAGGCCACCGACGAGTTGCCGAGGATGGCGGCGCCCAGCCCTATGGCAAAGACCAGCGCGCTCAACCGCGAAACCAGTGATGACGTCCGCATCGTTGCTCCCCGCAGCGCACTGAAAGTTCTTCTCGCGGGCAGTGTCTCAGCCTGCAGCGGGAATCAAAGCGTGGCGGGCGCAAAATTCATCGAACTAGCACCGAGTATTATTCTCCGGTGTCACTCAGGCTCGGTCGGCGTGGTCCACACCTTGTCGACGCTGATCCGCATCCTCAGGCTGTAAGCACCCATCGCGTCGGTCAGCCCGATCTGCTCGGCCTGCTCGGCGTACTTCCTCCAATACGGTGAGTCCTCGCGCGGATCGCTGTCCTCCGAGTCCACCGCGGCGGTGCCGCCGAGCACGATGATGCCCGCACCCTGGCCATCGGAGTCCAGGTTCAGGCTGACCTGCGGATGGTTGCGGATGTGTCGCACCTTCGCTGCCGTGGGTTGCGTGTAGACGATGACGTCCGCACCGTCGAAGTAGAACCACACCAGCCGAGGCACCGGCTGACCGGACCTGGCCACCGTGGTCAGCCATCCAAACTGGTCGGTCTCGAGCCTGCGGGAGACCTCTTCAGTGAATTCGACTGCCATATCAGCGAATGTAGTCTCGGGAAATGACCTTGAACCTGTCTGCCGATGAAGTTCTGACCACCACGCGTTCGGTACGCAAGCGGCTGGATTTCGACAAACCGGTCCCGCGCGAGGTCCTGACGGAGTGCCTCGACATCGCGCTGCAGGCGCCCACCGGGTCGAACAACCAAGGCTGGCAGTGGGTGTTCGTCGAAGACCCGGCCAAGAAGAAGGCGATCGCCGACATCTACCGGACCAACGCCACGCCCTACCTGAACCAGCCGAAGCCCACCCTCGGTGATATGCGGGACGAGCAACGGCCCCGCGTCGAGGACTCGGCGAGGTACCTCAACGACCACCTCCACGAAGTCCCGGTGATGCTGATCCCCTGCCTGGAGGGCAAGCCCCAGGACGCCGTGTCCGGCGCCAGCGCAGGGTTCTGGGGTTCCCTGCTACCCGCCGCATGGAGTTTCATGCTCGCGTTGCGCTCTCGCGGGCTGGGTTCGGCGTGGACAACGCTTCACCTGCTCGGCGACGGCGAACGTCAGGCGGCCGACATCCTCGGCATCCCGTTCGACAAGTACAGCCAGGCCGGACTGTTCCCGATCGCGTACACCAAGGGCACCGACTTCCGTCCGGCCAAGCGGCTTCCGGCCGAGGAGCTCACCCACTGGGACACTTGGTAACCGATCACACCGCTCCGGGGAAACCCTGCTGACGCCAGGCCTCGTAGACGGCGACGGCGGCGGCGTTCGACAGGTTCAGCGACCGTCGTCCACTGAGCATCGGAATCCTGACCTGAGAGGTGATGTGCGGGTCGGCCAGCGTCGTTTGGTCGAGGCCGGTGGGCTCCGGGCCGAACATCAGGACATCGCCGGGGCGGTAGGAGGTGTCGGCGAATGACGCGGTGGCGTGCGCGGTGAAGGCGAAGACGCGGGCCGGCATCAGCGCCGCCCAGGCAGCGGTGAGATCGGGGTGCACGGTCACCGAGGCCAGGTCGTGATAGTCGAGTCCGGCGCGGCGCAGTTTCGGTTCGGACAGGTCGAACCCGAGCGGCTCGACCAGGTGCAATTCGCACCCGGTTCCCGCCACCATCCGAATCGCGTTGCCCGTATTGGGCGCGATGCGGGGGGAGAAGAACATCACTTTGAACACGACACGGTATCCCTCAGATCAGCGGGTGCTTGGCGACGACGACTGTTGAGATCAACAGACGAATCTACGTCGACCGGGCGCCAACCGAGATCATTCAGCAACTGCGCCGCTGGCCGCTGGCCGCAGATTCGGCGAGCGTCAGGGACGGGAGATCATCGCCACGTCAACCGCGTCAATCGTCATGGTGACGTTGATGGCGCGCGGCACATGTCGGGCAGAGCTTCTCATCAATCAGGACGGGGCCGTTACAACCCTCACATCGGTTGTCCCACAGCACTACTCATTCCCCCCAGCCCTCAACCCCCTGCGTGGGGGATGGGGCGATTTTCGATTCTTCTCTGACCGACATACATGCGGGATCGGCAAGTGAGGCTGGCGCTCGCTGCTGAACGCACAGGGCTGAGTTCCTCATTGCCTAATGCGGTGAACATCAATTTCAGCCAAATCCAGCCCACTGCACGCTTATTGCCCACTTTGGCGGCGACGCCACAAAAGGGAAGAGGCATTCAAGGAGAACGAAGCGGATTGGCTGGTCGGCCGAGCTCTCTTGGCATTCCTCGTCGGCGGCGGAGAAGAACGGCCGACTAGCAGCCCGACATGACTGCGGTATGCACCATTGCCCACGATACGGGCACAAGAGGGGGCTGGGCAATATGAGCGGATACACAGGGCCCATCTCGAGTCCTGCAACGGGTGTAGGTGGGCAGTCGCATGTGGGGACAGATGTGTGTTGTGTCGGGGTGCGCGCACCGGCTGAGTGTGGGTTGCGCAGCCCTGCACCGGGTTTGCTGGCATCGCCGACCGCGGTGAGGCATGGGGTTTGCGGGCTCCGTGTGTTCAGTGTGAACTGTGGAAACAGAGTGACTTGGCTGGCATACTCGTCCAATTGCCAGGCTCCCCCGTTCCACGCATGCCCGTCCGCCGTGAGGGCGCCCTCAGCAGGAAGCCATATGAACGACGCTCGATCAACGAACTGCGGGCGCCCCGCCGACAGCGCGGGCCGCCGATGACACCCGCGAAGCGGCCCTCGCGGATGGCGCTGTCCAATTGGCCGGTTCGGTGGAAAGTGCTCGCCATCGTGCTGGTGCCGCTGGTGCTGGCGTGTGTGTTTGGTGGGTTCCGCATCTACTCCAGCGCGACCGACGCCGCCGAACTGCGCCGCGCCGCCGACCGCGCCGACATGGTGCCCGCGGTCGTGGACTACGTCGCCGCCCTTGAGGCCACGTTGGTCGCCGCGACCCAGGGTGGCGACACCCAGGCCGCGCTGACCGAATTCGATTCGCGTAAGGCCGCGTTGCAGGAACAGCTGACCGGCACCGAGGTGCCTGACAGCGTCCGACTGGCCACCAACACGTTGCTGGACTATGGGCAGGACCTTCTCGGCAAGGTCATGGGCAACACCATCGACCTGCGGACCCGGGTGATGACGTACGCGCCGCTGCTCATCACCGCCGAGACCGCCATCACCGGTCTGGTCGCCAACGACGACCAGGGCGTCCAGGCCCAGGGCGAGGCGCTGTCCCGTGCCGTCGGCGCGCGCGGACAGATGACGATGCAGCGAATGCTGGTCGACCGTGGCGGCGAGATGCCCGAACCCGTGCTGCGCTCCGCGATGATCACGTTGGCGGGTACCGAGCCGTCGACGGTGTCGGCGATGGGCGCGTACCTCGGCGGCACCACCGACGAGGCGTCGGCGTTGCGGTCGGAGATGGTCAAGCGGATGTCGGTGCTGTCCGAGCCCACGTCGGTGCTTGTCGGGAATCCCGAGCTGCTGGCGTCCCAGCAGGTCACCGGAGAAATCGCGGGCGGTGTCATCGCCGACACCACCAAGTCGATTCCGGCGACCGTCGACCAACAGGCCGGCGACGCTCGCACCACCGCGATCCGCGATGCCGCCCTCGTGGTCGCCGCGATCGTCATCGCGCTGCTGCTCGTCACGCTGGTGGCCCGCACGCTGGTGCGTCCGCTGCGCACGCTGCGCGACAGCGCGCTCCGGGTGGCCCACGAGGACCTGGCCCGTGAAGTCGAACAGGTCCGCACCGACGGCAAAGCCATCCCAGTGCAACCCATCCCTGTGCACACCTCCGAGGAGATCGGCCAGGTCGCCCACGCGGTCGACGAACTGCACGAGCAGGCCGTGCAGCTCGCCGGCGAGCAGGCCCGGCTGCAGCTCCAGGTGACCGACATGTTCGAGACGCTGTCGCGGCGCAACCGATCGCTGGTCGATCAGCAGCTGTCCCTCATCGATCGCCTCGAGCGCAACGAAGAAGACCCCGACCGGCTCGAGAGCCTGTTCCGGCTCGACCACCTCGCTGCCCGGATGCGCCGCAACGGCGCCAACCTGATGGTGCTCGCGGGGGCGCGGATCCCGCGCGACCAGGCCGACCCGGTGCCCGTCACCGCGCTGGTGAACGCGGCGGCCTCCGAGGTGGAGGACTACACGCGGATCGTCACCGCCGGACTGCCCGACAGCGAGATCGCGGGAGCGGTCGCCGGAGACCTGGTGCACCTGCTCGCCGAGTTGCTGGACAACGCACTGCGCTATTCGCCGCCGACCTCACAGGTCAGGGTGTCGGCCGTACCCACCGGCAACGGCGGGCTGGTCCTCGAGGTCGCAGACACCGGTCTGGGGATGACCGAGCCCGACCTGCGGGTGGCCAACACGCGCCTGCAGTCCGGCGGTGAGGTCAACCCGTACACCGCGCGCCATATGGGGTTGTTTGTGGTGGGCCGGTTGGCCGCCCAGCACGGCCTGGTGGTGCGGTTGCGCAGCACCGTCGCCTCCGAACCCGGCTCGGGCACCACCGCGGGTGTGTACATCCCGGCCGACCAGCTGGTCGCCGGCAACGGCCACGTGCAGTACAGCCCGCCCGACGAACACGTCGCCGACGCGCACGCCGGTATCGTCACCGCCCTCGCGCTCGACGAGCCCGGCTACGGCCCACAGGCCGACGAGATCGCCGCCCCGATGCCGAGCGCGGAGCTGCTGCCGCAGCGACAACCGGGCGCCAGCGGGATTGCGGCCGAGCCGGAGGAGCCTGCCGAGACGCCGCAGCCCGCAGCGCGTTCCGACATCGCGACGTTCTTCACGTCCCGCCCGGCGCCCGTCGTGGCGGAACCGGCTCCCGTCGCGCCGGCCGCCACCAACGGGCGGTCCCGTCACGGTGCACCCGACGACTCCGACGATGCGATCTACCAGAAGATGTTGTCCGAGTGGCTCGTTGATCCGCACGAGCTGTCCCACAGCGCCGATCTGAACTGGCAGTCGGTATGGGACAACGGATGGTCGGCCGCCGCGGCCGCAGAGAGTGCTCCGGTAATCGACCACACCGTGGAGGGGCTACCGGTGCGTCAGCCCGGCGCCCGGCTGGTGCCCGGGGCCGCCGAGGACGGTGGGGCGCACCGCAGTGGCGTCGAGCAGCGCGTAGCGTCGGCCACTGGCAACGCAGAGTCCGGTGGCGGCGCGCATGCGCTTCCCGCGCGGGATCCCGAAGCGGTCCGCGCCAGCATCGGCAGGCATTTCGGCGGTGTGCACGCCGCCCGCGCCCGCGCGCAGCAGACCGGAGGAGCGGACACCGAATGACCGATGCGGACCAGCGCGATTCGCTCGACTGGCTGGTATCCCGATTCGCCCGCGAGGTATCCGGGGTGTCTCACGCGGTTCTGGTGTCGGCCGACGGTCTGTTGATGGCGGCCAGCGAGCACATGCCGGGGGAGCGGGCCGATCAACTCGCCGCGGTGGCCTCCGGCCTGGCGAGTCTGTCGAAGGGCGCCGCGCAGTTGTTCGACGGCGGCCACGTGCTGCAGTCGGTGGTGGAGATGGAGAACGGCTACCTGTTGCTGATGAGGGTCGGCGACGGCTCCAACCTCGCGACGCTCGCGGCCCACAACTGCGATATCGGCCAGATCGGCTACGAGATGGCGATCCTGGTGGAACGGGTGGGCTCCGTCGTCCAGGCGTCGCGCCGCACCCCGCAACACTCGTGAGCGGCGTGTGGACCACTCGAGAGACGACGAGCCGAGTCTGGTACGCCCGTACACGCTGACCGCCGGCCGCACCGGCGCCGGGGTCGAGCTTCCGCTCGAGGCCGCGGTGGACGCGGTGACACCGGCACAGCCCGCGCACTGGCCGGGCAACGATGTCCGCGGCCAGATCCTGACGATGTGTGCCGAGCGTCCGTCGGTGGCCGAGATTGCCGCGCATCTCTCACTGCCACTCGGCGTGGCGAGGGTGCTTGTCGGGGACCTGGTGGTGCAGGGTTATGTGCGGGTGCATGCCACCCTTGGTGAGGCCTCGACGGCCGACGAACGACGAGAACTGATCGGGAGGACTCTGCGTGGCCTCAGGGCACTCTAAGCGGGCCGCATCGACCAAGATCGTCATCTCCGGCGGGTTCGGTGCCGGTAAGACGACGTTCGTGGGCGCGGTGTCCGAGATCGTGCCGCTGCGCACCGAGGCGCTGGTGACCAACACGTCGGCGGGGATCGATGGTCTCGATGCCACGCCGGACAAGACGACCACCACGGTCGCCATGGACTTCGGCCGGATCAGTCTGGGCGAGGATCTGGTGCTCTATCTGTTCGGCACTCCGGGGCAGCGCCGGTTCTGGTTCATGTGGGACGACCTGGTTCGCGGAGCCATCGGCGCGATCATCCTGGTCGATGTGCGCAGGCTGGCCGACAGCTTTGCCGCGGTGGACTTCTTCGAGGCGCGCAACCTGCCGTTCCTGGTTGCCGTCAACGAGTTCGACGGCGCGCCCCGGCATTCTCTGCAGGCGGTGCGTGCGGCGCTCGCGTTGTCCGAAAACGTCCCCGTGGTGTCCGTCGACGCGCGCAGCCGGGAGTCGGCGAAAGCGGCGTTGATCGCTGTCTCCGAGTACGCGCTGAGCCGGCTGGCGCCGACCGGCTGACGGTGTGAATCCTCACGAGGCCGACCGGGAGTTCGACGGGCAGGACTTCCGCGACGACGACCTCAGCGGGGTGCACACCGAGCGTGTGGTGTTCACCGAATGCGATTTCTCCGGCGTCGACCTGTCCGAGTCCGAGCACGTCGGGTCGGCGTTCCGTAACTGTACTTTTCGTCAGACATCGTTGTGGCACAGTACTTTTCGACATTGCAGCTTTCTCGGGTCGACGTTCACCGAGTGCCGCATGCGACCGCTGACGCTGGTCGAGGTGGATTTCACGCTGGCCGTGCTGGGTGGGGCCGATCTGCGCAAGGTGGATCTGTCCGACTGCCGGTTGCGGGAGGCGAGCCTGGTGGGGGCGGACCTTCGTGAGGCGGTGTTGCAGCGCGCCGACCTGACCGGTGTGCGATCGCAGAACGCCCGTCTGGAGGGCGCCGATCTGCGGGGCGCGCGCGTCGACCCGACGTTCTGGACCACCGCCAAGCTGCGCGGCGCCAAGGTCGACATCGAGCAGGGGCTGGCTTTCGCGGCCGCCCACGGGCTCGACATCGGCGGGTGACCTATGGACACCATATTTGTAGCGAGCGCGTGGGATTGGGTGTGGGAAAGGCATCTCAACGTGCTGAGCTGGTACATCCGGCCGCTTTTCCTGCTGCCGCTGGCACTGTTCGCCTACCGCCGCAGCGGCTGGGGGATCGCCGCCACGCTGGCGGCGTTGGCGACGAGCATGGTCTGGTTCCCTGCGCCGTCCCGGCCGGACCCGGGCGTGCGGGAATTCCTGGAGTTCGAGAAGCAGTGGTTGACCGGTGATTGGACGGTCGGCAAGTTCGTGCTTTCACTGCTGGTGCCCGTGGCGCTCGCCGCGTACTGCCTGGCGTTCTGGCGTCGCTCGCTGGCGTGGGGCCTGGTGGTGCTGAACGCCATGGCGTTCGGCAAGCTCGCGTGGGGTGTGCTGGCGGGCGCCGGCACCGGGTGGGCGATGGCGGCGCCCGCGCTCATCGGTCTGCTTGTCGGCGACGTGGTGCTCGTCGTCGCGCTGCTGTGGTCTCGGAGGCGCCGCCGGTTGGAAGCACATCAAAGAATATGAATACATCGGCGCTGGTCGAAAAGCCGCACGCTGCGGGGTGTTTAAAGGCACAGCGCTAAACCCGCATCTCCGATGCGCAATTTAGTACCGTTCCGTCCATGCAGCTCACCCGGTTCACCGATCTCGGATTGCGGGCCATGATGCTGCTCGCGGCAGCCGAGGCCGACGAGCGGCGGGTCACCACCGCGTCGATTGCGGCGGGCGCCAACGCCTCGGAGAACCACATCGCCAAAGCAGTGTCCCGGCTGGCCGAACTCGGCATGCTGCACGCGCGGAGAGGCCGTGCCGGCGGGTTGGCCCTCACCGATGAAGGACGCCACGCGTCCATCGGATGGCTCGTCCGCAGCCTCGAAGGCGATCGGGAAGTCATCGAGTGCGGTGGCGAGAACCCGTGCCCGCTGGTGCCCGCGTGCCGACTGCGCCGCGCGCTGGCCGAGGCCAAAGAAGCGTTCTACCGCGAGTTGGACCGCTACACGGTCAGCGACCTGACACGGGGCGCCGGCCTGGCCCTGCTGTCGCTGCCCGTCACCCGAATTCCACCCGCAGACCTGCCAACAGACCGTTCCGCCACCGAAAGGACCCCCCGATGACCATCACCCCCGAGACCCGTGCCCCCGCCGAACTGGAACCTGCGCACGCGGCGATCGTGTCCGCGACGCTTCCGCTGATCGGCGCGCACATCGACGAGATCACCACCGAGTTCTACCGTCGCATGTTCAGCGCGCACCCCGCGCTGCTGCGCAACCTGTTCAACCGCGGCAACCAGGCGCAGGGCGCCCAGCAGCGCGCGCTGGCGGCCTCCATCGCGACCTTCGCCACCTACCTGGTGGATCCCGCGTTGCCGCATCCGGCCGAGTTGTTGTCCCGCATCGGGCACAAGCACGCCTCCCTCGGGGTGACCGCCGAGCAGTACCCGATCGTCTACGAGAACCTGTTCGCCGCGATCGTGGCGGTGCTGGGCGCCGACACCGTCACCGCGGATGTGGCCGCGGCCTGGGACCGGGTGTTCTGGATCATGGCCGACACCCTGATCGCTCTCGAGCACGACCTGTACCGTGAGGCGGGCGTCTCCGCGGGCGACGTCTACCGACGCGCCCGGGTGGTCTCCCGGGTCGACGACCCGTCGGGAACTGTGCTGCTGTCCGTAAAATCCGTCGATGAACAATTCACTGATTTCCTTCCGGGACAGTATGTTTCGGTGGGCGTCACGATGCCCGACGGTGCCCGGCAGCTGCGCCAGTACAGCCTGGTCAATGCCGCAGGCGGCGACGAGCTGACGTTCGCAGTCAAGCCCGTCGCGGCACTCGGGGAGCAGCCCGCCGGCGAGGTGTCCGGCTGGATCGCCGCCCACGTGTGCATCGGCGACCTGCTCGACGTCACCGTGCCCTTCGGCGATCTGCCCGCCCCCACCGGCGGTGAGCCGCTGGTGCTGATCTCGGCCGGCATCGGCGTCACCCCGATGATCGGCATGCTGGAGTATCTCGCCGCGCAGGCGCCCGACACCGCGGTGCAGGTTCTGCACGCCGACCGCAGCGACCAGAGCCATCCGCTGCGGGAACGTCAGCACGAGCTGCTGGCCGAGCTGCCCCACGCCACCCTTGACCTCTGGTACGAGGACGGCGTGACGGCCGGGTCACCGGAAGCGCACCCGGGGCTGTTGAACCTAGCCGACGTCGAACTGCGCGATGGTGCCCAGGTGTACCTGTGCGGCAACAGCGGCTTCGTCAAGGCGCTGCGCTCCCAGCTGATCGAGCGCGGCGTGCCCGCAGAGCGGCTGCACTGTGAGCTGTTCTCGCCCAACGACTGGCTGCTGGGCTAAGGGCTGACGGCGCGCGCCACCATATCGGCGACCGCCCGGCAGTAGTCCGGATCCACCGGGATGTCGGTGTAGAGCGCGACGGTGTGCAGTGGGGACAGCAGCAGCTGGATCGCGACGAAGGGTTTGACGTCCGCATGCAGTTCACCGCGCTCGGCGGCCCGGCGGAAGATGACCTCGATCGTGCGCAGCCGCGACGACCAGTACCGCCCGCGGGT
Organism: Mycolicibacterium sp. CR10; assembly: GCF_005222675.1. Lineage (GTDB taxonomy): Bacteria > Actinomycetota > Actinomycetes > Mycobacteriales > Mycobacteriaceae > Mycobacterium. The sequence goes on along the minus strand of NZ_STGE01000056.1, from coordinate 28,757 downwards.
GTCGGAGTCGACGGCCTGCGATCTACTGTCGACCACGAGCATGCGCAGGAGCCTGCGGCCGTAGGAGCCGTTGAGCGAGTCGGCCACCGACAGCGAGAGCGCGATGAGGTCGCCGCGCAGCGAACCGGTGTCGGGCACGGGCACCGATCCCTCGCTGTGGTCCAGCAGGGCGTCCACGATGAGATGGTGTTCGCTCGCCCAGTTCTGACGGAAGTAGTCGGGATCGAGCCGGCCGCGCTGGGCCGCACCCTCGATGCTGAAACGGTCCACACCCCACTGCTGCACCTCGGCCAGCGCAGCCGCGAGTGCAGAGGCGCGCAGCGTCGCGTCGGCATCAGACATCAGCGCCGAGAGTACGGACACCGACGCCGGGTCAGGGGGCTTTGAGCCACGCATCGTGGGGCAACTCGTTTGCGGAGTTACCCATCGGCGCCATCATCGCCGGGAGTGCTGTTCGCAGCAGTGTTGCCGGTCGCCGTGCCGCCATTGCCGCCGGGACCATTGGGTGAGCCACCGTCGCCGCCATTGCCTCCAAGCGCTGCACCGCCCGGGTTGGTGGCGTTGCCGCCGGGCCCGCCCGCGCCGGCGGTGCCGCTGTTGGCGGGGCCTCCGGAACCACTGCCACCGTGGCCGCCGTTCCCGCCTGTGGCAACGGTGTTGCTCAGGCCACCACCGAATCCCGATGCGCCTGCTCGGCCGCCCGAACCGCCGTCGCCGCCCTGCCCGGCATAATCGTCCATCGGCGCCTGGCCGCCGTTGCCGCCGTCACCGCCTTTGCCGCCGGTGGCGCTGCCGTCGGCGAAGACCCCCGTAGCAAAATCGCCGTCGGGATTGTTGGCGTCGCCGCCATCGCCGGCGTCGCCGCCGAACCGGCCGTCACCGCCGTCGCCCCCGTCGCCCCCCACTGCGTCGCCGTTTCCGCTGCCGACGCTGTGGCTGCCGTGCCCGCCGTTGCCGCCACCGGCCGTGCCGTTGCCCCCGTCGCCGCCGCTACCGCCGGTCGCGGTGGCGCCGATGCCGGTGGTAGTCGCGCCCGAACCGCCGTTGCCGCCGTCGCCGCCGAAGACGATCCCGTAGCCGTTGCTGCTGTCACCACCGCCCTGGCCGCCGCTTCCCGCGGTGGCGTTGCCGTTGGTGGTAGCGGCGCTGCCGCCGTTACCGCCGTTGCCCCCGGTGCCCGATGCGGTGTTGCCGCCGTTGCCGCCGTTGCCGCCGACGGCGGTCACTCCGATCGAGTTGTCGACTCGCTCGCCGTTGACGATTCTGATCGTGCCCGCATCGCCGCCGTTGCCCCCATTGCCGCCGTTGCCGGACCGGGCGCTGCCGCCGTTTCCGCCGTTGCCCGCGACGCCGGTCAAGGGGTCGGCGTTGCCGCCGTTTCCGCCGTGGCCGCCGTTACCGACCACGATGCCGCCGGCGCCGCCGGCGCCGCCGTTCTGTCCGATGCCGCCGTCGGCCCCGTTACCGCCGGCACCGATGAAAAGGCCGCTGTGCCCGCCGTTCTGGCCCGGAGTGCGGCCGCCTGCGCCGTTGCCGATGAGCAGGCCGCCGTTGCCGCCCGGGCGGACGGCATCACCGATGAGCCACCCACCCGGGCCGATGATGTTGAACGGGTTAGCCAGAATTTGTGCCGGCGCGCCCAGCAGGCGAGCCAGGATCGGATCGATCGGCCTACTGACGAGAAGCGATGGGACGGAGGCACTGTCGGCCCCACGTGCATTTGCCGTCAACGTGCAGACGATGTCCTGAACTGCACAGGTGGCCGCCAGCAGCTCGTTCGGTATCGGCGCTGAGTGGTCAGCCAATACGACCGGCATGCTGGCCACTCGCGTCGGAGTCGGCGGCGGTGGATCACTCACCAGCGCGGTGCCTGCAGCGGCCAATGCACCGACCGCCAGCGCCGATACCAGGAATCGCTGCTGTCCTCGCAACTGCTTCGCTTGCTTGGTCATGGCGGAGATCCTTTCGCCGGACGCTCCCAATTTGCGGGCTCGCTGGGTATTTGGCTGAACCTAAGTCCAGTGCGGTGCGTCGGCTGGGGTAGTCGACTACCCCAATTCCGTGAGTCTCGAATTGGGGTACCGGTTTACCCCAGCGGTGCACCGCCGCCGCACTGAAGGTGACGGCCATGGCCATCGATCGCGCCACCTCGCTTCAGCGGCTGCCGCTGCCGTATGCAACCGCGCTCCGATTGCGCGACGACGGAGTCGCGGACGAGGTGATCGCCGAGCGCGTTGGGGTGGATGCCGAATTGCTCCCGATGTTTATGCGCGTGGCTGAGGCAAAACTTGCAGCCTCGGTCGACTCGCCGAGCTGAGGACGCTTCGCGAGTCGGTCCGGCGGGCGTACCTGCGAGGTTAGAATTCGCCGGTGATCCGGCAGTGGCCTCTGCTGGGACGCTCGGAGGAACTTCAGGTCATCGCCGAGGCCACGCTGGCGACCTCCGTCGGCGCCCGCGGGATCGTGCTGTCCGGCTCTGCTGGCGTCGGCAAGACTCGACTGGCACGCGAAGCCGTCGCGAGATGCGGTCCGCGCAGCGCGCGCCGCCACTGGATCGTCGGCACCGCATCTGCGCGCAGCGTCCCACTCGGCGCATTCGCTGACATCGCCAGCGACTTCGGCCCCGATCCGTTGCGGCGGGTGCGTGAGGTGATCGACGGACTCATCGGCAGTGGCCGCAACGGCGAGGTGATCGTCGGTGTCGACGATGCCCACCTGCTGGATGACCTCTCGGCATTCACCGTGCACCAGCTCGTCACGCGCAGACTGGCGACGGTGATTCTGACGATCCGTTCAGCGGAATCGCCACCGGACGCCATTACTGCGATCTGGAAAGACCAGCATCTGCAACGCCTTGAACTGCAACCACTGTCGCTACCGGAAATCACCGGGCTTGTGGAGCATGTGGTGGACGGCCCAGTGGACTCCTTTAGTGCACAACGACTTTGGCAGTTCACCCAGGGCAATGCGCTGTATCTGCGCCACCTCCTCGACAGCGAAGTGAGCGCAGGTCGGATGAGGCGGCGTTCGGCAGTGTGGCTCTGGGATGGTCAGCCGGAACTCTCGCCGACACTGGCAGAGTTGCTCGAAGCACGTATCTCCCAAGTGCCTAGAACCGTCCGCGACGTTCTGGACGCCCTTGCGGTGACCGAGCCGATGGAAACCCACTTCCTGGAGGCGATCACCGATGCCGACGCAGTTGCCGAGGCCGAATCACTCGGCCTGATCAGCGTTGACCCGCAGGTGCAACCCGCGTCCGTGCGGCTGGCACACCCGCTCCTCGGCGAGGTGCGCCGCAGCGGGTCCCTGCGGATGCGGCGGCTGCGCGGACGTATCGCCACCGAACTCGCTCGACAGGGCTCGACCGATCCGCGAGACCTAGTGCGACAGGCGGTCCTCACCATGGAATCCGACCTCGCACCTGATCCGGACGTCCTGCTTGCCGCCACGTCGGCGGCGATGCAGCTCGGTGATCTTCGCCTCGCCGAAATGCTGGCGCACCGGGGCGTAGTCGCCGGCGGCGGGCTGCCGGCGAAGATCATCCAGGCGATGGCGGTCACCTGGCAGGAGCGCGGAACGGACGCTGAGCCGCTGCTCGCCGAACTCGCCGACGAGACCAGCGGCCATGCCCGCGCCCAGATCGCCATTCTGCGCGCGATGAACTTCGCCCTCAACCTCGGCGATGCGGTCTCCGCCGAGAAGGAACTCGATGAGCACATACCCCCTGAGAACGAAGGGGCACAAGAGATCTCACACGCTCTGCGGGCACTGATCGGCCTGGTCTGCGGCCGGTCGTCGGCAGTCGAGCGAGCCGGAATAGTCCTCGCCGACCGGCCGGCCAACGACATCGCACAGATGATGTCGATCTGGGTTTTGGTCAGCGGACTCGGCGATCTGGGACGCATCGACGAGATCGAATCGGCGGCCGACGCCGGCTACCAACTTGCCGAAACGTCGGCTGAAGCCTCACATCTGCGCCTGCCGCTGGCGATAGTGCTACTCATCGCATACCGGCTCGCGGGTGCACTGACGTCGCTGGATAGCATGATCACGCGTATCCGGCAGGACACGATCGATGTTCCGTTTCAGCAGGGGTGGCACAGCCTCTTCGCCGGTCTGTCAGCGATGAGTCGAGGCGATCTCTCTGCCGCGCAACGTTCCCTGCAAGAAGCGATCGCGCACTGGGAAGATGGCGGCGGTGGGCGGATGACGAGGACCTTCGCTCGATCGTGGCTGGCGGCCGTCAACGCCATGGCCGGCAGAGCGGTGGACGCTCGACGCGAGATCGCGGCCATCGAACAGTCGCCCCACGACGCCGAAGCGGGCGCGTGGGACCTCGACCGACTCATCGCCGAGGCATGGACATGCGCCGCCGAAGGGGCGACCTCGCAAGCGATCTCGATTCTCCGGGATGCGGCGACCAAGGAGTTCGAGCGCGGCAGAGCCGCCTGGGAAGTCGTGCTGCTGCAGACGGCGACTCAGTTGGGTGATCACACCACCGCTGCGAGGCTGGCTGAATTGGAGGATCAGTTTCAAGGGCCCCGCGCACCGGCGGCCGCTGCCCATGCCACCGCTCTCGCGGCGGGAAGCGGAGACGCGCTCGTCGATGCGTCACGCCAGTACGAGGCAATGGGCGATCGCATCGCCGCCGCGGACGCCGCCGCCCAAGCCTTCGTCGTGTATCAAACCGCCGGGTCGCTCGGCCGAGCCATGGGGGCGTTCGCCACTGCCCAGCGGCTGGCTACCGAATGTCACGGGGCGCAGACTCCGGCGCTGCGGGCGGCGACCACACCGCGAACCTTCACCGACCGGCAGCGCGAGATCATCTCGCTCGCCGCACAAGGGTTATCGAATAAGGAGGTCGCGGACCGGCTCACGATGTCGATCCGCTCGGTCGAAGGGCACCTGTTTCGCGCCTCCCAACGCGTCGGGGCCAACAGCCGCGAACAGCTGATCTCCATTCTGCGCGGGTTCTGAGCGCCGGCTCCTCGCGGGCTCGTCGTCAGGCTGTTTGGGATTGCCTGACTCCTCGCAGGCTCGTCGTCAGGCTGTTTTGGGATTGCCTGACTCCTCGCGGGCTCGTCGTCAGGCGGCCTTGAGCCTGATCCGCCACCGCACCAGGCTCAGATAGCCGACGCAGATCGCCCCTTGCATGGCCATGTTGAACCACCACGTGCCTGCTTCGTGTTTCCAGTGCGAGTCCTGCGGCGTCAGCGGTCCGGGGACGAGCCTGAGCAGATCGATCGTCGACGCCGTGGAGGCGAAGCCCCAGCGAGCCGGGGTGATCCACGACAGCTGGTCGAGACCGATGCGACCGGTCACCGGGATCATCCCGCCCTGGAACACCAACTGCGACATGATCGCGATCACCAGCAGCGGCATGATCTGCTCGCTCGACTTGGCGATGGCAGAAAGGGCCAAGCCGACCATCGCCGCGCCCACGCAGCAGGCCGCCACGTCGACATATAGCTCGAGGGACCGGTTGGGTAGCACCGCGCCGCTCTCCACCGCCCCGGGGCCCCACCCCTTCCCCCAGATGTTGATGGCGACCACGATTCCCGACTGCAGCAGCGCGAATCCGGCGAAGACGAAGACCTTGGCGAACATGTATGCGGTCGTCGACAGTCCGACCGCCTGCTCGCGCAGGAAGATCGCCCGCTCGCCGATGAGCGCCCGGATCGTCAGCGCGGTGCCCATGAAGATGGCGCCCACATTGAGCAGCACCAGGATCTGCCCCGGTTCGTTCGGCGCTTCGCCACCCTGGATCGCCGGGACGGGCACACCGAAGCCGACATCGCCGGGCACCGACAGCGACAGCGCCCCCATGATGAACGGCAGGAACGCCAGGAAGAGGAAGTAACCGCGGTCCGAGACGATGAGCCGCATCTGGCGGCGGGAAATCGTGGAGAACTGTTTTCGGACGCTGGTGCGCGTCGGCGAGCCGAGGTCTGCGGGCTGCTGGGTCGCCGGCCGCGGCGGCGGTGGACCGTGGAGTTCGAGGTAACGCCGCTTGGCGGATTCTGGATCGCCGGCCACCGAGCTGAAGATGTCGGCCCAGTTGGTGGTCCCCAGCTCGTGCCCGATCTGGTTGGGCGGACCGTTGAACGCGGTCTTGCCGCCCGGGGCGAGCAGTAGCACCTGATCGCAGACGTCGAGATAGGTCAGCGAGTGGGTGACGACGAGCACCACGCGGCCGGCGTCGGCCAGTTGGCGCAGCATCGTCATCACCTGGCGGTCCAGGGCCGGGTCCAGGCCCGACGTCGGTTCGTCGAGGATGAGCAGCGACGGACCCGTGAGCAGTTCCAGCGCGACCGAGGCGCGTTTGCGCTGTCCGCCGGAGAGCTTGTCCACGCGGGTGTCGAGGTGCTGGGTCATCTCGAGTTCTTCGAGCACCTCGTTGACGACCTGTTCGCGGTCGGCCTTGGTGGTGTCGGGGGGCAGCCGGAGTTCGGCGGCGTACATCAAGGCCTGGCGGACGGTGAGCTCGCCGTGCACGACGTCGTCCTGCGGCACCATGCCGATTCGGGAGCGCAGCGAGGCGTACTCGGCGTGCACATCGTGGCCCTCGAACGACACCTGTCCCTCGGTCGGGTGGGTGTAGCCGGCGACCAGGCGAGCGAAGGTCGACTTGCCGGCACCGGACGGACCGATGATCGCGGTCAGCGTGCCGGGCCGCGCCGACATCGAGATGTTGTCGAGCAGCGTCTTGTTGCCCTCGATGGTCCAGGTGACGCCGTGGACCTCGAGACCTCCGGTGGCGGTGGCTGCCGCGGTCTCGGTGCGACGGACCAGTGTGCCGTCCCGGAACACCAGGTCGACGTTGCCGATGGTGACGGTGTCACCCTCGTTCAGCCGCGCCGAGTCGACGCGGGCGCCGTTGACGAAGGTGCCGTTGATGCTGCGGTTGTCGAGGATCTCGGCGGCGCCCCCCGGTCCCGGGATCAGGGTGGCGTGGTGACGCGAGGCGAGCACGTCGGGGATGACGATGTCGTTGTCGCTCGCCCGACCGATCTTGATCGACCCGGCCGGGACGTCCGCGGATTTACCCGGTCGCAGGATCCGCAGCATGCTGGTTGCGAGGTTGTCGCCGGACCGCGGCGCCGCGGCCGGGCCCATCACGGTGGCCGACTCCATCGCCGGTGAGGAGATGGGTTGCGGGACCGGCGCGGGCCGAGACGGTTGGGGCGCGCTGGGCGGACGGACGCCCGGTCCCGTGGTGTATGGCCCCGGCCCTGTCGGGTAGCCCGGCGGCTGTGGACGCGGCGCGGGTGGTCGCCCCGTCGGGTGCGGCGGGGACTGCCCGGGCCACGTCGTGCTGGACCTGCTCGGAAGCGGAACGGCCACCGTGGGCGGCGGCGAACCCGCCGAGCCCTGATGGCGTCCCACCTCGAACGTCAGCAGCGGTCCGTCGGGATTGCCGACGTGAATCTGCTGGCCATCGGTGATGTCGGCCGCAGGCACCCTGCGGCCGTTGAGGTACATGCCGTTGAGGCTGCCGTTGTCGATGGCGATCCACCGGCCCTGGTCGAACCTCAGGACCAGGTGGGCTCGCGAGATCAACGGGTGGGCGATCCGGACGTCGGCACGCAGATCCCGGCCGACGACGACGTCGTTGCCTGCCGAGAAGGTGCGTGGGGATCCGTCATACCGAACGGTCAGCGCTGGGGGTGCTGGTCGGCTCACAGAGCCGCTCCGGCGGCGACATTAGACATCGCGACCAACTGTATCGGTAGGCCCTCAGGCGGGGATGTCCCACCGTGCGGTGTCAGTGATCTGTTGCAACGCCGTTATCTGCCCGTTTTGCACCGTGATGACGTGTGCGAACGCGGCGTCGACGACGGTCTTGCCGTCGCGGGCCGATCCGCGGTAGTTGCCGAGGACGACCACCTTGTCGTCCGATTCGCCGATGGCAAGAAACTCTGTGGGTTCGACGTCGAGGTCGTACACCGCATCGATGTGTCCCCACACGTCGGCGATCATCGCGACACGCCCATGATGTCGGCCCCCGACGCCGTGGGGCATGCCCTGGCTGACGATGCCGACGAAATCTGTTGCAAGCAAGTCGAATAAGGAGTTTCCATCGCCCTCGGCGAGGGCCCGATAAAAGCGTTGAGCGACTGCTGTGGTGGCGGTCATGGCGTCTCCCTTCTTTTTAGAGATTACTCTCTACTTTAGGGTGGAGCAATGCCCCGGCCCGCCCGATACACCGTTGATGCGTTGCTCGACGCAGCTGCGGGGCTTCTCGCGTCCGACGGTCCCGCAGCGGTGACGATGTCCGCGGTCGCCCGGGCCACCGGGGCGCCGAGTGGCTCGGTGTATCACCGGTTCCCGACGCGAGCGGCGCTGTGCGGCGAGCTGTGGCTGCGCACCGAGGAGCGCTTCCAGGAGGTCTTCGTCGAGGCGTTGTCCAGCGCCGACGACCCCCAGCAGCGGTGCGTGGCGGCTGCCCTGGCCATCGTGCAGTGGTGCCGCGAGAATCCCGTCGAGGCGCAGGTGCTGCTCGCCGGTCCCGACACGCTGGGCATCGGGGACTGGCCCGAGCCGCTCGCCGGGCGGCGGAAACGCTTGCAGCGCAAGCTCCGCAAGGTGCTTGCGGACATGCCCGATGACGCGGGCCGGATCAACGCCGCTCTGATCGACGTGCCCTATGCCATCGTGCGGCGCCACCTACGGGCCCGTCAGGCCATCCCGGCCAGCGCCGACTCGATCGTCGCGGACTGTGCCCGCGCCCTCGTCGCCCCTGGTTAGCCCGGAGAACCCGTGACGACGCAGTGGGTGTGGCTGTAGATCGTCGCCATGCACTGATTGCAGTGGGTGCAGACCGAACGCACGGAGTGCTGCTGCCCGTCCGCGCGAATCCGGTTGATCAGGTCGGGCTCGGCGAGAAGGGCGCGGCCCATCGCGACGAAGTCGAAGCCCTCGGCCATCGCGAGGTCCATCGTCTCGCGGTTGGTGATGCCGCCCAGCAGGATCAGCGGCAACCTCAGCTCTGCCCGGAACGCCTGGGCTTCGCGCAGCAGGTACGCCTCGCGGTAGGGGTACTCGCGCAGGAACTTCTTGCCCGTCATCCGGATGCCCCAGCGCAGCGGCGGTTTGAAGGCGCCGGCGAACTGCTTGATCGGGGCGTCGCCACGGAACAGGTACATCGGGTTGACCAGCGAGCTGCCCGCGGTCAGCTCGATGGCATCCAGTCCACCGTCCTCCTCGAGCCACTTCGCCGTCTGCAGAGACTCCTCGCCCGAGATGCCCCCGCGCACGCCGTCGGACATGTTGAGCTTGGCCGTCACCGCGATCGGGGCCCCCGCCTTCTCCACTGCCCGGCGCACCGCCATGACGGTGCCGCGGGCGACCTTGGCCCGATTGGCCAGCGAGCCGCCGAACTCGTCGTCGCGCCGGTTGATCAGCGGGCTGAGAAAAGCGCTGGCGAAATAGTTGTGGCCGAGATGGACCTCCACGGCGTCGAATCCGGCGTCGATCGCGTACCGGGCCGCGGCCGCGTGTGCCTCCATGATGTCGTCGATGTCGTCGCGGGTGGCCTTCTTGGCGAAGCGCATCGACAGCGGGTTGAAGAACCGCACCGGTGCGTAGGCCTTGGCCTTGTTGGATCGCGCGTTGGCCACCGGCCCGGCGTGCCCGATCTGCGCGCTGATCGCGGCACCCTCGGCATGGATCGCGTCGGTGAGGCGACGCAGCCCGGGCATCGCCTCCGGACGCCAGTAGATCTGCTTGCCCTCGGTGCGCCCTCCCGGTGACACAGCCAGGTACGCGACGGTCGTCATGCCCACCCCGCCGGCCGCGGGCAGCCGGTGATAGGTGATCAGATCATCGGTGACCAGCGCGTCGGGCGTCGACGCCTCGAACGTCGCCGCTTTGATGATGCGGTTACGCAGCGTCACCGGGCCCAGCTGCGCCGGGGTGAACACATCGTGGGGAGCTGTCATGTCTGGCAGCTTGCCACGCGCCCGTCGGGAAAGATCCCCGCGTTCGGAAAAATCGGAGCCTGTCAGAATGGCTGCCGTGGGTGCGATCACTTTGGACGGCAAGGCCACGCGCGATGAGATCTTCGTCGACCTGACCGAACGCGTCGCGGCGTTGACCGCGGCGGGGCGGACTCCCGGGCTCGGCACCGTGCTGGTGGGTGACGACCCGGGTTCACAGGCCTACGTGCGCGGCAAGCACTCCGACTGCGCCAAGGTCGGCATCAACTCGATTCGCCGCGACCTGCCCGCCGACATCAGCCAGGCCGCGCTCCTCGAGGTCCTCGACGAGCTCAACGCCAACCCCGACTGCACGGGCTACATCGTTCAGCTGCCGCTGCCCAAGCATCTGAACGAGAACGCCGCGCTGGAGCGGGTGGACCCGGACAAGGACGCCGACGGCCTGCACCCAATGAACCTCGGCAAGCTGGTGCTCAACGAGCCGGCGCCGCTGCCGTGCACCCCGCGCGGCATCGTGCACCTGCTGCGGCGCTACCAGGTCGAGATCGCCGGCGCGCACGTCGTCGTCATCGGGCGCGGCGTCACCGTCGGGCGCCCCCTTGGTCTGCTGCTCACCCGGCGCTCGGAGAACGCCACGGTGACGTTGTGCCACACCGCGACCCGGCACCTGCCGCAGATCACCCGCGAGGCGGACATCATCGTCGCCGCGGCCGGGGTGCCGCACATGGTGACCGCCGAGATGGTGCGGCCGGGCGCGGCCGTTGTCGACGTCGGGGTCAGCCGGGACGACGCAGGCAAGCTCGTCGGCGACGTGCGTCCGGACGTGTGGGAGGTGGCAGGCCATGTCTCCCCGAACCCCGGCGGCGTCGGACCGTTGACCCGAGCGTTCCTGCTGACCAACGTGGTCGAGCGCGCTGAGGCATTCGCGTCCTCGTGACCGTTCGCGAGTTTGCCCGCAAGGTGTTCGGCGGTCAGTGGCCGATCTTGCTGGTGGGCTTGTTCCTGGTGGCCGCCTTCGCGTTGGTGGCCGCCGGCTATTGGCGCCGCGGCGCGCTGGTGATGGCCATCGGCGTCGCCGTCGCTGCGGCGCTGCGGCTGTCGCTCGCCGAGGACCGGGTGGGGCTGCTCGCGGTGCGCAGCAGGACGGTCGATTTCATCACCACCGCGACGGTGAGCGCGGTCATGCTCTACATCGCGTGGACGATCGACCCGCTGGGCACCAGCTAGCCCTGTCTCGGGCGGTTGTCCTCCGCGAGTGAGAAGCCAGGGCTGTAAATCCCGCTCAATCACGACCCTCACTGCTATTTCGCGGGACAGCCGCGGGACTTCGCGGGACAGCCCGCGGGACAGCCGGCGGGACTTTCGCCGGAATCCGGCTCAGGCGAGCGTCGCCTTGACGCACACGGTCACGTAGGGCAGGGCCAGCCCACTGGTGTTCGCCAACGCGGGGTGGGTGGCGAGCAGTTCGCGGACCCGTTCCAGCGTCTGGGTGCGCACCCGCTCCGGGGACGTGATGCAGTAACTGCGCGACGCCACCAGGTCGATCAGGGCTTGCGGCGTCAGGTAACTCGTCCACTCGACTTGCCGGCGCTCGACGTGGGTGAACGGCGTCGGAAGCTCGACGGTCTGGGTGAACGGGTCCACCTCGTGGCCGATGATGCGGCCCAGGTCCTTCACCCAGCCCGACCGCTCGTCGCGGTTGTTCCACACCAGGCCGAGCCGCCCGCCGGGGCGCAGCACGCGCGCCACCTCCTTGATCGCCCGTTCCCGGTCGAACCAGTGCCAGGCCTGGGCCACCAGCACCGCGTCGACGCTGTCGTCGGGCAGCGGGATGTCTTCGGCGGTGCCCAGCAACGCCGGGGTGTCGGGCAGCGAGGTGCTCAGCAGTTCGAGCATCTCGGGAATCGGGTCGACAGCGACGACGTCGAGGCCACGCTCCACCAGTCGGGTGGTCAGCTTGCCGGTCCCGGCGCCCAGATCGAGGACGTCGCGAGCGCCGGGCGGAAGCAACCAGTCGATGGCCTCCGGCGGGTACGACGGGCGTCCCCGCTCGTAGGCCGCGGCCTCCGCACCGAACGACAGGGAACGCTGTTCGGGGGTGCCAGTCACCGTGCTGCCATCTCCAGCGTCCGGCGGATCAGCTTGCCGACCGCGTCGGTCTCCAGCAGGAAGCCGTCGTGGCCGTACGCCGAGTCGACGATGTCGAGCCCATCGCAACCGGGCAGCAGTTCGGCCAGTTCGGCCTGCAGGCGCAGCGGGTAGAGCCGGTCGGAGGTGATGCCGCCGACCACCGCGGGCACCGGGCAGCCGCGCAGCGCGGACTCGACGCCGCCGCGGTCCCGTCCGACATCGTGGCTCGACAACGCATCGGTGAGCGCGACATAGGTCCCGGCATCGAAGCGTGCCAACAGCTTTCGACCCTGATGCTCGAGATAGCTCTGCACGGCGTAGCGCCCACCGACACCCGGGTCCTCGCCGTCCTGCGCGTCGTTGGCGAACCGCTCGTCCAGCTCGTTCTCGCCCCGGTAGGTCAGGTGCGCGAAGCGCCGCGCGATCTGCATGCCGACATCGGGGGAGCGCCCGGTGCCGTGGTAGTCGCCGCCGCACCACTGCGGGTCCGACGTGATGGCCGCGATCTGGCTGCTCTGCGTGCCGATCTGGTCGGCGGTCGCTCGTGCGCCGACCGCCAGCACCAGACCCGCCCGCGTGGTGTCGGGATGGGTGACCATCCATTCCAGGGCACGGGCCCCGCCCATCGAGCCGCCGATCACCGCGGCGACCTCGCTGATGCCCAGCCTGGCCAACGCGGCCACGTCTGCGGCCACCTGGTCACGCACCGAGATCGTGGGAAACCTTGAGCCCCAGGGCTTTCCGTCAGGTGCCGGCGAACTCGGTCCCGTCGAACCCCGGCATCCGCCCAGGACGTTGGTTGAGATCGCGCACCAGCGGCCGGTGTCGATCGGCGCGCCGGGTCCGGCAACCCCGTCCCACCAGCCCGGGGTTGGGTGCTGCGCGTCTGCCGGTCCGGTGATGTGCGAGTCTCCGGTCAGCGCGTGCAGCACGACGACGACATTGTCGCGGTTGGGCGACAGCTCACCCCAGCGCTGCACCGCGATCGACACGTCGTCGATGACCTGGCCGTTCTCCAGCTTGAGTGCACCGATCTCGACGATGCCGACCTCGCCCTCAGGGGGCAGCGTCACGTGTTCGTCGAGAGTGGCCACATCGATGATTGTCACGAGAACGCTGCCGCCGTCTTCGGATCGGCACCCTGGGTCGCGCTGAACGGCTTCGCAGCGGCGAAGCCCTGCTCCAGGTCGGCGATGATGTCGTCGATGCCCTCGATGCCGACCGCGAGCCGGACCAGTCCCGGCGTCACGCCGGTGGCCAACTGCTCTTCGGGGGACAGCTGCGCATGCGTGGTCGAGGCCGGATGGATCACCAGCGAGCGCACGTCGCCGATGTTGGCGACGTGGCTGTGCAGTGACAGGGCGTCCACGAACGCCTTGCCCGCCGCGATGCCGCCCGCCAGTTCGAACGCCAGCACCGCGCCGGTTCCCTTGGGGGCCAGCTTCTTCCCCAGCTCGTACCACGGGGAGGTGGGCAGGCCGGCGTAGTTCACCGAGATCACGTCGTCGTGCCCGGCGAGGTACTCGGCCACCTTCAGCGCGTTGGACACATGCCGTTCGACGCGCAGGCTCAACGTCTCCAGACCCTGGGCGATGAGGAAGGCATTGAACGGCGAGTTCGCCGAACCCAGGTCGCGCAGCAGCTGCACCCGCGCCTTGAGCGCGAACGCCGGCGGCCCCAGTTCCGCGAACACCACGCCGTGATAGCTCGGGTCGGGTGTGGTGAACCCGGGGAAGCGGCCGTTGGTCCAGTCGAAGGTGCCGCCGTCGACGATCACCCCGGCGATCGCCGATCCGTGTCCGCCCAGGTACTTGGTCGCCGAGTGCACGACGATGTCGGCGCCGTGGGCCAGGGGCTGGATCAGGTACGGCGTGGCGATGGTGTTGTCGACGATCAGCGGGACGCCGACCTCGTGCGCGACGGCGGCGACGGTGGGGATGTCGAGGATGTCGATTTGCGGGTTGGAGATGGTCTCGCCGAAGAACGCCTTGGTGTTCGGCTGTGCGGCCGCCCGCCAGGATTCGGGGTCGTCGGGATTGTCGACGAAGCTCACCTCGATGCCGAGCTTGGGCAGCGAGTAGTGGAACAGGTTGTAGGTGCCGCCGTAGAGACGCGGGCTGGACACGATGTGATCGCCTACCCCGGCGAGGTTGAGGATCGAGAATGTCTCGGCCGCCTGCCCCGAGGACAGGAACAGTGCCGCGACGCCGCCTTCCAGCGCGGCGATGCGCTGCTCGACGACGTCCTGCGTCGGGTTCATGATCCGGGTGTAGATGTTGCCGGGCTCGGCGAGGCCGAACAGCGCCGCGGCGTGGTCGGTGCTGTTGAACGTGTAGCTGGTGGTCTGGTAGATCGGCAGGGCCCGCGCGTTGGTGGCGATGTCGGGCGTCTGCCCGGCGTGGACCTGCTTGGTCTCGAACGCCCAGCGTGCTTTGGGGTCGTCGAGTTCGTTGTCGGTGCTCATCGATGTTCTCCTATGCGAAGGAGGAACCCAGCCATCAGGTTTCCCCGTCTACTCAGGGGGCCCGTTCATGGCGGACCCGCGCTTGCCTTGTAGCCGTGCGTGGCTACTCAACCTGGTCATCACCCGGGGCACCCCACCGCGGTTGGAGGGTTGCCGGCCAGCGAGCCGGGGCTTGACGCTGGCACTCATGACCGAACCGAAGAATATCGCACGAGGCCGAGAAGGTGCCAGTGGGTTCGTGTGCACGCGGATCGACCTGCGAAAATTCGATCAGTTCGGGTGCCGGCGACCCCATCAAGATCTACGCTGGATCGATGGCGGGGCGCTGGCCGCTCACCGGCCGGTCGGAGGAGATGCGACACGTCGAAGCCGCGATCACCACATCGCGACTTTCGGGCATTGTCGTCTGTGGACCTGCGGGCGTTGGCAAGAGCCGGCTCGCCCGTGAGACCCTGCAGCGGGCCACCTCCGGGGGATGCGAAGTCCGCTGGGCGGTGGGCACGTCGTCGGCGAAAGCGGTTCCGCTCGGCGCCTTCGCGGAATGGGCGGCACCGGGGGAGACCGACACTCTCGGGCTGGTCCGCGGTTTGGTCGATGCGCTCACGTCGGTCCCGCCCGGGCGCACCCGGGTGGTGCTGGGTGTGGACGACGCACACCTTCTCGACGATCTGTCGGCGTTCGCTCTGCACCTGATCGTGCGGCAGGGCGCCGCGAAGGTCGTGATGACGGTGCGGGACGGCGAACCGATCCCGGCGGGGGTGCTGGAGGTGTGGCGAGCCGCCGACTTCGAGTGGCTCGATCTGCCGCCGCTGTCGCGGGAGGACACCTTCGCGCTGTTGTCGGCAACCCTGGGCGGCCCGATAGATCCTGTTGCCGCACAACACCTGTGGCGATTGACCCGGGGGAACGCACTGTACCTGCACAACATCGTCGAGCAGGGACTCTGCGACGGGCTGATCACCCTGGAGAATCGGTACTGGCGGTGGTCGGGCGACCCCGTCGTTCCCGCCGACCTCGTGGAGATGATCGAAGCACGCGTCGCGGCGCTACCCGCAGCGGTGAACGACGTGATCGATGCGCTTGCGGTCGCCGAACCGATTGCGCTGCAAGCGTTGCAGCGCATCGCCGATCCCGCAGCCGTGGAGCAGGCGGACTGTGGCGGCCTGATCGTTCTCGCGTCGGTCGACGGTGGCGTCGAGGTGCGGCTGGCGCACCCGCTCTACGGCGAGGTCCGTCGACGGAGCGCACCGCCGACCAGACTGCGACGGTTACGGGCACTCGTCGCCAACGAGCTCGCCGCGGGCCCGCGTAGCGACGACATACGCGTGGTGGTGCGGCGCGCGGCGCTCAGCGTGGAGTCCGACCTCGAGCCCGACCCCGATCTGCTCCGTCGCGCCGCGCAGGGTGCCGTGTGGCTTGCCGACCTCCCGCTGGCGGCCCGGCTGGCCGATGCCGCCATCGGGGCCAACGCCGGGCCGGAGGCGTACTTCGTCAGCGCGCATGCGCTGTCGTGGCTCGGGCTCGGGCAGCAGGCCGACGACGCTCTATGCGCCATTCCCGATGATGAGCTCGACGGCGCGCAACGGGCACGGGTGGCGTTCCTGCGGGCGGCCAACATGCTGTGCGCCATGGCAGATCCCCTGTCCGCGAAAGCGATCGTCGACGACGCGATGCAACGCGCACCTGGCGACACGCGCGACTGCCTCGTCGCGTTCCACACCGTGTACTGGGCCGCGATGGGCTGCCCCGACGCGGCGCGCGCCGCGTCACGCGCTGTCGCAATGGACCGGCTGCCGGCGATCGTGGGTGCGGTGACCGCATGGGCGATCACCCTCGCCTGCGGCGACGCCGGCCGGACGGACGACGCCCTGGCGGCCGCAGAGGCGGGCTACGCCATCGCGGAAAGTTCCTTCGACGCCGCGCAGATGCGCTTCGTCATCGCCGACGCGGAGGTCGGTGCGCTGCTGCTGGCGGGCCGGATCGAGGACGCTGTCGATGCTGCGGAGCGGATTCGCGGGCAGGCGGCCGACCTCCCCGGGGCGGCGCAGTTGCTCAGCTCGGCGCTGGCGGGCCGCGCTGCTCTGGCCGCCGGCCACCTGGACACCGCATGTGCACTTCTGGGGCCGGCAGTCGACCTGCTGTTAACCGCCGGTGACACGAACGGGTTCGGGTATCAATACCACCTTCCGCATACGGTCGCGCTGGCCATGCAGGGCTGCCCTGAGGCGGCCTCGGCTGCCTTCACACAGCTCGAAGCGCACAAATATCCCAGTTGGCGATATCTGGACTACTCCTATGCCCTCGCAGAGGGGTGGGTTGCGGCGTGCCGGGGCGCCGTCAGCGAAGCGATCCGCATCGTGTCGACGGCGTCGGCAGCGGCGCGCGCCACTGGCCAGTTCGCTGCAGAGGTGCTGTGCCTGCAGACCGCCACCCAGTTCGGCGGCACCACCGCTGCTCAGCGACTACACGAGTTGGAAGCGATCGTCGACGGGCCGCGCACCGCGATCGCTGCCCGGTTCGCCGACGCGCTGCACGACGGCGACGGCGCCAGCTTGGACGCCGTGTCCGCCGATTTCGAGCGAATGGGTGACCTGGTGGCGGCCGTCGACGCGGCCGCCTACGCGGCGCTCGCGCACCACAACCGTGGCCGTCGCGGGTCCGCGCTCGGCAGCTCAGCGCGGGCCGAAGTGCTTGCCGAGCGGTGCGGCGGTGCACACACCCCTGCCCTTCGGCGAGCCGTCGAGCCGTTGCCTCTGACCGCACGCGAACGCGAGATCGTCATGTTGCTCGGTGAGGGGCTGTCCAGCCGGGCCGTGTCCGAGCGGCTCGTGCTGTCGGTTCGCACAGTGGAAAGCCACATTTACAAGGCGATGACGAAGACCGGCACCAGCAGCCGCGAAGAACTGGCCGGCCTCATCACGCGGAACAGAACACCGACGCCGTAGGTCTGCAGCGCAGAGATCAGCCGAACGCCTGCTGAGGGTTGCGGTGGCGGTCGACGAAGTCCGTGATCACCTCGGTGACGCGGCCCGGGGCCTCCAGCATCGGGATGTGTCCGACGCCGTCGAGGCGGACCACCTCGGCGCTCGCGGGCAGGTGCTTGAGGAAGTAGCGGTGGCCGCGCGGCGCCGGGAAGACGCGGTCCTTCTCGCATACCACCAGCTGCGTGGGCGCACCGAGGCTGGCCAGCTCGAGCAGGCCGGGCATGCGCAGCGTCTTGACCAGAAGCTGCAGGTAGGCACTGCAATGAGTGGCGTCCTCGACGAGGTCGCGCAGCTCCGCGTCGGGTGGGCCGTCGGCGGGGCCGCTGACAGGCAGGGTCGCCAACCGCCGGGCGAACGGCAGGTCGATGATCCGCGGGCCGAGCAGCCGCGCGGCGATCAGCGCAGGGCCGCCGAGAATGAACTTCAGCACGGTCTCGTACTTGGACACCGAGTGCTGAGACCAGCCACCTGCCGGCGCGATCGCGGTCAACGTGCGGGCGCGCCCACGCCGTTCAAGTTCGAACCCGACCCAGCCGCCGAGCGAATTGCCGACGATGTGCGCGGTCTGCCACCCCAGCCGGTCCATCCGCTGCTCGATGTCGTCGACCAGCGCCTCGGTATGCAGCAGCCAGCTCGGTGACGGGGGGCCACCGTGGTGGCCCAGCATCGTCGGCGCGAAGACCTCGAAACGGCCGGCGTCGGCGAGCTGGTCAGCGACCGTGCGCCAGACATTTTGCGAGCACAGGAACGGGTGCAGCATCAGGATCGGTTCACCCGATCCGACGTGGATCGGCTCTCGTGGTGCCATGGGCCCGACATTAAGGTGATACCGCTGGTACCGCAAGAACGTGTGAGCTGGGTCGGTTAGGGTCTGCGGTCGTGATCGTCAGCACTGTCAACGTCAACGGCATCCGCGCGGCTGTCAAGGAGCGGTCGCCGGAGAACCAGGGTCTGCTGCCGTGGTTGAAGGAGACGACGGCCGACGTGGTGTGTCTGCAGGAGGTGCGCGCCGACGACGAGCAGCTGGCCGAGGCATTGGCTCCGGCGTTGGCCGACGGTTGGCACCTGGCGTCGGCGGCACCCCATGTCAAAGGCCGCAACGGAGTCGCGGTGCTGTCGCGCACGGCGTTCGACGCTGTCACAATCGGTTGCGGTGCAAAGGAATTCGAATCACACGGTCGTTACGTCGAGGTGGGCACCGCCGGACTGACGGTGGCCAGCCTGTACTTCCCGACCGGTGAGGCCGATACCGACCGGCAGCGGGAGAAGGGGCGCTTCATGGCGGCGGTGGCCGCCCGGATGGCAGTACTGCTCGCGGCGGACGGTGAGGCAGTGCTGTGCGGTGACTGGAACATCGCCCACACCGAGAATGACATCAAGAACTGGCGCGGCAACGTGAAGAAGGCCGGGTTCCTGCCGCAGGAGCGGCAATGGCTCACGGACCTGCTGGCCACCGGCTGGGTCGATGTGGTGCGGCAGGCCCATCCCGACGTCGCGGGTCCGTATGCGTGGTGGTCGTGGCGCGGGAAGGCATTCGACAACGACGCGGGGTGGCGTATCGACTACCAGTTGGCCACGCCGGGTCTTGCGGCGCGCGTCGCGTCCGTGCGCACCGAACGTCCGGACGCCTACGCGCTGCGGTGGTCCGACCACTGCCCGGTCACCGTCGACTACGCGTGATTTCGGCGTAGTCGGTCAACCTCAGCGTGACCAACTACGCCGAAATCACCTAGCAGCCAACCCGATTCACCGTCTGCAGCGCTCCGTCGGCGCCTTCGATCGCGCCGCGGACGACGTCGAAAACACGCGGGTCCCACGTCATCGCGGTCTCCCAGGGCAACCCGACCGAGTCGGCGACGAAGATGCTGTGCGCGTCGTCGAAGGCGGCACAGCGCCGGTGGGGCAGCACCCGGTCGCTGACGTCGGTGGCCAGCGCGCTGCGCCGCGACACGAGGCCGTCGTTGGGCCAGGTCATCGGGTTGACGGGCCCGGGCAGGGTGAAGCGCGCTCCGCCGATCAGCACGACGGGAATCCGGTCGAGCACCCCGGCCTGGAATTCGTTCCAGCCCCCGGGTCCCATCAGATAACCCCTGTTGACCTCGCGGCCCGACCCCGTCTGCAACCGCAGCATCTCGGCTTGGAATGCCGTGGCGGCCTGTTCGCAGAACGCGTCGCCCGCGCAGTCCGACAGTGGGCTCAGGCCGTTGGCGTAGTCGGACAGATAGGAGCCCTCCCACGGGGTGCCCAGGGTGGTCAGCGACCGGATCCGGATCGGCGAGCCCAGACCCTGCAGCACCCGGATCGCCGATCGCGAATACAGGCCGCCCATCGAATGTCCGACGACGTCGACGACGTCGACGCCCCGGGAGTCATGCAGATAGGTGAGGAACCGGGCCAGGTGCTCACCGGCCAGGTCGATCGAGGCGGTGGAGTCCACGGTCATGTTCTCGGGCAACGTGATCGGGCAGTCCCCGAAGGCGCCGAACCCACCCTGATCGGTGACTGGTCCGCGTCCGGCCATCGCCGGTGACGTGTAGACGGTGTAGCCGGCGTCGAGCAGATTCTGGCGCAGCGCGGTGTCGGTGTTGCCCGCGGCCAGACCAGACGCGCAGGCCTCCTGTGGTGTCGTGAAGGGGCTGACCGCCGCCCCGCCGGACACGATGACTACCGCTGCGCCTGCGGGTTGCGGTGCCGCATAGGCGATTCCACCACCGAGCAGGGCGGCCACCACCAGGACAACGATGCTCACCGACAACTGACGCATCGCGGGAATGCTACCGATCGAACCGATTTGCGGACGCGTTATGCCACGGCGGACTTCGGTGTCCAGTCCGGCCGGCGTCCGAGGTGCCCCAGGATTCGCGCGAAGTCGCCGCCCTCGGCCGGCGCAAGCGCACGGGCGAACGGGGAGGCGGCCGCGTCCCGGAACTCACCGTCGGGAACCGCCATGACCAACGGCAGCACGGCGGCGATCACGTCGTCGGTCAGCGTGAACGGCATGCCGAGTGTCGCCGCGACGTCCCAGCCGTGCACGACGTAGTCGACGAAGTGGAACCCCATCGCGGTCTCGCCGACCACCGTGACGTCCTGGCCGAACTCGGGCAGGGCGAACGGCGCGTCGTCGACGCCGTCGACTCCGAACGCCGCGAGCACATCGTGCGCGGCCGCCGCGTAGGTGCCTGCCGGATCGGCGGCTATGGCCGCCGCGAAGGGGTCGGTGCGCCAGGCGTCGAGGTCGGCGCCGTGACCACGGGCGGCGGCGGCGAATCCGTGGTGCTGGGCGGTCATGTGGGTGAGCAGGTCCGCGAGGGTCCAGCCCTCGCAGGGTGTGGCGAGACCGAGGTGGGCGGGTCGGACCGCGGCGACCACGGCGATCGAGACCCGAACGGCGGCGCGATGCTGGTTCCCGAATGTAGGCATATGCATATCGTATGTGCGCGCATATGATCACGCAATGCTTACTCTCGTCGGGTGACATCCCGCCGGCCCGACCTCGCGGCAATGTTGGCGCCCCTGATGCGGGAGTTGATCGCGGCCGAGGGGCCCGTGCTCGCCGCGCACGGCCTGACGATGTGGGGTTACGTGGTGCTGTTGGCGCTGGACCGGGGTTCGATGCGCACCCAGGCGGCGCTCGCGGAAGCCATCAACGCCGACAAGACCCGAATCATCCGCACGCTCGACCATCTGCAGGACCAGGGCCTCATCGAACGGTTCCCCGACCCCGACGACCGCCGGGTGCGCCTGCTGGCGATCACCGAGAAGGGCCGCGCGGTCAAGGACGCGGCACAGGCGGAGATCCAGCGCGGCGAGGAGCGATGGCTCGGCGAATTGCGTTCCGACGAGCGGCGGGTGTTCCTCAGGGCGCTGCGCCGAATGGCCCCCGGGTGACCTGCGTCGCGCGCATGAAAAACTGGACACCATCATGAGCAATACAGCCCAGCCGGTCGTCTTCTCCGGCGCGCAGCCCACCTCGGACTCTCTGCATCTCGGTAACGCGCTCGGAGCGGTCAGTCAGTGGGTGGCCCTGCAGGATGGTCACGACGCGTACTTCTGCGTCGTCGATCTGCACGCGATCACCGTCGCGCAGGATCCCGAGACGCTGCGCAAGCGCACCCTGGTGACGGCGGCGCAGTACCTGGCCCTCGGCGTCGACCCCACCCGGGCGACCGTGTTCGTCCAGAGCCATGTGCCCGCCCATGCCGAATTGTCCTGGGTCCTGGGCTGTTTCACCGGTTTCGGGCTGGCATCGCGGATGACGCAGTTCAAGGACAAGTCGCAGAAGCAGGGCGCCGACGCCACCACGGTCGGCCTGTTCACCTATCCGGTGTTGATGGCCGCCGACGTGCTGCTCTACGACACCGAACTGGTGCCCGTCGGCGAAGACCAGCGTCAACACCTCGAGCTGGCGCGCGACGTCGCGCAGCGCGTCAACGCCCGATTCCCCGACACGTTCGTCGTGCCCGAGGCGATGATTCCCAAGGCCACCGCCAAGATCTACGACCTGGCCGATCCGACGGCCAAGATGAGCAAGTCGGCCGCCACCGACGCGGGTCTGATCAGCCTGCTCGACGATCCGGCCAAGACTGCCAAGAAGATTCGGTCGGCCGTCACCGACAGTGACCGCGAGATCCGCTTCGACCCCGAAGCCAAGCCGGGGGTGTCCAACCTGCTGACCATCCAGTCGGCGGTGACGGGTGCCGCTATCGACAAGCTGGTCGACGGATACGCCGGCCGCGGTTACGGGGACCTGAAGAAGGAGACGGCCGAGGCAGTGGTGGAGTTCGTCACGCCGATCAAGACGCGGGTCGACGAGTTGCTCGACGACCAGGCCGAATTGGAGAGCGTCCTGGCCCGGGGGGCGGCCCGGGCGAGGGAGGTGTCTGGGGAAACGTTGCGGCGGGTATATGACCGTTTAGGGTTTCTAGCACCGCACCAGTGACGAGGAGTCGGATGACTGCGCCAGACGGCTCGACAGATTCCGACGGCAAGCCCGGCTTTCTCGACCGGTTGCGCGCCCGGATGCCGTGGTTCGACCACGTGATGCGCGCCCAGGGGCGCTACAACGACTGCAAGGGCGACTTCTACGCGGCAGGCATCACCTACTTCACGATCTTCGCGCTGTTCCCGTTGTTGATGGTCGGGTTCGCCGCAGGCGGCTTCGTGCTGGCCAGTCGCCCCGATCTGCTCGACGACGTGGAGAACCGGATCAGGTCGGCCGTCAGCGGCGACCTCGGTCAGCAGCTCGTCCAGCTGATGGACTCGGCGATCGACTCGCGCGGCACGGTGGGCATCATCGGTCTGGCGACGGCTGCGTGGGCCGGGCTGGGCTGGATGGCCAATCTGCGCGAGGCGCTCAGTCAGATGTGGGGCCATTTCCGCGAAGAGCCCCCGGGGTTCATCCGGACCAAGCTGTCGGATCTGGCGACGCTGCTGTCCGCGTTCCTTGCCATCGTCGTCACGGTCGCACTGACTGCACTCGGGAACACGTCGGTGATGGAAAACGTGTTGCACTGGTTCGGGTTTCAGGATACGAGCGGGCTGAGCCTGGTGTTGCGCGTGGCCTCCATCGCGGTGTCGTTACTGGTGTCGTGGCTGCTGTTCACCTGGGTGATCGCGCGGTTGCCTCGGGAGTCGGTGAGCTTCCGTAGCAGCGTGCGCGCCGGGCTTCTCGCCGCCGTGGGGTTCGAGATCTTCAAGCTGGTCGCCTCGATCTACCTGCGGTCGGTGGTCACCGGCCCTGCGGGTGCGACGTTCGGTCCGGTGTTGGGCCTGATGGTGTTCGCCTACATCACCGCTCGGCTGGTGCTGTTCGCGACGGCGTGGGCGGCTACGCTGCCCGAGAACATGGGTGAGGATCCCATTCCCGCACCCGGGCCAGCCGTCATCAGGAACCGGATCGTCACCCGTCCCGGGTTGGCGCCATGGCAGGCGACAGTGGCGGCTGCGGCGGGAGCTGTTGGCGCGCTGGGCTTCTCCCGACTCCGACGGCGCTAGCTCACCACGCCGCCGCGAGCCCACCCCCCGCCGGAATTGCATTCCACGCGGGCGCATCTCGATGTTGTGCGCGTGGAATGCAATTCCGGCGGACAGGAGCGGGTTAGCGGGCCGGGCGGCGGTTCATCGCGCGGGCACCCATCATCAGGCTGAACACCACGATCGCGCCGATCACCCCGACCCCGACGCGGACCGGCAGCGCGTTGACGTCGGGCAGCACGGCATTCGCAGTGGTGGTCGTGCCCGCAGTGGCGGGGTCCGCCTTGGGTGCGACGAGCGAGGGATCCGGCTCGATCAGCGTGCCCACCTTGGTGCCGGGCGCCGTGGCGAAACCGTAGTCCAGCAGTCGCGCGGCCTGCTCCCACGGAGCGATCGGTTGCCGGGTGCCGCGCAACAACACGGCGACCAGGCGACGGCCGTCACGGGTGGCGGCGCCGACGAACGTCTGGCCGGCATCGTCGGTGTACCCGGTCTTGCCGCCCAGCGCGCCCGGATAGTTGGCGAGCAGCTTGTTGTCGTTCTCCACCGGGTAGCCCCCGTCGCCGCGACCGGGGAAGGTAAATGATTGGGTGGCAGCGATGTTGGTGAAGACGGGGTTCTGCCAGGCGTAGCGGTAGAACAGGCCGATGTCGTAGGCCGACGTGCTCATGCCGGGTCCGTCCAGACCTGACGGCGTCGCCACCCGGGTGTCTCGGGCCCCCAGCTTGCCCGCCAGAACGTTCAGCTTGGTCAGCGTGTTGTCCATGCCGCCCATTTGCATCGCCAACGCGTGGGCGGCGTCATTGCCGGAGTGCATGATGAGGCCGTGCAGCAGGTCGTTGATGGAGTAGAAGCCGCCTTCGCCGACGCCCACCTTCGTGCCCTCCTGGGACGCGTCCGCTTCGGTTCCGGGCACCACCTTGTGCAGCGGCAGGTCCCTGATCGCCTGCATGGCGGTGAGCACCTTGATGATGCTGGCGGGACGGTGCCTGCCGTGGGGGTCGCGGGCGGCGATGACATCGCCGGTGTCGAGGTCGGCCACCAGCCAGGCTTCCGCGGAGACGTCGCCGGGCACCGGTGGAGTCCCGGGCGCGGTGACGATGCCGCAGCCCGTCAGCGCGTCCCCACCCATCGGCTTGGCAGGCACCGGTAGCGGGGCGGGCGGATCGCCGACCTCCGGGATCTCCGACGCGTCGACCGCGGGCGGCGTCGTCACCCGGTACGGACACGTGTTCGCGTCCACCGCGGCGTTCGGCTCGGCCATCGCCGCTGGGGCGGCAGCCAGCATCACCGCTGTGACCAGTGCGGACGCGCGCGCGGACATCTTCCTGAAGGTCGCCATCGTCTGCGCAGATTAGGCGATCGACGGACCCATATCGGTGAGCCACGCGGTGACTGGTGTGGTCAGAGTTTCAAATGTGACTCGCAGGGGCACGGCGTCCGGGCATACAAAAGGGGCACCTCCGGGTGGAGGTGCCCCTTCTGTGGGAAGTACTAGCGGACGTCGACGAAGACGACGTGTCCGGTGGTCTCGAGGACCTTACGGTCGCCCTGAGCGTCCCAGACGTAGTCCTGGATGGCGTTGCCCTGGCGGACGTCGACGACGCTGGCCTGGCTCAGCGGGGCGCTGGACTGGCGGTTGACGATGACCCGGTTGCCTTGCTCTTCGAGCTGGCTGACGGTCTGCTGCGCGTCGCCCGAGCCCGAGGGGGCGGCGACGGCGGGGGCGGCCAATCCGAGGACGGCGGCGGACAGTCCGGCGGCGACGACGGTGGCGATGGTGATGTTCTTCATGATCTTGCTCTTCCCTGTGGTGGGTCGGAGCCGTGGAGCGAATCTCGCGGTTTCGACGTTTTCTGTTGTTGTGCTTGCGATCTGACCGGTTCAACCTGCCGCGGGTGCAGATCATTTCCGTTGGCAGAAATTGAGCGCCCGCTGGCAGAAACTAGGCTGTTGGGACCTCGAGCTCGACCGCAAAGGACATGAATGTTCATCGCAATACTCGGCTCGATCCTCGCGCTGATGCACGTCTGCATCTGGAAGCGGATGGTCAAGGACACCACGCGCCAGGGCCGCGTCCGTGGGATCTTGACGGTGGTGCTGCTGGCGCTGTTGACGCTTCTGGTGGTCGCTGTGGTCCTGCCGCGGGTCGTCGGCTTCCCGGAGTCGGGGTGGGTTGCCTGGCCGGGATACCTGTGGTTCGGCGTGGTCGCGTACCTGTTCCTGGCCCTGCTGGTGCTCGAGCCGGTTCGGCTGGTGCTGCGGCCGTGGGTGAAGCGCAAGGACCGCGCCGACGCCGCGGACGACCCCGATGCCGCCGACGTCCCCGACCCGGCCGCCGTGGACCGGCGGATGTTCCTGGCCCGGACCGGTGCGGTCGCGGCTGGTGCGGCCGCGGTGGGCCTGGTCGGTGTGGGTGTGACCAGGGCGCTCGGTCCGCCAGACGTGCTGCGCGTTCCCGTGCGGCTGAGCCGGCTGGATCCCGCGTTCAGCGGTTTCCGGGTCGCGGTCGTCTCCGATATCCACCTCGGCCCGCTGCTGGGCCGTGCGCACACCGAGCGGATCGTCCGGATGATCAACGAGACCGAACCCGACCTCGTCGCGATCGTGGGCGATCTGGTGGATGGGACGGTCGCGGAACTGGGCGCCGCAGCGGAGCCGCTGCGGGACCTGGAGTCGCGCGAAGGCACGTTCTTCGTCACCGGCAACCACGAATACTTCGTCGAGGACACCGCCGAGTGGCTGACGGAGTTGGAACGCCTCGGCATGCATGTCCTGCGCAACGAGAACACCCGGATCCGGCGAGGTGCGGCCGGGTTCGACCTCGCCGGCGTCAACGACGTGGCAGGGGAGTCGCGGTCCTTTCCGCCGGATTTCGACAGCGCTCTGGCCGGGGTGACCTCGGCCGACCCGACGGTGCTGCTGGCCCACCAGCCGATCCAGGTGACCGAGGCCGCCGAACGGGGCGTGGACCTGCAGCTATCCGGCCATACCCACGGCGGTCAGATGTGGCCGTTCCACTACGCCGTCGCGCAGGCGCAACCGTCGCTTGCCGGATTGTCGGCGGTTCAGGACACCCAGCTCTACGTGACGCGCGGGGCGGGTTTCTGGGGTCCGCCGGTCCGCATCGGAGCGCCGCCGGACATCAGCGTGCTGGCCCTGCAGAGCTCGGCGGAATAGTTCACCTGCCGGATGTGGTTTACGACACTGTGAGCGTGGGCATTTCTTATCAAGCTCACGGGTAACGCTGACGGTGATGCTCAGGTACGACGAGCATGCTGAAGGCCACTAGCTGAGGAGTGATCCTCATTTTTCAGCGGGAGGCGCTGATATGAAGACGAACACCGCAGGTGCAACGGTCGTCCACCTTGAGTCACATCCGGCCTGGCGCGCGGCCCAGCGTCGCGAGCTCGACATCGCCGAAGCTATGCGTCGACATCCGTCTTTCCAATCTCGCCTGCAATCCGTGACCGGCGGCGACGCCGCGGTCCACATACTTGGTGCCCGCTGAGCGGACCCCATTGAAGAAGGGGCGCCCCTGGTGGTGGGGGCGCCCCTTTTCTATGTTGCGGGGTCAGCGGATCTCGACGACGAAGACGCGGCCGACGGGTCTGCCCGAGCATGCCAAAAGGGGCGCCCCATTGTGGGGCGCCCCTTTGTGGTGTGGGGGTTACTTGACGTCGACGAAGATGACGTGGCCGACGGTTTCGAGGATGCGGTCGTCGCGCTGCAGGTCCCAGGTGTACTCCTGGATCGGGGATCCCTGGCGGATGCCGACGATGCTGGCGTCGCTCAGCGGGCTGCTGCTCTGCCGGTTGACGATGACCCGGTTGCCCTGGTCTTCGAGTTGGGCGATGGTCTGCTGGGCGTCGCCGGTGCCGGAGGGGGCGGCGGCGGCGGGGGCGGCCAGTCCGAGGACGGCGGCAGACAGTGCGGCGGCGGCGGTGAGGGTGATGGTCGAGGTCTTCATGGTGGTTGCTCTTCCCTGTGTCGGGTCGGAGCCGTGGAGCGAGTCGCGCGGTTCTGACTTTTTTGGTGGTTCTTGGTGGTTCTGATGGCTTAAACCGGCAGGTCAGGGGTTTAATTCCGCTGGCAGAATATGCACGCCCCCTGGCAGAAACCCGTCGCCGGAATGGCCTTCCGCGCGGGAAAACGCGAGTGAGCCCCGCGCGGAACGCAATTCCGGCGTGGTGCCGCGGGCGGCGATGTGACCAGCCCCCACTGGCCATGCCGGCCGGTGCTGATGACAGACGGCGTCGAATCCAGGAACCTAGTGCCATGAGCATCCACACCACCTCCGACGGCACCGACATCTTCTACAAGGACTGGGGATCGGGTCAGCCGATCGTGTTCAGCCACGGCTGGCCGCTGTCCTCCGATGACTGGGACACGCAGATGCTGTTCTTCCTGCAGCATGGCTACCGGGTGATCGCGCACGACCGGCGCGGTCACGGCCGCTCCACCCAGACGCCCGAAGGCCACGACCTCGACCACTACGCCGACGACCTTGCCTCGCTGACCGAGCATCTGGACCTCCGCGACGCCGTTCACGTCGGGCACTCCACCGGTGGCGGCGAGGTGGTCCGCTACCTCGGCCGCCATGGCGAAAGCCGGGTAGCCAAGGCCGTGCTCATCAGCGCGGTGCCGCCGTTGATGGTGCAGACCGACGCCAACCCGGAAGGCCTGCCCAAGAGCGTGTTCGACGGTCTGCAGGCGCAGTTGGCCGCGAACCGTTCGGAGTTCTACCGGGCGCTGCCGGCGGGCCCGTTCTACAACTTCGACCAGCCCGGTGTGGAGTCATCGGAGGCCATCATCGAGAACTGGTGGCGCCAGGGCATGATGGGCGACGCCTTCTCCCACTACGACGGCATCGTGGCGTTCTCGCAGACCGACTTCACCGAGGACCTCAAGAAGATCACCGTGCCGACGCTGGTGATGCACAGCGAGGACGACCAGATCGTTCCGTACGTCGCCTCTGGGCCGAAATCCGCTGCGCTGCTTCAGAACGGGACGCTCAAGACTTACCAGGGATTTCCGCACGGCATGCCCACCACGCACGCCGATGTCATCAACGCCGACCTGCTGGCCTTCCTTCAGGGATAGCCCGTAGACCCGTGCCCGTGATCCCGGCGTTCACCTGCGAGGCAGGTCTGCGCGGCATGCTCGGGCCGAGATCGACACCAGGGTCGTGATCGAAGGCCCGATACCGCTTTCCGCAACTCTGGTGTCGATCTCGGCCCGAGCATGCCAAAAGGGGCGCCCCCGCTG